>JAYTVB010000045.1:0-128801 GCA_043744235.1 Cyclobacteriaceae bacterium | reverse complement strand
CTTTATTGGAAATGCACAGACCAAACTTGTTGAAAAAGTCACCGCGTCAGGTAACGACATTGCCATACCTTATGAAAAGTATGTGTTGCCCAACGGCTTAACCCTGATTGTGCACGAGGACCACAGCGATCCGGTGGTGCATGTCGACATCACCTATCATGTTGGTTCCGCCAGGGAGGAAATCGGAAAATCGGGCTTCGCGCACTTCTTTGAACACATGATGTTCCAGGGAAGTGACAACGTGGGTGATGAGCAGCACTTCAAGATTGTCACGGAGTCGGGTGGAACCCTGAACGGCTCCACCAACCGTGACCGCACCAATTACTTCGAGACGGTTCCGAACAACCAGCTGGAGAAAATGCTGTGGCTGGAAGCGGACCGCATGGGATTCCTCCTTGACGCTGTGACACAGAAGAAATTTGAGGTGCAGCGTGAAACCGTCAAGAACGAAAGGGGCCAGAACTATGACAACCGTCCGTATGGACTGGCAGGCGAGGTTACTTCAAAAAGCCTCTATCCCTATGGCCACCCCTACTCCTGGCTTACGATTGGATACATCGAAGATCTGAACCGCGTCAATGTCAATGACCTCAAGAATTTCTTTCTCCGCTGGTACGGCCCCAATAATGCCACGCTCACCGTGGGCGGCGACATCAAGACCCAGGAAGTCGTTAAGCTTACCGAGAAGTATTTTGGTACAATCCCGTGGGGACCGGAAGTGAAGGACATTACCATGCCCGCCCCTGTTCTGGAAGCCGACCGTTTTGTAACGCTCGTTGACAACTATGCCCGGCTGCCCCAGTTGTCAATCACATTCCCGGCCGTGCCAGCCTATCATCCGGATGAGGCGGCACTGGACGCACTGGCCGAAATTCTTGGCCAGGGAAAGAACTCAGTCTTCTACCAGGAAATCGTTAAGAACCAAAAGGCCTTGAATGCTTCTGCCTTTAACCAGACGAGTGAGCTGTCCGGTGAATTCAGGCTCAGCATCACCCCGACTCCCGGCGTTTCACTGACGGATTCACGCAAACTGCTGGATGATGCCGTCAAGGCTTTTGAAACCAGGGGTGTGACCGATGACGACATCGCGCGCTTCACCGGTTCACAAGAAGCAGACCTGATCAACCAGCTGCAAAGTGTGGCCGGAAAAGTACGGCAGCTTGCACAGTATCAGACCTTTACGGCGAATGCCAACATGATTGGAAGTGAACTGAAAGCCTATACCCAGGTGACCAAACAGGACGTCATGCGGGTCTTTAACCAATACATCAAAGGCAAGCCGGCGGTGATCCTCAGCATTGTCACCAAGACACAGGAAAGCAACGTTGCCGCACCGGCCAACTACACCGTGAACACTTCAAACTATAAAGCACCTGACTACGGCTATGCGGGTCTCACCTACTCAAAGCCCAAAGATTCTTTTGAACGGGCAAAGCTCCCCGGCAACGGACCTAACCCGGTGGTGAAGGTTCCTGCCTTCTGGAAGAAGGATCTGGACAACGGCATCAAGGTGATCGGAACGGAGACCAAAGAACTTCCGATTGTCACCATGAGCATCACCATTCCCGGCGGGCACTTACTCCAGGCGCAGGATACTTCCAAGGTCGGACTGGCCAGGATGTTTGCCGCCATGATGAATGAGGACACGAAGAATTTCACGGCCGAACAAATGCAATTTGAGTTGCAGAAACTCGGCAGCTCAGTCAGCGTGAGCAGCGACCTGGACGCCATCAACATCAATGTCCAGACACTCAGGAAGAACCTGGACAAGACCCTGCAACTCGTGGAAGAGCGCATGCTTAACCCTAAGTTTACACCGGAAGCTTTCAGCCGCATCCAGAAGCAAACCCTGGAAGGATTCAAGCAGCGTAAATCACAACCGGCGACCATTGCTTCGGATGTGTTCTCCAAGGTCAACTATGGAAGGGGCAATATCCTTGGCATGCCTGATGTGGGAACGGAATACACCGTCAGGAATATGACCGTTGCCGATATCGAAGGGTACTACGCCAACTCTTTCACATCGCGCGGCGCACGCGCCGTGGCCGTTGGTGACGTGTCGCAGGAGGAGATCATGCCTAAGCTGGCTTTCCTGAACAAACTTCCCGCCAAGGATGTGAAAATACCGGCGGTATCCGGCGCTCCGGCCATCGACAAGACACGCATCTTCCTGATTGATGTGCCTAAAGCAGCGCAGACAGAATTCCGCGTGGGTTATGTTACCGGGATGAAATACGATGCAACGGGCGAGTACTACCGCGCCGGACTGATGAACTACCCATTGGGCGGAGCATTCAACAGCCGCGTGAACCTGAACCTACGCGAGGACAAGGGATGGACTTACGGCGCGCGCACCGGATTCACGGGTGACAAGTACTCGGGCACTTTCTCTTTCAGTTCCGGAATACGGGCGAACGCGACAGACAGCGCACTCATCGAGGTCATGAAGGAATTGAGCAACTACGCCAAGTCCGGCACCACGGACGAGGAAATCCGGTTCATGAAGAGTGCACTGGGTCAGATTGATGCCCTGCGGTATGAGACGGGCTTTCAGAAGGCCGGCTTCATTCGCCGCATTCAGGAATACAACCTGCCAGCAGACTATGTCGACCAGCAAAACAAGATCCTGGCGGGCATCAGCAAAGCCGAATTGAACAAGAGCGCTGCCAAGTGGGCAAAAACGGACAAGATGAATATCCTGCTGGTGGGTGACAAGGAGAAGATCATGCCGGGACTGCAGAAACTGGGGTATGAAATAGTTGAATTGGACGTGACCGGAAAGGTGAAAAATGCGGGGCCGGACAAACAGAAATTACCACAACCGAAGTAGGGTGTAGTGTCCTACACCTCCAAGGTGTAGGACGCTTAATACATTGTTTACTAGTCCTTTAAAATACGCATCTCCACCCGTCGGTTGAGGGCTCTTGCATCGGGGGTGTTGGCATTAAGGAGCGGCTTGGTGCCTCCGAAGGCCTTGGTCTTGATCCTGTCCCTGGCGATGCCCTTGGACGCCAGGTATTTCTTCACATTCTCCACGCGGTCCTGTGACAGTTTCATGTTTGCCTTGGCATTGCCCTGGTTGTCAGTATGCCCTTCCAGCTGAATCACCAGTCCTGCATTATCCTTCATCATGGCGACGAGTTCGTCGAGGCTGGCGAAGGAATTGGGGTTGATTACGGCCTTTCCCTGCTCAAAAATGAGGCGATCAAGCCTGATGGTTTCTCCTTTGCGGGTCATGGGTATGTCCCTGATCACCTGGTTATTGGTGTCAATGTCTTTGGGGTCCACCAGGGCTGTGCCGGTGATGTACCCTTCGGCTTCGGCGGTAATCTGGTACTTGGATGATCCGAAAATGGGGAAAGAGAAGGTACTGTCATTGAACCGGCCCGTGATACTGCCCGTAGGGTAACTCTTGTAGAAGATTTTGGCTTTGATCCCCTTCCTGGTGATGGCATCCGTCACTTTGCCCTGCGCCGTAATCTCCTTCGACTGGGTAAAACCTGACCATGACATCATGGACAGGGCTATCAACATGCACATTCGACTCATAACTCCAATTCAATCGTCTGTCCTGCGGTGAAAACAGTTGGTTTCCCCGCTTTATCCTTTGACTTGATGGCCGAAGGTACCCTCCTGGATGCTTCTGGCTTCTTAACGGCGGCCTTTGGAGCGCTTGGCTCCCCGAACAGGCTTGCCTGCTCCACCCTTACCTTTTGCGGACCTTTTTCCGGGCTTTTGGCTTGCTCTTTTGCTGCTTTTGGGGGCTGGTCGTTTTTCTCTTCCTCTTTTTTTTTTGACGATCGAGAACCCTTTCCGGTTTCGGTCGCCTGATCAGAATCGACTAGTTCATTTTCGTCGTCCCCCTCTTCGAGCCCGGAGTCTTCCGGGTCTTCCACCGGCCTGACCTTTGTGACCTTGTGCTGTGAAAGCCGGTTGCCCATGGCCTTCCAGCCCTTCACATCGATGATGTCTTCCAGGTTAACGACTTCTGTTTCTTTATCCTTGCCTTTACCTTTGACCACTTCAACTTCCACCTCAGGCGTATCTGAGGTAGTTACAAATTCCAGGCGTGAGCCAATGCCTTCGGAGATGAATCCAAATTCCTTGTCCAGGGAATTGGTCTCAATCTTGAAACGCTTTACAAAGTACTGTTTGCTTTCCCCGTCGACATACACAGCCGAGATCGCCTTCTTGGGATTGAATTTCTCCACCAGGATGGTTTTCTCCGGTTCAAACCGGTTGCTCAGATCGTAAGAGGTTATCTTGTATGCGCCGCCTTTGGTAATGGCGAGCACCTGATCGTCGCCGTCAAACTTGCCGATGTGTTTGCCTCTTTTGTCCTTGTTCAGCCTGCCGGACGACTCATCGAACCAAAGGTCGAGTCCGCTGAGCGTAGAGCCCTTGGCCTCCTTGAAATCAACCTTGCGGACGGGGTATTTCGTAATGGTATTTCCCCTTGCCCCCCGGCCCTTGATTTCCAGTTCTGAAAAGTCAAACTCGAATATCTTTTTGCGTGCCGTGCTGGACTGGCTAAGCTTCACCTCGACCACTTCAGCCTCGCCATTGGGGTTGGCACTGAGGTACTGGACCTTGCTGTTGGGGTTGTCCTGGTCGAGGGCATATTCCTTGTCACGGATGATGGCCGGCATGGCAAAACGCTTGGCGAAAGCCTTGCCGCTCTTGCCGTCGCTGTAGATCATGTTGTAGACCATCCTTTCGTCGCCCTTTTTCCAGACACCGACGTGCAAAATATCTTTACCCATGAAAACTTTCTCTGAAATCCGCCTTACAACAGCCTTTCCGTCCTTCCGGATGGCGATGATGTCATCCAGCTCCGAGCAGTCACAAATGAACTTTGTAGCCTCATCCTTCTTCAATCCCCAGCCGATAAAGCCGTCATCCGCGTTGACATACAGCTTCTGGTTATTGGCAATCACCTCGGTGGCGGTGACGGACTGGAAGCTCCTGATTTCGGTCTTCCGCTCCCTTCCCTTTCCGTACTTATCCAGCAGGTTCTGGTAATAGGAAATGGCGTATTCCGTGAGGTGCTTCAGGTGGTGAATGGTCTCCTTGAGTTCCTTTTCCAGGTCCTTGAGGAGTTCGTCTGCCTTGAACGAATCGTACTTTGAAATTCGCTTGATCCGTATCTCCAGCAGCCGCAGGATATCGTCTCTGGTAATCTCACGGTAGAACATTTTCTTGTAGGGTTTGAGGCCCTTGTCCGTGGTGCTGATCACCAGCTCAAAAGTCTCGCACTCTTCAATGTCACGGTAGATCCGCTTTTCAATGAATATCTTTTCGAGCGAACTGAACAGTATCTTTTCCATCAGTTCACCCTTCCGGATTTCCAGTTCCTGCTTGAGAAGCTTTACAGTATGGTCCGTGTTGTATTTCAGGATATCGTTCACCTTCATGAACTGCGGCTTGTCTTTGACAATCACGCAGGCATTGGGAGAAATTGACACTTCACAATCAGTAAAGGCATAGAGGGCATCGATGGCGATCTCAGGGGATAGTCCTGGTTGAAGGTGGATCATGATCTCCACATCCCTGGCCGTATTGTCGACGACCTGCTTGACCTTGATCTTTCCCTTTTCACTGGCCTTAACAATGGACTCCATCAAAGAAGTGGTCGTGGTCCCGAAAGGTATCTCCTTGATAGCCAAGGTCTTTTTATCGATCATCTCGATCTTGGCCCTAACCTTGATTTTACCTCCACGGAAGCCCAGGTCGTACTCGGAAAAGTCGGCGATGCCGCCGGTGAGGAAGTCGGGGTAAATCTTTGGGTTTTTGCCCTTCAGTACTTCGATGGAGGCCTTGATCAACTCGCAGAAGTTATGGGGCAGTATCTTGGTTGACAATCCGACGGCGATACCTTCCACGCCCTGGGCGAGCAGCAAAGGGAACTTCACCGGCAGGGTTACGGGTTCCTTCTTGCGGCCGTCGTAAGACAGCTGCCACTCGGTGGTCTGGTGGTTATAGACCACATCGAGGGCGAATTTTGAAGGCCTGGTCTCAATGTAGCGGGGCGCTGCGGCACCGTCGCCGGTACGGACATCACCCCAGTTTCCCTGGGTATCCAGGAGCAGGTCTTTTTGCCCGATGTTTACAATCGCCTCTCCAATGGCAGCATCCCCGTGGGGGTGATACTGCATGGTATTTCCAATAACGTTGGCCACCTTGTTGAACCGGCCGTCGTCCATTTCCTTGATGGAATGGGCAATCCTGCGCTGAACCGGTTTAAGGCCGTCTTCAATGCGGGGCACCGCCCTTTCCAAAATCACATACGAGGCATAGTCCAGGAACCAATCCTCATATAGTCCGTCAATGGAGATCAGTTCGTGAACGACATCCTCATCCCCTTCTTTTGTCTTCTTCCTGGCTTTCTTCTTGCTCATACTCGTACGCGTCTACCTTTATGCTTCAATCTCTTCCTTGATTTCTTCCTCCTTCACCTGGTCCAATTCAATCCGAAGGTTTTCAATAATAAAATCCTGGCGGTCAGGGGTGTTCTTGCCCATGTAAAATTCCAGGGTCTTGATGATGTGCTTCTCCTTGTCGATCCGCACCGGCTGCAGGCGGATGTTGTCCCCGATGAATGTGCCAAATTCCTCCGGTGATATCTCTCCAAGGCCCTTGAACCGCGTAATCTCCGGCTTGTTGCCCAGCTTGCTGACAGCGTTCTGTTTCTCCTCTTCGCTGTAGCAGTAGATGGTCTCCTTCTTGTTCCGAACCCGGAACAGCGGGGTCTCCAGGATATAAACGTGCCCGGCTTTCACCAGGTCAGGGAAAAACTGAAGGAAGAAGGTCATCAGCAGCAGGCGGATGTGCATGCCATCCACGTCGGCATCCGTGGCCACGATGACCTTGTTGTAACGCAGTCCGTCCATGCCGTCTTCGATATTCAGTGCATGCTGCAGGAGGTTAAACTCCTCATTTTCATACACTACCTTTTTGGTCAGACCGAAGCAGTTGAGGGGCTTACCCCTGAGGCTAAATACAGCCTGTGTCTCCACGTTGCGTGATTTGGTGATGGAGCCGCTGGCGGAATCTCCTTCCGTGATGAAGATGACCGTCTCGGCACCCTTCACCCCTTTTTCGTCATCAAAATGAAAACGGCAGTCGCGGAGCTTTTTGTTATGGAGGTTTGCTTTCTTGGCCCGTTCATTGGCTAGTTTTTTGATCCCTGCAATTTCCTTTCTTTCCCGCTCAGACTGCAGGATGCGTTTCTGCATCTCTTCGGCTGTCTTCGGGTTCTTGTTCAGGTAGATCTCAAGTTCCTTGGCGACGAAATCCCCGACGAAGCCCTTCACAGACACACCGTCAGGCGCCATGTTGATTGATCCCAGTTTGGTTTTGGTCTGTGACTCAAAGACCGGTTCCTGGACCCGCACAGCCACGGCAGCCACGATGCTGGCCCGGATGTCGGATGCGTCGTAGTCCTTCTTGAAGAAGTCGCGTACGCCCCTTACCAGGCCTTCCCGGAAGGCGGCCAGGTGTGTACCGCCCTGGGTGGTGTTTTGGCCGTTGACAAATGAGTAATACTCTTCACCGTACTGTGTACCGTGTGTCAGTGCCACCTCAATATCCTCCCCCTTGAAATGGATGATGGGATACCGCATGTCTTCCTGGTCTGCTTTCTGTTTCAGCAGGTCGAGAAGACCGTCTTTCGAATAGAATTTCCTTCCGTTGTAGTTGATGGTCAGGCCTGCGTTGAGAAACGCGTAGTTCCACATCAGGTCGTCCAGGTATTCCGGGATGAAGTGATAGCTTTTGAACATGGACCCATCGGGTTCAAATTCCACCAGTGTCCCATTGCGGTCAGCACTCTTCCCTGCCTTGGGGTCGTTCGTAATAACACCTTTCTTGAATTCAGCGAGTTTGGTCTGACCATCGCGAAAAGCCTGAACCTTGAAATAGCTGGACAGCGCATTGACAGCCTTGGTACCCACCCCATTCAGACCGACCGATTTCTGGAAGGCGCCAGAGTCATATTTCGCACCGGTATTGATCTTGGACACGACGTCCACCACCTTGCCCAGCGGGATGCCCCTGCCGTAGTCCCTGACTACTACCTTTTGATCTGTTATTTTGACGTCTATGGACTTGCCATAGCCCATCATATGCTCGTCAATGCAATTGTCTATAACCTCTTTGACCAACACATAAATGCCGTCGTCCTTTGACGTTCCATCACCCAACTTTCCGATGTACATTCCCGGTCTCATCCGGATATGCTCACGCCAGTCCAGCGACCGGATGCTCGCTTCGTTGTATTCCATTGATTCCTTAGCCATGCAGTTTGGGAGCCCTCGGCTTCTCGTTAATTAGCAGTTAAAAAAATTCGCCACAAAAGAAATCAAAACCGGGACATAAAAAACCGGTTCGTGATTACTCGTTCAAAAAATACTTAACTAATAACGCGATTTTTGGCGTGACTTCAAGGCGTTGGCCAAAATCTTCAACTACAAAGATTTATGAAGTGCGGCTGCATAAGTCACTGATATCCAGTTCCATTACTTCGATGCAACGGAATGGTTGATTTACTGAAAAATCAATCACTTGATCAGGCTGAGTCCCTCTTTGGCAGAGGCATCTTCGGGTGATGTCAGCAGGACCTTGCCAAATAGCACTTTGGCTTCACGCGATTTCCCCATCTGGAAATTGGTCCAGGCAAACATGAGCAAGGCGTCATAGCCGAACGGGTACAGGTTAACCACCTTCTCGAAAAATTTGTAGGCAGAGGCGTAGCGTTTGTTGTTGTATTCGATCAGCCCCATCCGGTAGTTCACGAGGGTATTCTGGGGGTCAATGGCCAGAATCTTCTTATACTGTCCAACCACCTTGTCCCAGTTGCCCAGGGATGACGCCGGGTAGACATAGCCCAGCTTTGCCTCAATGGAATATGGCATGAGGTTCATCGCCTTCTCGTAGTAGGCTGCAGATTCCACGTACTGGGCCGCCTCATACGACAGCCAGCCCAGCCTGAGATTGATCTCGTAGGACTTCTCATCGTAAACCTCCTTCAGGGAAGCAACAGCCCTGACATACTCCCCTTTGTATTCAAGTTCAATGCTCTTCGCAAAGGCCGGCGTTACGCGATCCTGTGCATACAGGGAACCGGACGTAATAACGAACAGAAGTAACAAGAGGAATATCTTGGTTTTCATTGTGGTTTGAATTTAATACCGAAATAGAAGTTGTTGTACGAATAATTGATAGTGCCTGATTGCTGTTTATTTTCAAACTGGTAGGTGCCGTACAAATCCCATGACCGGCCGATGGAGAATGATGCCGTGGTCGACCACCGGGACAGCGTCAGGTCCGGCGAGTTGTTGACCAGGTAGCCATTCATCTCTACCACGTTTTCATTCTTGTTGACAAAATAACTGGCATACAGCCTGAAGTTGCCTGACGGACGCCAGTAAATGAAGGGACTTGCGGCCAGGGTTGAGGATTTGAAATTATCCTCGCTGTGGATGTAGGTGATTGCACCAAAAGAGAAGTTGGGCTTCCCGAAAGGATAGCATGTCACGCCCGACTGCTGGATGTACTGCAGCGAGGTCAGTACATCGGATACTGTTCCTCCTACTGAGATCTCAGCATGTGACCATGCCTTGGTGATGCTCAGGGAACCTATCAGGTCGGTAGATTTAAGCAAGCCTCCATTCTTTTTGAAGGTCAGTCCTACAATGTGTAACGACGGCGTCAGGGTCCATTGGTTGCCCAGCGGGATGCTTGGTTGGATAAAGTACTGCAGCTGGGATATCGTTCCCCTTTTTTCAGATTGGTAATAGAAGGTACCGGCATGCAGGACTGAAAAACGATTGCCGATGGAGTGTTTCAGGCCAACCTGACTATACAGGGCCGGGTTGAATAAGTCACTCCGGCTGCTGATTTTGGCTCCGCCTTCTCCATACGCAAAGTCAACGGGAGACCAGTTGGCCACATTCAATTTCTTTGCCAGGTCCGGCCCAAATATCTTGCTCAATCGCCTGGCTTCATCGTAGCGGTCTGAGCTCATCATCGCGTAGTACAGGTACTCCTGGGTAAATTCATCGGACGAATTAAGGTCAAGTGCTTTTTGCAAATGCATTGCCGCGATTCTGAACTGCTTATTTTCAAAGTAAGCAACACCAAGCCGGACACGCAGGTAGAAATAGTCGTAGCCGTCGCCCAGCGCCTGGTTGCTGAATGAAATCAGTTCATCCCAATTCTTGTCCTGGTACAGCTGGTAGCCCTTCGCCTCAACGGAAATTGAGTTGATGGGTTCCTGGGCCCGCAGTTTACCGCCCAGGGCCACGGCGATGATCAGGAGAACAATTTTGCTTCGATGCATACAGCGTCTTCCGTAAATTTGAAACCAGTGATATTATTGTTCTCCAGGCGCATTGTAAAATCTATCCTGCGCCTGACCCGGGTGCCTATTCTTGCCGTTGCCGATGATTGAAAGGTTAACCTGGACGGGTGAGCCATGTCATCTGAATCCACCATAGCAGCTTCATAATCAGCTTCGAGGTACCGGTAAAACGGCGCTATGAAATCCTGGATGTACTTGGCAGGTCCACCGTAAAACCCTTCGACCGGAAATGCATCACGCAGGGTGAGTCCGGAGTAACAGGAGAGCAGCACTTTATAGGTGCCGAGGTAAAAATGGTAGAGCAATGAATCCCTGTCGCCGAAGAAGCTGGTGAAATAATGAAGGGTCTCATTGTTGACAAAGTACGCCATGGACCCGGTTGTGTGGCAATAGATGTACGGCAGGTTGTATGAATCGACAAATACCTCCCACTCCACCACCTCGCTTCCGCCGCCTTTCTCTACCTTAAATTTCATCTTCAGTCCGGGAATGAAATGAAACGCATCCTTCAATAATTTAGCGGGCGCAGGCCGTGAGATGATTTGACCTTCGGTAGGTACTTCAAAAGCATGAAAAGCAAGGCCGTCCTTCTCCTTCGACAGGTAATAGCTGATCGGATAGGCAATGGTCTTGGCGCCAACATGGGGAGCTGCCTGGACCTGGAAATGGATGTGGGGCTCCGGCGACCGGCCTGAGTTCCCGCAAAGGGCAATGGCATCACCTTTGAGCACATAATCTCCCGCCTTGACTTTGAAGCTACCCTTCTTGATGTGACTGATTTTGGTAAACAGGTATTCACCGTGTTTGATCACGATGCTGTTGCCCCAGTTTTCCGAAATGTTAACATCGCCAATCGCATTGTCCTCCACGTCATCGATGATGGTAGCCACATAGCCTGAGGCCGGGGCCAGCACAGGCAATGCAAAGCAATAGAAATCGGAAGTGACTTTGCCCGGCTCCCGGTAAGTTCTGCCTGTTTCATCCACGATGTCAAAGTCCCAGGCAAAGCGGTAGTCATCCTTGTGTGTGATCCCTCCGGAATGGCCTTGCGATGTGCGCCATTCTCCAAAAAACGGAAGGTGTAAATGATAGTACGTATCATTGCTGAACCGCTCCATGTGATTCCAGAATGAATACAGGTTCTTCTCCGGGCTGAATTGCTGAAAGGCTACCAGTGGCAATCCCCTGGGCTCATACCGGTTATTCAGCATGAAGACCACGCCAATCACGATGAGTGAAAACGGCAAGGAATACAATGGCAGCTGGTATGCCTGGAGCAGCAGGCCCATTGAACTCATCAGCAGGCCTACCAGCGGCGTCGTGAGCACCACCAGGAGGTATGACCGGAGAGAAGGCACAACAAAAAATCCGCCCAGCCCCAGGGCTGTGAGAATGAAGTTGAAGCCGACATAGCTGTCCTGCAGTTCTGAAATATTACCCTGAACAAAATAGTAGAACAGGTATCCGCTGTAGAATCCAATCAGGGACAATGTGAAGGCAATCCTGGAATAAATGAGCAGGCCGATGGCGATGATGAGGCCCGCGATGATGTTGAATTGAAAAATGATGGCACTCAGGGATTTCAGGTAAACATCAAAAGCAAGGGGCACCTGCCAGGCATTTACCTGGTTGTAAAAATCAACCAGTACAGGGCCGCCGAAACTCCACAGTTCGTTGATTTCATAAATGCCGCGTTCGCTCAGGTTGATGGCCTCAAGGCTTCGGGCACTGAGCAGCACGATCCATACGCCGAGGATAAAGGGCAAACTCAGGAAAGGAATTCTGTTGGCAGCGCCCCTGACCGCCATCCAGAGTGTCAGCAGCAACGTCACGAAAACACCAAGCACTAAAACGGCAAAGTAGGCCAGGCTGAACTCAAAGTAGATGCCCATCACCAGGCCAAGCATGAGGGCATTGTAATTGTAAAGGCCTGTTCGGGTGATGGATCGGTTCAGGCCCAGTCCATTGGCTATGACAATGGTACTGATCACGGCGATCAACCCGCTGAATCCGGCATAGGGGTTCAGGAATGAGACTAACAGCAGCACGGCACTGAACCCAGTATGGTCGGAAAAGAACACCTGACCATAAGTCTTCAGGATACTGTCTCGATAAAAGCGAATAGCTTCCGGTAGTCCTCCCATGACCTGCTATAGCTTGAAGTCCTTCAGGTAGGCCGGCAAAACTTCCTCCTGCTCGATGCTTTTCAGCGTCTCCCGTTTCCGGATCACGTGCGGCTTCCCGGTTTTGTCGATCATAACGATGGCTGGCCTAAGGGAAATAAACTGCATCCACTGCGTCATGTTGTAGGCCCCCACAGCGTGCACGACCACCTGATCATCGCGTTTAAGCGGCGGCAGGGTAATGCTTTCCCTGATCACGTCAATGTTCATACAAAGCGGACCATACAATACCGCATCTTCGGTGTACTGACTGAATTCCTGCGCCGGGCTGACCTTGTGATCGTACCAGAACGAGGTAAATAGAACATTCACGCCAAAGTCCAGGATGGTGGCCCTGCGGCCATCGGACAGCCTCTTGTTGGAGATCACAGTCCCCAGTAGGTATCCGGCCTCGTCGATCAGGGCCCTTCCGGTTTCCAGGATCAGCATCGGCAGGTCATCCTGAGCGAAGCCCGCAATGAGGATGGAGGTGGTGATGGCTTCAGCAAAAGGATCAAAGCCAGGGGACAAGTCCATGCCCTGCAGGTAGGATCCCTTGAGTGTATTGCGTGAGGCAAAACCTCCGCCCATGTCAATGTATTGAATGGTCTTCTTAAACTTCTTTTTGATGTTGAGGGCGAGGTCGCTCAGCTTCGTTGCCGCCACACCATAAGCGCTGGGTGCCAGCATGAAGGTGCCAATGTGGCAATGGAGGCCTACCAGGTCCATCTGGTCGTTGAGGATGATCTTGTTGATGGCATCCCAGGCCTGACCGTTTTCATAGTTGAAGCCAAACCGGTCCCAGATCGGGTACACACCGGTGTCCATGTTCACGCGGATGGCCACCCTTGGCTTTCTTTTGCTTTTCGCAGCCAGTTCCTTGATCAGGTACAATTCATCCAGGTGGTCGATGTGTATGAGGGAGTTGTTGTCGATGGCCAGCTTCAGTTCTTCGAGTGACTTGTCAGGCCCATTGAAAATAATCTTGTTTCCGGGAACACCGTTCTGCAGCGCCTTCTGGTATTCAAAGCCAGACACGACCTCTGCCCAGGAACCTTCCTGGTGAAACACGTTGCACACCGCATTTACGTAATTAGTCTTGTACGACCAGGCGAACTGCACCTTGGGATAGCGAGTCTTGAACGCGCGGTTTGCATCTTTGAGTGTCTGTCGTATGGTCTTTTCAGATATGACAAATAACGGTGAACCGTATTTCGTCAGCAGATCCTTCACTGCTACGCCGTCGACATGGGTAACAGGTGCGTATTCGGTCTTGGTTCCAAATTTATTCATGATGCCCACATTGAGGCGCTGAATAATTGGACGTTCGTAGGGTTTCTTTTTCATGGCAGCATTACAATTCTCCAAGGGTGGATATTTTCTCGAATTCACTCAGGTTTACAATCATATCGTACGAATACCGTACGAACATTTTGCCAACTTCATATTTGGTGAATGCTTTGACTTTCTTGCCCATCGCAAGTTTAACGAGGGCCTCAGGGTGGTTTTGGCCACAGCCCACCGCCAGGTACACCCAGGCTGGAAAGCGAGGATTGATCTCCAGCAGGTAGTAATCATCCTCTGAGGTCCGGATGATCTCCAACTCCAAACCACCGCGCCATTTGGTTGATTTAATCAGCTTCCTGGTCATGGCCATGAGTTTCTTGTCGTCGATGGATATACCCGCCCATGCCTTTCCCTTGTCCGTGATGTAGGTCTTTCGCATAGCCACCGCTCCCACCGTCCCGCCATTGCCGTCGCCAAGGGCTGTTACGTTAACCTCTGAACCAAATATATATTCCTGGATGATAACCGGCAGACCCCACTTGGCGCTGATCTTATTGTAGGCGTTAATCACCTGGTCGGCAGAATAGGCGATGGTGGCATCATAGAATTTACCTTTGACGACCACCGGATAAGAAAAATCATCTCGTATTTCCGCCACTTCATTCAAGCTGAAGATCATTTTACTGAAAGGCACCTTGATCTTGTGCTTCTTGCCGAATTCCACCAGGTTTACTTTGTGACGGGCTTCAAACTGCTCGGTAGTGGGCAGGAAGGTCTTGATCCCCATCTTGTGCAGGTCCTTTCCCAGCCTGATGAAGGTGGGAAGCTCCGCGTCAAAATTGGGAATGATTAAATCCAGTGCTTCCTTCTTATGAATGTATTTCAGCCTGTCCATGACAACGGAAGCGCCGGCGGAAGGCATGGGAATCTGGTATGACTTGTCTACCAGGTCGTGCATATACAATCCCGGCTCCAGGGTTTCATAGGATAACCCGATAATCCTGACTTCAAAGTCAACGCTGTCACGCAGTGCACGGATTACCGGTATGCCGGGTCCAGGACTGTCGATGGCATTGAGCCCGGTGATGGCGATGTGTAGTTTGCGCTTCTTCATTCACCTTCCGTTAGTTTGAGCTTGCCCAGCATGCTTTCAAAATCATAGTAGTCCTTTTCCAGCGTGGTCTCGTCAATGGCATACTCCTTCAGGAGATGCATTTTGATTTCAGTGATACCCTTGCCTTCTTTCAGGAGTTTGATAATCTCCAGCCCAATCGGATTGGTGGAAAAGGAATCGCCTGTGCCTGGATTAAAGACAAACCCTGAATCACTGAGAGCAATGTTCTTATTGATTTTCATAGCAGCGATAGGTTATTTCTTGATGCTTTTACAGAACGACTGCCGTTCATTCCTAT
Source organism: Cyclobacteriaceae bacterium (assembly GCA_043744235.1). GTDB lineage: Bacteria > Bacteroidota > Bacteroidia > Cytophagales > Cyclobacteriaceae > ELB16-189. Next base: position 113,580 of record JAYTVB010000045.1, on the reverse strand, counting down.
TTCACGTAAATCTACACCGTGGAGCCATAACAAACCGTTGTAGAATTTGGTCGAAATGTTACAAGATTTCAGTCCAGCAGCTTTGACAGTGGCTTTCTTTCATTGAATTGACTCTTATACTCACTGACGGTCAGGCCGGTAACCTGCTTGAACTGGTTGCTCAGGTATTGCACGCTGCTGTAGCCCATTTGAAAGGCTATCTCACTGAGGGTCAGTTCTTCATAGCTGATTAATTCCTTGATTTTCTCCACCTTGATCAGGATAACATACTTCTCCAGGGTAGTGCCTGTCCGTTCGGAAAATAGCTTGCTCAAATAAGGATAGGGATGGCCGAGCCTTTCACTCAGGTAATCAGAGTTGCGAATCAGGGAGTTGGTATTGCTCCCATAAAAAACGAGCTGTATGACCGCCGTCTTGATCTTCTCAACCAGCCTCCTGGTATTGTCCTGGATCAGTTCAAATCCGTCCTTCTTCAGGAGCTGGTCAATGAACTCCAGGCTGATGATGTTGGGGTCAAACCGGACATCGGCCTCACCGAGTTCGATGCGGGTTACTTCAATGAAACCGGTCCGCTGGAGAGACTCCCTGATAATCCGGATGCAACTTCCGCTCACCATGTTCTTGATGTGCAGGGTCTGCAGGGTTGTATTGAAGTTGTGCCGCTCCATCAGGGGGCTTTCAAGGATGGGGCGCCGGATTTCTGGAGCCCAGTTTTTGGAATATGGAATAAAGAGGCCAAAGCGATGCCCACAATACAACGAGGGAGATGCTCCCATAAATAATAAACCCGATGCTCTCATACCTGAACTTCTCCGAGCCGTTGTACAGGTTCAGAAACTCCAGGGTAACAATGATGAGCAGGTGGAGGAAGATGATCAGTCCGTAGAACCAGACCAGGAAAAATGCGGGAGAACCGGATGAGAGCCTGGAGACTGCAAAGACAGATGCATTAAAGGCAGTGAGCAACGCCAGGGCAATGTAAAATACAGCACTTCGCGACAACACGACACCTCCACCAACCTCAATGCTCTCGGGCAGTGAAGCATAAATATACATCAGGACAGCAACGGCTGCCAGCAAAGAAAAGAACCAGACTCCCTTGAATATTTTTACGATCATATGGATAATTCAATACCGCGCAAGTTAGTACAATAACGATGCCGGAAGGCGTTTTATGGCCTCCGGGCGGTGAAATATTATAGGCGTAACCGCGCGAGACAATCCAATGGTTAAGAATTATTTAGGTTAATTTTGGGCCTTGCGGCCGGGCCCAAATCCGTATAACATGAACCTGAATCCAATCGTATTATCCATTCCGATTTTTTTCATCCTCATCGGTGTAGAGTTGGTGGTTGAACGCTTTTCCCACAGGAAGCTGTACAGGCTCCCCGACAGCATTGCCAACCTGAGCTGCGGCATTACTTCGCAACTGTCCGGGTTGTTCATGCGGGTGCTGGCAATCGGCGTATACGAGGTCGTCTACTCCAACCTCGCCTTGTTTGCCCTTGATCGGACCTGGATCTACTGGATAGCCCTTTTCCTGCTCACGGATTTCACCTACTATTGGGCGCACCGAATGAGTCACGAGATCAATCTCTTCTGGGGCGGGCATGTGGTACACCACCAAAGCGAAGAATACAACCTTTCCGTGGCCCTTCGGCAGAGCAGCTTCCAGGTCGTCTGGACCTTTGCCTTCAGCCTCCCCGTTGCGTTACTTGGATTCACCACGACGGACTTCGTGCTGATGTCAGCACTGAATACGTTATATCAATTCTGGATTCACACTGAGACCATTAACAAGATGGGATGGTTTGAATACTTATTCAATACACCCTCACACCACCGCGTTCATCACGGCCGCAATCCAAAGTACATCGACAAGAACCACGCAGGCTCACTAATCATCTGGGACAAGATGTTTGGCACGTTCCAGGAAGAGGAAGAACGCCCTACCTATGGTATTACCAGGCCCATCAACAGCTGGAATGCCGTCTGGGCGAATTTCAGTCACTATGCCACGATGGCCCACGAAATGAAGCAGATACGATCGTGGAAAGACAAATTGCGCTACATGGTCAGGAAACCGGGCTGGATGCCCTCCTACCTGGGCGGTTACCGGCCGGCGCCTGAGGTTGATCGCGAACACTATCACAAGTATAATACGCCTGCACCCATGGCACTGAACTACTATGTGTTGTTTCAGTACACACTCTGCCTTTTTGGAACAGCCCTGTTCCTGTTCAATCAGTCCAAATTTCCCATGATGGAAAAAGCAGTCATAGCCGTCCTTATTTCCATCGTGGTGGTGAATTGCGGCGTGTTGTTTGAAAACAGATCCTGGGTAGTCATATCCGAATGGATCAGGATCGTGGCATACCCGGTCGGCCTGATCGTACTTACCTTCACTTTTCATTGGTCAAACACCTTTGCCATCGTCGCTGCTTTGTATCTTGTCATTTCAGCCACCTGGTTCTATTCCTTACGCAACACATCCCATGTCATACCGGCTTAGTCTTCTGGCAGCAGTCTTCCTGTTTATCTCCTGTGGAAAGGACCTGCCCACCCTCGATGGAATTGATATTGAAAAATGGAAGCAGGACAAAAATGCCTGTGCGGGTGATCGACAGGCCATGGAGCAGTCACTCAGGCAGGAGGCATCAAAACTGAAAGGCCTCAGCGAGGCAAACATCATCGTCATGCTGGGAAAACCCGACCAGAATGAGCTGTACAAGAGAAATCAAAAGTTCTTCCATTACTTCATCACCCCTGGGCCAGGGTGTGAAAAACCTGACAGCCTTCCTCACAGGCTCGTGGTGCGGTTCAATGCCATGGGGTACGCCCAACTGGTGTCTGTCGAGTAGCACTAACTCATGAGTGCATTTTTCGGAAGCGGTTCCTTCAGGCGGCTCCTTGCCTTTCTGATATTAGAACGAAGGATGTTAACCTTTGCATCCTGCTTGCTGAAATCGAGCGGATAAATCATGGAAGGCTTGAAGAATATTTCACGGCCCGACTGGATGTCATCAAAGAAAGCCACCTTGTAAATTCCGCTCACGTTCCTTATCTCGACGAATTTAATATTGTCGAGCGGCACGATGACTTCATAGCCCGACTCTTTGACATAAAGGAAATCGCAGTCAAACTCAACAGGCTTAATTCCTCTATAGATGTCGTAAAGCTTAATGCCCGCCAGGGCGCCAATAAATACCCCGCCCGGAAGGCCACCTAAGAAAATCATCTGGTGGATACCCCATCCAATAAATACAGCCAGGATCGACAACAGGATCAGGAGCCAAACACGATAAGCCTTCACTTTCGATTCCGACAAGAATGATATTTTCTCTACAGGCTTTCGTGGCATCATTTGAATTCTATCTTTGTAAAGCTAATAATTACCGCAAATGAAAAATGTCTCCGTCATTGGTTCCGGCACCATGGGCAATGGAATCGCTCACGTTTTTGCGCAAAGCGGGTATACCGTATGCCTGGTTGATATCTCCGAAGACTACCTGAAGAAGGCGCTGGCCACCATCGAAAAGAACCTGGGACGCCAGGTGGAGAAAGGCACCCTCACGAAAGAAGCCAAAGACCAGGCACTGGCGAACATTTCCACCACCACTTTCCTTACCGAAGGCGTGAAAGGTGCCGACCTGGTGATTGAAGCCGCCACAGAAAACGTGGACTTGAAACTCAAGATCTTCAGGGAAATCGATGAGAACACAAAGCCGGAAGCCATCCTGGCATCGAATACCTCTTCCATTTCCATCACCCGGATTGCCTCGGTCACCAAGAGCCCGGACAAAGTAATCGGCATGCACTTCATGAACCCGGTGCCGATGATGAAGTTGGTGGAGGTGATCCGCGGCTACGGCACCAGCGACGCTGTAACTCAAACCATCATGGACCTTGCAAAGCGACTGGGCAAGATACCCGTGGAAGTCAACGACTACCCCGGCTTCGTGGCCAACCGGATCCTGATGCCGATGATCAACGAAGCCATCCACACCCTGTATGAAGGCGTAGCTGGCGTGGAAGAAATTGACACGGTCATGAAACTGGGTATGGCCCACCCAATGGGGCCGCTGCAACTGGCCGATTTTATTGGTCTGGACATCTGCCTGTCAATTCTCACGGTTCTACACCATGGTTTTGGAAACCCGAAGTATGCCCCCTGCCCCTTGCTGGTGAACATGGTCATGGCCGGCCACAAGGGCATCAAGTCAGGCGCCGGGTTTTACAAATACACCCCCGGCAGCAAGGAACTGCATGTTGCCGACCGGTTTAAGAAAGCCGGTAAATAAAAAGTCCCGAGGCAAGGCCCCGGGACTGTCAATTCATTTTTACTTCCGACTATTTCTTCAGCAAGTCCCTGATCTCCGTCAACAGCACAACATCCGGTGCGGGAGGTGCGGGGGGTGCCGGTTTGGCTTGTTCTTTTCTTTGAGCGGCATTCGCTGCTTTGATAATCATGAACAAGACAAAGGCAATCATGATGAAATTGATGACCGACGCAATGAAGCTTCCGTACTTCACGCTTCCCATGAATGTAAGGTCTTCCAGCTGGGTCAGATTCGCCGCATCGAGCGCTGGTTTCAGCAACAAGGGTGTAATCACGTGATCGATCAATGAACTTACGATCTTGCCGAACGCGCCGCCGATAATAACCCCTACTGCGAGGTCAATCACGTTACCCCGCATGGCAAAGGCTTTGAATTCTTTTAACATAAAAATAAGGTTAGGTAAATGGTTAGGTCTCGAAGAACCAAAACTAGGACATGATGCATTGGATTACAACTTCCCAATGGCAAAATCTGCAATAAGAAATTTGGCGTCGATGGTCGGTAAAAGAAGGACTATTGAACGATCTTCAGCTGATTTCTCAAGCCCCTGAAACTGACCAGCTCCAGCCCGGTATTTCCGATAAACATCTTGGCCTGCATCTTGACCGGGATACGGTTGAGATCGTCTGATATCCAGGCGGCGATGGAATTTTCACCGTCGAAGAGTGAGTTCTTGGGCATGATCGGCCGCACCTTGATGCAGGGGATCTTTCCGATCTTCGTACTGACCACTTCCTTACCCGTATAAATGACCTTGAGGTTGTAGGATGCATTTTCAAGGAAACCCGAAATGGTGATGGTATCCCCAATGGCGACCTTCCTGAAGTCCACAATTCTCAAAAACAGAAATCCCCCCACCAGGTCAGTGGCGTTGGGCGGCACATCGTACAACCTGGGAGGCTCATATTCACCGGTGTCCTTGTTCTTCACCTTTACCTCGACCTTGTTGTTCTTCTGGTCAAAATTAACAACCTCATCGCGGTGGTACTTGCCTTCCTTCAGCTTCCGCCAGGCCTGTTGTGTAACCAAAGAAGTAGTGTCAACAAAGGCACCCCAGTTATCATTCACCTTGGTAACAATGGAAATCCATTCGCTGGTTTCCCCGTAGGCATCTACCTTGTAACAGGTCCTTGAATTGACATCATGAAGTTTCTTGTCAACACGGGTAATGGCCTTCCCCACGGTAAAAAATGCAAAGTTTACCCGGTACTCCAGCTCTTCGCCTGTGCCATAGCTGATGTTCTTTGTCACGGGAATGGTCTTTTGCTTGTGCATGAGCACAAAACCTGAAAAGCCTATCACCAGAACAAGACCAACCATCCACTTCATACATCAAAATTAAGCCATTCAGACTAGGAGTTCAAAGGTCGTGCCAGCCCTAGGCAGAAATCTGGTTTTCCCGAAGCGCATCGTTTAATGAAGTCTTTTTATCCGTACTTTCTTTTCTCTGGCCTATAATCAGGGCACAAGGAACATGATAGACTCCGGCCGGGTATTGCTTCGGGATCGTACCAGGGATTACCACGGAACGCTCCGGCACATAGCCTTTGTATTCTTTGGGCTGCAAACCGGTCACGTCGATAATTTTGGAGGATGCAGTCAACACCACATTCGCTCCCAATACAGCCTCCCGCCCTACCCGCACACCTTCCACGATGATGCACCGTGAACCAATGAACGCATTGTCTTCGATGATGACCGGGGCAGCCTGCACCGGTTCCAGCACGCCGCCAATTCCAACGCCACCGCTCAGGTGAACGTTCTTCCCGATCTGCGCGCAGCTACCTACGGTAGCCCAGGTGTCCACCATCGTGCCTTCGTCTACGTAGGCACCGATGTTCACATAGGATGGCATCAGGATCACGCCTTTGCTGATGTAGGCACCATGCCGGGCGACAGCATGCGGAACCACCCGGATGCCCAGCGCCTTGTAATTGCGCTTTAGCGGAATCTTGTCATGAAACTCCAGCGGACCGGCCTCCAGGGTCTCCATTGGCTGAATGGGAAAATAAAGGATGACCGCCTTCTTGATCCATTCATTCACTTTCCAGCCACCATGCACGGGTTCAGCCACCCGAAGGCGTCCCAGGTCCAGCTGGTTGATCACCTCGCGGATCACCTGCTGGGTGTCAGCGTCCTTCAACATGTCCCGATTATCCCAGGCCTTCTCAATTTGTTCGCGGAGTTCCATTTATGTTCTATTTTTAAATCGTGGCACAAGAAAGAAAAAAAAGGAGAATTGTCCTTGCTTCAATCCTTAAACCGGTTGATGATACCCGCATGTTCGAAAAAATGGGAGTCAGCCTGGCCGAATCGGGGTATGAAGTATACATCATCGGATTTCAGTCGTCACGGAAGCCTGATTTCCCCGGCATTCACTGCATTGCGCTGCCCCATTTCAATCGTCTTTCCGTACGACGTTGGCTGGCCAAATGGCGGGTGCTGTCAAAGATCATCCAATTGAAGCCCGCCGTTGCCGTGATCAGCACCCACGAGCTGCTGGTTCCGGCAGTCATCCTGAAAGTCCTGACTTCCATAAAGATCGTCTATGATATACGTGAAAACTATTCCCTCAATATCCTTCATGCGGGAACCTTCCCGGCAATCATGCGGCCGATCATCGCGGGGCTTGTCAGGATAAAGGAAAACATGACCTCCCCTTTCATCGACCACTTTCTCCTGGCCGAAAAAGGTTATGACCATGAGTTCAGTTTTCACCAGCCCCGCTGCACGGTCATTGAGAATAAAGCATTGGCATCATCCAGGAAACCGGCGACGGTGAAAGACCGCAGCGTCATCCAACTTCTGTTTTCCGGAACGCTCGCTGAAAGTACGGGTATATACCACGCCATTCACCTTTGCCTGGCCCTGCACCAACGCGATGCCAGGATCACACTCACCATCATCGGATATGCCGCGCTGCCGGAGGACAGGCAACGAATCAGGGATGCAGCCAAGGGCCATCCGTACATCAGGCTTATGGGTGTTGATCAACTCGTACCGCACGACCAGGTGACGGAACAGATTCAACGGTCCGACTTTGGAATACTGGCTTATCCGCCTGCCCTGCACACCATGAATTCCCGGCCAACCAAACTGTATGAATACCTGAGTGCCGGATTGCCGATCATCCTGGAATCACGGTGGCCGTGGATTGAAGACTATGAGGTTTGCCGGCCGTTTGTATTTGTGGACTTCTCATCCCCCGACCTGCCTAAACTGGAGGATGATCTGACGAAAGGCTCGTATTATACAGCACATCCCGAGGATGTCACCTGGGATGCTGAGGCCCGGAAGCTGCTCGCTCTTCTGGAGAGGCTCTAGGATTCCATTGGTAATTCAGACTGTCTTTTCTGTCCACTGACATAAGAGCGCGGACAAAAAAATGATAAGGTCAGGGTATTTTTTAGACTACTCTAAATTTTCTACCTTTGCCCCATCAAGCACCATGCTCAGCCTCACGGAAGAAAACTACCTCAAGGCCATCTACCACCTGTCCGTTGAAGGCACCCATTCCGTGTCGACCAACGAGATCGCAGAGGTCATGCAAACAAAGGCTGCTTCCGTCACCGATATGATCAAGAAACTTTCTGTGAAAGACCTGATCCACTACGAGCGGTACTATGGTGTCAAAGTCACGGCCAGGGGAAAACAGCAGGCATTGTCCGTTGTGCGGAAGCACCGGCTCTGGGAGACGTTTCTGGTACAGAAGCTTGGATTTACCTGGGATGAAGTGCATGAAGTGGCCGAGCAACTGGAACACATCCAATCCACACGGCTCATTGATAAACTGGACGAGTACCTTGGTTTCCCGAAAGTGGATCCCCACGGGGATCCCATTCCCGACCAGCATGGCAAGCTCAAATCGTTGCCTAAGATTCCCCTCGACCAGATGAAGCCCGGCAGCAAGGGGACCATTAGCTCGGTCAAGGACAGTGACCCAAGCCTGCTGAAATACCTGGACAAAATCGGCGCCACGCCAGGAAGGAAAGTTCAGGTAGTGAGCCGCGAAGATTACGATGAATCCATCGAGGTGCTGATTGACAAGAAGAGGGTATTCATCTCAAAAGAAGTTTCCACGAACATCCTGCTGACGGTCTAGCCATGAACACAGAGCTAAACCAAAGAAAATCACTGAGCGAGGTCAACGCCTCCATTGACTCAACCAACCGGAAAGGATGGCGAAAACTCATGGCATTCATGGGTCCGGCATACCTCGTGAGTGTCGGGTATATGGATCCAGGCAATTGGGCTACCGACATCGCCGGAGGAAGCCGGTTCGGGTACGCCCTGATCTGGGTATTGCTCATGTCCAACATCATGGCCCTGCTGCTGCAGAGCCTCAGCGCGCGCCTTGGCGTTGTACGTCAGCTGGACCTTGCGCAAGCCTCACGGCGGGCCTACCATCCGGTCATTAATTATATACTTTGGATCCTCGCTGAAATTGCCATTGCTGCCTGCGACCTGGCTGAGGTGCTGGGCATGGCCATCGGCCTGAAACTGCTCTTCGGGCTCCCCCTGATCTGGGGCGTTAGCATCACCATACTGGATACCCTGCTCCTGCTGTTGCTTCAGAGTTACGGCATGAGGAAGATTGAAGTATTCATCATCAGCCTGGTGGCCATCATCGGCACTTCCTTCCTGGTGGAAATGGTGCTGGCCAAACCGGACCTTGGCGCCCTGGCCATAGGGTTTGTACCCACCATTCCGTCTGATCAGGCTTTGTACATCGCCATTGGCATCATCGGCGCGACAGTCATGCCACACAACCTCTACCTGCATTCTTCCCTGGTTCAAACCCGGCGCATCGATCATTCCGAGAAAGGCATCTGGTCGGCCATCAGGTACAACTTCATTGATTCAGCCATCGCCCTGAACGGTGCTTTCTTTGTCAACGCAGCCATCCTCATTTTGGCTGCTTCCACCTTCTTCAAGGCGGGGATGTATGAAGTGCAGGACATCGAAGAGGCATACAAGTTTCTCTCTCCGCTGCTGGGCAATCAATGGGCTTCTACGTTGTTTGGTGTAGCGCTCATTGCAGCGGGCCAGAGTTCAACCATCACCGGTACGCTCGCGGGCCAGATCGTGATGGAAGGATACCTCAACCTGAGGATCGCGGCCTGGCTGAGGAGGCTCATTACGCGGCTGATCGCGATCATCCCTGCTTACCTGGTGATAATCCTGTATGGGGAAAGTAAGACCGGGGAATTGCTGGTACTCAGCCAGGTCGTCCTCAGCCTGCAACTGGGCTTTGCCATTATTCCGCTCATTCACTTCAACAGCGACAAGGAGAAGATGGGTGTATTTGTGATCAAGCCATGGCTGAAGATCGCGGCATGGACCATCGCGGCTGTCATCATTGCACTGAACGTGAAGCTGGTCCTGCAGGAAGTGACGGTCTGGATCGACGCCGCCGGAGAGCGTGCCTGGATCGTATGGCTGACGGCCGTACCTTTGTGTGCCGGCGCAGGTGCACTCCTGGTCTACATGACGCTGAAGCCTTTCTTCGACCAGAGGACACACGAAAAGGAAATTATCATTCCGCACGGAACGGCCGTACAACTGAAAGCGCTGGAGCAGCCAGTGTACAGAAAGGTTGCCATTTGCCTTGACTTCTCATCCATCGATGAACTAACCATCCAGAGCGCAGTGGCACAAGGAGGAAAAGATGCAAAATATCTCCTGATCCACGTGGTGGAGACTGCTGGAGCCATGGTGTATGGAAGCGAGATCGCCGACCGCGAATCCAGGGAAGACCATTCAGCGCTGGAACAATACCTGGTTCAGCTGGGGGCGATGGGCTATAGCGCGGAGATCAAAGTGGGTTATGGGAATCCGAAGCGAAGGATCCCCGAGATGGTAACGGAGTTCAAGGCAGACCTCCTGGTGATGGGCGCGCATGGGCATAAGCTGATGAAGGATTTGATCTTTGGAACGACGCTCGACGCAGTGCGGCACCGGATACATTGTCCGATGCTGATTGTGCGGGACAAGTAAAAGGTAATCAGTAATCAGTAATCAGTATTCGGTGATTAGGTCTATGATTGAAGTTTGAGTGAGAACAACAGAAATTGATTTACAGACCTAATTACTTTATTTAGCAAGCCGAGTTAAAATAGACAGACCGACCACTTTCAGAAGTCCGCACAACCGATTACCGATTACCGAATACTGATTACCCACAGCAAATGACCTCCCGCCACCATGATGTGATCGTTGCACCAGCAACTCCTCCCGGGGTAAGCGCCCTGGCCATCGTGCGGTTGTCGGGGAAAGAGGCCATTGCGGTCGTGCAGAAGGTTTTTGTGGGCAAAAATTTACTGGAACAACCATCCCACACCCTCCACCTTGGGTTGATCAAGGATGGAGACGATGCGATTGATGAAGTAATGGTCTCCATCTTTCATGAGCCCAACTCCTTTACCAAAGAAAACTCCGTTGAAATCTCCAGCCATGGCTCTCCCCTCATTGTGCAGCGGATCATTGGCGCCCTGCTCAGGCATGGGGCAGTTCTTGCTGGTCCCGGTGAATTTACCAAGCGCGCCTTCCTCAACGGGCGCTTTGACCTGGCACAGGCAGAGGCGGTGGCAGACCTCATCAACTCTGATACGGACAACGCCCGCCAGGTAGCCCTCAACCAGATGCGGGGTGGGTTTTCCAAAGAGATACACAAACTGCGCGAAGAGCTCATTCACTTTGCGTCCCTGATTGAACTTGAGCTTGACTTTGGTGAGGAAGACGTGGAGTTCGCGAAGCGCGATGACTTGAAGAAACTGATCCTGAAAATCCAGTCTTATCTCCAGTCACTGATTGAATCATTCCGCGAGGGCAACGTGATCAAGAATGGTGTACCGACGGTCATTGCGGGCAAGCCCAATGCAGGAAAGTCGACCTTGCTGAATCTGTTGCTGAAAGAAGAGAAAGCCATCGTCTCCGAGATTCCGGGCACCACCCGCGATGTAATCGAAGATGAAATTGTCCTGGGCGGGATCAATTTCCGGTTCATTGACACGGCTGGTTTGCGGGAGACCACGGACACCATTGAAGCCATCGGTGTGGGACGCACCCGGGAGCAGTTGAAGAAAGCCTCGCTGGTGTTATACATGGTTGACCTGGCGAATACCAGTTTGCGGGAAATACAAACCGAACTGGACGAACTAAAATCCCTGAATGTTCCGGTCATCAACATCGGCAACAAGGTTGACAAAGCCGACCCGGCCCTGCTGAAGCCATTGGAGCCCCTTGATTTCCTGTTTATCTCAGCCACACAGAAGACGAACCTGCATCAACTGCAAGAGCGCATTCTGTCGCGCTTTCATGTCAACCATGTGAAGCAGGGTGATGTGATCGTCACCAACCTGCGCCATTATCAAAGCCTGCTGGATACGCATGAAGCCCTGAGCCGCGTGCTGAACGGTATGGACAAAGGCATTACGGGAGACTTCCTCGCGATGGATGTGCGGAATGCCTTGCATCATTTGGGCCTGATCACAGGGCAGATCACCACCGAGGATTTGCTGGAGAATATTTTCAGCCGGTTTTGTATCGGAAAGTAAACGCCTAAAACCATTTTCAGCCAAAAAGAAAATTTCCCTCGCTAATCTCATCCATGCAAGCTATTTTCGGCGGTACACTAACTAAACAAACATGAAAAGACTCGCCCTCCTGCTGCCTATCCTCATCCTTGTTGCCTTATCATGCACTAAAAAAGACAACACCCTCACCGAAGCCGAACTGATCGAAAAAGCCAAGGGTATTCATGAACGGGTGATCACCCTGGATACCCACAACGACATCGACCCCTCCAATTTCACCGCTGAGAAGAACTACACCCAACGTCTGGAGACACAGGTGAATCTTCCAAAAATGGTCGAGGGCGGACTGGACGTTTCGTGGTTTATCGTTTATGTCGGACAGGGTGAACTCACACCCGAAGGATTTGATAAAGCCTATAAGCAAGCCGACGAGAAGTTCAAAGCCATACACCGCCTCTGTGAAGATATTGCTCCAGACAAAATAGAACTGGCCCTTACATCAGACGATGCCAGAAGAATCGCCGCCTCCGGCAAGAAGGTTGCCATGATCGGTATCGAGAACGCCTACCCTGTAGGAAAGGATATCTCAAGGGTGAAAGAATTTTACGAGCGGGGCGCACGGTACATGTCCCTTGCTCACAACGGCCACAGTCAGCTCAGTGATTCGAACACGGGCGAGCGTGACAGTATCTGGCTTTATCATGGCCTTAGCGACCTGGGACGTGAAGTCATCAGGGAAATGAACAAGTGGGGTATCATGGTTGACCTCTCCCACCCTTCGAAGGAAGCCAATATGGAAATGATGCGCTTGTCGAAGGCCCCGGTGATCGCTTCTCACTCTTCAGCGCGCGCCCTGAATGACGTGAGCCGCAACCTGGATGATGAGCAGTTGATGGCATTAAAAGAAAACGGCGGCGTGGTTCAGGCAGTGGCGTTCAAGAACTATGTGAACACAAAGAAGAGTAGTGCCCATGAGGATTCTTCCAAGGTGATCATTGCCGAAGTGGCCAAAGCAGAAAACTTTGAAATGTTGGACTGGCCTGCAGTCTTCCAACTTCCAGAGGCCGGACGTGAAGCATACATTGCTAAATACAGGGCTGTCATCGAGAAGGCGAAACCAAGAATCGCAAAAGAAGTGAACCCTGTGGCACCCCCGGTAAATGTGGCCGACTTCGTTGATCATATAGACTACCTCGTCAGTAAAATCGGACTGGAGCATGTCGGCATCAGTTCTGACTTTGACGGTGGCGGCGGAGTAGATGGCTGGAATGATGCTTCTGAAACATTCAATGTCACGCTTGAACTTGTGAGGCGTGGGTATACGGAAGAACAAATCGGGAACTTGTGGAGCGGCAACCTGTTTCGTGTTCTGGATAAAGTTCAGGAGGTTGCGATGCAAATTCAGCAAGAGGAGAACGCCGGCAAGAAATAACCATTATTTGGTGGCGTTCTTTGCCCTTGTTGGTATTCTCTTGTCCTGCCTCATTCTTACCCTCCACAAATCAATTCGCTGCAATCGTAAGATTGGAGATCAGCATGAAGTCATCACTCCCCATAAAAAAAGATCCAAACTTAAAGGCATTGTACTTATAATTTCCAGGCAAGGCATTCGGAGAGGAGAACACCTTTGTTCCATTGATGTATAAAATCAATTTTCCCTTCTGCCGTGAAATACTTACATGCACCTTGTTCGCCAGGGCCGACTTTAACAAATCCGTCACCAAATGCGAATCAATCATTCCTGCCTTTCCATTTTCAAAATTCTCAGCATCTATTTCCCCGGCCGCCGTATTGAATGCCAGGTAAATGCCGCCATAACCAGGATAGTTGCTTTCCTTTAAATCCGTGATCTTGTCTTTCACGGAGTATAAATAAAAAATATAATGTGTGTCTTTGCTGGGTGTGCTGTGGAAGATGGCATCATACTCCATAGTAAAATTTTCAGGCAAATCCGGCACCTCATTCGGCGCGAAGACGCCGTTGGCTGAGAACTGCAGCCAATTGCCCTCCTGTCCGCTGAGGGACCGCACCTCCCCTGAACTGCTTGTGATCCAGTTGGATGGGAAATCACCCGCATTGGTTGACGAAAAATTATCCGACAGTAAGACCTCTGTTCCCGGCACAAAATCAGATGGCGTGGCGGACTTCACAATTGGATTATCCCCATTCCCGGAGCCATTTGGGTTCTGCTGCGGTTGATTTTGACCCGGATTCTGATTCGAATTGTCTTTTGTCTTCTGAGCAATTTTTCCCGGCGCATCAAAAATTCCGTTGACGCCCTTGTTCACCTCGGAGTTGATGGTACTGTTGGTCTTATTCACCATGGCATTATTGAATGCTTTGCCAACATTCACAATCTGGGCATGGCCTGATACCGTTACCAGCACCATGATCAAAGCAAGGTGTTTCATAATGAAGTCTTTTTGGTCTCCTCTAATTTACAAAAAAAGCCAACGTGGTGCTACCCATTAACCGTCCGCTATCGAACTAAAGGGGGCAAAAGCGGACACCCGCCACGCCCAATAACATGAATTGAGCGGGCCAGGCGCCCAATCCACTTTTGGCTTCATTCTTGGCCTTACCCGTAATCTCAAGCTGGATGGTCGTGGGCTATTACCAGAAGTACCATCCTGCAGGAATGATAATCCACGCTAAAAAAAACAAATGAAGACGATTCAATTCGATCAGTACGGAACTCCTGATGTGCTGCATCTCAAAGAGGCCGACAAGCCCGTGCCCGGGGATAATGAAGTCCTGATAAAAATCCTTGCCACCGCGGTAAATTCGGGCGACGTCCGCATACGAATGGCCGACCCATGGGCCGTACGCTTATTCTTTGGTTTGACGAAACCCAGGATCCCTATTTTAGGCGGGTTCCTGTCCGGCACCATTGAGGCCGTTGGAAAAAACGTAACGAAGTACAAAATTGGAGACGAAGTATTCGGGGCCACCGGAATGAGTTTTGGTGCCTATGCTGAATACAAATGCCTCCCGGAAGACGGGTTGTTATCCATTAAGCCAAAGAACATCAGCCACGAAGAAGCCTGTACGGTTCCATTCGGCGGGGCTACGGCGCTGCACTTCCTGAGAAAAGCGCATATCAAAGGCGGGCAAAAGGTCCTGGTCTACGGCGCATCCGGTGCAGTAGGCACGGCCGCGGTTCAACTCGCCAAACATTTCGGTGCTGTCGTAACGGGCGTCTGCAGCACGGCAAACCTGGAAATGGTAAAAGCGCTCGGAGCAGACACGGTCATTGATTACACCAAAGAAGATTTTACAAAGAATGGCGAAACGTATGATGTTGTCTATGAAACGGTGAACAAGCTGTCCTTTTCCGACAGCATCAAAGCCCTGGCAAAAGAGGGAACATTGATTCTGGGTGCTGCCGGACTTTCGCCCATGCTTCAGGGCGCCTGGACGTCGATGACGGGCAGTCAGAAAGTAATATCCGGAACGTTCACCCAGACCGTAGATCATATTGCCTTTCTGAAGGAACTGGTTGAAAAAGGGGAATATAAAGCTGCAGTTGACCGGACCTATTCGCTGGAACAAATGCAGGAAGCACACCGGTACATAGAACTGGGGCATAAGAAAGGCAATGTCGCCATCAGGCTCAGCACGGGTCAATAAATTCAAACGTTGGAACCTCAGGAAATGCACCTGGCACCAAAGCGCAAAAGAAAATGAACATCCAAACTTCATTAAGATCAAACCGGCTGCTCCTGGAGCCTCTTGCAATCAATGACAGCCAGTTCGTTCTCCGGCTGGTTAACACGGATGGGTGGATCAGGTTTATTGGTGACCGGCACGTAACCTCAGATGCGGAGGCCTCCGGTTACATTCAGAAGATCCTTGACAATCCGAATTCAACCTACTGGGTGGTTAAACTAAAGAACGACAACACCAGGCTGGGTGTGGTCACCCTCCTTAAAAAAGACTACCTGGAGCACCATGACATCGGGTTTGCATTTCTGCCAGACTTCGCAGGTAAAGGCTATGCATACGAAGCTGCCAGCGCTGTGCTGCATCATGCCTTGCACCCGTTGGGCCACGCTCATATCTCCGCGACAACGCTTCCCCAAAACCTGAACTCCCTCAAGCTGCTGCAAAAACTGGGGTTGGATTTCAGCCATGAGATAAATATTGAAAATGAATTGCTGCACGTGTATGATATTTCTGCCGACCAGTTTGACATCCATGCTGTCACAAAACTATTCTTCAGCGTTTTTACCAACGTGAATAACCAGTCGCCCGACTGGAATTTACTGAACAGGATTTGTATTCGGGAGGTTGTCCTGATCAACAAAACAGAAGCTGCGCAAACCGTTTATAACCTTGCATCATTTATCGAGCCTAGGCAAAAGATATTAACGGATGGAACGCTGACATTATTTGAAGAGTCTGAAACAGCAGGGCAAACCGACGTATCCCTTGACATCGCCCAACGGCGCTCGGAATATCGGAAACGGGGAATCTTCAAGGGAGAGCCCTTTGACGAAAGAGGGATCAAATACCTTCAGTTTATTAAAACAAGCCAGGGTTGGAAAATTAGTTCTGCCTTGTGGCAGGACGAAAACAACAACCGGCCGAAATCATGAAATCATACATTGTTGATTCCTTCACCAAAGAACCTTTCAAGGGAAATCCGGCAGGCGTTTGCCTCGTTGGCCATGAGCTCAGCGAAGACAACATGCTGAAAATCGTCCAGGAATTCGGACTTTCAGAAACCGCCTTTGTCAAACAAACCAGTACAACCGGAGTCTATAAGATTCGGTATTTCTCACCAAAGAAAGAGATTCCATTGTGCGGCCATGCAACACTGGCCGCTGCAAGGATCATTCTCCAGGACGCTGGCCTTGCGGAACTCCACTTTATCACTTCAGGTAAACTGGATCTGCGCATCACAAGACGGGGCGACGAGATTGTCATGGAATTCCCGGTTTACGATACGGTCGCGGCAACGGTTTCAAGGCCCATGCTCGTTGCCCTGGGATTAAAGACGGTGGACCATACTGCCTTCAGTGCCCAAAACAAAATCATACTGCTGGAGATCCGTGATGACCGTGTGTTGGCCGGCCTTACTCCTGATTTCAAAGCGTTGTTAAGCTCTCACGACAACATCAACGGCGTATTGGTGACCGCTCCGTCCAGAAGCGTTGATTATGACTTTCACTACCGGTATTTCTGGCCCTGGGCCGGAACAGACGAAGACCCGGTTACCGGCGGGGTGCAGACCTTTCTGGCAAAGTACTGGGCAAATAAACTTGGGAAGAAGAAAATGAAAGCCTTCCAGTCCTCTGCGAGGACGGGACACATGACAGTGGAGTTGCAGGAAGAAAAGGTTTTGGTCATTGGATCCGCCGTGATTGTATTGGAAGGGGATATGCTCTCTTTTGCCATGCACGGACCAAAAAGTTAAGGCAACAGGCGCTCAGCCAACTTCCTTCGAAGAAGTTGTCCAATTAGGTCGCCCTGAAAGACCGCTTACCTATCTCCGTAAGCCCAGATTCATACGGACCTATTTACCACCCCTCAATCCTGAAGTATTTATCGATGATCGCATTCTTTTCCTTACGCACGTAGTCGAGAAAAGCGCTGGCAACAGGTGAGTGCCTCTTGCCCTTCAGCCAGACCAGCCGCCAATATGACGTGATCGGCAAGCCGACAACAGGGATGATCTGTACCTGCTTGTGCTGAAGCTGGCTCTTAAAGCCCAGCAAAGGCATGATGGAATATCCCAAACCTGCCATGACGGCTTCCAGCACAGCCTCATTCGAAGTAAGTTCCATTTTCGGTATCAGCCCAAGCTTATTTCGGGCAATAAAACCCTCCATCGCCTGCCTTGTTCCTGACCCCTTCTCCCGGTAGATGAGCGGGACTTCCTTCAGCATGCTCTTGGGACTGGGGGTCTTTCTGAATTTCCTCTCCCCGTTACCCACGAGGTAAAACCTGTTTTCCAGGAGTTCCAGCTTCTCCAACGCCGGCGAGGCCGGTAAAAAAGTCAGGAGGGAGAAATCCACGTTATTCTCTTCCAGACTCTCAATCACCTTGCTCCGGTTGGTCACATCCATCACCAGGTCCAGGTTTTTATGCTGCTTCATGAATGGAGAAAGAAAATACGGCATCACATATTTACCCGTTGATACAATCGACAGTTTGAGCCGACCGGTTAATTGACCTTTGAAAGCCTGTGTCTTCTGATTGATGGCGGCAATCTGGTTCATGACATCTTCAGCCGCATGGCCTATCTCCTTTCCAAAATCAGTGATATAGATCCTTTGTCCAACCACTTCGGTGAGGGGGATATCAAACTGTTCCTGGAAATTTCGTAGCTGGATAGAAACCGCAGGCTGACTAAGATGAAGTTCTTCCGAGGCCTTGGTAACGCTGAGCGTCTGTGTGATCTTAAGGAAGATTTGAAGCTGGCTTAAAGTATACTTCATAAATAACACTTATGACTCTAATCACAAATATAAATGAATATATGCAACCAATTTAATTGTTATTGGTGTTTGAAATGAGACTAAAAGCCCGGGCACCCATCGTTTGAAACACTTCATGAAATACCTGACCATTGCTTGTGCACTCTTGATGGGCTATAGTCAGATATTTACCTACGTGTATCTGGGAGTGATCTCCACTCCTTCTACTGGAATTACCGATGGCATTGTTCAAATCCATGCACCACTCCACAACACGAAACTCTTCGAAAATACACTCATCGAAGAAGTTGATGAAGAAATTAAATACGATCGCGAAGCGGTTTATACTTATTCCATGGCGTATAACAGCGTTGCTTCACTCTGTTTATCTATAATTGGCCCTCAACCGCTTACTGTCCGGACCTACCGGTTTTCTCTTTTCCAATACCTTAGCCACTCGGCGGATTCTTACATCCGGTTCTGCGTATTCAGGGTTTGACCCTGATACAACAGGCTCATCAGTCTATTGCTTCAAGGAAAGCATTACGAAGACTGCTTATAAGTTCCACATAAGACGGGACCCATTCATCACGTATTAACAACAACCCATTAACCGATTTATGAAACGAGTTTTCATTTCAATAATAAGCCTGATTGTTCTCTTATACACCTCGGGTTGCTCCTCCAAACAAGAGGAAAAAGAAGAAGAATACAAGTTCAAGGTAACCAGTGCATTAAAGCGGGACACACTCGTCACACGGTCCTACGTGTGCCAGATCCGTTCCATCCAGCACATTGAAGTAAGGGCACTGGAAAGAGGGTATCTCAAGAGCATTTTTGTCGATGAGGGCCAGTTTGTAAAGAAGGGACAACTGATGTTTCAGATCATGCCGCTCCTCTACAAAGCCGAACTGCAAAAAGCGGAAGCCGAGGCGAAATTTGCCGAGATCGAATACCTGAACACCAAACAACTTGCCGACAGCAACGTGGTGTCGGGCAATGAGCTGGCGCTCGCTAAAGCCAAATTGGATAAGGCGAAGGCAGAAAAGTCTCTGGCGCAAGTGCACCTGGGCTTCACGGAGATTCGCGCTCCGTTCGATGGAATTATGGACAGATTCTATGCCCGGCTGGGAAGTCTTATCGATGAAGGCGACCTGCTCACCACGTTATCGGACAACAGTAGTATGTGGGTGTATTTTAACGTGCCCGAAGCGGAATACCTCAATTACAAAAGCAACGTTAGGAGCGACACCGTGATGAAAGTCAGGCTGCAGATGGCCAATCATGAGGTTTTCGAATACAGCGGGGTTGTTAAAACCATCGAAGCTGACTTCAACAATGAAACAGGCAACATTGCCTTTCGTGCCACATTTCCCAATCTGAAAGGCTTGCTCAGGCATGGCGAAACCGGCAACGTGATTGCCACAGAACCACTTCACAGTTCCCTGATCATTCCGCAAAAGGCAACTTTTGAAGTGCTGGAGAAGAAATATGTGTTCGTCGTTGACAAGGCCAACATCATCAGGCAAAAGGAGATCACGATTGAAGCGGAACTGCCCGACCTGTACATCATTTCATCAGGCATTTCCGAAACTGACAGGTTCGTGCTGGAGGGTATCCGCAAAGTCAGGGACAATGAGAAGATTGGAGCATACGTATACGAAGATATGGCAACTGTGCTTCCGCGCCTGAAAATTTATGTGGAGTAAGAACATCTAAAAAAACCAAAGAAATGTTTAATGCATTTTTAAAGCGGCCTGTGCTTGCCATCGTGTTGGCGCTCGTAACGATTTTCATGGGCGTTCTGGCCATCGAAACACTGCCCACGTCTCAGTTCCCATCCATTGCCCCACCGATGGTGATGGTTTCCGCTTCCTATCCCGGAGCCAGCGCAAAGACCCTTACTGAATCTGTTGTTATACCCATTGAACAGGCCATCAACGGAGCCTGGGGCATGCGGTACATGACTTCCGACGCAACCAGCGCTGGTGAAGCAAATGTGCAGGTGATCTTTGAGCCAGGCACTGATATCAACCAGGCACTTGTCCAGGTTTCCAACCGTGTGGAACAAGTGAGGAACAGGCTCCCGCCGCTAGTACAACGGGAAGGTGTCATCATTACTCCGGTCATCCCCAGCATGCTTATGTACGTCAACCTGTACAGCACCGATAAGAATGCCAACATGAAGTTCTTGTTTAACTATGCCGGTGTGACGATGATTCCTGAACTTCAGCGGATCAACGGCATCGGGCAAGCGAGGATTCTCGGCAGCCGCCAGTATGCCATGCGGGTTTGGTTGAACCCGGAACGCATGCGCGCCTACAACGTGTCACCAGATGATGTCATGGAAGCGCTAAACAACCAAAGCGTCATCGGAAAACCTGGCCGGATCGGCCGTGGAGATGCCCAGCGCGCGGAAGCCCTCGAATATGTATTGGCCTATCCGGACCGGTTCAACGATTCGAAACAGTATGAAAATGTGATCATCAGGGCCAATGCCAAAGGTGAATTGCTCAGGCTGAAAGACATCGCCACTGTAAACCTCGGTAGCGAGTACTACGATATCTATTCCAATATCAACGGCTATCCTTCAGCAGCCATCGTACTGAAACAAACCTACGGCAGCAATGCAAGTGAAGTTATTGCCAACGTGAAGAAGAAGCTGGACGAATTAAAAAAAGACTTTCCTCCAGGCATGACCTATGAGATCAGTTACGATGTTTCCAAGTTTCTTGATGCTTCTACCGAAAATGTGATTCACACACTTAGGGATGCTTTCATCCTGGTTGCTTTGGTGGTGTTTCTCTTCCTTGGTGACTGGCGGTCGACCTTGATCCCTATTCTCGCTGTACCAATATCCCTGATTGGCGCCTTTATTTTCATACGGGCTTTCGGGCTCACGATCAACATGATTACCCTATTTGCGATCGTGTTGGCCATTGGTATTGTGGTGGATGATGCGATTGTCGTGGTGGAGGCGGTGCATGCGAAAATGGCCAAAGAAGGAATATCTCCTTACCAGGCGGTTAAAAAAGTGCTGAATGAGATTAGCGGCGCTGTCATCGCCATCACCCTGTTGATGACTGCCGTTTTTATTCCTATTGCCTTCATGTCAGGTCCGGTGGGCGTGTTCTATCGTCAGTTCTCCATCACGATGGCGAGCGCCATTGTTATTTCAGGTTTGGTGGCCCTCACCCTGACACCTGTTCTCTGTGCCATGATCCTGAAGAATAACCATTCACGTGTCCGGAAACGCAATGCATTCACCCGCTTCACCGAAAGCTTTAATATTCTGTTTGAAAAATTGACCCGCCAGTATGTCTGGCTGTTACAAATTATT
This sequence comes from Cyclobacteriaceae bacterium, assembly GCA_043744235.1. Lineage (GTDB taxonomy): Bacteria > Bacteroidota > Bacteroidia > Cytophagales > Cyclobacteriaceae > ELB16-189. Next base: position 91,943 of record JAYTVB010000045.1, on the reverse strand, counting down.
GCAAAACGGAGGTGGGTTACTGTCGCATTATGGCTGAGTTTCGGCGCAGGTATCGTGCTTGTCGCCAGTAGCCTTCCATCAGGCTTCATTCCAAACGAAGACCAGGGGATGATCTATGCCATTGTGCAGACTCCACCCGGATCAACGCTCGAACGAACCAATGATATCTCCCTCCAGTTGCAGGAGATCATCATGAAGGTGGATGGGATTCAATCTGTTTCATCCATCGCCGGCTACGAAGTGTTGACGGAAGGACGGGGATCCAATGCCGGAACCTGTTTGATCAACCTCAAGCCGTGGTCTGACCGTGAGCACACGGTTCAGGAGATTATCGATGAACTGGAAGAAAAAGCCAGGGCACTCCCTGGCGCCACCATAGAATTCTTTGATCCGCCGGCTGTGCCAGGATTTGGAGCAGCAGGCGGATTTGCCTTACAGCTCCTTGACAAAAATCCTGACGGCACATACGATGATCTGGAACGGGTAAAGAATGAATTCATGGACAAGCTTGATAAGCGAAATGAACTGACAGGGCTCTTCACGTTCTTTAGCGCCAACTATCCACAGTATGAAATTGAGATTGACAATCAGTTGGCCATGCAGAAGGGTGTTACCATCGGAAATGCCATGAACACGCTTTCGATTTTCGTTGGCAGTACCTATGAGCTGGGGTTCATCAAATACCAACGGTTCTTTAAGGTCTTTGTCCAGGCAGCGCCTGAATTCAGAAAGCTTCCCTCCGACATCATGAATCTTTGGGTGAAAAATGACCGTGGTGAAATGGTGCCTTTCTCTGCCTTTATGAAAATCAAAAAGAAACAAGGAGCCAATGAAATCAATCGCTATAATATGTATAACACAGCGGCCATCCGCGGTGCGCCTGCAAAAGGATTCAGCAGCGGAGAAGCAATCGCGGCGGTCAAAGAGGTTGCCAAAACACTACCCCGTGGATACGACATCGATTGGGCTGCTCTCTCCTACGATGAGGTAAGGCGCGGAAATGAGGCGGTGTATATATTCATCATTGTACTGGCCTTTGTATACCTGGTGCTCGCGGCCCAGTATGAAAGCTTCATCATACCGCTTGCGGTGGTGCTCTCATTACCCGCCGGAGTTTTTGGCTCATTCCTGACGATCAAGGCAGCAGGTCTTGCCAACGATATCTATGCGCAGGTGGGATTGATCATGCTCATAGGCTTGCTCGGTAAGAATGCCGTGTTGATTGTAGAGTTTGCCGTGCAGAAGAACCACCAGGGGGCGTCAATACTGGAGGCCGCGATCGAAGGAGCCAAAGTACGCTTCCGCCCCATCCTCATGACTTCCTTCGCATTCGTGGCAGGGTTAATCCCGCTTGTAATCTCCCATGGTGCCGGCGCGATTGCCAACCGCACCATCGGTACCTCTGCCCTTGGCGGGATGCTTTTCGGAACAGTGTTCGGGGTAATCATTGTACCCGGCCTCTATTACATATTCGGGACCCTCGCCGCCGGCAGAAAAATTATCCGGGATGAAAACGAAGAGTCCCTGACAGAAGACCTCGTCCACCGAATTGAGCCTCAAACTACAGAAATCACTACAGACCATGGACAGCACTAGAAATATAATGACATACGGCGGGATAGCGTGGATACTCATCGCGGTTACTGCATGTGTTCCCGGTGTAAACCAGAAGACCGTGAACAAGAATGTTCCGGCCCTGTACAATAGCAGTGCAGATACAATGAATACAGCAACGGTTGCCTGGAGAGAATTCTTTACAGACCCTTACCTGAATGCACTCATAGATACAGCTCTTCGAAATAACCAGGAGCTTAACATTGTACTCAGGGAGATCAATATAGCACAAAATGATGTGAGGGCAAGAAAAGGAGAATACCTCCCTTTTGTGGATCTGATCGCCGGCGCCGGCGTCGAGAAAGTGGGGCGGTACACCAGGGCCGGATCGGTGGAAGCCAATTCAGAAATTGAGCCGGGCAGGCAATTTCCACAGCCCCTGCCCGACTTTGTGGTGGCCGCCAATTTTTCATGGCAGGTTGATATCTGGAAGAAACTCAGGAATGCGAAACAAGCCGCCCTCCTGCGTTACCTGGCCACGACCGAAGGGAAGAATTTCATGGTCACGCACATGGTTGCCGAGATCGCCGATGCCTACTACGAACTCATGGCGCTCGATAATCAGCTCGATATCCTGAAGAAGAACATTGAGATCCAGCAAAATGCCCTGGCCATCGTGAGGATGGAAAAGACGGCAGCAAGGGTTACCGAACTGGCTGTCCAGCGATTTGAAGCTGAAGTGCTAAAGAATCAAAGCCGCATCTTCTATATCCAGCAGGGTATTGTAGTAACCGAAAACAGAATCAACTTTCTGATCGGTCGATTCCCTCAGCATGTGGATCGGAATTCGCAACTGTGGGCAGACCTCGTTCCCAAAGTAATAGATGAAGGGATTCCATCACAACTGTTGCAGAACCGTCCGGACATCCGGCAGGCGGAGCTTGAACTGGCAGCCTCTCATCTGGACATTAAGTCGGCAAGGGCAAATTTCTATCCATCTTTTAATATTTCATCTACGCTTGGCCTCGAGGCATTCAATGCGACCTACCTGGTTTCCAGGCCCGAATCGATGATCTATTCAGCCTTTGGAGGACTTACGCAGCCACTAGTCAACCGGAATGCAATCAAAGCCAGGTACATGAATGCGAATGCCCGTCAGATTCAGGCAGCCTATAACTATGAGCGTGCCATTTTGAAGGGCTACATTGAGGTGACCAACCAGCTCGCCAACATATCCAATATGAAAAGCAGCTATGATTTTCGGGTGCAGCAGGTTCAGGCACTTGTTCAATCGATAGACATCTCCATCCGGCTTTTCAGATCGGCCCGGGCAGACTACATGGAAGTACTGCTGACCCAGCGGGATGCTTTGGAATCAAAATTCGAACTGGTGGAAACAAAAAAACAGCAGATGGTTGCAATGGTCAATGTCTACCAGGCCCTCGGTGGCGGTTGGAATTAGTCAAATTTTCCTTTCGTCCTTTTGGAAAACTGATCGTCGATCATGGCCGCTTCATACAACAAGGCACGTACCCGGTTCTCATCGATTTCGCTCATCTCCCTGAAATGCATGACATACACCTGCTTGCGCCCTTCGGCCAGCAAGACCCCGTCTTCGTTGGACATCAATTTTCCCTGGTTAAAACCAAGTGCCACTCCCTTTGACTTTTGCTTTCCGGAATTGGTGTTTTTATCCATGGACGCCGATGGCGGCAAAATAAAACAAATCAAGCGGCTCCTTGTGTAGAAGGGCATACACACGCCGTCGTAAGCTTTTTCCGTGGCCTTCGGAATACATTCGGTCACCAGGGACCGAAGTCTTTTCACCAGCACCTGCTCGTTGCGCGGAAGCGCAGCGATCAATTGATCGATATCAATGGTGTTTGGCCGGATGGGCATTTAATGCCAAATTTAATCTGCAGGCGGTCTGGATTACAAATATCCATCCCACTAATAGGACGAGGCTAAGGTCATCGTTGGCTTTAGATGAAGAAAAATTTGAATTCTTTTTTTGCCATGCCTAACTGTTTTTCGTTACCTTGAATCGGGCTTCATCTTCATGATGAAACACCCTATTTTCTTCAATCGCTCAGATTCAGGAATCAATACAAAGCCCAACCTTACAGGGACCTTATAGGGACCTTATAGGGACAATATAGGGACCTTATAGGGACTTTGTGCGGTATTACATCGTACCTTCATCATACTTTCATCGTAGCTTCATCATACTTTCATCGTAGCTTCACACACCTTCATCGTACTTTCGCCTTCCCGCACCCTGCACAGACTGTGCTTTGACCATAGTCAGTCCGTCCACCTTCATACCCGGACCAGATACTTCGGATTTTGTTCCAGTATCGGACTGTAGTGAAGCCCAGGTCGGATTGCAAATCCAGCTCAATAAGAAGACGAGGCTTTGAATCGGCCGGGATTGTCCGAAGGATCCCGACCAGCGCTCCACGCGATTTGCTTCCTGCCCGCAACATCCGGACCAACTGTTTGCCCCGGGTTGGTGTTGTCACCAACCCATGTTGGATGCTTAACCCAGCGTCCATTACCAACCGTTATCAACTCATGGATATTTCGTTTTACTCCTGGGAATAACTACTACCCCACCCGGCAAAAGAATGGCTCAATGAAAGTTCGCCTGGTGTCCAACAGCCAGGATTGTTTGAAATCATGGTGCTGGCGGGTATACATTAGGCACATCGGACCTTTTGCATTACCTTCATCACCTTCAAACCAACCCCAAACCATTATGAAAAGATCAATCCTGCTGTTCTTTGTATTCATTTGCGCGCTGCAGGTTCAGGCGCAAATAGCCGTCGTCAATTACATGAAAGTAAAACCAGGCGGTGAAGATGCCTTCCTGGCCAGTGAACGCACCTGGAAGAAACTTCACCAGCAGCGTGTCAATGAAGGCAAACTAATGGCCTGGGAAGTGTACTATGTTCACGGCCAGGGCACGGCAAGCCCATACAACTATGTTACCGTCGACGTTTATGAAAACATGAAGGCTGCCCTTCAGGGAATCACCACGGAGGAATTGAAGAAAGCCTTTGGCGAGAAGTACGCCGATTTGCTGAGCAAGACTACGGCAAGCCGCGACCTCGTTTATTCCGATATGTTCAGCCGCCGGATGAGTGTTGACGGGAAAGAGCCTGATAAATTTGTTCGCATCAGCTTTATGAGCGTCAAAGACAATGACAAATACTACCAGATGGAAGAAAAGGCTTTTAAGCCATTGCACCAGGCAGCCGCTGAAATGGGCAACCTGAACAGCTGGTCCATCTGGTCAAGGCCATTTTGGAATAATACGAACTATGACGCAGTAGCGGTCAATGGCTTTACTTCTGTAGACCAGATGACCAAAATGAGTTATGGAGACGAAACTTTCAAGAAAGCCACGGCTTCCATGAAGCCGGGAGAAGTGATGGAAATCAGCAACCTCATGAATGATACGGACAAGATCCGCGACATGATCAGGTCCCAGCTTTGGGAACTGTTGGAGATAACAGCCCCGAAGAAATAAAGCATCTCCCTGCCAATCAAAAAAAGCCCGCTCACACCAGGAACGGGCTTTTTTTGTGCCATTTTTAACTATTTTCAGGCCTTGCTTTCATAACCAGCACAACTTTCGGCCCGTTCAGTACATCCAGTAATACCTGGAGATGAAATTTTCCGGATTTGATCATAAAGCCCTCATTCAACCCGATCCACATGTTCAAAAGCTACCTCACCATTTCTTTGCGAACGCTTTGGCGGGACAAGATCAATTCTTCCATCAATGTCCTGGGCCTGGGCCTGGGTGTCCTGTGCTGTGTACTGATTTCTTTGTATGTATACGATGAGTGGACGTTTGACCACTTTCACTCGAAAATCGACCGTATCTACAGGGTCTACGTGAAGGAAGACTGGGGTGATAAACAACAATTCCTCAACACGGTGACGCCGTTCCCCATGGCGCCTGCGCTCAAAGACAACTTCCCTGAAGTAGTTCATTCAGTGCGGGTCAATTCTTTTGGGGCACCGGTAAAGACCGATGCACAGGTGCACCAGGAACAGATCACCATCGGCGGCGAGGACTTCTTCGAAGTTTTTGATTTCAGCATGACGGGGGACCGGAAGACAGCCTTGCGCAGCCAAGGGGCCGTCATTCTCAGCGAACCAATGGCAGCCAGGTACTTCGGCGATACCAACCCCATTGATAAAACCATTTCCATCCAGATAGGCGAACGATTTGAGGATTTCATCGTCAAAGGTGTATCCACAATACCGACCAATTCCAGCATTTCATTTGGCTTCCTCATTTCTGACCTGAACTATACCCGGCTGTACAACGGTGAACTCATCACCTCCGGTTGGTTTAATGTCAATCCCGAGACCTATGTCCTGCTTCAGGACGGTGTCAACCCGGATAACCTGCATGCGAAATTTCCAGCAGTTTTCAAGACGCTGCTGGGTGAAGAGAACTTTAACAAAAGCAAATACTTTGTGGGGCTCCAGCCGATGAAGGAGATCCACCTCGATAACAGCATGCCTGCTGGCATTGCACCGGTCAGCGACGGAAAATACAGCTACATACTCGGGGCGATTGCGTTGTTGATTTTGGTTGTGGCCTGCATCAACTTTGTGACACTGGCCATCGGCCGATCCCTTTACCGTGCCAAAGAAGTGGGCATCCGGAAAGTGGTGGGTGCACAACGCCCTCAGCTTATTACCCAGTTCCTGGGCGAATCACTCTTGGTAACTTTGATCGCAATCATCCTGGGTGCCGCGGCAGCGCGGTTCGCCTTGCCTGTTTTCAATGACCTCGCCGGCAAGCAGCTGGCATTTCCATTCAGCGCTTTTCTGGTGTTTGTCTGCCTCGCGCTCCTGCTGATCATGGGTGTGATCACAGGCAGCTACCCGGCTTTCGTATTGTCGGGCTTCCGGCCGATCATGATCCTGAAGGGCTCCGTGCCCCGCACCCGCCATGGCGTGAGAAAAGTACTCGTTGGACTGCAATTGATACTTTCCATTTTTCTCATTTCGAGTACATTAATCATGCGTGATCAGCTTCATTTTCTCCAGGTAAAAAATCTGGGGTTTAGTAAGGAGCAACTGGCCGTCATGCGTTTGTCTGTTCCACATCAGGGTGGACTGGTGGAGCAGGTTAAGGCAGGCTTTGTCGCAGCGGAACAGTGCAAGGAAGTACTTGCGCAGTACCCGGAAGTTGAAAGCGTCTGTGCTTCTGCGCACGATTTCGGCAATGGAGCCTGGACGGCCATCGGGTTTACCGACGAGTCAGGTGTGTACCGTAACTTTTCATTGAATGTGGTGGACGACGACTACATTCCAGCCATGAGCATACAGCTGGCCGCCGGCCGGAATTTTTCCGATCAGAATCCGTCTGACGCACGGCGCTCGGTAGTGGTCAATGAGGCATTTGTCAGGGAATTTGGCTGGAGTGATCCGATTGGAAAGCGAATACCCGGAAAACGTTTCCCCGACCACGAGATCATCGGTGTAGTCAGGGACTTTCACTTTGCCTCCATGTACACGCGCGTCGCGCCACTCGTCCTCGTGCAGGACGCCTCGATTGCCCTTGGCGGAGCAGAGAACATCAGCATCAATAGCTCACCCGTGCCGAAACTTATGGTTCGGATCAAGGCCGGGCAGGTTTCGGCCGGAATCGCCCGAATGGAGGAGACGTGGAAGAAGATCAATGGTTCTGAGGAGTTTGTGTTCTCGTTCGTCGATGAAGCGCTTAACCGGCAATACCGCAGCGATCAGAACCTTGGCAAAATCGTTGGGCTGGCGGCCGTTCTGGCTGTTCTGATCGGCAGCCTCGGGTTGTACGCCCTTGCTTCGCTGGCCATGCAGAACCGGATCAAGGAAATCAGCGTCAGAAAAGTGATGGGCGCGACAGTTAAATCCCTGCTGGTATTGCTGTCTAAAGATTACGTGGTCCTCGTGTTGATCAGCCTCACGATCTCCGTTCCATTAACAGTGTGGGTCATGCAAGGCTGGCTTTCGACCTTTGTATACAGGATCAACATGGGATGGGGAATATTCCTTGCCTCCGGAGCATTTGCCCTGGCGATTGCTCTTCTTGCGATCGGTTATCATACCATGAAAACCGTATCCACTGAACCAGCCAAAACGCTGAGGTGCGATTAATCCAGTTGGTCTGGATGTTAATCGTTAACAGAGATCAAGGAGTAAGGACTGTTGGTCGGGATCCTTCGGACAATCCCGACCGATTCGAAGGAACGCACTCAAATTGAAAAAGTATTTCCCCATACATTTCCTTTCTTTGCCTTTGCCCTAGTTCCAATTTACTGACTAACTTTACCTGAACTCCCCAAAACCGAAATTGTGAAAATTATCCCTCCCACCCTCCTCCTTGTATTGATCCTTGCCAATGCCATGGGTCAGGCACCCGTTAACGATTCAACCGGAACAAAAAGGGCTCCGTGGTTCGTGGAAAAGTTTAGGGCGACAGCGGGGATATTTCTGCCCGTTTTCGCCACTGATTTGCAAGTGGGTTTGCAGGGCGGAACGTCAGGCACGCAGATCGACTTTGAAAAAGACCTGGCGATTAACAACACCCAGTTAACCTTCCTGGCCAATTTCCAGTGGCGCATTGCAAGGCGTTCACGCATTAGCCTGAACTATTACAACATGCCGCGCAGTTCAACCCATACATTACAGCGGGACATTACCTACAATGGCACCACCTTTCCAGTAAACGCGACTGTGAATACAAACTTTAATACTGCAATCTACCAGGTATCCTATGGCTATGCCATCCTGGCTAAACCCGATTTTGAATTGGGTGTATTGATTGGAACACATACGGTGGGCGCCAATGCAGCAATATCCCTGGTCAGCTCAGCCGGAAATGCTTCCGCCAGTACCGATTTTGTATTCACTGCTCCCCTGCCCGACCTGGGTATTTGGGGAGGTTATGCCTTGAGCAACCGCATGGCGGTGACCCTTGATGTAAATTATCTCGCCCTGACCGTTGGTGATGTCACCGGAAAGATCTTTGCCTACAACATTTCCTTCCTTTACAAGGCTACTGACAAAGTGGATCTGACGCTGGGCTATTCAGGGTTGAATATCAACGTGGATGTGGTGAAAACAAACACAGAAGGTCATTTAAAGTGGGGCTACAATGGGCCCTCCCTCGGAGCCACCTATTCATTTGGCAAGAAATCGTGGGGGCATTGAAAGTAACAATCCGGTGAGCCGAACCAGAATCCCTCTAAATACACACGTCGCCGCTGCAAGCCTCAGGGTTTACCGGACCACTACTACCTTGGTATGGATCGTTCCTTTTTGGGAATTCACAAGGACAATATAGACGCCGCTGGCCAAGGGGTTCGTTGACTTCACAGTTTGGAATTATGGGAGGAATTCTTGTCCGCATGTGCAGGAAGGCAGCAAATCCCTGACAGTAGTCCAGGCAGACCTCTGACCGTAGATTTACCTACCTTTACCAATAAATTCAAAATCGTGAAGCCGTCGGGCTTGTGCATTTGTGTGCTGATTGCTCTGGCAAAGAGCCTGCCGGGCCTAGGCCAGTCCTTCACATCTTCCAACCTCCCGATTGTTATCATCAACACCAACGGGCAGACTATTCCTGATGAGCCCAAGATTACTGCCGATATGGGCATCATTTACAATGGTCCCGGCCTTAGGAACAATGTCACCGATCCTCCGAACAACTACAACGGCAAAATAGGGATTGAAATACGGGGCTCCAGTTCCCAGATGTTTCCCAAAAAACAGTACGGCATCGAATTACGCAATGCGGCTGGTTCCAGTATCGACGCTTCTTTGCTTGGTCTGCCGAAGAAGGATGATTGGGTTCTCTTCGCGCCCTACAATGACAAAAGCCTCATGCGCGACGTGCTGGCGTATAAACTTGGCCGTGACCTGGGACGGTATGCCTCCCGGTCGCAGTATTGCGAGGTAATATTGAACGGCCAATACGACGGTGTCTACGTGTTGCTGGAGAAAGTAAAGCGCGACAAGAACAGGGTTCCTATCGATAAACTTGATCCAACAGAAATTACGGGCGACAACCTGACGGGGGGTTATATTGTCAAGATCGACAAGATTGAAGGCAGTGGCGGTGATGGCTGGACTTCCCCTTATGTGCCCAACGGTCGGTCAGGGAATCAAACCATCTTTTTCCAATATGAATATCCCAAACCAGAGGATATCGCCATTGAGCAAAAGCAATATATCCTGAGCTACTTTATAAATTATGAAAATGCGCTTGCGGCCAGCAATTTTAAAGACCCTGCCGAGGGCTATCAAAAATACATCGATGTTGGATCCTTCATTGATTACTTCATTGCCAATGAAGTTGCACGAAATCCCGATGCCTACCGGATCAGCTCGTTCATGTTCAAACAAAAGGACTCAGATGGCGGTAAGCTATTCATGGGACCCATATGGGATTTTAACCTCGGGTTCGGCAATGTGAACTTTTGCGTCGGGGAGAGTCCTGAAGGTTTTGTTATCGACTATAACACCATCTGTCCGGCCGACTATTGGCTTATCCCCTTCTGGTGGACTCGTTTGCTCGAAGACCCTGCTTTTAAATCCCAACTTGTTTCCAGATGGAAAACCCTGCGCGAGGGCCGTTACCAGACCACCCGCATCCTTGGGTATATAGACTCTGTGGCAACGGTGTTGAATGCCGAATCTCAGCAAAGAAATTTTCAACGATGGCCGGTACTGGGCCAATATGTATGGCCCAACTCTTTCGTTGGAGCGACTTTTCAATCCGAAGTAAATTGGCTCAAAGACTGGACCACCCGAAGGCTGGCCTGGCTGGACGCCAATATTCTCAGCATGGTGACTGGCATTGAAATCGGACCGAGAGAAAAGGGACTGTCCATCTCCGTATTCCCGAACCCCTTTTCAGATCAATTGGAACTGGATTATGAAATCAGTAAGCCCGGTGTGGTCGCGATAGATGTGCTGGACATCACCGGATCAATTATCCATGGATTCGAAAGCAAGTCTGAAGAAAGTGGGAAACATCGGGTTTCCATTGCGCAGCCATCGCTTAGACCCGGATTTTACCTGCTCCGGGTTAAATTTGGCAATGAAGTTCAGTTTCTGAAAATCCTGAAGCGTTAGTTCCAGACCAGCCTTTGGCATTTCTTTTGAACACTCCCTTCATCATATATCCCGCCTGGCTAACTTTGCGTTGTCATCCATAAACGGCATCCTGTCAAGTTGAACAAGCTCATTTTCCCATTCTTATTCTTTTCCATCCTTCTGGCTGGCTGCTCTAAAACCGATGTCCAGCCGGATGCCCAGAACTCTCCTCCCCCCGCGCAAACCATAACCTACACCGATCCTCCACAGTTCAGTACACCTTATGCCAGTGTGCCTGATACCAAGGACGTCATCCTGTATGAAATCAACCTGCGGTCGTTCAGCACATCCGGGACATTTGCCGGCATACTCAACCGGCTGGATTCCATCAAGGCACTGGGTGTTAACACCATCTGGCTCATGCCGATCTACCCCGTAGGACAATTGAAGTCGGTCGGTCAGCTGGGATCACCCTATGCTGTCAGGAATTACAAAGAGGTGAACCCGGAGTTCGGTTCATTGGAGGACTTGCGAAACCTGGTGTCCAAGGCTCACGCAAAAGGGATGGCCGTCATCCTTGATTGGGTTGCCAACCATACCGCATGGGATAACCCCTGGATCGACAACCGGTCGTGGTACTCGCAAGATGGTGTCGGGAACATCATCATCCCTCCAGGCACAAACTGGCAGGATGTGGCTGACCTGAATTACAACAGCAACGACATGCGCAAAGCCATGTTCAACGCCATGAAATACTGGGTAATCACCGCCAATGTTGACGGCTACCGCTGCGACTACGCTGACGGTGTGCCCTACGATTTCTGGAAGGCAGCCATCGACACCCTCAAGACCATCCCTGGCCACAAGCTCATCATGCTGGCGGAAGGATCAAGGTCCGATCACTTCGTGGCGGGGTTCCAGATGAACTACGCCTGGGATTTTTTTTCAACCCTCTCCCATGTTTTCAAAAACAACCTGACTGCAACTGCACTGGCCACGACCAACACCAGTGAACAAAGCGGCCTTCCGACTGGATCTTTCAAACTGCGCTTCACCTCCAACCACGATGAAGATGCGTGGAACGACACACCCCTTGGTTTGTTTGGAGGCAAGGATGGTTCTCTTTCCGCTTTTGTACTGGCATCGTACATGGGTGGCGTGCCGCTGTTGTACAACGGCCAGGAAGTGGGATGCTCCGTCAAGCTTCCGTTCTTCAGCCGAAGTCCTATCAACTGGACCACAAACCCTGACATGACGGCGACGTACAAGAAATTGATTGCCTTCAGGAAGAGCAGCGAGGCTGTCAAGCGTGGGACTATAGAGTCGTACAGTCACGCCGACATTGCCGTATTCAAGAGGACATACAACACGGAGGAAGTGCTGGTGCTGGTAAATACGAGAAACAATATTCTCAATTATACCCTGGATGCCGCCGTGGCTAATACATCCTGGACGAATATCCAGGACAACTCCATGGTGAATTTGTCGACACAAGTTACCCTCCAACCCTTTGGATACCTGATCCTGAAAAAATAAACCGCATGACCCACGGTAAGTTTATTGGCCGGAGCCTTTCGTGCCTGGTGGTTCATCAGCCTTCACCGCAGGAACCCAGTTGACCTAAAATCTGCGCTTCGCTTTGGCGATGGCAAGTAATAGGCTTATTCAGGTCCTCCGACAGTGCAACCGATTGAAGAAGGCCTGTCGAACAACTGGTTTTGGGGGAGGGTAATTTATCACAAAAGTCCTAATTTTGTGGCTTCCTGATGCAATGAGCCGACTAGTACCAATCCTGCTTTTGTTTGTTAACTGCATTACATGCATGGGCCAGGTTGTGTTTGATGAAGCTTCCCTTAACAGCGGTATGAAGCATAACGCCATCGCCAGCGACTTTATGGGTGCCGCGGTGGCGGTCTTCGACTACAACAACGACGGATGGCAGGATATCTACCTGACCGGCGGACTAGAGCCCGATAAACTTTTTAAGAACCTCGGGAAGGGAATATTCAAAGATGCAACATCCGAAGCCGGAGGCTTCGCTGCCTCCATCAGCTACAAGACAACATCCGTGGTTACAGCAGACCTGGACAATGACGGGTACCGTGAAGTGATTGTAGGAACAGCCCGCAACATGCCGATGTTTGTGTACAAGAACAACAAGAACGGAACCTTCACCCACATTACCCCCTCAACCGGAATTACGACAACGAAGAACACCATGGGCGTGGTAGCGGGTGACTACAACCTGGATGGCCTTGTTGACCTCTATGTCCTGAATTATGTGCAAACCCCCAGGACCATCCTGGACAGCAATGGTGATATCGCAGGGTACGCCCACACCTGTTATCCCAACGAGTTCTATAAGAATAATGGCAGCATGACATTTTCTGAAATCGCAGCATCCCTGAGCGTAGACAATACCGGGTGCAGCCTGGCAGCAATTTTCACTGACATCGACGGCGACTACAAACCTGATCTCTATGTGGCCAATGACTTTGGGAACTTCAATACGCAGTTTGTCAAGCACAAGAATGTCTTCCTGAAAAATCTTCACCCCTCTCCCACCTTTCAGGATCTCAGTATTGTCAGTCACCTGAATGATTCCATCTTCGGCATGGGTATCGCCCAGGCGGACTATGACAAGGACGGACTACAGGACATTTATGTCACCAACCTGGGTCGCAACGTGTTGCACCGTCAGACCAGCCCAGGGGTGTTCCAGGATGTTACCACCGCTGCCGGAGTAGAGGATGGAAAGGACCCGAACAACCTGAATGTTGTAGGATGGGGTACCGCATTCCTTGACTACGACAATGACAGCTATGAAGACTTGTATGTCAGCAATGGGTATGTACCTGCATCAAAGGCCTATGAAACAGGACTTAAAGAAGACAACAAACTGTATCACAACCTGAAGAACGGCACATTCGAAGATGTTTCCCTGGCCGCAAAAGTCAATGAGCATGAAATGCACCGCGGCATGGCTGTCGGCGACTTCGACAACGACGGGGATGAAGACATGATCGTTACCAAGCTGGTATCCACCGGTGTTCCGTTGCAGACCAATGTGCTGCTGTACATGAATCAGCAAAGCCTTGGGCGTCACTGGCTGCAGGTGAGCCTGAAAGGCAGCGCCAGCCCAACGCATCTTGATGCCTATGGCAGCACGGTGAAAGTCTTTTATAATAACACCAAAAGCATCAAGACACTCCAGGGGGGAAGCAGCCATGCATCGCAAAACAGCTCAGTGATGCACTTTGGCCTGAACACGACAGCCGTGGTTGATTCAGTACAAGTCTTCTGGCCTGGCGGAACAAAGTCCACTGTAAAATTACCGCCGGTCGACAGCCACATCCTCATCGAAGAAAACCAGGCAGGCTTCAAGATCAGGGGTTGCATGACCAATAGCGGCGGAGTCACCAACTACAATCCCCTCGCCACGCAAAATTATGGTTGTTACATTCCGGTTCCAGGCTGTACGAATGTGGAAGCCTCAAACTATAATTCGGCTGCCAATTTGAACAACAACACGTGCGACTTTACACTGGTGACTGACGTTATGGATGAGCGGGCGGCGGGCGGCGCGGCCGTCTACCCGAACCCGATGAAACAAGAGCTTTACATCCGGGCACCAGCCGGACAAGACCAGACGTTTGAGCTGTTCGACGGACAGGGCAAATCCGTATACCGCGCTGAGTTTTCTGAAAATCAAATTACCCTCAAGCCTGATATCAGGGAGGGGTTGTATTACTATCGTTTAACATCCAATGGAAAAACCATCAAGACTGGCAAGATCATCAAGCAATAGCAGCTTTGCGCTTCTGTTCATCGCACTGGGAATGCTGGTCAGCGGCTGCCAAAGCAACTCTGAACCAGCGCCCAAAGTCACAGCCGAAAACATACCCGCCACCCTGGCTGCCGACTGGATTGACCTGCAATTGTCCTACGCAAAAGAGTCGCCCGGATTCACGCCCCCCATCGTGGCGAGGGCATTCGGCTACTGCGGACTTGCGTTTTATGAGGCTTCCGTACCCGGCAGCAGCGGCAATCAGACCCTGGTCGGGCAGATTACTGGTCTTGACATTTTGCCAATACCGACAGCCGATGAATACCATTGGGGCCTGAGCGCCAACGCAGCCGCGGCAGAGATTACCCGCAAGATGTTTGAGAATGCACCCGCTCCCAAACTGACCAAAATTGACTCACTTGAAAATATCTACAAGGAACTGTGGAAAACTGTGCCTTCAGACGTGCAATTCCGGTCCATTGAATTCGGAAAAGTCATGGCCGACTCCATTTATGGATACTCAAAAACAGACGGCGGCCACAAAGCCTTCAACCGGAACTTTCCGGCATCGTATGTTCCTCCCACCGGTCCAGGCCTGTGGTATCCATCCAACTCGCAGCTCGCACTGCTTCCCTACTGGGGCAGCAACCGGACTTTCATCAGAAATCTAAAGACAACCGTTACGACAGCAGGCTTCCCGGCCTATTCAACCAGCCCTTCCTCGGCATTCTACCTTGAGGCCAACCAGGTTTATACAATTGGAAAATCATTGACCGCCGAACAACAGACCATCGCCTACTACTGGGCCGACGAGGGCTTTGTCACCTTCACTCCTCCGGGTCATTCCTTTTCCATCCTCACGCAGCTGATGAGGAAGGAGCCGTTCAACCTGATCAGCGCCGCGGAAGCCTACGTCAAGCTGGGCATGGCCATGTCCGATGCCTTTGTGTATTGCTGGAATGTAAAGTACGCCAGTAACCTGCTGCGGCCGTCACAGTTTATCAATCCCAACATCGACGCGGCATGGATACCCTTGATACCCAACCCTCCCTTCCCGGAATACACTTCCGGCCACTCAACCCAGTCAGCCAGCGCAGCCAAGGTATTGTCGTCGGTCTTCGGGGAGACTTACAGTTTCACCGACATGACCCATACGAAATTGTCCCTCGGACTTGCACCCCGGACTTTTAGCACCTTTTACAAAATGGCTGAAGAAGCGGGGATTTCACGGATTTATGCCGGAATCCACTACTCATCCGGTAATATCCAGGGCCGGCTTTCCGGGTATGCGATCGGCGAGAAAGTGCTGGCGCTTCAATACAGGAAGTAAGGGCACAAAGGGCACGAAGGAGGAACAAAGTACACGACGCATTTGCTTCGTGCTGTCACCCTGCAAACGGGAATCAGGCGGTTGAGTAAAATCAATCCCGCAAATGCGTGAAAATCACTAAATCGAAGTAAAATCAATTACCGCATGAAACCAATCCTTTCATTATTAGTCGCCGGGGCAGCCTTACTCTACTCCTGCACTCCGCAACCCAAAGAAACAGCAGCTCCCCCTTCACTGGACAGCCTGCTTAATCACTATCACCAGGAACACCTGAAACTCTCACCCCTGCTGGCCACCAGCATTGGGGACAATCGTTATAACGACCTGCTGCCCAACACGCTCACGGCAGAATATCGCAAACAGATCATGGAATTCAATGAGCGATACCGTTCACAACTTGCCGCCATTGACCGGGGTACGCTGAGTGAAAATGACCAGCTCAGCTATGATCTCCTCGCCTATGAGTGTGACACGGATTTGGAAGGGTTCAAGTTCAAAGATTACCTGATGCCGATCTCCCAGATCAGGTCATTACCCCTTACCATGGCCCAGCTGGGCAGCGGTACTGGCAACCAGCCGTTCAAGACTGTAAAAGATTATGACAATTGGCTTTCAAGGTTGAATCACTACCTCGAATGGTGTGACACGGCCATGGTGAATATGCGAAAAGGGATGGCCTCAGGATATGTGATACCCAAATTACTGGCTGCGAAGATCATCCCGCAATTAGCCAATTTTGATCATGGCCCAGCGAAAGAGCACCTGTTCTATGCGCCCATCAAGAACATTCCGGCAGATTTTTCCGAAGAAGACAAGGCACGCCTGGCGAAAGCCTATGAGGAGATGATCGAAACCAAAATCATTCCGGTCAACCAGAAACTCAAGGCCTTCATTGAAAAAGAGTATCTCCCGGCCTGCCGTGAAACTTCCGGCATTGATGCCATCCCTGAAGGAAAAGTATTTTATGCGTATGCCATCAAGCGGTACACAACCACCGACAAGACCGCCGATGAAATCCATGCCCTGGGCAAGAGTGAGGTGGAAAGAATTTCTGCTGAGATGGAGAAAGTCCGGCAGCAGGTAGGCTTCAAAGGCGACCTGAAGGCATTCCTGGAAGACCTGCGCAACAACAAGAAACTGATGCCATTCAAAAACGGAGCAGAAATTGTAGCCGCCTACAATGCGATTCATGAGAAAATGAAGCCGAACCTGGTGAGGCTGTTTGACAAAGCGCCGAAGACTGCTTTTGAGGTTCGTCAAATTGAAAAATTTCGGGAGGCCACCACCGCAGCCAACTACAATGCAGGCACTCAGGACGGCACAAGGCCCGGGATATTCTACTTCCCGGCAGTGGATCCAACCCGTTACAGCACCGTGCAGATGGAAGACCTGTTCCTGCATGAAGCCATTCCCGGACATCACTACCAGATCATGTTGAAGATCGAGAACACAGCCCTGCCGGACTTTAGAAAATTCCTGAACTACGGTGCTTATACCGAAGGCTGGGGTCTGTATGCCGAGTCCATGGGTAAAGAACTGGGGCTCTACAACGACCCCTACTCCTATTTCGGGATGCTGACCGGGGAAATGCACCGCGCCATCAGGCTGGTGGTCGACACCGGCCTTCATTCACAAGGCTGGACGCGCGAGCAGGCCATTCAGTACTCGAAAGACCATGAAGCCGCCAGCGAGCAAAACATCATATCGGAAGTAGAACGGTACATGGGCAATCCCGGCCAGGCCTTATCCTACAAGATGGGCCAGCTGAAGATATTGGAACTTCGTGCCCGCGCTGAAAAGGAATTGGGATCCAAATTTGATATCAAGCAATTCCACAACCAGCTGCTGGACGCCGGATCACTCCCGCTCAGCACCCTGGACCAGAAGATCAACCAGTGGATAGAAAAGGTCAGGAATTCGTAATTTCCCCACAAACCCGAATTTCGAGCATGAACCATCGCCTTCACCGGCGGTGGTTTTTTTAATGCGTCCCGCTGAAAAACCGGGTGACCGATTGCTGGTCGTGGCTGGCCAGGTAAGCCGTTGGAAATTCATCGCAAAATTCCTGGATCCTCAGCAGTGTATTCGCCGCCGCCTGGCGGTCCATGTTGATGCCCGGAACAACATTGGATTTCATGTGGTCATAATTGAAACTGGCATCGCCTGCAAAGAAGAAATTCATTTTCGAAGTCTTGAGTATCACGGATTGATGATGAAGCGTATGTCCGGGTGTAGGCACAATGATCACATCTCCTGCCCTGGTAAGAACATGCCCGCTTTCAAATACGGTGCCGACGTCTTCAAAATGGCCAATCAGGTGTGGCTTGAACCAGCTTGGATAGATCTGCTCCACAAAAGCATACGGCCTCACATATTCCTGGTGAGATACAATCATTTCAGATTTTGGAAAATACCTGAGCCCGCCCGCGTGGTCAATGTGCAGGTGCGTCAGAACCACCCAGCGAACATCGTCCGGGCTGATGCCCAGCCGGTTTAGCTGTGCTTTCAGATCAGACTCTTCACTGATGTCAACCTTAGCCAACTGCTTGTTCAGCCACCCGTTAAAGCCAGTGTTCTTTATGTAGTCGGGACTGTTTACGTCCGTGCCTCCTGTATCTATGACGATGGTGCCCTCGGGATGTTCGATCACCCAGGAATAAATTGGAATCCAATCCATCCAGGTAGGATCCAGCAGAACAAAATAAGGCCCAAGGCTGGAATGAAAGTGGGCATTGCGGTATTTTATCCACCCGCATATGACTGCGTGCACCTTTATGCCGTCAACGACCGTGGTGAATATCCCCTGACTTCCCAGGCTGCCGTCAACCTTCGTGATACCACTTGGAACATAGACTTGAGAAAGTGTCACCATAGACCCTGGATTCTTTATTGTAAAACAAATTCAGCCTGCTTCAGGTCCCTTGAATTGCCACCGACGAAGACAAGAAATTTCCCCGGCTCACTTCCCAAACTCATATCTTTTCGATAGAATTCCAAGTCTTTATTTGTGAGGGTAAAAGAAACCATTTTGGACTCACCTGCCTTGAGCGACACCTTTTGAAAGCCCTTCAGTTCCATGACCGGCCTGGTCACGGATCCGACCATATCCCGCACATAGAGCTGAACTACCTCCACCCCGTCCCGGCTCCCTGCATTGATGAGTTTTACACTGGCGGTAATCTTGTCCTGAATGGTCATGGTGGATTTATCCAGTTTCAGCTCGTCATAGACAAAAGTTGAATAGCCAAGTCCATAGCCAAAGGGATACAAAGGAGCGTTGGTGGCGTCAAGGTACTTGGAAGTGTACTTGTTATTGGGATCCATAGGCCTTCCGGTGTTTTTCATGCTATAGAACAGGGGCACATGACCAACGGAATGAGGGAACGTGACCGGCAGCTTTCCGGAAGGGTTGTAGTCACCGAACAGCACATCGGCTATGGCATGACCCGCCTCCGTTCCCAGAAACCAGGTCTCGAGGATAGCGTCTACGTGCCCATCGATCCAATTGATGGTGAGCGGCCGTCCGTTCATCAGCACGACCACCACCGGCTTACCGGTTTTATATATCTCTTCTAACAGTCTTTGCTGAACGCCTGGCAGGTCAAGGGAAGTGCGGCTTGCAGCCTCGCCCGTCATCAGCGCCGCCTCTCCCACCGCCACAACGACCACGTCGGCCAGTCGTGCAGCGCGAAGGGCATCAGCGAAGTATTGCGTTGAATCATCATTGATATTGCAGCCCTTCGCATACAGGATATTGGTCTTTGAGGATACGGCTCCTTTGATTCCCTCCAGCAGTGTCACGGACTTCATGAAATCACCGGCTGCCGACCAGGACCCAATCATTTCCTTTTTGCTGTCGGCCAGCGGGCCGATGACTGCAATCCGCCCGGTAGATTTCGACAAGGGCAATACCTTCTTTTCAGAATTCTTCAGCAATACAATGGATTTCCTGGACAGGTCGCGCGCCGCCGCCAGGAATTCCGGCTTCATGACCGTATTCTTTTCTCGTTCTTCATTGCTATAGCGATACGGATCGGTAAACAGACCCAATTCAAATTTCTTTTTCAGGATCCTCCGTACGGACTCATCGATCAGCTTTTCGCTGACCTTTCCATCCTTCACCAGTTCGGGAAGGGCCTCTTCGTAGAAACCTGCCTGCATGTCCATGTCCAAACCTGCTTCAATGGCAAGGGCTGCGGCCGAAGCTGTATCTGCGGCTACGCCATGAGGCACCAATTCCATTACGGAAGTATAGTCGCTCACCACGAACCCATCAAATTTCAATTCCCTTCTCAGCAAGTCATTCAACAGGTAGTGACTGGCAGTGGCGGGGACTCCATCATAATCATTGAAGGCAGACATCACCGTAGCCGAGCCGGCGTTGATCGCTGCTACGTAGGGAGGAAGGTAGGTTTCCCGAAACACTCTTTCGGACATATCCACGGCATTATAATCTCGACCGGCCTGCGACGCACCGTAAGCAGCAAAGTGCTTTACACAGGCCATTACGGAATTCAATTCACCAATCCCCTTACCCTGAAACCCCTTCACCCTGGCTTCAGCGATGCGCGATCCGAGATAAGTATCCTCGCCGCCTCCTTCAGCCATCCTGCCCCACCGCGGGTCACGGGCTATGTCAACCATGGGTGCATAAGTCCAGTGCAGCCCTTCGGAGGAGGCTTCTTCGGCGGCGATCCGATCCGACTGTTCAATAGCCTCCAGGTCCCAACTTGCTGCCTGTCCGAGTGGTATGGGGAAAATGGTCCGGTGCCCGTGCACGACGTCATAGCCAAAGATCAGGGGGATATGAAGGCGGGTCTCGTTAACGGCCATCTCCTGAAGACCGCGCGTATATTTTGCCGTGAAGGCATTGAATATGGCGCCTACCTTTCCATCCCTGATGTCTTGCTTATAGCCCGCCCGCATGGTCGGACCGGTGACATCCCAATCGCTGGTGTAGAGGGATAATTGCCCTACCTTTTCATCCAGCGTCATGATGGAAAGCAGCGAGTCTACTTTGTCATCAATCGGGTTGGTCCGGCTGGTCTGACTGCACGAGCCTGACAACATGATCAGGCAACAAAGGGTAAGGTATTTTTGCATAGCACCTTCGGTATTTTGATTGATTACATCAATGAAAATTGAGTTTGGTCATGGCGGGGGGCACCTCAGGACAAGTCATGAACAAATTCCACAACAGCCCCGTCCGGTAATTCTCTATCATCACCACAATCGGACCCTGATCGATGGCCAGGTAAGAGTTGGCTGTCCAGGCTTCCGAAATGTTGAAGGCATCATAGAATCCATAATTCCCCCAAAGCTTGTCACCCATGGTATAGTAAAAAAACTTCAGCGCCCTCATTGACTCCACAGGCGTGTACGGAAACGACGACAACGCTGCTGTTGGTGAAATCACGCCCAGGTCATTTCCGGGTGAGTGTGCGCTGTACCCTGATTGATTATCACTGGCGGTAAGGCCCCAGCAGTCGGCTCCGTAGTTTGGATATTTCTTTGGATTCGCCACACAGTACGCCTGGTTGATCTTGCTCGCATTAACATTTTGCTCCCAGTAGTCTGCGTAATCATCTGAGAAATGTGGGTTCAGGCCGAGATAGGAATACTGAACCCAGAAGAGCGGACTTGGCGTTCCTAAGGGAAGTTTGATCCCGTAATAAGTACCGCCTGTTTTAATAGCACCATTTTTCGCAAAACCATTCACATAAACACTTTTTGGTATGCTGTGCGTGGGGGATGCAGCAGCGAGGAAATAAGTGATCTGCTCTTCGAAGTAACCGTACAAGGGAAAGTTCATATCCCAGTTGTAGTTCGGAGACCAATGCCAGAACAGAACATTCTGGTTGTTGTTGCGGTACCAGTCCCACTCAACCGCCTGCCATAAAACGTTGATCCTTCCAATCAATGCATTTTCGGTAGGATCTGCAGGATTGAGGTATTGACGGAAAGTCAGCAAGCCCTGCATGAGGAAGGAGGTCTCCACCAGGTCACCCCCATTATCTTTTGTGCTGAAGGGGATGACCTTGCCGGTGTTGCCATTCATCCAGTGGGCCCATGCGCCGTGGAAGCGGTCGGCAGTTTCAAGAAAGGTCAGAATTTTCGCTAGCCGCTGGACGCCATCCACGCGGGAAATGAATCCGCGGTCGATGCCGACCACAATTGCCATGATCCCAAAGCCTGAACCGCCGGTCGTGACGACCTCACCGGAAGTATTGCGCTCCCGCGCCATGCCGCTCGCAGGATGTGCGAAATCCCAAAAATATTTGAATGTCTGTTGTTGTGTCTTTGTTAATAACTGATCATCCGTGATGGTCGGAAATTTAGGAGTAGGGTCGATCTGCGTTATTATCTTGACATTGGTATTCGTGCCAATTTGCTTCTTTGAAGCCGAGGAAAGATCAGTGGACACGGTTAGGTAAAATACACTTAAATAAGTAAGTGCATTTGTGAGCTGCAAGGTCACGGTACTATCTTGCCGGCTGAATGAATAAGTGACTGGAATATTCCCGTAGGTCCCGGATAGTACAATTCCATTTTCTGCAGTTTGACGGTTTACTGGCTCAGAGAAACCAATGATAATCTCCGGGTTGAGTTTGACATTAGTGTATTTGTACTGAAAGGGCTGGCCGTCTATGCTAACCGTCGTTAATACGAATGGGTCTTTGTTTTGAGGTGTAGGGCTCGGTGAAGAACATGAAAATGAAAGGACACCAGCAACAATAAATATGAAATCAAAGCGACCGCGGTTCATTTCCAACCCATCTTATAAAGTAGAAAAAAAGAGGGTGAGCCTGTTTACGCCCACCCTCGAAAGGCAATCAAAATTATCTGCCGGCATTCCCTAAATTAAGGAGCGCAGTTACATCTTTTTGAGCAAGAACAGTATTGTAAACTCTGACATCATCAAGCGAGGCAGTGGCTAAAGGAGCCCAATCAGGCCTGGTTGCACCAGCAAAACCAATGTCACTTGAAGCCATGCTGCCAAAGACCGCCAAGGCGGGCACCCGCATTTTCAAAGTGCCAGCCGTTGTTCCGCGCTTGGTGTATCCACCAACATCAACTCCGTTTGCATAGATTTTGAATAATCCTGTGGATCCTTCCCAGGTCATTACGTAATGAAACCAGTCTTTCCCTCCTTTGAAGTAAGCGCCAGTTTGACCATTTCCAGTTGGGCTTGCAGCATCACTGTTGAATAATGCAACGTTATCTTCACCTCTTTGGGAAAGATCAGGCATTGTTGTATTTAGATAATTCTTCAATTCCACAGTATCTGAAGCTGGTAAGTGCCTGGATGTTTCAGCGCAAGCCTGGATGTTTCCCCAGAAATCAGTAGCGGTTGGGATTATCCCAAAGAATGAAGTGAATCCTCCGCCAGCAACGCCCTTCTGACCCCTTACATTAACCCACATGCTAACGGTGAAATTACTTAAAGCGTCTACCGTGTTAATTTTGGCAATTGCAGGATAAACAATACCACCTTTTGTCATTTGGAGGGCTTTCCCGATTTTACCTGTCGTAAAGCCTACTGTACCTACTGTTTTTGTCGGGGCCGTACTGGATAATCTTTCATTGTTAGTGTCATCAAATGTCCAGTGCGCCACCAGGTTAGTAGCTGCTACCTCGTTTGAGTTATTGTAACCATCAATAGCAGGAAGCGCTGTATCCTTCGAGCACCCCGCGAAAATCAGAAGCGCCACCGCTGCAGCGCTTGCCAGAAAATAGTTCATCTTCGTTTTCATTGTTTAATTTAGTTTAATTGATCAATTATTAATTTTAGTCCTAGTTGTATTCCACATAACTGCCAAGGGTGACCCCCGGACATCAAATTCAAGTTCTTTATATTTCTTGTTCATCAGTATCCTTGGTTTTGAGTCAGTTTGTTGCCGCTGAGTATTATCTGGGAGTTCGGTACGGGTAAAAGTTCATGCTTGCCGTCAACAAAGTTGGTCTTTCCGGATGCCCGCATTACCTGCCCTGCCCTGCCCTGCCTCACCAAATCCCAGAACCGATCGTGTTCCATCGCGAATTCAACCCGACGTTCGTTCCATATATCATTGATCGTAACGCCACCCTTCGGTGTTAGTCCCGCCCGTGCACGCACGAGGTTGACCTTTCCGGTCGGATCGCCGGTGCCCGTGTGAAAGGCGGCCTCAGCATTCATCAGGAGCACTTCAGCATAACGAAGGATGTGGATATTCTTTGGCCTGTTCTTGTCAGCGATATTGGCATATTGTTCTTTAGTAACGCTGGTATAGGCCTTATAATTGTAATACAGGTTCTGTACAGAATCAGAACTGGGTATTCTACGGCCGTCCCAGAGAATGGTGCCTTTGTATGTACCAGAGTTGTCAATGAAAATGACTGTAGCAGACTTTCGGAGGTCACCCGGTTCATAAGCACTGATCAGGTTTGGCGTGGGACCATTGAACCCGTACCCCAGGTCATCCCAGCCCCCTTTTCCCCCTACCCTTGGACCCTGACACACCACATAGTTATCAATGCCAAAGTTTCCGTTATTGAATTTGCCCGATTGAATTTCGAATATGGATTCAATGTTGTTGTCACCGGCCTGACGCCAGATAGTAGCATAGTCATTGACGAGCTGGTACTGTCCTGAAGCAATCACCAAGTCTGTTAATGCCTGGCTCTCGGGCCATTTCTTCTGGTACAGGTATACCTTGGCCAGCAGGGTCTGTGCTGTGCCTTTAGAAACGTGGCCCATGGGTGTCTGATTGCGGATCAATAAATTGTTGATGGCAAACTGAAGGTCGCGTGCTATGCTATCATAAACTACACCGACGGGAGCCCGAGTGACAAAAGTCGGGTCGTTGGTGGCGTCTGTGAGATCCTTGGGGACGCGCAGTACCAGAGGGACGTCGCCGAACATCCGCACCAGGTTGAAATACAGGTAGCCGCGGATGAACCTGACTTCGGCCTGGTAAATCTTGAGTTGCGCGGGCTCGATGGAGGAGGACTTTGCGAGCTGAACCAGTGCCTGGTTGGCCGCCCCTATTGCATTGTAGTGTCCACTCCAGATGGTCTCGCAGAACTTGTTGGTGGAAGTCAGGGTGAAGTTGTCGATGTCGCCAATCGGAACCGCCTGGTCAGACGCTGTGCTCCCTTTGTCGGCATCGTCAGATATTGTACAAGTTATTGTGATGAGTCCCCATCCATGCACATCACCGTTGCCAAAGCAGTCACCCTGCGTTAAACTGTTGTAGACGCCGGTGACCAGTTTCTGGGCAAGGTTCGGGTCGAGGTCCACCGTTTCGCCACCTTGAACTTTTACATCGAGAAAGCTCTCATTGCACGACAAGATAACTACTGATGTAACCATCATCAGTATGCTTATTGCGTTGTTGGATATTCTTTTCATGGCTTTCAAAGGATTGAATTTCATAAACTTAAAATCCAATATTAAGTCCCATAGCGACAGTTCTTGTGGTCGGGTATGCCGACAATTCTATTCCGGAATTGATGACATCCCCGGGCAACTCAGCAGTGAATCCGCTGTATGCCATATACGTAAACAGGTTTTGGGCTGTGGCAAATATTCTCAGGTTGGTGATAAAGTACCGGGAAAGTTTTGCGGGAGGTATTGTATAACCGACCGTCAGGTTGTTGACCCGGAAGAAAGTTCCGGATTCCACAAAATAATCAGATGCAAGCTGGTTGCCTGTATTGGCTGCCGGCTCGGTCTGGCTGCGATTGGCAGACGTCCAGCGGTCGTACACAACAGACTTCTCCACATTGTCGCTTCCGAGAATCCTTACACCCTTCTTGCCATTGTACACTTTGTTACCAATGTTTCCGTAGATACTCATATTAAAATCCCACCTCTTGTAATTGGCACCGAGGTTCAAGCCGAAATAGGCAACTGGCTGGTAAGACCCCATGTACTGACGATCCTTGTTGTCAATAACGCCATCACCATTGGCATCAAGGTATTTGAAATCACCAGCATGCGCCGTTGGCTGTATTAGTTTTCCGCCGCCATCCACATAGCCGGCAGCTTCAGCATCTGAATTAAAGACCCCAATTGTTTTCAGTACATAGAAACTTCCAACAGGATGCCCCACATCGGTATTGGTGACATAGCCCTGGGAACCAACGCCTCCACCCTGTACGGGAAGGCCTCCGTTCAGTGAAACCACGTTATTGCTGTTGAAGGTCGCATTGGCACTGATGGTGTACGAAAAATTCTCATTCACATTGTTCTTCCAGTTCAACACCAGCTCCAATCCTTTGTTCTGTATGACTGCCGCATTGGTGAGCACCAGGTGATCAATATCGTAGATGGTGGAGAAGACCGGCTTGTTGATCAATGCATTATTTACCTTTTTATCATAGTAATTGATTTCTCCGGTAAGTTTCGACCGCAAAATTCCAAACTCCACGGCGACATCAAATTCTTCAGTAACCTCCCAGGTGATGTTAGGATCCTTGAACTGATTGATCTGGGCACCGTTGGTGGCCGGTGTCGTGCTCCCGCTGAACGGGTAAGGAAGGTTTAGAGCGACGGTGTTGATATAAGAATCACTGGGTATCTGATCATTACCCACTTTGCCGTAAGATGCCCGTACCTTCAGGAAGTCAAACACGTTTTGATTACCCATGAAATCCTCACGGGAAGCAATCCAGGCTACACCCACTGAAGGATAATTCTGCCACCGGTTCTGGCTTGGAAGACGGGAACTGCCATCCCTCCGCAGGGTTGCTGTCAATAAATACTTGCCATCAAAACTGTAGTTAATCCTCCCCAAGTAAGAATTGCGTGTCCAGGCATCACCGAATCCATCATTGGTCGAAGTATTAGCATCCCCGGTACCAAGGTACCACAGGTTGGGATCCGACGGAACATCCTTTCGAAATCCGGAGAAGCCGCTCAGGTTAAATTGCTCCGCCGTTGTGCCTCCAAGGAAAGTAAATTCATGCTTATTGAAACTCTTGGTGATCGTGAACATGTTGTCCCACACCCACCTGAATGACTCGGTGTTTTTCATTGTCAGGGAACTTAGGGGGTTGCGCTGATTGCCTCCTGCTACCATGAATGTCTTTGTGTCGCTTTCAAATGCATAGTTATATTGGCGGTTGAGTGAATTGCGCATATCAAAACCAAAAGATGACTTGAAGGTGAGCCAGGTGACAGGTTTGACTTCAAAGAAGGCAGAGCCCTGAAACCGGTCTTCCTTCACTTTCACGCTGTTGTTTTTGATATCCAACAAAGGATTCCCAACATTCTGATAAGCCGAAGTGTTTCCGTATTTGCCGTCAATAATGTCGGGGATAATGGGTGCGGCACGATAGGCATCATTGTATACTGATCCGACATTTCCATAAGGATCGATATTGATATTGTTGAAGCCGTTCTTGTTGATGCTGTTGGCATAGGATGTCGTGATTCCGACTTTTACCATATCCGATACATTGTATTCATTATTGAAACGAAGGTTCAATCTCTGGAATGAGTTGTCGATCACAATCCCATTGTCGTCCAGGTAGCCGACATTGAACAAGTAAGTTGATTTCTCATTACCCGCTGAGAGTGACAAATTGTGACTCTGCTGCCAGCCGGTTCTCAGGATGGTATTGTACCAGTCTGTGCTGTAGTTTGAAGCCGGAGGTATGGTTCCTGTCGCTGCCTGAGCGTAGTTGCTGTATTCTGTACTGTTGGCCATTTCCACCAGGTTGGCAGCCTGCCTGAATCCGATACTGTTGTTGTAGCTTATCTTAAGTTTTCCGCTTACGCCTTTCCTGGTAGTGATAATAATAACACCATTGGCACCTCTTGATCCATAGATCGCTGCGGCCGAAGCATCCTTCAATACGTTCATGTCAACAATATCAGCGGTATTGATATTGGAAATATCATCGGTGAGCACTCCGTCTACTACAAAAAGGGACGTCGTGCCGGCGAGGGTAGTACCCACTCCCCTAACCCTTATCTGAGGCGATGACCCTGGCTGTCCGCTGCTGATGATCTGTATACCTGCTACTTTTCCCTGCAAGGCCTGTGCTGCAGTCAATACCGGCTGGCGGGTCAGTTCTTCGCCCTTTACGCTGGCAGTCGCCCCGGTGATATCACTCTTTTTCTGCACGCCATAGCCCACAACAACCACTTCCTGGAGGATTTCGGCATCAACCTCAAGGACAACATCAATCACCGACCGGCTTCCTACTTCAAGAACCTGTGTCTTGTAACCAATAAAAGAAAAAGAAAGTGAGGTCTCATTCTGGCCCAAATCGACGGAATACTTACCCTCCACGTCAGAAACAGCACCCTTGCTGGTTCCTACCACAACAATATTCACGCCTGGTACTGGTTGGCCGTCCTCCTTTGACGTTACCTTACCCTCCACGATCCTGCCTTGTCCAAAAAGGACACCGGATGAAAGCGCTAAGAAGCTAATCAACAATGCTTTAACCATACTTTTTAAAAAATTAAAGTAACCCCTTGATAGCCTTGTCTTCTTGAATTTACAACCAAGTCAAGTGAAGGAGGGTATTTTTTTCTGAAATCATCCAAAACAGAACCCCTAAAGCATTGTAGAGTTACAGCACTTTTAGCGCAATAAAAACATCAATTTCAAACGTATTCTGGGTACTATTGCAGAAATCGGTTGCATCATTTTGCACTTGAGGAACAATGGCCAGGATGGCCTAGGGGCTGAGTCTGCCCAGGGACTTCCGAATGTATCCGGAAATTCCTGACCTAAGAATGGGTCTACTTTCTGTGACTGAGTACAAGATCACATCTTCCCATCGCTGTGCCATTGGTTTACGACCCCGCAGCTCCAGTTCGGTGATCCGCTCGTTAACCTTCCTCCTGAAACTCCACACCGTATTGGTCCTTAGGTCCACCCTGGACGACATCCACTCCAGGGTGATCTCCCGCTTTCCGGTAACTGCCACATAAGCGATGTAAAATGCTTTCTCGATCGGAAATTTAATGCCATGAAAAATGGTATAACTCGTGATGGACTCGTTGTAACCACACCGGGTGCAGCGCCTTCCAAATTTCTGCGCGCCGTCAAAATACTTTTCATTGCTGCACCGCCTGCAGTGAAATCCATTGCCCCACTTCAACGTCTCGAGGAATCTGTAACAGGCCAGTGTATCTCCGTAAATGGTTTTAAATTCATCATAGGTCATGGCCGTTTCATGGAGCCTTTCTTCCAAGACCTCTTTCACCTTGTTCTTGAGCTTCCAGTTGTCCAGGTCAAGCAGGGAATTAATCTGGTTGATTTCCGTGGACTGCTTGACCAACTTCTGGTTGCTCTCTTCCAACTCCTGATTCTTTGAATCCAGTGCAAGCGTCCGTTCGCGTACCTTTTCCTCCAGTTCGCGGTTTACCTGATCCTTCAACTGCATGTTCAGCCCGTTTTGAAGGATGATGCGCTTCAACGCCCTGTCGCGGTTGTTCTTTAGTATCCTGATCCGGTCACCCAAGGCAAACGTCAGAAAAAGCATCTCCACAACAAAACTAAAATGAAGGCTGTAATGAGAGATCGTTGTCATGGACAAGATATTGAAATACACGAGGCTCCTCAGGAAGAAACCGGTGAGCAGAAGACCATAGGCGATAACAAAAAACCTTGCCGGACGATAACCCCTCATCCAAATCTTCAGCCCGGTATAGAAAATCAATGACAGCGGTATGATTTCTATCACGCGAACAGCAAAAAACTCAGGGTAAAAAAACAATTCAAAAAGAAATACCAATGAGCGAATGCCGATCATGGCCAGCAACCAGTTGTCAAGCCGCGGTGATTTTGCCCTGGTGCTGAGAAACCTCCGGGTAAAAACCAGCGCCCACAGAATCAGTGAGTACAGGGATACACCTACCGCATAGTCGTTCCATGAAGGATGATCGGGCCAAAGGTACTGGAAAGCAATGCCGTCGAGGCTCATGGCATAAAAAGCTACACTCAGAATATACAGGATGTAATAAATATTCTTGATCTCCCGGATGGCGAGGTATACGAGGAAGTTGTAGAGGGCTATGATCAGGATCATCCCGTAAAAGGTGCCATACAGAAAATACTCGTTCAGGGCATAATTGATGAAACGGCTCTCCGAACGGAAGGCAATCCTGATGTCGGCAAATTCGTGTGACTTTACCTTGAAGTAGTACACCAGTGTCGTGTCCTTTAGCATATCAAGCTGAACTTCAAAGTTCTTGTGCTGGAAAGTCCGTTGCGTAAAGGGATAATGGTCACCCATCTTCATCATGGAATAGGTACCTGACTCTGAAGGCACATAGGCCTCTATTTGATCAATGGTCTGGTCATAGAATTCAAGGAGCCAGACTTTTTTCCTTTCAGCCTTGTGATGGATTGGAATTCGGATCCAGTACGAAACCTGCACAAGAAAATCCTTGTTTTGATAGTTTGGATTCTTCCTGAACCTTCCTGCAGATTGGAGGTCGGATATTTGGTTAAAACTAAGTGCATTGGTTGAATCTACCAGGTAGTCCAGTTCATTCAGGAAAAGGACGCGCTCATCCTGGTTGTCTGGAATATCCAACACCTGGCTGTTAGCAGGGAGGGAAGTGACCAACAGGGCAAAGCACAGTAAAAAATTCTTCCTCATGCGATCCCGTTTACTTTTGCTCAAGCCACCCGCCGGTAAATCCTGCTTTCGTCAATCCATTCCGGATAACCGGATTCCTCTTCATGAGTTCCCAAACGAAACCATTCCGGTAGTTCGAAACCTGGATCACAATGGGACCCTGGTCAATGCCGATGTAGTCAGGATCAAACCAACCCTGGGTGCCATCTTTATTAAGAATGGTAAGATTGAAAGCGTCCTTGAATCCATATCGATCATAGAGCTTTTTTCCAAATTTGGAACGCATTTCCCTGAGGGCAGGCAGGCAAATTTCAGGAGCAAACGGAAGGGATCCCCCAGCCGCGGTTGGAGCTATGGTCCCATCATCCTGAGTGTACCATTGCCCTGCCCCGCGGGCGCTGTATCCCATGAAGGAGATATTTGGGTTGATCTTGTCGGCATTGCCGGGGCCATCACACGCCGTGAGTCCCCAAATGTTTTCAGAGTACCCTTCATAGCCGCCTGCATTGGTGACGCAGTATTTCCGGTTGGCAATAGTAGCCCTCCTGGAGTTCTCAAAATAGTCAATTCCCTTCTGCTGCATGTACGAATCCCTGATACCGCGAAAGTCAATATACATGTGTGAATACTGATGTCCGAAAAGGGGTCCGAAATTGACATGCTCCTGGCCCTGGTAGGTTCCCCATTGATAGGTTTTCGTCCATGCCTCCCAACTTGCAGCTGGGATAGGATGCGTTGGAGAAGCCAGGCCCAATACATACAAAATCATAGCCTCATTGTAGCCATCCCAGGAAGCATTGATGAAGCCCCTTTCCGGATGCCAGCCCATGCTCATGGTTTCTTTTCCATTCATTGCCCAATCCCATTCAACAGCATTGTACAATGAATCTGCCAACGACCGGATCTCCGCCTCAGTCTCATTCACGCCGTCAAAATACGTTTGGCAGGTAAGCACGCCTGCCATCAGCAATCCTGTATCAATGGTTGAAAGTTCTACTTCCCGGAACCGTTCACCAGACTTCATATCCAGGAAGTGATAGAAGAAACCATGATTGCCGGTAACACCAGCCGCCGCGTCTCCTCTGGGTGCCTGTTGAAAGAACCGGAGTGTTGTCAGAACCCTCGCAGCCGCCTGCTCCCGGGTAACATATCCGCGTTCAATGCCTACCAGGTAAGAAGTTAAGCCAAACCCGGTCGCCGCAATGCTCGAGAAACTTGGGGTCGGCCAGCGATCGGGCACCAGCCCATTTTCAGGATTCGCAAGGTCCCAGAAGTAGTGAAACGTATCTGCAGACAATGAATCGAGGAACCTGGTTTCATCTGCAACTGAAGGTTTCTCTTTCTGACAGGCTGCCATGCAGCCCAACAACACTAATAGTATGATCAATCGACCCGATTCCATTGGCTACAAATTCTTGTTTAAAATTATAGAATATTCGGCAGGGAAGACAAAAGGTTCTCCGCCGTTCTGGTCAAAATCTTCAACTCAATGTGCACCAAGTCCGGAATTTTCAATGCTCCTCTACCCTGATGAACAGCCAAACCATCGATCCCGCAAGCAAAAGGCATCCGAGGATCACCACCGGGATGGTGTAGCTGTGGAACGAAGAAACGAGATAACCGATGCCCAGCGAAGTCACTGTGCCACCAAGCAGCCCGGCGGTATTCATCGCCCCTGTCACGGCCCCGCTGTGCTTCCCTCCCAGGTCAGTAGCGACCGCCCATGAGACCGGCGCCGTTACGTCCATGAAAGCCAGGCCGAGGGCAAGGAAGACAATGGCCGTTGAATTCTCCGGCGTAAAGGCTGCTGCCAGCATGGATGATCCCGACAGTGCCAAACCAGCCATCGGCACGAGTCTCCGTCCCCAGTTCAGCCCGATTCTGGAAACCAGAAAGTCGCTGACAGATCCTCCGATGAGACAACCTACTGCCGCCAGGATGAAGGGCAGCGAAGCAGAGTACGCCAGCTCCGATTCGGGTATCCCCCTGCCATTCAACAGGTATTTGGGAAGCCATGAAATGAAGAAGAATACCCCCGAGGCATAACAATAGTACATGAGCATCAGCAGCCAGAAGTTACCATTGCGCATCCAGGCTGACGAAGACTCGGCAGTCTTTGCGACCGAAGGCTCTTGTATGACCTGATGCGGTTCGGGTTTACGGTACCAAATAAGCCAGACGGCAACCCACGCGACACCAAGCGCCCCAAGGAAATAGAATGCCACACGCCAACCGAACTGCATCTGAAGCGGAATGACCAGGAATGGGGCAATAGCGCCACCGATCCTGCTTGCCATCCAAATCACTGCCTGGGCACGGCCCCGCTCAATTTCCGGAAACCATTGCCGGATGGCAATCGCTGTATTTGGGTATGCCCCTGCTTCCCCGGCACCAAATAAAAAACGCACAATGAAAAGAGATGCAAAGCCGCCGGCGAATCCTGTAAGCACCGTAAAAAGCGACCACCAGAGTACCACCCTGGCAAGGATTCGTTTGGCCCCAAAACGGTCGCCTAGCAGACCGGTTGGTATCTCAAACAGTCCATATGAAATCGTGAAAGCACCAAGGATCCAGCCAAACTGCCCCTCGGTAAGCCCCAGTTCGGCAGTAATCCGCTGGCCGGCAAGCGAAATGGCGTTCCTGTCCAGAAAGGTGATGATCGACAGGATCGAGAGGATGATCAGTACGCTGTACTTTCTGTTCATGCTTGCCCGGGGGTAAACGTTTGAAAGATAGCAGTAACCTGCCAATTATTTTTGCCACAGGCAACAACCTCAGCCGATGATAAATAAAATGCGCAGAATAATTTTAGGAAATGAACTCTTACGTAACTTTATGACGATTAACAGAAACACTGTTGACCAAGCATAAACCAAAAAACATTTAAACTACTAAGTGCCATGGCAAAGAAAAAAGCGAAGAAAGCTGCAAAGAAATCCGCAACGAAAAAGGTAGCCAGGAAAGCAACCAAAAAGGTTGCCAAGAAGGCCACCAAGAAAACTGCAAAGAAGGCAACTAAAAAGGCTGCTGCGCGCAAACCGGCAACGAAGAAGGCTGCCACCAAAAAGCCCGCAACCAAGAAAGCGGCTCCAGCCAAAGTTGCCGCTCCGGCACCTGCACCAGCTCCTATGCCAACCCCTACCCCTACTACCAACACAGGGAATACCGGCGGCATGGGCTCCATGTAATCTATTACACCTTTCGGAAGGCGGCTGTCTCTATGAGGCAGTCGCTTTTTTTATTTGGTATATTTCTACCTGAGCAGTCGCGTGAAAAACCTCCTTTATCCATTCGCCATTATCGTCCTGCTGCTGGCCGCCAGCATCTATGCCGGACAAAGACCCTACTACAACTGGGACATGTTTCCCTACATGGCGCTGGCTTCCGGTAATGCCCATACGCCATTTTCTGTTACGCATGCTTTGGTGTACCGGGAGGCCGAACGCCTCCTCCCTTCCGGGGACTACCTGGCAATCAGCCGGCGCCAGCCTGGATTCCGCGACAACGCGAATGAATTCCAGGGCATCCTCCGGTACTTCCGGATCAAGCCTGCCTACCTGATGACGGTCAGGTTCGGACACTTTGTGGGACTTGACCTGGTCACGGCTACCTACCTGCCATCGATCGTGAGCTTTTTCCTCATCGGGATACTGGTGTTCTTTTGGGCACAGCAAATACTCCCGCTGCCGGCGGCATCCCTGCTGACGCTGGTCACAGCCTCGGCTCCGTTTATGATCCAGTCAGCACGCTACTCTTCACCGGATATGCTGTGTGCCGTGATACTGTTTGCCGGATTATACCTGGCAACCGAACATGCTGCACCAATATGGGGGTTGTTGGTGTCTGCAATTGCCATAACGGTCCGCCCGGACGCCGTTATCTATTGCCTGCTGTTTGTTCTCGCCTTGTACCTCAGCGGCAAGGCCACTGCACGTACCACCATTGTCCTCGTAACGGGCTTCATGGCACTCACCTTACTGGTGATTGGTGATCCGGGAATCCTTCGGGAATTCCTATTCACCGATACCGACTATGCGTCCTCCTGGACCCCTGGGGATGCACTGCGACACTATCTGGTCAGTTTGAAGATTGGACTCCCTTCCTTCTGGCAATCCTATGCCTTGGTGTTCATGATCCTGGGTTTTGTCGTACTGTTTTTCAGACATAAAAAGGACCCGGACAGAAGGGACCTGTGGTCATGGCTCATCATCATGGCTATGGCCGCCATGGTTGTCCGCTACCTGCTTCATCCCGTCATCGAGGATCGCTTCCTGGTCGCGTCCTACCTCCTGATCATCATGGGATCATGCAAGACGTGGAAAGCTGTCCTCCAGACCCGTACACTCCACACTTTGCCCTGAAAAACCTATCTTGCCGGAGACAGAAAGAGTATGTTCAAGTTTTCACTCCAACGCAACTTCAGCAAGGGCGAACTGCAGCGCGAGAAGGCCAAAGACTACAGGAATGTGGTGATGATCCAGGTAGTGATCATCGTATTTGGACTCCTGCTTTCGGAGCCGCTCCTGGAGGACTCCAAAAGCGATGTGTCAAAATTCATCATCTCCGTCTTTTCCCTTTTTGGGGCTGTCTATGCCTTCCTGTTATGGGATCTCTTGCGCAATTTTACCAACAGCAAATTCCTGATTGGCCTAATCCTGACCGTCCTGCTCGGCATTGTCGTTACCGGGATTCTGGTCGAGTTTCCTTACTACCAGTTCATGTATGTGGCCGACCGGCAAACCTACCTGCTAACCATTCACGGTTTTCTTTTTCCCATTGAAATCACGGTCATCGCCTTTGCCATCCGGGATATATTTTCTGGTGGTTTCCTGACGCCCGACAAGCTTTGGGGTGCGGCCTGCGTCTTCCTGATGGTGGGGATCTCATTCGGGAGCCTCTATGACCTGATCACTATTGCCAGACCTGGCAGCCTGGGTACCCTCATCGAACTGGGACTTCCCAATTATTCGGAATGTGTCACCTACAGTTTCTGCGTACTCGGTGGTGTCGACACCGGCCTGGAACCTACCAGGCTGATCCGAAACATCAGTACCCTGGAGGCAGTGTGGGGGAACCTCTACGGGATGTTGATTATTGGCAAACTATTGGGGCTTCCAAGGCTGAACGAGGGTAATCAGTAATCGGTGACCAGTCAGCTTTAAGCTCCCCAATACCGCGAATTTCACTAACTTTAGAAACTCCAAAATCAAAACACCACAAAACTATCTATACCCATGAATAACCGCAGATTACCCCTGATTATCCTTGCCGGGATTGGCTTCATTATCCTGATGGCCGTCTCGTCAAGCTTGTTTTACACCATTCAATCCAACGAACGCGCCGTTATCTTTTATCCATTTACGATCGGCCTTGACAAAGACAATGTCATCGACCAGGGAATCCACCTGAAGGCACCCTGGAATGATGTGTACGTATACAAGGTAAACGAACAGTCATCGGATGAGAACATGGACATCCTGGACAAGAACGGGCTTTCCATCCACGTAGATATAACCGTGCGTTACTTCCCCCTTCCGGAGAAAATCGGTTTTGTTCACCAGAAGTTTACACAATCCTACGTTGAGGTGCTGGTGATTCCGGAAGTCCGTTCCACCGTCAGGCAGGTGATGGGCCGCTTTACTGCCGAGGAGATTTATTCAACCAAACGGGCCGAGGTAGAAGCCGCGATCAAGGGCGAAACCGAGAAGATTCTCAGCCTGAATTTTGTGACTGCCACCGCGGTCCTGATCCGGTCCATCGTGCTTCCCGAACAAATCAAAGGAGCCATTGAAAACAAGCTGCAGCAGGAGCAGGAAGCCCTCGCCTACCAGTTCAGATTGGACAAGGAGAAAAGCGAAGCTGAACGCAAGCGCATTGCGGCGGAAGGTGAATCCAGGGCCAACAACATCATCAACAACAGCTTGTCAGATAAACTGTTGAAAATGAGAGGTATAGAGGCAACGCTGGAACTTTCCAAATCCCCCAACTCAAAAGTGGTCATCATTGGTTCCGGCAAGGACGGAATGCCCCTGATTTTGGGGAATAATTAAATTCCCAAAAGGGCTTCCAACTACAGAAACCCCGATTTACTTTAGAGAAAAATAGCGACATCATGGCAAAGACAGCACAACTAATCATAGATGGCAAGACATATCAATTTCCCCTGGTAGAAGGTACGGAAAACGAAGTAGGCATAGACATCAGCGAACTTCTGGAAAAGACCGGGACCGTGACGCTTGATTTTGGCTACAAGAACACCGGTGCTACCAAGAGCGCCATCACCTTTCTGGACGGTGACAAAGGCATTCTGCGCCACCGTGGATACTCCATCGAAGACCTGGCCGAAAAATCGTCATTCCTCGAGGTGGCCTACCTGCTCATATTTGGTGAGTTGCCTAAAAAGGAAGAACTCGACAAGTTCTCCAACGATATCAGGAGTCGTACGATGGTACACGAAGACATCAAGAAGATTCTGGATGGATTTCCTTCCAGCGCTCACCCGATGGGCGTGCTGGCCTCCATGTTCTGCGCTCAGACTGCCTTCTATCCTGAGTCTCTCGACCCTAACCGTTCGGCAGAAGGCGTTTACCTGAGCATCATCCGTTCCCTTGCCAAGATGCCAACCTTCGCGGCCTGGGCCTACAAGAACGCTGTGGGGCATCCGGTCAATTACCCTGACAACTCACTGGACTACTGCTCGCGCTTCCTCAAGATGCTATATGCACTTCCCGCTGAGAACTATAAAGTGGACCCGGTGGTGGCCAATGCCCTCGACAAACTCCTGATTCTCCACGCTGACCATGAACAGAACTGTTCTACCTCTACGGTGCGCATCGTGGGTTCATCCAAGGCAAGCATCTACTCTTCCATCTCGGCCGGCATCAACGCCCTCTGGGGCCCGCTGCATGGCGGTGCCAACCAGGAGGTGATCCTCATGCTGGAGCAAATCAAGAAGGACGGCGGAGACACTGAAAAGTGGATCAACAAGGCAAAAGACAAAAACAGCGGATTCCGACTGATGGGATTCGGTCACCGGGTGTACAAGAATTTTGACCCCCGCGCCAAGATCATTAAGAAGACGGCAGATGACGTGCTGAAGAAACTGGGCGTGAATGACCCTGTCCTTGAAATCGCGCTCAAACTGGAAGAAGTTGCGCTGAAGGATCCTTATTTCATTGAACGGAAACTTTATCCCAACGTTGACTTCTACTCAGGCATCATTTACCGCGCCCTGGGCATCCCGGTAGAGATGTTCACGGTGATGTTTGCCATGGGACGCCTTCCGGGCTGGATTGCACAGTGGAAGGAAATGCGCGAGAACAAAGAGCCAATCGGCCGCCCCCGGCAGATTTACGTCGGCCAGAAACTCCGCCAGTACGTTCCTATGGAAAAACGTTAACATCATTCAGGTCCTCTTCGTCGGTGGCCTTCTGGCCAGGCGAAGGGGACCTTTTTTATTGTTCCCCCTATGGCCCTCCCCGAAGACTTTCAATCAGCCGTCGATCATTCCAAGCAGTTTACCAGGCGACCCACCAACGAGGAATTGCTGGACATGTATGCCCTTTTCAAGCAGGCTACCGACGGTGATGTCAGCGGTGAGCGACCCGGCGGCTTTGACTTTAAGGCCATTGCCAAATTCGATGCCTGGCATTCCAAACAAGGCAAGAGTAAGGAAGCGGCCATGGAGGAGTATGTAGCCCTCGTCGCCCGGCTGGCGAAAGAATACAACCAGTGACTCCCCTTTTTTATCAACCGGAAATTTCCCTCGGCCACCTGCCTGAGGAAGAGTCCAGGCACGCAGTCAAAGTCCTGCGGTTAAGTGAAGGGTCCGTCTGCGACATCACCGACGGTAAGGGCCAATATGTGCAGGCACAACTTACCAGCGCTGACGCCAGGAAGTGCCCATTCATCATAATCAGCAAGCGGGTCATTCCACGAAGGTCTTTTTCCATTCACCTCGCCATCGCACCAACCAAGAACATGGACCGGATGGAGTGGATGCTTGAGAAGTGCGTTGAAATCGGAATTGAGAGGATCTCCTTCCTGCACTGCAAGACTTCCGAGCGGAAATCCATCAACATGGAGCGGGTGGAAAAGATTGCCGTGAGCGCGATGAAGCAGTCGCAGCAGGCATGGCTGCCAGACCTGGCACCCCTGGCACCGTTTGCCCCATTCGTCAAAGAGTGCAATGATAAACTGAAGTTCATCGCAACCGTCGATAAACAGAACCAGGGGCATTTGAAAGACCTCGCTCCCGCCGGTGCACACTATGCAGTCCTGATCGGACCAGAGGGCGATTTTACCCGGGAGGAACTGGCGGCAGCAGGATCAGCCGGTTTTCTTTCCGTGAGTTTGGGCCCGAACCGGCTGCGCACCGAGACGGCCGGCCTGTTCGCGGTCACCGTTCTCAATCTCATCAACCAGTAACCTGGCCGCTCCTTCTCAGTCATTCGGAAAGTGGATTCCTTTCCCTATTTTAGACCATCCAATGATCATGAAACCCCTGGAAGCCAAGAAAGCAATTGCGGAACTCACTGAGAAAGTCAATTATCACAACGATCTCTACTACCAGAAATCCAAGACGGAGATTACCGACCAGGCATTCGACAGGATGCTGAAAGATCTTGCTGATCTCGAGGAACAATTTCCTCAATTTCGCCTCCCTGATTCCCCCTCCCAGCGCGTAGGCGGCACCATCACGAGGGAGTTTGAAACTGTTGTCCACCGCTATCCCATGCTCTCGCTGGGCAACACCTATTCGGCTGAAGAACTGGAAGACTTTGACGGCAGGGTTGCCAAAGGTCTTGGCGGTGAGCCCTACGAATACTTTTGTGAATTAAAATTTGACGGTGTCTCCATCAGCATGTCCTATGAAAATGGACTCCTGGTACGTGGCGTGACGCGTGGCGATGGCGTCCGCGGCGACGATGTGACGGCCAATGTACGGACCATCCGCTCTATCCCGTTGCGGGTTAAGGGCAAGCAGTTGCCGGAGAGTTTTGAGGTCCGGGGAGAAGTGTTCCTGCCGAAGAAGGTATTTGAACAACTCAACAAAGACCGCGAAGACATCGGCGAAGAAACCTATGCTAACGCCCGCAACACAGCCTCCGGCACCCTGAAAATGCAGGACAGCCGAGAAGTGTCGCGCCGAAAACTGGATTGCTTTCTCTACTACCTGATGGGTGAAGACCTGGACGCCGCTACCCATGAAGAGGCCATTCAAGCCCTGGAGTCTTGGGGCTTCCCTGTTTCAAAGACGTACCAGAAGTGCAGCTCCATCAAAGAGGTACTCCAGTATATTGACCATTGGGAGAAAAAACGTTCCGAACTGCCCCTGGAAACCGACGGCGTGGTGATCAAGGTTAATAACCTTGAACAGCAAAAGCAGCTTGGGTTCACGGCAAAGGTTCCACGCTGGGCCATTGCATTCAAATATAAGCCGGAGAGCATCAGCACGAGACTAAACGACATCACTTACCAGGTGGGCCGTACGGGAGCCATTACCCCGGTTGCCGAACTGGAGCCTGTCCTGCTGGCCGGCACCACCGTCAAGCGCGCGTCCCTTCACAATGCCAACGAGATTGAACGCCTTGACCTTAGTATCGGCGACATCGTATTTGTTGAAAAAGGAGGTGAGATCATCCCCAAGGTCACCGGTGTTGACATGAACAAGCGTGCCAGGAACGCAAAGCCGGTGCGCTACATTACCGATTGCCCGGAATGCGGCACGAAACTCATTCGCGAAGAAGACCAGGCAAATCACTATTGCCCCAACGAAGCAGGTTGCCCGCCACAAATCAAGGGGAAGATTCTACACTTCATCCAGCGAAAGGCCATGAACATTGATTCACTGGGTGAAAAGACCATCGAGCAATTGTATGAAAAGGGGCTGGTGAAAAGTCCTGCTGACCTGTATGATCTGAAACGGGAAGACATCCTGACCCTGGAGGGTTTTAGGGAACTATCAACGAAGAACCTGCTGTCAGGCATTGAACAATCCAGAGTCACTCCATTTGAATCAGTGCTGTTTGCCATTGGCATACGTTTCGTAGGCAAGACCGTCGCTGAAAAACTGGCCCGGTACTTCAAAAACATGGATAACCTGGCTGCGGCGAGCTACGAAGACCTGCTCAATGCACCAGAAGTTGGTGAAAAAATCGCCCAAAGCGTGGTGAGCTATTTCAAGGAGAAAGCTAACCTACGTGAGGTTGAGCGCTTGCACAAAGCGGGGCTTCAGTTTCAATCGTCCGAAAAAGAACCTGAAAAAGTGAGCGACGTCCTGGGAGGAAAATCATTTGTGGTCTCCGGCACATTCGCGCATTACGAACGGGACGGGATCAAGGATGTGATTATCGCCAACGGAGGACGGGTCCTTTCCGGTGTATCCGGCAAACTGGATTACCTGGTGGCCGGCGACAACATGGGACCATCGAAGCGCGAAAAGGCTGAAAAGCTTAAGGTCAGGATCATTTCCGAGGAGGAATTTGAAAAGATGCTCAAAGGCTGATGCTGGTGGAGGATTTTTGCGATATTTTCGCTTCGCTTTTAACCCTGACCCATTGAAACTGACTTTTCTAAGGTGGCGTACAGAATCGGCTTTGAAGAAAAACAAAAGCCTTCGTACAAGTACGCCTTACAAGAAATCAAATGCCATCGGCGTCATCTTCAGCGTAGAGGACCGGCAGAAGCACGATGACATCAAGGAATTTGTCAAGCGGCTGGAGCAGGACGGCAAGCAGGTTAAAGTCCTGGAGTTCCTGCCCAAGCGCAAAGACAACTATGAATTCCTTTTTGACTTCTTCACCATCCAGGACCTCAACTTCTGGGGAAAGATTGACAAACCCCAGGCTGCGGGGTTTGCTCAGACTGAATTTGATTATCTCTTTTACGTTGACAATGAACACAACCCACTGATTCTGAATGTGCTCGCCCAAAGCAGGGCCCACTGCCGGGTGGGTAAATACCAGGAGGGCAATGAGGCCTACTTCGAGTTTATGATCGAGAACAACGGGACCACCAGCGGCCTCATTGACAACATGTACCGGTATACCAAGCAAC
Source organism: Cyclobacteriaceae bacterium (assembly GCA_043744235.1). Lineage (GTDB taxonomy): Bacteria > Bacteroidota > Bacteroidia > Cytophagales > Cyclobacteriaceae > ELB16-189. The sequence goes on along the minus strand of JAYTVB010000045.1, from coordinate 50,523 downwards.
TTCGATAACCATGAAAAAGCTCTATGGCACCGGTGTGGCCCTGGTCACACCATTTGATGAATCCGGCAACATTGACTTTGCTTCATTGAAAAAAGTGCTCGTTCACACAGCGAAGGGCGTGGACTACTTTGTTGTGATGGGTACCACCGGCGAGTCAGCAACCCTGTCGAAAGACGAAAAGAGGAAAGTCCTGACTTTCGTTCAAAACAACAATCCGAAGAAGCTGCCGATTGTCTATGGCATTGGCGGAAACAATACGGCCTCCGTTATTGAAGAAATCCGTCAAACGGACCTCAGCCAGGTTGATGCCATTCTTTCCGTAAGCCCCTATTACAACAAACCCTCGCAGGAGGGGATTTTTCGTCATTTCTCGATGGTGGCGGACCACAGTCCGCTCCCGGTCATCCTTTACAATGTTCCTGGCCGCACGGCATCCAACCTGGCTCCTGACACCATTCTCCGGTTGGCCGGCCACAAGAAAATTATTGGAGTAAAGGAGGCTTCCGGCAACCTGGAACAGTGCATGAAAATTTCAAAGGATAAGCCATCCGGCTTCATGCTGATCTCAGGAGATGACTTGCTGACGCTGCCGATCTATGCCGTTGGCGGGGTTGGTGTCATCAGCGTGCTGGCCAACGCATTTCCTGTGGTCTTCCGAAAGATGAAGGAGCATGCCCTGGCTGGAGACTATACCAAAGCACAAACCGAACTTTTCAAACTGGTGGACATCAACGGGCCCATGTATGAGGAAGGTAACCCCGTGGGCGTGAAACACGTCCTCCACCTCATGGGGGTATGCAGACCTCATGTCAGGCTGCCGCTGGTGGAGGCTTCTGAGAAACTTGCCGCCAAAATCAAGGCAATTTACGGGGCAACAAAAAAGGGTCAGCGATAGACGCTGACCCCTGCATAAAAGCTACTGGAGCTATTATTTTGCTTCTTTGTTTTTCAGTTCCTGAACTTCAGCACGGATTGTCTGTGCCAGGTTCTTCAGGTCCTGCATGCCTTTGCGAACACGGGTTCCCGCGGCGCTATTGCCCTTATTGTAGAATTTGTCAGCATCCAGTTCGATAGATGCAATGAGGGTCTTCAGTTCTTCAAATTTTTTCATGTCTATTTAGTGTTTGGTTGAAACGAAGGGTTTGTGACCGCTAAGTTAGGTAAAAAGGCTTAAAAACAAGCAGGAAACGATATTTTTTACATTCCTTTGGTCACCGAGACTAGTTCTTCCTTGCGGTAGAACCCGTCGTCAAGCTTGTGTTTCAGCTCAGAAAACGCACTTAAAGTCAGCTCCACATCTGCCATGGTATGGGCAGCGGTAGGGATGATCCTGAAGATGATAACATCCTTAGGCACAACGGGATACACGATCACCGAACAGAAAATATGGAAGTTCTCCCGCAGGTCCATGGCCATATTGGCGGCCTCACCCACACCACCCTTAAACAGGACTGGTGTGACGGGGCTTTGGGTGGGGCCCAGGTAGAAGCCACGGTCCCTCAAACCTTGCTGCAGGGCCCTGACAATTTTCCATAAATTCTCCTTTAGCTCCGGTTTTGTGCGGAGAAGTTCCAGCCTTTTCATACCCCCGATAACGAAGGGCATCGGGAGGCTCTTGGCGTAGATCTGCGACCTCATGGTGTAACGCAGGTACTTGAGGATATGCTTCTGACCGGCAACAAAGGCGCCGATGCTGGCCATGGACTTTGCGAAGGTGGAAAAATACAGATCAACCTGATCCTGCACCCCCATCTCTTCCCCAGCACCTGCTCCGGTTTTTCCAACTGTTCCGAATCCATGAGCATCATCCACGAGCAAACGGAATTTGTATTTCTTTTTGAATTCAACAATGGCTTTCAGGTTGCCCAGGTCACCGGACATTCCAAATACGCCCTCAGTAATCACCAGGATACCGCCGCCTGTCTCTTCAGCCACTTTGGTGGCATGCAGGAGCTGCTTCTCAAAGCTCTCCATGTTGTTATGAGAAAAGACAAAGCGCTTGCCCATGTGGAGGCGCACACCATCAATGATGCAGGCATGTGACTCGGCATCATAAACGATCACGTCTTTGCGGTCGACCAGGGCATCGATGATGGACAACACGCCCTGGTAGCCATAATTCAAAAGCATGGCATCTTCCTTCTTGACGAAGTCGGCCAACTGCTGTTCAAATTCAATATGATGAACGGAGTTTCCGGACATCATCCGGGCACCCATCGGGCTGGCCAGACCAAACCTCGCGGCAGCTTCGGCATCGGCCTTCCTGACTTCAGGATGGTTTGCAAGACCCAGGTAATTGTTCAAACTCCAGTTGAGGACCTCGCGGCCCATGAACTTCATGTGGGGACCAATTTCTCCTTCCAGCTTCGGGAAAAAGAAATAATCATCAGGCAGATGTGAATACTTGGCCAAGGGACCGGCCTCCATGCGCAACTTTTCAAATAAATCGACCATTTCGCTGTTTTTGGTTAATAAATTGGGGCAAAAATAGGAAAAAATACCTAAAACTGTACGATGCCCGGGCCCTTCCGACCAGTGGAATATGGATGCTGCAACCGACCTGCATGGTGATGCCCGGAACCTTTCCCTGAAGGGATTCAAAAATACCTGCCGGCAACCTAAACTCAGAATATTATTGCATCATGCAGGCCATATCCCCAAATAATCCTTTCCGAAGTGAACTCGCTGTTAAACCGGTTTGGCCAAAAAAACTTCCCTGTTTACCACAAACAAAGTTCTATCCTTTTCAGATTAATTTCTTAGCATTGTCTGCATGATTACCAGGCGAAAAATAGAAAAACTGCTGGTCGCAAACCGCGGAGAAATTGCCTTGCGTGTGATGCGCAGTGCACGTGAACTAGGAATCAAGACCGTAGCGGTTTACAGCGATGCCGACCGGGAGGCCATGCATGTCCGCTTTGCCGACGAGGCGGTCAACATAGGTCCACCGCCCTCTGCTGAGTCTTACCTGCGCATGGATAAGATACTGGCTGCCGCAAAGCAAACCAATGCTGATGCGATCCATCCTGGGTATGGCTTCCTTTCTGAAAATGAGGATTTCGCACAGGCGGTTATTGATGCCGGATTACTCTTTGTAGGCCCGCCTCCCAAGGCCATTGAAATCATGGGCAATAAGCTGGCTGCCAAGAATGCAGCGGCGGCATTCAAAGTACCGCTGGTACCCGGAACCGCTGAGCCCATCACAGACATCGACAAAGCCAAGAAATTATCAAAAGAGATTGGCTACCCAGTGCTCATCAAAGCCAGTGCCGGTGGTGGAGGGAAAGGCATGCGCATCGTGCAGAACGAGCAGGAATTTGAAGAACAAATGCAAAGGGCCGTCAGCGAAGCGACATCCGCATTCGGCGATGGATCCGTCTTTATTGAAAAATACGTCACCCGGCCGAGGCACATTGAATTCCAGATCTTCGGCGACCAGCACGGTAATGTGGTGCACCTGTTCGAGCGGGAATGTTCCATTCAGCGCAGGCATCAGAAAGTCATTGAGGAGGCGCCCTCTTCCGTGCTCACCCCCGCCCTACGGGCAGAGATGGGTGAAGCGGCCATCAACGTCGCCAAATCCTGCGGCTACTTCAACGCGGGTACGGTAGAGTTCATTTTCGACGAAAACAGGAAATTCTATTTTCTGGAAATGAATACGCGGCTGCAGGTTGAACACCCGGTGACCGAGCAAATCACAGGTCTTGACCTGGTGAAGCTGCAACTCCGCATTGCCGAAGGCGAGAAGATCCCGTTCCGGCAGGAAGACCTGAAAATCAACGGTCACGCCATGGAAGTTCGGGTATATGCAGAAGACCCTGCCAACAACTTTCTGCCCGACATCGGCACACTGAAGAAATACCGCAGGCCCCAGGGCCATGGCATCCGGATTGATGATGGATTTGAAGAAGGGATGGCCATACCGTTCTACTATGACCCCATGATCGCCAAGATGATCTGCCATGCGGATACGCGCGAAGCCGCGATTGAGAAGACCATCCGGGCCATCGATGAATACCACATCACGGGCGTGGAGACGACACTGGGGTTTTGCAAGTTCGTCATGAAACATGAAGCCTTCCGGTCCGGCAACTTTGATACGAAATTTGTGGAGCAATATTTCACGCCCGACCTGCTGAAGAAATCGGGCGCTAACATAGAGTCGGAGCAGCTTGCGGCAGCACTGGCAGCAACCGTGTTCCAGGAATCGTCTGAGAAGAACACCACCACTGCCACGAGCCGCCATGAGACCGTCAGCCGCTGGAAAGTCAACCGGACCTAGCCCGCAGCACCTTCGATCAACAACCCTTCAGACTCATGGCAGAGATAAAGCCGTTACGGGCATGGCGATACAACAAGGCATTGGCAAGCAACATCGAGGAGCTCACGTCTCCCTTATTTGACGTAGTCTCGGAAAAGCAAAGGCAGGCACTCTACCGCAATCCCTACAACAGCATTCATTTGTCCGTGCCCCTTGACGGTGCAACGCGGGCAGCGGCCACACTCCAGCAATGGAAAGACGAAGGGAGCATTGTTCAGGATGACCTGCCCGGCATCTATGTGTACTACCAGTACTTCAAACTCCACGGGTCATCAAAGGAATACTGCAGAAAAGGGTTCATCAGCAACATCAGGACCTATGAATGGAGTGACCGGGTGATCCTGCGCCATGAAAATACCATTCCGAAGTCCGTCAATGACCGCGTTGAACTGCTGGAGAAAACCCTGCTTCACGTCAGCCCCACCCATGGACTTTATACCGATCCAACTTTTGAACTGGAGGGATACATGGATGATGCCATCACCCATCCGATCTATGAAACGGAAGATTACCAGGGTGTGCGGGACGTCCTTGCCGTGATCCAGGACGCTGCCGTTGTTTCCAGGTTCATCGATCACCTGAAAGAGAAGACCATTATCCTTGCGGACGGCCATCACCGCTACGAAAGTTCACTTGTGCTCAAGCAGAAAATGCAGGCGGAGAACAAGGAAGACCATGGAACTGAGGCCTATCACTTCCACCTGATGTTCTTGTCCAATACTGAGTCGGATGATGTTCGCATCCTGCCGACCCACCGGATTATCAGAAACCTGCCGGATTTCAGTGAAGAAAAAGTCTTGAGAAAACTGGCCCCCTGTTTTACCATCAAGCCGGTGGAAGACCCTGATTCGATCTACGACATCATCCTCGGCAAACCGTGGACCTTCGGACTGCTTTTCAAGGAAAATGCCTACAAGGTCAGGCTGCAGCCTGCTGCCTTCCTGGATTTTCATTGGCCATTCCCCGATGAAATCAAGCGCCTGGACCTCACGGTCATGCACCATTACATCATTGAGAAGGCGCTGGGCATTCCCGGAAAAGAGCAGCGCCAGTCCGAGCACATTGACTTTGACAGAAGCTTCTCGGACTGTCTGACGAAGGTCATGCGGGGCGATTGCCAGATGGCCATCATTACCCAGGAGGTCTCCATTGAAGAAGTGAAGAAAGTATGCGCCAGTGGCTTTACCATGCCCCAGAAGTCAACCTACTTCTATCCCAAAGTAATATGTGGCTTCCTCTTTGGATCCATCCGGGAAGATGAATTCAGGACACTGCCCTATTTTCCCTTCTGACTATGCATCCGGGCCAACCATTGATCCTTGCATCGACGTCCCCCCGAAGGCAATTCCTCATGAAGGAGGCGGGCTTTGAATTTAGGATTGAAAAACCAGTGGAGGATGAATCCTTCCCGACAACCCTTCGCGCCGAACTCGTTCCCTCCTACCTGGCAGAAAAAAAAGCAACCGGACACCGTTCACGGGTCGACGATGATATCGTGATCACTTCTGATACCGTTGTGATACTGGATGGAACGATCCTGAACAAGCCCGTGCACCGCGAAGAAGCCATCAATATGCTTTCCAGGCTGGCGGGCAGAACACACCTGGTGATAACGGCTGTTTGCCTGTTGTCGAAAGGCAAGGAGGCTCTCTTTGACGAACGTACCCATGTAACCTTCAAACCCCTGGGCACAAAAGAAATCACCGGGTACGTTGAACACTACAAACCCTATGATAAAGCCGGGGCCTATGGGGCGCAGGAGTTTCTTCCTCCCGGCTTGAACCCATGCTCAGCGGAAGAAATCACTTTCCTCAAGAAGATCGGCAAAATCGATCTCATTGAAAAGAGCATTACCACAAGAGGAGGTTCAGGCATTGTGGGGATTGAAAAGATTGAAGGATCTTACTTCAACGTTATGGGCTTTCCCATTCACAAAGTCTACGAACACCTTCTGGAGTTTTAGAAGACCGTTCAGAAACCAAGCCTTACTGGCCCAGGGCTTCCACGAGTTGCTCCCCGCGGATGGACAGGGCACACTTGAAATGTCCCTGGGGGCAAATACGGTGCCCGTGAAGGCCGCACGGCCTGCAGGCCAGGCTTTCCTCTGTTTCAATAATAAACGACACTTCAGACAGGGGACCAAAGCCGAAAGACGGAACTGTCGAGCAATAGATGGCAGCAACCGGCGCATTCAGGGCAGAAGCCAGGTGCATGGGTGCCGAATCGTTCACGTAGTTCATCCGTGCATCCTTCATCAGCGCGGCCGACTCCAGCAGAGAAAGTTCACCGGCAAGGTTCACCATGGATTTTTTGGAAGAGTTCTTGACAATCATGGCACAGTGATCGCGGTCTTCCTTTGCACCCAGCAGGTACACGGTAAGGCCTGCCGGCAATGCCAACAGGAACTCAATCCATTTATCCGGGGGAAACTGTTTGGTAAACCAGACTGACGCCGGGGATGCGGTGATGTAGGGCTGGCCCTTGTACTGCTTTACCTTTTCAAACTGATCGGGAGTCGGGTAGAGCCGGGGTCTGCTGCTAACCTTGCCGACAAGGTCATCAATGAGCATGTGGTTGCGTTGTACTTCATGCTTTCCTTCCACCTCATGCGGAACTCTCCTGGAAAAGAGAAATGACAAGGGGTTTTTGTTGAATCCCACGGTATGCCTGGCGCCTGAAAATGCCGTGAGTATGCCGGTGGTGGCGAAGCGTTGCACGTTGATCACATGGTCATACTGCAGGGACCTGATTTTGCGGATCAGCCTGAACAGGTTGATGTATTTCCACTTCTTATCGAAGACCAGGGTTTCACGAAGCACCGGGTGAGCCTGCAACAGGCTTTCATTCCCCTTGCGAACCAGGAAATCCAAATGGCACTGTGGAAATTTTGTATGGAGGGATTCGATCAGGGCGGTCGCCAGGATCACATCCCCGATGAAGGCAGTTTGTATGATCAGTATCGAGCGAGGCTGATCCATGCGGTCAGGACATTTGACTCTTCACCTTGATCTGGTAGTAGCCCATCGCTTTCTCGATGATCTTCATGGCGGTTTCCTTCCCCTGGAAGTCGGGCACCGTTACCACCTTCTTTTCCAGCTTCTTGTAGCTTTCAAAAAACTCCTTCAGCTCGAGCGTGAAGTGAGGCGGCAATTCGCTGACATCATTCAGGTGCCCAACACTGGCATCCTGCTCAGCCACGGCGAGAATTTTTTCATCCGCCAGGCCCTGGTCAAACATGCGCATGACACCGATTACACGGGCCGGAACAAGGCACAAAGGCACCAGCGGCACCAGGGACAGGATCATGATGTCCAGCGGGTCCATGTCCTCACCGAGCGTCTGGGGGATAAATCCGTAATTGGCCGGGTAGTACACGGATGAATAGAGGACGCGGTCAAGTTTCAGGAGTCCCGTTTCCTTATCCACCTCATACTTGGCGCGCATGCCGGTAGAGATTTCAATAATGCCGTTGACAAATTCAGGAATCTGCCGTCCTACTGGGGCTTCATGCCATGGGTGCTTGATCATGAACCAAAGGTAATAAAGAACTCCGCCCCTCCCGACAAGTCCGATGCGTAATCGGGTCAGGAGAGGCGGAGTTTATTGCTTTTCGTGGTTAATCCTTGGCGTCGTCTTTCTTCTCTTCTTTCTTCTTCATCTGTTTGATGGCATCTCCATCCTTCAGGCGCTTGGATACGGCAAGGAAAGGACCCGTCACCACCTGTACTGAATCGGTAATGCCTGACAGGATTTCGATGTTGTCGTAATCACTGATTCCGGTTTTCACCTCCATCATTTTAGCTTTGCCTGCATCATTCACAAACACAACAACCTTATCATTCTTCTTTTCCACCTTTTTATTGGGATCTTCGGCACGGTTGCTGTTATTATTATTGTCATTGTTGTTGCCATCCTTAGGCGCAGGGATCTCCTTTTCATCAGGGTTCCGGGTTGTCACGGAAGCGAGAGGAACCGACAATACATTTTGCTTGCGGTTGGTCAGGATCTCCACACTGGCGGTCATGCCGGGTCTGAACGGGTATTTGTTCCCCTGCTTGATCAGGTCGGCATAGGATGACCTGAGTATCAATATTCTGACTTCAAACTCCGTGATGGCGTCTGCCGAAGCCTTGTCACGGGCCGTGTTGGCAATGTTGGTCACCATGCCCATGAAAGACTTGCCGACATTCTGATAGGCATCTACATCAATGGCAACAGAGTCCCCGAGGTGCACCCGCACGATATCATTTTCATTGACGTTGACCCTAACCTCCATCTTGTTGAGGTCAGCGATGCGCAGCATTTCCGTACCGGTCATGGTTGCAGTTCCCACGACGCGCTCACCCTTTTTCACAGAAAGCTTTGAAACAATACCCATCATAGGCGCCACCACCAGTGTCTTGCGAACGTTCTCGCGTGATTCCTTGACGGAGGCCTCGGTGCTGTTCACAATGAACTTAGATGCTTCAACAGCCTGCCGGGCGGAAGAAAGGTCATTTTTGGCCACTTCATAGTTCTGCTTGGCCAGTTGCCAATCAGCTTCGGAAATCACTTTCTGGCCCCACAATTTCTCCTGGCGCTTGTATTCCTGCTCCACCCTGGCAAACTGTGCCTCAGACCGGCTGAGGTTTGACTTGGAAGACTCCAGGTTAGCCTTCTGCTGACTCAAGCCAGCCTCAGTTCTTTCCAATTGGCTCAACCAGGTATCAGGCCTGATCTTCACCAGGGCCTGGCCACGCTGAACCGAATCACCGTCTTCAACATTGAGCTCAATGATTTCACCAGAAACCTCGGGTGCCAGCTTAACTTCAATAACAGGCTGCACCGTTCCGGATGCACTCACTTTCTCAACAATGGAGATGCGTTTCGCCTTGGCAAACTCCACCTCAATCTCCTTCGTCTTACCAATCCATCCCATTGATTTACCGATAAAAAGGAACCCGATGAGGACCACAACTCCTCCGATCAGGATATACATAAGTCGGCTTGACTTCTTCTTCTGTTGCTTTGCCATTCGATGAAAATATTTAATAGTTAGGGGTTAGTATTCAATGGGATTGCCCTGATAGAAATCAAGGATCTTCTTCTTGAAAATGAAGTTGTACTTGGCCCGTGTCAGGTCTGACTTGGCGCGGAACAGGTCATTTTCAGAAACCTGGTATTCAATGATGCTCAGGGCACCGACATCGAAGCGTTGCTTATTCATACGGTATGCTTCTTCCTGGGCCTTTACAGACCTGAGTGAGGCGGAATAAGAACGTGAAGCAGCCTGTGCATCGTTGTAGGCTGTTTCAATGCTTTGGCGAAGGGTATTTTGGGTTTCTTTGACTGTAACATCGGCCAATTCCCTATTAATAATGGCACGCTGGACGTTGGAACGTGTAGCGAATCCGTTCAGAATCGGGATTGACAACTGAAGTGTTACTGCTTTGAATACGTTGTCACTTAATTGATCAGCGTGCGGATACTTATCCTCAACTAATTGCGTGTTATAATTGTATGGATAAACATTCTGCCCATTTGCAACCCCAATCGGTGTGGTGCCCACTGTATATGTCCCATCTGAAGTGAACGAACGACGTGTAGAGATGCTGGAAGAGTTTGATGAGGCCGATGCATTCAGCAAAAGGCGTGGCATATAAGAGCCCCGGTTGGCCTTAAGGGCCAGGTCTGCACTTTCCACTTTAAGCATAGCGCTCCTGATTTCGGGCATACTTTCAAGTGCAATTTGGTAAATGGCCTCTGCATTCTTATCCAATATTAAGTCCTCCAACTGAAGGTCAGGAATGTCAACCTGCATCGACTCAGAAGCCGGTACCTGCATGGCCTGCTTGAGCTGGAGAACAGACAACAGCATGATGTTTTCCTGGTTGATGGCATTCAATTCGTTCGTTGCGACCTGGGCCTCCTGATTCAACTGGTTTGAAATCGATAGTGATCCAGCTTCGACCTGCTTCTTGATCCTGTCCAATTGTTGTTGGCTGGAGTTTAACTGGTATTTGGCATTTTCAAAAAGCTCCTGATTGAAAATCACGTTCGTGTACAATGTCACAACGTTCAGAACTACATCATTTTTGGCTTTTTGAAGATCATGGTTGGCCGCAAGAACGTCACGTTGATTCTGCCGGAAAGTATTCTGTATCCTCAAACCGTTAAACAAGGTCAATGAGGTTGTGACGGAGGGTGAAATGGCGGTAGAATTTCGATCCACAAATAAGTTTGTGGTGGGGTTCAATGCCCGGCCATAGTTATTAGTATAAGAGCCGTTGGCATTCAGGCTAGGCAGGAAAGCTCCTTTTGACTGTAGCAGGTTGGCCCGGAACGATTCAACATTATAAACACTACGCTTAATGCGAAGATTATTCTCCAGAGCAATATCAACACATTCCTTCAAGGTCCATTTCTTGACATCCTGACCCTGACTTACACCAAGGCCAGCAAACAAAACCAAAAACAGCAGTAATCCTTTTCTCATAACAAACTTCAAATTTGTGGTATATAAATGATTTCTTTCACCCAGTTGAGACTCCTCAGATAGCCCAATGTTACAGGCTTGATTCCTGAATCCATTTCAATGACCAGGCAGGCCAGGTCAAACTTTCCCCGCCGGGAAACGGACATGGTGGCGATGTTGCAGTCATCGTTGGCAACGACACTTGAAATGAATGCCACACTGCCCTTGACGTCCTCAGCGGTAATGATGCTGGTATGGAGGTTGGTACTGAAATGTGCCTTGAACCCGTTTACCTCGGCAATGTTGATAATCCCCCCTCCCTTGCTTTCGCCCAGTATTTCCACCCACTTGGTTCCTTTCCGGATCTTAACCCGTATGGAGTTTGGGTGCAGTGTTGAGGCATTACCTATGGACTTGAAAGTATAGGCCAAGCCCTCCTGTGGGGCCAATTCAATTGCCTCCTTGATTCTCTTGTCGTCTGTGGCAAAGCCCATCAAGCCGGCCAGCACCGCCCGGTCACTTCCATGCCCTTCATAGGTCCGTGCAAATGAGTTATAGAAGACTATTTCCGCCTCTTCAGGAACGCCGCCCAGTATCTTATTGGCAGCGAGACCGATACGAACCACACCCGCTGTATGCGAGCTGGATGGCCCAATCATAACGGGCCCGATCATATCAAAAATGCTGCTTTTCTCTTGCATACGGCTTGAATACGGAAAATTACCCCAAAAGGATGTAGGTATTACACGATTCCTCAAAATCCACGGCAAAAATAGGATTTCCGTACAATTATGAGACTTGTATTTCCGTACGGCTCACGGTATTTCGAACCGTGGGACTAAAGCTGTTCAGTCCAGGCAGAAGTTCCAGTACTCCATGGCTGCGCCCTTCGCAATGATCGCATGAAGCCTCGACAACCCATTATGAAGCTTCAGGTTCCCGGAAAGAATGTTTCAGCAACTGTCAAGAATGGTTAATTTGGGTCAACATAACAATATGGTAAGATTGATCCTGTGCTCCCTTGCACTAACCCTGATTCAATGCTACGGCGGATTCGCCAATTCCCAGGACTCCCTGGTCAGGTTCGCCGAGCTCCATTTCACCTCTGATTTTGAACGAGGGGCCTTCAACCGGTATTTCAAAAACAACGACAAAGACCAATACCTTCCACTGCTCATGGCCGTCAGTGCAGCTGCAAGTAACACTGAATATGATCATGTAAAGACCCGGATTGACGGCGTGAATAACTTGTTGCTATCAACAGGAATCGAGAAGAAGAAACCTGAAAAGAAAATAAAAGCAGTCTATGACCAGGTTCACGCCACCTTACTCAAGAAGTATGAAATGGAGAACCGGTTCTATGAGATCTTCACAAGCGGGAACTACAATTGTGTTACAGCAACAGCCTTGTATTCCCTGGTCTTTGAGGACCTGAAAATACCCTATGAGATCAAGGAAGAGCCGACCCATGTTTATCTGCTGGCCTATCCCAACGCGGGCAACATTCTGGTTGAAACGACTGCTCCCTTGTTCGGGTTCATCACCTTCAATCAGGAATTCAAGGAAAAATTTGTATCCAACCTCAAGAATCAAAAACTCATTTCCGACACTGAAGCTTCGCAAAAGACCACCGAGGAGTTGTTCAACACCTATTTTTTTAAAAATGAAAAAATCGACCTCAGGAAACTGATTGGAATCCACTACATGAATGACGCTCTTTTCCGGAATGACCATCACAAGGTCATGGAGGCCTATGAGCAGGTGCAAAAGGCCTATTTTTTTTATCCATCCGAGCGGTGCAGCTACCTGCTGATGAATTTTGGCGCCCAACTGGTCAATGACCCTAAAATGCTGCCGAAAGAAAAATCAAAGTTCATTGCGCAAGTGGCCAGGTTCAAGGACCAGGGAATAACAACTGACATGATCAAGGGTGAATTTTCAAACCTGACACAGAATGTATTGTTCAGAGACAACAATAAAAACCTTTACCGGCAGTGCTTTGAGACGCTCATCGCAGAAATTTCAGATGCCGAACTGATCAGCGAGATCAATTACATATACTACTACGAAAACGGCAGGCTGTTTTATAACCAGGGAAACTATATCCGGGCCAGGTCATTCTTTCAAAAAGCACTGGAATACCAGCCTAACAACGTTGAATTGGGGGCTCTTTTCGTGAATGTGGTGGCCATGAGCTTTCGCAATGAAAAGAACAAGGTTTCCCTGGATTCACTGACCTCTTACCAAACCCGGTTTCCCGCCCTCACAGAGAACAACAACTTCAATACGATGGTGGCCCTGGCCAACGTCATCCAGTTTGGAGAAGAATACCGGGCGGGCAATGTCAGTACGGGGGAGAAATACCGGGCTGTCTTTGAAAAAATGTATTTGGAAAACAAAAATTTGAATGCCGTTTCATCGGTTGTTGGTGGCGCCTATTCTTCCGCCTGCACTTATTACTTCAAAAAAGGAAACAAGTCCAAAGCAAAGGCCATCCTGGAAAAGGGGCTGGAAATCGCTCCCGACAGTTACGAACTGCGGTCAAGACAGCAGATGATTCATTAGTTAGTTCTCAATGGCCACGTTGAAACTACGCTGCGCCAGATAGACATTACCCATCAAGGTGGTCACTTCAGCGATAATATGCAGTTCCTCCATTTGAAAGCCTCCGGGCGCCAGGTAGTACCTCACCTGCCCCACGCCTGTCTGTGTGTTGGTGAAGAGGGGCTCTGCATCTTCCGTCAGGCATCCAGCAGAAGAAAGCCTGCCCTTATAGTATTTCACTTTTTTTCCATGATTGCTGAGTGATAGACTCAGAACATAAGTGCCATCAATCTTGATGCGATCCACGGGAGAAATCTGGATGACAGGGTATCCTTTTCTCATGGAACCATCATCAGCGAATTCCTTAAGCGAGTTGCAGGGAAGATTATTGACAAAGTTTTCCTCGGACATCAGCTTTCCCTGTTCAGTATACTTTTTCCTTGAACCATCCATTTTATCCTCCTTGTACTCAGTTTCCTGGTACAAGATGCCGGATTCATAATAGCGTCGGGAAGTTCCGTGCCTTTTGCCAGCCTGGTAAATCATTTCCAGGCTTACCTTACCATTGCCATAGTAGGTTTTACAAAGTCCATCCCTCAATCCATTTTTCACCGAAATCTCAGACTTCAGCCTTCCGTCCTTGGTATAGGAGCGGCTGATGTTGTCGGTCTTGGCATTTTTGGTTTTGGTACCCTTCTTCGTATCGCATGACATGAACAACAGCAGCACAACATAAATGCCAATGACTTTCATACCGCAATGGGTGCTTTGATCGAAGGATGGTATTGGTAGTTGACGATCTCAAAATCCTCAAACTGGTAATCAAAAAGGCTTGAAGGCTTCCGCTTGATCACAAGGGTTGGCAAGGGAAAGGGCGTTCGGGCCAACTGGGTTGCCACCTGGTCCATGTGGTTGAGATAGAGGTGAACATCACCGCCAGTCCAGACGAACTCGCCAGGTTCCAGGTCGCACTGCTGGGCAAACATGTGCGTGAGCAGGGCGTAGCTGGCTATATTGAAAGGTACGCCCAGGAAGTAGTCGGCGCTGCGCTGGTACAATTGGCAGGAGAGCCTGCCGTCTGCCACGTAAAATTGGAAAAGCGCATGACATGGCGGCAAAGCCATCTTGCTCACTTCAGCCGGGTTCCAGGCAGATACCATGTGCCGGCGCGAATCGGGCCTGGACCGGATCTGTTCAAGCACTTGGGAAATCTGGTCGATGTTCTTTCCGTCAGGTGTCGGCCAACTGCGCCATTGCGAACCATAAACAGGGCCAAGTTCGCCGTTCTCATCGGCCCATTCATTCCAAATCGTTACACCATGATCGTTCAGGTACTTTGTGTTGGTGTCGCCGTTGAGGAACCACAGCAATTCATAGATGATGGACTTGAGGTGCAGCCGCTTGGTGGTAACCAGGGGAAATCCCCTGGAGAGATCAAACCGCATTTGCCTGCCGAAGACAGACTTGGTGCCGGTTCCGGTACGATCCGTCTTGGTCGTTCCGTTCTCCAGAATGTCTTTCATCAAATCCAGGTACTGCTGCATGGCACTAAATATAAAGCAAAGAAAGATAACCACAGACCAATCTCAAACTGGCCGAACAAATAAAAACCCGCCCCATTTTCATGGAGCGGGTCTGATATGGATACCTGAATTATTCTAGTTTCCGTCACCCTTCACAGTCACATCCTTGGTTTTGCCATTGATGCTGATGGTCACGATGTTGTCACAAGCGCCGTCACCGTAGTTGATGGACATTGATTTTGTCTCAGAGACAAACGTTTTCTCCCCGGATACCGCGATAAACACCTTGTCACTGATCTGGCAAGCCCTGGAGTAGACCAGGTCTTTGGTGATATTCATGGTATATACTTTACCCTTGCGGTTGCTTCCTGCAGCGGTTCCACCGGCAAACAACACCCACTTATCCAGCGTAGGATCGGACTGGCGCTGCCATTCACGGGTAAAGTTCTGTTCGCGGGTCACGGTTGAACCATCCAGGAAGGTTGCTTTTCCTCCTGCGATCACGATGTTGAACCGGGGATACAGATTCGTACCTACCGGGGTGACATTGGTCAGTGTATGCACACCTTCGATTTTCACTGCACCTACAAAGTAGCTGGAGAAAGTTGTTGTAATGACAGAACCCGGGACGAACCTTTTTCCGGTATAGTTGATGGTAATCGTGCCCCTCCTGGAAATCCCACGGGCATCCTTGCATGTTCCATCATTGGGGAAAACAATGGTTATGGTCCCGGCCGGAGCGTTTGTAGTGCCGGTACGGTTGATGGTAACTGTTGCGCACTTAAGTTTGTCATTAGCGCTCAGGGAGGTAACAGGCTCCGTCGCTTCGCGGCCGTTGAGTTGGGCATCGCTGATCCCACTCATGGCATCGGTTGAAACATCCAAGGCGTCGGCGGAGTAGGCTTCCGAGGTGGATTCGCTTTCCACGTTTACCGCATCCGTTGCTGTGTAGTCGATGGTGTTGGAGTCTTTACAGGAAGAGAGGAACAGAAAGAAGCCGATGGCGATGTACGTCATAGCCTTCAGTCCGGTGGAGTTTTTCATAGCTTTCATGGTCAGTTTTCGTTTGTTTTGTTGTTTAGACGGTCAGGGCAAGACCGGGTTTAATGGTGCAAAGAATATATTTAAAATCAATGAAATTCGTTCAAAAAACACTGTTTTCTTATATGTTCAAGGGTTTAATCGCTTTCATGCTCCTGCTGGTAACCCCGGCCGCAACGGATGCACAGGTAAAGATAGGTAAGTTAAAATATGGCGGCGGCGGGGACTGGTATGCCAATAAAACCGCCCTGCCCAACCTGATCCGGTTTTGCAACGATCAGCTGTCCATGAGCCTGACTGCGGAAGAAGATGCGGTGGAGGTTGGCAGCCGCGACCTGTTCTCTTACCCTTATGTGTACATGACCGGCCATGGCAACGTGGTTTTTTCTACGGAGGAAGCGAGGAATTTAAGAAACTACCTCATCGGCGGAGGGTTCCTCCACATCGACGACAATTATGGGTTGGACAAATTCATACGCATTGAATTGAAGAAGGTTTTTCCGGAGCTAGAACTAGTCGAACTCCCGTTCTCCCATCCGATCTATCATCAGAAATTTAATTTTACCAAAGGCCTTCCCAAAATCCATGAGCACGACGGCAAGCCGGCACAAGGCTTTGGCCTGATATACGAAGGACGCCTGGTGGCATTCTACTCATACGAGTGTGACCTGGGCAACGGCTGGGAGGACCAGCGTGTTCACAACGACCCTGAAACCAAAAGGCAAGAGGCGCTGCAGATGGGCGCCAATATTATATCGTTCTGCTTTACGTCTACAAATTAGCGTCTGGCAATTACACAGTCGTTACCTGAGGTTAGTGACAACAACGCCTCCCGCTAAGGCTCAGGACTTCTTCAGTACCTCCGTCAGCTTTTTGCTCAATGCGCTGCCTCGTAAATTCTTAGCGACAATGATCCCGTTCGGGTCCACAAGGATGGAAAAGGGTATCGCCGTGATGTTGTAATCCGCTGCGGCCTGGGATCCCCAGAACTTGAGATCCGAAATGTGGGTCCACGCAAGCTTGTCTTCCTGGATCGCCTTCAGCCAGTCTTCACGGTTCCGGTCCAGCGATACGCCGAGGATATCAAAGTCCTTGCCTTTAAAGGTGCGATACGCTTTTACCAGGTTGGGATTCTCCTTCCGGCACGGGCCGCACCACTTGGCCCAGAAGTCCACCAATACATATTTGCCGCGGTAAGAAGACAAGGTCACCAACTTTCCATTCGGGTCTGGCAGGGAAATCTCCGGCGCCGGCTGGCCTACCGCTGTTTTCTTCAACACCTCAACATATTTGACAAACTCCTTCGCGTAGTAGCTGTTTGGCCACGCCTTGCTGAATTTTTCAGCGGCGCCCGCATACACCGAGTAGTATTTGTCGCGGTCAAATTCCTGGCTGTTCTGCAGCATGTTGATGAGCCCAAGGGAAGGGGGCTGGTTTCCGAGAAGGATGGCCGCCTTGTCATAAGCGGCTGCCATGATGGTCATGTATTCCTCCTGAAGCGCCGCTATCCTGGCCTCATCCTTGTTGCTCGCCGCAACCTGGAACGCTGCTTCGCAGGCCTTTGCCTCAGGTGAAGCCTGGGCTTCCTTGATGAGGTTCTGAAGCTGGGTGAGTAATTCCTGGTCGGGGGACCCTTTGATCTCATAGAAGCCTGAAGCATCATTGCCGTCGACATTCACTTCCAGGTCGCTCTTGTCAAGAACAATCGTAACATACTGTTTCTTGAAAAAGTCCAACTGATAATATCCAGGCTCCTTGATGCGGACTTTCTTTTCAAAGGTATAGTTGCTCCTGACGTGAATCGTATCTTCAAACTTGGCCTGGGCATCCTGTCTCAATTCCGAAATGATGATGTTAACACCGGACTGTGGAAAACTTACTTTTCCCCTGATGGTAATCTCCCACCCTTCTTCAGGCTTTTTGGCGGTGGTTGAGCAAGCTGCCAGTACGACGGCCAGTAAAATCAATACGTATCTTGTTCTCATTTTTCCTTTAATTTTTCTTCCAACAATTGAGTGGCCATTCTCGGATCGGCCTTGCCCTTGCTTCGTTTCATCACCTCGCCCATAAACATGGCGAAAATTCCCTTCTTTCCCTGATGGTATGCTTCCACTTTGAGCGGAAATTCCCTGATCACTTCCTCCACGATGGGAAGAATGCTGTCAGCCCGGCTATCCTGCACCAAACCCATCTCCTGCGCCAACGCTGCCACAGGTTTCTCAGTTCCGCTCAAAAGCCCGGGGAACAACCTCTGTGATGCCGTCGCGAAGTTAATTTTTCCTTCGTCGATCAAAGCAATTACCTCGGCCAACCGGATGGCTGGCAATGGAAATTGCTTTATATCCACCCCTTGCTCATTCAAATACGATTTGACCGGACCCATGACCCAATTGGCGGCCGCCTTGAAATTGCGGCTGTGGCTGCAGACCGCTTCATAATAGCGGGCCACCTCCCGGTTGTCTGTCAACACCTGGGCATCATATTCCGAGAGTCCGTAATGCTCCATGAATTTAGCCTTCAGTTCACGGGGCAACACCGGCATTTCCCGCCTGATGGATGTAAGCCACTCCTCCGTCACTTCCAGGCCGCTGAGGTCAGGATCAGGAAAATAGCGGTAGTCATTAAGTTCTTCTTTCATCCGCATGCTGTAGGTCTTCCCATCCGCGGCATTGAAGAGCCGTGTCTCTGACTCGATGCCCACGCCTGATTCAGCCAGCCCGATCTGCCGTTCAATTTCAAAATCAATGGCACGCTGTACGTTTCGGATTGAGTTCATATTCTTCACCTCCACCTTCCTGCCAAACGATTTAGCCTCCTTCAGCATTACTGATATGTTGGCGTCGCAACGCAGTGATCCCTCTTCCATGTTCCCGTCGCAAATCTCCAGGTAGCGCACCATCTGCCTGACCTCCGCTACGAGGGCAGCCGCATCTTCCGAATGATGGATCACCGGCAGGGTCACAATCTCGATTAAGGGAACGCCGGCGCGGTTAAAATCAACCAAGGTATCTTCTTCTCCGGGGATGTGGATGGACTTACCGGCATCTTCTTCAATGTGAATGCGGTGAAGGCCGATCCTATTCTCGCTTCCTCCCGAACCAATCGTGATGAACCCTCCCCTGCAAATAGGCGTACGGTCCTGGGTGATCTGGTAGCCCTTCGGCAGATCCGGGTAGAAGTAATTCTTCCGGTCGAAAATCTGGGACCGTGATATTTCACATTGACAGGCCAGTCCCATCCGTATGGCAAACTCTGCCGCCTTCCTGTTCAATTTAGGCAAAGTGCCAGGGTGGGCCAGCGTAATCACGCTGACATTGGTATTCGGGGCATCGCCAAATGACGCTGCATCACCGTTGTAGATTTTGCTTTTCGTCAGCAGCTGGGCATGGACTTCCAGGCCGATGACGACGGTGTACTTTTCTCGAACAGCTATTTCCACACTATATCCTCCATGCCATGACCGCTGGTGATTGGGCCTGCTAGTTCTTTATAAGTTCCTTTGCTTTTTCGATAACGGCTGCCAGTCCGCCCAGGTTCTTCCCTCCTGCCGTGGCAAAGAACGGCTGTCCGCCACCGCCGCCATCAATTTCCCTGGCGAGTTCCTTCACCATGTTGCCGGCGTGGAACTTCCTGGCAGCCTCCAGTTTCTCGCCAATCATGACCGCCACCTGCGGCTTGCTGTCAATCTCGGCAGCCAACACCATGAGAAGGTCATCAAACTGGTTGCGCAACCCATAGGCGATGTTCTTCAGCGCATCAGCATTGGGCAAAGAGACCCGTTCGATAATGAGGGTACACCCATTCGACTTGACTGCCTTGCGCACGAGCTCCTCCTTCACCTGGTTTGAACGCTCCAGGTTGAAAGCTTCTATTTTCTTCTCAAGTTGGTGCCGCTCTTCAATGAGGTTCTGTAAAAAGGCTGAGGCATCCTTTGGATTCTTCATCAGGGTCTTCAATTCTCCCAGCAACGCCAGGGAGTCGTTGACATACTGCTGTGCACCATCGGCGGTGACAGCCTCGATCCTGCGCACACCGGCAGCAACAGAGCTTTCAGAGATGATCTTGAGCAAACCAATGTTGCCTGTTGCAGGCACATGGGTACCGCCGCAGAGCTCCACCGAGAACGCGGGGTCAAAGGTGATGACCCTGACGTATTCTCCGTACTTCTCACCAAAGAGCGCCATCGCTCCCATGCCTTTGGACTTTTCAATGGGGACATCCCGCTGCTCCCCGAGGCGGATGTTTTCCCGTATCTTTTGGTTGACGATGGTTTCCACACGTGAAACCTCCTCATCCGTCATTGGCGCAAAGTGGGAGAAGTCAAAACGAAGCACTTTCTCATTGACCAGCGAGCCCTTCTGTTCCACATGCTTCCCTAACACTTGTCGAAGTGCGGCGTGAAGCAAATGGGTCGACGAATGGTTGTTCATCGTGAGCCTCCGCTTGCTTTCATCCACGCTGACATAAAACTCAGCGTCCATCTTGAACGGCAGGGCCTCTGTGAAGTGAATAATCAGGTCATTTTCCTTTCGGGTATCTATGACGGATACCTTTTCGTTGGCCGTCTCGAACTTGCCGGTGTCTCCCACCTGGCCGCCGCTCTCGGCATAGAAAGGGGTCTTATCCAGCACCACCTGAAACAGCTCTTTATTCTTTTGCTTCACCTTGCGGTATTTGATAATGCGCGAGGTTGAGGTCAGTTGATCGTAACCAATAAATTCCGACTTGCCGTCTTCACCCACCAGGATCCAGTCACCGGTTTCCTTGGCAGCGGCCAGTTTTGACCGCGACTTCTGCTTGTCCATTTCAACCTGAAAACCCTGCGCATCCACCGTGATGCCCCGCTCCCGCCCGATCAATGAAGTCAGGTCAAAGGGAAAGCCGAACGTATCATACAATTCAAATGCCTGCTCGCCGCTGATGGTCTTCACCGATTCAATGCGCTTCAAGCCCTTCTCCAGAGTCCGTAGAAAAGAAATTTCCTCTTCATGTATTACCCTGCCGACATAGTCTGACTGGTGGTGAAGTTCGGGGAAAACTTCCCTGAGCTGCTGACCCAGCAACGGTACCAGCCTGTACAGGAATGGCTCCTTGAAATTCAGGTAAGAGAAACCATAGCGCACGGCGCGGCGCAAAATCCTCCTGATCACATAGCCTGCTCCCGTGTTGGAGGGCAATTGTCCGTCGGCGATCGCAAACGAAACTGCCCTGACGTGATCAGCCATGACGCGGATAGCGATATCTTGCCTGGTATCCTTGCCGTAGGTAACATGAGCATGCATGGCGATGAAATCCATCAACGGACGGAATACATCGGTATCATAGTTGGAAGTCTTGCCCTGGATGGCCATGCACAGCCGCTCGAAGCCCATTCCCGTGTCTACATGTTTATCGGGCAATGGCTCCAATGCGCCGGAGGCCAGGCGGTTGAATTGAATGAACACGAGGTTCCATATCTCAACCACTTGCGGATGATCGGCGTTGACCAGTTCTCTCCCTGGCTTTTTTTTAACCTCGTCCGCGGGACGAATGTCGATGTGGATTTCCGAGCAAGGTCCGCAGGGGCCCGCTTCACCCATCTCCCAGAAGTTGTCTTTTTTGCTGCCATGGAGAATGCGCTCAGCAGGCACAACGGATTTCCAAAGATCTTCAGCCTCGGTATCAACGGGAAGGTTGTCGCCTTTGTCGCCACCAAATACCGTTACATACAGGCGGTCCTTGGGAAGGCCGTAGACCTCAGTGAGCAACTCCCAGGCCCAGGTGATGGCTTCTTTTTTGAAGTAATCGCCAAACGACCAGTTGCCCAGCATCTCGAACATGGTGTGGTGGTAGGTGTCGAGACCGACATCTTCCAGGTCATTGTGCTTGCCGCTGACTCGGAGGCATTTCTGGGTGTCGGCGACCCGCTTGTATTTCGAAATGCTGTTGCCAAGGAAATAATCCTTGAACTGCACCATCCCGGAATTGGTAAAGAGCAGGGAGGGGTCATTCTTCAATACCAGCGGAGCAGAAGGCACCGTTTGGTGGCCTTTGCTTTCAAAAAACTCCAGGAACTTCTTTCTTACTGTTGCCGAATCCATCATCGCATCGTGTTCAAACGGCAAATTTAAGCAGTAGAAGACAGAAATGAAGGGAAATTGTCAAAGTCCCAGGGTAAAAAAACTGTGCACAGAAAGGCAGGCAGGTCTGCAAGGATGCCTCCGAATGAAATTGTTGCCATGGATGCGCTAAACCCCGGACTTCGTTGAACCATCCGGAAGAAATGGTAGCCACGGATTACACAAATTTCAAGCCGGCAGGCAGGGATGCCTCCGGGAGAAATCACTGCCACGGATTACACGAATTGCACGGATGCCTCGAGATGAAATTGTTGCCACAGTATACATACCTGCCTGCCGCAGGATGGGATTTGCGAGAATGCCATAATCGGAAGAGTAGGATCCTGGGTGGTTTTTTACGGTGGGCTATCAATTTGTCCGAAGGAATTAACGATATCGTCCTGAAATCATTTTCTTTGCGCCCCACACCTATTGCCGTTATGAAGAATTGCCTTTTGCTGATGCTCCTGCTCCCGATCCTTCTTCCTCCCGTTGCACAGGGGCAGGCGGCTGAAGATACTGTTACCTTCATCGGTGTTGGCGACATCATGATGGGAAGCAACTACGGGACAGGCATACAGCCGTCCAACAATGGGGCAGGACTCATGTCGGATGTCAATGATATTCTCCGGAACGCTGACGTTACTTTCGGTAACCTGGAAGGAGTGCTCATGGATGACGGTGGAACGGCCAAGACATGCAGGGACCCCAAAGTATGTTACGTATTCCGAACACCAGTCCGTTATGCAGAGAACCTGGTGCAGGCGGGCTTTGATGTGATGAGTGTGGCCAACAACCACGCCGGCGACTTTGGTGACCTGGGCCGGAAGAGCACCATGAAGACGCTGGACGAGGCAGGCATCGCATACGCAGGCCAGCTGCAAAAGCCATGGACGCTGTTTGAGAAGAACGGTGTTCGGTATGGTCTCGTGGCTTTTGCCCCCAACAGCAATTGTGTAAACCTGAATGACCTGGAGGGTGCTAAAAAAATGGTAGCCAAACTGGATTCACTGGCTGACATTGTCATTGTATCTTTTCACGGGGGTGCAGAAGGACCGCAATACCAGCATGTTCCCAGGACAACAGAGGTGTTTCATGGTGAGAATCGAGGCAATGTCTATGAGTTTGCCCACCAGGTGATCGACGCAGGCGCAGACATTGTGGTTGGGCACGGGCCCCATCATACCCGTGCTGTTGAGGTGTATAAAAATCGCTTTATTGCTTACAGCCTGGGCAACTTTTGCACGTACGGAATGAACACCACCGGGGTCAACGGGCTGGCCCCCATCATTAAGGTGTATACCAATCCAAAAGGTGAATTTTTTAAGGCCCACATTACATCCACCGACCAAAGTGCCCGTTCGAAAGTGAAGATTGATGCTGAAAAACGCGTCCTGCAGCGAATTCAGCAGTTAACAAATGAAGATTTTGCCGAATCCGGCATGGACATAGACCCCCATGGATGGATCAGGAAATCCACAAAGTAATGTTGACATCTTGTAGAAGAAATAAGTTTCACTTCATTGTTTGGTGTTTAAAAGAATTGCTACTTTGCATGGGTTGATGGAAACATCACCGGCTAATCTACTGCATGGCCTACAAGGAAAAAGAAATAGAAAAGTTATATTACTCCATCGGTGAAGTAGCCGAGCAGTTTAATGTAGCCCCCTCTCTGATCCGCTTTTGGGAAACTGAATTTGATATTCTTCAGCCCAAGAAAAATCGCAAAGGCAACCGCCAATTCACCAAAGAGGATATTGAGCAGATCCATTTGATCTACCATCTCGTCAAGGAGAAAGGGTTCACCCTGAATGGTGCCAAGGAAATGCTCAAGCAGGATGCCATGGCCATCAAAGGCAAGATGGAAATGATTGATTCCCTGAAGAGCATCCGCAAATTCCTTGCAGAAGTGAGGGAGAAGCTCCAGTAGACATTCCACCCTGCCCTTTCGGGCTCTTACCCATAGCCCTTTAGCTTGCCCCACTGAAAATCCTATTGTTTTCCTGATTGCATAGTGCGCTGAATTGGCCTTATTTCATGGCCCATGGATCAGGAACGCATTGCTATCATGGCCCTGCACATGGTGCCCGGTGTAGGAGATATTCTCATCAAACAGTTGATCAGCCATTGCGGCTCCGCCCAGGAGGTTTTCAGGCAATCCCGTGCGAGACTGCTCAAAATTCCCGGCATAGGCGGGATCACTGCCGACGCCATAGAAAAAGGACGAACCTATGACCTGGCCGAACGCGAATGCAGGCGTGCAGAACGCGAGGATACCCGGATACTCTTTTTCACCGACAAGGCCTATCCATCCCGGCTCAGGAACATTGACGATGCACCAACCTTGTTGTATGTCAGGGGCAACATCAACATGAACCCGCCAAGGGTTGTAGCAGTCGTAGGTACCCGGCAGGCCACCGCCTATGGCAAAGCCCAGGTTGAACGGCTCATTGAAGAACTCGTACCCCACCAGGCGCTCATTGTAAGCGGCCTGGCGTACGGTATCGACATCCATGCACACAAGCAGGCCCTCAGGCATGGTCTTAACACACTTGGTGTCCTTGGCAGCGGAATGGATGTCATTTACCCTGCCGGTCACCTGGAGACCGCCAGGAGAATGATGAACCAGGGAGGGCTGGTCACCGAAAATCACTTCGGCACCAAGCCCGATGCACACAACTTCCCAGCACGAAACCGCATCATCGCCGGGTTGTGCGATGCGTTAATTGTGGTGGAAGCAGCCATGAAAGGAGGTGCCCTCATCACAGCAGAAATTGCCAACAGCTACAACAAGGATGTTTTTGCAGTACCGGGCAACCTGGGAGAGACGTATTCAGAAGGATGCAACAAATTGATCAAGATCAACAAAGCCAACCTCCTCACTTCGGTCAAGGACCTGGAATACCTGATGAACTGGAACCTCAATGACCATAACACCGAATCCCAACTGGTGCTGGATCTGCCTCAATTCGAGGCTGACGAAACAAGGATATTGGATGTGCTTCGTCAGAAGAAGGGCCCCATGATGATTGATGAAATCAGTCTGAGAACCGGAATGGGCCAGGGTATATTGGCCTCCCTCCTCCTCACGCTGGAGTTCAAGAACATGGTAGTGTCCATGCCGGGCAAACTGTACCAGCTTCGCAGGCATTCGCCATCACCAGGTCAGTGATTAACCTTGTGCGAAAACCTCATCTGCCATCCGCATGGCTTCAGAAAATTCCGGCAGATCAATGCCGGGGTTAATTCCTTTTGATTCCAGGAAAAGCAAAATGGTTTCAGTGGCCACATTTCCTACGAGGGTATCTTCTGCCATCGGGCAACCACCCAATCCCCTGATGGCCCCATCAAACCTGCGGCAGCCGGATTCATAGGCAGCCTCAATCTTTTCTATGACCCTGGCCGGTTGGGCGTGCAAGTGGGCGCCAAATTCTATCGCCCTAAATTCCTGTGTCAGCGTCCTGAAAAGATACCGGATCTGGTCCGGGGTTGAAACTCCGACCGTGTCAGAGAGGCTGATGGTGCTGACCTCCAGGGTAGCCAGGATATCAACAAACTTGGCAACCACCTCAATGTCATAGGGGTCGCCATAAGGGTTTCCAAAACCCATGCTGATGTAGGTGACCAGCGATTTGCCGGCTGCAACGCACTGCTCCTGGATTTCATTCAGGGTATCAAGCGCTTCTGGTATGGACTTATTTGTATTGCGCTGCTGAAAGGTCTCGGACATGGAAAGCGGGAAGCCCAGGTAGGCAATGGCGGGATGGCGGCAAGCTTCTTCCGCGCCGCGGGCATTGGCCACAATGGCCAGCAGTTTCGTTTTACTTTCGCCAGGGTGAATTTTTTGAAGTACCTCGGTGGTGTCGCGCATCTGGGGAATCGCCTTGTGGGATACAAAGCTTCCGGCATCAATGGTATCAAATCCCACCTTCAAAAGCTGGTTGATGTACCGGATCTTGTCTTCGGTGGGTATGAACCGCTCCATACCCTGCATGGCATCCCGTGGACACTCAATGATCTTCATACCCCTAAATCTCATCATAAACTTCTTAGCTTCAAAAGCACGAAGCATGAAGGGGTACGGGCCTGGCTGTGCAGGGTCTGGAATTTTCTATTTCAAAGATTTTTTCTTCCTTAGTCACCGCATCATGATCAATATCCGGGAAAATATCTCCCTGCAAACTCAAAATACCTTCGGCATCCGGGTATCGGCACGGTATTACTGCGAAGTGGCCACGGTTGAAGACGTAACGGAACTATGGGCGCACCCTGTTTATCAGGAACAGCGGCACCTGATACTGGGCGGCGGCAGCAATGTGCTGTTCACAAAGGATTTTGACGGATTAATCATCAAATCCGGCCTCTTAGGCCTGTCGGTAACCGCTCAAAACGAAGAAAATGTACTGATTGAAGCAGGTGCAGGCGAAGCATGGCATCATCTTGTCATGCATTGCATCGACAACGGCTGGGGTGGCATTGAGAACCTGTCGCTCATCCCAGGTACAGTTGGTGCTGCCCCGATACAGAACATCGGAGCCTATGGTGTAGAGATCAAAGATGTCATTGAAAAGGTAAGCGCGATCGATCTTAGTACCGGCCGTCATCGGACCTTCAATAACACCGATTGTCGGTTTGGGTACCGAGAAAGTGTCTTTAAACACGAATGGAAGGAAAATATTTTTATTTCAAGTATTACTTTAAGGTTAACCAATAAAAGACACCATTTAAACACGCAGTACGGTGCGATCAAAGAGGTGTTAAAGCAGCGCGGCATTGATCAACCAACGATCAAAGATGTCAGTGATGCCGTGATCAGCATACGACAGAGCAAGTTGCCTGATCCCAAGGTGATCGGCAATGCAGGAAGCTTCTTCAAGAACCCCACCATCACGCAGGAAGTGTTTGCGCAGATCAAGAACGCTCATCCCTCAATACCATCGTATCCTGCTGATAATCAAAATGTTAAAATACCCGCCGGATGGCTGATTGAACAATGCGGATGGAAAGGAAAAAGATTTGAAAACATCGGCGTACATCCACAGCAAGCGTTGGTGCTGGTCAATTATGGCGGAGGAAATGGTGAAGAAATTCTTCAACTCGCGAAAAAAATTCATTCATCCGTGAAAGAAAAATTCGGTGTCATGCTGCTGACAGAAGTAAATATTATCTGACCACTTTGTTGTAACCAACTTACTCGGTTAAAAAGACAAAAAGTCTATACGAATTAATCACACTTCAAAAAAAAACCTTAAAAATTTTTGCAGAATAAAAATTTATTATACCTTCGAATACGTTTAACCATTGTCTAACTTAAAAACATTAAACGCTATGGCAAAAAAAGCTAAGAAGGCTGCTAAGAAAAAAGCAGCTAAGAAAAAGAAGTAATTAGGTAACAACCTAACTTCTTAACAAAGGGAAGCGATCCAGGATTGCTTCCCTTTTTGATTTTATTGAGGTACCGGAATTAACCACCAAGCCCAACAATCCCTCATTTCAGGCGCTCCCGATTGCAAATCTGCCGATCATGACAACGGTTGCGTAAATAATGTGTCAAAAGTCCTTGTTTACCGGGGCTCCCCTGCTATAATTTTGCCGTACTAATAACAACTCATAATGGCCAAAGCAACCACCAAACCTGCCGCAATAGCAAAAGCTCCTGTCAAGACAGAAGAAAAGAAGACTGCACCAAAGGCTGCCTCGAAGGCTGCCTCGAAGACTGCCGCAAAGGCAACCCCGAAAAAAACCACCGTCGTTTCTGCTGAACTGATCGTAAAGGCCTGTGAGGCATCACTTGCCAAACTCAGCGAACTGGATATCGAATACCAACTACAGTCGGAAATCAACTGGTGCCTTGGAAGCTACCACAACGACAATAACCCGGTTGGATTATACCACATGGCTGAACGTGCATTAACCGTAATCAATGCAGAATTGGCAAAGAAAACCAAGGGAGTTACGGCCAAATTGGTCAGCGACATCGAAAAAGCCCTGAAGAACCGCTGATCGCGATCCTATTGCGTTACGTGCGAGACGTTGGATAATGTCCCTGTAAACCTGACGCAATCCACACCAAACCGGTTAAGAAAGTCTACTCCCTCGTCCGTGGGCAAGCCTTTGTACTCGGCATAGGAATCAAAGAAGATGACGCGCTGTATACCCATGCTGTAGATGATCCGGGCGCAGGCCAGGCATGGTGAAAGCGTTACATAAAGCGTGGCTCCTTCAACTGAAGTCTTATTCTTAACGGCGTACAGGATCGCATTCTGTTCGGCATGGATAGCCAAGGAGCATCCTCCCCTGGAGTCGCGGGGGCAGCCTGCTTCAGGCCATTCCTCGTCACAGTTGTGCGTCCCGGATGGCGGGCCATTATACCCGATGGATATGATGCGGGTGTCCTTGGTGAGGACAGCACCCACATGCCTCTTGATGCAGTGGGATCGCTTGGCCAGGTTCAGGGCCAATTCCATGTAAATGTCATCGAAGGCGGGTCGGTTCATGCCGCAAAGTAAAGAATGGGACTAAATTTCTTAAGTTTGCTCTGAAACTTTGATGATGAAACAGCTTCTTGCACTGTATCTTCTTCTTATTCCGGCCAACACCTTCGCCCAGGAAGCCGTGAAGCCAAGGCCCAGCCCTTTGGCGATTGTCTCGTGCCGTTATAAAGACACTTATTTCAAAATAATCTACAGCCAGCCCCACAAGCAAGCGCGCGAAGTCTTTGGCAAACTGGTACCCTACGGGCAAGTATGGCGCACTGGTGCCAATGAAGCTACCGAAATCACCGTCACACGAGACATCACAATCAACGGACTTAGCCTCAGGGCAGGCACTTATTCAATCTTTACCATCCCCGAAAAGGAAAAGTGGACCGTCATTATCAATGCAGACCTTGGACTGTGGGGCGCTTATAACTATAACCTCAAAACCGATATCCTGCGTTTCGAGGTGCCCGTGACGAGCCTTGGTGACGTATCCTATGAGCCCTTTACCATGTGGATCGATCAGAAGAATGAAAAGGCCGACTGGATGATGGCCTGGGACAAAACAAAAGTGGCCATCGGGATACAATTCCAGGAACCCAAACCATGAAAAACCTGCTGCTCTCTGCTGCCCTTGGCCTCGCCTGGGGTGCCCACGCCCAAGACCTCGCCGAACTGGACCGCCGCAACGGGTTCAAAGACCTGAAGCTGGGTGCGCTCATCGACAGCGTGAAGGGCGCCACGTTCAAAAAGGACGTCAAAGAAAAAAATGAATTCCCGGCCAGGCTCTATGAGGTTGACAACGATGACTACAAGACGATCGGCGAAGTGAAAGTGAAGAAAGTTGAAGTCAAGACATACAAGAACTACGTGTACGAGATCGTGGTCATTACCAACAAGGACACCCGGCTGATGAAGGGCATGGAAAAATCCTTTGGAAAACCAACCTATATCCTGGTGACAGACAGCTACAACTGGAAGACCAATAACCTCAGCCTCACATTCAAAGATCACTCCAAGAATGAACTGAGACTCACGTACCGCTGCTACCCCCTCCTCACCTTAATGCGCACCGACAAGGGGAAAAAAATTGATGATATCGCCGCTGATTTCTAACCTTTGTAGGTGATGCGGTAAATCACGTTGGCGTAATCGTCACTCACCAGCATCGAACCATCCGGTAGCAGGAGAACATCAACCGGACGGCCCCATACCTTTTGTGTCGCCTCATCAAGCCACCCGCTGGCAAATGTCTCATAGCCGGTTGACTTGTCACCGGAAACCTTCACCAGGCTCAGCTTGTAACCCGACTTCTTGCTTCGATTCCATGATCCGTGCTCGGCGATGAAAAGGTGGTTCTTGTACGCTGGAGGAAACATGGCTCCCGTGTAAAATTTAAGACCCAGCGGCGCGACATGGGCCCCCAGGTTTTGGGCAGGCTTCGCAAAATCGCTGCAAGGTCTCTTACTGCCGAACTCAGGATCCTTGATGGTACCCCCGTGGCAATACGGATATCCAAAATGCATCCCGGCCCTTGGTGCGGTATTCAGTTCGCAAGGCGGTACGTCATCGCCCAGCATATCCCTCCCATTGTCGGTAAACCAAATCTCGTTTGACCCGGGCTGCCAGGTGAAGCCTACGGTATTACGGACACCGCTGGCGAACACTTCCATGCCGCTGCCGTCGGGATTCATCCGGGTGATACTGGCATACACTCGTTCCTTTGACTCGCAGATGTTGCATGGCGCCCCCACCGGAACATATAATTTCCCGTCAGGCCCAAAAGCGATGTATTTCCATCCATGGTGCTCCTCCGTGGGATATTGGTCATACACTGTAACCGGTGCGCCGGGCGCGGACAGGTGGTCCTCAATTTTTGGAAATCGGGAAATTTTGCTGACCTCCGCCACATACAGGTCGCCATTCCTGAATGCAACGCCATTGGGCTTCTTCATACCCGAAGCAATAACCCATTTCTTGTCGGCCACGTAGTCACCGTCGGTGTCTTTCAAGGCATAGACTTTGTCTTCATCCTTGTTGCCCACAAACAGGGTACCCGATGGGGTCATCACCATGGAACGGGCATTGTCGACTTCTGCAAACACGGCAATGGAAAAGCCGGCCGGCATCTTAATGGTGTTGAGGGGCAGTTTGGCGCTCACCGATGTAATAGCCGGCACGGATGTGTCCGCACCCTCCGGTGTGGCTATGGCAGCGGTCTCACCGGCTGGCTTGGTTGAACTGTTGCAGCACAGGGCAAGCAAGGCAAGAAATGGCATGATTCTGGAAGTCATCATCAGGGATGGATTTGGGTCACAAGTTAGCGCATCGGAGGAATCTGACCGATGCCGCTAAAGTCCTTTTTTTGCCCACTTAAGTAGTATCTTTGATGCATTTTAATACCAGCAGCAACGTTTCATGGTTTCCATTTCGAATATCTCATACTACATCGGCGGTCGGGCGTTGTATCTCAATGCCTCCATGTTCATCAAGCCCAATGACAAGATCGGGTTGATTGGGCTCAACGGAAGGGGCAAATCCACGCTCCTGAAACTCATTTACGGGGAGATGAAGGTGGATGAAGGCAGCATCAGCAAGGCCAAGGACTGCACCATCGGTTTTCTCAACCAGGACCTCCTCTCCTTTCAAAGCGAAGATGCGATCGTCACCGTGGCCATGGAGGCTTTTAAGGACGCTGTCGATACCCAGCGGCAAATAGAAAAGATTCTTCACCAGCTGGAGACTGAATACTCCGACGAACTGGTTAACAAACTTACCAAGCTGCAGGAAAAATTCGAACACCTGGACGGGTATGCCATGCAGGCCAAGGCTGAAGAAGTCCTGGAAGGCATCGGGTTTACCACAGCCGATCTTCATCGCCCCCTGAAAGAATTCTCGGGCGGATGGCGCATGAGGGTCATGCTCGCGAAGCTCCTGCTGGAGAAACCTTCCCTGCTCATGCTGGATGAGCCTACCAACCACCTCGACTTGCCTTCCATTGAGTGGGTTGAGAATTACCTGAGGAACTATGATGGTGCGGTCATCATTGTTTCCCACGACCGGCAATTCATTGACAATGTGGCCACCAAGACCGTCGACGTGACGCAGCAGCAGTTGATTACCTATGAAGGCAATTACAGTTTTTACCTGCAGGAAAAGGAATTGAGGGAGAACATCCAGCAGAACGCATTTGACAACCAGCAGGCCAAGATCAGGCAGGCCGAGCGATTCATAGAACGGTTCAAGGCCAAGGCCAGCAAGGCCCGCCAGGTGCAGTCCAAAGTAAAGGCAATTGACCGGATGGATAAGATTGAAGAAGTGGTCGATGACAGTGCCGCCGTCAATTTCAAATTCAAGTTCAAACAACCGTCAGGCCGCCACGTCGTTACATTGAAGGATGTAAGCAAGGCATATGGATCACAGATCATCCTCAGCCATGCCAATGCTTCCATTGAACGCGGCGACAAGATTGCGCTCATCGGGGCCAACGGCAAAGGGAAATCCACCCTGCTCAGGATCCTGTCCGCCACTGAGCCGGTAGATGGTGAACGGGTGATCGGCTATAATGTGATCCAGGGATTCTACGCCCAGCACCAGCTGGAGGCCTTGCATGTTGACAACGAAATCCTCGATGAACTCAAGCAGGCCGGCAGTGGTAAAACCGAACAAGAACTCCGCGGCATTCTCGGTTGCTTCCTCTTTTCCGATGAGGACCAGTTTAAGAAAATCAAAGTGCTGTCCGGCGGAGAAAAATCCCGGGTCGCACTGGCTAAGACGCTGATATCCGAGGCCAACTTCCTCCTGCTGGATGAACCCACCAACCACCTGGACTTCATTTCCGAGAATATACTCATCCAGGCCCTTGATCAGTACCAGGGAAGCTTCGTGGTGGTCTCCCATAACCGCTATTTCATCAGCCAGATCGCCAACAAGATATGGTACATCGACAACCACCAGATCAAGGAGTACCCTGGTACCTACGATGAGTATGAATATTGGAGGAAAAGCAATGAGGCCAGCGCAGTACAGGTCGCGGTGCCCGAACCGCCGAAGAGCAAACCTGCCGCACCGCAAAGCAATCCGTCCCGCGACCTTGATCAGTCGCTGAAGAAGCTGTCAAAAGAGATCAGCACCCTTGAAGAGAAAATCGAGTCCCTGCAGGTGGACAAGGCCAATCTCCTGAACGAAATGGCCAGGCCCGAAGTGTACTCAAAATTCGAGGAACTCCGGTCATACCAGGCAAAGGTCGACACCATCAGCAGTGACATTGAAGCGTTAAGCACCCGCTGGGAAAAGCTGGTGATGGAGATCGATTCGCTGGAACAGATTAAACGTTAATGATCTCCAGGATTGAACTGATCAGCAGCAATGCAGCAATAAAAAGAAGGGCATCCAGGCAGCGGACAATGCGCTTCTTGAGGGTCGATTGAATAGCCTCCATAAGACAACTTTGACATGAATCGGATAATCCTCAGGCCTGTAACCATGCGAGCGATCCTTTTGTGCACAATGGCATTGTTTGTCTTCAATATACCACCCGTGCTGGGGCAGAAAACGCTGGCGTTGGAAGACAAGACCTATGAGCCCCAGATCAGGACAGTGCTTTGCTATTTCAATCAGCCGACGGAATCCAACAACCTACCCCCAGGAGTAACGCGGCTGGAAAGCCAGAACCTCTTGCTTGAATTTGACGACCTGCAGGAGCAGAAGAACAACTACTACGTGAGGCTCATCCACTGCAACTTTGACTGGAGCAAATCCACGCTGATGGACCTCGACTTCCTGCACGACTACAATGAATTCATCATCAACGATTACTCGTATTCACTCAATACACAAATTCCCTACGTCCACTACCGGATGCCGGTGCCTCCGGTGAAACTGCCCGGCAATTACGTCGTCCTTGTTTACCGCGATGGCAACCGCAAAGACCTCGTGTTGTCAAAGCGGATCATGATTTATGACGGGAAGGTTTCGATGGGAACGGACAATCAGCTGGAAGGCCTGGGCAACATCAAAACTACCAACCAGGCACTGAACTTCATTGTGAGCTACGGCAGAACAGAAATTATTAACCCCATGTCAAGCGTGCACGTCACCATCCGGCAGAACCAGCGATGGGACAATGCCAAGGAGGATGTCAAACCCAGCTTCCTTCGGGAGGATATCAACCAGATAGAATTCCGTACATACGACATGGACAAAACCTTCCAGGCCGGAAACGAATTTCGTTTTGTTGACTTCCGTTCTCTTAATTACCCGGGGCAGAACACACTTAAACTGGACAAGACGCGCAAGCCCTATCAATTGTACGTGAATCCCGATGGCACCCGCAACGGTCAGGCCTACGCACAATATCCCGACATGAATGGCGGATTTACCATTGACAATACCGACTATCGGCAAGAACCCTGGATCAGCGCCCAATACCTGATGGTGAATTTCGAGTTGTTCTCACCGGATCTGACGGGCGATGTGTACGTCATAGGCGCTTTCAATGGCTGGGGCCGAAACACGGAGAACAAGATGGTCTACAAGGAAGGAAAGTACTCCAGCAATATCCTGCTGAAGCAGGGATTCTACAATTACCAGTACTGGGCAGACAAGGATGGTGATGATCCGAACCGGGTCGAAGGGAACCACTTTCAGACAGAGAACGTCTATGAAGTGCTCGTATACTACCGGCCATTCCAGCCAAATGCTGACCTGTTGATTGGTTATTTTGTTATCCCGGTGAATCCCCGTTAAGCGTACACCAGCTCTACGTCAGTCTGCTTGCGGACGGTGTCGTGGTTGGCCATGTCCAGCATGCCAAAGCCCTTGTGCGAGAATTGCCCAAGCCCATGCTCGTAAACAAATTGCTGAACGGCAGCCGGAGCAAATAAAGTAAACGGAAAAGTATAGCCCCTCACCTCGTACTTGATGTCGAGGTCATACAGCGGGTAGATCCTGGCAAATTTTTTATGGGTGGACTGTATCCGATTGAGGTAGTCCTTGTCCGGTACCAGCTGGAACTTATAGAAGTCAGTCAATTGCTCTGGCGTGAACTTGCCTGAGCTTTGCATCTGGCTGATCGTGTAGTCGTACAGGAGGTCTGAAAACTCATCCGTTTCAGGGGAAATAAAGCGCTTTCCGGACTCGTCATTGAAGGCAGCCGGCATTACTACAATCGGTGATATGCACAGGAATTTGACACTCTCTGAAACAGCAACCGGCTCCTCGTGTTCCACCAGTTCAGGCACGAGCTGCAGCATCCCGATCATGATCTCCTTTTGTTCAAAGAGGACGCCCAGGAAATAATCAAGGAAGCCCTTGTCAGAAGTGGAGAAAACAAGGGTAACCCGCGATGAAAAGAAGTGAAGACCTTTTCTGCTTATCTTGGTCTGGCCCTTGAGTCCGGAGAAGTTGAAGTGCGTGAACTGCTGGTAACCCGGATTCTTGCCTGCCACCACCAGACCCTTTACCGTTTGGGCCAGCAGAAACTGGTGGTGAAAGGGTACAAACGCACCCTTGTTCTTTAAAGTAAAAACTATCCGGATTCTCACTTGATCTGAGGAAAAAAATATTCAAAACCCGCTAAAAAATTGACCCCGCTAATAGCTAAAGTACTAAAAATCAGGGTTATTGAAATAACCATCAGAAGGAATATTTCAAAACAGGCATAACCTATTGAAAATGAGGAGCTTTATGAAATCCTGAAGAATCAGACGTTAAACCTGAAATGCATGACATCACCATCTTCGACAACGTACTCCTTACCCTCAACGGCCAGCTTGCCAGCCTCCTTGATGGCAGCCTCTGACTTGTACTTCTGATAGTCCGGTATCTTGATCACCTCAGCCCTGATGAAGCCCTTCTCGAAGTCGGTATGGATGACCCCTGCTGCAGCAGGCGCCTTCCAGCCCCTGTGGATCGTCCAGGCGCGGACTTCTTTTTCACCAGCGGTAAAGTAGGTAATCAGGTCAAGGAGGTGATACGCAGCCCTAATGAGTTTATGAAGGCCTGAGTCCTTCAGGCCATACTCGGCGAGAAAAGCAGCCCGGTCTTCCATGGTTTCAAGCTCTGCTATTTGGGCTTCGATGGCTGCACATACGATCACAACCTCAGCGCCTTCGTCCCTGACCAGGTTTGTAAGGGCATCAACGAACTTATTGCCAGTCAGCACGGCTGACTCATCCACGTTGGCCACATAAATGACAGGCTTATCCGTCAAAAGCTGGAGGTCCTCTATGGCCTTCCTGTCTTCCGCGTCTGTCTTTACGGTTCGGGCGTTTTTTCCGGCCAGCAGTGCACTCTGAAACTGCTGAAGAACAGCCAGTTCCTTCTTTCCCTTTGCATCTCCGCTTTTAGCTGTACGCTCGACTTTGGCAATCTTCTTTTCAACTGATTCCAGGTCTTTGAGCTGCAGTTCTGCGTCAATGATTTCCTTGTCTCCTACCGGGTCGACCTTTCCGTTGACATGGATGATGTTGTCGTTCTCGAAGCAGCGGACTACGTGGGCAATGGCATCGACCTCGCGGATATTGGCGAGAAACTGGTTGCCGAGCCCTTCCCCTTTGGAGGCTCCTTTCACCAGGCCGGCGATGTCCACGAATTCGAAGGAAGTGGGAACCAGTTTCTGTGGATTCACCAGTCCCGAGAGGATGTTTAGCCTTTCATCAGGGACGGATATAACCCCTATGTTTGGTTCGATCGTGCAAAATGGAAAATTCGCAGCCTCAGCCTTGTTATTTGATAGTGCATTGAAAAGGGTTGACTTGCCTACGTTCGGAAGTCCTACGATTCCACATTTTAGTCCCATACCGTGTCTCTATTTTTATTATGACCTAGGTCCGGATTTTGCGCCGGTGCCCACAAAAAGTCCGCAAATATAAGGGTTGGGAGCCTACCTGCTGCATGATTCATTCCCCGCGCCCTGTTTGCGGACAAAAAAAGACCCTGAATTTCTCCAGGGCCTTTCAGGTTTAGGTTAGGATAATAAAGTCAGTCCCACTTGAGTTCCGTCTCAACACTTGCCGGCTTTTCTTCTGTCACTGCTTCTGCTACTGGTTCACGTTCCTCCCGGATGTCAAATTGCGCAAAATCAACACCTGGCATGAGTTCATTCTTAACATGGTTCACGGTGTTGTTCAAGGCCGCCATGAATTTATTAAAATCCTCCTTGTAGAGGAAGATTTTGTGCTTTTCGTAGGTGAATCCGTCATCATCTTTGTTGTACCGTTTCTTACTCTCTGTGATGGTCAGGTAGTAATCGTTTGAACGGGTGGACTTCACGTCAAAGAAATAGGTGCGCTTGCCAGCTTTCACTTTCTCTGAGTAGATCTCCTCTCGGCTAGTCTTGTTATCTTCCACTGACGTTTGGGGTTAGGTTCAGCGCTTGCGTATTAGGTCCGTTCGAAGTTAATAGTTTCATAAAATATAGCAAACTCAGGGCAATAAAATTCACTGCAGGAACGTTACTTTTGACTAAATATGTCTGAAAATAGACCCATTCTTACCACTTTGGAGGACACGCGAGCGTGAAATTGGATGACATCAGGAAGACAGGCAGCCTGGAATTACTGTCCAAACAACTGGTCGAGGGCTTCATCACGGGTCTACACAAGTCACCCTATCACGGTTTTTCAGTAGAATTCGCCGAGCACCGCCTTTACAACGAAGGGCAGAGCACACGGCACATTGACTGGAAGGTTTTTGCCCGTACCGACCGTCTGTACACCAAGCAATACGAAGAAGAAACAAATTTGCGATGCCTGATCGTGCTGGATTGCTCTTCATCCATGTACTACCCTCCTGCCACCCTGGCTAAACTGAAGTTCAGTATCCGCTCTTCCGCCGCGCTTGCTTACCTGCTGCACAAACAGCGGGATGCGGTGGGGCTGTGTCTATTTTCAGACAGAATTGAAGAACTGACGCAGGTAAAATCCACGGCGTCGCACTTGGACAAACTCTTTACCCTGCTGAAAAAACAGGGCGAGGCTGTTAACAGGAATCCGAAGTCAACCCGGGTGTCGGAAGTGCTCCATGAAGTGGCTGAAAAGATTCACAAGCGCTCCCTGGTAATCATCTTCAGCGACATGTTTGACAGCGGTGAAGATCCGGAAGAGATTTTCAAATCACTCCAGCACCTCAAACACAATAAGCACGAGGTGTTGCTCTTTCACGTGAGCGATCACGATACGGAATTGGACTTTAACTTTGAAGAGCGGCCCTACGAATTTGTTGACCTTGAAACCGGCGACAAGGTGAGGTTAACACCGTCAGAAATAAAGACCCGGTATATTTCCTCGCTGGTGGAATTTCACAAGAACCTGAAGCTGAAGTGCAACCAGCTTAAAATTGATTTCATTTCAGCCAATACAAGGACAGAATACTTTACTGTCCTTCAGACCTACCTGATCAAGCGATCGAAGATGAAATAACCAGGAAGCCCTGGCTGTTGGGCGATTTGCCTAGGCTGGTTGTTCGTCGTGCAGCCTTGCCTTCCTTGCAGCGAGTACCTCTTTGGACTCAACATGGTCAGGATCAGGGACACAACAATCTACCGGGCATACGGCCGCACACTGAGGCTCTTCATGGAACCCCGTGCATTCCGTGCACTTTCCCGGAACGATGTAATAGAATTCATTTGAAACAGGCGTCTGGACTGTCTTTGCGTCAATGGAACTGCCATCGGGCAATTCAACTGTCTTGAGCTTCGTACCGCCGGCCCAGTCCCACTCTCTTCCGCCCTCGTAGATGGCAGTGTTCGGACATTCAGGTTCGCATGCCCCGCAATTAATACATTCTTCAGTTATTTTGATTGCCATAAGTCTTCGCGTTTCCGCTATTAATCTTACCAAAAATACTGTCCTTTGTATTATTGTCAAAGGGTGAAAGACTGATTAAAATCATAAAAACTCATGAATTTATCCATTAGAATCAGCGCCTTTTCCTCTATGGCAGACTATCTCAGTGATCTTGGCCCGGCCGATCGCAAAGTCCTGGCAGAAAGGGCAAGGAATGAGAACCCCTGGTTTACCGAAGACAATGTTCTGCTGGCATTAGAAGGTGTAGAAAAACTCCTCGATAAAGATAAACTTAAGGCTTGGGCCAATTATTACTCGCCCGAGCCAGTTATCCCCAGGACGGTCGGACTGGCCGCTGCCGGCAACATCCCCCTCGTGGGCTTTCACGACTTTCTGTGCATCCTGATTTCTGGTCACCTTGTGAAAATCAAACTCAGCTCGCAGGATTCAGTCCTCTTCAAGCACGTAGTGGCCAAATTGATTGAGATCGAACCCCAGTTCGCAGAGCGGGTTGAGCTCGCGGATATGCTCACAGGGGTGGACGCGATGATTGCCACCGGCAGCGACAACACGGCCCGGTATTTTGAATACTATTTCAGGAAGGTTCCCCACATCATCCGCAAGAACCGCTCCTCGTGTGCCGTGATCCAGGGTGAGGAGCCGGCAGAAGCGCTGGAACTTCTTGGTCGTGACGTCTTCAGTTATTTTGGGTTGGGTTGCCGCAACGTTTCCAAAGTGTTTGTCCCGGAAGAATTTGAACTGGAAAGGCTGTTGGACTGCTGGCAGCCTTTCTGCGATGTCGTCAACCATCACAAATACGCCAACAACTTCGACTATCAAAGAACAATCCTGCTGATCAACCAGGAACCATTTCTGGAAAGTGAATTTGTTTTGCTAAGGGAAAGCAAGAACCTGGTCTCCCCGATTGGCGTCGTGTTTTATGAAAAATACCAAACGCTGGACGAACTGAAAGAGAAGATAAGAAGCCAGGAAGAAAAACTGCAGGTTGTTGTTTCCGCTAAAGGATGGTACCCATCCAGTGTTCCATTTAGTAATGCCCAGCTACCGGAACTTGCTGACTATGCAGATCATGTTGATACCATGAAATTCCTAATGGGGCTGAAATAGCCGGATCGGGATCAGAATCGTTTCTTGAGGATCTCGCTCATGATGAAGGCCTTCCTGAAGCCTTGCGGTTCCTTCAGTTCTTTGAAGAACTCCCCGGCCAGGTTGCGCTTGCCCTCATTCTCATACTCCTTGAACTGCTTGAACCTAACAATGGTGTCTGACAATTTGGATGTTTCTTCCAGCGAAGGCCGCAGGAATGCCTGTTTTCTGGCATCCTCGTAAACATCATATATTTTGTCGTGTTCGCGGTAGTCGTATTGGGTATCCTCAACCGGATTCCTGCCTTCCGTTGAACCGTTGTACTCCCAATCGCGTTTTACCGGAGGCCGGTCAATGGCTTTTGCCGGCAGGGGCTGGACTTCTTCCTTCTTCATCCCCTGAATTTCCTGGAGCAACTCCTCAAACGACATGGGCTTGGCCGTTTCAGGTATATCCTGCTCCTCGCCCCTTGCCTCAACCGGAGGCTGCGCAGGTTTCTTTCGGCGGGCAAACAGGTATATCAACCCGATTACGATCCAGACTATGATTTTCAGTTCATCCATGCGACGTGTCAAAGATATCAATTTTCGCCGCACCAACGACCTCGTTTTAGCCCCAAATCAGGCCAGTGATAAAGGGGCCTGATTGCTCCGGCTCCAAAGCCTAAAGCAATGCTTTAACTGCGAAAAAAAGCCACTTCGCGATTCGTATTTCCTTCTATCTTTGCCAACTTTATCAATAGAACCACTTTCCTTTTCGAGAATGCAGTTAGCCAAATTAGAGATCAAAGGCTTCAAAAGCTTTGCCGATAAAATCGTAATCAATTTTGACGAAGGTATCACGGGGATTGTCGGGCCAAACGGCTGCGGCAAGTCGAACGTAGTGGACTCGATCCGCTGGGTGCTGGGTGAGCAGAAGACAAGCGCCCTTCGCTCCGAGAAAATGGAGAACATCATTTTCAACGGAACCAATTCGCGCTCTCCCCTGCAAATGGCAGAGGTCTCCCTCACCATTAATAATACCAAGAACCTCCTGCCCACCGAGTACTCACAGATTACCATCACGCGCCGGTTGTACCGTTCGGGCGAAAGCGAATACCTCCTCAATGGTGTCACCTGCCGCCTGAAGGACATCACCAACCTCTTCCTGGATACCGGTGTGGCTTCCAACAGTTATGCCATCATTGAACTGGGTATGGTGGATGACCTGCTCAACGACCGGGACAACTCCAGGCGCATGCTGTTTGAAGAGGCAGCCGGCATTTCCAAATTCAAGAAGAGAAAGAAAGAGACGCTGAAGAAGCTGGAAGACACCGACGCTGACCTCGAGCGCGTGGAAGACCTGCTCTTTGAGATTGACAAAAACATGAAGAGCCTGGAAAAGCAGGCAAAACAAACTGAAACCTATTACAAAGCAAAGGAGGATTACAAAGAGAAGAGCATCCGGTTGGCGAAAGTAGTGGTCAACAAGCAGAAGCATAAATTTGACCATGTCAACCAGCTGATTGATGAGGAAAATGACCGCAAGCTCAAACTGACAG
Source organism: Cyclobacteriaceae bacterium (assembly GCA_043744235.1). Taxonomy (GTDB): domain Bacteria; phylum Bacteroidota; class Bacteroidia; order Cytophagales; family Cyclobacteriaceae; genus ELB16-189. The sequence continues at coordinate 9,628 of JAYTVB010000045.1, read as the reverse complement.
CTCAAATTGCCGAAACCGAGGCCTCCATTGAAAATGAGAAGGCGGAATTGATTATCAAGGAGAAAACACTTTCCACCCGGCAGAAGGCAATCAACGATCATGTTACCAACATCCGGCAGCATGAAAGCGACAAGCAGATCAACAACGAACGCCTGCGTTTCCTTAACGACCGTGCCTCCAGCCTCCGCGAGCAGATCGATCAGGATAAAAAGAGCAATGAGCGGGCCCATTTCGCCATCCAGAGCCTGGATGCGGAGCAATTGTCCGCCAACGCCACGATGAATGAGATTCAGACCAACGCTGAATCGTTCAAGACCGACTACGAAACACAAAAACTGGCTACGGCCCAGCTTCAGCTGGACATGGACAGCCTTCGCCAGCTGCAGCGCGTCAAACAGGAAGAGCATTTCCAGACCAACAAAGCAGTTGAAATCAGGGAGATTCAAATTACTTCGCTCAAACAGGAGATTGACCGGGCGACCAACGATACCCATCAGCGCAGTGCAAGCCTTGTCGAATTTGAAAACAAGCTGGTCCTGCTCCAGCTGGAAATCCAGGAAAAAAACCAGCATCTCGAAAAAATCAAGGAAGAAGAGAACGAACTGCTGGCACGCATCAGTTCGCTGGAGAAGACCATTGAAATCATCCGCGAAGAATTGACAGAGACAGGCAGGAAACTTGACGCCCGCCAAAACGAATACCAGCTGACCAAATCCCTGGTGGAGAACCTGGAAGGATTCCCGGAGGCAATCAAGTTCCTCAAAAAGAAAGTGGAGTGGACCAGGAATGCCCCGCTCCTGTCAGACATCCTAACCTGCCCCGAAGAGTACAGGGTCGCCATTGAGAATTACCTGGAGCCGTACCTCAACTACTACATTGTCAACCACGAGGCTGAAGCGTATGAGGCCATCAACATCCTGAGCGACGCCAGCAAAGGCAAGGCTAACTTCTTTATCCTGGATGCATTCGAGAAGTTTGTTCCGAACTCAACCCAGATCTATCAGAACGCCTACCCGGCCACCCAGATCATTGAGTTCGATCCGAAATACGGCAAGCTGATGTCATTCATCCTGGACCGCGTCTACTTCTACGAAGGGGACCTGAAACAGATCCAGCACGAAGATGACAACACGTTCATCACCAAGAGCGGCAAGTACACCCGCCGCCGTTTCAGCCTTTCCGGCGGATCGGTAGGGCTTTTCGAAGGTAAGAAGATCGGTCGCGCCAAAAACCTTGAGAAACTCGACAAGGAGATCAAGGAACTGAATAAGAAACTTGAAGAAGTCCGTTACTCCCTGCTCGATCGCCAACGCGAACTGGAGCGGCTGCGCAACCATAACCTCAAGCATTCCATCGAGGAGGCGCAACACGCCATTAAACAGGTAAACGACGAGTTCATCTCCGTCAAGACCAAGAAAGAGCAATTCGCCGAGATGATCAACAATGCCGACCTGCGCAAGGAAGACATTCTTGAAAAGATCGATGTACTGGTCAAAGAACTCGAAGAACTTCAGCCCAAGGCGCAGCAAATAGCCCTTGACCTGGCGCAGTTTGATGAGGAGGTCAAGAACTTCACCGAACAGCTGACTGTTCAAAATGACCTGCTGGGTCAGAAGTCGAATGCTTTCAATGAGCAGAACATTCTCTATCACCAGCAGTCGAACCGTGTGCGGAGCCTGGAGCAGGAAATTCGCTTCAAGCAGGAAGCCGTGGAACAGGGTAACCTGCGCATTGAAAGCAATGCCGTGGAACTCAAACACAACGAAGATGAGATCCGCAACATCTTTGAAACTACCCAAAGCGGTGACGAAGAGCTGATCCGGCTTTATGCGCAGAAGGATGAAATGGAAAAAGGGCTGAATGAGGCCGAGCGGGATTATTATGCTGCCAGAGGCAACATTGACCAGGTAGAAAAGGACCTTCGCAACATCCAGCACCAGCGCGAAAACATTGACACCCTCCTGATGCAGCTTCAGAATGAACTCAATGAGAGCAAGCTCGAATTGAATTCAGTGAAAGAGCGGCTGTCCGTGGAGTTCAATGTCCAGATGGATGACATCGTTCACACCATAACAGAAGAGGAAAGTGCCGAACTGGCGTCTGCCGATGAGGAGAAACTGCGAAACGATGTTTCCCGCATCCGTGAAAGGCTGGACAACATGGGGCCCATTAACCCCATGGCCATGGAAGCCTACAATGAAATCAAGGAACGCAATGACTTTATCATTGCACAGAAGGATGACCTCGTCAAAGCCAAGGAATCCCTGTTCAACACGATCAGCGAGATCGAGGCAGTTGCCAGCCAGACTTTCATGGAAGCCTTTAACAAGATCAAGGAACATTTTGTGGGTGTATTCCGCTCGTTGTTCAATGAAGGTGACGACTGTGACCTGAAACTGACCGACCCTTCACGACCCCTGGAATCAGAGATTGAGATCATCGCGAAACCCAAGGGCAAGCGGCCGCTGACTATTAACCAGCTCAGCGGAGGTGAAAAAACCCTGACGGCCACCGCCCTCCTGTTCTCGATGTACCTGTTGAAACCTGCGCCGTTCTGTATTTTTGATGAGGTGGATGCCCCGCTCGATGATGCCAACATTGACAAGTTCAACAACATCATCCGCAGCTTCAGCAAGGATTCCCAGTTCATCATTGTGACGCACAACAAGCGCACCATGACGACCACCGACGTCATCTATGGCATCACCATGGTAGAAAAAGGTATTTCAAGGGTAGTTCCGGTTGACTTGCGTGAACTGGCGTAGGGCGTTTTTCTTTTGACGCAGGGACGACATTTCCACGAAGTTGTCATAACCGTTTGGGCCTGTACGGCGTTATGGTTGTAAAATGAATCCTGTTATGAAACGACTGCTCCCTGTTCTGGCTGCCACCCTCATGGCTGCGCTCCTATCCTGCCAGGCCCAACCCAAAAAGAAAGGCGACACAAGGCTTAGCCTCACAGCGCCTGCCGGCCAGGCCATTGCCGCATTCGCGGAAGGATGTTTCTGGTGCTCCGAGCACATCTTTGAAGCAGTCGTTGGCGTCGACTCTGCTGTATCCGGATACGCGGGTGGAACCGCGCCAAACCCGACGTATGAACTTGTGAATACCGAAACGACAGGGCACGCCGAGAGCATCCTGGTATACTACAATCCAAAATTGATCAGCTATTCGGAGTTGTTGAAAGTATTTTTCACTTCCCATGACCCCACCACGCCTGATCGCCAGGGACCTGACCGGGGAAATTCCTATCGCTCCATTATTTTCTACAAGACCGCTGATGAAAAGGCACTGGCAGAAAAAGCCAAACTGGATTTCGCAAAGTCATTCAAGAACCCGATTGTTTCGGAGATCAAAACACTGAATGAATTTTACAAAGCGGAAGGCTATCACCAGAACTACATCGAGCATAATCCCGACAATCCGTACGTTTCAGGCGTGTCGATACCGAGGTTCGAATTGTTTACACGTACCTATAAAGGCAAACTGAAACATTGATCTTCAGGGCTTGGTGCCTTCAGCCCAATTGATCACATACCAAAGGGCAGCATCATCCCGCCTGCCCCATTCTTCCAGGTGCCGGATGGACTCATTGAAAAGCTGCTCATCCATCAGGCTGTGTGCCAGGATGACTCCTTTTGCCCCTTCCAGAATACCGATGAGGTTGCGCACATAGGCCCCAAAGGTTGAACTTCCCGCCGAGTCACCAAAGAAGACCACATTGTTGGCTATGTTGATGAGGCCGCCTTGATTCAATAGCGTTACCAGCCTTCGGCCAATAAACGGATCATTGCCCAGCAGCTCGTAGGAGCGCTCATAAGCTTTCCATACGGCATCAAACCCAGCGGGCGGCGGGTACAACTTCAACAGGTCATGATCATCATCGGCGAGTACCACCCTGCCGCCAGGGCGTACAGCCCTTGCCATACCCGCAACGACCTGTTCGGGTTGGGCGACATGTTCCAGGATAAAACGCCCATGGGCCAGGTCGAAAGTGCCCCACTCCTCATTCCGCAATTGCAGATTCTCCACGTTGCCCTCCCGAAACTCAACCCCTGATTGATGGTGGCGTTCGAGATTTTCCACGGCGCGCTTCATCTGGCTGAGGTCGCGCTCAATGCCAACACACTTTCCAGCAGGGCCTGACCTCCCGGCCATGGCCAGGGTAAACTGTCCCAGGCCGCTGCCGATATCCAGAATCCGGCTGCCCTGCCTGATGTTGAGAAGGGCCATGCACCGTTCATTGATCAGCTCGTTGAGCCTGGACAGGCGTGCCTGCTCTTCCGGGTCAGAGCCATGAATATAATTCGACATGGAAAGAGCAAAGAGGTTAATCCGAATTAATCAAATACCACGCATCCACGATGGACTGAAGTTTATCAAGTGATGGAAAAGACGATGCAACGAGGCCCATAGATTCTGACACATCCTGTGCGTCCGGAACAAGGTGCATTTTTTCAATCCCGGCAAAAGCGTAGACCGACTCCTGCGCGTCCAAAAGAAAATCAATTGACAATACCTGCGTATTCCTGTATTTCAGCACTTCACGGTATACAAATTCGTACAGCGCAGGATTGTATGCATGCCACTCCGCCGGCCCGCGGTATCCCAGCCGCACGGCCACATCGCACAACTCCCTTGACAATACCGCCACAACAAAGGGGTTGGCATCAGCCCTTTCCTGTTCATGCCGGGGTGCTGCGGAGGTCTCCCTCCGACGGGCTTCAATGGCCTCACGGATACCAGGGGTCGGAACCGGGATGACAAACTGGACCCCGGGGCTGCGTAGAAATGCTTCACACCCGTCGGCAGAAGGTGCAGCAAGTTCTACCAGGCGATTGCCAATCAAAGGCGCCTCAATGATGAGCAGGGCTTCTGAATTTTTATTTTGTTCGTCCCATTCGGACACGGCCTTTCTCGACCACAATCCGCATGCCTTGCGAATCGCAGGATGCGTTATCCCGTCGGTTTCCGGAAAGCGTGCCAATAACTCGGTCGTCTCGTAAGACTGCCGGGCCCTGTCCCACTGAAGCGTGCTGATTTGCCGTCCCCTGGACAAAGCCATGTAGGAAAACTGCTGAATGTACAGGCTCTTTCCTACGGCAGGCAGGCCGGAAAAGCAAACAACCCTGGCGTCCGACGCCAGGCGGTACAGGGTCTGGTAAACAGATGTATTCTTTGGTATGATAACGAATGAACTATAGTCCATATCCTGGTGCTAGGTACCTGGCCTGAATCCAAGTTTTTCCCGATTGACTTTAAGAAACGTATCGACGAGTTCTGTCTTCAAGGTAACGATATCATCCAGCTCAATGATATCGGCGGAGTGGGTTATTGTATCATAAATTGCCAGCGTAGCTTTTCCGGTACGCTGGCCGGAAATTTCGCCCGGATTGACAACCAGGCATTGGTCATTTTTCTCCACGCCTGCCATGTGTGTATGTCCAAAAAAGACGGCATCGAACCGGCCTGACGCCGCCATGGGAACAGCCAGGTCTTCATGGTGCGTGATGAAAATTCTTCTTTTGTCAAGGTCAAGGAAATCGTAGGTGTTGTTGCTTACCGTGAGTTTACTTCCCGCCCTCAGGGCGGTTTTGGTCAGCATCACTTTGTCGCCATCATTGTTGCCCCAGATCATGAAAACCGGAACTTCCGAAATCGAAAGAACTTTCGCGATACCATCATTCATCAGGTCGCCCAGGCAAATGATCTGTTCCACCCCGCCCTCCTTCATCTTCTGAAGCGCCAGAATGAGGTTGTGAAAATTTTCATGGATGTCAGAGATCACACCAATTTTCATAGGAGGCTATCGGATTTTGCCAAACGATTTCAGATCATCAGCAGAAGGAATGTCCTCCGCGACGGGAATTTCAATCAGGGTTGGTGTTGACAGGAAGAGAGACGCTTTCAATGCGGCCCGAAGCTCTTCTGAGGAATTTACACGCATACCCCTGGCACCAAAACTCAGTGCAAGGTCCACGAAATCCGGATTCTTAAGGTCCGTTGCGATCACGCGGTTGCCATAGAGGCTCTTCTGCATGCTCCTGACGTTTCCATATGCCTGGTTATTGAAAAGCAAGATAACCACACCAATGTTGTGCCGCACCGCAGTTGCCAGTTCCTGGACGTTAAACATAAAACCACCATCACCGGTCACCGACACTACCGGCACTTCAGGCCTGGCCACCTTTGCACCCAGGGCCGCAGGAAATCCCCATCCCAATGTGCCCATGTACCCCGTAGACAAGTAGGTACGGGGCTCATAAGCCTGCCACACCATCCGGCTGGCAAATCCGACCTGGGTCAGTTCGTCTACCAGGATTCCGTTGTCAGGAAGTTCTTCACGTATCACTTTCAGGTAAGCAATCTGAGGTTCCAGGTAGGCTGTCTCCCTCGCCCACCGCAATTTAATTTCCTGCATCTCCTGTTCTCTAGATGCTCTCGCGCTATTGAATTGATCAAGTCGCTCAAGAACCTGTTTCAATACCTCCGCTGAATCCCCCGTAATGGACAAGGTTGGATTGATGATCCTGTTATGAACTGAAGGATCGCTGTTGATGCTGATAAACTTGAGGTTGGCATCGGTACCCCATTTCAGCAACGGATCGCGCACCTGGCTACCAATGCCGATAACCACATCCGCATTCTTCCAGAGCCAGTGGGCCGATGGAGTTGTCAGGCTGAGCGGGTGCCGGCTGGAGACTATCCCTTTGCCCGTGCGGTAAGAGAAAACAGGGGCCTGTAGTGCCTCCGCCAACTGCCTGACCTCCTCCGAAGCGTCCATGGCGCCAGATCCAACGAAGATCATGGGCTGCCGGGCCCCGCCAAGGAGTCTTGCGGCATTTTCTATCAAACTTGGGCTGAATACTGATGTTTCCCGTGAAAACGGATTGAATTGGAAGGCTATTTCCTGCTCCTTTTCAAGGATATCCATAGAAACCTCCAAGCCAACCGGCCTAGCGACTCCCGAATATAACTGCTTAATCGCTTCTTCAATTTTAAATATGGCGTCAGCTGGGGATTCAACCTTGCCAACCCATTTGGTGAGGCTCTTGAGGATGTCCATCTGGCCGGGCAACTCATGAAGAACGTTCCATCCTTTTCCCTGGGCCTTTGAAGGTACTTGTCCCACGAGGCACATCACCTTTGCGCCCAGACCACTGGCCGTGGCAAGTGCGGCGGTGCTGTTGAGAAACCCTGGACCTGGCACAACAGAGTAGACCCCGGGTCTGCCGGAAGCCAGGTTGTAGCCAAGGGCCATGTAAGCCGCTCCCTGCTCGTGCCGGGTATGAATGACCCTCATCTCTTTCTTGTAATCGAACAACGCATTGAATAACCAGTCATTCTGCACACCCGGCAAACCAAAAATGGTATCCACACCCGCTGCGATCAGCGATTTGACAACAACCTGTCCACCGGTTAGCATCTCTTTCATCGGCTGATGACATTTCGCAAAGCCTTGACAAAAATTTCATTGTCCCCGGGCCTGCCGATGGTAACCCGGGTGCATCCTTCGACATCAAAACCATCACAAGGCCTCACCATGACTCCGAGTTCCTGCATCATGGGAATAAAGGCATTGTTTTCAAGTGGCGACCGGAACATGATGAAGTTGGCTTCACTTTTCCAATATGGAATTTTCATGTTATCGAATTGCCCGTACAGCCATTGCTTTTGTTCTGCATTCATAAGTTTTGTTGCCCTGATGTGCTCATCATCGCATAGAGCAGCGATACCGGCTTCCATCGCAAGCGTACTGATCATAAAAGGTCTCCTGATCTTTGTCAGGTAACCAGCGACCTCTGGTGTAGAGCTTGCATAACCCAAACGGATGCCCGCCAGGCCATACGCCTTTGAAAAACTGTTCAGACCGATGACCCTTCTTCCCTGCGCGATGTAACGGGTGGCTCGGGCAAAATCCGGTGACTCAACATAATGATGGTACACTTCATCGTACACGGTAATGACATGATCCGGGAGGTTGTTGATCAATTCATCCGATTTGGCCACAGGGACATGTGAACCCGTCGGGTTGTTCGGGTTGGACAAAAATATGAGCCGTGTCTTGTCGTTGACTGCCTTTAGGATGCCTTTGACATCCAGTTCATAATTCGCACCTTCCAGCGGCACATTGACCATTGTTGCCCCCTGTACGCTCCCAAAATTACGGTAGGCCCGAAACGTTGGTGTAGAAATAATATACTCAAGTCCAGGGTCAAGAAAACCCCGGGCGATCAGGTCCAGGAGTTCCATCCCACTATTGGCAGTAACAAACTGTTCAGGAGCAAGCTCACCGTCAAAATGTGTGGACAACGCGTGGCGGAAAGTTTCATCGCCATGGTAGGCATATTCATTCAATACACCAAGGCTGCGCTGAATGGCCATAATGGCCTTGGGCGATGAGCCGAGGAGATTTTCGTTCGAGGAAAGCTTGACTATCCTGTTTGAGTTGCCTGTCCCCTGCTCATTCCTGGTCGGTCCGCCCTGATAGGGTTTGGCGGAGAGGATGTGGGGCTTGAAGGGGTCCATCAATGCAATTTAGGGGGAATTTTGATACGGTCGTGCCCATTAATAAGGAAATCCGTACAGAACCGGAGTTTCAAAAACTGCAAAGTGATTGTATTCTTGAATAAAATATCAAACGATCAATGCCGTATCTCAAGGTCTACATCCATGCTGTATGGAGTACAAAAAATCGAATGAAACTTCTCAATTCCCCAGAACTGAGAGCTCAAATATTTGAACACATCAAAGACAATGCGCAACAAAAAGGAATATACCTCGTCGAGGTGAATGGACACTCCGATCATACCCATTGCCTATTATCCCTAGGCGCCGACCAAACAATCAGTAAGGTCACGCAACTAATGAAGGGAGAGTCGTCCTTTTGGATAAACAAAAAGGGACTCTGTCAGGGCAAGTTCCATTGGCAAGAAGAGTATTATGCTGAGTCGGTAGGCCCTGATCGCCTGGCAGGCGTTAAGGACTATATCAGGAATCAGGAGGAACACCATTCCCGCCGGACATTCCAAGAAGAATACAATGATCTTATTTGCAGATGGGATAAGGAAAAGTTGGGCTGAAGCCCGCTCCCTAATTTCTGCTATCCACATTACCCTGAGCTAAAGCTCAGGGCAATCACCCTCAAAGGATATTGCTGCCAGATTTATCTTGAGACTATGAAGCACCGGGATAGAAAATTGTCAGAATTATTTGAGGCTGTAGAGAACCAGGACAGAAAATTACTCCCAGATTTATCTTGAGACTATTGGAGCACTAAGACAGAAAATTGCCACCAGATTTATCTGGTGGCCATGAAGAACCTCATCCACATGGGCTTTAGCCCAATTGCCTGCCCATACTTCAACAAGTTCCTTTGCAGATGGGAGAAAGAAGGTTGGGCTGAAGCCCACTCCCCAATTTCTGCTATCTACATTACCCTGAGCTAAAGTTCAGGGCAATCGCCCTCAAAGAATATTGCTCCCAGATTTATCTTGAGACTATAAAAACCAAAACAGAAAATTGCCAGGAACCGGGATAGAAAATTGCCACCAGATTTATCTTGAGACTATGAAGCACCAGACAGAAAATTGCCACCAGATTTATCTTGAGACTATGAAGCACTAAG
>JAYTVB010000044.1:0-43192 GCA_043744235.1 Cyclobacteriaceae bacterium | reverse complement strand
GCCGTTGGGCAACACATACTTTTCATAAGGTATGGCAATGTCGTTACCTGACGCGGTGACTTTTTCAACAAGTTTGGTCTGTGCATTTCCAATAAAGGCAAAGGCCGGCAGCAACAGGAGCAGCAAGGTTCTTTTCATGGTAGTTGATTTTTTGATCCTGAAATATAGATGGAATGCGTTTATTCCCCAATGACCCGGATCGGGTCATTTCCTGTCACTTTTCAAGGTAGAAGTATGTCCGGCGTCGAGGGTTAATGATTGCAAGTGGAATGCTATCGATCGCAAAGCCCAAACGTGGGGAACCCACCAATGAAATACACCCCTCCGTCCGGTCCAGCTGACCCCGAATTATCCCGGTAAGAATTCATTATTTATTATCTTTGCAGCCTTAAATATCGAAAATATGCCCGGAAGCGAGCTTTTTGGAATAGAAGAAAGGAAAGAAATTGACGAAGTGCTGGAAACGGGAGTCCTTTTCCGCTACAACCATGAAGCCCAGCGCAAAGACAAGTGGAAAGCACTGGACTTTGAAAACGAAGTAAAGAAGATCACTGGGGCCAAATATGCTCATGCCGTGTCTAGTGGTTCAACTGCGGTTTCATGTGCACTGGCAGCGGCCGGAATTGGATCTGGTGATGAAGTCATCGTACCCCCCTTTACCTACATCGCTTCCGTGGAAGCGGTTATTTTCGCAGGCGGTATTCCCATCTTTGCTGAAATTGATGAAACGCTCTGCCTCAGTGCCGAGGGTATCCGCAAAGCACTCACGCCAAAAACAAAGGCCGTCATGCTGGTTCACATGTGCGGGCAGATGGCCAACATGGATGAAATTCAAAAAGTGGTGAAAGAGCATAACCTGGTCTTGATTGAAGACGCAGGCCAGGCATTCAGTTCTTCTTATCACGGAAAGTCCGTTGGGTTGTTTGGCAAAACCGGATGTTATTCATTTGATTTTTTCAAGATCGCCACGGCCGGTGAAGGCGGCGTGTTTGTCACCAACGACGAAGCCTGCTACAAGTTTGCGGATAGTTTCAGTGACCATGGACACGATCACGTTGGCACGGCACGCGGCATGGAGCAGCACCCGGTGCTGGGATTTAACTACCGCATCAGCGAAATCCACGCAGCCATCGGCGCGGCACAGACCCGTAAGGTTCCACACATCCGTACAACGAACAGGAAGTTCAAGCAGCTGCTCATGGATCGGCTCAGTGGTGTTCAGGGGATAACGTTCGCGGAGATCCCGGATGATTCTGGCGACTCGGCAACTTTCCTCAACATGTTCCTGCCTGACACAGATTTAGCTAAAAAGGTTGTTGACGGATTTTCCAGGGACGGCATCGGGGGCTATAACTACTGGTATATCAACATGTACCATTTTATCAACCAGTGGGACCACCTGAAACAATTGAAGTCCGCGGCCCCGCTTCCCATCCATCATTATCAGAAGCCCCAGGATTATACCCGGATGCAGTTGCCGAAATCACAGGAAGTGATCGGCAGGCTGATCTCTTTCGGCATCCGTTGCACCTGGACCGAGCAGGAGGTTGAAAGCCTCGCCTCCAAAATCAAATCATCCGTTGAAAAGGCCCTCGCTGTAACAGCCTATGCATAAGAATTTCAAAGGCATCGAGAAGACAATTTTCGGCAGGGGCAGTTTTTCCCAGCTGGGTGAAATTGTTGAAGAAAGACGATGGGAGAATGACCGCTTCATGCTGTATGTGGTGGATCATTACTTCAAGGGAAAAGACCTGGAAAAGAGAATCCCGGCCAAAGCCAACGATGTTGTCTCTTTCATTGACGTTGACCCGGAAGAGCCATCCACCAAACAGATCGACGCGCTGCGCGACAGTGTGAAAAGCACAAAAGGAATTCCTGCGGCGGTGATCGGCATCGGCGGAGGCAGCATCATGGACATTGCCAAGGCTGTGTCATTGATGTTCACCAACGAAGGCTCTTCAACCCTGTACCAGGGACTGAACCTGATCAAGAAGCCGGGTGTGTATCACATTGGTGTTCCAACCATTTCCGGGACAGGAGCTGAAGTATCGATGACCGCCGTGCTGACCGGACCGGAAAAGAAACTTGGCCTGAAGTGCGAGTGGACGGTTTTCAACCAGGTGGTGCTGGACCCTGACCTGATTACGAGCGTCCCCCGCGATAAATGGTTTTATACCGGGATGGATACCTACATCCACTGCATTGAGTCGCGCGATGGAATATTGAATAACGCCTACAGCACCGCTTTCGGAGAGCAGGCCCTTGCCTTGTGCCGCGAGATCTACCTGGGCGGGAACTCCGGCCAGACCAAAGAGAATGACGAGAAACTGATGGTCGCTTCACTGATGGGTGGACTCAGCCTGACGTACTCGGAGGTGGGAATTGTCCACGCCATGTCGTACGGTCTGTCCAAAATCCTGGGTGAGAAGCATTGCTATGCCAATTGCGTAGCCTTCCAGCACCTGGGCGATTATTACCCGGAAGGGGTGAAGGAGTTCAGTGAGATGATGCGCAAGCACCAGATTCAGTTGCCGAAAGGCCTGGCCAAAAACTGGAGTGACGAAACCATCACCGCCATGGCCAATGTCTCCATCCGGCTGGAACACATGTGGAACCACGCCGTTGGGAAAGACTGGAAGACCAGGATCACAGTGGATACGATTAAGGATCTGTTCAGACGACTTTAAACTAACAGCATGAACAAGAAAATAGTGAAGGTGGGAGATATTCTGTGCGGTTCGGATGACCTGTTCGTCATCTCCGGTCCGTGCGTCATTGAAGATGAGATGATCATGATGAAGACAGCCGAAAAACTCAAGGAGGTTTCGGCCCGCCTGAATGTGCCCATCATTTACAAGTCATCTTTTCAAAAGGACAACCGAAGCTCTGCAAAATTTTATGATGGACCGGGCCTTGACAAGGGCATCAGGATGCTTGCCAAAATCAAGGAACAGTTTGGTTTTTCACTGTTGACGGACATTCACTACCCCGACCAGGCCAAAGCCGCCGCCGAGGTAGTCGACGTGCTCCAGATTCCGGCCTACCTCTGCATGCAGACAACCCTGGTGGTGGCAGCAGCAAAGACGGGCCGCGTGGTCAATGTGAAGCACGGTCAGTTCCTGGCCCCTGACAACATGAAGCACCCGGTAAAGAAAATTGAGGAAGCAGGCAATGATCAGATTATCCTGACTGAACGCGGTTACACGTTTGGATACAATGACCTGGTCATCGATCCCCGGAGTTTTTATCACCTGAACAACATCGGTTACCCGGTGGTATTTGACATCACCCACAGCATCCGCAAGTATGGTATCCCCAGCGCGGATGCCAAAGGCGGAGCGCGCGAATTCCTTCCCGTACTTTCCCGGGCCGGTGTGGCTTCAGGAGTAGACGGCGTGTTTGTTGAAACCCATCCCGAGCCTGAAAAAGCCTTGTGCGACGCCGCCAGCCAGCTGTGCGTCTATGACCTGGAAGAATTTTTAAAACCCATCCTCGAGCTTCATGCCGTGGAAGTGAAATACAGACAAAAACAAGTAGTACCAGCCTAACCAAACGAACATGGAATTATACCTAGACTCTGCAGACTTAAAAGAAATTGAAGAAGCCTTTAAGCTGGGCTTCCTTGACGGCCTGACCACCACACCCACCTTCATGCACCGGGGAGGTGTCACCGACGTGGATTCACTCATCGTCAAACTCAGCAAAATGGTGCCCGTGCTTCAAATCGAAGCCCTGGGCGATACGGCGGAGGAGGTAGTGAAGGAAGCGCATCGTCAACTCAAGCTGGGACTCGATCCGACAAGGACCGTCTTCAAGATTCCGGTTTCCCTCGAAGGCGTGCGGGCATGCAAACTGCTCAGGAATGAGAACCTGCTGGTCAACGTGCACCTGGTATATACGCTCCAGCAAGCCTACATGGCCATGAAGGCTGGCGCTTCTTATGTATGTCCCCTCGTAGGCCGACTGCAGGACCAGGGTCATGACGCCCTTGACCTGGTTTCCCAGTGCGTATTTGCCGTAGACCATTACGGATACAACACCAAGATCATGTTCTCCTCCGTTAGGAATGCAGAGCACATCCGGAATGCCATCAGCACCGGTGCCCACACCATCACCGCTCCCTGGAAGATCATGAAAGGATTGACCGACAACAACCTGACAACCCTTGGAACCGAGCAGTTCATTGAGCACACCAGGCTTGTGACCATGCGCGTGAAGGATGTCATCAGCCCGATCAATCCCGTTGTGAACATCAACACAGGCCTGACCGAAGCCATCGTTAAAATGACTGAGTTTGGTTTTGGCGCCATCACCCTGACCGACGCCGACGGCAATGTGAAAGGCATATTCACCGACGGCGACATGCGGCGCGCTTTGCAGAAGGAAGGACAGGATATCCTCAAGAAAAGAATGTCCGACTTTACCTATGGAACGCCGGTTTCCGTTCAGCATAATGATGCGCTGACGGTGGCCAATGATATTTTCAAGCACAAACATGTAGATACCATCCTCGTGCTCGACGGCACCAAGCCGGTGGGCATGATTGACATCCAGGACCTGGCCATATGAGTGAGCAGGTAATCAGTCTTTTTCAAAGCGGAGGAGGGGAGTTTGTTTCTCCTCCTTCTCTTTTTTCAGGAAAGCTGAAGAAAATCAAGGCGGTTATTTTTGACTGGGATGGGGTGTTCAATGACGGTTCCAAGCGCGGTGCCGAAGGAAGCATTTTCTCTGAAGTGGATGCCATGGGCACCAACCTGCTGCGGTATGCTTTGTGGAAAGCAATCGGATCACTGCCTGTTGCCGCTGTGATGACGGGAGAGAACAATCCCCCGGCCGTACTGCTGGCCCGCCGCGAGAATTTTCATTACGTGTATTCACGGATGAAGAACAAGGGACAGGCATTCCAGGCGTTTTGTTCTGCCGCAGGGTGCAAGCCCGAAGAGGTCATGTTCTTCTTTGATGATATTCTGGACCTGGACGTGGCACGCCAGTGCGGTGTGCGGATGATGATCCGCCGAAGCAGCAACCCCATGCTCAACCAGTTTGCCAAAACCCACAACCTGGCTGATTATGTCACTGCCCACGATGGCAGCAGGCACGGCTTGAGGGAAGCGGCGGAGCTGGTCATCGGGATGCTTGGATTGTATGATGACGTGGTCAGTAACAGGATGACCTATTCAATGGAGTATCAGGAATACCTGTCCCAGAGGAAGTCCATTGAGATGACCCACATCGAAGGGGTCAGTTGAGTTAAAGAGTTGGGATGGTCTTCTGGTGAGCCAACCTTGAAAAAATGTCCGCACTGCGCTTTGCAGACCGGTTCATTGTAACAGGATCAACCGCATAGAGTCCAAACCTCATGGATGGACCCAGGTGCCACTCGAAGTTGTCCCACGCACTCCACCAATAGTACCCGCGTACATCAATGCCGTCCGCAATGGCCTGATGAACAATGTGTGCATAGTCAATGATGGCTTTCTGGCGCAGCACGTCCGTAGCGTCGCATACGCCATTCTCGGTAATGATGATCGGTTTTCTGTATTTCTTCCAATAGCGGTCAAGGCAGGTTCTCAACCCCTGCGGATGATATTCCCAGAGATCGTCGTGAGGCAAGTTGTATTGAGCGATCTTCCCAGGCGTATCCACAAAAGTGATTGGCAGCGGATCATGAGACACCCGGGCATAGTAACTCATGCCAAAGAAATCGGTTTTCTCGAAAAAGCTGGGAACATAATCCATAAACCACCAGTCAGTAATACGGGCAGGCAGCCGGCCGAGGAAGTTCTCCGAAGCGAAGACAACCGCATTGTGTGAAATGCCCACGGGATGGTGTGGGTATGATTGCTTGATTATGTCATACATCCTGTGGTGGGCCATACCCAGGTTCCTGACAACAGACAATGCTTTCAGCGGATTCTTTTTGAATGGAGGGAAGAACCCGGTGATCCAGCCATAGCTGACATACACATTAGGCTCATTGAAGGTGTTCCACTGGGTGACATACTCGCCGAAGGTCTCGACTACTTTTCTCCCGAAATCCAGCCATAGGCTGATGTTGCTTTCCTTTTCCCAACCACCCATGCCCGCAAACCAGGTGGGGTTTGTAAAATGGTGCAGCACCATCATGACCTTGACTCCCCGCTCCCGGAGATTCATCAGAAAGTCCCGGTATTGCGTTACGGTTTCAGGATCAAGGTCCTGCCTGGGGCCTCGCTGGAGTTTGCTCCAGGAAAGTCCCATGCGGTAACCCGGAGCCAACGAGGCAATGAGGGCAGCGTCATCCCTGAAACGAAGCTCGTGGTCTGTTGTCCGTTCGAAGCGTTGGCCATCCCTGGCTTTGTAGCCTTGCCAATCGTGTTCAAAGGCAGTTTCAATTTGCGTGGCAGCCGTGCTGGTGCCAAAAATAAAATCTTCCGGGAAGGAGAGTTGCATGTCAGTCGTTGCCGCCGCTGGCAACAGACTTGATTGCCTGTGATTTGCCGGTGACCCTGACCGGTTCTTTTCGCGCTATGGATGATTGTTCGGTTTCCCACGATCTCCAGTGGCGCTGAAGTTCTTTCAGGTCTTCCGCAATACACGGGTAGTGCGCTGACCTGGGTATAGTCGGGAAAACTCCCCGGGCGAGGTAATAGGTTCCTGTTCCGCCGGTCCATTCAAAATGCCCGGGGTCGAAGGGATGTCGCCAGCGGCCGCCCCACCGCAATCCCAGGCGCTCTCCAATGATGCCAACTTTTCGCCACAGCGCATAATTGTGCCACTGGGCAACCGTGTCAATCATCGGAACTACATCAACCGCAAGTCCATATTGGTGCTTGGAGTGTCCCCCCTTGGACCGTGTGTATTTCCTGCCCATGGATTTATACTCGTTTTGCTTGGTATGCGTGCGGTAGGATTCTACGATGGCCAGTTCAATTCCTTTTTCGCGGCAGGCGCTGATGAGGCTCAATACTTTATCACGGAAATAAGGATGAAGGGCCTGCAGATCGGTAATCATGGGGATGCTTCCGCGGTCCTTGCCAAAGGAATAGTTTTCTGTAAGATCCCAACGCCGCCATGCATCCAGAGTATCATCGGTAATCTCCCAGGAGCGAAGGCTGATGGGGAATGAGAAGTT
Source organism: Cyclobacteriaceae bacterium (assembly GCA_043744235.1). Lineage (GTDB taxonomy): Bacteria > Bacteroidota > Bacteroidia > Cytophagales > Cyclobacteriaceae > ELB16-189. The sequence goes on along the minus strand of JAYTVB010000044.1, from coordinate 36,078 downwards.
GCTTTCAAAGTTGTTCCTCTCCTGCACGACGGACGCTACGACGGGAGCCGCCGAGGGCTGCGCCTTTGCGGTTAGAACACACAAACAAACGATTGAAACGAGGAAACCTCTTGCCATAGCCTAAAAAATCCGACGTAAAATTAATAAAAACCGGACAAATCGTTTTTGGCCAGCCTGCCCAGGCTGCCCGTGATCAAACCGAAGGGCTTGATACGTGTCAGCCGATGAGGCAGGTTTTGGTATTGTTTGATTACTTTGGACCATGGTTCAATCGCCCCGCATCCCCACGTTGTATACACCGGACCAAATCAGGATGTTAACTGAGCACTTTGGCCAGTTTGTTTCCGGGCACAAGAAGGAATTCATGGACCGGGTGCTCAACCAAAGGACACGGTACATCACCCTGGTGCTCGAGGACATCTACCAGTCGCACAACGCCAGCGCTGTCATGAGAACGTGTGAATGTCTCGGCTTGCAGGATATCCACATCATTGAATCCACCAGCGAATGGTCAACAAACAAGAAGGTACTCAAGGGGGCTAACAAATGGCTTGAACTGATCCGGTACAAAGAGAAGAAGGGAGTCAACAACACGGAGACCTGTTTTCGGCAGTTGCGCGAACGGGGCTACCGGATTGCGGTAACAGATCCTTCCCCGGATGGCCTGTCCATCGAAGAAGTTGGATTAGACAGACCGCTTGCCATCGTGATGGGCAACGAGCTTCGGGGATCCTCCAGCTTTGCCCTTGAACAGGCAGACCTGAAAGTGCACATCCCCATGGTCGGATTTACGGAAAGCATGAACATCTCCGTGAGCGCTGCCATCTGCCTGAATGCCGTGCTCTCCAGGCTTAGAAAAAGTGAACTGGCGTGGGGGCTTCGGGAGCACGAAAAGGACCTGCTCAGGCTTGAATGGTATAAAAAAGTCGTCAGGCGCGCTGAATTACTGGAACGTGAATTTTTGAGGTCAATTGCTTAATTTTGCGCGGCTTTAATGATGGCGAATTTATGCTTTGGAGGCAGGTAGGTCGGGTTGGTGTGTTTTCGGTAATACTTGCATCCGCGTTGTTGCTGGCCGGCAACTGGTGGGTAGTTGAAAGTACCAAGGGCGACATTTTCTCGGACTATGCCTTGGTGCCGGTCAACCCGGTGGGTCTTGTTCTGGGCACCAGCAGCAAGCTCTCCAATGGGTTGCCCAATCCGCTGTTTGACAGTAGGATGCTGGCAGCCGCCGACCTGTACCGGCTCGGGAAAATCAGCCACATCATTGTAAGCGGAGATAACCGAACCAGGTTTTACAATGAACCCATGGAAATGAGAAAAGCATTGGTCAAATTGGGCGTACCGGATTCAGTGATCACCTTGGATTATGCGGGGCTGCGCACCCTGGATTCCGTTATCCGCAGTAAGGAAATCTTCGGACAAGATCACATCACCATCATCACACAACCCTTTCATTCTTACCGCGCTCTTTTTATCAGTCATTATTTTGACATCGACGCTGTCGCGATTATTTCACAGGGACCACAGCAGGAACCTTCAGCGAAAGTGTCCGTCAGGGAATATTTCGCCCGTGCCATGGCGATCCTTGACTTGTATGTATTGAAGACCACCCCGAAGCACATGGGCGACAAAGAGCCCATTGCAATCTAAACTACCCCATTGATTTTCGTGAACTCATTTCCCCGGTACTTCTTCATATTGAGTGTTGCTGCCTGCATAATTGTTGCAGCCGCCGGCGATGCCATGGCCCAGGTTCCTGAGACCGTGGTGTATGGCAAGGTCACCGACGCTTCATCCGGTGATGCTATTCCATTTGTCAACGTCGTGTTCAAAGGCACGTCAATGGGGATGACAACCGATTTTGACGGCAACTTCAGAATCAAATCAAACAAGCCGACGGATTCCGTGATGGCTACCTACATCGGGTACAAGGGCAAGGCAAAGAAGATCAGGAAAGGTGTAACCCAGCAAATTAACTTTCAGCTGGTAGAAGAAACCACCAAGCTCCAGGAGGTTGTGGTAAAGGCAGGTGAAAATCCGGCTTTTCCCATTCTGCGCGGCGTGATAAAAAACAAGGAGAAAAACGATAAGCGAAAACTGGATGCCTACGAATACGAGACGTATTCAAAAATGGAAATTGATGTTGACAACATCTCAGACAAACTGAGAGAGAAGAAGGTGATGAAGAAGATTGCTGCGGTGCTGGATACCCTTGACCGGATGGCGGGCGAGGACGGAAAACCCATCCTTCCTATATTCATCTCGGAAAGCGTTTCCCAGTTCTACTACCGCGACAACCCAAAACTGAAAACGGAACATATCCTCAAAACCAAGGTCAATGGAGTAGGGGTGGAAGACGCCAACTTTGTTTCACAGATTGTCGGCTCATCGTTGCAGGATTATAACTTCTACCTGAACTGGCTCAATTTCGGAAAAAAAGAGCTCGTGTCTCCCATCGCCGACGGATGGAGACTATACTACGATTACGAACTGCTGGACAGCGCGATGAAGGGCAATGACTTTTGCTACCGCCTGGATTTCTTCCCGAAGAGCGAGCAGATGCTGGCCTTTACGGGGACGATGTGGATCACGAAGGAAGATTTCGCGCTCAAGCAGATCGACGCGACCATGGGCAACCAGGCGAACATCAACTTCATTGAAAAGATCAAAATCCAGCAGGAGTATGAAAAGGTGCTGGGTGGCGCGTGGATGCCCGTCAGAAGCCGGGTCCTGATTGATGTGGGGGAACTCACCAGCAATTCTGCGGGGCTGCTCGCGAAGTTTTATGTCAGCAACAAGAATTTTGTTATCAACCAGCCCAAGAAGCCATCTTTTTATGACCATGCCATCGTGGTGGCTGAAGAAGCTGCGCTGGAAGTAAATGACAATGTGTGGGACAGCCTTCGGCATGAACCGCTCAGCGCGTCCGACAAGAATGTTCGCTCGATGATTGATACCATCCAGAATATACCCATCGTCAAGTCCTACGTGGATGTCATCAAGCTGATCATCAACGGCTATTACAAAACGGGAAAGGTCTGGGTGGGTCCATACCTGGGGGCCATTGCATGGAACAACCATGAAGGGATCAGGCTCCAGGCCGGTTTCAAGACCAACATCAAATTCAGCCGCACCTGGCAATACGGGGCACAGCTCGCCTATGGCTTTCGCGACCAGCAGTTCAAGTACCAGGTATTTGCCAAGAAGATCCTGTCCCGACAACAGTGGACTACACTCACATTCAGGATCAGGCATGACCTCGGCCGGTTGGGCCTCGATGATGATTACCTGGGCGAATTCCCGTTGTTTATACACTTCAGCCGCTGGGGCAGGTTTGACAAGAGCGCCTACTATACCGAGTACCGCGTGTCTTTTGAGCGCGAGTTGTTTAAGGGATTCCAGCAGAAAGTGGTTTTCCGCCAATATGATTTCAACCCGACTTACAGTACCGGATTCTACACCAACCCATCCGACATAGCCAATTCGCCGATTGCCAACACGTACAATACCACAGAGGTTTACTTTGAGTCGCGTTATGCCCGCGACCAGATTTTCCTGCAGAATGACATGGAACGGCTTGCCCTGGAGTCAAGGCGGTGGCCTACGATCACCCTGCGCTATACGCACGGTTTCAAGAACGGGTGGGGCGGCGATTATACCTATGACAAAATAAGGCTGAACATTTACAAGCGGGTGAAAATGGGCGCTTTGGGCAATGGCTACCTGAACCTGACGGGTGAAAATGTCTTCAGCAATCTTCCTTATCCTTTGCTCGGTGTTCACCTGGGCAACCAATCCAGGGTATACACCCCTGTGAGCTTTAACCTGATGAACTTTGGAGAATTTGTCAGTGATCACTATGCCTCCGTGCAATACCGCCAGAATTTTGAAGGACTCTTTCTCAACAGCCTTCCGCTCATTCAGAAACTGAAGTGGAGGTTCCTGGCCACCACCAACGTGATGGTGGGAGGGATGCGGGACAGCAATAAGACCCTGATCGCACCCACTTCACCCGACGGCGTTACCCCCAGCGATCACATCGGACAACTGATACCTGCAGATCCTTATGTTGAGGTTGGTTATGGTGTCGAGAACATTTTCAGGTTTCTGCGGATCGATTTTGTCCATCGCCTTACCTACCTTAATTCTCCGCACAGCAGGAATTTTGGTGTTTTCGCCAGCGTACAGATTCAACTCTAGCCAACTCTGCTTTTCTGCATTAAAGTCGCATATTTGCATCCTCAAAATTGCATGTGTTAATGAGTGATATTAAAATTACCCTCCCTGACGGATCATCGCGCAGTTACCCTGCCGGTGTAACCGGGACGGCTATTGCGCTAAGCATCAGCGAAGGACTGGCCAGAATGGCCCTCTCCATTGAAGTCAATGGTGAGATCTGGGACCTGAGCCGACCCATCCAACAGGACGCCTCCGTCAAAATATTTACATGGAATGATAAAGGCGGCAAGTATGCCTTCTGGCACTCCTCGGCACACTTGCTGGCGGAAGCACTCGAGGCTTTGCATCCCAGCGTGAAGTTTGGAATCGGGCCACCCATTGAAAACGGGTTCTACTATGATGTTGACCTGGGCGACAAACCCTTTGGAGAGGAAGACCTTGCCAGGGTTGAGGCGAAGATGACCGAACTGGCCCGGAAGAACAGTGTCTTTGTACGAAAGGATGTTTCCAAAGCCGACGCGCTGGATTTCTTCGGCAAGAAGGGTGATCCCTACAAAGTTGAATTGCTGCAGGCTCTCGCTGACGGCTCCATCACCTTCTATGAGCAGGGTAATTTTACCGATCTGTGCCGGGGTCCGCACATACCCAATACGGGTGCCATCAAGGCCATCAAACTGCTCAACGTAGCAGGCGCCTATTGGCGTGGTGATGAGAAGAACAAAATGCTCACGCGCATTTACGGGATTACCTTTCCCAAGGCGAAAGAGCTGGAAGAATACCTGCACCTGCTGGAGGAAGCAAAGAAGCGCGACCACCGAAAGCTTGGGAAAGAATTGGAATTGTTTGCCTTTTCAGAGAATGTGGGAATGGGCTTGCCGCTCTGGCTGCCCAAGGGAACAGTGCTGCGCGAGCGGCTGGAGCAGTTCATGCGCAAGGCCCAGATCAAGGCCGGCTACGATCCGGTGGTGACACCGCACATCGGCGCAAAGTCGCTCTATGTTACATCAGGTCACTATGAAAAATACGGCAAGGATTCCTTTCAGCCGATCCACACACCGGATGCAGGGGAGGAGTTTCTTCTCAAGCCGATGAACTGCCCGCACCATTGCGAGATCTACAAAGTCAAGCCGCGTTCGTACAAGGACCTGCCGATACGTCTTGCGGAATTTGGAACCGTATACCGTTATGAGCAGAGTGGTGAATTGCACGGGTTGACCCGCGTGCGGGGCTTTACCCAGGATGATGCGCACATCTTCTGCCGGCCTGACCAGGTCAAGGAGGAATTCATCAAGGTCATTGACCTTGTGCTGCACGTCTTTAATTCATTGGGTTTTGAAAACTACACCGCGCAGGTATCCCTCAGGGATCCGGCCGACAAGAAGAAATACATCGGTGAAGATGAATTATGGGACAGGGCCGAGCGGGAGATACAGGAAGCAGCAGACGAGCGAGGCCTGAAGACCGTAGCGGTGAAGGGTGAAGCGGCTTTCTATGGTCCCAAGCTTGACTTCATGGTGAAAGATGCCTTGGGGCGCTCCTGGCAGCTGGGGACTATCCAGGTGGACTACCAGCTTCCCCAGCGGTTTGAACTGGAATACATTGGTTCAGACAATATGAAGCACCAGCCGGTCATGATACACCGGGCGCCCTTCGGGTCGCTGGAGCGGTTTATCGCGGTGCTCATCGAGCACTGTGCCGGAAACTTCCCGGTATGGCTGTCGCCCGACCAGGTGGCCGTGCTGCCGATTTCGGAGCGATTTAATGACTACGGTGAGAAGGTGATCCAGGAACTCAAGAACCAGGACATCCGGGGCTTCCTGGACAACCGGGATGAGAAGATTGGCAGGAAGATTCGGGACGCAGAGGTCAAGAAAGTGCCGTATATGCTCATTGTAGGCGAAAAAGAGGCGGCCGAGCAGAAGGTTGCTGTCAGGAGGCACGGTGCGGGAGACCAGGGGGCAGTGACCCTGAATGAATTTGTAAAGCAGTTTTTGGATGAATTTTCAATGCCTGTATAGACCAAAACCCTAAAATTTCGGTCCACGAGCATGGAAAAATTGAAAATATGGTGATATTTGCGGCCTGTTTAATAAAACAGGCCTTTTTGAAGTTAAACTTAAACCCAACGAGTGGCATTTATACCTGGCAGTAACCGTCCGCGTCCCTATACCAGGGGCTTCCGTCCAAGAGTTGTAGAAGAGCCTTATCGCGTCAATGAGCGAATAACCTCACCCCGTGTCAGGGTTGTAGGGGAAAACATCAAAGTCGATGTATATCCTATTCAGACAGCTATCAAATTGGCGCAGGACCAGGGGTTGGATCTGGTGGAGATTTCACCGAATGCTGATCCCCCCGTTTGCAAGGTAATTGACTACTCCAAGTTTAAGTACGAACAGAAGAAGAAGCAGAAGGAGATCAAGTCGAATGCCCAGAAGACAGTCGTTAAAGAGATTCGCTTCGGGCCCAATACGGATGAGCATGACTTCAATTTTAAGGTGAAGCATGCCGTGAACTTCCTCAAGGAGGGCGCTAAGGTAAAGTCCTATGTGCATTTCGCGGGAAGGTCAATTGTCTACAAGGAGCGGGGTGAAATTCTCCTCCTGAAGTTTGCGCAGGCGCTGGAAGAAATTGGAAAGGTGGAGCAGTTGCCAAAGCTGGAAGGCAAGAGGATGTACATGATGGTGGCTCCGAAGCCGGGAGTTTCAAAGAAATAGTCGAATTAACAGTTATACTACAATGCCGAAATTAAAAACAAAGTCAGGTGCGAAGAAGCGCTTCAAAGTAACCGGAACCGGTAAGATCAAGCGCAAGCACGCTTTCAAGAGCCACATCCTGACCAAAAAAGGAACAAAGCAGAAGAGAAGACTGAGCCATGCCGCCCTCGTCAAGTCAGTTGATGAGAACAACATCGGGCTTATGCTTCCTTACGCCAAGTAGTCTGCCGTCCCAATTGTGTTGGGAGGTGGAGGTTTTCAAATGTTTAACCCGGTTTTTGGCCTGACAAGTCCCCGACAAACAGAGGGCGCCAACAACCAAAAAATTTAACAAATGCCACGTTCAGTCAATCACGTTGCATCCCGCGCCAAGCGCAAGAGGGTGCTCAAACTTGCCAAAGGTTTCTTTGGAAGAAAGAAAAATGTATGGACCGTCGCCAAGAATGCGATTGAAAAAGGTCTCGTCTATGCCTACCGCGACCGCAAAGCCAAGAAACGCGACTTCCGCGGTTTGTGGATCCAGCGGATTAACGCCGGTGCCAGGCTCCATGGAATGTCATACTCCGAGCTGATGGGTAAACTCAAGAAAGCAGGCATCGACCTGAACCGCAAGGTGCTGGCCGACCTCGCGATGAACCATCCAGAAGCGTTCACGGAAGTAGTGAACAAAGTAAAGTAATCGAAGAGGGGCGAACGCCCCTTTTTCATTTTAATCGTTCGCTTGATACCTTGCCGGACATTTCCATGGTGATTTGATGACACGCTCAAGGAAGATCTTATTGGGATTTGCGTTGGTATTATCGAGTGCCTTTGGCGCCCTCATCTATGATGTCAGCCAAAAGACGACTTTCCCGGGGGCAAAGAAACGCGCAAATCAGGCCCGGGAGCTCGATTCCCTTCAACGCTTGGATACGGTCAAAAACGCTTTGCCGCCAAAAACGCCCGTTCAGCCGCGATAGATTCTTTCCGCCGTCCGCCGATTGGCCGCCCCGGGGCGTCCCGCTATCTTCGATTCAGATTAAAGCCAACTATAGACAGGAATTTCCCCCGGGGTCAAGGACTTTGGGGGATTTTCTTTTTTGGTGCGTTGGGTATGGGTTCCTTTTCATATTTTGAATCCGAATTGTGCAGGGGGTGGTAGTGCAGACACAGCGAAAATCCCATCACCATGAAGCCGACCCTGTACTGCCTGGTCATTATTGTTGTTTCCTCGATCTACGTCACTTCCTGCGTTAACAACGAGATCCCTGAACCGAAATTTGATTGTACTAAGTCAGACCTCGCGGCCAGCCTCGTCAGTAAACTTGACGCAACTTCCTGCAAGTCCATCGATGGATCCATCACCGTCCTGGCTACCGGCGGACTCGAGCCCTATAACTTCAGCCTTGGCAATGGTGTTTACCAGACCAATCCTGTCTTCGAGAAGTTGGCGCCGGGTTCTTACCTGATCACAGCCAAAGACAAAAACGGATGCAAGGTCTCTGTTGCGGTTGATTTGGCAGCTGCCAATTCAACCTTGTCTGCTACCGCAAGCACAACCCTTGACGACCAGTGCTTCACGGACAATGGCACAATCACGGTGGTGCCAACAGGGGGCACGCCTCCGTACCAGGCCAAGATCGACAACGGTGTGTTCGGTACAACGCTGACCTTCCAAAACCAGGGCGATGGCAGTCATTCGATCATCGTGAAGGATAATACTGACTGTGAACGCGTATTGCAGGTGACTGTTCCAAGGGGCAGTACCGGAATCAGCTATGCATCAACGATCGTTCCGATCTTTGTTGCCTCCTGTAATTTCAGCGGATGCCATGGTGCCGGTTCTTCCGGTCGGGACTGGACAAAATTTGCTGATGTTTCCGCCAAAGCCAGTCAGATCAAAAGCCGGACTTCAAACCGGAGTATGCCCATCGGCAGCGGGCCTTCGCTCAGTGACACTCAAATCAAACAGATTGCCTGCTGGGTGGATGATGGTGCTCCAAATAACTAATCACCTATGAGAAAAGAATGGGTCTTATGCCTCCTGGTCCTGCTGGTCGGGGAGGTTCACGGTCAGAAATATGTCGTGGAGAAATCGTCTGTATCATTTTTCTCCAAGGCGACTATTGAGGACATAACCGCTGTCAACCAGAATGCTTCCAGCATCTTTATGGTGGAAACGGGCCAGGTGGCCTTTTCCATGGCGATAAAAGACTTCCGGTTTGATAAGTCGCTGATGCAGGAACACTTCAATGAGAAGTACATGGAGTCGGATAAATTTCCGAAAGCCACCTTCCAGGGAACCCTCACCGGCTATGATCCGCGTGCCACCGGAGTACAAAACACAAAGGCATCGGGCAAACTGACCATACACGGCGTGACCAAAGACATCGAGGCAGCCGGAACGATTGAGATTGCAAATAGCAGGATCGTCTTGAAATCCAGTTTCATCGTCAGGCTGGAAGACTATGCCGTGGCCCGCCCGCAATTGCTGTGGAAGAACATCGCTGAACAAGTTGAAGTAACCCTGGACTTTACCTATAAACCTTATGAAACCAAATAGCATCCTCCTTCTTTTTATCCTGGTACCGCTTGCAGCGATGGCACAGGAAGACCTGTTGGGCGAACTGGAAAAATCGGCAAAGCCGGCAACGGAATACACAACCGCCACTTTCAAGAGCACCAGGCTCGTCAACGGACAAACCGTTGAAACCAAGGGAAAGGGAGCACTCGAATTTATTTTTGCCCACCGCTTTGGCCCTATCAGCGGGGGCTTGTATGAACTCTTCGGTTTGGATTTAGCCTACACCAGGCTTGGCCTGGAATATGGTCTTACCGACCGGCTCGGTGTGGGCTTCGGCCGTAATGCGTATGACAAGACCATCGATACCTATGCCCGCTACAAGTTGACCCGGCAAAGCACGGGAGTGGTGAACATGCCCGTGACAATTACCGCCTTTGGTATCGCCGCTGTAAAAACCTCTCCGAAAAAGGAAGATGCCACCTATGACATTCAGCTGCAGGACCGGCTGTCCTACACCGGTCAATTGCTGATTGCCCGCAAATTCAGTTCAAAATTGTCCTTGCAGCTGATGCCCAGCCTCGTGCACAAAAACACGGTCGACAAATCCATTGAAAGCAACAACCAGGCGCTGCTGGGTTTTGGCGGACGGTTCAAGGTATCGCGCAGTGTGGCATTGACCACGGAATATTATTACCGGTTCGATGTATCCTCTGCCAATCCTTATTACAATCCCCTTGGCTTTGGGATAGACATCGAAACCGGAGGGCACGTATTTCAATTGGTCATGACCAACTCGCAGGGGCTAACGGAGCGGGCCTACCTGACGGAAACGACAGACGACTTTTTCAATGGCGGCATCCGGCTGGGCTTCAATGTCACCCGGACTTTCCAATTGAAGAAACAGAAATAGCCATTCCTAGGGTGAGGATAAAAAACGGCTATTTTTGTCCAAACGACATTAGTTGCTCCTCGCTTCCATCATCGCATACCTTGCCCTGACTGTACTCATCGGATACTGGGCGTCGCGCCGGGTCAAGACCTCCGGTGACTTCATGCTGGCAGGCAGGAGCCTTCCCATTGTCCTGAGCTCGTCGGCACTTTTTGCAACCTGGTTTGGATCTGAAACGGTGTTCGGGGCTTCCTCGGAATTCCTCAAGGGAGGGTTGTATTCCGTGATTGAAGATCCGTTTGGCGCCGCCCTCTGCCTTGTGCTGTTCGGCCTTTTCTTCGCCCGGAAACTGTACAACATGAACCTCCTGACCCTGGGTGATTTTTTCAAGGTGCGTTATGGACCCCGCGCTGAACTGGTGGCCAGCGTATTCCTTGCGCCGCCGTACGTGGGCTATATCGCCGCACAGCTGGTCGCCATGGGCCTGATCCTCAACGTGGTTACTGGCTTGGCCATCTGGCAAGGCGTGGTGATCAGCGCGCTGGTGGTGACTTTCTACACCTACATCGGCGGGATGTGGGCCATATCCGTTACCGATTTTATCCAGGGCATTATCATCATTGTCGGTCTGGTGGCGCTGGCCATTGTGCTGGGTCGTGAGGCAGGCGGGGTGGCCAATGTCCTGAAGGAGGTGCATCCCCAGACATTCAGGTTCCTGCCAAAACCTGAATGGAAGGAGGTGACCGGTTACATCGCGGCCTGGTCCGTGCTGGGACTCGGATCGATCCCGTCCCAGGATGTTTTTCAGCGTTCCATGTCGTCGGGATCGGCCAGCACGGCAGTCCGGTCGTGTTACTATGCAGCCATCCTTTACCTGACCGTGGCCATGCTTCCGCTGTTTATCAGCCTGTGCACACGGCACCTGTATCCTGATTTTGTCAATGGAGATACCCAGCTGGCTTTGCCCATGATGGTGCTGCGCCATACCAGCCTTGCTGTTCAGATTCTCTTCTTTGGGTCACTGCTTTCGGCCATCATGAGCACGACGAGCTCAGCGATCCTGGCGCCAGCTGCCATATTTTCAGAAAACCTGGTGCGGCCCCTCCTGAAGGAGAAGTTGACTGACAAGCAGATGCTGCTGCTGACGCGCGGGTCTGTGTTGTTGTTCAGTGCCATCGCGACCATCATGGCTTGCCTTCGGTCCAACATCTACGAATTGGTGGGGGAGTCCTCGGTGCTCAGCCTGGTGACCCTGTTCGCGGCGCTCGCGTTTGGACTGTACTGGAAGAAGGCCAATGCCACGGGTGCCATGCTGTCGATGGTATTTGGATTCCTCACCTGGCTGTTTTTGGTCCTGAACGACCAATCGGATATCCATCCGCTGGTGCCTTCAACGATTGTCAGTATTTTAGCGATGATATTGGGAAGTTTGTTGTCAACCCCTGCTCCACAAGGATCTAAAGTGAATGTATGAGTGAAGAAAGGAATTTTGAAACGGATGCCGTCAGGCACCAGGCTGAGCGTACCTCGTTCCGGGAGCACTCCGTGCCCCTGTACCTGACCTCAAGTTTTGTCTTTGAGGATGCCGAGCAGGCACGGGCCTTGTTTGCGGATGAAGTCGCCGGAAATATCTACACGCGGTTCTCCAATCCGAATACGACGGAGTTTATCGAGAAACTCTGCCTCCTGGAAGGGGCGGAGGACGGCATTGCAACAGCTTCCGGCATGGCGGCCATGTACATTAGTATGGCTGCGTTGCTGAAATCCGGCGACCACGTTCTTGCCTCACGTTCCGTGTTCGGTTCCACCCACCAGATCCTGACGACCATTTTTCCAAAAGTTGGCATTTCGCATACCTACGTTGACGTGAATGATTCTCCGGAGCAATGGGAGCAGAAGATTCTGCCCAACACGAAGATGATTTTTGTTGAGACCCCGTCCAATCCGGCGCTGGACATCATTGACCTGGAGTGGCTGGGTTCTTTGGCGAAGCGTCGCAACATCATACTCAATGTTGACAATTGTTTTGCCACCCCGTATTTGCAGACCCCGCTGAAATGGGGCGCTGGCCTGGTGACCCATTCCGCTACGAAATTCATCGATGGCCAGGGACGCGTCATCGGAGGTGCCGTGCTGGGCAGCAAAGCGCTGATCAGGGAAGTCAGGTTCTTTGCCCGCCACACCGGGCCGTCGATGTCTCCCTTCAATGCCTGGATTTTATCAAAGAGCCTGGAGACGCTGGCCGTCAGGATGGACCGCCATTGTGAAAACGCCATGCAGTTGGCTGGGCACCTGGAGAAGAGTGACCAGGTGGTTGCCGTGAAATATCCTTTCTTACCCTCGCACCCGCGACATGCTTTGGCGAAGAACCAGATGAAGCTGGGAGGAGGGATCGTTACTTTTGAGATCAAGGGCGGTATTGACAAGGGCCGGAAGTTTCTGAATGCCCTGAAGATGATTTCGCATTCCGCCAACCTGGGCGATACCCGGACCATTGCCACTCACCCGGCATCGACCACACACTCCAAGCTGACGGAGGCGGAGCGGATGGCTGTTGGCATTACGCCGGGTCTGATCCGGATTTCCGTAGGACTGGAGTCTATCCAGGACATTATGAATGATGTGGACCAGGCGATGAAGGCTGTTTAGGAACCTGTCTGATTGCGCTCCTGACTGCTCAGTATTGAAATGAATCAATTCCACATTCCCACAAGAGCGTATATCAGCAATACGTATATTAGCTATAGGGATACCAGCACTAGCGTCCTATTAAAACAGGTCAAATTTTAGTTGATTCAGATTTCGTTCTTTGACATCTTGATTTACAGAGTTAGAAAGCAAGTCTTTTAAGGGCTCCTTGTCAAGTAAGGATATGCTTAAGATTTGGAGAATCTCGTAATTAGACAAGGTGCATTTCAATTTGCTTTTGATAATCACAATCAATGTGTAGGTGATTATGGCAGTATATATTTGTATCCGCACTGCGTTAGCCGAGGTTCCCCAAAAGGATTTAACTTTTAAGTGTTGCTTTATCCATTTGAAGAACAACTCTATCTTCCAGCGATACTTGTAAAGTAAGGCAATGCTTTCAGCAGGCAGTTCGAAGTTGTTCGTGATAAAGACAAATCTCTTCTGTGTTTCTTTGTCGTAGAATTTTATTCGTCTGAGTTCAATTGGATAGCCCTGAAGAGAATAAAAACTGGATAGCGTAATTGTTTGGTCAACCAGTATTCCTTTCTTCTTTTGCACTTTTCGTGATTCTGTGCGATTGAACACAAAGTTCTTTCGCGGGCGAGTTACAAAAAATGCACCATGTGAATGAATGATGAAGAGTCTTCTAAAATCAAAATAACCTCGATCTAAGACATAAAAACCGCCATTTTCATATTCAAGAACATCTAACCCCCTGACGTCATGAACTGCCCCCGGGGTAATGTGAACAAAGCAAGGGATCGAGGTTTTCACATCGATCAGTGTATGAATTTTTACAGCGCCACTGGTTGATTTGTATTTGGCCCACCAGAAAACATTGAGACACAAGTCAACTAAAGTTGCGTCAAAAGCATACACTGGCCCTGCGATATCTAGTTTAAAATCTGAATCCGGTGCCGCGCAGGCCCTGGCTTTATTAATCATTGAATAAGCAAACTCCTCGAAAATGCGACAGTCTCTCTTTTCGTTTGAAAAAGCAAGCTGGCTTTTACTAACATTCTTACCGAAACCTAAATGATAGAACTTCGCTTTATGAGGATTTATGCTCATGAGAAGGTCACTTAAACTTTCTCGGCCGCTTATCTGACCGAACATCATACAGAGCAATTGATTCCAACATGTAAAATGTTTTACATACTTGTTACCTTCGTAATGCTCAACAAATCGATCAAAAACGCGCGCCGGAAGGTGCAAAACAACTTGAGAGAAAACGTACCTTCCAGTGTTCATAAATTCGATTTTTGACGAATCTAGGAATCAAATCGTCACGATCATTTTGGTAACCTAACCTTCTGTAAATCAACATGTCAAAGAACAGCCTAACTATTTTAATAGGACGCTAGTGACCGGATACATTGAATCATTTGAGTTAAAGAACAGTGAGGAGGGCCTCTCGACTATCAGTTTAATCAAAGTTTATAGACGAGAATTAAAAAATGATTCACCTCAGAACATTGATGAACAGAACATTGATGATAGGTATTACAGTATTCCTGGGCAGAGGTTTATATTGAAGTACTCTGACATAAGAAATCTTAGCATTGCCTATCTGTATATTTCAGAAACTACAGATGCTAGCGAAAAAGAAATTGTTGATATACCTGAAATCCCTTCGGATGCTAACCCTTCCGACCCCCTGAAAGAGTAATTTGGTGACTCTTTTTATCTATTGTACTTCTCACCACTAGTAGACCACAGGTAGAGTGTTTCGGAGTATCCATTTTCAATACCCCTATTTAACCTGAGTAATCTATGTTAAATTGAAGTAACCAATAAACCCTATACCAATGGAAACAAGACGCATCTATGCAGTAATGAAAACGCTGATTATTGTCATGGTCTTACTCCCTGGCCTATCACAGGGTCAAAAAAAGGTGTTTACAGTAAATGGAATGTCCATTGATTCAATCAATACCCATTATATCAGACTTACCACGATGGAAAGTGGCAACCCGTTTTCCGGAAATCGGACGGCCACGGTAATGATAGACTTCGGCCAAGTAAAGGGCAATTATAAGAACATGGTTATAAAGGACGATAAGGGTAAAGTCGTTCTATTCACCGGATTCGTAGAGGCCCTCAATTTCTTTGATTCGGCAGGATGGGACCTTGCGGGGTATTCATCTTACAATAGTTCGTCAACCTACGATATGTCCACCACGTTTGTGGCCCTTTTGAAACGCTCTTACTGACAATAACAGGGAAGGAACAGCGATTCGCAAAAGAGTCGTTCATCAACCGCAAACCTGCAAACTGTTCACAATTACAACTTTTGCGCTAACCGGGGCGCAATTAATCCAGGGGGGAGAAATGGGAAAAAATCGACCTTAGGGGACAGATGAGGGGGACAGCTTCTATCTGGATTGAATAATCAATTTTTATTCAAAGTGTCCCCCATAAAAAGAAAAACCCTGTAAGTCTTTGACTTACAGGGCTATTCACATCTTGATTGTAGCGGGGGTAAGACTCGAACTTACGACCTTTGGGTTATGAGCCCAACGAGCTACCAACTGCTCCACCCCGCGATTTAGAACCACAAAAGTAGACCCATACCGACTAAAAACCAAATGGCCTGTTTTGACTAATTGGTTGCGGTTTGTGGCAGGATAGATCGGCTGCTGACCCTTTTCATCTACCCCTTTTGAAAACATCATCTCGGCCATTCCCTTCTTCTGAGTACCTTACATGCTATGAATATTGTGAGAAGCTGGCGAGAACAGAAGGCGATGCTCAAAATGAGATTCCCCGTCCTGCGCGATGAGGACTTTGTCTATGAAGAAGGAGACAAGGAAACCATGCTGGAAAGACTTCGGGCCAAACTGAACAAGAGCAGGGAAGAGCTGGAATCCCTGTTCGCGGAACTGCAACTTTATTGAGTTGTTGGTCCCGTAGGCTCACCTTCCCATGTAACCTATTCCCGGTCTGTTACTTTCCGGCAAATACATAAGCTGCCCGCAGACCCAGGTAAGTGAAGTCAGTAACGATATTGAATCTTCCTGCAAAGTCCCAGCTACCTACCCGATACCCAATGCCCGGAGACAACCCAATCCGGGTAGCCGTTGCCGATCCGATGGTGTAGCCACCGCCACCACCGGAGTTAGGATTCAAAACGCTATAGGAAATGAAGTTCACTCCCAAATCTGCAGCAGCATAAACGCCTGTGCCGTCCTCACTGAAATAGAACTTAATACCTCCTGAAATAGGAATGAAGGAGATGCTCCCGTAGTTTCCGGTATTAGCGCCAACCGTAAAATCCTTGCCACCAAAGGATAGATATCCGGCCGAACCCGTCCAGCTAATTTTATTCTTAATGGCAGTATCAAACCTGGCTGACGCCCCCACGCCGACTTTGGCAACTTCAGAAAAAGTGCTCATGGGAAGACCCATTTCAAGACCGCCTGAAAACTGGGCAGTGGCGTTGGTAACACAGATCAGCGTGATAGCGGCAATTGTAAACGCAAAGAATTTTTTCATCCTGATTTATTTAATTTGAAGCACAAAATTAAAGATAGGCGAGGCAGTAAACGTCAAAGGAAGCAATATTAATGTTTAGCGCCTCTCCACGCTCTCCAGGATGGGGCAGGCTAGAGGTGATGCTCACCGAATTCAACTTAATTTCGTTGGCCGTTTTTCGTATTTTCAGCCTTTGAAATTACCGCAACATGATCGTAGACCTGCGCAGTGATACCGTAACCAAACCGACTCCAGGCATGCTGGAGGCCATGATGAATGCCGAAGTCGGCGACGACGTTTTCGGGGAAGACCCCTCAGTGAAGAAACTGGAAGGGAAGTGCGCCAGCCTTCTGGGACTCGGCGCCGCCGTCTATTGCCCATCAGGTACGATGACCAACCAGATTGGTATCAAGGTGCTCACGCAGCCTTATGATGAGGTCATCTGCTACAAGGGAGCACATATCTACAAATACGAGGGTGGCGGACTGGCCGGCAACAGCAACGTGAGTGTCCGATTGCTGCCCGGTGATCGCGGTCGATTATCAGTGGAGGAGGTTGCCGCCAACATCAACTCTCCTGATTCTCATTATCCAATCACTTCGGTTGTTGCACTGGAGAATACCATTGTGCGGGAAGCGGGCAGCTATTACAGCCTTTCACAGATAAGGAAAATTGCTGAATTCTCGCGGTCCAGGGGACTGCACTTGCACCTGGATGGAGCGAGGTTCTTCAATGCATTGTCAGAAACCGGAGACCGCCCGGAGGATGTTGCCCCTTTGTTTGACACTGTGTCGATCTGCCTCTCAAAAGGATTGGGTGCGCCGGTAGGTTCCGTACTTGTTTGCAGGAAAGAGTTTGAGCCAAAGGCACGCCGCATGCGGAAAGCATTTGGGGGTGGGATGCGGCAGGCCGGTTTTCTCGCGGCTGCCGGCATCTACGCCCTGGACCACAACATCAATAGACTGAAGGAGGACCATGTCCGGGCAAAAGAGCTTGGCAAGGCCTTGTCGGGAAAACCCTATGTGAAGTCCATGATGCCCGTAGACACGAACATTGTTATTTTCGAACTGGCAGATGGAATTACACCCGATAAGTTCCTGGCAAAACTTGGGGAACATCAAATCAAAGCACTACCATTCAGCGCGACCGAAATCCGCATGGTTACGCACCTGGATGTGGATGACCGCATGTTGGAAAAGACTGTGGAGGCCCTGAAGAAAGTAGCTTTCTGAGCATGGATGAGCTGAGCAAAGCATTTCCGGCCGCGGAAGGCATGGTGGAAGCTGAGCAATCAGGCAAATCGCACCGGCACAATGACCATTGCCTGAATTGCGGCACGCTGTTGATCGATGATTACTGTCACCATTGCGGCCAGAAAGATATTCCCAAAAGGCAAACGCTGGGTGAGCTGCTCAGCAATTTTATTTCATCATTCTGGAGCTACGAAGGTAAGTTCCTGCGTACGGCGCAATACCTGATCACCCGACCTGGTTTTCTCGCGAAAGAATACAATGCAGGGCGCCGCGAGAGTTACTATCACCCGGCCCGCATGTATGTGTTCATCAGCTTTGTGTTCTTTCTGTTGTTCTTTTCACTTTCTGATGCTGACGAACCCTCCAACCTGATCAAGGTCTCAGGGGATAAAGAGGGAAAGGGCGCCAACATTCAACACGTGGACTCGGTCATGAATGCCATTTCCTCAAATGATTCAACACTGAACACGGTGTTGCCGGGGCTGGGCGATTCCATCAAGTCAGCCGTTGAAAAGAAAAGAAATAACGGAGACGGGAAGATCAAACTAAGCCCCTCTGATTATGATTCTGTCCGTGAGTATGACTCGGCTCAGCAGGCGCTGCCGGAAGGGAAAAGGGATGGCTGGCTGACAAGAAAGTTTACCATCAGGGGAATAGAGCTCAACCAGAAATACAAGGGCAACATGCAGGGCTTCGCAAAGGATTTCGGGAAGGCCTTCATGGAAAATTTTTCCAAGATCCTTTTCTTTCTCCTTCCTGTATTTGCCCTGATCCTGAAGCTTCTCTATATCAGGCGTGACTATTTCTACAGCGAACACCTGGTTTTCTCCATTTACTACTATAATTTCTTTTACCTCGCAGGATCATTCTTCATGGCCTTTAACCTGTTCCCGTCGCTCGACTGGGTCGCTACAATCATTGGGTTCTGGATTTTTGTTTACCTCTTGGTGGCCATGAAGAGGATGTACGGGCAAAGCTGGAGGAAAACGATCTTCAAGTATTTCATTTTCCTATTTCTGTTCTTTGTGTTTGCCCTGGTAGGCATGAGCGTTAATGCCCTGTTTATCTTACTGATGATTTGATGGCACTCCTGGGTTCATCTTCACCACTCGCAGAGCGCATGAGGCCTTCCAGGCTGGAAGAGCTGGTAGGGCAGGAGCACCTGGTTGGCCCCACAGGCATTATCCGTAAGGCAATATCAACTGGCAATGTTCCCTCCATGATCCTTTGGGGTCCCCCGGGCGTAGGCAAAACCACCATCGCCAACATCATCGCCAATGAAGTGAAACGGCCCTTTCATACCCTGTCAGCCGTCAGTGCCGGGGTCAAGGATGTTCGTGAGGTCATCGAAAAGGCCAAACACACGAACCGCCCCATACTGTTCATCGACGAGATCCACCGCTTCAACAAGTCGCAGCAGGATGCCTTGCTTGGTGCAGTGGAAAAAGGCACCATCACATTGATTGGAGCCACCACTGAAAACCCTTCGTTTGAGGTCAACTCGGCCTTGCTTTCCCGTTGCCAGGTTTATGTGCTGAAGCCGTTAGGGGAGAATGAACTGCTTGCCCTCATGGACCAGGCTTTGAAGCGGGATGTGGAACTGAAAGGGCGGACCATTCATATCAGGGAATACAATGCCCTGCTCAATATCTCCGGCGGAGATGCGCGCAAGATCCTGAATCTGCTGGAGCTGATGGCTGAATCCATCTCCGGCGATATCACAATTACCGACGAACTGGTGATGGAAGTGGCGCAGAAGCACATCGCCATTTATGACAAAAGCGGCGAACAGCACTACGACATCATATCGGCGTTTATCAAATCCATCCGGGGCAGCGATCCGAATGCGGCCGTCTACTACCTGGCGCGCATGATCGAAGGAGGAGAGGATGTCAAATTCATCGCCCGCAGGATGGTGATTCTCGCTTCGGAAGACATTGGCAATGCAAACCCCACCGCCCTGGTACTCGCGACTACTACTTTTCAGGCCGTGGATGTGATCGGTTACCCGGAGGCGAGGATCATCCTGAGCCAGTGTGCTGTCTACTTGGCCTGCTCCGCCAAAAGCAATGCGAGTTATGTTGCCATTGACAGCGCCTTGGGCAAGGTGCGTGAAACGGGGGACTTGCCGGTGCCGTTGTCAGTCAGGAATGCGCCGACAAAACTCATGAAAGATCTGGGGTACGGCAAAGAATACCAGTACGCTCACAGTTTTAAGGATAACTTTGTGGCCATGGAATTCCTTCCTGACGACATCGCTGGTCAGAAATTTTATGACCCGGGACAGAATGCCAGGGAAGAGGAGATGAGAAGCTACTTAAGAAAATTGTGGAAGGAGAAATATGGGTATTGAAATAGCTTCTGGCTTCTATCCACTGGAGTCTGGCTTGAGCGGACCCGGGATAATCTTCTGTGTCATTACGATGGTTTTTGGTCCTTGTGAGTTGCTGGAACTATCTTATCAAACTTTGATTCCAGCCCATATCCCATTTATGGACACGTTTACTTCGATTAGGTCTGCACGGCCAGCTTCCACTATACAGTAACCAGCAGCGGCCACCCCATGCAAAGGATAATCTTCGAATACTCCCCCCTCTATTTTCTCCTCTGCCTCGCATTGGGTACAGGTTACGCCTACGTTTTGTATTCTTCCAAATACAGCTGGACCAAGACAATGAACCGAATCCTCTTCGGTATTCGCGCGGTCCTCGCGACGCTGCTGATGTTCCTGCTGCTGGGCCCCATCATGAAGCAGACGGAAAATATTGTTGAGAAACCAGCCCTTGCGGTAGTTGTGGATAATTCCCGCTCTGTCAAACAGGCTACGGACACAGCGCAAGTGTTGAAGGCCGTCCGGAGGACCATCGCGGAATTGCAAAAGCAAAACCGCGACGTTGTTTTGAGCGACCTGACAGGAGTTTCAGACAGCATTCATTTCACTGGGGGTAATTCTGACCTTGCTACTGGCTTGCGGGAAACAGTAAGCCGGTATGAAGGAAAAAACCTGGTGGGCATTGTCCTGGTGTCTGACGGCATCTACAACAATGGATTATCACCCCTTTACCTTCAACTGCGCACCCCCGTCTATACAGTGGGCGTTGGCGACACCACGCAGCGCTCAGATGTGGTTTTGAGAAATGTAGCCTATAACCGTATTGTTTACCAGGGAAACAAATTTCCGTTGAGGGTGGAGGTTGGTATTTTCGGATTTGCCAACCAGGACATCAACGTACAGGTTATTCAGCGGGGCAAAGTCATCCAGCAACAGAAGAAAAATACCGGACTGAAGGGGTTGCTGGAGTATGATTTTCAGCTCGAGGCAGGGGAACAGGGAATCCAGCGGCTTGAAATACGGGTGGAGCCCGTTGAGCATGAAACTAATATCAGGAATAACCGGGCCAGCGCTTTTGTAGAGGTAGTGGAAGGCAAGAAAAAGATCCTGTTGCTGGCCAGGTCGCCCCACCCGGACATCAAAGCACTGCGCAATGTGGTGGAAAAAAATCCCAACTATGAATTGATAGTTCACATCCCCGGCATCAGGGAAGCTGACCCTGCTTTGCTGCAACCCGGAAAAGTGGAACTGATCATCGCGCACCAAAGTCCCGATCAGGAAGGAAAAACGACCGCGATCCTCTCGGCCTTTCTCAAGGCCAGGTCTTCTGCGCTCATCATTGTGGGCCAGAAAACCCAACTGAAGCTGCTGCCTACTGTAGGCATTCCCGTAACCTTTGAGCCCACCACGCAGCGCGACGAGGTCCAAACTGTGCTCAATCCGGAATACCGCGACCTTGGTTTTTCAGATAACCTCAACACAAACATTTCCCGGTACCCGCCGGTGGAGGTTCCTTTTGGTAAGTTTTCCTACCCTGCTTTTGCCAAGACAATATTACATCAGCGCATTGGCAGTGTGATTACAGACAGGCCACTGCTGTTTACCATGGAGCAGAACGATCAGAAGATTGCTGTGCTGGCAGGCGAAAATATCTGGAAATGGCGGATGAATGAATACCAGGAAACAGAGAAGACAGCATCCTTTGATGAACTCTTCTCAAAACTCCTTCAATACCTCAGCACCCGGGATGACCGCCGGAGGTTCCGTTGCTTTCCATTGCAGCTGGAGTTCACGAGCGATGGTCCTGCGGTGATGGAGAGCCAGGTTTACAATGACTTGTTTGAGCCCGTATTCGGAAACACCATTGATCTTGAACTGCGTGATGAACAGGGAAAGGCCATCGCTTACCGGTATGTGATCGGTCCTGGAAATAACCGTTATCGCATTGGCGGTCTGAAAGAAGGTGTATACCGTTACAGGGCCTCCACGGCGATCAAAGGCAAGAAGGAAGAAGTTCGGGGTGAGTTTTTGATGACCGAGCAAAACCAGGAATCGCAGAACCTCACAGCTGATTTTAGCCTGTTGCGCAAACTTTCCGAAAGTTCAGGCGGAAAATTCTATCCCCTGGTCAGCCTGGACCGGCTGCCTGGAGACCTGTCATCACTGGAAACCAGAAGCGTCATCCATTCCGAGGAATCCTTCCATCCGCTGATTAACTTGAAGATCGTGTTTTTTGTTCTGCTGCTGCTCGTTTCATTGGAGTGGTTCCTGAGAAAGTATCTCGGCGCCTACTAAATAAGAAAAGGCGGGTTCCCCCGCCTTTTCAATTATCAACTTTTGAATTTTACCCGTTTTTTTCTTTTGGGGAGGCTTTGGCCTTCTTCACTTTGACCGTGAGTACATCACCTTTTCCATCGTAATCCGCCGTGATGGTGCCGCCTTCCTCCACTTCACCCCTCAATATTTCTTCCGCGACCGGGTCTTCCAGGTATTTCTGGATTGCACGGTTGAGCGGCCTGGCTCCGAATTGATGATCATAGCCCTTTTCGGCGAGGAAGTCCTTCGCCTTATCGCTGAGCTCCACATGATAACCCAATGCGGTAATCCGTGTGAAAAGTTTGCCGAGCGTCAGGTCGATGATCTTGTGAATGTGTTCGCGCTGCAGCGAATTGAAGATGATTACATCATCAAGACGGTTCAGGAACTCCGGTGAGAACGCTTTCTTCAGGGCACTTTGAATGGTGCTCTTCATGATCTCTTCTTCGTTAGCCTGTTTGGATTTGGTGGCAAAGCCGATGCCCGCACCAAAATCCTTGAGGTCACGTACCCCAATATTGGAGGTCATGATGATGATCGTATTCCTGAAATCCACGCGGCGGCCGAGACCGTCGGTAAGAATACCGTCGTCAAGTACCTGCAGCAGGATGTTGAACACATCCGGGTGTGCCTTTTCAATTTCATCCAAAAGCACTACGCTGTACGGCTTGCGTCTGACTTTTTCTGTGAGCTGTCCGCCTTCTTCGTAGCCGACGTAGCCGGGAGGGGCGCCAACCAGACGAGATACGGAGAATTTCTCCATGTATTCGCTCATGTCGATCCGCACCAGCGCATCCTCCTTGTCGAAGAGGTACATGGCCAGCACCTTCGCAAGTTCGGTCTTTCCGACACCGGTTGGACCGAGGAAAACAAATGATCCGATCGGTTTGCGGGGATCTTTCAATCCTACGCGCGTCCGCTGGATGGCACGGGTCAGTTTCTTGATGGCTTCTTCCTGGCCCACAACCTTACCGCTCAGTTCGTCGGCCATGCCGAGAAGTTTGTTGCTTTCTTTTTGAGCGATGCGGTTGGTGGGTATGCCCGTCATCATGCCGATGACGTCAGCCACATTGTCTTCGGTTACGGTATATTTCTCGGTGCGGGTTTTTTCTTCCCAACGGGCTTTGGCGAGGTCAAGCTGCTCAATGAGTTTCTTTTCCTTGTCGCGCAACTGGGCGGCCTCTTCGTATTTCTGGCTCTTCACCACACGGTTCTTTTCCTTCTTCACTTCCTCAATGGCATCCTCGTATTTCACGATGTCCTCCGGCACGTGGATGTTGTTGATGTGCACGCGCGCACCGGCCTCATCCAACACGTCGATGGCTTTGTCAGGAAGGAACCGGTCGCTGATATAGCGATCGGAAAGCTTCACGCAGGCGTTGATAGCCTCCTTCGTATAGGTAACGTGATGGTGGTCTTCGTATTTTTCCTTGATGTTATCCAGGATCATGATCGTCTCTTCCACCGAAGTGGAATCCACAAGCACCATCTGGAATCGGCGGGCCAAAGCACCGTCTTTTTCAATGTACTGGCGGTACTCGTCGAGTGTGGTTGCTCCAATGCACTGAATTTCCCCGCGGGCGAGGGCAGGCTTGAACATGTTGGACGCATCCAGTGAGCCTGAAGCTCCGCCGGCGCCAACGATGGTGTGAAGTTCATCAATGAACAGGATTACGTCCGCAGATTTTTCCAGTTCATTCATAACCGCTTTCATGCGTTCTTCAAACTGGCCTCGGTACTTGGTTCCGGCCACCAGGGAAGCAAGATCAAGCGTTACCACGCGCTTGCCAAACAGCACACGCGATACTTTTTTCTGAATGATCCGCAGGGCAAGACCTTCAGCGATGGCTGTTTTGCCAACGCCGGGTTCGCCGATCAGGATCGGGTTGTTTTTCTTTCTGCGTGAAAGGATCTGCGCCACGCGTTCAATTTCCTTCTCGCGTCCGACTATCGGGTCGAGTTTGTTGTCCTCGGCGAGCTTGGTGAGGTCTCGTCCAAAATTGTCCAGCACCGGGGTGCGGGATTTTTCAATTCCTTTTTTCTCTTTGCCCGCACCGCTTCCGGCCGATCCGCCCCCTCCAAACATTTTCGAAGAGTCGTCATCCGGATCATCGGTATCTTGCGATGCCATGGGCTGATCGTGTTGATATTCCAGCATTTCTTTTACGACGTCATAGGCGACGTCGAATTTGTTTAAGATTTGAGTAGCGAGATTGTCAGGGTCACGCAGGATAGACAGAAGCAAGTGCTCAGTACCGATCAGCTGCGCTTTGAACACCTTTGCTTCCAGGTAGGTGATCTTAAGTACTTTTTCAGAAGCGCGGGTCAATGGAATATTCGAGAGATTCTTGACCTGGTGAGTTGCAGTGCCCTTAGATACCTTTTCGATTTCACCGCGGAGTTCATCGATGGGGACCCCCAGTTTTTTCAGCACACCCACAGCCACACCTTCACCTTCGCGGATCATGCCCAGCACCAGGTGCTCGGTTCCAATGTAGTCGTGTCCTAACCTCAGGGCTTCCTCACGGCTAAGGGAGATCACCTCTTTTACTCGGTTAGAAAATTTTGCTTCCATGCGGGGGTCTCCTTGTTTTTGTAGTTATAAATGTAGGCGGACGGTGATTCAAATGCAACAGGCTCCGAACGACCAAACAAGAACACCGGTTTGGTTTTATTTGTTCAAATTTTCTTCTGCGATGCCCTCATCACGGTCGTCGCCTCCGGCCCCACACAAAACACCAGGTCCACTATGCTCAGGCAAGGTGCAAAGTTGTTGCCAAAAACCTGTTGGTAAGGATGGGGCGTATAGAAACTCCTGCTACTGAACTCACTTTTGGCCGAAATCACGTCCCTGAGGTCATTTACGTTGGTCCCGGGATCTTTTTGGTAAGACACACTTTCCGAATGGGTGAGATCCCATCCGAGCCATTGCAGACACATTGACAGGAGGTGCACGTTCAGGTCAAATAAATGTTTGTGCCCGGACAATATTTCTTTCCTTAGATCGCCTGCATAATGTTCATAAAACGGGGCCTTGGCATAGGCCGATTCTAAAGTTCTGAGCAGGTTGCTTTGCCACCGGGTTGTGTAGTCTATCTGTACATCGGTGATGAGAATTTTCTGATGTGCTGCCTTGACGGGAATGCTGAGCCGTTCCCTGCCTTGTGACGTCAGGATGTAACAACGGTTGCGATAACTTTGTTTGTTGAAATGCTCGTGTTTCTCCAGGATGATTTTGTCGTGCTGCTGCAGTGCGCAGAAGTATTCTATCGAGGGAAGGAAGTGTGCTTCAATCAGGCATTCCATGTCAAGAGTCACAAGTATTTCTCAAAGTCTCCCAGGCCCTGCCGCGTCACAACCGGATCGCCCTGGGTGAAATCTACAATGGTGGAAGGAATGTTCCCGCCGACTCCCGCATCAATGATCAGATCAGCTTTATTTTTGAAAAGAGTGTAGATGTCTTCGGGATCAGTGGGGTATTCCTTGACGATGTCATCGTCTTTTACAGAAGAGGAAATCAGCGGGTGACCGAGAAGGTTCACAATGTCGAGCGGGATCGGATGCCTGGGGATCCGGATGCCTACCGTTTTCTTGTTGACATCCAGAATCTTTGGAACTTGTGCGCTGGATTCGAAAATGAAAGTGAAGGGTCCCGGCAGCGCGCGCTTCATCACTTTAAAGGCTGGCGTTTCCAGTCGCCTGACAAAGCCGGATACGTGACTCAGGTCGAAACAGATGAATGACAGATTCAGCTTGTTCGGCCGGATGCCCTGGATTCTGCATAACTGTTCTATCGCCCTGCGGCTGAACAAGTCGCAGCCAATGCCGTATACCGTGTCAGTGGGATAAACAATGATGCCGTGATTTTGCAGCACCTCAACCACGCGCTTGATTTTTCGCGGTTCGGGATTCTCCGGATGAATCTTGATTAACTCAGCTGCCATGTTGTGTTGGGGAGGCGTCAGACACCCTGAAGGTGGCTGACGCCTTATGCAAAACTAACGCTTTTGATCCGCCGGTGTTTTCTTATTTTTGACCTTTAAACTTATGGTACAACTGCAAAAAGTGAAATTGGTCGGGTTCCTGGTCGGATCAATGCTCCTGATTACGTTCACCTTCTATTTCTATCAGATCGTGTATACACCCAACATCCTCGTGGACCGCGATGACCGCCTGTTTGTCATTAAGTCGGGCACCTCTTACCGCGGGGTACTGGAATCGTTGGGCAAGCAGGAAATGGTGAACGACATGGTTTCGTTTAGTTTCCTGGCCAGGCTGAAGGACTTTGACAAAAGAATCCTCCCGGGCCGTTACATGCTCAGGCGCAACATGACCAACCTCGCGGCGATCGATGCCCTCATGGGTGGGAGGCAGGAACCGGTTAATGTTACGTTCACCCATGTGCGCCTCCTGAGCGAACTGGATGAGCGCATCACCAAAAACATCGGTGTTACCTCAAATGAATTTGAAGACGCCCTTGATGAGTTTATTGACGGCAACCAGGAGGGATTTACGCGGGAGAATATCCTGTGCATGTTCATTCCCAATACCTACCAGGTGTATTTTAATGTGGTGCCGGAAGAGCTGATTGAGCGCATGCATAAAGAGTACGTCCGGTTTTGGAATGACAGCAGGAAGGCTAAGGCAGCAGCGGTTGGGTTGACGCCGATCGAAGTCTCCATCCTTGCCTCAATCGTACAGGCCGAGGTAGTCAGGCAGGATGAAGCACCTACGATTGCCGGTCTTTACATCAACCGCCTCAGGAAAGACATTGCGCTCCAGGCCGACCCGACGCTGGTGTTTGCCGTCGGGGACTTTACCATTAAGCGGGTATTGAATGAGCACAAGGAGGTGGACTCACCGTACAACACCTACAAGTATGCGGGCCTCCCACCGGGCCCCATCAACATGCCCCAGATTGCCAACATCGATGCCGTGCTTAACTACGAGAAGAGCAGCTTCCTCTACATGTGCGCGCGCGAGGACTTTTCAGGCTACCACAACTTTGCCAGAACACTGAGTGAGCACAATCAGAATGCCAGCAAGTATCAGCGGGCACTCAGCATTGAAATTCGCAAAGGGAAGGCGCTACGAAAGAAGAAATAATGTACACCTCAGAGACTTCTATCCGGGTTCGCTATGGAGAAACCGACCAGATGCGATACGTGTATTATGGCAACTACGCCATGTATTATGAAGTGGCCCGCGTGGAAAGCCTTCGCCAGCTGGGCATGACCTATAAGGAATTGGAAGACATGGGCGTGATCATGCCCGTGCTGGAAAACCATTCAGCGTTCATTGCCCCGGCACTCTATGATGAATTGCTCAGAATTGTTGTGACCATCCCGGAGAAGCCCACCGTGCGCATCCGGTTTCACTATGAGATATTCAATGAAGAATCCAAACTAATTCACAAAGGCGACACCCTGCTGGCGTTTGTCAACCAGGCGACCGGCCGCCCCTGCCGCCCACCACAAGCTTTCCAGGAAGTATTGGCACCATATTTCTAACTTTGCCATACCCGGTAAAATATGAAGTTCAGCCACCGCAAGCTCATTTTAGGAATCCCTTCGGCGCAGTACAGCCGGACCTGGCTGAAGAAGATAAAAATCAGGCGGCACGGCCATCTTTCGCTTTACAAGTTTTTGAAGATTTTTTTGTTCAATATTCAGGAGAATGAAATTGTGGACCGCTCCAACGGCGTTGCTTATAATTTTATTCTCGCGATTTTTCCTACGATCATATTCCTGTTCACCCTCATTCCTTATATATCTGACTTTTTTCCTGCCATCAGTCGTGACAGCATCATGTTGTTTCTTGGCGATTACATGCCTCCCAGCCTCTACGAATCTGCTTCAGCTACTGTCCTGGATATTGTGAGCAAGCAACGGGGAGGCCTCCTGACTTTTGGTTTTATTTTTGCTTTTTACCTGGCCACCAACGGCATGCTGGCCCTCATGAGGACATTCAATGCCTGTTATAAGACCGTGGAGAACAGGGGATTCTTCAAGATGCGCTTCGTCGCAACAGGCCTCACCCTTTTACTGGCTGCTGTGTTGATTGCTGCTGTCGTGCTGCTTATCCTGGGTGAAGTGGCCATCCACCGTGTCACGATTGAACTGGCTCACCTGAGCCACCTCCGGCTGGACACCCTTTCGTTATACGGCCTCTTCATCCTGAGGTTTGTGGTCATATTCATTGTTTTCTTTTTTGCTGTTTCCTTCATTTACTATTTCGGACCGGCTGTTCACTACAACTGGAAGTTTTTTTCCATTGGCTCTTTCCTTGCCACGCTGGCTTGCCTGGGCATTTCCTACGGCTTTTCATTTTACATCACCAACTTCGGCAGTTATAACAAGGTCTATGGGTCTATCGGCGCATTGATTGCGCTGATGGTGTGGATACAACTGCTGACGATGGTTTTATTATTTGGTTATGAGATCAACGCCGGCTTGCACTACGGACAAAAGGTCGAGGCCATTGAGCACCACAGGCGGGTGAGGCGCAAGGAGAAAATGCCTGATTAGAAAGACTCGGCGAGGACAATATAGTAATTGACTGAACTGTTGCTTCCGAAAGCAACATCCACCCGAAGGTTCAGTTTCTCCTGTTTGAGCACCGCAAAGCGAAGGCCGGTTCCCAAAGAGGGCTTGAAGCGATCGAATCCAAAGTCTGAAAATGTGTGGGCCACCTGCCCTGCGCCGGCAAAGGCAACCCCGCCGAACCGGCCTGCGATCGGGAACCGGTATTCTACCTGGGCGGCAAATAATTTATTGTCGCGGTACCGGCCCGCATAGTAGCCGCGCATGATGCCATTGCTCCCGAGGAGCGCGAGGTTTCTGAATGGCGGTTCGCCGAAATTGAAAAACCCCAGGCTGTGGATACCCAGGGTGCTGCGGTTGGTGATTTTGATAAATTTCCTGTAGTCCACTTCCAGGGCCTGAAAGGCATAGTCGCTGCCCACCGCTTTGCTGAAGTTGGTGAAGCGCACACGAAAAAGCTCGCCCTTGTTGGGAACATAAGTGTGGTTCCTTGAATCAATGTTGATGAAGAAACTGTACCCAAACACATTGTAATCGGTCTTGTCATACACACCCAAAACCTTTTCCTGGTCAAAATACCCGCCGGCCTCGTATTGAACTTGAAATACCCGTTGAAAATCAAAACCGGCGCCGAGAAAAAGGTTCTTGTAGACCTTTCGGTAGATCTGTGGGTTAATGTAGAACTGGGTATAAGTATACGCTTCGTACTCATTGTTGCCCGTGTCATTGCCGATGCCCCAGAATTTATCCGGGAATTTGCTGGCGGTATTTTCAAAGCGGATGATGTAGCGTTCCTTGGGCAGAAAAATGTTGGCTGCGAGGGCAATCAGAATCTGATTGTTCAGCGTGTATAGGATACCGGATGGAATGGTTGAAAACCGGAGTAGTGAGTCCCGCTTGTTGGTCTTGAAGATGAAGGCGTTGGCCACGCCGAACACCCAGTTTGTTTCTTTGGAAAGCGCGACAATGGGGAAAATAAGCAGCTTGTCTTTATAGTAGACCGTGGCGGAGTCACTCCGGGTGAACAGGTCAGGGGCTTGGTTGGCGGCCTGGCCTGAAGCGTGATGAAAGACAGCCACCAGGATGAGAACAACAAACAGCAGTCTTGTCAGGGTCGGCATGCCGAGGATGGTCGCGGTTTTAGGTGGTCAAAAATAGGACAAAATATTTTGAAAGTATGGCAAAATTGGGTTGGCTGGCAAGTTAGTACTCCTTGTTCAGGGCCGATACAAAGCAAAAGAACCCGTCAGGTGGCGGGCTCTTTCTTTTTGACCGGCCTGCCGTCATAGAAACGATGGCAGGTGAGGCAGAGGAGGAGGGTATGCCTACGCCAAGGCTTCGGCAACTAAAACAGTTCAGCAATATTTCTCCTCGTGTTGAATTCAGTTTTTCCGGACGCAGGTGTTGCCCGACGGGCACTAGCCCCGGACCTTTAGGTCGGGGGAAATAAACATAAAAAAAATTGGCTTGAGCCAAACTTATCTTTGGGCTAAAGCCCTTTTGGATTGTTTTCATTTGTCCCCCGACATAAATGTCGGGGCTATTTTTCCAATGCATAATCCGGGTTGATTCATGCCGTAAGAGCTCACCGTAGCAAGACGGTCTGGCCAGCGCATCTGCGGACGCTTCCGTCTGGATCAACTCAAGCCCGCTTTCGCCACTGTCGCCCTTGTTCCCCTCGGCATTGGAACACTGGCATCGTGTGAAAACAATATCATTCAACCGTTGAAGAACGCCGATGCAAAGGTATCTGAATTGGAGTTTATGGGGGATGTGGAGATCATAGAGGATGTTACTGTCACGGGGATGATCATCGAAGGTGATTCAATTCGTGGAGATGCTGTGATGGCGGATTCGAACCTCACGCGCCCTTGACTGTTACCTGTCTGACAGCCAATGGTGACAAATATTGAAATATTCCACGCATTTCGTGCGTCGAATAAGGGTCCTATTCGACGCATGGCTCAGATAGATAGTCAAGACAGGCCGTCTACGCTAAACACAAAAAAACCCCTCTCCACTTTGAAGAGGGGTTTTCAATCAACGGGTTCCTCAGATCACCTTTTCGAGGGAGCCCGTGTTGCCTGGCGTGTCGATCGCCGTGGCGCGTATGGTCGTGCCGGCCAGCGTGGCGTTTAACGCTTTCGCGCTATATGTCCACCCGTTGC
Organism: Cyclobacteriaceae bacterium; assembly: GCA_043744235.1. Lineage (GTDB taxonomy): Bacteria > Bacteroidota > Bacteroidia > Cytophagales > Cyclobacteriaceae > ELB16-189. The sequence goes on along the minus strand of JAYTVB010000044.1, from coordinate 5,014 downwards.
GGGCCGAGTCGTCGGTCTCCGCCTCGCCGTCTTCGATCACGCTGCCTCCGGCACCAAGGATCTCCACCTTCACGCGAACTACCCGGAAGTCGTCTTTGGCCCTGATCGCGATCAGGTCGCCAACGTTTCCTTTGTAATCAAGCGTGTTGATGAACTCGACTTTCGGCGCAACCAGGTAGTCGCTCATCGCTACCGCATAGGCCGACCGCTTCTTTTCGGTGATGCCCTGCTCGTAGAAGGTCTTCGATGCCGGATCTGCGCTCTGCTTCGCCGCATAGAATGCCGCGTCGAGAAACCGCTCTTTGGCCTGCTGAGCCTTCTCCGTGTTCGGTGTGCGCTTCTTCACACGCTCGGTCACGATCAACTGTTTGCCTACCTGCCGCACGCTCACCCGTTTGGCTGACAGGCTGCCCATTGGAGTACTGCTTAAATTTTTCATACACTTTTTTTGTTTTAATTGTTTCACATCGTCAGCCCTGCGCTGCAGTCACAAGCCGCCGCGATGCTTGACACAAAAATGAAACGGTCGCCAATGGCGCTGTCCCCAACGTACCTCCAGTGACCCAACGTTACCTCATATGACCCACCGTGACCCTAAGTGACCCTAAATGACCCTAATGACCCTGACGGACCCCTCCATCAGGTCGGAACCACCAGCGCCTGATTGCAAAGTATTGCCAGGCTATTGCAAAGTATTGCCAGGCTATTGCAAAGTATTGCGAGGCTATTGCAAAGTATGGGCAGGCTATTGCAAAGTATTGCTGGCGTATTGACCGGGTATTGGTAAACCCTTGCCCGATACTGTTCATGAGAAAATTTCATGTTCACCAGGATACGGTGAGGCATCCGGATGCCTGGCAGCGACTGTCTGAATATCAGTGAGTTATAGAAAGGCTGAAAAAAAATACTAAAAACCTGTCCGGTTTTGGGCCGGTTGTGATACTAAGGCATTAGAAACAACATGCGTAAATTATGAAACCTATTAGTGATACGGCGCAGTCTACATTCTGCTATCTGTCAGGACCGCGCCCTGTTGCTATCAGGAAACCGATGGGAAAAACGAACATCAAACGGACGCCGGAGCTCGATGCACAACTGGTCGGGTTGATAGAAACTCATCAACGGATCCTTCAGGGCATTTGCCGGGCGGCTTGTCCGCTGGCGCTGCATGACCGTGAAGATCTGTATCAGGAGATTACCGTGCGGGCGTTACAGTCATATCCTTCATTCCGGCATGAATCGAAGTTCAGCACCTGGCTGCGCAGACTCGCCTATAATACGGTGTCGGTGTGGAGACGGGAAAAGAGACTCGACATTGAATGGACCGAAAATCTTCCTGACCTGCCGGATGTGCAGTCCGTGAAAACAGACCCGGACGAACGGATCGACCGCCTCTTTTCTCTTGTTGACTTCTGGGATGGTGTCATCCTTGCCATGATGCTCGATGGAGAAGATAACGCAACGATCGCTGACAACCTGGGTGTGAAACCGGACACGATCAGGAAGCGCCTGGAGAGACTGAAAAAACGAATTATCAAATTATAAACAGGAACGGATATGAAGACAACCGAAGAGGAGGAAATCGTATACAACAGGAAGCTGGAAGCGCTAAGGCACGACTGGCATTCGCTCCGGTACAAGCACCTGGGCAAAGAGCAGTTGACCGAAGTCATAAGCGCAACGCCGCTCGAGAGACTTGCCAAACGTTCGCGGAAGGAAAATATGTTATTTGGCTTTAACGTACTCATCACAGTGATCGTGATGATAGCCATCAATGCTTTCGGAAGCTGGTACACGCCAATCCCGGCGGCCTGGGTGGCCCTTCTTTTGATTGACGACTATGTCGGCTTTCGGTATGTATACTTCCTCCCGCCGGCGGATTCGGTCAGCATGACGCTGAGGACGGCGCTTCGGGCGCTCAGACGGTTGCGGGTGATGTATGCCCTTGCCCCTGTGATGATCTGGGTGGTAATCACGATGATGTCAGCGTTACTCCCGAACAACGGGAGAGCATGGATCGTTGCTCTTGAATTGATACCGCTGCTGGCGTTGGTGTGCGTGGTGACGTGGAGAATATGGACACGCAGGATCGAAGTGATCCATGAAAGGATGCGGCTATTTGAAGAATGACAGGCTAAGACTCACGATGACCACCCATTTGTGCAACAAGGATTTACCATAACGACCTATACCCAAAAAGAAATGGCTTCATTTTATCGCACTACCGCAAAGACGCTGCGGCGCTGGCTGCGGAGGGCGTCGTTGGATCTTGGCCCGAGGATTGGCAACTGTTATAGCCCAATGCAGGTGAAGAAAATTGTCGAGATGCTGGGAGAACCTTGAACGTGCCCCTCTTCCATACCCCATTGCTTAGTGCCTGGGTATTTGGTCTTACAGTTTAGGGGAAAGGATAGGTGTTGACAGAAGCTTGTACTTCTTTGGTGCTGTTTTGGATCAGCTTATTTCAGACGCAGCCTTTTCATGAGAAGGGTCTGGTGCAAAGGATGTAGCATCTATTTCTTCGCAATGAACTTAGCATGCTTCTTCATCGCCGCCTTCAATCTTTCATTAGGAGCTGGGGACTTACAAGGGCATTGAAAAAAACCTTACGATCATTCTCAGAGCCAGCCAGTTACTATGCCTCTCTATGATTGCTCCTCTTTTTCTGATGCTGCACTAATCAAAAAGTCAGTGAGTGAGCGAAATCTACCAAGTTCAACTGCTTGCTGAAAAAGAGCGCATCTGTTTTTGAGTAATCCTCAAGACCAGTCTTGTCATTTCATTTGCCATAATCTAATTTGTTCTACAAATAACCGGAAAAATGCGGGACAAAGCGTCCTGGGTCAAGCGTTCTTCAAACTGATCTTTCCATAATATGAAAACCCTTTTCTGGATCTTGGGTGCCTGTTAATCTGAAATTTTACCGACTAATAGTTTTATTCTCGTCATTTGACCAGTATCCCCTTTCGCTTTGCTTTTGATTGAGTCAATGAAAGGGAAATTCGAGCTACTTTAGTTGCGTTCGAAACCTCCATCAGCTCTATTCCAAGGACCGATTCGAGCTTAGCTATTGTTTCCAAGGTCAGATTTTCTTGACCCTTCAGGATCTTGCTGACTTGTTGTCGGCTTACTTTTAGTTTTCCAGCCAACTCACTCTGACTTATCTTATTCTTATCGAGGACATCTAATACGCGAAGCGCCACGCCAACTGATTTTTTCAGCCAACTTCTGTTTTCCTTCTTGTAGTCTTCCCGTTCCGTCCATTCATGAGATGGGATCGCCTTAGTCAGGACAGCTGGTTTCTTAATTTTCTTATTCATATATATCAAACGTCTAGGTAAACAAAGGAACCCTCACTATCGTCTTCTTTTAGGAACTGTCTAACAGCCTCCAACTTTCTCAGTTCAGTCTTTAGATGAGGTCGGTTGGCCATTTGTTCTGTCAGTTTGATGGCTCCTCCTGTTATGATATGCCATTCACGAAACCTTACAGCGTACAGTCGCAACATGCTCTTGCGTCTTTCTCCTTTAGCCTTTAACTTCTGGAGTTCGTATGACCGTTGGGACTCTTCTCTATTGTCCAGTGGTTTGAACAATTCATCAAGTCTATCTTTTTCAGAGAATTCAATCAAACGATCGTACAGCCTGTCAGCTTCTTCCCAGGTTTGTTTGACGGCACCCTTAACTTTTAATGTAATGTCAAATTTGCTAAGATCCTCCCTGGAGTGATTGAAGAATTTTCTCAGTTCTTCAACATCTCTCCACGAATCCAAAGCCATGTCCAACTCGTCTTGGTTACTGCCCTCGAAACAGACGGCGAAAAGCCTGTCCTCAACCTTTTCAAATATAGAGATTATTCGCATATTGTTAACCTATAGGTTTACAAAAAAGTTCAACTATTTTAATGATTTAAACAAATTCCTGCCGGTTGTCGTATTTTTGATACACAAATAAACCTTACAATTATGGAATCCGTTAGTGGCATAGTTCCCGGAGGCCCGAAGATGGGGTCGATTTATTTTTGAAACTTGTATTCCTTCATTCCGGATCATCTTATTGAAGACGATGAAGGAGGATGAAAGATTCGGAGTTGGTTTTGTTTGTGCTCGTTTGGTGGATGTTGTCGAAAGGTGTTCTTCAAACCTGAAAGAACCGATGGGATTTGTGGGGAATTGAAAGGCGATCTGAAATTTTACCCTAACGGAGCTCGAGAACTGCGGTCACTAATTAATATGAAACGTGTTTTCGTTCATAGCAGGCGCTCCTCTAACTGGTCTTTCCAGATGACGAATCCCTTGTGAGGTTCGGTGTAGTCATGGATTATTCTACTAAAATTCAGAGGATTGGTTTCGGTGAATGCTTGTCTTCCCTTATTCCTTACGAGTCCAAGATCTTTGTCGATCAACGCAAGTTTCTCTTTAAGAACTTCCTTGTTCTTCTCGACGTGCCAAATGAATGTGGCTTCTTCCGTGTCAAGCGTTTCCCAAATAACATGAAACTGTTTTTCGCCGTTGAGCAGAAAAACGAAGGAGAATGGCATAAGCACAAATCGCAATTTCAAAACAGACTTGTTATGCTTTTCAGCCAGATACTGGAGTTGGTGAAAATGCTTGCTATCCTTTTGTTTAAGGACTTCGGCCAACAATTCGTCTTCGCTGCCATAAAGGGCGCCTTTGTTTTCAGATTGTAATTCATCCAACTTCAATAGGTTTTGATCTCCAGCCACCGGTGCCTTTCCGAAGATCTTCTTGCTGACGAAAGTGAACTTCACACTGTCAACAATTTCGCGGTTGATCTTATTCAGGTCAGGGGAGAATGCCACCTGAGTGAATGGCTCTGAATTCCTAAATCTGGCCACCACATTAATCCTGACGTTTTTGCTCTTGATAATTTTAGCAAAATAGGGTTTCAATACTTCGAACTCCGGACGTATGGCCGAATTCTCCACCTCAAATTCAAGCTCAACCTTCATCTTCTCAATCGTATGCTTGAAGGCAATTGCTCCGTATCTGAAC
>JAYTVB010000043.1:0-11576 GCA_043744235.1 Cyclobacteriaceae bacterium | reverse complement strand
CTTAAGCTTACCACTTCGAATCAACATTTTTAATCGCTCCAGGGCCGCGTGGCCCCGTCATCACTTCCGCGCTGGGTCCTTAGCCACCCACATCCCCTGCTGGGCCCGGTCCCGATAGCTATCGGGATCCCAAGGCGCTTCAGTGATGACTGTCAGATTTGTAAGCAGATGTCTAAATAATAAACTCACTTCTTCCTGCCAGCAGGGATACCTCCGGAAGAAATCACAGATGCTCAGGCGGGACTTCAGAGACTTCAGCAAGTTTCAATTTCACCATCCAGTTCTTTATCACATGGCTCTGAAGGGTGAGAAAAACAAGAAAAGGAAGAAACCCGATCTTGTACCGTGACAATGTTCCCAGGTTTGGGGTGGCGAGCGCGAGGAAGATGGCGAGCATGACAATGTAAACCAGGCAGGCGACTGCGAAGAGCCTGAATCTGCCGGTCAGCACCCGGCCAAGCGAAGGAAGGGATGCCATCACCAATACCAACAGCAGCAGGTTTTCAACACCCGCCGCGAAGGACGGCAGGTTGTGGAACTCCCAAACAAACGGACGAAACAGGCCTGCGGCCAGAGCCCAGGGGGCATTCACGAATATGCTGCTGTAGGTTGCCTGGAGGCCGTCGTAATGGATCGCATTCTCAGGCCGTGTCAATGCAATGAACTCTGCATTACTTGTGGCAATGACTTCCACAAACCGGTGGGGATAAAAATTGGGATGAACGCTGGTGGCCGCCAGCAGCAGGATTACAAACAGCACTGCCCACATGGATAATTCATATTTTCCTATCCATGGTTTTGAACGAATGACAATAGTCACCACCAGCGTGGTAACGGCTACAGGCATAAAGATGCCCATCCAATAGTACTTCAGGGTCCAGCCAAACCAAAGCGCAATCAGCGTGAGGGCCCACTCCCACCAATCAATGCGTTCCAGCCTGACGACAGCAACCAAAAGACCGGTGAGAAACAACAAGGCGCCCAGTCCAACGCTTTCCTTGATCAGCCCGGATGACCAAAAGACAACTGACGGATAGAAAAGAAAAGCGATGGCTGCCGACAACCGGGCCCCGGGAAACAAACGGCTGATTCCTGTGAATAAATACCAGGCTCCCATAAACGAGGCTAACGACAGCATGGCCGACATCATCCAGTAGTTACCGGAAGAAACCAGGGCGAGAAGGCCGGAAATCTTAACGAAAAACAATGACCTCGGTGTTTCACTGCGCAGGCCTGGAATATCATCAGCAGTGCCGTTCATGAAAAACCCTGCCGCCCCGGAGGGGTCAGAGACAATTCTTTCGGCAATCAATTTGCCATCGTGCCAATAGGAAATGGTATCACCCTGTCCATAATAATAGAAGTACAGCAGCCCAAGCGCCACCCCGGCGCCAACTTTGCAAAGGAGCGCCGGCCAGTAGTAGATCTTCAATTGGACCGGCTGGATGCGGTAGAGCCACCACGCAATCCCGGTCATTGCCGCCACATCAAGTATAACAACCAGCCACTGCATATTTTATAAAGGTCGCATTAAAGCTGCGCCGATGGTACAGTGGAGGCAATTCTTTTTCTGACAAAAGTTATTATACAATTCGATCAAGGCCTGGGAGTCAAAGGAAGTTCGCGCGGCGATGCCGAGGTCATTCCAGGTGCTCGTGATCCGGTTCACTTCTGCTGGCAAAACCTGGAGCAGGTCGACGGCCTTGTCTACATAATGCTGATCATCCATTCTCTTTCCATAGGCCACCCAAACCGGCACAACGGTATTGATGATAATATTCTCAATGCTAGCAGAGCCCAGGTCGTGTATGATGCTGCTGGTTGTTTTTGAGAATTGATAATGCATTTGCCAATAGGGGGAAATGGGTACCACGAGAAGTTCCGTAAGCGATTCCAATGTCTCGCTTTGAATGACAAGTGAAAAAAGGTTTTGCCGGTGATGGACCAGGGCGGCGAACTGTGCCAGCCGAAGAACGGGAAAATTAGCAGGTCTGAGGCGGAGGAAACGCCATTGGGACTTTGACATCTTGTTCTGCCCGATCCCGAACTTCGCTGACAGGAGCTGGTGCTCGCGCCGCAGCAATAAGTAATAGTCATCCCCGCGCGCAGCATCAAGAAAACCGGCCTGGCCCAGAAGGAGCGCTTCGAGCTGCTCAGGGTTGCCGGACTGTTTGAGGAGAATCTTCAGCGGCAGTTTCCTGGACAGTTGAAAGAAAGGTTCCGAATTAATCTTGAACCCAAAATTCCGGGCCAACAGCTGATAGAAAGTCTCCTCCCAATGATTTCCATTTTTCTGAAGGAGTTGATCAACCTCCAGCGCCTTGCGTTCCAGCCGCTCCATCATGGCCTTCTCCATCATGGACAGCCGGGTAATCTCGTTGACTTTGTTCAGCGACCTTTGACAAGGGATGGAAAAAGAACTGGTCACCAACTGGCGGTAGGTCTTGATGAGGCCCTCCTCGACGCGGCCCTTGAGCTGCAGCGTGGGCAAGGGCGTATGATCATGGCGGGTTACAGGTTTGTCATCCTGCCATACCACATGGAGTATCACATTGTCATAGGCCCGATCCGCGTCATGATGATGATCATACCAGCCTGAAGCCTGCGTGTGAATTTCCACACTGCCGACCCAGTCGATCGATCCGATCCTGATCCGCGCGTTGGCAAAGTCGGGGCCGGCATTGGTGTTGAGTGTTCCCGTGACAAAAATTTCAATCTTCTCTCCATCGACGGTCTGCAACGCCTGCTTGTCGAAGTACTGCATTTGCCAGACGTAGTGGAGGAAGGACTCGTGCATGGCTGTAGCTCGAGGTTTGAAGGTGAGGGGTGAGGGGTAAGAGGTAAGTGGTAAGAGGTAAGTAGTAAGAGGTGAGTGGTAAGAGGTGATCGGTTAGAGGTACTGGTCAAGATGTTGTTTCATTTCTTCGGCTACTTTTTTTGCTTCGAGGCCGGCAACGAGGGCAAAGTCCTTTTCGGCAGATGCGTAAATAATTGCCCTGGAAGAATTCACCAGAAGGCCGCACTGCCTGTTCATGCCGTAGCGGGACACTTCACCCAGGTCGCCGCCCTGTGCGCCGATGCCCGGGACAAGAAAGAAGTGTTCGGGTGCCAGTTTCCGGATTTCTCCGATCTTGTCGGCACGCGTGGCGCCGACGACATACATCAGGTTATCTGGCGTTCCCCATTCCCGGGATTTGGCAAGAACTTCTTCGTAGAGCCTTTTACCGGTCTTCGCAGACTCGATAAGCTGGAAGTCGGCACTGCCGGGGTTGGAAGTATGGACCAGTAGGATCACCCACTTGTCTCTGAATTCAAGAAATGGTTTGACGGAGTCTTCTCCCATGTACGGTGCCACGGTGATGGCATCGAAATTCATGCTTTCAAAAAAGGCTCTGGCATAGAGGGACGATGTGTTGCCGATGTCGCCGCGCTTCGCGTCAGCAATGGTGAACAAATCTTTGGGAATGTACTCGATGGTCTTCTGCAGACTCTCCCATCCTTTTGGACCGAGCGCTTCATAAAATGCAAGGTTGGGTTTGTAGGCCACGCAATACTCATGGGTGGCATCAATAATCTGCTGATTGAACGCAAACACCGGATCCGGTTCCCCAAGGAGATGTTTCGGAACTTTGGTGAGGTCGGTGTCCAGACCCACGCACAGGTAGGAATTCTTCCTCCTGATTTCTTCAAACAGCCGTTGTCGATTCATTATTTAAAGGTAAAGCTAAATCACGGTTTGTTGGTAATGCCCCGCTGACGGTAAACCTGATCATAAAAAAGCCATGCATGGCATGGCTCAAAATCTGGCGTAAGGATGGATTAGCGAAGATCAATCACTTCTACCCCGGGGTGTTTTGCAACATCAAACGTGAAGAACGAATCTTCCACCTTAATGGTTGGGTTGAACTTGGTGATCAGGTATTTGTACCGGTTTCCCGACTTATCAAACATCACCCAGCTTTGAACACTCTTGTCTTTCTTCACGATGTTCATCCTCACTTTGAAATACTGGGCATCCTTCTTTTCAGAAACGAGGTCCACCACTTCGCACATCACGCCGCCTTCCATTTTGTCTTCCAGGTAAATGTACTTGTAGCCTTTCTTGTAGATCTCGTAAAACTTGGAAGGATTCAAGTCATTTGACTCCGGGTCAAAGTTGTCAATGTTTACCTCCTTGGCGTCCGGAAGGTATGTCCACAGCGTGGTGCCGTTATTCACTACCTCTTGCTCCGGAAGTGTGAGGCGGTACTTATCGCCTTTGACGGTCATCTTGCCCTTGAACTCCTCATTGATCTTCTCTACTTCATTGGTCAGCTTGTATGAGAAATGAGCTTCAAACGAAGGGATAGTCTTGTATTTACTGGCCATGGCCTCCAGGATCTCCAGTGCTTTTGGATCGTATTGGGCAGAAACTCCAGACGAGACAAAGAGGAAACCAAGGATAAAAACCGCTTTTTTCATGGGAGAAACAGGATTTTGGTCAAATGCCGGGCAAATTTAGTTATTGGCCGTGCTTTTCTTTGAGTGCTCCCAATAATTGTTCCAAACTTATTTCATCCTTCACCAGCACTTCCCTGGCCTTTGAACCCTCGAATGCACCAACAATGCCGGCTGCCTCCAATTGGTCAATCAGCCGGCCGGCGCGGTTGTAGCCCAGTTTCAGTTTTCTCTGTATGAGTGAGGTGCTCCCCTGCTGGTGCATGACGATCAGGCGGGCGGCCTCTTCAAACAACGCATCGCGCTCTGAGAGGTCAATGTCGGTCGCACCCGTTTCGTCATCGTTGAACTCAGGCAACAGGTAAGCAGATTCATACCCACGCTGGGAGCCGATGAATTCGCACACCTTGTCAATCTCCGGCGTATCCACAAATGGGCTCTGCAGTCGGATGACGTCAGATCCTGAGGAGAGCAGCATATCCCCCATGCCCACGAGCTGATCGGCACCGCCGGTGTCAAGAATGGTGCGGGAGTCTACCTTTGACGTTACTCGGAAGGAAAGCCGTGCAGGAAAGTTGGCCTTGATGACACCCGTGATGACGTTCACGGATGGACGCTGCGTTGCAATGACCAGGTGAATGCCAATGGCGCGGGCCAACTGGGCGAGGCGGGCAATGGGTGTCTCCACTTCCTTGCCGGCGGTCATCATCAGGTCGGCAAGTTCATCGATCACCAAAACAATGTACGGCAGGAAGCGGTGGCCTTCCTTCGGATTAAGCTTGCGCGAAATAAATTTTGCATTGTATTCCTTGATGTTCCGGACGCCCGCATCCTTCATGATCTCATAGCGGTTTTCCATCTCGATGCAAAGCGAGTTGAGCGTATGGACCACTTTTTTGGTATCGGTGATGATGGCCTCCTCGCTGTTGGGAAGCTTGGCAAGGTAATGCCTTTCAATCTTGCTGAAGAGCGACATCTCGACTTTCTTGGGATCAACCAGTACAAACTTCAACTGGCTCGGATGCATCTTATAAAGGAGTGACGTCAGGATAACATTGAGTCCAACGGACTTGCCCTGCCCGGTGGCACCGGCAACCAATAAGTGCGGCATCTTGGCCAGGTCGATGACCAGCAATTCGTTCTGGATGGTCTTGCCGATGGCTACCGGAAGATCCTTGTCCGTTTTCTGAAAGCGTTCTGAGGCAAGCACCGACCGGATGCTGACCATCTCGCGGTTCTTGTTGGGGACTTCAATACCAATGGTGCCCTTGCCGGGAATGGGTGCAATGATCCGGATGCCGAGGGCAGAGAGGCTCAGGGCGATATCATCCTCGAGGTTCTTGATACGCGAAATCTTGATGCCCGCTTCAGGCACTATTTCATACAAGGTAACGGTAGGCCCGATGGTGGCTTTGATGCTTTGAACGCCAATCTTAAAGTTGGTCAGCGTCGCAAGGATCTTGTCCTTGTTTTGGTTGAGCTCCTCCTGCGTTACCTGGACTTTGCCAATTTCATATTCATTCAGGAGATCAAGGGTTGGGAACTTGTAACTGCCCAGGTCAAGGGTCGGATCATAGAAGCCCTGTGTTTCCACCAGGCCTTCGGCAACAATGTCAGTGTCCAGTTTTGGCTCTTCAATGGTGAACACGGGCTCACTCGTTTTCCCGACGGGATCAACCGGTACAACTTCAAGTTCAATATTCGGGACTGCGATTGGTTCCTCAACCGGTGTCTTCACGACAAGCATCGGCTCAGGTTCGGCGGGCCAGTTGTCACGCTCATCGCTGTAGGTTGGTGTAGGGTCGTCAGGAAGCAGTGCCGCATTACCCATGGGTTTCGGGTCCTTCACCTGGAAGGCGTTGATGGCGGTAACGTTGAAGAAGTAGATGATGAAAACGAACAGGGACAGCACGAGGAACAGGAATGTTCCCCATCCCAGCAGGCTGTCGGCCAGGTAAGCGAGTTCATAGCCGAGGCCGCCGCTGAGGAAACTGATTTCCGTGGCGCCGGAGATGCTGTGGGTGAGGTATCCCAACAACAGGCTCAGCCACAATCCCGCGAACAGCGAGAAGGTGAATGCTGAGAAGAAGGATATCAGTGTCCTCTTGAACATCAGGCGGAAGCCGAGCAGGAACAACAGGGGCGGTATGAAGAACGCGGAGATGCCGAACCACCGGAAGATGAAGTAATGTGAGGTGACCGCGCCGTAAAGGCCGAGCCAGTTGTCCGTATCGCGGCCTGATTCGACGACCGCTGTTTCTCCGAGGCCTTCGACCACACTTTGGTCCGCTTTACCCGTGAAGATGTAGGAGACGAAGGCCGTGAACAGGAACAAAGAGGTAATGAGCAGGAAGAATCCGAGGGCGAGGTGGAAGCGCGGGTCCTGGAGGAACTCCATGCTGAACCGCGGTTTTGACTTGCCCCCCTTGCTCTTTTTCTCTTTCTCCGGCTTCTTGAAGGTATTGGACTTGTAGGTGTTTTCGGCCATTAGTTTAAAAAGTATCCAAAACTAAGGAAAAACAGCGTAACAATGCATAATCGCTTGATTTGGAAGCCCCAATTTGAAATCCAGTGCCGAATTCCTAGTTTCATTCCTTTATCAATTACGCCCTGGCGGGATTTCTCCTTGAACCTTGATATTAATAAATGAAAAAGATACCTGCTATACTATGGTGTGTAAGTTGAAGCAACCCATTGCGCTATTTCTGTTATTTCTTGGCATCTCCTGCTTTCAGGTGCAGGCGCAGTATAGCAAACTGCTGGACTTTACCGGAGTTGCCAGCGGGAGCGAGCCAAAAAACGATCTCTATTTTGACGGCACCTTACTTTATGGACTTAGTAAAAAGGGCGGTATCAGTAATTTGGGAACGATCTTCAAGATCAAACCCGACGGAACAGGATTTGTCAAACTCCTTGATTTCTCGGGTGCAGCAAATGGGCAAGAGCCGCTGGGCAGTCTGATTTCGGATGGAACATTTTTGTACGGTACCACAAGCTTTAGCGGCTCTAATGGCGGAGGAACCGTTTTCAAAATTAAACCTGATGGTACCGGGTTCGCTACCGTTTATGCTTTTTCCAACAGCCTTCCCAATCCCATTTCACCAAAGGGATCCCTGATCTTTGATGGCACTTATCTTTATGGTACCACCTCTTTCGGAGGATCTGCATCATCACTGGGAACGGTCTATAAAGTAAAGCCGGATGGGACTGGATTTACGGTCCTGACGAATTTTTCGGCGGTAGCCAATGGTCAAATGCCTGCCGGTGCACTTCTCTTTGACGGAACCAATCTGTACGGCATGACCGAACGTGGCGGCACCAACACCTTCGGCGTCATTTTCAAAATACTCACCGATGGCTCGGGCTTCACGAAGTTGCTGGATTTCTCAGGCTCATCCAATGGACGTCAACCTATAGGCAGCCTTATATCCGATGGGACATTTCTTTACGGAGCAACCGAGTTTGGTGGCGCCAATGGCGATGGGGCACTCTTCAAAATAAAACCGGATGGAACAGGTTTTCAAAAATTCTTTGATTTTAATTTCGGCACGGTCGGGAGCTCCCCTTCAGGCACCCTTCTGTCTGTGGGTCCCTTCCTTTATGGAATGACATTCACCGGTGGCGCCACTACGAAAGGAAATCTTTTCAAGATCAATCCGGACGGCACCGGTTTCACACCCCTTTTGGATTTCACCGGGGCCGCCAACGGAAGCTTCACAATAGATTGTTCCTTGATCTATTCCGGCGGAGTCTTGTACGGAATGACCTCGGCCGGAGGCACATCCGATTTAGGCACTATTTTTAAGTATGTGACCACGCCTACCATCACCGCCTTTGCACCTGCCAGTGGTCCGGTCGGAACGAGCGTCATTATTAATGGATTTAACTTCAGTACCACTCCTGCTAACAACATCGTTTATTTTGGTGCCGTGAAGGCAGTCGTAACAGCAGCCACTTCAACTCAGCTTACTGTTCAAGTTCCGATTGGCGCGACATTCGAGCCGATTACTGTGACAGCCAATGATATGACCGCCAGTTCGGCGAAACCATTTATTGTAACCTTTGCCGGTGGAGGTGTGATCAACGCTTGCTCCTTTGCTGCCCCAATTGGAACTGGTTCAACCGACCAAAGCAATGAGGTTGCCTTAGGCGATCTAGATGGCGATGGAAAAGCAGATGTCGCCATCACCGATTATAATTTCGACTTGATTCGAATTTATAGGAATATCAGCACCGCTGGCACCATCAATGCCAGCTCTTTTGAGGCACCAGTGGATTTTGCAATGGGAGGAATTGATCCTCTTGGAATCTCAATCGCAGATATTGATAGCGATGGCAAGTTGGACATTATAGCTTCAAGCTGGGGCGGAAGTATGATTTCTATTTTGCGCAATACGACCACCGTGGGCTCACTAACCACCGCCTCCTTTGCAGCACGGCTTGACCTTGCTACAGGTGCATTTCCTCTTAACATAAGTTGTCAGGATTTGGACGGAGATGGCAAGACGGATATTGCTGTTGGCAATGCCGGGGGTGGTTCAATTTCAATTTGGCAGAATATCGGCAATCCCGGATTAATTACTGCAGGTTCTTTCAATCCACGACTTGATGTTGCCGGCCCTAGCTACGGATTTACCGTAGCCGATATGGACCTTGACGGTAAGCCGGATCTGATTGGAGGATATAATCTTGGCTCTGCAGTTGGCGTTTCTCGTAACATCAGTAGTTCGGGCACACTGACTACCGGATCATTTGCAGCCCCAGTTAATTTTACTGTTGGTGCCTGGCCTGAAAATCTTGTGGTTGGCGATTTAGATGCTGATAATCGGCCGGATATTGTTACCTCGTCCTGGCCTTCCAATACCATATCAATAGTAAAAAATACCAGCACGCCCGGGACTATTGGAGCAGGATCATTTGCCACAAGTGTTAACATCGCCGGCAATGGTGAACCGCGTGGTGTTACAATTACAGATTTTGATGGTGATGGGCTACCTGACATTGGCCTCTCCAATCAAACATCAAATGTTTCGATATACAAGAATGCAAATACTCCCGGCTCTATAACCACTGCCTCATTTTTACCAAAAGTAAATTTTTCTCCAACTGGAAATGCCCGGGGCGTAATGAGCGGAGATATCGATGGGGATGGAAGGCCTGATCTTGTGGTGGCAACCTGGGGTGGCTCGTTTGTAGTTCTTCGCAACACAATGGCTTCAACCTTGGGCACCCCATCTCCTTCAACCGGTTTTATCGGCACGACGATCATTATTAACGGAACCAATTTCAGCACTACACCCGCCAATAATGTTGTGAAATTTAATGGCACATCTGCTGTGATTATTTCCAGCACCGTGAACACAATTACCGTTAAGGTTCCTGTTGGTGCCACCACGGGCCCGGTAACCGTTGACGTCTGTGGGCAGGCAGCAGCAGGGGCACAAAACTTTACCGTGACCAACTTTGCGCCCAATCCTTGTCAGTATGTCACATTAAACGGCACAACCGATTATATTACCATTGCCAGTAATGCAGCTTTGCAACCTACTTCACTCACCGTTGAAGCCCTCGTAAATTTTTCAAGCATTCCCGGCTTCGCTGTGATGATTTCTCAAGCATTCGGCAGTGCCAACCAAAGTACGCATGCTATATTTTATCAAGCTGGTTCACTACGTGCCGGTGTTAATCTTGGAGCAGCAATTGGAATTGCCTGGACACCCACGTTGGGGCAATGGTACCATGTTGCGCTTACCTATGATAACCTCACCTCAAAAGAAATACTTTACTTAGACGGAATTGCCGTAGCCAGCGGAACGATCGGAACACCCATTTACGATGCCAAGTCACTCTATATTGGATCATTTCGAAATTCCGGAACAGCTGATGGCTTCTTCAATGGAAAAATCGATGAAGTGCGTTTGTGGAAGAAAGTAAGAACTGAAGCCGAAATCCAAGCCACCATTAGTTCAGAATTGATTGGTAATGAAAGTGAATTAGTAGCTTATTATAAATTAAATGAATTTACATCTGGCGCAGGCATCACCACAGTGAACAGTGCCACTTCTACAGGACCAGTGCTTAATGGAATTACGGTAGGTTCTGCATCAACCCCTTCTTTCCTTAATTTATGTAAGCCAACCATTACATCGTTCAGTCCAGCAAGCGGACCTATCGGAACAACCGTTACTATCAATGGATCAGGGTTTGACTCAACACCAGCCAACAACACAGTTTTCTTTGGCGCTACCCGCGCAACAGTGACCGCTGCGACTACAGGTCAACTCACCGTCACAGTTCCCGCAGGTGCAACCTATCAACCCATCACAGTAAATGTTGGTGGGTTAATCGCTTATTCTGCCAAGTCTTTTACTGTCACGTTTCCTGGTGGCGGAACCATTGATGCCTGTTCGTTTGCTCCCAAAGTAGACTTCACAACCGGTTCAAGTCCTGTTTCAGTTTCCATTGGCGACCTTGACGGGGATGGCAAAGCCGACCTGGCGGTGGCAAATTTCAGCAGCGATAACCTATCGATATTTCGCAATACGAGCAGCGGGGCAGGGAGCATCAGCTATGCCGCCAAAGTAGATTTTATAACCGGATCAACTCCTGAATCAGTTTCCATTGGCGACCTTGACGGGGATGGCAAGCTTGACCTGGCCGCGACAAATCGAATCAGCAGTACCGTATCGGTATTTCGCAATACGAGCAGCGGGGCAGGCAGCATCAGCAATGCCGCCAAAGTGGATTTCAATACTACCGGAACAGTTCCTCCTTCAGTGTCCATTGGCGACCTTGACGGGGATGGCAAGGCCGACCTGGTAGTGGCAAATTATGGTAGCAGTACCATATCAGTATTTCGCAATACGAGCAGTGTAGGCAGCATCAACTATGCCACCAAAGTAGATTTTACAACAGGAGCAGCTCCTCAATCAGTTTCGATTGGTGACCTTGACGGGGATGGCAAGGCTGATGTAGCGGTACCAAATTATAACAGCAATACCGTATCAGTATTTCTCAATACAAGCATCGGGGCAGGGAGCATCAGCTATGCCGCCAAAGTAGATTTTATAACCGGATCAAATCCTGAAGAAGTTTCGATTGGCGACCTTGACGGGGATGGCAAAGCCGACCTGGCGGTG
>JAYTVB010000042.1:0-44883 GCA_043744235.1 Cyclobacteriaceae bacterium | reverse complement strand
CCTGACGGCTGGCAGCTACAACATTTGGGTACGGGATGCGGCGACAATCACCTGCGTGTACAACGGGCTGTCGCCGATCATCATTACCCAGCCGGCGGTTCTTGGCTTGACAGAGGTATTGAGTTCACATGTTGATGTTGCGTGCAACGGAGGATCTACGGGTCAGTTGGTGGTGAGCGGCACGGGTGGAGCGGGGACCTACGAATACAGCAAAGATGGGTTTGTCACACCCCAGGCGAGTCCCACGTTTGCGGGCCTGACGGCAGGGGTTTATAACATCAGCGTGCGGGATGCGGCGGCACCGACTTGCGTGTCGGCGGCGCTTCCGATTACGATCAACCAGTCACCGGTGCTGACCTTGTCAGAGAATGGCGGGCTTCACGTGAATGTTAGCTGCAACGGTGCGAGCACGGGAGTGATCGTGATGACCCCGGGCGGCGGAGCGGGTACGTATCAGTTCAGCAAAGATTTAGGCGTAAGCTGGCAGACGAGTTCTACGTTCAGCGGCCTTTCGGCGGGCGCGTACACGATTTGGGTACGTGATGCAGCGGCGCCAACTTGTGTATTCAACACTTTGCCGGCGATTAGCATTACGCAGCCCCCGGTACTGGGCCTGACGGAGACTATTCCCTCCCACGTGAACGTATTGTGCAACGGAGGCTCGACAGGGCAGATTGTTGTCAGTGCGAGCGGCGGCGCTGGGACGTATGAATACAGCAAGGATTTAGGAGTTACCTGGCAGGTGAGCGGGACGTTCAATGGACTCTCATCTGGCAGTTATAATATATGGGTTCGTGATGCGGTCACACCGAGTTGTGTGTACACGGGTCTTGGCCCGATCATTATCACCCAGCCGCCGGTTCTTGGGTTGAGCGAGACCTTGGCTTCACATGTGAACGTAAACTGCTTCGGTGGGAACACGGGCCAGATCGTAGTGTTGGCCAGTGGCGGAGCTGGAACGTATCAATACAGCACTGATAACTTCACAACCTTCCAGGTGGGTGCGACCTTCGGGGGATTAATAGCAGGGCCTTATAATATTTCAGTACGAGACATCGCCGCACCGACTTGTGTATACAACGGACTCGGGACGATCACCATTAGTCAGCCGGCGGCACTTGGCTTGACAGAGGTATTGAGTTCACATGTTGATGTTGCGTGCAACGGAGCATCTACGGGTCAGCTGGTGGTGAGCGGCACGGGCGGAGCGGGGACCTACGAATACAGCAAAGACAACTTTGCAACCTTCCAGGCGAGCCCGACATTTTCAGGGCTTTCAGCTTTGGGTTACAGTATCAAGGTAAGGGATGCGGCGGCACCGACTTGCGTGTCGGCGGCGCTTCCGATTACGATAACACAACCTGCGGCTCTTGGACTTTCAGAGTCAGTTCCTTCACACATCGATGTATTATGTACCGGCGGTAATACCGGGCAGCTTCGTGTACTGGCATCAGGCGGTGCTGGGACTTATGAATTTTCAATAAACGGAGGGTCAACCTGGCAAACGAGCCCCACCTTCGCCACTTTGACTGCGGGCAGTTATACAGTCTGGGTTCGTGATGTGCTCACGCCAAGTTGTACTTATACTGGCTTACCCCCCATTATAATCAACACGTTGAATCCTAGCCCTGTATTTAGTGTGAGCAATGTTCCTTCAACTATTTGCGAGGGGACTGCAACCAATATTATTTTAAGTAGTGCAACTCCCGGACAACGTGTGCGGTTGGTAAGTGTTGTTGCGACGGGTGGCGTTACTGGGTTTACCGCGGCTGGTACGTTGTATAATGCATTCCCTGCAACCATTGCAGATATTCTGGACAACCCAAACGCAATAGGCCAGACAGTAACCTATCAGTTTGAAGGTAGTATAGGCGGAATTTGTGTAGACCCCGCTCTGCAAACAGTTGTAGTGACTGTAAACCCTGTTCCAATCGGTGTGGTAAATACGGCGACTGTTTGCAGTGATGTTTCCCCAGGAGCAGGGGTAACGCTGACCACGACGGGGACCAGTGTAAGCGCGGCGAGCTATACGATAGTGACCAACCCGAACGGTCTGACGCAGAGTGCGGGGACGGTGAGCGCTGGGGCAGGCAAGAATGCGAATGAATTGATAGACGACGCCTGGACCAACCAGACGGGAGGTAATGTGAACGTGGTCTATACGGTAACCCCGCTGAGCAGCGCCGGTTGCCCTGGACTTCCGTTCACGGTTACGGTGACGGTTCAGCCGGAGCCTGCGACAACTTTACCGGTTACGGCCGCAGCAGTATGCAGCGATGTGGCGACCTTATATAACCTGACGGTGCTTGGAGCGACGACTTATAATATCAGCACGAACAGCAATGGGCTTATCCAGAGCGGTGGGACGGTGAGTGCGGGGACGGGCAAGGCGTCGGCGGAGTTGTCGGACGACAAGTGGACCAACATCACGCTGGGCAATGTGAATGTTGTCTACACGGTGACGCCGGTAAACGGGACCTGTTTGGGAGATGTATTCACGGTGACGGTGCCGATCAAGCCGGAGCCGCGTGGGGCCAATGATGTGAAGTCGATCTGCAGCAATTCAGGGGCCCTTGGCTATAATTTGCAGACAAACAATATCACGGCTCTTGGTAATACGATGCCTTCAACCTTCCAGTGGCAGGCTGCCAACCAGCCTAATGTTGGCGGTGAGACCACAGCACTCCAGGGTACTGGTGTGATCAATGACATACTAATAAACGTAACAGGCGTAGACCAGGTAGTTGTTTACACGGTGACGCCTGTGGGTACAATAAGCACCTGTACCGGTGACAATTTTACCTTGACCGTAGTAGTGAAGCCAGGCCCCGTTGGCTTACCACAGTCGGTATCAACGTGTAGCGATGTTCCGGTTAGCTATAATCTATTGAACAACGTTGCTATCCTTGGAAATAATGTTGGAAGTACTTTCAGTTGGGTTGCCGCCTCAAATGCTCAGGTTGGGGGCGAGAGTACGCTGCCAGTTACGGGTCCAATCATTACCGATATACTTGATAACGTTACGAACGTTGATCAGACAGTATCTTATACAGTTACGCCAACTGGAGTAAATGGCTGCGTCGGAGGTAATTTTGTCATTCAGGTTACCGTTCATCCGGAACCTGTGGGCCTAACGACTTCGGCACCTACCATCTGCAGCGGGTCACCGGTTAACTATGATTTGCAGAATAATGTGAACGTGCTCGGAAATAACCTCGTATCAACCTTTACGTGGGTGGCGGCATCCAACGCCAATATCACAGGGGAGAGCACCAGCCTTCAGACAACATCGTTGATTAGCGACAATCTCGTGAACACGACCTTTATTCCTCAAACGGTGGTATATACGGTTGTACCCACAGGAACCAACGGATGCGTTGGTAATACCTTCACGATCAATGTCGCAGTAAATCCCAAGGCGCAACTTACTGCAGGCCCTGACCTGGCGGTATGCGAGGCGCTCCCAAGCCCACCGACACCAATTGCTTTGCAGGGTTCGATCACGTATGCACCCAATGGCGTGGTGTGGACAGGTGGAGTTGGATCATATTCTTCAACGTCCAATCCGACGTCGACCTACACATTCACTCCTCCAGAAGTCAACACCAGCCTCACCCTTACACTCACTGCGAATGACCCTGATGGTGCAGGTCCTTGTACCTCCGTATTTGATCAGATGATCCTGAAGGTCAATCCACAACCGGTAGTGATCTTTAGCGGACTGCCTCCGATTATGGCAGAGAACAATGCGCCCGTGGTTCTGACCGGTAACCAAATCGGTGGTATTTTTACCATATCACCGATAACTTCCAACATTGGAAGTACGGTGCCCAGCCCTGTTGACAAGGCCTCATTTGACCCCAGCGCGGTTACCCTGGGCCCTAATACCGTTACCTACAGCTTTACCAACGCGAATGGTTGTTCCAAGTCATTTTCACAAGGTGTGATAGTGAACCCGGTAACACTGATTGATTTCGCCCTTCAATACCAGACCGGACCCTTGGCAAATCAATTTGTTGCACTGAATGGCGTTGGGGGATTTGAACTGTGTGGCGAAAACGGTTCGATTAAGCTTGTGGGAAACCCCGTCGTCAGTTCCGGTCTGCCTCCGTCGAATTTCATTGCGGTTGGACCCAATGCTGCTACGTTGAATGCAAAGCTTTCGCAGACTGGGCCAGATTATTTTATCGATACAAACGGGCTTCTTTCTGATACCTACACGATGCAGTATACGTATACAAACTCGTTCGGTGCTACCAACACCTTTGTGAGGTCAATAAAGATATTCGCAACCCCAACTGCCATCATTGCCAATTTGACCAATAATTGCATTGCATCAGCCATCAATTTTGTTGATGGATCAACCATACCGCCAACGCCTTATCCGACAACAATTACTGGATGGACATGGGTTTTCAAGGATGGGTCCAGCAGCAACCTTCAGAACCCGAGCCATCTTTATCTGACTTCTGGCGTCTATAATGTTGACCTGACTGCAACGACGGCTCAGAACTGCCCTGGTAAAACAACGAAGTCAATTCGTGTGGGTGACGTTCCCATTGTGGACTATGACTGGGCTGCGATTTGTACCAACGACAATACAAAATTCAAGGACAAGACAAACCCAGGTGGAGTCAGTACCATTACCACATACACATGGGATTTTGGGGATGGTGATATCCTCACCGGTCCTACGTTGGGAACAGTACCTGGCGGAACGCATGGAGGAAGAACGGGAGGTACATACAATGACCCTACCCACAACTACCTCAGTTCAGGTGTAAAAAGCGTGAAGTTGACAGTTGACACGGATGATTTTTGTAACAATTCGCTGACGCAAAGTGTGACCATCCTGCTGGCAGGCCCTACGGTGACTCCGGGACCCGCTACACCTTACAAGAATGATTTCGAAGGAGCCATCACCGATTGGTTTGTAGAAGGCCTGCGCATAAGCCCGCCGCTTGCTCCTCCCGTGTTTAGCCCGATCAGCTGGTTGCCGCCGCAAACACCTTCGGGCTCTGCCATTACGATGACAGCCGCGCAGGGAGCAAAGGCCTGGTGGACTGGCGCCAATACGAACACTTATTATTCCGGTGAGAAATCCGTTGTCAACGGTCCTTGCTTTAATTTAGGCAGTCTCAACAGGCCGATGGTCTCACTTGACTATTGGTCGGATGTGGAAAATAACCTGGATGGTACTGTTCTCCAGTATTCAACGGATGGCGGGCTATCCTGGAATATTGTTGGACCACTGATTGGCAACGCAGATGAGGGCATTAATTGGTATAATGGGAATGGTATTCCTTCAAAACCCGGTAATCAACCGGTTGGAGATTATGGCTGGACGGATAAGCTGGGTTCATGGAAGAGTGGTAAATTCAACCTCGACATGATACCAACATTAGCGCGGGGGCAGGTGCGTATCAGGGTTGCTTTCGCCAGCAATTCAACAAATGATCCGTCCAAGGTTTTTGATGGCTTTGCCTTTGATAACGTATTTGTCGGGGATAAGAGCAGAAACGTCCTGGTTGAACACTTCACCAACTCAAACCTGCAGGCCAGTGTTGATGGTGATACATGGATTGACAATCTCTTTCAGAGCCAGGAGATCTTCCGCGGTGTGGGCAAGTCGGATTTCCATGACGTTAAGTACCACATTGGATTCCCCTCCGCAGACCCTTTGAATGTAGACAATCCGGGTGACCCCGCTGCACGGTCTTTGTTCTTCGGTGTGTCTCAACCTCCGGCAACCATTATGGATGGTGTCGTCGATGGTGTCAAATTCAAAGGAAAATACACTGAGATTACAGCCATTGAAGTCGACAGAAGGGCACTGAAGGACCCTTTGTTCGACCTCACCTTGACTGAACTGCCCACTGCTACCAACAATGTAATCTCCGTCAAGCTGGACATCAAAGCCAGGCAGGCCTTCACAACTCCGTTGATTGCCCAGGTAGCCCTGATTGAAAACCAGACAGGTACTTTTAAGAATGTCTTGCGCAAACAACTGCTGGGAGCAGATGGTCAAACAATAACCATAGCCTTCACGCCTGGATTTGTGCTGACCAAACAATTTGATAATGTTGAAATCAATGTACCGATCACGAACCCCGGCGCGTTGACCATGGTGGCATACGTTCAAGACAAGAACACAAAGGAGATTTACCAGAGTGTTGTAATCCCGGCATCAAACAAGCAAGGATCCGTGCTTGTAGGCTTAGAGGATAAAGTTGCACCCACAACACTGAACGGAATCACACTGTATCCTAATCCGGCAAGGAATGCCGTCTACTTCGGCCTGCCCGATGGACAGTCTGCTGAAGGATTTGCATGGAAGATGATCGATCAGCGGGGAGTGATAATCAGGACCGGTGAGTTTGATGGACTAATTAACAATACCAGAATGGTTGATATTTCCGGACTGGCCAATGGTATCTACTTCGTTGCGCTGTCAGGGCCTGGCGGATCTCAGGTTTATAAGAAATTGGTTGTAATGAATCAAAACTAGGAATCGAGCTTGTTTGTAAGTTGTACGTAAATCATGACGAAATTACTTGATAAGCTGTCAGCACCGGAGTTGGAGACCCTGTCAAGGGCCCCGCTACTGGTTTGTATCCTTATTGCCGGAGCTGACAATGAAATTGACAACAAAGAGATCAGGAGTGCCATCAAAATGGCCAATGCCGGGTCTGGGAAATCCAAGTCCGGTGACAGCATTTCCCAGTTTCTGAAGATGGTTACTGAAGATATCGAAGACAAGCTGAAAATTATCATCAGTACATTCCCGGATGATTCCTCAGAAAGGAATCCGATATTACTGGATGAGTTGAAGAGACTCAATAAGATCCTTCCCAAGATTGACAAATCCTTTGCTTCCAACTATTACCAGTGCCTGCTCCAGATCGCCAGAAAGATTGCGGAATCATCTGGTGGACTTCTCGGCCTTCAGTCGATAGGGGATGAGGAAGAAAAATTCATTGGATTGCCAATGATCAAGAACCCGGCTGCAGCATAACCCAACATGGCTGCTGGTCGACGGGGTTTCTATGGAAGTTCAGTAGTACCCTTCCGATTGGTCTTTATCATGTGGCTGGTATTCAGTTTTGAATTTTATACCGGCTATGACCTGGGGTGGCTTGGTATTCAACCCCGCACGGTAACGGGACTGATCGGTATCGTCACAGCACCGTTGATCCATGGCAACCTGGTCCATCTCATTTCCAATACAGTGCCTCTTCTCTTCCTGGGCTCACTGCTGTTTTTCTTCTATGAACGCATCGGTGGTATTGTATTTTTTCGTTGCTATGTCTTTACCAACGTGCTGGTTTGGCTGTTGAGCCCACGGGTTTCGTATCATATTGGGGCCAGCGGATTGATCTATGGCATTTCGTCGTTCTTGATTTTGTATGGATTAATTCGGAAGGATTTTTGGTCACTGATTATCTCGGTTGTAGTTTTGGTCATGTACGGTGGAATTTTCTATGGAGTACTACCGCTTGATCCTCGCATCTCATGGGAATCACACCTGGCAGGGGCGGTGGTGGGGGCGACCACGGCATTTGATTTAAGGAACAGAGCCAAAGTTTAAGAACCAATGGACGTTGCAGCAAAGAAGATTCTTACCGATATCAAGGCCAAAAGGTATGCGCCAGTATACGTTTTACAAGGTGAGGAAGTGTATTATATCGACTTGATTGCTAATTACTTAGAACAGAACGTATTAAGTGAAAGTGAAAAGGGCTTCAACCAGGTTATCCTGTATGGTAAAGAAACTCCTGTAAACGTTTTGCTCACGCACGCCAAGCGGTACCCCATGATGGCCGAGCGCCAGGTAGTCATTGTCAGGGAGGCGCAGGATATCCCGGACCTTGCCAAGGAAATGGGCCAGAAACTGCTGCTTGATTACTTCACCAGGCCTGTGCCCAGTACAGTGCTCGTGCTATGCCACAAGCACAAAGCCCTTGACAAGCGGAAGGAACTGGGCAAAAGGACCGAGCAGTTGACTACATCGGCTAACTTTAAGAAACCGTATGATAACCAGTTGCCTGAGTTTGTGGGTGAATACATCAAGGACAAGGGATTTGCGATGGAGGACAGGGGCATGGTGGTATTGTGTGAATCCGTTGGCAATGACCTGAGTCGCTTGGCAAATGAGATTGACAAATTGCTGATTGGCAAGACCCCTGGGCATTCCGTTACCCAGGAGGACGTGATGAATCAGGTGGGGATGTCAAGGGAATACAACATTTTTGAGCTACAAAAGGCCCTGATTTCATTGGACACATACAAGTCCTGCCAGATTGCGGAAAATTTTGCGGGTAACACAAAGAAAAACCCCCTCATCATGGTGGTGGCCTTCCTGTTCGGCTTCTACAGCAAGTTGCTGCTGGCTTCCTCTTCCTCCAGTAGAACTGAGAGAGATATTGTTAGTATGCTAAAAATCAGCCCGTTCGCCGCAAAGGATTACATGAATGCTTTACAGAAATATTCTATAAGTAAGATCATCGAGAATATTTCCTTGCTTAAAGAAGCAGACCTTAAACTCAAGGGCGTCAATGCTGGCTCGGAAGATGAAGCACAGATCTTGAAGGAATTGGTACAACGGCTTATACGCTAATGGCCGAATAATTGCCACAGGCGTGGAATATCCGGAAGGATTTGATTACTTTTGAATTCATGCTTGTCATATTTTTTGATCGCAGGGTAGTAATTTTTTAAACTGTATACGGCAATAAAAGTCCGGTCTGTCAGTTCAGAGAGAAAATCGAGAATGAAAAAAAGTACCTGGGTACTTGTAATATTTTTATTGTGCCATTTTTTTGTCAATGGCCAGGAGACGCTCTCCCAGCAGAAACGGGAACGCCTTTTTCAAACAGGGTTTGACCTCTTGTCCCACCATGAGTATGGGGCGGCTTACAAGACGTTTGAAGATTTCCTCCATTTCAACCATGCTTCGGATACAAGAACGGCTGAGGCGGAATACTACAAGGCCTACTGTGCCTTGAACCTCTATCATGCTGACGGGGAGAAACTACTGGAGGACTACATCAGCAATCACCCCGGTAACCCGCGCTCGGTTACTGCCTATTATGACCTTGCCGGTTTCTATTATGGCGAAAAGAATTATGCAAGGGCCTCCCAGAATTTTGCCAAAGTTGATTTCAGGGCATTGGGCGGCGAACAGCAAAATACGGGCAGGTTCAGGTGGGGGTATAGCCTCTTCACGTTGCGGAGTTTCCCCGCTGCCTTGGATGAATTCAATGCCATTAAGGCTTCCGGCGGGACGTATGGACCCGCTGCCAGCTATTACGCGGGATTCATTGAATCCACGAGCGGGGACTACGCCAACGCGCTCATCGACCTTAAGCGGGCGGAGTTGAATGATTCATACGCCGCGATTGTTCCGGTTCTTATCTCGACTGTCTACTATAAACAAAAGGACTACAACGAGTTGTTGGCCTACAGTGAGGCCGTGTTGCAGCGGGAAGGAGTGGCGTCGGCAGATGAAATTTCTTTGCTCGCCGCCGAAGCTCATTTCAAAAAGGCTGATTATGCCAAAGCGCTGCCACGCTATACGGATTATATTGAGGACCATCCAAAGAATGCAGACCGCGGTGTTTTGTTCAGATCAGGTTTTGCCGCTTATTCCATTGGAGAGCAGGACCGGGCCCTGGACTACCTTAAGCTGGCAGCCTCGGACGCAGACTCAGTAGGGGTGTATGCGTCTTACTATGCCGGCTTGATCTACCTGAAGCGCCACGAAAAGCCCCTGGCCCTTACCGCCTTCGAGGTTGCCAAGAATTACAAGAAGGATCCGCGAATGGCGGAAGAGTCTTTGTTTCAGTCAGCCAAGATCAGGTACGACCTCGGAAACCCCGACATCGCTATCGGGGATTTCGAAATGCTACTGAAGAATTATCCGCAGACGCTCCATGGCCAGGAAGTGAAAGAATTGCTTTCACAGGCTTATGTGAATGCCAATAACTACAACAAAGCCATTGAATACATTGAAAAACTGCCCAATCACACGTTGGCAGTTGACCGGGCCTACCAGAAGGCGACCTACCTAAAAGGGACGGAATTGTTTAACAAGGAAGATTTTGCATCAGCCGCTCAATTTTTTGAAAAATCCCTCCAATACCCCGCTGATGCCGAGATCGTGGCAGAGGCCAGCTACTGGTGCGGCGAGACCTATTCCATTGGGCGTAAGTTTGAACAGGCCATTCCTTTTTATGAGCAGTCCCTCAGCCAGTCATCCACCAATGCTGAACTGGTAAAGGACACGCGTTACGGCCTGGGATATGCCCGTTACAATCTTCAGCAGTATGACAAAGCACTCATCAATTTTAAGGATTTTGTGGCGAAGGCATCCAACATAGATCCAAATTTTCTGGATGGGATGATTCGTCTTGCTGATTGTTATTATGTTGGAAAATCTTACCCTGAAGCCTTGTCATATTACAAGAAAGCCATTGTTCTCAACGCCGTGGATGCGGATTATGCCCATCTGCAGGCTGGGATTATTCTGGCCATCCAGCGGCAGTACAAAGAAGCAAGTACTGAATTCGAGATGGTATCGGCCCGGGCTGACTCGCGGTATGCCGATGATGCGCTGTTCCAGCGGGCACAAATTGACTTTGAGCAAAGTAATTACACAGCTGCCGTGGTGGGTTATACGAAGCTGATCAGTACATCAAAGTCGTCACGATTACTTCCCTATGCCTATACCAGGCGGGCAGCGTCTTACTACAACCTTAAGAACTACGATCAAACTGCGAATGATTACATCGCCGTATTCGACAAGTTTCCGGCTCACCCGGTAGCCCAGGACTTGTTGCTTCCATTGCAGGAAGCGCTCAACCTGGCAAACCGTTCCGGGGAATTTGACCGCCACCTGGCTCAGTTTAAGCAGGCTAATCCGGATGCGAAGGGAATTGAACTGGTAGAGTTTGAAACGGCCAAGAACCTTTACTTCAATCAGAACTATGCCAAGGCGGTTGACAACCTGTCCCGGTATGTGATCAGCTACCCTGAAAGCCCGCGTGTGTCGGAGGCAAGGTACTACGCTGCTGAATCTTTCTATCGCCTGAAAGACATGATCCATGCCATGGAACTGTATTACCAGGTGTCGCAGGATGCGACCTTTGCGTTTCTCAGCAAAGTGGTAGGCCGTATTGCTGAATTGGAATTCAAGCAAGGCAGCTACGAGAAAGCTGTTGAAGCCTCACGTCGGCTGGCCCTCATGGCAACGAACAAGAAGGAGCAATACACGGCCTGGAATGGACTGATGGAGTCCTATTACCTGCTTGCTCAATATGACTCAGCCGACGTCTATGCACGGAAAATACTGGAACAGGGAAATATCAATATCAGTGCCCAGAATAAAGCCTCTCTGTATCTCGGTAAAACTGCCATGGCGAGGGGAGACTATGAGACTGCCAAGGATGAATTTCTAACAACACTCAATGCCGCACGCGATGAATACGGGGCGGAGGCCAAATACCTGCTTGCCGAAGTATTTTACCTGACTAAGGATCCAAAACAATGCGCTGAAACACTCTTTGCCCTCAACACAGACTTCTCCGCCTATGAGGAGTGGGTAGGCAAGTCTTATTTACTATTGGCCGATAACTACCTGGCCACGGGAGAGACTTTTCAGGCGAAAGGAACCCTGAAATCACTGATCGACAACTTTCCCTTGCCCAATATTCGTGAGATGGCAAGGGAAAAGCTAAAGGCCATTGACCAGGATGAAATGAAAAAGAAGGCTGCGGAAAAAGTAGACACAACCGGCAACGACAAATGATCGCTCATCAGCCATATTCAAATTTGTCAGGGAGGCGCGTAGTCGTTATTGTCGCGCTTTGCCTTGGAATGGGCCTCTCTTCTTTTAATATCCATGCCCAGGAGAAGTGGGAGAAGGAAGGGGAAGGTGAAATCAAGGATGTTCAGATTGAAATTGTCAAGAACAGGCAAATTGTGTTGCCCCGCGCGAACCGTAATTTTGATAAAGTCCGTCCCAGGCCCTATGAACCCATCAAGCCAGCCATTACCTATGAATTCAAGACCTTTAAGTTCGCCACACCAGATTATAGCCCCTCGGTGAGGCCGCTGAAGCTCAAACAGGAAGAGTTGTCAAAGATCTATGGCAATTACCTCAGCGGCGGCGTTGGCAACTATGCCGCCCTTTATTTTGAAGGGAGCGTGACCACCAAGCGGGACAAGAACAAGTTCCTGGGTGCACATGCGTTCATGCAGAATTTTGGTACAGGGCCTGTCAATGGAAAGAATTCTGCAGGTTCAAATTCACAGCTGCAAATTTTTGGGAAAAGCGCCGGAAGTTCGGTTACAATCAGTGGTGAGGTGGCCTTCGAAAACAGGTCCGGGTATTTCTACGGATACAATGCGGCAACGGAAGTGGACCGCGGCAGGATAAGACAGTCTTATGATATCTTCGGAGTGAAAGCTGGGATCAGCAATACCAAGACCGGAGATTTCAATTATTCATTGAACGGAGGATTTAGCCACCTGGGGGATTATTACCACGCATCTGAAAATGAGACTACCCTGAAGTTTACCAGTGATTACAAAATGAACGTGTCAGGAAAGTTGCTCTTCAAAGCGGATTACTTCCTGATCAACCGGTCCGATTCATTGGTGACCTCTTCGCCGCGCCATTTGTTCAGGATCAAACCTTACTACCAGTTTACCCCGGTAGAAAACCTGCTCGTAACGGCTGGCCTGAATATAGCCCTGCAGAATGACCAGTATGGGGGATCAAAGGATTTTCATGTATACCCGCACCTGAAAGCCCAGTACGCGCTGAGTTCCTCCATGGAGGTGTATGGCCTGGTGACCGGCGACATGGACAAGGTGAATCTTCACACCCTGTCAGCAGAGAATTTGTGGTTGAATTCCAACTTGTCCATTTACCACACCAACCGTGCCTTCGAATTCATGGGCGGGTTGGCTGGCAAAGTTGGACGGAATGTCTCACTGGGAGCGGGTGTTTCGGTCGCATCATTGAAAAATTTCTACTACTATTACAATACCCCTACGGTAGTTTCAGGACTCCCTGGTACAGTCGACAAATTCAATGTGACGTATGATGGAAACACCCAGAGGCTCAATCCTTTTGCAGAAGCCAGTTATTCGAAGACCGAGGCCTTTCGGATTTCTTTCAGAGGAGACTATTTCAAATATACTGCGGAGAACCTGGCAGAGCCCTTGCATCGGCCCAGTTACCGGATAGCCGTGGACACCAGGTACAACCTGTATTCCAAGATTTCCATTGAAGCAGGGTTCATTGCACAAGGGGGTATGAAGGCACTGCCTGCTATTAATCCATTGGTGGATCCGGCACCGGGTACAATATCAGCGAGCAGTTATTTAGCCCTCGATCCTGCTTTTGATTTGAACCTGAAAGGAAGGTACTTCTTCTCCAAAGAGTTTTCGGCCTTCCTTCAGTTTAACAATATCCTGGGGAACAACTACCCGCTGTTCCAGGCATACCCGGCGAGGGGCTTCCAGGTGCTTGGCGGCGTGAGTTGGAGCTTTTAACAGATGACTACCAATAGTATTTATTGCAAATTTTACGTTAATTTTGTTTAGCATTTGATAAACACTAACCCCCCGCACAATGGCCAGTAAGGATTCAAATGAAGATGAGCTGAACGACAAGAAAGACCAATCAGAGGATAATTTTGGATTGCCCGACTTGGACTACAAGCCCCTCGATGAGACTGCTGATACAGCTCCCAAGGCCGAAGAGGTTGCGTCTTCCGAATCACCTTCAGGCTATACTGCTGAGCGTTCCTCCAATCAAGGAACCTACGCTGATTCCTCCGAAACCATGGAATTGGAGGAACCCAAGTCAAAGGCGCCCATTGTCCTTGGTATTGTGATTGCGTTGGTGGTGATATTGGCTGGCTATCTGATTTACAATTTTGTCTATAAGCCTGCCAAGGCAGAAAAAGCCAAGCAGGAACAATTGGCAAAAGAAGCGGCTGCTGTGAAGAAGCAAAAAGAGGAAGAAGCCAGGCTCGCCAGGCAGCGGGAGGATGAGGAGCGAAGAAGGCAGGAAGAATTGGCGAAAACACCTCCGGTAGGTACGATTGAGACACTAAGTGGCCGAACCAGGCGTTATTACGTCGTGGTGACCAGTGATATTGACGATGATTTGCTGATGGACTATGCCAAAAAGCTGAGCGCCAAAGGTATTAGCATCAAGATCATCCCACCGTTCGGGACGAAGAAGTTCTATCGGCTTGCCATCGCCGACCACGAAACATTCGCAGCAGCGCAGAGCAATGCGGATGCCGCCAAGGCGGAGTACGGCAATGCGGTTTGGGTAATTAAATACTAGTATTCCGGGATTTCCAGGTTGTAGGAGTGTGTAGGATTGGCTTTGGTCTGATTTTTGATTTTTTATCGACCTGACTATTTTTTTAACTATGGTATTAGTTCAAATTGTTTCCAACGTATCGCCTGCTGGCGATGACGCATTATCTGTAGTAGACCTGGCTTTCAAGGGTGGTTGGATGATGATACCCATCATTCTATCTTCATTCATTGCCATCTACATTTTTGTTGAGCGGGTTCTCACCATCAACAAAGCCAACCAGAGCCCGGACGCATTCATGGGGCGGATCAAGGAAATGGTGCTTAAGGGCGACATCAATAGCGCCAAGCTTCTTTGCTCCCAATTTAACAGCCCGATCGCTCGGATGATTGAGAAAGGGGTGGCTAGAATCGGCAGCCCGCTCAAGTCCATAGAAGCATCCATCGAGAACGTTGCCAAACTGGAGTTGTTCAAATTGGAAAAAAACCTGAGCATCCTGGCCACAGTGGCGGGAGCAGCGCCCATGATGGGTTTCCTCGGAACCGTCATAGGGATGGTCACCGCTTTCATCAGCATTGCCCAGCAGGAGGGTTCTGTGAGCCCCAAATTGCTCGCCGATGGCATCTACACCGCCATGATTACAACCGTGGCTGGACTGATTGTTGGTATCATGGCCTACCTGGCCTATAACTACTTGGTTACCAGGGTTTCCAAGGTAGTTCACAAGATGGAGTTTTCGTCAATTGAGTTTATAGACCTGTTACAGGAACCACGTTAAAGCAAGCCATGGACTTACAAACCAGGAATAAAATTGACGCAGCTTTCAGCATGGCCTCCATGACTGATTTGATATTCTTGTTGTTAATTTTCTTTATGCTCACCTCTTCCTTTGTGACGCCATCAGGATTGCCGGTAAATCTCCCGTCCAGCGTGGCCAGCACCATTGAAGTGCCCAAGGTTTCGGTGACAGTAACCAAGGACCTGCTGTATTTTGTGAACGACAAGCGCGTGGCCCGAGAGAACATTGAGGGTGAACTCAGAAGAAACCTTAAATCTTCCAATGGCATCGTGGTCTTGCACATTGACAAGAGCGTGCCTACGGAAGAACTGGTCAATGTGGCTGGAATCGCCACCTCCCTGAAAGCGAAGGTTACCATCGCAACCAAACCCAGGTAGAGATGAAGTCAGATGAAGAAAAGAACAAGACGATCGGCCTGATTGCCTCCGTGGGTATTCATGCAACTGTCTTCATGATTCTCTTTTTTATGGTCGCCTGGCGTGCTCCCAACCCGCCACTACCTGAGTATGGCATTGAATTGAATTTCGGACTTGACAGTGAAGGCTTCGGCGACCTGCAGCCAACCACCCCGGTAGGCGATGCACAAGCCGTGACAGACGAAGTTCCGCAGGAGCAGCCAGCAGAAGCCAAGCCGGATGAGGCTACGCCGGATGTGACTGAACCGGTGAAGGAAGCAGCCGTTGACAAACCGACAGAGCAGAATATATCCAAAGTAGAGAGTCCGGTAACGCTGAAGGAGGAAAAGAAGGAGGCTAAGAAGGAAGTGGTCAAGGACAAGCCAAAGGAATCTCAGCCGGAGGAGAAAGTGATCGCTGCCTACAAGAAGGAGGAAAAGAAATCTTTGAACCCGGCTGATGCTGCCGCTAAAGGTTTGCCAGGCAATCAGGGCGACCAGGCAAACAAGGTTGGAGACCAGGGCAGCCCGGAAGGCAAACTTGATGCCAAGGCCCTGTACGGAACACCAGGCGGTGGAGGTGGAGGCAATGGGATGGACCTTCAAATGTCAGGTTGGACATGGGCCGACCAGCCCAAGGTCCCCGACCTTCCGGACAATGAGAATGGAAAAGTTGTATTTGAAATTGAATGCGATGAATCTGGAGACATTACCGGCATCAACACGCTGGAGCGCAGTCTGAGTCCGAAGGCGGAACAGATTCTGAAGGAAGAGATCCGAAAAAACTCGTTGGTTCGGACTTCCGGAGGGAAGGTTCCCGAGCGCTCGAAGGGAAGAATCATCTTCATCCTGAAGACGAAATAACGAAGTATAACTCTCTATTTATCAGTTTTGTAGAGCCCGGCCGCAATGTGTTCCGTGAGGGACTTTGGCAGGTGTCTGACCAGGCCTACTGAAATCCAATTCAGGAAACCAGGAAGGATTTCCGCCTTGCCCGCGAACATTGATTTGATTGCAATAGTTGCCACCTCCTCGGGCTTCATGCTGAACTTCTCTGCCTTTTCTTTCAACATACCCAGGTTGGCCCGGTCAATGAAGCCGGTGGAGGTGGCTCCAGGGCTTAGGCAGGAAACTGAAATGTTGGTGTCCTTCAATTCCCACCGCAATCCGCGGGTGAAGAGCAAGACGAAGGCTTTGGTTGCTGCATAGGTGGAGAGCGTTGGCACAGCCTGGTATGCGGCGGTGCTGGAAACATTCAGGATGTAAGCCTTCTTTTGTTTTTCCAGTTCAGGCAGGAAAATCTTACAGAAATCGGCCAAAGTCTGCATGTTCAGGTGCATCATGTTGTTCAGTTCATCGCGGGGAATGTCTTTGAGATTTCCCCAGGACCCGTAGCCGGCGTTATTGATGAGAATGTCTATCGGGTATCCTTTTTCAGAGAGCCAGCTTTTCACCTGTAAAACAGCATCGGGCTGAGAAAGGTCCAGGGCACAATAGTCGGCGGAAACACCGAAAGCTTTCCTGATTTCTTCGCAATTGGTTTTGAGTTTTTCACCTGACCGGGCGACCAGCAGGACATCATGCTTTTTTGAAGCCAGTTCTCTTGAGAGTGCCAGGCCGATTCCGCCGCTGGCCCCTGTAATGAGGGCGTATGCCATTGGTGATTACTTATTAGTCAGCGCCATGAAGCGCTGGTAGAAGAGCGGCTTGCTTTGTTCATTCCTGGGCTCAAACTTTCCTGAAATTATAGGAATGTACATCACACGCCTGCGGCTCTTTTCGCCCACGAAGGGTGACTGTGCCACACGGTGCCAGAGGCGTCCGTCATGCACCGTCAGGTCGCCGGGATCAACGGTAAGACCGATTTCCTTCTTGTCTGCCTTGTTGCTGAGGTAGTACACCTTGCGGAACAGGAGGGTCTTAATTCCCTTGTTGTGCGTGCCTGGCAACAGCCTCAGTCCGCCGTTGGCAGGGGAGCTTTGGTCGAGGTGCAGTCCGACGTTGAGCATCGGCATCACTTTGTTTCCGTAGAAAATATCCCGGAGAGCATCCGTATGCCATCCAAGCTGGCTGTAGTTGCTGTTTTCAGTATTGACGTAATGGTTAAATACCAGGCCGTCCTTTTCGTTTTCACCGATGCGTGAATCAGGGGCGCCGATGAGTTCGAACAAGGCCTTGAGCCTGGGGTCTTTCAAAAATTCCTGAAAGAGCGGTCCGAACTGGTTGAGGAATGCAAAACGCTGAACGATGGTCTTTCCATCAACGTCTTTGCCATACTTGATCGGCACGCCGTTGACCATTTTCCGTCCTTCTTTGATCCACTGCTCCTGAATGCGCTCGGACTCGCGGAGCATGCTGTCCACAACGTCTTTATTAACGAAATTCTTGAAATGAATGAATCCATACGTTTCAAAAAAATCCTTTTGCTCCTGTGTCAATGCGGGGCCCAAACTAAATTGAGGGTAGCCTCCGTTCATTTTCAATGTCTTGATATCAGTAACCGTCTCGTACATGTCCTTATCTCTATTTTGTTAGGTAACCAACGCGCAATTTACTCCAATTTTGGGACAATTCTGTGCTTTTCCCTGGGTGCTCCTTGCTGGTCCTATTCGGGGCCATCCGGGAGTCAAGAGCCTTTCATCCAAAACAGATGCAATTTACCTTTATTTTATCGAATTGTTATCATCCCAATCCCCAAAATAGGGTTTAGAACGGGTTTTCTGCCATTTTGGTTGGGATCGAACCATCACCGTCCATCGCCAGGATTTTCCTAACCACCATGAAAACGGCAATTGTCACGAAAGGTGCTACTACAAGGTCGAGGGTATAATGTACTTGCTGCCAGGCCAATAGCAAGCCGACCATCGAGGTGCCGAGCATTTTCAGGAGCCGTGCCAACCGGCTCCGCTCGATTACTACCAGGACCATCATGGTGGAAACGTGGCCGGAAAAAAACAAGTCTTTCGCGAAATTGCTGTCCGGGTAGACCAGGGCCGCGGTTACCGGATCGACCAGCAGGATCATTCCTGTAGGTGGTTCCAGGGTAACCATGTACATGGCCAGCATCCTGAGCAGTGTTACCGTGCAGTAGGTCGTGAGTCCAATGATTACCACGCTGGGTTTCCTGAATGAAGTTGCCAGGGTATGGATGACGGTTAGGTAGATTGTAAAAAAGATTGGCAACGAGAAGTCCCTGGGTGTAAATAATTTCAAGAGAGGATCGTTGAGGAAGAATCCATTTTTCGGGCCAATGATATTCTTGTAAAAGGTGGGCATATAAAACACCATCATCAAAAGAACTGCCACTGAAAAGATCAGGGCCCACCTTGCACGTTTTGTTTCCAGTGCTTCCTTCCAGGTCATCATTTATTGAACGATAATGAGATAATAGTTCTTTTTTCCTTTTTGTACCAGCTGATAGCGATTCTGAAGGAGTTGTTGGTCAGGCTTCTGCTGCGGGTCCTCGATTTTCACTTTGTTCACGCTTACCCCGCCGCCTTGTATCATTCTTCTGGCTTCACCTTTGGAGGCGAATATTGCACCCTGTGTTACTTCCGAGAGCAAGTCAGTGATGGTGGCCGCACCTTCAAATGCTGACCGGCTCACCAGGGCCTGGGGCACCCCTTCAAAAACATCCAGCAAAGTCGCTTCGTCAAGCCCTAACAGGTCTTCGGTAACGGAGGTTCCAAAGAGGATATGCGAGGCCTTGCGTGCCTTTTCATACTCATCTTTTGAATGGACACGGGTCATGATTTGCCTGCCCAATTCCTGCTGAAGGGTCCTCAGGTGGGGGAATTTCTGGTGTTCGGCAATCATGGACTCGATTTCCTTGCGTGACAATTCGGTGAAAATCCGGACAAAGGTTGCAGCATCCTCATCGGAGGCGTTGAGCCAGTACTGATAGAACCGGTAGGGCGAGGTCTTTCCCGCATCCAGCCATACATTGCCCTGCTCCGTCTTGCCGAATTTTGTCCCGTCGGCTTTCCGGATAAGGGGCGTGGTCAGGGCAAAGGCCTCCCCGTTGTCTTTCCGCCTGATGAGTTCAGTTCCGGTAACAATATTGCCCCACTGGTCCGAGCCGCCCATTTGAAGCTTGCAGTTCTTGTTCTTGTACAGCCAGTAGAAGTCATATCCCTGTACCAGCTGGTAGGTAAATTCCGTGAATGACAGCCCGGATTCCAGCCGGTTCTGGACAGAGTCTTTCGCCATCATGTAGTTGACGGTGATGTGCTTGCCGACATCACGTATGAAGTCCAGGAAGCGGAAATCTTTGAACCAGTCATAGTTGTTCACCATTTCGGCCCCATTGGCACCAGCAGAAAAGTCAAGGAATTTCTCCAATTGCTTCTTGACGGAAGCCTGGTTGTGCTGAAGGATGTCTTCCGAGAGCAGGTTTCGCTCGGCTGATTTGCCCGACGGGTCGCCTACCATACCGGTGGCACCGCCTACCAGGGCGAGCGGCTTGTGACCGCACCGTTGAAAGTGCACCAGGGTCATGATCTGAACCAGGTTCCCGATATGAAGGGAATCAGAAGTAGGGTCAAAGCCGATATAGCCTGCGGTCATTCCCTTCAGCAGCTGCTCTTCAGTGCCAGGCATGACATCGTGGACCATGTTCCTCCAAGTCAATTCCTTTACGAAATTCTTATTCATTGTAAATGGGTATCAAACAGGCCGCAAATATATGGACTCGGGCCCTGATTCGAGAGGTCCCTCTAATTTTGACCCGTATTTTGAATCAAGTTTCCGATTCGTTTTCTTGTCCATTATTAGACCGATTGAACCATGAAGCAGCCCGAGTCACTCGAATTAGTCGCCGAATTTCACCGCACATTCAAGCACCCAATCCTGACCAGCCCCGGCATTCCGGATGAAGGAAGGTGCCGGCTCCGTGTGGAGTTGATTGCGGAAGAGCTCGAAGAATTCGAGGCAGCCATCCGGGAGCGGGATATCGTCGCGGTGGCAGATGCCTTGTGCGACATCCAGTACGTGCTTTCGGGGGCGATTTTGGAGTTTGGCCTTGCCGATCGGTTCAGGGAATTATTTGAGGAAGTGCAGCGGTCCAACATGAGCAAGGCCTGCCAGTCGGAAGACGAGGCCATCAAGACCGTTGAGCATTACCGCAACAAGGACGGTACGGAATGTTACTACCGGAAGGAAGGGGAGGCCTGGCTGGTGTACCGCAAGGCGGACAACAAGACGATTAAATCAATTGGATATTCGCCAGCCCATCTCGAACCGATTTTGGGCATTTGAAGGTTGATTTCATTCTATTCACGCAATTTTTAAGTATTTTTGCAGTTCTAAGAACCAGTATTGACATCAAAGCATGAACAACC
Organism: Cyclobacteriaceae bacterium; assembly: GCA_043744235.1. GTDB lineage: Bacteria > Bacteroidota > Bacteroidia > Cytophagales > Cyclobacteriaceae > ELB16-189. Next base: position 24,010 of record JAYTVB010000042.1, on the reverse strand, counting down.
CTAGTGAATTTCTGGAATCGTGGTATGAAGGCATGATTTCAGGCGGCATCATTTTTTCCGCCATAGGATTAATCATATTCCTGATCCACAATATGCGCGTGGCGATGGTCAAGGATTTCAAAGAGAAATACGACTACATTCTTACCCATGAGGTAAAGTGGTTGAAGAAGGCTTTTCTGGCCTTGGCCGTTGGCATTGGGTTTTTCATTAACCTTTATGGCTCGGGTGCCAGCAACCTGAATACGGTTGGTGTATGGTTTTTTGTCCGCATATTCTTCGGCTTTGCCGGCGCAACCCTGGTCGCCTACGTGGCGAACCTGGTCCTCGACTTTTATTACCCGACCAAACTGAATACCAAGCTAAAACGGTGGCGCTACATGGCACGGGTCAATCCTGCCAACGGGCACAAGATGAGGTTGTTGAGCGAAGAGGAAGAAGATGTGCACCTGGACATGGGCCGGCAGGCAGAAGAAAGCATCTTTTCGATCGACTATGACGTGTGGATCGATGACAAAACAGGGGACATCAAGATTGAGAAATACGATGGCCACCTCACAGCCCTGCGCTGCAACAACTGCGGATTCTTTACCATGAAAGTGGTCAAGGAAGAGGTTTCACAGCTCTACGAAGATGAATCCCCCAAGGAACTGATCAAACACTACAAGTGTGCCTATTGCAAGAACCTCCGGGCAACGGCTTTTGTTGTTTCCAGGAAGGAGGCCGATGACTACAAGCAATTGAAGTCCACCATTCGCCGGAACACCAGGAATATTGACATGGTCAAGATTGAATTGCATTCCATCCTGTCAGGAAAGCGCTTTTACGAATTTCCAACCATTGAACAGGCCCAGAAATTCCTGGAGGAATTCGATGTTGACAAGCCGCCGGCCTCTTAGGCATCCTATTTGCATCACATCCGTTAGTATTGTTGCGCAACGATTAATTCCTGACCGTAATGAAAAATAAGATTGGCTTGGTGGTAATTCTTTTGCTTAGCCTGCGGGGTATGGGCGCTACCCTGGACACGGCAACCTTGAAGGCCAAGCCGGTGTTCGGCAAGGAGGCCAGGGTTATTACTTACCTCCTGGACAATAACCATTACCGGAAGATCCATTTCACCGATTCTCTTTCATCGGTGGTGTTTGATAACTACTTCAAGGAGCTTGATAACAGCCGGATCTATTTCCTGGCATCCGATATTCAATCCATGGAGAAATACAGGCTTAAACTGGATGACCTTACGCGGGGTGAGAATGTTGGTCCTGCCTTTGAAGTGTTCAGGATATTCCGGGACCGTTACCGCACCAGGCTGAAGGACGTTATCAGCAACCAGGTCAACCAGAATTTTGATTATTCTTCAGATGAATACTATGAGACCGACCGCGACAAGGCTCCGTGGGCTGCCAGCCCCGATGAGTTGAATGATATCTGGCGAAAAATCATCAAGAGCCAGGCCCTCAACCTCAAACTCACCGGCAAGAAGCAGGAGGATATCGCTGATGTCCTGAAGAAGCGTTATGAACGATTGCTGAAGTCTTTCGACCAGTTGAACAGCGAGGACATCTTCAGCATTTACATGAATTGCATCACGGAAGCATACGACCCGCATACGAATTATCTCTCGCCGAAGGCCACGGATCTCTTCAAGCAGCAGATGAGCCTTTCCCTGGAAGGAATTGGGGCGAGGCTTCAAACGGAAAATGACTACACCAAGGTTTTTGAAATAGTGCCCGGTGGTCCGGCTGACAAGTCTGGCAAGTTGCACGCCAACGACCTGATTAGCGGTGTGGCACAGGGTGCCGACGGTGAAATGGTTGACGTGGTGGGCTGGCGAATCGACGATGTCGTGAAGCTGATCAAGGGTCCGAAGGGAACCCAGGTAAGGCTGCAGGTATTGCCGGTAGAGACTGGCGTCAACGGGCCTCCCGTAATCATTTCATTTATTCGGGACAAGGTGAAGCTGGAAGACCAGGCTGCCAAGAAGAAGACGATAACCTATTCAATCAATGGTCGCAACATGAAACTGGGAGTAATTTCACTTCCGTCTTTCTACATGGACTTTGAAGCCTACCAGAAGGGGGATCCAAACTACCGAAGCACGACGCGGGACGTAAAAAAACTCATTACGGAGCTCCAGACAGAAGGGATTGACGGACTTGTCATGGACCTCAGGAACAATGGCGGAGGCTCGCTCCCGGAAGCCATCGATCTCACTGGCCTCTTTATAAAAGACGGCCCGGTGGTTCAGGTAAAGAATTCTGCCGACCGTGTTGAGGTTGGAATGGATGATGATAAGCAGGTGACCTACGCGGGTCCATTGGTCGTACTGACCAACCGGTTCAGCGCCTCTGCATCAGAAATTTTTGCCGGCGCCATTCAGGATTATCACCGGGGTGTGATTGCCGGCGAGTCGACCTACGGCAAGGGAACGGTTCAGACGGTGATTGACCTTGGCCGCTTTATCAACGATGCTGAAAAAGTGGGGGAGCTCAAGCTCACATTTCAGAAATTCTACCGTGTAACCGGCTCGAGCACGCAGCACAAAGGTGTCATGCCTGATGTTAAGTTTCCTTCGGCCCTGGCGCCGGAGCAGTATGGCGAAAGCGCGAACCCAAGCGCGTTGCCGTGGGACGTGATCCGTAAAACAGATTTTCAAAAGACGCCTGACGTGACGGATAAACTGGTGGCTGGCCTGACCAGGAGCTACGAAGACCGACTGAAGTTCGATCCATCCCTTAAGAAATATGCCGGAGAAATTGAAGACATGAAGCGCAACATGAGTGAAACAAAAATTTCACTGAATGAAGTCAAGAGAAAGCAGGAAATGGACGAAGCCGAAAAGAAAAAATCGGCAAATGAAAACCTGGATACCAAGCTCACCTCCAAGGAGGGCCTGCCTGCCGATGATCTGTCCAAACTGAAAGACGAGTACCTCCGGGAAGGCCTCCTATTGCTATCCGATATAGTTACGAAAAGAATAGGCTAATCAGCGCGAAAGGGGAACGGCAGTCAGGGTATAGCCTTTTTCCTTCAGCAGCGCGAGTAACCCTTTCTCTCCTTCCAGGTGTGAAACTCCGATGGCGATGAACGACGGCTTGTCGTGGATCATTTTGTCAATTTTGGGAAGCCACTCCATGTTTCGTTTGGTATAAAACTCATCAATAAAAACAGGGTTATCTTCTGTTGGGTGAAGGGAGTAATCAAATACCTTATTGAGATCGCCGGCCAGGTAGGCTTTTTCAAGTTCGTGGTATTCAGATTTTTGCTTTTCGAAATTACCAACGCTGTGCATCAGCGCCGCTTCCTGGTCCTTCATGGGAAAAGCCTGGATGGCTTGTGATTCCCGCTCAATGGGTTCCAGGCTAAAGGTTTCCAGTTTGTTCTTCTTGGCGATCTTCAGCAACTCAATGTCGTAGAACTTCACATCTTCACCCAATGACATACGGGTCATGTTGATGGAAAGGGCCAGTGGAATTAGTTTGGATAACTTCTTTTGGAATTTGGACTTTGAAATCCTGAACTCCGAATTGAAGAAGGTTGTAACTTTCTCATAGTCCGCGGGGGGCAATTCTGTGGCAAGTGATTTGCCGGCCGGGAAATGAGCAGCCTTGTTCAATTCCATTTGAGCTTTGTGGTCCACCTGGTCTTCAATGGCAAAGATCCTGCATACCTTCATCCTGGTAACAGCCTCAGTAGGAAGGTAGAATTCATTTTCGCCGATGAATTTTAATGTTCCCATCATGTAGGAAGGCGTTGTAAGTCCGTTTCCGGAGATTTCCCACAGGATTGAGTTTTGAGAAAAGCCAGCCTGGATTGCCAGGAAGAAAGCGACAATGGTGAGTGTGTTTTTCATAGGGGGGTGTGGGTGCTTGAATGAACAAAGAAATAATAAATCAGGCAAAAATGGAAGGATGAAGGTTGGTTCGGGCGCCATCAAAGAAAGATATTCACCGGAGCAAGTGTGACAACGCAATTTTATCTATTTTAACCCCTTATTAGCGTTACATGAGCGAGGAATTATTGAAGGCCATTATCCAGCTGTTTGCCATTGTGGCCAAAGAGCGGATAACGGACGACGAAAGAAACAACATCAAGGATTTCCTTTCCCTTCACCTCAGCCAGGAGGCAATACGGTACCACCTTAACCTCTTCGATGAATTTGTTAAGGTCAGCAGCAAAGTCCCTGCTGGAGAATTGGGCAATCTTGACGAGGACACACAGGAGTTTGTGGACGACTGGGCGCGGATCATGCAAATCGCCAAGAAGGTCAATCAGGCCCTGACCATGCAGCAGAAGGCCGTGCTGGTCGTTAAGATCATTGAACTCATTTTTTCTGACGGGCACATTTCGGAGCGACAGGAAAACCTCATTTTTTACATCGGAGAGGCTCTCAAAATACCGTTGAAGGACCTCCAGGCGATGAGGACTTTTGTCATTGGCCAGGACAGTGAAGAATTGAACCTGAAGAATATCCTGATTATCGATGAGGGGTCAGGTGAACTGAACCATGCTGGCCCCAGGATTATTGCAAAAAATCTCACCGGCCTCATCACAATCCTGAGACTGGCCGACATTGAAACGTACTTCGTCAAATACCTCGGCATTACAAACCTCTACCTCAACAGCCAGGCCCTCAAGAGCCGAAAGGTTGATATTTTCCCGACAGGCTCAACCATCCGGGGCAGTAAGATTGAGCCCATTTACTACAGCGACGTCGTGGGTAAATTTCTATTCGAAGAATCGGGAACGGAAATCAGTTTTGTTGCTGAGCACATTTTCTATCATTTCAAGAGCGGACGGGCCGGCCTTCAGAATGTGACCGTCACGGAAAAGGGAGGGAAGCTGATTGGCTTGATGGGAGCCAGCGGATCAGGCAAATCAACACTGCTCAATGTGCTGAATGGAACCGAGAAACCGTCGAGTGGACGGGTGCTGATTAACGGGATTGACATCCATGAACACCCTGAGCAGGTGGAAGGCATCATAGGCTTCATTCCGCAGGACGACCTCCTGATGGACGACCTTACCGTATTTGAAAACCTTTACTTCGCCGCCCGGTTGTGCTTTGGCCATCACTCAAGGGCCCAGATTACCGAACGGGTGGAGAAGGTTCTAATCAGCCTCGGACTTTCGGAAACCCGCAACCTCAAGGTCGGTTCGCCCCTGGAAAAGACAATCAGCGGCGGCCAGCGCAAACGACTCAACATCGGGCTGGAATTGCTCCGGGAGCCAGCGGTACTCTTTGTCGATGAACCCACTTCAGGATTATCGTCGCGGGATTCGGAGAACATCATGGACTTGTTGAAGGAACTCGCGCTTCGGGGAAAGATGATATTCACGGTCATCCACCAGCCTTCGTCGGATATCTTCAAGATGTTTGACACCCTGATCATCCTGGACGTAGGTGGGTTCCAGATTTACTATGGCAACGCGGTTGAAGCCGTAAATTATTTCCAGGAGATTGTCAATGCAGCGGCCAAAACACCGGGAGCGTGCCCTGAATGCGGCAACATTAACCCCGAGCAGGTTTTTAACATCATCGAGACCCGGCTGGTGAATGAGTTTGGCCGATTCACCAACACGCGCAAAGTGTCGCCGGGTCAATGGTACCAGTACTTCAAACAGAAAATCAAAATACCGAGGATTGAGCAGGTCAAAGAGGCGCTGCCAGTCACGCAGAAAATACCCAACTGGTTCAAGCAGTTGTCTGTCTTCATTACCCGCGACGTATTGTCGAAGGCGGCGAACCGGCAGTACATGATCGTGAATTTCTCCCTGTCGCCCGTGCTGGCGCTCTTCATGGCCTACTTTGTAAAGTATTATGAAGTAATCGGCATGGAAGATCCGAAGTACACCTTCTTAAGCAACGATAACATCCCGGTTTACTTCTTCATGAGTGTAGTGGTAGCCCTTTTTGTCGGGCTGATCGTCAGCGCAGAGGAAATCTTCCGGGACCGGAAGATTCTCAAGCGGGAGCGGTTTCTGCAATTGAGCCGCAGCAGTTACCTGGTTTCCAAAGTTGTCATTCTCTTTACGCTCTCGGCAATTCAGACCCTCACGTTTATCGTGGTGGGAAACTACATCCTTGAAATACCCTTCACTGAAATGCGGTATTGGTGGATCATCTTTTCCAGTTCCTGCTTTGCCAATTTGCTTGGTTTGAACATCTCAAGCGCTTTTGACTCGGCGGTCACCATCTATATCCTTATCCCGGTGCTTGTGATTCCACAGTTGTTGCTGAGCGGCGTAGTCATACCTTTTGACAGATTTAACCCGGAGGTGGGAAAGCCAAACAGTATTCCCATCCTGGGAGAGCTGATGGTCTCCCGGTGGGCCTACGAGGCATTCATGGTGACGCAGTTCAGGGACAACCCCTATGAGGAGCAGTTTTATGATCTGCAGCAAAAGGAAAAGGTGTCTGACTACAAGCGGAACTACCTGATTCCCAAGCTGGAGTCGGAATTGTCCAACGTAATCAGCCAACCGGGCCAGTGGCGCAATGAGCGCAGCGAGGATGTTGTTAATTCCCTGGACCTGCTTCGGACAGAAGTAACCTATGAGCTGAATACCATTGCACCTTCAAGACTTCCTGATATTCAACGGCTGAAGATAGGTGACTTTGATTCGGCTACTGCCGAGAAGACAAAGAAGATACTGTATGCTTTGAAGAAGGTTTATATCGAACGGTCCAGCAAAGCAAAGAATCAGCGTGAAGCGCTGATCGCGGAGCTGACGAGTACGCCGGAAAGGGCGAAGCAATTTGAAAGCCTGAGGCTGCGTTATGAGAATGAGGCGGTGACCAGAATGGTTGAAAATTCTACGGGCATGAACCGCATCGTGGAGTACAAGGGCCGGTTTATACAGAAATTCTACCCCATCTATTTTGAGGACCATCACCCCAGAAATTATTTTGATTTTCAGGCTACTTTCTTTGTGCCAACCAAGCATTTCATGGGAAGGATCTATGACACTTTATACTTCAACCTGGCGGTCATTTGGATTATGACGGCAGGACTTTATATCGCGCTCTACTTTGACTTGCTGAAAAAAGCGGTTCACAGTTTCGAGGTAAGGCGGAAATACAGGAAGAAAGACAAGTAAGAAAATCATTAACCAAATAATAACTGCTTATGAATTTCACAAAAATCTGCTGGGTTGTGTTACTGCTGGCTGTCGTTGCCTGCGGAAAGAAATCAGAATCAACATCACAGGAAGCCGCTTCGGATGAGTGGCCGGCCATGGATTCATTTCATATGATTATGGCGGAGGCCTACCACCCGTTCAAGGATTCAGCCAATGTCGAGCCGGTTAAGCGAATGGCCGAGGAAATGGCCCAGGCCGCAGCCGATTGGCAAAAGCAGCCTCTTCCGGAAAAGGTCAATAATGATGACATGAAAGCCCGTCTCAGTCAACTGGCCGCGGGAACACGCGGGCTGGCCGACCGAATCAAATCGGGTGCGCCTGATGAAGAGATTGGCGCCGCCCTGACCGCCCTGCACGACGGTTTCCACGGCATCACTGAGGCCTGGAATGGCGGTGAGGAAAAGCATGAGCATGAGCACTAGGTGATGGCATGAAAGACAGTTACCTATCACCGGCGGACAAGAAAAACCTTTGGTTTGTCATTGGAGCCTCCTCCGTAGGCACACTGATCGAGTGGTATGATTTCTACCTCTTTGGAAGCCTTGCCACCATCCTGGCATCACAGTTTTTTCCTACCTCCAAACCAGCCATCGGCTTCATTTATACGCTGGGTACATTTGCTGCCGGATTTATCGTAAGGCCCTTCGGGGCCATCGTGTTCGGAAGGCTGGGAGATCTGGTGGGCAGGAAGCATACCTTCCTGGTGACGCTGATCCTGATGGGGGTGTCTACCTTCGCCATCGGCCTCGTACCCGGATACCAGCAAATTGGCATTGCCGCTCCAATCGTGGTCCTGCTGCTGCGGCTGGTGCAGGGATTGGCCATGGGGGGTGAGTACGGCGGTGCGGCCACCTATGTAGCGGAACATGCGCCTGCCGGTAACCGCGGATACTACACCAGTTTCATTCAGACCACCGCAACACTGGGGTTGTTTGTTTCCTTGGGCGTTATCCTGGCGGTGCGACAATGGCTGGGTGAAGACGCTTTCGGTGCCTGGGGCTGGCGAATTCCATTCCTGCTTTCGGCCTTGCTGGTAGCGGTCTCCATTTACATTCGTCTGAAGATGGCGGAGTCGCCGCTGTTTACCAAGATCAAGCAAGAAGGCAAGATATCCGCCAACCCCATTGCGGAAAGCTTTGGCAAGAAGAAGAACCTTAAAATAGTTTTGATCGCGCTGTTTGGGGCCACTGCCGGTCAGGGCGTGGTCTGGTATACCGGACAGTTCTATGCGCTCACCTTTATTCAAAAGACCTGCCAGCTGGAACTCGTGCAATCGTACACCATCATTGCCATTGCACTGGTCCTCGGTACACCCATGTTTATTTTCTTTGGCCGGTTGTCCGACAACATTGGAAGGAAGTACATCATGATGATGGGCCTTTTGCTGGCCGTGATTTGTTACAGACCGATTTACCGCCAGATGTATGAATTATCGGACCTTTCCAAAAAAGTGATGTTCCCGGAGTCCAAGAGCATTGCCCGTTCCTATGCGCCTGAAAAGGACAAGATGGTGACCATTACAACGACACACCATTTCTCAGATGGAACCCGGCTTGTTGAAACCAGCAAGGAGGCCGACGACGGAACCGTATCACCGGGAAAGCGTGAGGTAGTTCTTCCCCAGGTTAATTTTTGGAAGATGGTCATGCTGATCCTGATCCAGCTCGTTTTCGTGGCGATGGCTTACGGCCCCATTGCAGCATTCCTGGTCGAGCTATTTCCGACACGGATAAGGTATACATCCATGTCGCTGCCTTATCACATCGGCAATGGAATCTTCGGAGGACTCACACCATTCCTGGCAACCTCCTTGTTTGAATACAGCAAGACATCCGAACTTCCCCAGGGCGACCCGCTCGCAGGGTTGTGGTATCCGATAGGCGTAGCCACTGTTTGCTTTGTGGTGGGTATGATCTTCCTGAGGAACAAACCGGAACTTACGACTGACTAGCACTCTGTTTTTTACCAGCAGCGTCCACATGTTGTTATCATAATGGCCAAGAAGCAATCACAATGGGTCACCATTGGCAAACGAAAGGTGGAACTGTCCAACCTGGACAAAGTCCTTTTTTCCAAGGACCATATTGTGAAAGCCGAGGTGATTGAATACTACCTGAAAATCGCTCCAACATTACTGAACCACGTCAAGGGCAGGGCCCTTACCCTCATCCGCTTTCCTGACGGCATTCATGGTGAAATGTTTTACCAGAAGAACCGTCCTGACTGGGCACCGGACTGGATTGAATTTGAAAAGCTGGGCAAGGAGGAAAAAGAAGGATTACATCATCGCAACGGAGCCTGCCTCGCTGGTGTGGCTGGCCAACCTTGCTTCGCTGGAACTTCACCAGCTCCATAGCCGCAAACCCCTCTTTGAGTATCCGGATTACATGGTGTTCGACCTTGATCCCCCGGAAGGTTTTGATTTCACCAAACTGGTGCCCATCGCTTTCCAGTTAAAGGAATACATTGAATCGTTTGGATACACGGCCTTTGCCAAGACCACGGGAGGCAAGGGTATTCACATTTGCTGTCCGCTGGAACCCAAATGGGATTTCCATACGGTATTTGAAGCAGCCCAGCTCATCGCGCAGCCTTTTGTGGACCGCCACCAAAGTGAAACAACGCTTCACATCAAGAAGGAAGCGAGGAAGGGTCGCATCCTCATAGACATTTACAGGATTCGCTCTGGTCAAAGCATTGTCTCTCCCTATAGCCTTCGTGGCCGCGTGGGTGCGCCGGTTTCAATGCCGCTGACCTGGGAGGAACTGACACGACTCAAGCATCCGTCTGAGCACAACATCACCACGGCCCTGGACAAAGTCCTTCAGGATGGTGACGCCTGGGAGGGGATGGGTGCCTATGCTGCTGAACTGCATACCCATCGGAAGAGGATCGTTCCCAGGGACCTTACACCATCGCGCAAACGCAAGACTCCGGAACAACTGGCTTCGTATGAAAAGAAACGGGATTTTGGTAAGACGACAGAACCACAGCCCTCCGTAGTCGATGGCGGTGGAAATAATTTTGTTGTGCACCGTCATCACGCTACCAACCTGCACTACGATCTTCGTCTGGAGCAGGACGGCGTATTGAAGTCATGGGCTGTGCCAAGGGGTCTACCGCCGCATCCGGGAGTCAAGCGCCTCGCCGTGCAAACGGAAGACCACCCGATGAAATACCTGACTTTCAATGGCAGGATTCCCAAAGGCCAATACGGCGGCGGCGACATGTGGATCTACGCATTGGGAAAATACCAGGTGACGAAGGAAAAGAAGGATGGCTTTTATTTTCGGCTGAACAGCAAGGAAGTAAATGGGGAGTACAGGATTTATAAGATCAAGGAGAAGGAGTGGCTCCTGGAAAGGGTAGACCTTCCACAGGTTGACTACCTGAGTGATGTGATCGAGCCCATGCTCTCGGACAGCGCCTCCACGGTGCCGAAAGGAGAGGAATACCTTTTTGAGGTAAAGTGGGACGGCATTCGGGCACTGGTCTCTTTGGAGGACGGGCAAGTGAGAATCCGCAGCCGCAACCACAACGACATCACCAAACAGTTTCCGGAATTGCAGGTCGTGGACAAGTCCTTTCGGGCCAACGGCGGACTGTTTGATGCCGAGATCGTTTGCCTGGATAAGTCAGGAAAGCCGGACTTCAAAAAAGTCATTCATCGGTTGATGAGTACCGGAGAGTCAAACATTCAAAAGCTCAGTAAGACGAGCCCCGTGTGCTGTTATGTTTTTGACTGCCTTTACCTGGACGGGCGTACCCTTATCCAGGAGCCGCTGGTTCGTCGGAAGGAATGGCTGAAGGATGCCATACGGCCCGACTCATGTTACCGTGTCAGTGAATCAGTGGAAGATGGTGATTCCCTTTTCGCTGCTGCAAGGGAACATGGACTGGAGGGCATCATGGCCAAGAAGAAGGATGGTAAGTATTTGCCCGGCAGGAGAAGCGATTTATGGCTCAAGATCAAGGTAAGGCAAACGGCCGATTGTGTTATTGTTGGATACACACCTGGCAAAGGCAACCGGAGCAGGACTTTCGGAGCGTTGCAGGTAGCGGAATTGAAAGACGGTGTGCTCCAGTACAGGGGCAAGGTGGGTACTGGTTTTGATGATGCGCTCATGAAGGAGATCACTGACCTGCTGATGAAACAAAAGAAGGCCGGGAAGCCGGTGATGAAGGGCGGCAAGGTCGTGGATGAGAAACTCACCGAATGGCTTGAGCCGCGCCTGGTAGCCGAAGTCAGTTACGCGCAACTCACCGCCGATCAAATGTACCGCGAGCCGGTCTTTCTGCGGATGAGGCCAGACTTGTCTTGAGCTGTGACCTGGAAAAGTTACATGATTAGATTCAGAAGGGTTCAGGCCTAGTGGCAAACCTTCTCCTTCACCTTCTCATCCACCTTCAGGTGTAGCTGTTCTGCTTTCCTGAGATCGGGGCAGGCCGCCTTCAGGTTGCCTGTACTCTGGTAGGCGATGGCCCTGTTGTAGTAGGCGAGGGCATATTGCGCATCCAGTCCGATGGCCTGGGTATAATCTTCAATGGCTTCTTTCCAGCGGCCAGCCTTTGACATCATGTTGCCGTGACCAAGCCATGCTTTTTCATTTTTGTCATTGATCGTGATGGCTTTGGAATAATCCTCCATGGCGCCGTCCCCGTCTTTCATCCTTTCTTTCACCAGGCCACGGTTGACATAGGTCTCATCATCCCTGGGTTCAAGGCGGATCACCTCGTCGTAATCCTCCAGCGCGCCTTTCAGGTCGTTTCGCTGAAACCGTTGAAAGGCCCGTTCGGAAAGGGGATAAGGCATATTCTTATTTTTCTCAATGGCCTCTGTCAGCAACCTGTTGGAAGCCTCTGTGTCCCCGGATGTGGATTTCATGATGGCCAGGTTGTGTATGGCGAGGCTGTTGTCGGGTTCAATTTTCAGCGCCTGTTCGAAATCGGCGATGGCTCCGTGCTGGTCGAGCAGGTGTTCTTTGGCCTTGCCCCGGTTAATGTAATAGTTGGCATTGTTGGGGGACAGCTTGACGGCTGAATCCAACCAGGCAACGGCAATATGAAAACGTTCCAGTTTTGTTTCGATCAGTCCCAGGTAATTGAAGATGTGGTCCCTTCCGCCGGTTTGAGAAGTAAATACTTTGGATGTGCCACCGCCATACTTTTCCTGGCTGAAATAAACGGTATTGGTTTCCCCTGACGGCATTTTCAGGAGCAAGAGGAAATCCTGGCGGGCCGGGAGGTACTGCTTTGACTCGAAACGAAGCACAGCCCTGCTGAAGAGCGCCTCGGTGTCGGTGGGCTTCAGGCTGACATACACATTATAATCGGTAAGTGCCTTGGCAGTTTCCCCCAGGTGTTCACGGACCATACCCCTCAGGCGGTAGGCCTCCGCAAACCTGGGATCCAGCCGTAAGCACTCGTTCAGGTGGGCGTGGGCCTTGATGTACTCTTTTTTGGCCATCGCCTCCTCGCCCTTTTCGTAATAGTAAGCGGCTGTATGAGGTTTGGTATCCTGTGCCGCTGCCGCCACCCAAACAAAAAGAATGAGCACAATACCCAGTTTTCTCATGAACTGACAATTATCCCGTTAAATTCGAAACTTCTGCTCAATTCTATTGTTTAAAGAACCATGGAAACAACAAAAAAATCCACACGCAAACCAAAAGTGGCCTCCCGGGATAAAATCCTGACGGCCTACCGCCAGGCCCTTCTTACCGACGGAAAGCAGCCTTCTTCGGTTTTCATCTTTTGCCAGTCCCTCGGACTCAGGGAAGATGACTTTTACGAGCTTTTTGGATCATTTGACACCATCGATAAGGAAATATGGAAGGGCTACCTGGCGACCGTGTCGGAGCGCCTCAGCGAGGATGCCAGCTACGCTTCATTCTCCATCCGGGAAAAGATCCTTGCTTTCTATTTCACGCTGACGGAAGTATTCCGAAGCGACCGCAGCTTTGTGCTTCTTTCCCTGAAGGATTGGAAGAACCCGGCCATGCCTCCTTCCTTTCTGAAGGTCTTCAAGAAGGACTTTGATGCCTGGCTTGAGCCAGTCCTCAATGAGGGCAGGCAAAGCGGGGAAATTGCCAAGCGGCCGGTGCTCGACAACCAGTATGGAAGCCTTTTTTGGATTCACCTGCTTTTCATTCTCCAGTTTTGGAGCAAGGACGACAGCGCCGGCTTTGAGAAGACCGATGCGGCCATCGAGAAGTCAGTAAACCTGGCCTTTGATCTGATCGGAAAGGGTGTACTCGACAACGCCATTGATTTTGGCAAGTTCCTTTATCAGAATTCGAAGGAGTAGCCGTATCCCGAACGCATCAATTCAAATATCCAGCGCCAACCAACTTCAATGAAAGAACAGCAGTCCATTCCCGTAACGAAAGTTCAGCGGGCGACCAAATTTATCTCCACCGGCGCCAAGATTGGAAGGAACTACCTCAAACACTACGGCAAGAAACTGATCGACCCCAGCACGACCCGCGATCAGTTGCACGAGGACAATGCTTCGGACATATACGACTCTTTGAGTAAGCTGAAAGGCAGTGCACTCAAGGTGGCGCAAATGCTTTCCATGGACAAGAACCTGTTGCCCAAAGCTTACCAGCAGCAGTTCTCATTGTCGCAGTACAGTGCGCCGCCGCTTTCGTACCCGCTGGTGGTTAAGACATTTCATACTTACTTTGGCAAAGCCCCGGGTCAAATGTTTGACACCTTCTCCCACCAGGCCAGCAATGCCGCGTCCATGGGACAGGTGCACCGCGCCACGCTAAAGGGCAGAAACTATGCTGTCAAGATTCAATACCCCGGCGTGTCTGAAACGGTCAAGAGCGATCTGGCCATGGTAAAGCCGATTGCGCTGCGGATGTTTAAACTCAATCCTGTGGAGTACGAAGAGTTTATCGGTGAAGTGGAATCCCGGCTCAATGAAGAAGCGGACTATAAGCTGGAGCTGAAGCGCTCCATGAAGATGTCAAAGCAGAGTAAATCCCTGGATAACCTGGTGTTCCCGGTCTATTACCCGGAGTTGTCGGCACCCAAGATACTCACCATGGATTGGCTGGAAGGAGAGCTGCTGGGTGAGTTCCTCAAAAGAGGAAAGCCGTCCAGAAAGCTGGCAAATAAAATTGGCCAGGCCATGTGGGACTTCTATCATTTCCAGTTTCACCAGCTGAAAGCCGTGCATGCCGATCCGCACCCGGGCAATTTCATCATCACCCCAGATGAAAAACTGGGCATCATTGACTTTGGTTGTGTAAAAGAAATACCCGAGGATTTCTACAAGCTGTACTTTCAGCTGCACCATAAGGATATCCTGGAGGACTCCGTACGCCTGGAGAAGATTTTCTACGCCATGAAGTTCATATATCCGGAGGACAGCGAAAGTGAGAAGAAGTTCTTCAGGAATGTGTTCATGGAATTGCTTGAACTGCTGGGGCGCCCTTTCCACACCACCCATTTTGATTTTTCCGACCCGGCTTATTTTGCGACCCTCTATTCCGTAGGGGAGAAGATTTCCAACATGAAGGAGATCCGCGATTCTAAAAGGGTACGGGGGATCAAGCATGCCCTGTACATCAACCGGACGTATTTTGGCCTTTACAGCATCCTCCACGACCTGGGGGCAACCATTCATACCCACTCGCAGGTACCCTCTTGGAAGTCATTCTAGCCGCCGGCAAAACCGGGCTGGTAATAACGAACTATTTCTGCGATCTTGGTTAGCAAAACCTTGATCTATGAATCACGACCGCAGGAGCTTTATCAAATCTACATCGCTCGCAATGGCGGGCATTGGTGTTTCTTCCCTGTTGCCCTGGGAGGCGCTGGCCAAGAGTAAAAGAACGATAGGTGCCAATGGCAAAATCAACATTGGGGTGATCGGCATTAACGGCATGGGCTGGGCCGATCTGAAATCGCTGATGAAGGTCCCGGAGACCCAGGTTGTTGCGCTCTGCGACGTCGATGAAAATGTGCTGAACTGGAGAAAATTTGAACTGGCAAAGGGAGGCATCAATGTAACCACCTACGTGGACTACCGGAAGATGCTGGACAATAAAGACATTGACGTGGTCATCATCGGAACGCCTGACCATTGGCATTGCCTGCAGATGGCGGAAGCCTGCGCAGCGGGCAAGGATGTTTATGTGGAGAAGCCCGTGGGAAACTCCATCCAGGAATGCAATGCCATGATGGCTGCCCAGCAGAAATACAACAGGGCTGTCCAGGTAGGACAGTGGCAACGGAGCGTGCCGCACTTTGCGGATGCTGTGGCTTTCGTCAAGGGTGGTAATCTGGGCAAAGTCAGGACAGTGAAGGCCTGGGCGTACCAGGGCTGGATGACTAACATTGAAAACAAACCGGACGGCGCCGCGCCGGCTGGCGTTCATTATGATATGTGGCTTGGCCCTGCAGCGAAACGCCCGTTTAATCCCAACCGGTTTCATTTTAATTTCCGATGGTTTTGGGATTATGCAGGCGGCCTAATGACAGACTGGGGTGTTCATTGCATAGACTATGCCTTGCTCGGCATGGAGGCAGCTGATCCAAAGTCAGCAACAGCATTGGGCGGGAAGTACGCCTACCCAGACGGTGCCCATGAAACACCGGATACGCTGGCGGTCGTGTATGAGTTTGACGGCCACAATATGATCTGGGAACAGGCACAGGGGATTGACAATGGACCCTACGGACGGGATCACGGCATCAGCTATATAGGGAACAATGGTACGCTGGTACTGAACCGCGGCGGATGGGAAGTCATCCCGGATGGAAACAGGATGGAGGCGGTGCCCCTTCAGCCGAACAAGGGCAACGGTTTGGATTTCCACATGCAGAATTTTATCGATGTAGTTAAATCGAGGAAGATGAGTGATTTGCGTTGCTCCATACAGGCCGGTGCACATGTGGCAAAAGTTTGCCAGATGGGAAATATATCGTACAAGACGGAAGGAAAGGTGACCTGGGATGCCGCGAAAGAAAAATTCAGCGAGGAGAAGGCCAATGGCCTGATCAATGCGAAGTACAACAATGGTTACCAGGTCCCAAAATTGTAGGCTGTCATTGAACCGGTCCGGGACAGTTATGGCTGGTGGAAATTAAAGCTCTATTTTTGAGGATGCTACAATCATAAACAATGACAAATATGAAAGGCACTGGGATAACAATAATGGCATTGGCACTTTGGTTGGTCTCCTGCCAGACCGCTCCTCAAAACTCGTTCACGGACGCTGACCGGGATATGATCAGGAAGACCGCAGGCGATGCCGTTTTGGGATTCAAGGAGTCAAAAGACCTGGATGCCTATGTAAATGCCTACTATGCTGAAGATGCATCGATCCTGATGGCCAACAGCGAGGCTGTCAAGGGAAGGCAAAACATCAGGGACTACCTGAAGGCGATGGGCGAATTCAATATTGATTTTACCATTGCTGAAATCGATGGCAACAATGACCTGGCTTATGTCTATGGAAACTACAGCATGGAGCTGAAGACCATGGGCATGAAGGACCGCGGCAAGTACCTGGAGGTCTGGAGAAAGCAGGCCGACGGCGGCTGGCGTGCAGTATTTGACATGGCCAATACAAGTGTGCCGTTGCAGGTGGATGCCGAATAGGAGTCCATGGTTCATCCCTGAAAACAGGGATAGGCTGGTAAGGGATTACTTTCTTAATTCTATAAACCAAACTAAAATAATATGAAGCAACTCATCATCACCTTCATGGCGTTGACTGTATTTTTCAGTGCTTCAGCCCAGATTAAAAATGGTACTGTCCTGTTTGGCGGAAGCAGCAACCTGAATTTCAGCAATGCGACACCTTCAGGCGGTGGTTCCAGTAGTTCAATAACACAGGTTAATTTAAAGGGAGGCTATTTTCTTGCGCAGAATTTTGTGCTGGGTTTGAACGTGAACTACCAAAGCGTGGACACGTATTCCGTCACACAGATTGGCGCATTTGCCCGGTACTATCCAGGAGGGAAGTTTTTCCTGGGGTTGGGATACAACTCACTGTCTTCAAGCGGTGGCGGCACCAGTACAGGTCAGACTTTGGTGGAAGCTGGCTATGCCGCTTTCCTTACCAGGAACATCGCGGTAGAGCCCGCACTGAATTACGCCAGTTTCACTGGCGGGAGCACCTTAGGTCTTTCGGTTGGATTCACACTGTATTTGAACCGGGGGACAGAATAGGTTAGGGTCGTTTGCGACCTGTTGAATTATTTCCACGAGACAACCTCTTTTTGATCGTAGAGCGAGCGCAGCTTGGTTTCATATTTCGAAGCCAGCCCATTCCTCGTCTTTTACGCGTTGGCGTGTAGACAGTTCGTTGGCACCTGTCCGGCTGACGTCATCATGGTTGTAGCAGGAAGTCCATTTGTGTCTAAGGCCCCTGATTTTTGTCAGGGCATGACCTTGGTCATGGTTTATCAGGGTCATTTGTGACTACATTGTTGCTGAGGCGGGAGAGAATTCAGGTCCCGATCTGATATGCAAAAAGAGCTCGACAGAAGTCTGTATATGGCGACCACATTGATTATTGTGGTTGCAGCTTTGCTTGGTATGATGGTGATTCCTCATGTTTTGGCTGATTCGTCACCCCATGCCACCCCGGACACAGCTGTGCCGGTCATCCGTTTTTTCATGATTGCTCACTTGCTGGTAGCTGCCGCATTTGCGTGGACGATCATCCGGAACCTGAATGGTGTACCCATGAGCCCCGGGTTACTGCTGCTGGCCGGCCTAGCCCTTATCTTGTTCGGCGTACTGCTTGTTGAAGGAGCATTTACTTACCGGGATCATCCCAATTTTCAGGGAACATCCGTCGCGATGTTAGTCGGCGTGGGATGTGATTTCATTGCCGGTATCATTGCCCTCCGGGTGAGAAGCAAGGTCACCCGCATGAGTTCACACGGGTGATTGATGGACGGTCAGAACATTCTCTCCACTTAAAATGTACGGCGGCAGGTAAGCAGGAATATTGCTGAATGGCAGCACTTCCTGCTTCAGGCTGATTCCTATTACTTCTTTCATAAACTTCCTCCGCGCCTGGATCCGTGCCCAGGCTTCAGGATACTTGTTGGCGATTTCATCCCTGAGTTTCTCATCGGCGAGGGCAATGCCATCCTCGATGTTGATGGTGTGGTAGTCAGACCCGGTGGCCGGTATGATGTCCACCTGCAGGGCCATGCCTGACTTCAACCGAATGGTTGAGCCCCTGGTGACAGGTGAGTGGACCCACTCGTCGATGTGAATGTAATGGCCCGGGTTGAGGGTGACGCCGAAGAAGGGGTCGCCAATTTCGCTGTGGATGGTGTCGTACAGTTCACCGCCGGTCACGCCGATACCAATCTTCTCATACCACTTGACCACGGCCCGGAAGTAGGGGATCGCCAGTTTCTGCACATAGTCCCTGATGTGGGAAGGCAGTTCCGTCTCATTGTGCACCAGCCACCCGGCCCGCGCGTTGAGTGCGCCCCACAGGCACATCGCCATGGTGAAACGATCGCCTAGCTTGAGCCGGTTCATGGACGTGCTGGGTAACCCATACGCAGCACGATGCCCGCCCGTCAGCATGGTATGTGCCCCAAGCGGAAATCCATTGTGGTTCATCAGAGAAGCCGCCTCAAGCTCGGTCATTCCCGGCTTGATCTTTCCCAGGACATTCTTCAGGCCTGCGGATGTATGGCAGGCGGCGAATTCAAACAAGGCCAGTTGTTCGGCTTCGTTGATGATGCGAAGGCCGTTGTCAGGATTCATGAAAAAGGAATTGACATTGATCACCTTCCTGGGATCACCGGTGAGGTGCCTGAGCGTATCAATGATGTAGGAGGGGATTTCGAACTGGTTGTCAGGCTCGTCAAATTCCTCCATCGAGAAATATTTCCACCCTGCCACGCCGATGCTGGAGCCAACGGGTATTCCAGCTTCCCGGAAGATCGCATTGAGTTTGTTGCTCCTGCTTCGGTCCTGACCCATCAGGCTCAGCGACTGAAAGAGGATTCGCTTCACGGGAAGGGGCGCGAGTTCAGCGTATCCCCATCCTTCATTGCCAACGAGCAGGGAAGGATCGCCTGACGCCGTTACGATCAGGATGCTTTCTTCAAATCTCGGATCATAGCCGCACAGGTAAGTGGTGTTGGCAGTATGTTCGCGGTCACCGTACACCACCAATGCTTCCAGCTGCCGCTGCTGCATCAGCACGCGGAGTTTTTGGATGCGTTCCTGATAAATGGCTTTTGTCAATACTGGTTGGGAGGAAGGCAGACCGAAATCGGGAAGTGCAACTTTGGTAAGGTGAATGTTCATGGCTGATGGTTGACCGGGGCTAAAGGTAGGCAGAGAAACGTTTTAAAAATGAGTATCCTGCCAGGCCAACGGCGGGGCTGTCATTATGCCTGCAGACCAAATGCTTATCTTTGTTTTATGAAATACAATTCCTTTTCGCTGCTGATCGTGGTTCTGGCCCTTCTAGTTCAATTCGGTGGATGCAGCAAGAGCGCCGATCCTGCCCCCAGTTTGGTTGGTACCTGGCGTGCGTCGACCTATCTGACGAGCAATTGCACGAATATCAGCAACAATGTGGCGCAAGCCTCCTGTACGCTTGGCGCCGCCTGCCCGACAATTGTCATTACTGCAACAACGATTACCTCGGATACCGGAGTGGTTGGATATACCGTTACCGGCAACACCCTGACCGTAGACGGAACCAGCACCATAAAATCCGGCACATTCATCCTGACGGCCACTGCGCTCACCCTTACATTTCCGCTCGGAAGTAATTATGCGGGATGCTTAAATACAATTACCTATATCAGGGTGTAAAAAATGGTTGTACAATTTGCCATGGATTGCATAAGTTTGATGACACCTGAAATCAACAAATTCGTATGCTTCAAATGATAAACTGGGCCGCTGTACCGACAGAGACGGTCAATGACTCCATGAAACGGCGGATTGTGACCGGCGAAAAGCTCATGATCGCCCGCATGAATTTCAAAGACGGGTTCCTGGTGTCGCTGCACAGCCACATGCATGAGCAGGTAACACAGGTGGTATCCGGCAGGATGCGGTTCTGGTTTGGTGCGAACAAAGAGAAGACCATGGACCTGGGACCGGGCGATGTCGTGGTCATTCCATCCGACCTGCCGCACGAAGCCCTCATGATCGGCGACGTCGAAGAAATCGATACCTGGGCGCCGCCGAGGCAGGACTGGCTCGACGGCTCAGATCATTATTTAAGAAAATAGAAAAGAGGGGAAAAAGTAAAGGCAGAGGATCACCCTCCCTTCATTATTTTACATTTAATATTTTGCATTTTACATTAATTTGCCGGTAGAGCCCGTTGAATGTAAAATGTAAAATAATAAAGGCAAAATGGAAAAGGCACACGCCTCCTTGAAGAAGCAATGGGGGCGATAAAAAGTCAAAGTAACATGGACTTCGGACTAAAAAACAAGATCGCTTTTGTTGCCGCCTCCAGCCAGGGGTTGGGAAAAAGCGTGGCAATGGAATTGGCGCGTGAAGGCGCCACGGTCATCCTTTGCGGGCGGACCAAAGAGACACTGAGCCAGGCTGAGAAAGAAATCGGGGCAACGGGTGCCACCGTGCTTGCGCTGACCGGCGATGTGTCGAAAGCGGCGGACCGGCAGTACCTCATCGAGACAACGTTGCAGAAGTTTGGGCACGTGGACATCCTTGTCACCAACTCCGGCGGACCGCCTGCGGGCAAGTTTGAAGCCTTCACAGAAGAAGATTGGGACAAGGCCGTTCAATTGTTACTCGGAAGTGCCGTGGGACTGGTGAAAGGCTTCCTGCCTGGAATGAAAGAGCGAAAGTGGGGGAGGATTATTTCCATCACCTCACAGGCCGTGAAGCAACCGGTCAATAACCTCATCTTGTCGAATGCCGTGCGCACTTCGGTGGCAGGCCTGATGAAGACATTATCCAATGAACTGGGCGGATACAACATCACTGTAAACAATGTGATGCCCGGATACACAGAGACAGCACGGCTTGTCAAACTGGTGGAGAGCAATCCAGCCTTCGCTTCGGCGAAATCAGAAATCCCCATGGGCAGGTTTGGAAGGCCTGAAGAATTTGCCGCCGCGGTGGCATTCCTGGCCAGCGAAAGGGCGAGCTACATCACCGGGGTGTCGCTTGCTGTAGACGGCGGATGGATCAGGGGAACCATGTGAGGCAGTCAAGCGCTGGATAATTCTCCAGGATGAAGGTTGACGTGACTCCAAACTTATCACCTTTTGCTTTATATTTAAGGGAAACTACTCCAGCAACAACCCATGGCATTTTCAGCTCCTTCAACATCCACTGCGGGTGTGTCCAATAACGGCAATGGAAATTACGGACCCGCCCTGGTGGTGCTCACCTCGCTGTTTTTTATGTGGGGATTCATCACCTGCCTGAATGACATTCTCATCCCTCACCTGAAAGCCATCTTCGACCTGACCTATACGCAGGTGATGTTTGTGCAATTCACGTTTTTTACTGCTTATGCCATCGTATCACTTCCTTCCGGGATGCTGGTTGAAAAGATTGGATATAAATCAGGGATAGTGCTTGGGCTGCTGACAGCGGCCGTTGGCACATCCTTGTTTTACCCGGCAGCGGGATATCGTTCATTTGAAATATTCCTGGCCGGTTTCTTTGTTCTCGCCGCAGGCATTACACTGCTGCAGGTGGCAGCCAACCCCTATGTGGCCATTCTTGGCTCTTCGCAGACCGCCTCAAGCCGGCTGAATCTCTCCCAGGCATTCAATGCCCTGGGAACCACCGTTGCGCCTGTCTTTGGTTCCATCCTGATCCTTTCCCTTGCCGTGAAGGGCGCCGATGAACTGGCGAAACTCAGCATGACCGATCAGGAGGCTTACAAACTGGCGGAAGCCAGCGCGGTTCAGAATCCATACCTGATGCTGACCGGAATGCTGGTGCTGGCCGCTATTGTTATCGCACTGTTCAAGCTGCCCAAGATTGAATCGGCCACGCAGGAATCGGGTGTGGTCGACGCGGGAAGTTATGAGCACCACCACAAGAGCGCCTGGGGTTACCGCCACCTGGTGTTGGGGGCCGTTGCCCTTTTTGTTTATGTGGGCGGCGAGGTTTCGATCGGAAGTTTTTTGGTTAATTATTTCAAGGAGCTAATGGGCATGGCGGAAGCGGAAGCGGGAACTTACGTCTCGTTATATTGGGGCGGCGCGATGATTGGAAGGTTCTTCGGCTCAATAACCTTGTCGGGGATGACCGATACAAAAAAGAAGAACATGTACACGGCCTTTGTATTTATACTCGCCCTGGTGATTGCCCTGTACATTACAAAGGAATATCAGAACCTGGCCACCCTTTCACTGGCCGGATTTAATAAGACGCTCATCTTCCTGGCGTTGGTTGCTTTGAATTTTGGCGCATTCAATTTAGGCAGGCAGAAGCCAGGCAGAACACTCACCATCCTTGCCTTTTGTGCGGCCACGCTGGTGATCATATCGATGCTGACAGACGGTTCCGTCGCGATGTGGAGTATTTTGTGTGTCGGGTTGTTCAACTCCATCATGTTCCCTACGATCTTCACCCTGGCCATCGCCGGACTCGGCAAGCACACCGGACAAGGTTCAGGGATTCTTTGCACGGCCATTGTGGGAGGGGCGATCATTCCGGTTATCCAGGGCATGTTCGCAGACAGCATCGGGATTCACCACGCGTTTATCCTGCCGGTGCTGTGTTACATGTACATTGCTTACTATGGGATAAAGGGGCATGTGCCGGTGTTTTCCAGAGCCGGTGACCAGTATCGGTAATCAGTAATCGGTAATCGGTAATCAGTAATCGGTAATCAGTGATCGGTGATCGGTAACAGTAATCAGTGACCGGTAATCGGTACCACTGGCACTGACGGTTCCCAGCTCCGTAGGAGCTACCCGTTTGTAGCACCGTCAGGTGCGTTTCGTTGTGTAGCTCCGTAGGAGCGGCCTGTTGCATCTCGTCATGTTTTTATTGCCTAAGGTTGGTGTTGTCACCAACTTCAACTCAAGACGCAGGTGCCCCTAGCAACCGAGGTTTTTTGTTGTAAACTGTCATTCACGTAACTTTGATTGGTGAAGCCAGGCTACTACTTGATTTTTTTACTTGCTGTTTGCTCTTGCCGCGAGCCGGAAGAAAAGAATGCTTTGTTGGGCGGAGCGTTTTTTCTGGATTTTAGATATGGCATGAGCAGGACTGATTTTGCCGAATGCATGGCCAGATTAAGTTCGGGCGGCATCATTTCTTCCAAAGAATCAGGATACCTGTATGCCATTTCATATCCAAAGCTGGTGGGTGAGGAGGAAGTTTTGTTGGAAACCAGGTGCAGCATGATCCCTGAGTTTGATTCGACGCACGGCCTGTTCAAACTCAGCCTGCGCCCGGAAGCCCTTGACCCGAAAGATTTTGATGATTTCGTATGGTTCCTGGAGTATTCTTACGAGCGGAAATACGGCAAGTCCTTGATTGAGACGGAAGGTGAGGACGATTGGTACCAGACCAGGCATACCTGGAGGAGTGATTCGAGAAGTATTTCGGTTGAGGTATCGGCTTCCTGGGACAAGGTTCGGGATAACAGTTTCTCAAAATCCCTTTCCTCTTTTGAGTATCAAAGTGACAGCATCTGGCGACTGATGGAGAACAGAAGACTGTTGGAGTTGCAGAAAAGAAATGAAAAGATACGAAGGACAGCGGACAGCCTGGCTTCGAAACTGTGAACCAAAGGGTACATACCTTTACTTGCACTGATACAAATAACCGGCTGACCTAAAAACACTACAGGACAACCACTTTGACAATACCCAAATTTATCCCCTTCATTCCCCCAACATCTTTCGT
>JAYTVB010000041.1:0-243172 GCA_043744235.1 Cyclobacteriaceae bacterium | reverse complement strand
TCCATTGAGGCGTCGGCCCTGGATATGGTCAAGGTCGGAATGTCCTTCGCAGCATATTTGAAATCAGTCAGCGACATGGTAGCCGCGACAGCGGGAATGATCTTCTTCAGGCTGTCGTAAACACCCTTGGCTGATGCCTTAACGGAGAGGATACCTTTCATATCCACACCAGGCATGGGTATCATCCTGGTAATGTCGCCCATATTGAGTTTAGCATTCAGGCTTCCATCCATCCGGTAGTCCCTAAGATTCTCAATGCGCATCCGTGCATCCACCGGATTATTACCGAAATCAAGGTGGAGCTTCTTCAGGTCCACCACAGTATTGTTAACAATCCCATCCCTATTATCAATCAGCAAGTCCATGTTAATGTTGCTGACGGGGGAGGGAAGATCAGGATATTTGAACATGGCGTCAACTACCTTGAGGTCAACATGGAAAGCGGGCATTTGCTTCTCACTGTAGCTGCCCTTTACTGATCCATTGAAAGACAGGTTACCCTTTGTCTCCAGATTTCCATAATCTTTGGTATACATACCGGGTACCAGGGAAAGAAGGCTCTTGAAGGAGTTTTGCGGGCTCTTGAACGCGATGTCCATACCATAGCTGTCCGGGTTCATTTTAAACCATCCGTCGAAACTCATCACAAAGTCATTGACCTTTGCTGTGTTTTCCTTGAAGGTGAATTTTGAAATGTCTTCGCTGATGGAAATTACGGCATCTACTTCAGCGCGCTTGTTGTTTAGAAATTGCATTTGACCCATGGAAGTACTTACCGTGTCCGCTACGGTATGGGTCTTCAGGTCAAATACATCCTGGGTAAAGTCTCCACTGCCGGTATGGTGCAGGCCCTTCAGTGACAAATAGTACGGGATGGATTTATCGTCATACGTCAGATTGCCGCCGATCACTTCCCAGTGATCAATCCCAAAGGAGAATTTTGAGGGCTCCTGAGGTGTCGATACGGTGTCGGCCGACGGGACAGCGATATCATAATTGGCCCGTCCGTCCGCCAGTACCTTGATGCTGATTTGCGGGTTCACCAGGGTGATGCCCTTGAGGCGCAGTTGGTCTCCGAAAAGAACATCTTTCAAATTGACCTCTATGTCCATCTGTTCAACGACAAACAGAGGCTCCCCCTCAAACGGAGCCCTGTTAAAGACACCCAGTTCCTTCACCTCAGCCGTAATATTTGGGAAGTTTCTGAAAATGCTCAGGCTGAAATTGTTTACATCAAACAACACGTCTGCGTTGACGTTTTTGGCAATACCCTTGTCAATGGCCGCCTTGATATCATCTTTGAAAATGACCGGGAGCACAAAGGCCGCTGCTACCAGCAACACCAATACAATAGCCAGTCCGATAAGGGCTCTTTTTACAATTTTCATACCAGCAGAATTAGGATGCAAAATTACAAACGGTACTCAACAATCGGGCAGGAAATCGTCAATGACTGAAGCAGGCGTCAAAACCACTTCAAGAGCACATCCACTATCCTTTTCATGCCGGCTGTATAGGGCGGATAGAGCAAATAAGGCGATGCCCAGCCGCTCTTTTGTCTCAGAATTGGCTTTTCATTTGAAAATGCAAGAAAACCATAGTAGCCGTGTGATTTGCCAATTCCGCTGTTGTTCACACCCCCAAAAGGAAGATTTGGATGGGTGAATTGCAAGACGCATTCGTTGATGCAAACACCCCCGGCGGAGGTGTTCTGAAGGATGTATTCCCGGAAAGCGTTCCTGGTGCTAAAAATATACAAGGCCAGCGGCTTTGGCCTGCTGTTCACTTGCTGAAGAACTTCTTCACGATTGCGATAGGTGAGGACGGGAAGGACCGGGCCAAAAATTTCTTCATCCAGAATTCGGGCTCCGGCAGGTACATTGGATAAAATCACCGGTCCGATAAAATTGGTTTTTTCATCAACCTCCCCGGCCAGTTCGATGGTGGCGCCACGCTGGGTGGCGTCTTTCAGCAAATCATTCACACGGTGAAAATGCCTTGCGTTGACGATCCGTGCATAGTGGGGTGACTGTGAATCAACTTTTCTGCCCTCACCGAAAATCATTTCGACCTGCTTCTTCAGTTGATCAACAAATTCCTTTTGCACAGGCTCCGCAACAAGAACGTAGTCTGGCGCAATGCATGTTTGGCCATTGTTGAAGAATTTACCGAACGCGATCCGCCTGGCAGCATCTTTCACATTCGCTGATTCATCAATAATGGTTGGCGATTTTCCTCCCAGCTCCAGCGTAACGGAAGACAAATGTGCTGATGCCGCCCTCATGACAAGCTTTCCCACCGAGGGACTGCCCGTGAAGAACACATGATCAAAGGGTAATTCCAGGAGCGCCTGAGATACCTCCGCGCCGCCTTCTATCACTGTGACGATATCCTCCTCGAAAATCTCCTTAGCCATTTCCAGCACGAGCGTGGATGTATGCGGGGTCATTTCCGATGGCTTAACAACGGCGGCATTCCCTGCGGCCAGACAGGAAACCAATGGACCCAGGCATAAGTTGAAAGGAAAATTCCACGGGGCAATGATCAGACAAACACCTTTCGGTTCGACCCTTACTTCCGACCTCGTGCCCAGGTAGGAGAGGGTCGCATCAACTTTTTTAGGCCTGGCCCATTCATCCAGGTGCTTCAGGGTATGCCTCAATTCGGTGAGGACCGGATAGATCTCCGTGGTGTCTACTTCAAGGAGGGGTTTGTGAAAATCTTCATGCACTGCACGCTTAATGCGCTCCCGATTGGCGTGCAGCCAGCTTTCAAGCCTCCGAAGTCTCTCGATTCTTGCCTTTAATGGCTCCGCCCGAAGCGCCATGGACCGGGTCCTTTGCCGGTCCATGATCAATTGAAAATCCGGTATTTTCTGTGCCATGGTGGGGTTTTACGCACTAAACGACCTAAAAATAGATGTTTTCATGGCCTGAGCCTAATGTTAACCCTATGTTATGCCTATTGCATATATGTTACCTGTATGTTAATTTTATTAATATTCTTTTAACAGAGCTTTGAAGAAACGTCTGATCCTATTCCTGTTACTGATTACCTGTGCGGCCCATGCGCAAAGGGATATTGATCAATGGTTGGCCACTTCCCAGGTACCGGTCAATTCAACATTGCAAGCCAACGCGCAACTTGATCCCTTCATTCAATCACTGACACAATGCAAAGGGTCTGATCAAAAATTGCTCAGGAAGACCTTTCATCGCGTTCAGGCTTCCTTCCTGAAGGAGTATGAGGCTTATTCAGAATTCGAAGATATTTTTTATTCAGGACACTATGATTGCCTCACCGCAACCGCACTGTTCAGTCATGTTCTTGATCAGTTAAACTTTTCATATGACGTCATTGAAACCAATTATCATATCTTCCTCGTGGTAAAGACAACAGGCGGTGATGTTCTGATTGAGAGCACAGACAAACTTGGCGGCTTTGTGACCGGAGAGGAGCCAATCGCACAGCGCATCAGAGAATATGGTCAGAATAACCTTGACGCAAACCGTCATTCCACGAATTACTATTACCAATACTCCTTTAGTCTTTGTAACAAGATATCACCTGAAAAACTGACAGGGCTTATGTATTTTAATCAGGCGGTGAAGGCCTACAATCAAAAAGATTGGGTGAAAAGCTCCCTGTTGCTTGAAAAAGCCTATAACCTTTACGCTTCTCCGCGCTGTGAGGAACTCGGCATGATACTGACAAGGACACTGCTGGATAGCACTCTGGAAGAGCAGGTCAAGGCATCCTGCTTGTCGCGTCTCAGAAATATTTGGACAAAGAACGCCGCGCCGCTGGCGTCGAACTAATTTTCGAGGATCCTTGCTTCTACCCTTCTGTTGAGTTTGTGGGCTTCTTCCGTATTCTCACGGCTCAGCGGCATGGAGCCGCCAAATGCTTTCGTCTTAACCCTGTTTTTGGAAACACCACGGCTTATCATGTAACTCCTAACGGCATCGACCCTTTGTTGTGAAAGTTTGAGATTCATTTTGGCGTCTCCCCGGGTATCCGTATGCCCTTCCAACTGAATTACCATGTTGGGATTTGAGTGGAGCATCTGGGCCACTGTATTCAATTCAGGGTAGGATTCCGGGCTAATGATGGCTGAACGCTGCTGAAAAATCAGCGCATCCAGGCGCATAACCTTACCGACGGTGTGTGCCGTGGGTGCAGCAACGGATGCTGTTACAGGCAGACCAAGCGGAATGTCCTGCACAACTTTGTGTTCTGGATTTGCTGATGCCGGGTCAAGCATATACTTGGCAGGGGAGAACCCCGGGGCCTCAACAATGATTGAGTATTTGTCATTGTCATAGAGGGGGAAAGAAAAACTGGTGCCGCTCATGGATCCGGCTTTGTTCCCATATGGCACACTTTCGTAAGAAATCCTGGCTGTAATGGGCTCCTTGGTTTCGTGATTGAATATCTTACCCACCGCATAGACCAGTGTATCCTGCTGCTGTCCCACCGCCGGGAAATGGGTCAGAAAACCTACGAAGATCAGAAGGCAAGCCTTTGTCATGATTCTTACAGTTTAATAATCTTGAACTCAACCCTCCTGTTCTTCTTCCGGCCTTCCTTGGTCGTATTTGGCTCAAGCGGCTTCGTCTCACCGAAGAACACGGTTGACACACGGTCTTTTCCAACGCCCTTATTAATCAGGTATTTGGACACGGCTTTGGCCCGCCACTCGGAAAGCATCATGTTGTAGTCATCGGGACCTGTTGCATCGGTGTGCCCTGAAATCTCAACCGTCATGCTGCTTCTCTCTTTCATAAGGTCGACGAGCCTGTTAAGCTCCGGGTAAGAATCGGCTTTCAGGACCGCCTTGTTGAAATCAAAGAAGATGTTGTTGAGGGAAATGGTAGCGCTTGGCTCAATAACCGTTACCTCAATCGGGGCCAACCGGATATCCATGGTCTGAATGGCACCGTCTTTTGTTACCTGTGCGAGGTCAAGGCTTTGGTTTTCTGATAAGTGGCCTTCTGCCTGAGCGCGCACGCCGTATTTCACGCCCCCTGGCAAGTGAATTTCATACTCTCCAGTTTCCGGGTTGGAGTATACGACGCCCACTTCTTTTCCATCCGGGAGTCTTTCATAAATAATCTTGGCTCCAACTGGCTTGCCGGTCTTTCCATCCACCAGTTTTCCCCGCACCACCACTACCGGTTCAGGGCTCTTATAGACAGGGAGCTTCACCCTGTAGATATCATGATTCTCCTCCGTTACAGCCCTTGAATAGTAGGCATACTCACTGGTGGAGGGCACATTGAAGAAGAGGTCATCCAATTTTGAATTAATGTCCGGGCCCATGTTCTGCGGCTCTGACCAGTTTGTCCAGGTGTCATCGAGCCGGCGGGAAACATAAACATCTGCTCCTCCAAAGCCGCTGAAGCCATTCGAAGAAAAGTACAAGGTCTTATCATCGGAGGACAGGAAAGGCGCTGATTCATCATTGGCTGTATTGACCACTGTGCCAAGGTTCAAAGGCTCGCTCCATGAGCTGTCATTTTTCTGAAAGCTCACATAGATATCCCTTCCCCCCCTGGAATCTTCCCGCTCAACTGACATCAACAGCGTCTTTTTTGTATTCGCCAGGAAGTAGTTTGCCTTCTCATTGAAGTTATAGTCATTCTCTATCTGGATAGCTGATGGTTGTGTCCAACCCCCGTTGACATTGGTGCTCATGGAAACTCCGGCGATCATTTTGCCGTTCGGCAGGTATTTGTTGCCAAGGATCAGGACGGACTGTCCATCGGGTGTAGAGGCCACGGCATTCACGAAATTCGGTCCAGCATTGTTGAATTGCGGGCCCATGTTCTTGGCCATTTCCCATTTGCCATCATTGCCCAACTGGGAATACCATATGTCTTCTTTGTCATTGACACCTCCCACGTTTTCCGGATGGTTTTTGCGAGAGAAGTATAAGGTTTTACCATCTGGGGACAGCAACGGATTCAATTCGGCGTAGTCACTGTTTACATTCTTGTCCAATGGCTCAACGACCAGACCCTTGCTTAGCATCTCCGGCACCGGAATGTCCGCAATGATGGGAATGTTAACGTCTGAAATGGCTACCGCATCAATGGAGAAATAGTCATTGAGCGATTCACCGTCAAACTGAAGTTTAACAGCTGCCACCTTGAAAGTGGTCTTTGGCATGAAAACGTTTTTCATGCGGCCCTTGAGCGGCACTGGACCCGGGTTGAAACTTTGAACCAGGTGTTCCGTGCCATTTTCTTCGTAAATGTAAACCTTGAAAAGAGCGGAAGGATTGTGTGATTCTGCAATGGCGATTTGTTCTATTTGAATGGGGTTTGCATACCCGAGCTTGATAAACTCCTGCCTTCTGGGCTTATCCGGAGTCCACGCATTGGGATTCTGGCCACCGGCAGGAAGCACATTGGGCTTGCCCAAGGCTTGCTGAGAGGAATATTGTACCGGGGTCAATTCAGACGAAAATTCAATGACTTTAGAGGCCCATTGAACAACCTGGGAATATCCGTTAAATCCACTGATCACCAAAACCAGGAAAGGGAGTAAGCGTCTCATCATGCGGAGGTGGAGTTTGAAGGTAATTCAAAGGTTAAACTTAATTAAAATTTTAAAAAGGATAAGGCCTGCCCCCTCATTCGGCTGAAATTACCTCCCGAAATAGGGGTTTCCCCTATTCCATCGAGGTCTTGTTATACAGCAGGAAGCCAATATGCAGCAAAACGCCCAGCTGGCTTTTGTTATTATCATAATAATTCAGGCTCAGGCTAATGGGTCCAACCGTGGAATGCAGAACCAGCCCAGCCGTTCCGGCGAAGTATATTTTTGTCAGGTCCGCGCTCAAAACAGGCTCCTGGCTGCTCCCCTTTACAATGGCCTCCAGGGGTTTGAAGAGGTATGCCTCTAATCGGAAGTCAAGGTTCTTTCTCAGCGTGAAGACATTTCTCCACCCGCCAGCAACAAAATTGAAGGCGCGAAAATTTTGAAGCAAAAGTGTTCGGCTATCCTGCATCGGATAAAACCCGGGGGCGTTGATAATCGTGCCTTCGTAGTTCGCGAAAAGTGGCTGATTGGAGATGACAGCGTGGAGGTAGTAGCCGGAACTGAAGAAATCCTTCCTGAAGTACTGCTCCATGATCAAAGTGCCGCGGACCCATTGACGCCTCTTGTTTTCCACCACCGTACTGTACAGTGCAGAGGTTGTTCCTGGTTTAAGATCTTCATTCAGGTCAAAGTAATCAAATGCGGCATAGTAGGATTTCCCGGCACTGGCATACTGTTTTCGGTTCAGTGTGTTGGCCGAGATTTGAAATCCATAGCGCCCTCCTGTCATCAGAAGCTGATCCAGGGTATCTGTTGTGACCAGCACATCCTTGTCAATGTATTGATCATTGTTGCTTATGTAATGAGCCCGAAGCGCTGCCTTGAACTGCTTTCCCAACGGCCTGCCAATACTCAGGCCGATCTTGCGGTCAATGCGGCTGAGGATAGTCGTGGAGGTTTTGTTGACAATGAGGTCATTCCCCTCGATGAAATTCCAGCTGTTAAACAGGGCATCGGGCTCAAGGTAGAACTGGCCGAAATCAGGAAAATCAAGCCGGGCCTTGAGCTGGGCCGACTTGTAAAAAGTGCCGGTGCTGAAGTTGGCGCTGATGTGGGTCAGGATGCGGTTGAAATGATAAAAATTCAATCCAAGAAAAATGTTGCTGATGTTTCGCGTGGCAATCACACCACCGAAATCAACCTGGAAATTATTAGTTCTGCGGCGGGCCAGCTGAAAAGTGAATCGCTCGGTATTTTGATTGTAGGAAAAACTCGGATAAATGTTTTTGAAATAATCCTCCGAAACCAGCCTGTAGTAGCCCGACTTGACATCCTCGAACTGGAGAGGCCGCTTGCCACTCTTGAAAAAGCGGTCAATGTACCGGGTTTGCTTGCTGTCGAAACCAGTCGTAACAATATTTTCTGTCAGCAGGGGCATCGTCCGGTTGTTGAACCGGGTCCTCGCGCTGGCCACAACGGCAGCACTTCTGCGGCTGGCAATTTTCGCCTGAATCTCGGGCATCTTTCTCACGGTCTCGGCATAGCCGCTGTCAATCATGGCCCTCACCTTGGTAAAATCAAGGGCGCTGAAGTCCTTCATGTTGGGCTGAATATAAATGCCGGTGGGCGGAACTGCCTTGGGATCAGATTTGTCCAGCAACAGGTACAACAACGATCTTGAAATCAGCTTGTCATCTTCGCCTGTGGGATACTCATCATAGATTTTGCTCGATACGTTGATGCCAATAATAACATCCGGCTGAAATTCCTTTTGCGCCACGTCCACAGGAAAGTTATTGTATACACCTCCATCAAACAGGTATTTACCATCCACGCGAATCGGGTCGTAAAAAAAGGGAACGGTCTGCGTTGCCCGCAGGGCATCGCCCAATACGCCGCTCTTGAGAATTACCTCACGCTGGGTGAAAATGTCTGCCGCTACCACCCTTAATGGAACAAAGAGGCTGTCAAAGTTACCCTTGGCGATTGCAGAAGGCTGGGCCATCTTTTCTGCCATGGCAAAATTCAGGGAGAGGTCCTTTGCCAGGGTGCTGTTAAAATTCAAACCAAAGGTTGAATCAAGAAGCAGGTTTATCTTCAAAAAGGAGGGATCGTCTTCAGCCCTGTTATAATAATAGTTGTACCCATCCTCCAGCTGCCCATTGACCCATCGCCTGAGATTGTCAGAGGTCGTGATTTCCTGTATTTGAGCCGGGCTCATACCGGCGGCATAGCATCCCGCTATGATTCCTCCCATAGACGTCCCAACAACATAATCAATAGGAATTTCATACTCCTCAAGGGCCTTCAGCATTCCAATATGGGCCATTCCCTTGGACGCACCTCCGCTCATGACCACAGCCACCTTTTGTCCCTGGCTGTTGAAAGCGATAACGAGAAGAAATAGTAAGGAAAGAGGTCTCATTTCAGGCCGCGTGTACCTAAACAGCAGCGTAAGTTATTCGATGTAACGGTAAAAAGTAAGCGGCTAGTTCCTGGCTACAATAATGGGCGGCTCCGGAAGGGGTATCTGGTCAAGGCGACGGGAAACACGCAGTTTGATTTCTTCATACTGGGCAAGGAACTCATTCCTGATCGGCTGCGAGGGGGGCAGTTCTACACGAAGGGCATCGATTTGAACCCCATTTCGCCAAAACCGATAGCATAAATGGGGGCCTGTAGCCAGACCGGTACTTCCTACATAACCAATTACTTCGCTTTGCTTCACCCGTACACCCGGCCTTAACCCGGAAGCGATCCTGGACATGTGGAGGTACTGTGTCGTATAGGTGTCATTGTGACGGATCTTGACATAGTTGCCGTTGTTGCCATTGTACTGCGCCTCGGATACAATGCCATCGCCAACTGTTCGGATGGGTGTGCCGGCGGGCGCTGCAAAGTCGGTACCCTTGTGGGCCCGAACCACTTTGGCGATCGGATGAAAGCGCCGCAGGTTATACCGTGAGCTGATTCGTGTAAACTCAATGGGGTACTTCAACAGGGCCTTTCTCAGGCTCTTGCCTTCTTCATCGAAATAGTCCACGCCGTCACCCTGGTCAAAAGGGATGGCATAATATGGTTCACCAAAATGTTCGAAATAGATGCCAAGTATTTTTCCAATGCCAATGGGTTGACCATCCACCTGCTGCTCTTCATAGAACAGCTTGAAGCGGTCTCCTTTCTGCAGCCTTTGAAAATCTACCTGCCAGGCAAAAATGTCAACAAACCGGTTCGTCAGTTCATGGGATATTCCCAGCTTATCAATGGTCTCCGAAAGACTGGAGCCAATAACACCAGCCACTTCCTTTTCTTTGATGTTCACTTCGCGGTGACCGGCCTCCACACGCATAGAGTCTTTCAAATGAAAAATATAATACTCAATCGGGTTGGGCTCATACACGAGGGCCCGGATTGATTTCAATGAGTCGTGCTCCACAATCAGGGTATACTTCCTGTTATAGGATATTCTCCTGAAATCAAAGGTCTGCCGCGGAAGCATACTCAACTGCCGCTGAACATCCGCTGAAACATGGTATCCCTCCAGCAGGTCAGTGAACCGCTGGTTGCGTTTGATAAAATCAACAATCACTTCGAGATTATTGATTTCCATGCCATACAAAACAACCGGCTTCACTATTTCCTTGTCCTCCCGTTTGACGGAATCTTTCGCAAAATCGCCCGGATGGGAATAGGTTAGCAAGACGCGATCAAGGATCCAATATCCAACCATCAACAGGAGGATCAGGCCCGCTATACCAACAACAAATTTCTTCCAGAGGGTCACCGGTGCGATTAAAAAATGATTCTGTGCGTCAAAATATCCACAAAACTACAAAAAAGCAGCCTGGAGCTGGCCTATCCCTTTAATCACTACTGACTAGGGGTACAACTCCTTGAACTTCTTCTTGCCACTTTCCAGGAACTGAACAAATTTCTCCGGGCTTCGGTCATAGCCATAAGGCCATGCCAGAACACGTTCATCCCTGCCAACTAAAACGTAAAATGGTTGCGCATTATTTTCCAGCGCTGTGATTTGAAGGTCAGCATTTTGTTTCCCAATGGTCTTCTTCACCTTGGAATCGTATTTTGAGGTGTACCACTGTGACTCCGGAAGTTCTGTCTTGTCATCCACGTACAGTGCAACCACAACAAAATCGTTCTGAAGCCGCTCCAGGACCTGTGGTTCACCCCAAACCACTGCTTCCATCTCACGACAATTGGTACATCCATGGCCAGTGAAATCTATGAACAGGGGTTTATTCTGCTGGCGCGCGCAAGCCAGTGCCTGTTTGTAGTCGTAGTAACCGTTCAGACCGTGAGGCATGTGAAATGAATCCGCATATTTTGGTTCATCGCACAGCTCCGTGCTTTTCAAACTGCGGGTCATGGCCACCAGGTCAAAATCAAGGGTGGAGGTAGGGGGCAGATAACCGGCGAGCATCTTAAGCGGGGCACCCCAAATGCCAGGAATGAGGTAAACCACAAAAGAGAAAGTCGCAATCGACAACATCAATCTCGTAACCGTAACTTTTTCCACCGGGCTGTCACCTGGCATGCTAATCTTACCCAGGAAATAAAAGCCCAGGAGTCCGAAGATGACAATCCACATGGCAATGTTGACTTCGCGATCCAGCAGCCCCCAGTGGTAGGCCTGGTCAGCGATGCTAAAAAATTTGAGGCAGAGGGCCAGTTCCAAAAAACCAAGCGTCACCTTTACCGAGTTGAGCCATCCGCCGGATTTAGGCAGGCTCTTGATCCATTCCGGGAAAATGGCGAAGAGGGTAAAGGGAATGGAAAAGGCCAGTGCATAAGAAAACATCGCCAACACAGGTTTGATGAACTGTCCACCCGCCGAGAGTACGACGACATTGCCCACGATGGGTATGGTACATGAGAATGAAACCAGCACGAGGGTTGCGGCCATGAAGAAAATCCCCACCAGGCCGCCCTTCTCCGCATGCTTATCTACCCTGTTTACCAGCTGGTAGGGCACGGTGATTTCAAACAAACCAAAAAAGGAAAGGGCAAAGACGATGAAGATTACAAAAATGAAAAGGTTGGGTGCCCAGTGCGTGGCCAGGGCGTTGAGCCCTTCGGCACCCAGCAGCACGGCAAAGAGGGTGCCCGCCAATGTATAAATCACTATGATGGACAGCCCAAAAATGATGGCCTTCCTGATTCCGTCCCTTTTGGTTTGATTGTCCTTCAAAAAGAAAGTCACCGTCATCGGAACCATGGGAAAAACACAAGGCGTAATCAACGATGCGAAGCCAAGCAAAAAGGCAAACAGGAGATAGCCAAAAAATGATTCCTCGCTTCCTCCCTGCTCACCTTCGAGAATGCTCTTGTCGAGGACGGGGCCGCGGGCCGGGGCATCGTTGGCGGCCGAAATGATAGGGGTGCCGGAAATCGGAAAAGTCGGGTTGCCGGGTTTTACTTTATTGGGGGTCTCCTCTGCAGGCGCATCACCCAATTTGAAATCTTCATTGAAGACCGTGCATTTGCCATCCTTATCACTGCAAACCTGGTATTCATAATCTCCGCTGATTCTGAAGTCTGCCTTCAAGATTTTTATTCTCTGCCGAAACTCCCCGTTGCCTTTGAAAATTTTGACGTCGCAGCCAAAGACTTCATCATACTTTGATATCGGCCTAATGGCTTGCAGTGGACCAGCCACCTCATAACTTGAATGGCTCTTGAAATTAACCGCTGTCTTTATGGGATCCTCACACGGAAACTCATTTGTATAGAGATACCAGTCCTTGTCAATGGTCACTTTGAATATGAGGTCGACCTGTTCTCCAGCTGTTGGATTGGTCTTGCTCAAAGAATAGGTCCAGCGGGCCGGCGTAAGGACTTGGCCCCACGCCAATGTTGTTGCCAGAAGCAAAATGGATAGCGCAGTAAATCGCATAGAAGGCAGTTAAAGGGCGCTAAGTTAAAGCTATTAATTCTTTATTGAGACAGACTTTTGGCCGGCCTGGCAGCCATTAACCATAACGAAACTTGTGGCTGCGCGGTTCACAACAATGTTAACCAGAGCGCACGGCTGCTACCTGGCAAAGTGTTTATAAAAAGCTACGATCGTTTCGATTCCGATCACAAAATTCCTGATACCATAATGTTCATTGGGCGAATGTAAAGCGTCTGTATCCAGGCCAAAGCCCATGAGTACCGTATCCAGCCCCAGCTCCCTTTTAAATAAAGCAACAATGGGGATACTCCCACCATCGCGGGTAGGTATGGGGGCCTTGCCCCAGACCTCCTGAAAAGCCTGGCTGGCTGCCTTAAATGCTTTTGAGTCGGTGGGTGTCACGGCGGGTTCGCCGCCATGATGGGCGATAACCTTCATCTTCACCGTGCTGGGTGCAATGGAAATAAAGTGCTTGGTGAACAATTCTGTTATTTCCTGCTGGTTCTGGTTTGGCACCAGACGCATGGAAATCTTGGCATGTGCCTGACCGGGCAAAACCGTTTTAGCTCCTTCACCGGTGTAGCCGCCCCAGATACCATTCACATCCAGCGTTGGTCTTGTGCCGGTACGCTCCAGCGTGGTGTAGCCTTTTTCGCCGGTAACCTCATCTATTCCCAGTTCCTTCTTGTATTCATTAAGATCAAACGGAGCTTTGTTTAGTGCTTCCCGGTCGCCGGCAGAGAGGTCCATTACTTTGTCATAAAATCCGGGGATGGTGACCCTGCCATTTTCATCGTGGAGCGAAGCGATCATTTTACTCAGCACATTGACGGGGTTCGCTACCGCACCGCCGTAGACCCCGGAGTGAAGATCCCGGTTGGGTCCAGTTACTTCGACTTCCATATAGCTCAGTCCCCTCAGTCCTGCCGTGATGGACGGCTGATCCAGTGAAATGAGCGATGTGTCAGAGATCAGGATCACATCCGCCTTGAGTTTGGCTTTGTTCTCCTTCACGAATGCGCCAAGATTATCCGAACCTACTTCCTCCTCGCCTTCAATCATAAACTTAACATTGCATTTCAGCAAAGAATGCTTCATCATGATCTCAAATGCTTTCACATGCATGTACATCTGGCCCTTGTCATCACAGGACCCGCGCGCATAGATCTTGCCATCGCGGACCGTGGGCTCAAAGGGAGGAGTATTCCACAAATTCAGGGGATCCGGAGGCTGGACGTCATAATGCCCATATACAAGCACGGTAGGGGCCTTGGGGTCGACCATCTTCTCGCCATAAACAATAGGGTGACCCTTGGTCTCACAAAGTTCCACCTTGTCCGCGCCGGCGTCCTTTATTTTTTGCAATACGTACCTGGCTGCGTTTCTGACATCTTCCTTATGCCTGGAGTCGGCACTGACAGAGGGTATTCTGAGCAGTTCGAAAAGTTCGCTTAAAAAACGGTCCTGGTTTGCCTGGATGTATTCGTGTACCATATCGATTCAAAATTTAATTTGAATATACTCACGATATCCGTTCGTTATCATTAAAAAATAAAATATTCCCGGAGGAGCTCAATTCCTGGTAAGGGAATTATAATAGTCAAAGAGCGCAATGAGGTGACCTTCGTGGGAAAGATCCAGCGAGTTTTTTTTGACGAACTGCTGAACCTCCTGCTGGTGATCAGGAAATACTGTGGGAATTTTTCTTCCGGGCAGCGCTGTCATGATATTGTCTTTCACCATGTAATAATGGGGCTTCTTAATGTAGCGGTGATCTTTGCTTCCCACATTCAGGGCCGGGTTAAAGTCCGCTTTTCTGAATATCAGTTCCGTTTTCTTCAGCAGTGGAAGTGGCCCGTCGGACAGCAACTGAAAAAATCCCAGGTACGGTACTCCATCCTCATTCATAACGTCCTGGTAATTGAAAAAATACTGAGGCTGCTTTGTAAGCGAATCCAACCAAACCAGGCTTTTTACCTTATTGCCGGGCAATACACGAACACCCTGCTGGGTCATAAGGTCAAACTCGTTCTTGTCAATATCGTACTTGGAGGAAAAGCCTTCTATCAGCTTGTCATTGTCATACAGAACAAAGGTGGTGATCCGATAGTCGGGCATGAGGTAAACGTCTCCCTTCACTTCGGCAGCTGCCGGTGGAAGCATGGAAGGAATCGAGCCGCTTCGGATATTCACGGGATCCATCATGCGCTGCATGACATTTACCCTTCTGAAATAACTGTCGGACAATGGATTTTTAGGATCGACTTGCCCAGTAACAACGCTGGTGGCTACAAGCAATAGCAGGACTATTGCCAGGCTCGCACGTTTACCCATCCCCATCCTTCAAATTTAGCTCGTAGGCTTAATAAACCAATACCATGAACAGGGTTACTTGCCATCTTCAGAAGCCTTGAAGCCTATTTGCCGATTCAGGGACCGGTTTAAACCCCTTTGATATCTGGACCTACACCATCCATGGTGCCTGATTGGGTGGCTGGTCAAACCAGCACTTCAGCTTCCGACTCATCTTTACAATCGTTTCCGCTACTTACTGTTAGTAAGCCTTTGAATTTTTTTTGAAGATTCCTCCCGGGTTCCTGTCAATCACGGGCTGGGCATTGTAGATTTCTCGCTTAACCATTTGTGAACTCATACGGTGAACGAGACAGAAGCAACCGGATTATACCACCCTTCCTTTGAGCGCGACTCGTGTGGAGTTGGATTTATTGCCAACATGAGGGGACGCAAGTCACACCAGCTGGTTCTGGATGCCATCACCATGCTCGAGCGCATGAGCCACCGCGGCGCCTGCGGGTGTGAAACCAACACCGGCGACGGCGCCGGCATTCTCATCCAGATTCCGCATGAGTTTTTTATCAATGAATGCCACAAACTGGGGATCAAGCTGCCGTCTTTTGGCCATTACGCAGTTGGCCTTGTCTTTTTCCCGCGGGATCAAAAAGCCAGGGAAGAATGCAGAACCGTGTTGAACCGGCAGATCAAGAAAATGAAAATGACCTTGCTCGGCTACCGCCTGCTGCCCACCCACAACGATGAAATTGGTGACACGGCACTCCGTGCGGAGCCCCTGATGGAGCAAATTTTCATTAAGCGGCCGGAATCCATAGCCAATCCGGATGATTTTGAGCGCAAGCTTTTCATCCTGCGCAAATTCACCACGCACATTGTCACAGAGTCGGTGAAGGGAGTGAATAGCCAATTCTATTTCTCATCGCTTTCGTACAAAACCATTGCCTACAAGGGGATGTTGACCTCAGGACAGCTGAAGCACTACTTCGCCGATCTCGAACACGAAGAAGTTGTCTCTGCTTTGGCAGTGATTCACTCCCGGTTCTCCACCAATACTTTCCCCTCCTGGCGGTTGTCTCAGCCATTCAGGTTCATTGCCCACAATGGCGAAATCAATACCATCCAGGGGAATATCAACTGGCTTAAATCAAAAGAGGCCTTTTTCTCCTCATCTGTTTTTACCCGGCAGGAACTGGACATGATCCTGCCCATTTGCAACCCGGCACAGTCGGATTCATCCAACCTGGACAACGTTGTTGAGTTACTGCTGCATTCAGGCCGTTCCCTGCCGCATGTGATGATGATGCTGATCCCTGAAGCCTGGGACGGCAACACCAACATGTCGCAGGAGAAGCGGGACTTTTATGAATACCATGCCAACCTGATGGAACCATGGGACGGCCCGGCTTCGATCACCTTCACCGACGGTAAAATTGTAGGTGCCACGCTGGACCGAAATGGTCTTAGGCCTTCACGCTATGTGGTGACCGACGACGATCGGGTGATCATGGCATCCGAGGTTGGTGTGCTCGATGTGGACCCCGCACGGGTAACGATGAAGGGGAGGCTTCAGCCCGGTAAAATTTTTGTGGTCGACCTGGAGCAGGGACGCATCATCAGTGATGAAGAATTGAAAACGGAAATCTGCACCCAAAAACCATACGGCGAATGGGTGAGGACCAACAAGGTCCGCTTCCAGGATCTCCCGGAACCCGGAGGCAGTTTCCATAAATATGATCCAAGGACTTTTGTCAAGCGCCAGATATCATTCGGTTACACCACAGAAGATGTCAGGGTGGTGCTTGCTCAAATGTGCCAGACCGGAAAAGAAGCGCTGGGTTCAATGGGAAGCGATATTCCATTGGCTGTGCTGTCAAACCAGGCACAGCATTTATCCAGTTATTTCAAGCAGCTTTTTGCCCAGGTTACCAACCCGCCCATTGATCCTATCCGGGAACGCCTTGTCATGTCACTCGTTACACACGTTGGAGGCTCACTGAACCTGCTGGAAGAGACACCGGAACATTGCATCACGCTGGAACTGCCTATTCCGATTCTATCCAACAGCGATCTTGAAAAGATCAGGTACATCGACCACCGGCACCTGCAGACCAAGACCATTTACACTTACTTCAAGGCCGATGAGGAGCCCGATTCCCTGGAGAAGGGGCTCAACCGGGTCTGCCAATATGCGACAGATGCAATCGAGGAT
This sequence comes from Cyclobacteriaceae bacterium, assembly GCA_043744235.1. Classification (GTDB taxonomy): domain Bacteria; phylum Bacteroidota; class Bacteroidia; order Cytophagales; family Cyclobacteriaceae; genus ELB16-189. Next base: position 226,190 of record JAYTVB010000041.1, on the reverse strand, counting down.
GGATTCACCATCATTATTCTTTCTGACCGGAGCTTCGACAGCGGCCACGCACAAATACCATCCTTGCTTGCTGTGGCCGCCGTTCACCATGACCTCATCCGGAAGGGGCTTCGGGGCAAAGTCGGTTTGCTGGTAGAGGCCGGAGACGTTTGGGAGACACATCACTATGCTACGCTGATTGGCTACGGGGCATCGGGGGTAAACCCATACCTGGTCTTCCAAACCATCCACGACATGAAGAAGCGCGGGATGCTGGGCGAGGATACTACGGAAGAACAGGCTCTTTACAACTATAAGAAAGCCGTGTGCGGGGAGCTGCTGAAAATCATGAGTAAAATGGGAATCAGCACGCTGCAGTCTTACCATGGCGCGCAGATCTTCGAAGCGCTGGGGATCAGCACCGAAGTCGTTGAACGCTATTTCACAGGAACCGTTTCCCGGATTGGCGGCCTCACCCTTGACGACATCGCGAAAGAGGCACTGGCCAAGCACCACCTTGCCTTTCCAAAAACCCTCCAGGCCAGCACCCGGTTGGAAGTAGGTGGCGTTTATCAATGGAAGCAGCGTGGGGAGGCGCACATGTTCAACCCAACCACCATTCACCTCCTCCAGCAATCCACCCGCACAAATGATTACCAGCTGTTCAAGAAGTATTCCGCGCTCATCAACGATCAAAGCCAACGGGCAATTACGCTGAGAAGCCTTTTGAGATTCCGCAAGAAGAAGCCGGTTCCGATTGCTGAAGTTGAGCCGATCACCTCCATCTTCCGGCGCTTTGCCACAGGGGCCATGTCGTTTGGATCCATCTCACATGAAGCGCACAGCACGCTCGCCATCGCCATGAACAGGATCGGCGGGAAAAGCAATTGCGGTGAGGGTGGGGAAGATGAAATGCGATTTCACCGTAAACCCAATGGCGACTGGGAGAATTCAGCCATCAAGCAAGTAGCTTCTGGTCGATTTGGGGTTACCAGCTATTATCTGGCCAATGCAGCCGAAATTCAAATCAAGATGGCACAGGGTGCCAAGCCCGGTGAAGGCGGACAATTACCTGGTCATAAAGTGGATGAGTGGATTGGCCGTGTCAGGCACTCCACGCCCGGTGTTGGTTTGATTTCTCCTCCGCCCCACCATGACATTTACTCGATTGAGGATTTGGCACAGCTGATTTTTGATTTGAAAAACGCCAACCGCGAGGCGCGCATCAGTGTGAAGCTCGTTTCAGAAGCAGGAGTCGGCACCATCGCTTCCGGCGTAGCCAAAGCGCATGCTGATGTGATTCTCATCTCCGGTCACGATGGCGGCACGGGAGCGTCACCGCTCAGTTCCATTCGTCATGCCGGTTTACCCTGGGAACTGGGCCTTGCTGAAGCACATCAAACCCTGGTTAGAAACAAACTCCGGGGCCGTGTGGTCCTGCAGACGGACGGACAAATAAGAACAGGACGCGACCTGGCCATAGCGGCCATGCTTGGTGCTGAGGAGTGGGGCGTCGCCACTGCAGCATTGGTTACTACGGGCTGCATCATGATGCGAAAGTGCCACCTCAATACCTGTCCTGTTGGTGTGGCCACACAAAACGAGGAACTAAGGTCCTTGTTCAGCGGCAAGCCTGAACATGTGGTCAATCTCTTTACATTCCTGGCAGAGGAGCTGCGGGAGATCATGGCTGAACTGGGCTTTCGCACTGTCACTGAAATGGTCGGGCAAAGTGACACCCTCGAAATACACAAGTCAAACAAACTTTGGAAGCTGGAGCACATCGATCTTTCTGCAGTCTTGTACAAGGAGCCTGTCAGCCTTGACAAGGCTCTCTTCAAGCAGGAAGAGCAGGACCATGGACTGGATCGCGTGCTGGATCGCACCCTCATCAAACTGGCAGAGCCTTTCCTGCAGGATAGTCTGCCTGTTCACAGCGTTTTCTCCATTACCAACCAGGACCGCGCTGTCGGCGCCATGTTGTCGAATGAGATTTCAAAGAAATACAGGCCTGGAACAGAACCGGTGGAAGGTGTTCACTTTAAATTTCATGGAACCGCAGGTCAGAGTTTTGGCGCTTTCACTACCAGGGGCGTGACCTTTGAACTGGAGGGTGATGCCAATGACTATTTTGGAAAAGGACTTTCAGGCGCGCAGATCTATGTGTATTCCGACAAACGGAATCGTTATGACCCCGCACAGAACATCATTGTTGGTAATGTTGCTTTGTATGGCGCAACATCCGGTGCGGTTTTTATCAGCGGGCGGGCGGGTGAAAGATTTGCCGTCAGGAACTCCGGCGCAACGGCCGTGGTGGAAGGACTTGGTGACCACGGCTGTGAATACATGACAGGCGGAACGGTAGTGGTGCTGGGTGCCACGGGAAGAAATTTCGCCGCAGGGATGAGCGGTGGCATTGCTTATGTTTTCGATCCAAACAAACACCTGCCGCAAAACATCAACATGGAGATGGTGATGATCGATGAAATTGCAGGAGAGGATCAATTGATCCTGAAACAACTGGTATTGGATCACCTGACTTTTACCGGGAGCGAGCTTGCCGCCAAACTCATCAAGAACTGGGATGCTGTTTTCCCTCACTTTACAAAAATCATCCCGGTCGAGTACAAGGCAGTCCTGGAAAAAAGAAAGATGGCGACGGCTCATTCAATGGCTAAAGCATAAAGAAGCATGGGCAAACCAACCGGATTTCTGGAACAGAATAGGGAGATGCCTCAGAAGAGGGACGTTCGGGAACGCATCCTTGATTACAAGGAGGTGGAAGGCCCCGTGGAGGAATCCATCACGGTTAAGCAGGCGGCACGCTGCATGGATTGCGGGACACCTTTTTGTCACTCAGGTTGCCCGCTGGGCAACAACATCCCCGAGTTTAACGATGCGGCTTACCGGGGTAACTGGAAACTGGCTTATGAAATCCTCTCCTCAACCAATAATTTTCCTGAATTCACCGGACGGATTTGCCCGGCGCCCTGCGAATCTTCCTGTGTGCTTGCCATCAACAAGCCCGCCGTGACCATCGAATACATTGAGAAGTCCATCATCGAAAAAGCATTTGAACTGGGTTACGTAGAGCCTAAAATTCCTGCAGTCCGCTCAGGAAAGAAAGTTGCCATCATCGGTTCCGGACCTTCAGGCCTGGCGGCGGCGGCCCAGTTGAATTATGCCGGGCATCAGGTTACCGTCTTCGAGCGCGCCGACCAGATTGGCGGATTGCTTCGATTCGGCATCCCAGACTTCAAACTTGACAAAGACATCCTTGACCGCAGGCTGAAGGTGATGGAAGAAGAGGGAATCATTTTCTCAACAAAGAGCAATGTCGGCGGGAATGTCCCCATCCAGCAACTGCGTGATGACTTTCATGCCATTGTGCTTGCCGGCGGCTCCACCGTTCCCCGCGACCTGCCTATCCCGGGCAGGGGACTGAAGGGAATTCATTTTGCGATGGACTTCCTGACACAGCAAAACAAGCGTGTCAGCGGGCTGGACCTTGCCGGCGACAGCATTGAAGCAACCTCGAAAAATGTCATTGTGCTGGGGGGTGGAGACACGGGGTCTGATTGCGTTGGTACCTCCATTCGGCACGGTGCTGCTTCCGTAACACAAATTGAAATTCTCAGCAAACCTCCGCATGAGCGGAATGGCGCGATGCCCTGGCCCAACTGGCCCGCGATCCTACGCACCTCCACTTCACACGATGAGGGCTGTGAGCGAAAATGGAGTATTGTCACGAAAGAATTCATCGGAGACTCATCCGGAAATTTGACCGCCTTGAAAGTGATGGAGGTAGAATGGAAGAACCAGGACGGAAAGCAGCATCTCACCGAAATACCAGGCACTGAAAAGGAATTGCCCTGCGAATTGGTATTACTGGCCCTTGGCTTTCTTCATCCGCAACAGGAAGGGCTCCTTCAGCAGCTCGGAACCGACCTGGATGAGCGCGGAAATGTAAAGTGCCACCACTACCAAACTTCATTGCCGGGGATATTCTCGGCCGGCGATATGCGGCGCGGTCAATCCCTGGTGGTCTGGGCCATCAGTGAAGGGAGAGAGGCGGCAAGGGCAGTCGATGAATTCCTCATGGGAAAATCATCCCTGGAGGCAAAGGAAACGGGCATCCTGAACCTCGCCTGAAACAAGCAAACCATTCGACCGAAAAGCCCCTTCATTCAAGGGGCTTTCTTATTTTTGTTATATAAACAACTGTTCTATGAACTACCGCATTGAGAAGGATACCATGGGTGAAGTGCAGGTGCCTGCCGACAAATATTGGGGTGCTCAAACCGAACGCTCACGAAACAACTTCAGGATTGGACCGGAAGCCAGCATGCCAAAAGAGATTATTTATGCCTTTGGCTACCTGAAAAAGGCTGCTGCGATGGCCAACCATGAGCTCGGCGTTTTGTCCGCTGACAAGAAGGACTTGATAGCCAAAGTCTGCGATGAAATTCTGGAGCACAAACTCGATGACGAGTTTCCTTTGGTCATCTGGCAGACAGGTTCAGGCACGCAAAGTAACATGAATGCTAATGAAGTCATCGCCTATCGCGCCCATGTGTTGCAGGGAGGTAAGCTCACTGATGAAAAGAAAGTGCTTCACCCGAATGATGATGTAAACAAGTCGCAATCTTCCAACGACACATTCCCGACTGCGATGCACATTGCAGCGTACAAGCAAGTCATGGAGATTACCCTGCCGGGAATGAAGAAGCTCCGTGACACGCTGGCAAAAAAATCAAACGATTATAAGTCCATTGTGAAAACCGGCCGGACCCACTTCATGGATGCTACCCCGCTTACCCTTGGCCAGGAATTTTCAGGTTATGTTCAGCAGATTGATAACAGTATCCGCGCCATTCACAATGCACTGGGGGCTGTGCGTGAATTGGCCCTGGGCGGCACGGCAGTAGGCACCGGGCTGAATACACCCAAAGGATATGACGTTTTGGTAGCGAAGAAGATTGCTGATCTGACGGGGTACCCATTTATCACTGCACCCAATAAGTTTGAGGCCCTTGCTGCCCATGATGCGATGGTAGAACTTTCAGGTGCACTGAAGCGTGCGGCCGTTTCATTCATGAAGATTGCAAACGACATACGCATGCTTAGTTCCGGTCCAAGGTCAGGCATCGGCGAGATTATCATTCCCGACAACGAGCCTGGGTCTTCCATCATGCCGGGCAAGGTTAATCCTACACAGCCTGAAGCCATGACCATGGTCTGTACCCAGGTGATCGGCAATGATGTAGCCGTTTCATTTGGCGGTGCTTCCGGGCACTTTGAATTGAATGTTTTCAAACCGGTTATTGCATCCAACGTCCTGCAGTCGGCCCGGCTTATCGGTGATGCCTGTGTCTCCTTCAATGATAAGTGCGCTGTGGGTATTGAGCCGAATCTCCCAATAATCAAGCAGCATATGGAGAACTCACTGATGCTGGTGACGTCACTGAATACCCACATTGGCTACGAAAACGCAGCCAAAATCGCGAAGAAGGCCCATAAGGAGAACAAGACCCTCCGCGAGGCTGCTGTTGAACTGGGACTGGTGACTTCCGCCCAATTTGATGAGTGGGTACGGCCGGAAAAGATGGTTTAGGACGGGTTCCCAGGAGCGGTTTGGGGGGTGCCACGATGGTCCAACTACCAGATTTTGAAGTTTTTCGTACTTTTAAGAATAAATTAACCCTATCACCATGAAAACTAGACTACTGTTTGTCTGCCTGGCTTTGATTTTTTCCGGCTCGCAGGTTTTCGCACAGCTTTCCAAAGCGGAAAAAAAGGAGTGGAAAAAGAAAGCAAAGGAATTCGCCAAGAATCCTGCTTCCCTGAAGGATTTTACCGAAGCCAAAGCAGCGGCTGAGAACAACCTGACCAAGGTCAATGGCGACCTCAAGCAAATGCAATCCACCATCAGTGACAAGAATGCCAAAATTGCAGAACTGGAAGATCAGATCAGCCGTATGCGCGGCGAGTTGACCACCGCAAATACGGAGTTGGCACAACTCAAGGAAACGCCGGTTGTGAACTCGATGGATTTCACCAAAGGGGTGGTCTACAAAGTCCAGGTCGGTGCCTTCAAAAACAAAGACCTTTCCAAGTACTTCGACAACAATCCGAACTTCGGTGGTGAAGCTGCCGATAAAGACAAGGGTGATCCATCAAGGATTACCATCGGCATTTTCCGCGATTACTGGGAAGCCGACAAGTTCAAAAAGTACCTGCGTGAAATGGGCGTGAAGGATGCGTGGATTGTTCCTTACAAAGACGGTCAGCGTGTGGAGATTAAAGAGGTGATGGAAGGTGTTGTCGGCGACAAACCTGCTGAAGCGAAGAAAAATTAGTCAGGAAAATAGAATTACAACAAGCAGTGTCATAACGGCACTGCTTTTTTGTTTTTAATACTTTTGCATAATGAGGTTCCTCCGGCTGGGTGTATGGTGTTTACTGCTGACTACTCCGGTCTATGGACAAATCCGGCTCGCCCGACTTGTGCTCGAGCCAAAGCAGGTTTACGAAATAAAGGGATCCGACATCCTTGTGGTTGACACGCTCATCATGAAAGATTCTTCAAAGCTAATCCTGAACAAACTGAAGGCCGATAATTTTATTCATGCAAAGGCCGCTGTCTTTTATCGCGGCGCCATGATTGACGGCAAGGGCGTGCACGGTATCCGTGGCCGGAATGGGCGCCCGGGCCTTTCACCCTCGACGCCATGCACGGACGGCGGAACAGGCACCATGGGCACCGAGGGCACCAATGGCGGTGCGGGCATAAACCTTTCGATATACTTTTCTGATATCACACTCAAGGGACCCCTGACCATTGACGTATCCGGAGGTGATGCAGGTGAAGGCGGAAATGGAGGACCTGGTGGCAGCGGCGGACCAGGCACCCGAATATGTGCGGGCGGCAATGGAGGCAATGGTGCTGCCGGCTCAAGGGGCGGTGACGGCGGAAATGCTGGCACGGTCACATTCAATTCTTCAAGAATACCTGAACTAAGGTCCATGATCGGCTCAAGTCTCCTCATCAGAACGTATGCAGGCAATCATGGCCTTGCCGGAGAAGGCGGTATCCCGGGATACAGCGGACTGAGTCCTGTGGGCAACAACAAAATGGATGGGAAACCAGGCAAGAAGGGACCAAAAGGAAAAGACGGCATTTCAGGGAAGGTGGGCGGAATCAACTTTCAAGACAAGTAGGATGAACCGGAGGTGGATATACAAAAGTACTCCAGATCAAGAACGGGTTGAGTCGCTCAGTAAAAGCATTAACATTAACCAACACCTTTCTGCCATTCTCATTCAACGCGGCGTCACCACATTCGACGAAGCAAAGAAATTTTTTCGCCCAACGCTCGATGATCTTCATGATCCTTTCCTTATGAAGGACATGGACCTCGCCGTGGAGCGCCTCAAGCAAGCCATTGACCGCAACGAAAAGATCCTGATTTACGGAGACTATGATGTTGACGGGACTACCGCAGTCTCACTCGTATTCAGTTACCTCAGCAGTTTTTATCCAAACTGTGATTACTATATACCTGACCGCTCTTCCGAGGGTTATGGCGTATCAGAAAAGGGAATCATCTGGGCCGAAGAAAATGGCTTTTCACTTATTATCGCCCTGGACCTCGGAATCAAGGCCTCGGACATGGTGGTATTGGCCAATCACAAGGGAATCGACTTCATCATTTGTGACCACCATTTGCCGGATAAGAAAATTCCACAGGCTGTCGCGGTACTTGATCCAAAGCAGGATAACTGTTACTACCCCTATACTGAATTGAGCGGGTGCGGCATTGGCTTCAAACTCATGCAGGCTTTCGCGCGGCGGTACCGCGATGAAAAGGTGTTGGCTGACTACCTCGATCTTGTGGCCGTAAGCATTGCGTCTGATATTGTTCCGATCACCGGCGAAAACCGTGTGCTGGCTCACCATGGACTGAAGAAGCTGAATGCAGATCCGCGGCCGGGCCTGAAGGCATTGAAACAAATCGCGGCTATTAAAAATGAACTTGACATTTCGGGTGTGGTATTCACCCTGGGGCCGCGCATCAACGCCGCGGGGCGTGTTGCCCACGCCCGTGGCGCAGTGGAGCTTCTGATTTCCAAAACGGAGGAGGAAGCCAATCAATTCGCGGAAAAAATCAACATCAAGAATGACCTGAGGAGGGAGTTTGATGCCAACATTACCGAGGAGGCCCTCGCCATGATCAGTGGAAATGAAACCCTGGTAAATGCCAAAAGCACGGTCCTGTTTAAGAATACCTGGCACAAAGGAGTAATTGGCATAGTTGCTGCTAGGTGTGTCGAGCGTTACTACCGACCAACCGTGATCCTGACCGAAAGCAATGAAAAGGTTACCGGCTCCGCCAGGAGCGTGAACGGCTTTGACCTATACCAGGCCATCGAACAGTGCAGCGACCTGCTGGAAAAATTCGGAGGCCATAAGTATGCTGCAGGCCTCACCATGGACAAGTCCCAAGTCACTGCCTTTCAACGCCGATTCGAAGAAGTGGTGACGGCTACCATTACGGATGAAATGCTGATACCGGTCGTTGAAATTGATTTTCCCATTTATTTTGATTCCATCACCACCAGGTTCATCTCCATCCTTAAACAAATGGCGCCCTTCGGACCAGAGAATCCGCGTCCGGTATTTGAATCAAAGGGCGTCTATATCCTGAATTCCCTGGCTACCTTTAAGGACAGGCACTTGCGGTTCCTTGCAGGACAGCGGGGGAACGAATCTTTTTTTAACGCAGTCGGGTTTGATCAGATAGAACATCACGACCGACTTAAGCAGGGCAAAGACTTCAGCATGGCCTATACCATTGAAGAATCAACCTTCAATGGAAATACATCAATACAATTGCGAATCAAAGACATTAAATTCGACTGACATGGTACTGACTGCCCACAACCTGCTGAAAAAATACAAGAAGCGCACTGTTGTAAACGATTTGTCAGTGCGTGTTGAACAAGGAGAAATTGTTGGGCTGCTGGGGCCCAATGGCGCCGGGAAGACCACCTGCTTCTACATGATTGTGGGGCTGATCAAACCCAATGGGGGACAGATCTTCCTTGATGACAAGAACATCACTGATCTGCCCATGTACAAGCGGGCCAAGCTCGGCATTGGCTATCTGGCACAGGAGGCTTCCGTATTTCGTGGATTGACCGTGGAGGAAAACATCATGGCTCCGCTTGAAATGCGTGAAATGTCCAAACAGGACCGACGGGAAAAGGTTGAAAGTCTGCTGGTAGAGTTTAGCCTTACCCACGTCCGAAAAAGTCTCGGGATGGTGTTGTCCGGCGGAGAGCGCAGAAGAACGGAGATTGCGCGCGCCCTCGCCGTCGATCCCCACTTCGTCCTGCTGGACGAACCCTTTGCCGGAGTTGACCCCATCGCCGTTGAAGAGATTCAATCGATCGTTTCAAGACTCAAGAAAAGAAATATCGGGATTTTGATAACCGACCACAACGTAGATGAAACCCTGACGATCACGGACCGCGCTTATCTGATGGTGGAAGGAAAATTGTTCAGACAAGGCTCTGCCGAAGACCTTGCCAATGATCCCATGGTCCGCAAGGTTTACCTGGGACAAAACTTCAGGCTGAGAAAGGCAGGGCAAGGCCAAAGCGTGGAGCCGAAGCCCTGATTCTAAAACTTAAAGGGCTCTTTGTAATCCACCGGTATCTTCACCGGGAACCCGTTGACGTTGACTTTCAGGTGGCCAATGAAATGAATTTCATATTTCTTTCCGCCAAACAGATTGACAATCGTATTGACCAGGCCAATTTCCCTGATGTTGAGCTGCACTTCCAATGGCACTGTAAATTCCGAGTTCGCCTTAATCAGGGCATCAACCTTATGATCAATGCGGGCAGTTTTTGTGTCATCAATCAGCACATCGATCTCAATCCTCTTCAGACGCATGCGCGATGAGTTTGGGTTGTAAAAAATTGCGTCAGCCTTCAGGATCGGGTTGCCCTCGCTGCCCGGCTCTACTTGTTTGATCACCACAGACCGCAGCACCACCTGCTCCTTAGGAACGCACGACCCCAGGATGAGCATGATGACCGTAAACCACCCAAAAATCTTCATATTCAGAAATTTCAAGACACAATCTTACAATATTCTACTTTTGCACCGCCTATATGCCTGACCATTTACCACTCCAGTTCGAGTCAATAGCCGACGGCCTGGCAGAAAAAGGCTATGCTGTTATTGATAATTTTCTGTCAGTCCGGGAGGCCCTGGATATTCTTCATACAGACGAATTCAATTCCTGGAAGTTACATTTCAAGAAAGCCGGAATCGGAAAACAGCACGACAAGCAAGTCCTCGAGTCCATCCGCGGTGATCTTATTCAATGGATTGATCCTGTCACGGCGCCAACACCCATTATCCTCTACTTTGAAAGGCTGCGCTCCCTGATGAAATTCGTCAACAGAAGTCTTTACCTCAGCCTGAAGGATTTTGAAATCCACATGACCATTTATCCTGTGGGTACTTTTTACAAGCGTCACCTGGATCAGTTCCGAAAAGATGAACACCGTAAATTGTCCATCATCTGCTACCTCAACGAGGACTGGCAACCGGACCAGGGCGGACAACTGCGTATGCACCTTCAGGAGGGACCAATGGATTTATTGCCAATGTCAGGGAGGCTGGTTTGCTTCCGCAGTGACCTGATCGAACATGAAGTGCTGCCCGCCACGCGCGAACGCCTGAGCCTGACGGGCTGGATGCTCGATCAGGAAATTCTCTGAACACCGTTAAGGCTACTTGAATAACTTGTCGTCAAGTCCGGGGATGAGCCTCATGGCATTCTTGTAGTAGATCTTCTTCAGGATATCATCCGGCAGGCCGATGCCGTACATCCTCCAGAAGGCATGGTATCGTTTGTGGTAGGGGAAGTATTCATCTTCGGTTTCCAGCACCCGGAAGTACGTCTCGTATTCATCCGGCACCCAGCTGTCCTTTCCAAAAAGTACCCGGTCCTGGTATTTTGTCAGGAAGGCTTTCGCGGCCCTAGGCTGACGGCCCAACTCCGCAATCACCGCGCCGATTTCCGTGTACATGTTCGGGAACTGGTCCATGAGTCCGCCCAGCTTCTTCAGGTCGCTGCCATACCAGCCCAGGTGTGCGTTGATGAATTTTGTCTTTGGATGCTTGCGAAAAATATTATGCTGCTCCGCAATGATGGTTTCCCACTTGACGGTGTCGGTATCATGCCTGCGGCCCGGGTGGAGTTTCAATTCCAGCCACCGCTCATTGAGGCTGTCAATCGGCTGCCAGAATTGTTTTGGATCTGCCGCATGAATCAGCACCGGGATACCGAGTTCACCGCATTTGGCCCAAACCGGATCGATACGTTTATCGTCAATGGAAATGCGGTTGCCTTTCTTGTCCTTGTTGAACATGCCGAGGCTTTTGTAAATCTTCAGCCCCTTGGCTCCCCGTTTTACGTCCTCTTCAATTTGTTTCACGGTCCTTGACCCCCACTCTGGATTGTCAATGTCGGTGAAGTCCACATTGGTGAAAAGCACAAATCGGTTGGGATAACGGTTTTTGACATTTTCGATTGACTTCTCCAGGTGATCACCACTGCTCCTGAATCCGCGTCCGCTCAGGTTGATCATCACGGCCATGTTGAGCTTATCCATTTTTGAAATGAGGTCCGTGAAATCAGAGGTATTCATATTACCCTGGTGGTTATGAATATCGATGAAGGGAAATTTGGATCGTGTTAAACGGTGCTCTTCGACGACCAGGGAGGAGGGCGGATCATACTTTTCAAAATCCATTTTCATGTCCAGCGGCTTTTCCTGAGAAAGTCCATGGAGGGATAATAGCGAAAGCACCAGAAGCAGGGATTGTTTCATTGAAGGCTTGTTCATAGGCGAAAGAAACGGAAATCAGCCGTACAACGTTGGGGGTTATTACTCAAGCGGCCGTTTGGGCCCTAAAATGTCACATTAAACCCTGACGCGACAATCCTGTCCAAGGAACAGATTCGCATATAAAGAATCCATTCCAATGAAAAGACTGATGATTATCCTCTTGATGACGTTGTTGACGCTTCCCATAACGTCTGATGCCCAGGTGCCTCCCCCAGGTACCATCCCGTCGATGGGGACCTGCATAAGACACTGCCATCGTCACGGCATTCATCATGCCCGGTGGCATCGACATGCGGTGAAAGTGCGTCATCGCTTGTAAGGTGATTTGAACTCAGGGTTACACTGAAACAAGAGCTCGACAGGCTGTCAGGTTGATTTCTTCCTTCCGGCTGCTCCCCGAATGGCCTCCTGATCGAAATTCATTAGAATTCTTTTCTAAATTGCTTGCTGATTGACTGGGCTTTTAAACTAGCCCGTCCGCCGACATAATTTTTCAGCTGATGAAAAGAATGCTACTCTGTTTTCTTGTGTTGATCATGGTCATCGGGTCATTTGCCCAGGGTACCGACGCCGTCCTGGAGTCTGCCAGAAAAAGGATTGCCGCGAAGGACTTTGCCGGGGCGAAGACAGATCTTTCAAAATTTCTGGATGCAAACCCAAAAAACAAGACTGCGCTGGATCTGCGCGGCCAGGCACGCTCCGGCTTACAGGACTTTTATGGTGCCGTTACCGATTTCACCATTGCCCTGGAAGTTGATTCCACTTTTGCCGAAGCCCTTAACCATCGCGGAGAAGCAAAAACAAGATTGGGCGATGACGAAAATGCACTCATAGACCTGGACAAGGCCATTCGGTTCAATCCAAAATACACAGATGCCTACTCGAACCGGGGTTTTGCCAAATACAACCTGGATGACCTGCAGGGTGCTTACTTTGACTTTTCCAAGGCACTGGAGATTGGCCCAGCCGACGCTGACCGGTATTTTAACCGTGGGGTGGTGAAGGCTGAACTTGGAGAATTCATAAGCGCCATCGATGATTACACCAAAGCCATTGAGCTTGACAAAGCTGATCCGGGTCTGTACAATTACCGGGGTGTAGCCTATTATCAAACCGGAAATTTCGACAAAGCGGTCGCAGATTATGACCAGGCCATCAAACTTGATCCGAAAGATCCCTTGAAGTTTGAAAACAGGGCGCTGGCCCGTGGCGCCAAAGAGGACCTCAAGGGCGCGCTCGAAGACTACAACAAATCCATCGAACTTGACAGTGAGGATCCTGAAACCTTCAACCTCCGTGGCGTGCTCAAACATGCCTTGCAGGATTATGAAGGTTCAATCAGTGATTACGGAAAAGCCATTGAACTTGACAACACCAATCCAACTTACTTTGACAACCGGGCACTCAGTAAGGGCGAAAAAGAGGACTATGCCGGCGCAGTGGAAGACTATACTACTTCCATTGATTTATTTCCCAACGACCCGGAAACCTACTTCCAGCGGGGATTGGTCAAGCTTACCATGAACAACAACTACGACGGCTGCCTGGATCTAAAGCGCGCCGACGAACTCGGCAGTACCGAGGCCAAGGCCGCCATCAAGAAGAATTGCAAATAATGCCATGGCTGATGGTCTTTTCTCTTCATGAATGAAAATCGCCATTATCCTCAACGGCATTTCCAGAAAGAAGAAAGAGTTCTATCACCGGATCCATCCCGCTATCGCCGCGGAGTTTAACACAACAATACTGGAGACCCAGTTTGCCGGCCATGCTGAAGCGCTTGCGTCGGAAGCTGTCCAGGAAAAGTACGATGTGGTGATGGCGGCCGGAGGAGACGGAACGGTGCACCAGGTCCTCAATGGATTATTGAAAAACGAAGCTGCGGATTGCCCCGTGCTGGGTATCATCCCTTTGGGAACAGGAAATGATTTTGCAAGAAGTTGCTCTATTAGACCCGATGTTTCTCAAATCACATATTTACTGAAGGTCATGCAGCCAAGGCTTACCGATGTCGGTGAGATGAGATGTATGGGTAAAAGCGGTGAGATGCGGACACGCTTTTTCATTAACGTATGCAGCCTGGGTATGGGGCCAGAAGTGGTGAGCCGATTGGTGAAAAGCAACCGGGCATGGGGACCAACCATCACCTATTACGCCAGCATCATTTCAACATTCTTTTCCCATCGACCGGTTGAGGTATCTTACAAGACCCAGGAATCAGAATGGAAAGGCAAGGCACGCGTAATCGCCATTGCGAACGGCCAGTCATTTGGCAATGCAATGTATGTTGCGCCAGATGCCATGCTGGATGACGGAAAATTCAGTTCGTTTATTGCTGGAGAAATTCCACTATTCAGATTCCTGCTCTACTTGCAAATGGTCAAGGGACGGAGGAAGATTATGGATCCAGGTATTATCTATCAGACCCTTGAAAGGGTAGACCTCTCCTCATCGGACCCCTGCTTGCTGGAGGGCGACGGTGAAATAGAAGGGCTTCTCCCAGCCACCATCACGGTTCTGCCCGGAAAAATTGCCGTTCTGCGCTGAGGAATTGGGAATGTTCATGGCAGCAGAGAAGTAAAACATTGCCTATTTTTGACTAACCACGACGGTATGAATCCATCTCTTCAAAAGCTGTTTGATGAACTTGAGGCCCAGCGTGAAAAAACGCTTCAGTCCGTCAGGCATCTCACTGATGATCAGCTTAACAATCCGCTCGTGCCCGGCAAATGGTCAGTTGCCGAGATCCTGAGTCATTTGGTTTCCGCCGAAAGGATGTCCACGTCCTACGTTCAGAAAAAAATTCAGGGCATTCATGAGGCGGCCGATTCGGGTTGGTGGGAAGAAATAAAACTCAATGCATTGAAGATTTCCCAGCGAATACCGGGCCTAAGATACAAGGCCCCAAAACGGGTGGTGGAAAACACAACCTTCTACCGTGACTTCGCAACAATACAGAAGGAGTGGGACGGCGTCAGGAGCGATCTCCACAAACTCGTTTCCTCCTTGTCAGCCGATCAGGCAAGGAAACTGATTTACCGCCATCCTGTCGCAGGCTACCTGAACATGAAGCAGTGCCTTCTCTTTTTCCGTGAACACATCATTCACCATACGCCACAGATAAAAAGACTCATTAACCTTAAGTGAACCCCATCATGAAAAAGCATTTAATCCTTTTCATTCTAACGGCCTTTGCCCTGCCTGTGTTTGCTCAAACCGGCTCAGAGATCTATCTGTTTGATTTGTCAATCAAGAAACAAAAACTTACCATCTCGAATGCTGTCAACATTACCAACCACAAGGGCTACGACAACCAGCCGTACTTCCATCCTGATCTGCCCATCCTATACTACTCGTCCTTCAATGACGACGGCCGCTCCGATATCCGCAGCTATGATTACAAGATTAAGAATACGAAATCGATCACGGAAACATCAGACAGGGAGTATTCTCCCACCGTCACCCTGGACAAACAATACTTGTCCTGCATTATCCAGCGCGAAGATGGGGCCCAAAACCTGGGCAAATACCCAATCGACGGAGGTGAGCCTGTCGTTATCATTAATAACCTTACTGTTGGTTATCATGTATGGGGCGACAACAGCCACCTGGGACTCTTTGTACTGGGCACACCCAACACATTGCACTATGTACTCCTGCCCATGAAAAAGGATACAATCCTTGCCGAGAATATCGGGCGGTCCCTGCACCGGGTTCCGGGGGAAACCTCCATCAGCTTTATCCATAAAGTCACCGAAAAAGACTGGGTCATCAAGAAATTTGATACCCGCACATTGAAAATTTCTGAAATTGGTCCTGCCGTATCCGGCCACGAAGATCTTGCCTGGCTCCCGGACGGAAAAATCCTGATGAGTGATGGACCGAAGATTTTCTATATGGATCCCTCAGAGGGCCCGGGATGGAATGAGGTGCAAGTATCAGGCACAAACGTGTTGAAGGGTGTCACCCGTCTAGCGGTAAGTTCGAACGGAAAAAAACTTGCCGTGGTTGTTGCTGAGTAGTTCCTGCAGGTTATTTCTCGCAGAAGGAGCCTTTTGCGATATATAGTTTTTTGATTTCAAATTCCAGGAAGCCCTTTTGAACAGCCGGGTCCTGCTCAATCAGTTCGCGGTTCAATTCGCCCCTCACCACCATGATGCCGCCCTCAGCGGTACCAAATGTTCCATCCTGAATAATGTCGGCCTGCGGGGCAAGCCGTTTAAAGTATTGCTCGTGATTCTTTAATTCGGTTGCCATATCCGCCATCGTGTACTTGGTCACATTAATGCCGAACCTTACAAAGTGATAATTTGTCATCTCATAAGGTTCACCCACGGTACAAACTGATCCAATACGCGGCTTGTAGTCAAAAATTTCAGTGTTCCATCGCCTGGCCCTTATGCCGGGATCGGTCTCCAGCCAGGTCCCAACTTCCCCTTTGGATCCAGAATTGAAAATGAAGAGGCCGCCGCCGCTTTCAAAAGGTCCTGCAGCAACCAGCTTTTTCTCCCTGGCCAGGCGTTGAATATTGGCCATGTGGCCCTCCATGATTTGGTCAACTTCCGCTTTTGGAAGTTCCGGCTTGTTGGGATTGGGGTTTAAGAATACAAAGACAAACGGCTGGCTAAAGGCTGGTAACGACCCGATGAACACCACAAAAATCAGCAGGTACTTTTTCATATGGAATAATAACGTACAAATCCAGGTCTGGTTTTCTGCGAGTTTGTCAACAACACGAAAAATAAGATGATCACCGTTATGGGTTTGCCCATTGAATCGTTCTCACCAATTTGTCAAAATCCGCGGCATCGTTGTAAACATGGGGTGAAACCCGCATTGAATCACCCCTGAAAGAAACGGAGATCTTCTTCCTCTTCACTTCCTCCTTCATTTTCTCCAGCGAGATTCCCTTTGGGAAGCGGATGCCAAACAGGTGGCAGCCCCGGTATTGTTCATCTTCTATCCAACATCCCATTTTTCGCAGTTCCCGGATGGCGTCAGATGATATCTTGCGGCAATAATCCTGAATTTGATCAGGCTTCCACTGGTTGATCTGTTTCAGGCCTGTCAGCATCATCGGCACCAGGATGAAGTTGCTGTGTTCTCCCACTTCGTACCGCAGGGCACCAGGCTGATATTTTTCCTGGTAGCGCACCAGTCCGGCAAAGTCTTCACTGTTCAGGCGGTTGATCCAATTCTCCTCAATCGGCAACCCGTTGTCAAAATATTCTCCATAGTAGGCCAGACCGATGGAATAGGGTCCCATCAGCCATTTGTAACCCGCGCATATCAAGGCGTCAGGCTGGATTTTTTGGACATCGAATGGCATTGCGCCCACTGATTGTGTTCCATCGATGATGAGAAGTGCGCCAACCTCACGTGTCCTCTTTCTGATGGCCAGTAAATCAAATCGTGTTCCATCAGCCCAGTGAACATGCCCAAGCGCGACTACCCTTGTCTTTGTGTCAATCGCTCCCAATATCCGCTCATTCCAGAATTTGCCTCTTGCTTCCGGCTTTTCAGGAGGTGGCACAACGTTAAGCGTGGCGTGGCTCACATGACAGAGGTTTTGCCATGGGTAGTAGTTGCTGGGAAATTGTTCAGCCGCAACAATAATGTTTTCACCAGCTCCCAGTCTGATGTTTCTGGTTGCGTTTGCCAATCCATAGGATGCTGAAGGCACAATCACAATCCTCTTTTCATCTTTCACATTGATTAACTTCGCAAATTCCTTCCTCAGTGTTTCGGAATCATGAAAGAAATCATCAGCTGAAATTTGGAATGGGTTTCTTTTCCCGCTCATACCGGCCAAACCTGCCCTTTCCACCGACTTTAGCAACGGCGACATGTAGGCGCAGTTCAGATAGGTGAATCCCCTGGCGAGTGAAAACTTTGACTTTTGATTCTGCATGAACTAAAAATTCTGATGCGACAATCCCAATGAATCCCGCAGGTACAGGAATTCATTTTTGTTTTTGGTCCAATAATCGATCAGCATGGATTTATTCAAAACGGCTTTGGTGCGCATGAACTGGCCGCGCTCTTCAAAACGCTCTTCCCAACCCAAAATCTGGTGGGGAAATTGTTTTTGATAAATGATGATCAGGTTCCTGGCCTGGTCCAAATACTTGATCTCATACCTGACCTGATCAACCGAGTCTGCGCGAGTGACCGAGGCCCGGAGTGGTTTCAGGCTGCTGTGCTTCAGCCTGGTGAAGAAGAGTCCCGGGATAATCCTTACCTCCCCGACCGGCAGGTCTTCAGGCGACAGCCTGATCTGGTTCCAAAGTTCGTCTTCCAGCCAGGTGGATTCCATCGCAAAGGATTCCTCTCCTTCCTTTTCAAAATAAGAGTGGCCTGTGAAGGTGAATTGGTTCCCAGCCAGATTGATCTGTGAGAATACCTGCCCGCACCATTCCTGGGAACTCATGGCCGCTTTCATTGCATGCGGATGGTCACCACCATTAATGGGCTTGAAAACCGAAAGCATCATCGAATACGGATAAATACCGGTAACAAAGTTCTTGGTGAAATTCATTTTCAGAACGGTCACTTTATCTTCGCCCGCAGCCGCCGGGTCGTCCAGTTTGACATGTTTACTTTTCGAAAAATCTTCCGAGACAAAAATGAGCGCAGCGCTCCCCTCCCTTGGTTCGCCGTACCGGGATTGATCAAGCGTATAGGTATTTACTTCGGCCTTTCCTGAATACCAATAGGACTTGAAGGAATCGGATTCGTACAATTTGTCAGCAGGACCGCTGCCGGCGGTGGGGTGCCTGTTGCATGCTGAAAAAACCAGTGGAATCAGCACGATCAGAATAATCTTGCTATACGGATTCTGTGCGGAATAAAACTCATGACTATTTGACTTCTCCATCGGTATGCAAGTTAAGAGAATGGTTACCTATCCTTTCAATCAAACATATACTGCAACTAAGAAACATGAAGGCTCAGCCGGAAATCTTTAAGGGTATAGAATATGTCAGGATTTCCTCCCTTCCGGGGGAGCAGCGAGAGAAAATCTGGGGGTCATTTCAGCATGGCAAAATCATAAAGATTGTCAAAGACCAGGCCTTGCTGAACGATTGCATTCTTTACCAGGACTATGAATCGTGGCTCAGGGAACACCATGAGCATACTGCACCAGTCGCCACCGGCCCCAGGGCCACCCAGCCGGGCCATCTTAGCAGGCTGGCCTTCAAATAGTCCCTGGCCCTCCAACCAACTCTTTACCATCCGGTTCCTGACTAAAATCTGTCGATTTCAGGGATTCTACCGAAATTCCTCTGGCTGTAGATAATTGACTATTAGCCCATTATAAAATCTTCCCACAGACCAGACCTTTAAGAGATATCCACAAACAAGTGATTGATTAAAGTGCTCGTAAATGCTTGTCAGTCAATACTATAACTCGTAACACTCTGTTAATGTGGATAAAAGCCTGATTTTGTGGATTTCTTTCTCCCCCAATTTCGGGAGGTTTATAAGTGCCTGAATTTTAGCACTTTTGTTACCCAAAATTAGAAATGGTCAAGTCGCCCTTATCCTCGCAAGCCCGGAACCTGCCGGGTGAAATTCCGTTAGGTTTTCCCATGAGGCTAACTGTATTCCTGCTGTTGATGCTGGTTGGCCAGGCCGCCCAGTCCCAAACAGACGACCTGGTCACACTGGAACGCCTGCAACAGATCGTTCAGGGCGAGAAAGACCAAATCCAGGTGATCAATTTCTGGGCAACCTGGTGCGCTCCCTGCGTCAGAGAGCTGCCCTTGCTGGAAAAACTGACGAAAGACCATGCGGACGTGCGGGTAAGGCTGGTGAGCATGGATATGGACCTGGATCCCAATCCGGACAAGGTTCGGAAGTTCGCCACCCGTAAAAAGATCCAATCTCAGGTGCTGATCCTGAATGAAAGGAATCCCAATCAATGGATTGAGAAGATCGACAAAGGTTGGTCGGGCGCGCTCCCGGCCACCCTGGTAGTTAACAACAGGAATGGCAAGCGAAAATTTATTGAAAGAGAACTTCATGAAGGCGAGCTGGAAAAACTCATCGCCGAAGTAAAATAATATCACACCCTAATCACTGCTTAAATGAAACACCTGATTTTCTCTTCTGTCATCCTGTTGGCGTTTGTGGCCGCATCGCCTGTTCGGAACGGCTATGATGTTGGCGATTCCGCGACTGATTTTAAACTGAAGAATGTCGATGGCAAAATGGTCTCGCTTTCCGACATGAAGGATGCCAGGGGTTTTATTGTGATTTTTGACTGCAATACCTGTCCGTATTCCAAAGCCTACAATGAGAGAATCATCGGCCTCAACCAAAAATATGCGTCCCAGGGATTTCCGGTTATTGCCATCAATCCCAATGATGCATCCGGGTCCTCGGGCGATTCCTTTGAGAAGAATGTTGCTTATGCCCGGAAGAAAGGCTACACTTTTCCTTACCTCACGGATGAAACGCAGGAAGTCAGCAGGGCTTTCGGGGCTACCAATACACCCCATGTTTTTGTTCTCAACCGGGTAGGCAAGGACCTCAAGGTTGCCTACATTGGAACCATCGATGACAACGCACGCAATGCATCTGCGGTAACGAAAAAATATGTTGAGGATGCTGTTGATGCGCTGCTGGCTGGCAAGCCATTGTCAACCACAAAGACCAAAGCCATCGGCTGTGGTATTAAATGGAGAAGTGCCTGAGCACGAAAATCAGGATGCGAGGGAGGATAGGATGTCGTCTACAAATTCACGGGAGTTGCTGAGCCGGGGTACCTTGTTCTGTCCGCCTAGTTTTCCCCTTTTCTTCATCCAGGTATAGAAAGTGCCGGAGGGCAGGCTCTGAATCCTGGGTGCGATCAGCACCAGGTCATGAAATCTTTTTGCGTCGTAATCTGAATTAATTTCCCGGAGGGTCTTGTCCAGGATGTTTCCAAACTCTTCCAGGCTGCCCGGCTGCGAATGAAACTCAATGAGCCATTCATGTCCTCCCCTTTTATTCTTTTCAAGATAGATCGGTGCTGCCGTGAAATTGCTGATGACCCCGCCAGTCATTTCACAAGCCTTGGTAATCGCCGCTTCTGCGTTTTCAATGATGACCTCTTCGCCGAATGCATTGATAAAGTGTTTCGTCCTTCCTGAAATTCTGATCCGGTAAGGATTCTTGCTTGTAAACTTGATGGTGTCCCCAATGTTATAACGCCATAGCCCCGCATTGGTGGTGATCACCATGGCATAGTTCTTTCCAAGTTCCACCTCACTCAGGGGAATCGCCCGCGGGCTTTCCTCCTCGGATTCTTCCATGGGAATAAATTCATAGAAAATACCGTAATCCAGCATGAGGAGCAGTTCATCCGACCCGGTCTGGTCTTGTATTCCAAAGAAGCCTTCGCTGGCATTGTAGGTTTCCCAGTAATGCATGGAGTTATCAGGAATAAGACTCTTGAAGAGATTGCGGTACGGAGCAAATGCAACAGCGCCATGAAAGAAAACCTCCAGGTTAGGCCAGATTTCATGAATGGACTTCTTCTGCAATTCCATCACCCGCTGCAACAGTAAAACGGTCCAGGTGGGCACACCGGCTATGTGGGTAACATCAACACCTGCGGTTTCGCGTGCGAGTTTTTCGATCTTGTCTTCCCAGTTGCTCATCAGGGCCACCTCCAGGCTGGGTGTTCTGATCAGCTGGGCCCAAACCGGGAGGTTCTGCATGAGCACTGCCGATACATCTCCATAGTAAGAGGTTGACGTTGGATCAAGTTCATTGACCTGATGACTGCCACCGATGGCCAGGCCGCGCCCCGAGAATATCTTTGTCTCAGGATAGTTGTTTACATAGATGCAGTACAAGTCCTTGCCTCCCTTGAAATGGCATTCCTCGAGTGACTCACTGGAAATGGGTATGAATTTGCTGCGGGCATTGGTGGTGCCGGACGATTTCGAAAACCATTTTATTTCTGAAGGCCACAAAATGTTTTGCTCCCCCTTCATGGTCCGCTCGATGTAGGGGAACATCCTTTCATAGGAATGCACAGGAACCTGGCGGGCAAAGTCGTCGTAGTTTACAATTTCATCAAAGCCGTGGTTCCGTCCAAATTCGGTTGGCCGTGCAGTCTGTAACAGCCGGCTGAGAAGCTCATCCTGTACATCATGCGGGTACTTCATGAACAGCTCCATCTGGTGGATGCGCTTTTTCATTACCCAGGTCAGGATGGAGTTGATGATCTGCATAGAAACGAGGCGCAAAAGTAAAGCGTGAATGGCTCCCGGCAAAACTCGCGGCAACCCGTTGCTGTGCCCCCAGGCCTCATCCTTCGAAAACTTTACTCTACTGTTTTAATAGACTTTAGTTACTTTTGCGCCATGAAAATTCTCTACGATCCCTGGCCCTGGTATATCGCAGGCCCCATCATTGGTCTATTTGTGCCCCTCCTCCTCCTCCTTGGAAATAAACGCCTGGGCATTTCCTCCACCCTCCGGCAAATCTGCGCGGCCTGCTGGCCGGCTGATATTTCACTATTCAAATATGATTGGAAGAAAGACAGCTGGAACCTGTTCTTTGCCGTCGGGCTCCTCATTGGCGGCTTTGCCGGCGGGGTGGTGTTTGCAAACCCAGAGCCCGTTGCCATTGCGCAGTCAACTGCTTTATACCTGAACTCCCTGGGTATTTCCGATCTCAGCGGGCTGATGCCTTCAGAACTCTTTCATTGGTCGGCCTTGCTTGGCTTGAAAGGGCTCATCATGATGGTGGCTGGTGGGTTCTGCGTCGGGTTCGGAACGCGCTATGCGCGTGGATGCACATCAGGCCATGGCATCCTGGGGATATCCTCGCTTCAATGGCCTTCATTGGTTGCCACGGCAAGCTTCTTCCTCAGCGGAATTCTATTCAGTCATTTCGTTTTACCATACATCCTCAAGGCATGAAAAAAATTATCTACCTGGTGGCCGGCGCCGTATTCGGCTTAACGCTTACCAAAGGAGAGGCGATCTCCTGGTTTCGGATCCAGGAAATGTTCCGGTTTGAAAGTTTTCACATGTATGGAATTTTCATGACCGCCATCCCCACCGCGGCGATCGGGCTTTACATCATTCGCAAATGGAATCTAAAAACGATAGGGGGGGAGCCCATTGAAATGCCAACCAAAGACTATCATCACGGGATTATCCTGGGCAGCCTCATCTTTGGCTGCGGCTGGGCACTGACAGGCGCATGCCCCGGACCGCTATATGCGCAGTTGGGATCAGGCATTCTGGTTACCGTTGTTACGCTGGCCAGCGCCATTGCGGGGACATGGGTTTATGGAAGGCTGCAGGCACACCTGCCGCACTGACATTTCAATTACCTCCTGACTGGAAGCCCGGCGGCAACCCATGCATCCAGGCCGCCATCCATTGAAGTAACATTTTGAAATCCTTTGGCCTTCATCATTTCCTTCGCCTTGCCGCTTCGCTTTCCAATTTTGCAGTAGACGAAATACTTCTTTGAATGATCGAGGCTGTCCAGTGCACTTTCAAAACCGCCCGAATTGAAATCAAGGTTCCGCGCACCCTCAATGAACCCAGTCTGCAGTTCCTCCGGGGTTCTCACATCCAGGAGTACAATATCACCACCTGACTTGAGCTGTTCTGCAAACGCCTGGGGATTCAACAAGCCTTCATTGTTTCCCGAGCCTGACGGGCCACAGGACCAGATTGCGATTAGAATAAAAAGTCCAACTGATTTTTTCATAAAGTTTCGGCTTTACTTGAGTGTGGCGGCAATTCCCTCGCGGCAGGTAGTCGCCTGGATATTGAACGCTTTCTCAAACCTGGTGCTGTCAAAAACATAGTCATTCTCAAACTGATACATCATTTCAACCGATTCCCTTAGTGCCGGAACAAACAATCCAACCATCCAGACGCCAATCTTCGGAATCGACTGTATTTTGTAAGGCTTGCCCGCAATTTCACAGGCGATATGAACGTATTGCTCACCGGTAATCTTTTCTTTGCTTGTCAGGGCGTGCCAGGTCTGGTTGAAGGAAGAAGGATTATTGCCCAGCATGGCCACACACTTCCCTGCGTCAGGTGTATAGGTGAACGTGTGTATCGTTCTTGGATTGCCCACCCATTGAGAACCCTTGTTCGCCTTTAATCTTTTGGTCACCGTTTCATAGGTCATGCTCAGCAGAGCACCAGGGCCATAGAAATCAGCGCCTCTTACAATCATGGCGTTGAGATTACCTGCTTTCACTTCATCCAGCAGCATGGTAGCGATGCTGGCCCTCACTTCACCTTTCTTGCTGCAGGGATTGAATGGCGTCTCCTCCGTCATAGGACTAGTCACCAGGCCGTAGGCATACACATTATCAAAGAAGACGAGCTTGCTGTTGTGCTTCTTGCATGCGTCAATCACATTCTTCATGATGCGGGGCCACTGCGAACGCCAGGTGCCTATATCATACTTCAGGCCAGCCACCAGGTACACCACGTCACTCCCGGCAACGGCCTTTTCAGTTTCATCATAATTCAACAAGTCCGCTTTCATCAATTCATCAGACGGGTTTATTTTCCTGGGATTACGGCTTACCTGGCGGATCACGGTATTGTATCCTGGCAGGTGCTTTGAAAGTTCCTGCGCGATGATGCCATTGGCTCCCAGAATGGTTTGCATATGCTCTTGTTTTTGGTGGTGTTTCAACCGCAAATGTACAACAAGGTTTCTCGGCAAATATTCCATTAATTTTGAAAAATGATCTACGCAGTCGGTATCGTGGCCGCCTCTGTCTACCTTCTTGGGTCCACACTCTATTTCGGAAACAAAGCACCGGGTTACAACCATGTCTCGGGCACCATCAGTGAGCTGGGCGAATCTGGTTCCGTGTTTGAAAAAAATATCAGTTACGGGGTTTTTCTTCCGGTTGGACTGTCCTTGTTGCTGATGAGTACTCTCCTTTATTTTCAGGGTTTGCACGATGAGACACAAAAGTCCTTGTGCGGACTTGGTACCTGCGTTGGTGTGGGATATGTTGTAGCTGCATTTTTTCCTTGTGATCCAGGCTCTCCATTGAGCGGCAGCACACGTCAGTCCATCCACAATTTGGGTGGAATTATTGAGTACCTCGGCGGTGCCTACTTTCTAACGGTAAGTTCAGTTCCGTTGATGCGGACCATTGGCTTTCTGGTTCTTTCTTTAGCCATCATGATGTCGTTTTCTTTCTGCCTCCGCTGGCGCGGTCTGATTCAGCGTTTCGCTGAACTGGGTCTTTTTGCAGGCCTGATCGTGTTAAGTCTAAAAATATAAAGTAAAGGCGTCAGACACCCTGAGGGTATCCGACGCCTCTGCTCACTCAACGAATTACATATCCTTCTTCTCGCTCTTGCCCACCACCACCTGAGGCAAGTTCTTCACCTTGTCATTGATGGGTGCTACTTGCTGGAGGAGGATCCGCTCCAGCTGGTTTCCGGCATCCTGCGCTTCCTGCTTCAGTTCCCCGGTCCTGCCAATTTGTGGGTTGGTGGGCCGCGCCTGGGCATCATCAACAGCGTTCAGCAGATCTGAAATTTCCTCGCGAAGCCTTGGCTTCTGACGAAAACCCATGTTGGGCGGCGGTCTTCTCAGGAATTCATCCTCAAAGTCTCTCAGCTTCCTGATGGCATCGTCGATTTGCGTATTCACAGACGGATCAACGCCGCTCTGATCGCCGGCAGTCTTGATCCGCTGCCTCAATTCATTGAGTTGTCTTATTGTTGCATCCGTTGTGTTGATCAATTTGTGTGTCTGTGAAAGCTGTTCACGCAGCGCCATCACGGCATCATTTTTTGCCTTCAGCTCCTGGTCCGTGATAGTGATTCTTGGATCAGCACGCACGGTAATTTTTGTTTCTGCTGTTTGGCCGTTGGCTGTGATCTTTGCGGTGTACGTACCGGGCGGTACAAGTGGGCGGATTGTGCCGCCCCAATCTCCTTTCGGCTGTATGGTTAATTTCTCAGCTTCCTGATACCGTAAATCCCAAACAACCCTGTTGACTCCTGCCCTGGACACAGAATCTTTCAGGCTTCTCACTTTCATTCCGTTGGCATCTGTTATATCAACGGTGATCGTCTGTTTCGGGTCGGTCTGCAGATAGAAGTTGATGTAGGCTCCGAAGTCCGGATTCTTTGCCCGGTAAATCCGGTCACCTTGTTCTTCAATCATGGAGTAGTAATTCCATAAGGTGGCAGTCCTGACCGGAAATACATTGAGCTCCTTTGCGCTTCCTGTGGAATAATCTTCCAGTGCCCGGATATCATCCATGATCCATATCCCACGGCCGTGCGTGGCCACCACCAGGTCCCGCTCTCTTTTTTGTACCCGCAGGTCGCGGACCGAAACCGGGGGCAGGTTGTTGTTGATTCGCGCCCAGGTCTTTCCTTTGTCCCAGGATGCAAATACGCCGTGCTCCATGCCTGCGTAAAGCAGGTTGGGATTGTGCGGATCCTGTCGCACAACATAAACCCAATCATCGGGCAGGCCTGTGCTGATGGTTGTCCAGGTCTTGCCAAAGTCTGTGGTCATGTAGGCGTGTGCCTTATAGTCATCCATCCGGTGGTTGTCTACCGACACAAATGCCGTTCCGGCCTCATGCTCTGATGTGTGAATTTTTGAAACCCATCCAAATGCAGGATGACCAGGAATGGTCATTTTCGTCCAGGATTTTCCGCCATCCTGTGTCAGTTGAACATTCCCGTCGTCCGTGCCGCACCAAATCACGTCTTTCTTCACAGGGGATTCTGAAATAGTAAGGATCGTGCAGTGGAATTCCGCTGCGGTATTGTCGGTATAAATTTCCCCGCCCGATGATTGTTGTTTCGATTTGTCATTGGTGGTCAGGTCCGGACTGATTTCCTCCCAGGTATAGCCTTTGTCTTTACTTTTGAAAAGAACATTGCCGCCCGTATAGACAGTATTCGGATCATGTGGTGAGATATGAATCGGCGCATCCCAGTTGAATCTGTATTTATGGAGCGCTACGCCATCTCCGGCTGATCCCACTTTGTTGGGATAAGGATGGATGGTTCGTGTATTCCCGGTTTTCGTATCAACATGAAAGATGACGCCGCCCTGCAGGTTGGCATAGACCTCATTCTCATGTCCGGGAATTGGTACGGCATAATATCCATCACCGCCTGCGACCTGGATCCAGTCGCGCTTCATGATGCCGATCTTGTGAAGCGAGTTGCTCGGTCCGGTCCATGTGCCGTTGTCCTGCAGTCCGCCGAATACATAATACGGGTCGCGGTCATCAATGGCCAGTTGATAAAATTGCGCCAGTTCCACGTTGTTGATCACCTCATAACTTTTGAACCCGTCAACAGAAACCCTGAATCCCCCGTCATCGCTGCTCAGCACATGGTTGGAATTCTTCGGATCAATCCAGAGGCCCTGGTTATCACCATGCTGGCCCTGTGCCACATATTTAAAAGTCTTTCCACCATCAATGGATTTGCTCAAGCCCCCGGATAAAGTGTAAACATGATCCGGGTTGTTCGGATCAGCTTTTATGTCGCTGTAGTAGAACGGCCTGAAGTTGAGATCGCGGTCGTCGTTCATCATTTTCCACGAATCGCCGCGGTCATCCGAGCGAAACACGGTACCGCCATCCTTGAATTCAGTGATCATGTAAACAATGTTGGGCTGGCTTTGCGCGATGGAAACCCCGATGCGGGCCATCGGCTTGTCGGGTAATCCATTTTTGTGAGAGATTTTAGCCCAGGTTTTTCCTCCATCGATAGTTTTATAGAGTGCTGTTTTCTCCCCGCTGTCATCAAAGCGCCACGGCTTGCGCCGGAACGTCCACATTCCTGCGTACATGATTCTCGGGTTGTTCCATTCAATGGCGATGTCGGAGCAACCCGTGTTCTCATCCAGGTACAACACCTTCTCCCAGTTTTTTCCTCCGTCGAGTGTGCGGAAAACACCGCGGTCCGGGTTGGGCCCCCATTCCCTTCCCAGGGCACAGACACAGGCCACGTCAGGATTTTGCGGGCTCACCGCAATGCGCTTGATGCGGTCCGTTTTCTCCAGCCCCAGGTGCTGCCAGGTTTTTCCACCATCGGTTGAGCGGTATACCCCATTTCCATACCCAACGCTGTTTCGGGGATCACCTTCACCTGTTCCGACCCACAGTACTTCGTGGTCGGACGGTGCAATCGCAATGGTTCCGATCGAAAAAGCTTTTTGGTCATTGAAGATGGGCGTCATGGTTGTGCCCCCATTGATGGTTTTGAAAATGCCTCCGTCGGCCCCGGCTATGTAGAAAGTGTTGGGATCTCCGGGGACCCCTGCAATGTCCGTGGTACGACCGCCCATGTTGGCTGGGCCGATGGGGCGCCACTTCATGTTTTTCAGGCCCTTATCAGGCGCAAGCATCTGTGCGTCCGCAGTGATCAGGCAGCACGCGATCATCATCAGTGAAAGCAGGCCATTAGAATATTTTTTCATAAATATTGAGGTTGAATCTTATGTTGATTTAATCAAGAATGCCTACAAAACAAACAACATTTACAGCAGCGTCTTCTCTGTACGTTGACCCATCAAGTGCAAAATCACTCAGACTTCTGCTATCTTGGTTGATCATTTCAAATCACGGGCAACAGCGCATGAGAAACATCCTCCCCGGAATCCTATTTCTTCCTGACACAGGCAACCTGTTCTGCCAGCCGTGGAAATTTATTGATTCCAAAGTAAGAATGGCAACGCCCTAGCTTATGGAACTGCGTCTTTCAACCGGCTATAAACAAATTCTGTTTATGGCGTTGCCCATCTCGCTGGCCATGCTGGTGCCCCAGCTCAATTTCATCACCAACAATATCTTTCTAAGCAGGCTGGGTGAACAAGAGCTTGCCTCTGCCGGCCTCACGGGAGTCTACTACCTCATTTTTGCCGTCATCGGCAACGGGCTGAACAACGGGCTTCAGGCACTTATCGCGCGGCGCGCCGGGCAAAACCTTCCCAAAGCGATCGGCCAGCTATTCTATCATGGCGTCTGGGTGGCCCTGGTCATCGCCTTCCTGGGTATACTCATCACCTACTTATTCGCGCCGATGATCCTTCGCGCCACAATCCACAGCCCGGAAGTGGCGGAACAGGTTATCCGGTTTCTGTTGATACGTATTTGGGGCCTTCCCTTTCTCTATTTGTATGTCATGCGGAATGCCTTCCTCGTGGGAACCAACCAAACCCGCTTCCTTTTCTGGGGCACTATGGCTGAAGCCTTCACCAATATTTTTCTGGACTACAGTTTTATTTACGGGCACTTCGGAATGCCGGCCCTCGGTTTCAATGGTGCAGCCTACGCTTCCATCATCGCTGAGGCTACCGGGTTGTTCGTCATCTACCTGGTTATTCACTTAAAGGGACTACACCGGACCTTCGCCTTTTTTGAACAGACCAAAATCGACTTCTCCGTCTTTCGCCTCATCCTGGTTCAATCCGCTCCGCTTATCGCCCAGTTTGCCATCAGCATCATCACCTGGGAATATTTCTACATTCTCATTGAACATCACGGTGAACGGGCGCTTGCCATTTCAAATACCATGAGAAATATCTTTGGCGTGACCGGTATTTTCTCCTGGTCCTTTGCTGCCACTACCAATACCATGGTCAGCAACATCATTGGCCAGGGGCGGCAGGAAGAAGTGATGCCCATGATCATAAGAATCATGAAGATGAGCCTGGGGTGTACGGTGGTGATCGTGATCTTCCTTAACATTTTTCCCGAGGTATTCCTGACTTTCTACGGACAGGGTCCGGATTTTGTCAATGAAGCGATCCCCGTTGTCCGTGTTGTTTCCGTCGCGCTGCTCATGATGTCTTTTTCGGTGATCTGGCTGAACGCGGTTACGGGATCAGGCAATACGGTAGTCAACCTGTTGATCGAACTGGTGACGATCATCCTGTACAGCATCTACGTTTTTGTGGTCCTTGAATACCTGGACTTGTCCATCACATGGGGATGGGCCAGTGAATGGGTTTACTGGATGAGCATGTTCACCATGGCCTTCTTTTACATCCGCTCGGGCCGCTGGAAAGGAAAACAAATTTGACCTCAATGACCTGTAGCGCTTCATGATTGACATTATGGAAGTGGCCGCGTATTGCTAAATTTGTTCAGAACCGGATAACCAATCCCAGAAACAAAAGGGCTTTGCCCACCTCATCATGTCCCTTCAAACAAGATTTTCAACTGAAGACCTCGACCGCATCAAAGCTGCCGTCAAGCAGGCAGAGGACAAGATTTCGGGTGAAATCGTCCCCGTCTTCGTGGAGCGCAGTGGCTTTTATGCCATTGCCAATTACCGTGGCGGGATGGCCACTGCATTCCTGGTCTTCGCAGTCATTGTCATCCTCGACCGGTACGTGCCGGAACTGGCAGTGTATGACCCGCTCTTCATTCTGTTGCTGGTGCTCCTGGGCGGAATGGTTGGTGCCGTTATCACAAACTACGTTGATGCGGTGAAGAGAATGATGCTCAGCCAGACTCACCTTGACCAGGCCACCCGCAAACGCGCAGAAAATGCATTCCTGGAAGAAGAGATTTTCAATACCCGTCACCGCACCGGCATCATGATCTTCGTTTCGTTCTTTGAACGGGAGGTTATGGTGATGGCTGACCGGGGGATCAGCAAAGTGGTTGATCAAAAGGAATGGGATAAAATGGTCCAGAACATCATTAATAATATCCGGAAGGAAAAAGTGGCCGAAGGCATCGAGTCCGCCATTCTCCGATGCGGAGAAATTTTGCTGGAGAAGGGCTTTATCAAGACGCCCGACGATATCAATGAGCTGCGGGATGACCTCCGGATGGAAAACTAATTAACGCTACACCACTCCCATGAATCGATATCGCTCAGTTTTTCTCTCGGGTCTTGCCTTTTTGTTTCTTCTTGCAGCGCTGCCTTTGCAGGCACAAAAAAAAATTCCAGAACTCTGGGGCCAGCACGTCCATGACGAGGCCAGGGCCCTGTCGCCGCAAACTGTCGATAACCTGGAGCGGCAGCTTAAAACATTTGAAGACTCCACTTCCAACCAGGTGGCCATATTGATCGTGTCTTCGCTGGATGGAGAAATCATTGAACAATATGCCTTGCGTGTTGCCGAGAAGTGGAAGCTGGGCAAGAAAGAAAAGGACAACGGTGTGCTTTTGCTGCTTGCCATCAACGACCGGAAGATGCGAATTGAAGTTGGACAGGGATTGGAAGGCCCACTTCCTGATGCCATCTGCAACCGGATCATTCGGAATGAAATGGCGCCCAATTTCCGCAGGGGTGACTACGATGCGGGGGTAAGCGCAGCCATTAATGCCATATTGCTTGCCACCAAAGGCGAATACAAAGCGGAGGATGTGCCGCTCGGAAGAAAGAACCGCGGCCCAAAAATTCCTTTCATCTTCATCCTGTTATTGATCATCATCCTGAGCCGGTTCCTGGGCGGTCGTGGCAAAGGCGGCAGTGGCTGGTCATCGGGTGCCGGCTGGTTTCTTGGTGGCATGGCTGCCGGGGGTGGCTTTGGCGGAGGTGGCGGCGGTGGTGGCGGTTTCTCCGGCGGAGGAGGAAGTTTCGGTGGCGGCGGAAGCAGTGGAAGCTGGTGATCCTTCGGATCTCAGCTTCGGAGACTCAAAGTCAGGGTAGGACATCGGTCTGAATTATTTTCTGTGATTTATAGATTTGGCGGCATTCTGCATGCGCGTTAGGGAAATGTCACTACACCTCCTATTTTTGCCATTCCCCTTCGGAAGAATTCTTTCAACGTTGCTATGAAAAGAGACAAAGTCATCTTCGACCTGATCGAAAAAGAAAAACACCGTCAACAAAATGGAATCGAGCTGATCGCTTCCGAAAATTTTGTTTCGGAACAAGTGATGAAAGCCCAGGGCACCGTGCTCACCAACAAGTACGCAGAGGGCCTTCCTGGCAAACGCTACTACGGTGGCTGCGAGGTGGTGGATGAAATTGAGCAACTGGCTATTGACCGGATAAAAGAGCTTTTCGGGGCCAGCTGGGCCAATGTCCAGCCGCATTCCGGCGCTCAGGCCAATGCCGCCGTGATGCTCGCCTGCCTGAAACCAGGAGACAAGATCCTTGGATTTGACCTTTCTCACGGCGGTCACCTGACCCACGGCTCTTCCGTCAACTTCTCCGGGAAGCTCTATCAACCTTCCTTTTATGGTGTGGAGCAGGAAACCGGCCTGGTCAATTTTGACAAAGTGATGGAGATTGCCCAGCGCGAGAATCCCAGGATGATTATCTGCGGTGCCTCAGCCTACAGCCGGGACTGGGATTACAAAAAACTTCGCGCTGCGGCTGATGCCGTTGGCGCACTGTTGCTGGCAGACATCTCGCATCCTTCCGGCCTGATCGCCCGCGGCCTTCTCAACGACCCGATGGAGCATTGTCACATCGTAACCACCACCACCCACAAAACCCTGAGGGGGCCTCGCGGCGGGCTGATCATGATTGGGAAAAATTTCGATAATCCCTGGGGATTGAAAACACCCAAAGGTGAAATCAGAAAGATATCTTCCATTTTGGATTCCGGTGTGTTTCCCGGAACACAAGGAGGGCCGCTGGAGCACGTCATTGCGGCCAAGGCTGTGGCATTTCAGGAAGCGCTCAGCGATGAGTACATGGACTACATCGTCCAGGTGGCCAAGAATGCCAAGACCATGGCTGATGAGTTTACCCGCCGGGGATATAAGATCATCTCCGGAGGCACAGACAACCACCTGATGCTGATCGACCTTCGCTCGAAGAACCTGACGGGAAAAATTGCCGAAGAGACCTTGATCAAGGCTGACATCACGATCAACAAAAACATGGTTCCCTTTGATACACAATCTCCCATGGTTACGTCAGGGATGAGGATTGGCACACCGGCCATTACCACCAGGGGAATGAAAGAAAAAGACATTCTCAAGGTTGTTGACCTGATCGATGAAACCCTGAAGAAACCCGGCGATGAGAAGCGTTTGAAGGCAGTCAGAAAGAAAGTGAATACTTTCATGAAGCGGTTCCCGCTGTACAAATGACACATCTATTTTTATTTCCCGCCGAATAGGGTGACTTTCGCGACAAAAGTATGAGTGACGAAAAAGAAATGTCTTTCCTCGACCACCTCGAGGAGTTGCGCTGGCACATCGTTCGATCTGTTACGGCCATCGTGATCTGCATGTTTGTTGCCTTCTTTTTTACCAAGTGGATTTTTACCAACATCATCTTTGCGCCCACCCAGGTTGATTTTATCACCTTCAAGTGGCTTTGCAAATTGGGTGAACTCACTGGTTCTACAGATGCCCTTTGCGCCAAACCATTCCCATTCAAGATCCAGAGCCGATACATGACGGGGCAGTTTACCATGCAGATCCTTTCGTCGTTTGTGATTGGATTTATTGTCGCCTTCCCTTACGTCTTTTGGGAGATCTGGCGGTTTGTAAAACCAGGGCTTAAAACAAACGAGCGGAAAGGCTCAAGCGGCGCTGTGTTTGCGGTCTCCTTCCTGTTCTTGTTGGGAATATCCTTCGGCTATTTCCTCATGTGTCCCTTAATGACATGGTTCTTCGCATCATATTCCATCAGCGACGTCATTGTCAACGAGTTTGACATCACTTCCTATGTGTCCACCTTCATTGCGCTGGTCTTTGGAAGCGGGTTGCTCTTTCAGTTACCGGTTGTTGTCTATTTCATGACGCAAATCGGTCTGCTCACGCCAGCTTTTATGCGCACGTACCGCCGGCATGCCTACATCGTGATTTTGATCATTGGCGCCATAGTTACCCCGCCCGATCCGCTCAGCCAAATGCTGATCTCCACGCCATTGTTTCTCCTGTATGAAATCAGTATTTTCATCTCAGCTTACGTTGTTCGCGGGAAGCGAAAAGAAGCCGAAAGAGAAGCAAAAACTGATGAAATGACCGCATGATTCAAAAAATAGCCATCGGCGCCGACCATGCTGGATTTGAACTGAAGGAACATTTGAAAAAATGGCTCTCGGAAAATGGCCATCAAACCAGGGATTTTGGAACCTTTAGCACGGAATCAGCGGACTACCCTGATTTCGCACATGCGGTGGCTGCTGCAGTGGCTAAAAACGAATTTGATCTGGGCCTGCTCATCTGCGGAAGCGGAAACGGGGTGGCCATTACCGCCAATAAACATTCCGGTATCCGTGCGGCTATTTGCTGGAAAGAAGAGTTGGCCTCTTTGGCACGTGAACACAACGATGCCAACATCCTTTGCCTCCCGGCCAGGCACATCAGCACCGAATTGGCGGAAAAAATTACAGACCGGTTTCTGAATTCGAGTTTTGAAGGCGGCCGTCACGCGAGGCGCGTGGACAAAATCAATTGCTAGCGCCGACGGTAGTACTGACCCTCTTTAACATAGTCATTTCCTATCGAGGGAATTCTTTCAGCAACTGCACCCATCAGTCCATTTTCATCAATAATGACATCCGGCTTGTCGCGTGATACAGCGTCATTGATCTTGATGATATTCTCATAATAGTCCGGACGCTCGAAGTACTTTTTCGAAAGGTCCCAATCCAGGAAATAACCACCCAGTTTGTTTTTGGTGTACAGTGACGGGTCATTTCCTATGATCATGATCTTCTTTCCTGTTACCTGTTTCTCATGAACCGACGGTTTTGGAAACAACGCCTCATAATTAACCGTTTTCAACCACTGATACCGCGAACCAAGGTTGACGAGTAAAAGGCCGATAATGAAAACCCAAAGCATCATTTCCGCAATTCCCTTTCTCCTGATCAACAAGAGGTAGTGACTGACAAAATAGGCTATCGCTGGTATAACAGTATACAGGCTGTGGGGAGTTCTTTCTGTGGTCATCCAAAATTGAATGATGGAAAATGCCATCCAAAGAAAAATGGTTTGAAAAAGTTGCGACTGGTATTTTGTAAAGCGGGCTTCGCGTGTCAGCATGAACATTGAAAAAACAAAATACCCGATGGGAAGCGCAGTCAGGGCCAGGATTGCGCTCATGCTCATCAGGCTGGAAGAAGCCTGGTGGAAGTTGGCCAGGTAGAAGTGCATCCACAAATTGTCAGTCCGCTCATAACAATAGTAAATAACAAAAAGGATGGCGTGAACCAGGCCGTATCCGAATAAAACAAGGAGGATCTTTCGCAGGGAGGCCCGCGCAAAAACAACCAAGATCAGGATGGCGCCCGCCAGGAATACCGTATAGGAAAAAACATAGAGTGAGGCCATCCCGAGGAATACACCCAGGTTCAACACAATGGAGTCGCGATCAACCCGAAATTCAATTTCCTTGAAAAGATTATTCAGGGCGAGCAGCAGGAGTGTCGAGGCAAAAAGTTCCGGTGTAGTCGCCAGCAGATCGAAAGATAAAAAACAAAGAAAGCCGAAGATCAGAGAAGGCACATAGCTATTCTCGCTGTAAGCCTTGTTGTTGATAAGCAGGATTCCAAAATAGGATGTCTGGAATAGAATGAAGACCAGCGCTACCATGTGGCGGGCCAGGAGCGACCGCCCAAAGAGAAAGTTGAGAAACCCGTCCGTTACCGCCATCAATGGCCCGGTTCTGTCAATGATCTCCACATAGAGGGTTTTGCCTCCGATGACCTCGCCCAAAACCATGTCCTTCAGTTCCTGGAGGGTAACGGAGGGCAAATCAATCAACAACGGCAGGCTCGCCAGGATAAGCAGGAACCAAAGGCTGATGAGCCGGTAGGGATCGTTGATTCGAAAAAAGCGGAGCACTAAAATCTAAATAATGCGCAAATAACTAAAAATACTTAAGGTCTCATGGTGCGTACGCCAATGCACTATGACTTTCCTTACCTTTGAGCCATGAGTGGTACCGTTCGGCAGCAGAAGTTCAGCAAACTGATTCAAAAAGAACTCAGCGATATCTTCCAACGCGACCAGCGGGGATTTCTTGGAAATGCCTTCTTTACCATCATGGATGTCAGGATGAGTCCTGACCTGAGCCTGGCCAGGGTGTACATCAGCATGGCCCTTGTCAAAGACCGAAAGGCTCTTTTGGAGAAACTCGATTTGCACAAGAAGGAAATTCGCAAGGCCCTGGGTGACCGCATCCGCAACCAGGCTCGGATTGTTCCTGAACTGGCATTCTTTCTCGATGATGTAGAGGAACGTGCCGAAAAGATGGATGAGCTGATCAAGAACCTCAACATCCCACCGGATGACAATCAGCCATCTTAACTACATTCGTCCTGAATGAATCTGCCCTTCTTCATCGCCCGACGCTACTTCCTGTCAAAGCGAAAAAAGAATTTCATTAACATCATTTCTATTTTGTCGATGGCGGGCGTCGCCTTCACTACAGCTGCACTGATTATTGTCCTGTCCGTGTTCAATGGACTTGAGGTCCTGCTTCAATCGCTGTACACCTCCTTCGATCCTGAATTGAAAATCGAATCCGTCAAGGGAAAATCATTTGAAATCACTGACGCACTTCGCTCCAACATCCAATCGGTAAAGGGTGTCAAGACGCTGACTGAGGTCATCGAAGATTACGCTTACGTGCGCTATCAAAACGCCGATATGATTGTGACCATTAAGGGTGTGAGTGAAAATTTCCTGGATCAGCACCGGCTCGACGATCACATTACCGAAGGAGAGTTGAAGCTTATGAAAGACAGCATTCCGTTTGC
Organism: Cyclobacteriaceae bacterium; assembly: GCA_043744235.1. Lineage (GTDB taxonomy): Bacteria > Bacteroidota > Bacteroidia > Cytophagales > Cyclobacteriaceae > ELB16-189. The sequence continues at coordinate 189,611 of JAYTVB010000041.1, read as the reverse complement.
TATCATTGGCCGGGGTGTCCGATATACCTTGTCGGCGGAGGTAGAGGATGATATGCATGCCCTCCAGGTTTTTTATATCAGGAATCTCAAAGGCTCTTCCTTTGATCCTTCCAAAATCTATTCACGCAAAGACATCCGGCCCGGTTCAGTCTTTTCGATAGAAAAGAATTATGATGAGAATTTCATTTTCGTCCCACTGGAATTTGCCAGCGAACTCCTTGACTATGGCAGTAGAAGAACTGCGCTTGAAGTACAAACCGATGGCCGTGACCTGCTGAAGACCCAACAGGCGCTCCGCGAAAAACTGGGGGAAGGATTTTCTGTTCTGACCAACCAGGAACAGCACAGCGATTTGTACCGTCTGCTGAAAATTGAAAAATTATTTACGTTCCTTTCCTTGTCACTGCTGCTGCTGGTCGGCTCCATCAATATCTTCTTCTCACTCATGATGTTGGCCATTGACAAGAAAAAAGACATCAGCATACTGGCTGCCTTGGGTGCCCAGCCTTCCCTGATCCGGCGCATCTTTTTGACAGAGGGTGCCTTGATTTCTTTCATCGGAGCTGGCATCGGACTGGTGCTCGGGGCCATTCTTTGCCTCCTTCAGGAGCACGTTGGCCTGGTCGGCATGGGAATGGAGAATGCCATCGTTGCCAACTACCCGGTCGAGATGAAACCGACGGACTTCCTCATGACCTGTGCGGTTGTAGTGGGGGTCGCCCTGCTGGTCTCCTATCGGCCCGCCAGCCTGGCAGCCCGGTCTTACTCCATCGACCACCTTTAAATATCACATTTTGCCCCATCGGGCTAGAGTTCTTTTGCCGGGATTGCCTATTTTGCAATTCTGCTTTCTCCGAAAAACGTCAAAATCGTCTTTTCGGCCCTCTTTGGAGGTAAAATCGCAGTGGATTTTAGCCCAGAATAGCCATGAAAGTCTCGGCAACACAGCCGTTTCAACTGATTTACTCGCTCTTTCAGCACGAGTACCTGGGCTATGTTTTCGAGGCATTCATCGTGCGCCTTGACGAAAAGGGAAAGCTCACTTACCAGCACCAGAACATTTCCTCCAAGAATGCGCGCGAATTTGCGAAGGGGATGGACGACCGTGATTTTGAGCTGATCGAACTCATGGACAGCATGAACCAGGACAACGTGCTGCGGTACTTTTCGAAAAAGGTGATGAAGCCTGACGAGTTCTTCTCCAAAGTCTTCAAGAAAGACAAAGCAGACGAAAAACTCCTTCAGGATCAGATAGAGGCCTACATGGAAAAACGCCGTGCAGCTGTTCTTGAAAAGATCAAAGGCAAGCGGCTTTTCGAAATGGGCAATGACGGTGAGCCAACCTGGCGCAAACTGGAGGTTCTCCCGGAGCGAGCCAGTATCCGGTTTCATTTCATCCGCACCAATGAAAGCACAACGTACTATCCAACGATTTCATATGGCGGCAAGAAGGTGGAGATACCTGCCTCACCCGCCTACATGGTCTGCAAGAGCCCTGCCTGGGTAGTGATCAACGGCAAGCTCTATGGATTTGACAAACCCGTGGACGGAAAAAAACTTAACCCCTTCCTGACCAGAAAGACCATCGTCATTCCCAAGAATCTGGAAGAGAACTATTACAATAACTTTGTCACCACGCTGGTTGCGTCCTTCGATGACATTGAGGTGGAGGGCTTTCAAATCGTCAAGAATACATATGAGCCGCATCCCCTGCTCACCATCTCAGAGCTTCCGCCAGCCAATTCCAAGGAAGTGCCATCCCTGTTTGCAGATCATCCCGATGAAAAACCAAACCATGATGAGGCCGGTAAAATTGTCTTCGACCTTTCATTTAAGTACGGGAAGAACAAATTCCGCGGAGATTCCTTTGGCGATGTAAACGTTACGCTGGAAAAGAAAGATGATGATTACATTTTTCACCGCATCAAGCGCGACACGCCGGCAGAAAAACAGTATGCCCAGACCCTGGCCAAGCTCGGATTGCCGCTGGCTGGGAATTACCGCACCGCCATCGATAAGGCCCAGGCGTTTTCCTGGATCAATGAGAACAGGGTAAACCTCCTCAACTTTGGATTTGAAGTTAGCCAGCCCGACAACCGGGATAAAAAGTATTTTGTTGGTAAGGCGGTCATTGAGCTGGAGGTCAAGGAAAGCATCGACTGGTTTGACATCCACGCCCGGATTCATTTTGGTGAATTTGAAATTTCGTTCAAAGAACTCCGGAAACTGATCCTGAAAAAGAAAGTGGAGTTCAAGCTCCCCAACGGAGAAATTGCCATCATTCCCGAGGCGTGGCTGATCAAATACGGCGACCTGTTCGCCATGAGCGAAACCCGTGGCACCAGTGAAAAACCGGTGCTGCACAAATACCACCTCAACCTGGTCAAAGAACTGCAGGCCGGCAACCTCGCAAAAGTTCACATCAGCGACCGCCTCCGTAACCTGGATAGCTTCACCGGTATAAAAGACTATGCCCTGCCGGCTGGCTTTCATGGCCAGCTCAGGCCTTATCAGAAGGCCGGCTATAATTGGCTGCGGTTCCTCAACGATTTCAGGCTCGGTGGCTGCCTTGCAGATGATATGGGTCTTGGAAAAACCGTTCAAACGCTCGCCCTGCTGCAGGCCGAAAAAGAAAGGGGAAATACAGGGACTTCCCTCCTCATCATGCCAACCTCCCTGATTTATAACTGGGAAATGGAGGCTGAGAAGTTCACACCCGGGCTGAAGATCCTCACGTACACCGGCACGAACCGCAACAAGGACATGGCGCGGCTCAACCAATATGATGTTGTCCTTACCTCTTATGGGATTACCCGCCTCGACATCGAATTGCTGCAGTCTTTCACATTCAATTATATTATACTTGACGAGTCGCAGGTAATCAAAAATCCGACATCAAACATTGCCAAGGCCGTTCTTCAACTCAAATCACGGTACAAACTGACGCTGACCGGAACACCGCTGGAGAACACAACCATGGATTTATGGTCGCAGATGACTTTCATCAACCCGGGGTTATTGGGCGGACAGACATTCTTCAAAAATGAATACCAGGTCCCTATCGAAAAAAGACAGGACGAAGTCAAGACGAAAAAGCTCAATGCCATTATCAAACCATTCATCCTGAGGAGACTCAAATCACAGGTGGCTACCGACCTTCCTGAAAAAGTTGAGAACATCTACTACACCAACCTCTCACCGGCGCAAGAAGAAAAATACGAGGAGGCCAAGTCATTCTACCGGCACAAAATTCTTGATTTGATTGAAAAGGAGGGCATTGGCAATTCCCGTATGACCATCCTGGAGGGCCTGACCAAACTGCGTCAGTTATCCAACCATCCCCGCATGGTAGATATTCACTATAAAGGTGACTCAGGCAAACTGGAAGACTTATCGCACATGATTGAAAATGCCTTGCTGGAGGGCCACAAACTCTTAATCTTCAGCCAATTTGTCAAGCACCTGGAAATTGTCAAAGAGTTTTTGAAATCGAAAAAAGTGGACTTCGCGTACCTCGACGGCTCGAGCATGGACCGCAAAGACCAGGTCGAAAGATTCAACAAGGATCCCAAGCTTAAAATCTTCCTGATCTCCATCAAGGCGGGCGGACTCGGCCTCAACCTGACGGAAGCGGATTACGTGTTTATCCTGGATCCCTGGTGGAATCCTGCCGTCGAACAACAGGCCATTGACCGGGCGCACCGCATTGGACAAAAGAAGAAAGTGTTTACCTATAAGTTCATTACACGCAACACCGTTGAGGAGAAGATTCTTCAACTCCAAAAGCACAAGCTCAAGCTTTCTGAAACCCTCATAACCACCGAGGAAAGCATTGTGAAATCCCTGACGCGTGAAGACATTGAGATGATGCTGAACTAGCCCGTTCAGCAAATGTTTTCGCTAGATTTGTGTCCATTTCCATTGAATCATGAAAGGTAAGGTCGTCGTCATCACGGGTGGGTCATCAGGCATCGGCAAGGCCCTGGCTGAAGTCTTTGGGAAACATGGATCCCGTGTGCTGATCACCGGAAGAAACAAAGCCGACCTGGACCAGGCGGTGACCGAACTGAAACAGAAGGCAATTGAAATCTCCGGATTTCAGGCTGATGTAAGCCAGGTTGCTGACAACGAGAAAATGGCGGCGGAGGCCATTCGCCTTTACGGAACCATAGACATCCTGATCAACAATGCTGGGATTTCCATGCGGGCGCTCTTTGAAGAGGTTACGCTGGATGTCATCAAAAAGGTGATGGATATCAATTTCTTCGGTGCCCTTTATGCCACCAAAGCCTGCTTGCCTGAAATCATGAAGAACAAGGGTTCGGTTGTTGGAATTTCTTCCATCGCCGGCTACCGCGGACTTCCGGGTCGCACCGGATATTCATCGTCTAAGTTTGCGCTCAACGGGTTTCTGGAGACCCTTCGCACCGAAATGCTGAAGAAAGATGTGCACGTACTCACCGCGTGCCCCGGCTTTACGGCCTCTAACATCCGCAAGCGCTCGCTCACAACGGATGGTTCTCCGCAGCAAGACTCGCCAAGGGAAGAAGACAAAATGATGACGGCAGAAGAATGTGCTGCCCACATTTACCACGCCACAGTGAAACGAAAGAAGATTCTGGTCCTGACGGCCCAGGGAAAACTGACTGTTTTTCTGAACAAGTGGTTTACCGGGCTCATGGATAGATTGGTTTACAACACCATGGCCAAGGAGCCGGGCAGCCCGCTGAAATAATGTCCAAAGCCAAAACCAGATTCTTCTGCCAAAGTTGCGGCCACGAGTCATCCAAATGGATGGGAAAATGTCCCATGTGCAGCGCATGGAACACCTTTGTGGAAGAAGTGGTCGTCAAGGAAGGCGCGAAAAACGACTGGCGGCAGGAAAGTGCCAGGTCCAAAACCGTCCAGGCCAAAACACTCAACGAGGTGGAGGCGGGTCACGAGATCCGTATCCCGGTCCAGGATGGTGAACTGAACCGTGTACTGGGGGGCGGCATTGTTCCAGGCTCGCTTGTGCTGATCGGCGGAGAACCGGGCATCGGAAAATCCACCCTCATGCTTCAGATTGGTTTGGCGTTTAAGAAGATGAAAGTGCTGTACGTCTCCGGAGAGGAGAGTGAGCAGCAAATCAAATTACGGGCAGAACGGATTTCCAAAGACTCCAAGGCTGCCACTGAATTCTATATCCTGACGGAAACCAATACCAAAAACATTTTTCTTGCCATTGAGTCCTTGACACCCCAACTGGTGATCATCGACTCCATCCAGACGCTCTTCTCCCCCATTTTTGAAAGCACCCCTGGCAGCATTGGCCAGGTCCGGCAATGTGCGGGTGAGCTGATGAAGTTCGCGAAAGAGACCAATACCCCCGTCTTCCTGGTCGGACACATAACCAAAGATGGTACACTGGCCGGTCCAAAAGTCCTGGAGCACATGGTTGATACCGTGCTGCAGTTCGAGGGCGATCAGCACCTGGCTTACCGCATCCTTCGGACCACCAAGAACCGCTTCGGATCAACCGCTGAAATTGGTATTTACGAAATGCTCGGCAACGGACTGCGGGAAGTGAGCAACCCTTCTGAAATCCTGATTTCCCAAAAGGACGGGCCAAGCACCGGCGCCACCATCGGCGCTACACTGGAAGGCAACCGGCCATTGTTGATTGAAGTGCAGTCATTGGTTAGTCCGGCCTCCTACGGAACGCCCCAGCGAACGCCCACCGGCTTCGATCAGAAGCGTCTGAATATGCTGCTTGCTGTTCTTGAAAAGCGCTGTGGCTTCAGGATGGGCACGCAGGATGTTTTTCTGAACATGGCAGGCGGGATTCGTGTCGAAGATCCGGCGATTGACCTTGCCATTTGCATCTCCATTATTTCTTCCATGGAAGAAATCGCCATCTCTGACAAGATCTGTTTTGCGGCAGAAATCGGACTGGGCGGAGAATTGCGCGCGGTGAATCGAATTGAACAACGGATCAGTGAAGCGGAGAAACTGGGATTTGAAGAAATCTATGTTTCCAGGTTCAATCAGAAGTCGGCCGGCTCCCGCACCAAAATCAAAATCCATTCTCTGGGAAAACTGACAGAAGTGTTTGAGGCACTGTTCGGATAAATTACGTTCCCCCTATTTCCCCCTGAACGAATAAGTCAACCTCAGGTCGGCAAAGTCGGCCGTCGCGCGATGTACCAGCAGGTTGAAGCCCGCGCTCCACCCCGGGACGAAATAATATTGCAGGCCCCAGCGGTGATACGCCAAATCCTTGTGATACGTGTCTGTCAGATAAATACCGATCTGCTGACTGAAAATGAATTTTCCCAACAAGAATTCATGACCTGCCAGCACACCCACCCTTGTTCCGCTGGATGATGAAATGCCACCGGCCGAGTCGTGCTCCTTGATGTAGTTATCCTGGTAAATTTCTGCTGCGGCAGTCCAGGCATGAATCCGGTTCACCTGCCAGCTGTGCGTCAGGTTCAGGCCCGTGATGGGATAGAACGCACCAGAACCGGTAAAATCTCCATATTTCATCACTCCGAAAACCTGAATATCCTTGCGACGTGAGCGCAAAGGTTGATCATTGAGTTTTACCCTTTTATGTTTCCGCAGCTCAAGTCCCTTCGGAGAGAATTCAAACCCCGCACCAAACGTCGGCGAGTTGATTCCAATATTGGGCTTGTACAAGCCTCCGTTTGAGATATGCTGAAACTCGGTATTCACATTCATGGCCCAGTGCTTGGAGAATTGCCAGCGCAGGCCAGCGCCAAGAGAGATGTAGACATTTACCGGCAAACTATACGATCGATTGGAAGGGTTGCTGATCGAGTCGTAAGGATTCGAAAGGAAGCCAAGGCCAGCAGCAATCTTTGGATATAGGCTAACGCTGTTGTTCAGCATGAAATGGGGTTCAATGGCGTAAGAAACGTTTACACCCTTGCCAAGAAAGTCTTTGCCCAGGGTGTAGTAGGCTATCTGCAAACTGTGCCGCGGTAAACATCCGTAAAGGTCGAAGTCTTCCCTGTTTGTCCGTTGCCAGTTAAAAGCCATGGTAATGCCGGCCGGGTTTGCATTCGATGTGTTCTGAACTTTCTCGGAGTGCGCAACGATAACGCCATAGTTTGCCATCGTGCTTATGCTAAACATGAGTGGGCTCCGCGTCGTAGTGGAGTCCTGGGAGACTCCATCGTGAACACAAAAGATCAAAATAAGCGGAAGCCAAAGCAGAGCCAACTTCATCATACGGTGGTTACTTTCAATGGTCAATTCAATCAGGCAAAGCTAACAGAAGGATTCTTTCCGGGCAGAACTTTCATTGTGATCTGCCTTGCAGTCCACCTGTATGGAGAAAAAGAACGGTCGAGTCTCTTTTGAAGAATCCCTTTTTTGCCAAATCAAGGACGCCGAACAGCGCTTTTGCCGTGTACACCGGGTCCAGGGGAATGTGTTGCATATCCCATTGCCTGATGAATTCGTCAAGCCTGCAGGTTCTTTTTCCATAACCGCCAAAATGATAATCGGTCTCAATCTTCCAGGGATTGATCTTGACTTCCTCACAGTCGGCGAGCATGACTTTTATATCATCCTCCAAAAAGGCCCCGCCTTTTAAAGAGGAGAATCCCAGCACAGTCTGCCCGCCATGAAGTCCTCTCAGTATGCCGGCGATGGTTCCCCCGGTTCCTACAGCCATACACAGATAATCAAATTCAATTTCAGCAAGGACCTGCCTGGCATACTCAGTACAACCTTTCAGTGCAAGAGTGTTTGTGCCTCCTTCCGGGATAAGATAGAATTTCCCAAACTCCTCATGCAGGCTTTCTATAAACTGTACTTCAGTTTTGTGCTTGTAATGTTCCCGAGATATATACTTCAGTTTCATGCCGCATGATTCTGCAAAAGTCAATGTTGGGTTCAGCGGAGACGTCTCTTCTCCCCGGATAATGCCGATGGACTTTAGTCCCAGTTCCCTGGCCGCCGCGGCCGTCGCATAAATGTGGTTGGAAAAAGCTCCTCCGAAAGTCAACAGGGTTTCCTGTCCCTGGCGCATGGCCGCCTCAAGGTTGTACTTCAACTTCCACCACTTGTTGCCCGACACGGTGGGATGATTCAGGTCTTCTCTTTTTATCAAGAGCTGGATACCGGCCTTGGCAGCTCCAGGATCCAGTAGCTCATGAACAGGTGTATTCTGATAGGAGAGCAATGACAATTATATTAGTAATTACTAATTTATATAGTATTATTGGGTGTGGATCTATCTTATCACAAAGGCCGGGGGTCTCAAATCAAGCCGCAAAACAAGTTTTTGGCTCAATCCTATGTCGCTGACCACATTGAAGGTCTTGACGAGCCGCTTCTTGAAAACCCTGTCACCCAAATCTTTATCGAACATCCGAAAAAGATAGTGAACAAAGTCAATAGCCCCGATCTCGGGATGGCTTTCTCCATGAACCCTTACCAGGGATGCGAGCATGGTTGCGTGTATTGCTATGCCCGGAACACCCATGAGTATTACGGGTTCAGTGCGGGTCTGGATTTCGAAAGCAAGATCATCGTGAAGCCGAATGCACACATCCTGTTAGAGCAGCAAATCGTTCAGCCGCACTGGCAGCCAGTCCCCATCATGTTGTCAGGGAATACTGATTGTTACCAACCCCAGGAGCGCAAACATGAAATCACGAGGAAGATGCTTCAGGTGCTTGCCAGGTACAGGCACCCGGTAGGCGTAATCACCAAAAACAGTCTCATTACAAGGGACATTGACGTTCTTCAGGATCTCGCCTCAAACCATCTCGTCCACGTCATGATTTCTATCACCACACTCAACGAAGATCTTCGAAGGATCATGGAGCCCAGAACGGCCAGCGCCGTGAAAAGGCTTCAAACCATTGAGGCGCTTGCCAAGGCCAATATTCCTGTTGGCGTTATGAATGCACCCATTATCCCGGGACTAAACCACCATGAAATTCCTGGTATCATCAAGGCTGCCGCCGACCATGGAGCCCTTACGGCAGGCATGACGGTGGTCCGGTTAAACGGCGCCATAGCCAAAATCTTTGAAGACTGGGTGCGCAAGAATTTCCCAGACCGCTTTGATAAAATATGGAATCAAATCAGTTCACTGCATGGAGGAAATGTCAGCGATTCTGTATTTGGCAGGAGAATGGCAGGTGAGGGGAATATTGCCGATGTTATTCACCAACTGCACAAGACTGCAAAAAGGAAGCACCTGGGATGTCGTCAGATGCCGCCTTACGACCTGACCAGATTCCTGAAACAGGGGAATTTCAGCCTTTTCTGATCATTTCGTATATTTGTACCCGTGAAAAGAAAGGTCGCCATAATCCTTGCCGTCATTTATCTGTTTACGGCAACAGAGCTTAACCAGCTTTGGAAGTTGCCCATTTTCATTTCACACTTTATTGAACACCGGCAGGAATCCCCGGACATCACGCTCATCAGTTTTATCACGCTTCATTATTTCAGCGGTGATGTTCGTGACTCGGACTACGCCCGCGATGAGCAACTGCCCTTCCGCGACAACAGCCAGTGCCTCATCGGCTCCATTGCCACCATCGTACCCTCATCAGCGAGTATCAATTATCATTCTGATCTTCTCTGTCAGATCAGGTTTGCCCCCAAGACACAAGACGGCAAGCCAAGCCGGTACCAGACTGACATCTGGCAGCCACCCCGAGCCTGATCACAATCTTTTACGGAGACCCCGCACTTGACATGCTTGAACGGCCAATAGCATAATTGCATGCTATGCGGCATTTTGTCTCCATCAATTCAATGTTTTCATCTTAAAAAGATCGCAGCGTATGCTCGAACGCATCATACATTTTTCCATTCAAAATAAACTCATCATCGGTTTATTCACCCTGGCCCTGATCCTTTGGGGGAGTTACTCTGTCACTCAATTGCCAATTGATGCCGTCCCGGACATTACCAACAACCAGGTACAGGTAGTAACCGTGTCCCCATCACTGGCCGCGCCCGAGATCGAAAGGTTGGTGACATTTCCTGTTGAGCAAACCATGGCGACCATACCGGGCATTAATGAAATGCGTTCCTTCTCACGTTTCGGGCTTTCAGTTGTCACCATTGTCTTTACTGACCATACCGATGTCTATTGGGCCCGCCAACAAGTGAATGAAAGGCTTGCCCGGGCAAAGGACCTGATACCGCCCGGTATAGGCAGCCCGGAGATTGCACCGCTCTCAACCGGCCTGAGTGAAATCTACCAATACGTGCTTCGTCCGCAGAAGGGGTTCGAAGACAAGTATTCAGCGATGGATCTAAGGACGATTCAGGACTGGATTGTCCGTCGGCAGCTACTTGGCACCAAGGGCGTGGCGGACGTCAGCAGTTTCGGCGGACTGGTGAAGCAATATGAGATAGCCCTTGATCCCAACAAGCTTCGCAGCATGAATGTGAGCATCAATGAAATATTTGTTGCTCTTGAAAAAAACAATCAGAATACGGGAGCGGCATACATTGAACGAAAGCCCTATTCCTTCTTTATCAGGAGTGAGGGCATGGTGGAAAGCATCAATGACATCAAGGAAATTGTGGTGAAGAATACCGGCAAGGGGCTGCCCATATTGATTCGCAATCTGGCAGAGGTTCGCTTGGGCAGCGCTCCTCGTTACGGCGCCATGACTTACAACGATCAGGGCGAGGTGGTTGGAGCCATTGTGCTGATGCTAAAGGGTGCTAACTCCTCATTTGTCATTGCCAACGTCAAAGAGCGGATTGAGCAAATTAAAAAAACACTTCCGGAAGGTGTTCAGATTGAGCCTTATCTCGATCGGACAAAACTTGTCAACAATGCCATCAGCACCGTTACAAGAAATCTTGCCGAAGGCGCATTGATAGTCATCTTTGTACTCGTTCTCCTGCTGGGAAACCTGAGGGCCGGATTGGTGGTAGCCTCTGTTATCCCGCTATCCATGCTCTTCGCGATAAGCATGATGAATTTTTTCGGCGTTTCCGGAAACCTGATGAGTCTTGGTGCGATCGACTTCGGGTTGATCGTCGACGGCGCTGTAATCATCGTCGAAGCCACCATGCACCAACTTGGCCTGTCGGGCATCGCACGAAAACTATCACAAAAGGAAATGGACGGGGAAGTCAGCTTGTCTGCCAACAAGATGATGCGCTCAGCGGCATTTGGGCAGATCATCATTCTCATTGTCTATGTTCCCATCCTGTCGCTGGCGGGTATTGAAGGAAAGATGTTTGGGCCAATGGCACAAACCGTTGCCTTTGCCATTATGGGGGCGCTGATTCTTTCCCTCACCTACGTACCCATGATCAGCTCATTGTTTCTCAGCAAGAATACAGGTCATCGGAAGAATATTTCATCAACGATTGTCGGCTTTTTTCACCGCGCCTACCGGCCGGCCATTCTCTATGCTTTGGCAAACCGTTTTGTTATCATCCTCGCATCTGTAGCCCTGCTGGTATTGAGCGGCTTCCTGTTTTCACGGATGGGGGGTGAGTTCATTCCTCAACTGGATGAGGGGGACTTTGCCGTTGAAACCCTCCTCATCACGGGCAGCTCCTTGTCACAGACGGTTGAGACTACACAAAAGAGCTCCAGGATTCTCCTCGATAATTTTCCTGAAGTAAAAATGGTTATTGGCAAGATTGGCACCTCGGAAATCCCAACTGATCCAATGCCCATCGAGGCCGCCGACCTGATTATTGTACTCAAAGACAAAGACGAGTGGGTTAGCGCTTCTTCCAGAACCGAAATCGCTGATAAAATGGCGGAAAAACTGCACGAGGGCATACCAGGCATCCTATACGGATTTCAGCAGCCCATACAAATGCGCTTCAATGAACTTATGACCGGGGCCAAGCAGGATGTGGTCATAAAGATATACGGTGAGAATCTGGACTTGCTCGTGGATTATGCACAACAGGTTGGAAAGATTGCCCGCACCGTTCCCGGCGCACAGGATATCTATGTTGAGCCGGTTGGCGGCCTTCCTCAAATCAGTGTAAAATTTGACCGCAACAAGCTTGCTCAGTTTGGCCTCAGCATGGACGAGGTTAACCGGGTTTTGAGGAGCGGGTTTTCGGGGGAATCGGCTGGAAAAGTCTATGAGCAGGAGCGTCGGTTTGATCTGGTGGTCCGTCTTGATCAACAGAACAGAAGAAGCATTGAAGATATCAAGGGACTATTTGTCACTTCCTCCACAGGCGCGCAAGTGCCGTTGGAACAATTGGGTACTATTGCGCTCACGGTTGGCCCCAACCAAATCCAGCGTGACGATGCCAAGCGGAGAATTGCCGTTGGGTTCAATGTGCGTGGACGCGATGTTGAAAGCATCGTGAATGAAATGAGCGCAAAGATCAACGAAAGGGTAAAATTCGAGCCTGGCTACTTCATCAAGTACGGCGGCGCGTTTAAAAATCTGCAGGAAGCAAAAGACAGGCTGGTCATCGCGGTCCCGCTCGCGCTGGGATTGATTTTCGGCCTGCTCTTCTTCACCTTCGATTCATTTCGTCAAAGCCTGTTGATCTATACTGCCATTCCATTATCTGCCATTGGCGGCATCATTGCGCTCTGGCTGCGTGACATGCCATTCAGTATTTCTGCCGGGGTGGGGTTTATCGCCCTGTTTGGCGTTGCCGTGCTAAACGGCATCGTGCTCATCGCAGAATTCAATCGCATTAAAAAAACCGAGCGCCTGAGTCTTAATGACATTGTCCTTAAAGGAACTGAAGTACGGCTCCGCCCGGTACTCATGACAGCACTCGTGGCATCGCTGGGCTTTTTACCCATGGCGCTGTCGAATGGGTCCGGCGCTGAGGTTCAGCGCCCTTTGGCTACCGTCGTCATTGGCGGTCTAATCACCGCAACCATCCTGACGCTTGTCGTTCTTCCCGTACTCTATACCTATTTTGAAAAATCGTATGTCCACACATCAAACATAGTTGAGCCATGAAAACACGAACACTTCTTATAAACGGTTCAATGAGACCATTCTTAGTCCTGATTTTCCTGACCGCTTCTTTTGTGCTCGCAGCACAGCAGATGAGCCTGCAGGAGGCGGTGGACGCTGCGCTGAAAAACAATCAATTGATTAAGTCAGCGGAGTATCAGGTTGAATATTACAAACAAATCAAAAAAACCGGTACCGATATCGGAAAGCTCTCGGCCATGTGGATGCACGGACAGTACAACTCTGTCTACCAGGACAACAACTTCACTTTGATGCAAACCATTCCTTTTCCAACGGCGCTCAGCTCACAGGTGAAGCTCGGAAAAGAACAGTTTGTTGGCTCGCAAAAGAATCTTGCCGCAACTCAAAATACCCTCGTCTTTGATGTGAAAAGCGCTTACGAACAACTGGTTTACCAGGGGGCTGTTAAGGTCCTCCTAACGTCACAAGACAGTCTTTATACTGATTTCGCAAGGGCTTCAGGTGTACGTTACAAAACTGGCGAAAGCAACCTCCTGGAAAAGACAACGGCCGAGACTCAATTGCTGGAGGTGAAGAACCTGGCGAGAATCAACGAAGCCGATATTCGGATCTCGCAAACACGGATACAGGCCTTGCTAAAAAGTGAACAGCCTGTTCAGGCCAGTGACCCATTCGCCAAACTCACGCCCCCGGAAGAGACCTTGTCATACCAGAACAACCCCCAGCTCGATTATCTTAAACAACAGGTAATCATCAGCGAGCAGGCCAGGAAAGTTGAGCGCAACAGGATTATGCCTGACATCACGGTGGGTTATTTCACCCAAAGTCTGACGGGCGTCCAGAACATTGATGGACAGGATCAGTATTTTGATTCGCGAAAGCAATTTCAGGGTTTCAATCTTGGACTGTCTATCCCACTGTGGTTCTCTCCACAGCTCGCAAGAACAAAAGCGGCTTCCTTTCATGAAGAGTCCTCCAGAAAGAATGCAGAGTACTTTGAAACAACACTCAACGGAGCCTATATACAGGCGTTGCAGGAATTCGATAAGAACCAGGCCAGCCTGGTCTACTACGAAACCAGCGCACTGCAAAATGCCGAACTGATCCTGAGCCAGTCACGAAGGGCTTACCGCAGCGGGGAGATCGGATACATAGAATACCTGCAGGCACTGAGGGGGGCCCTGGCGATAAAATCAAATTACATTACCGCACTCAATCAATACAACCAATCCGTCATCAAGCTGGAATTCCTGCTTGGCAAATTCTAGTTCTTTCCAAAAAACAACCGACATGAAACACCTATTCATATTAGTAACCCTTGCGCTTGGAATCCTCTCCTGTTCAGGTCCACAGGATTCCGGCAATAAAGAAAAAAATTCAGATCCTGCTCCTGTCAACCACGTCGCGCTTACCGACGCTCAGAAGAAACTTTTGGGGATTCAGCTTGGCTCTGTCGAGCAAAGACAAATCAGCGGGATGGTCAAAGTCAACGGCATGCTGGATGTCCCACCGCAAAACCTCGTAACCATTTCAGCTCCACTGGGCGGCTTCGTCAAATACACAGAACTGCTGCAGGGTATGAAAGTTAAAAAGGGACAGGTCCTTGTTGTCATGGAGCATCCCGACTACATCCAGATGCAGCAGGACTACCTGGACAGCAAAAGCCAATTGGATTACCTGGCGCTGGAGTATAAGCGACAGGAAGATCTTGCCAGGGACAATGTAAACGCGATTAAAACATTACAGCAGTCCAAATCAAACTACTTCAGCACAAAGGCAAAGGTAGAGGGTCTTAAGGCAAAGTTGAGGTTGATCAATATCAATACAGAAGAAATTGAGGCCGGACAGATCAGGAATACCATCTCCATTGTTTCTCCCATAACCGGTTATGTCACGCAGGTGCATATCAACATTGGGATGCACGTATTTCCAACCGACGTACTGCTAAAAATTGTTGACACCGAACATCTTCATGCGGAGGCTCAGGTTTTTGAAAAAGACCTGCCGAAGTTGGCCATCGGGCAAACGGTAAGAATCCGTCTTTCGAATGAAACAAAAGAGCGCCTGGCCAAAGTTTATCTGATTGGAAAGGAAATAACACCCGAACGAACGGTACGCGTTCACTGCCATTTCAGTGACCACGATCCTTCATTGATTCCGGGATTGTTCTTTACTGCACTGATTGAGACAAACAGGAAGTCCGTTTCAACGCTTCCCAACGAGGCCATCGTCAATTACAATGGAAAATTCTTTGTCTTCCTGGAGGATGAAAAGGATGCGCATCAGTATGAGATGGTTGAAATAATCGAAGGTCTTTCTGAAGATGGTTATACAGCAGTAGAGCTCCCGGATCCTGCCACAAAGAGGTCCGTGGTAATCAAGGGGACCTATGCGCTGCTCGGAATGATCAAGAACAAAGAAGATTAACCATAACAGGATCGGGATAAGTCTGTCGGGTTAACTTTGAGAAATGATTACACTGATCAGCGGAAGTCTCGTTCTTAGCATTTTGCACGGGTTTATTCCTAACCACTGGCTTCCCGTGCTGGCCATTGGCAGGAAGGAGCAGTGGAGCCTTGCCGAAACCACCCGTGTAACCATCATTGCCGGTCTTTCCCATGCTGCCAGCACGGTGCTGATTGGTGTCGTGCTTGCCTTTCTGGGCTCCAAACTTGCCGCGGGTGTTGAGAGCTTTACGGTTTATATCGCGCCTGGATTACTGGTGGCCCTTGGTGTCTTCTATATTTATCAGCATGTGCGTCATCACCACTTTCACATTCATGGTCATCCCGAGCAGGTGTCGAAGGGAAAACTGGTTGTCTCACTTGCTTCAGCGATGTTCCTGTCACCATGCTTTGAAATTGAGGCATACTTCCTCATGGCAGGGGCAGAAGGCTGGCTGTTTGTCGCGTTCCTTGCGCTGCTCTATACACTCATTACCATCAGCAGCATGGTCATTTGGGTAAGACTGGCCTACTCAGGCTTAAAGAGAATGAACTGGCATGCGCTTGATCACAACGCTGGAATTATCACCGGCGTTACCCTGCTGATATCCGGTCTTCTCAGCTTCTTCCTTCGTTAGAAGCAGCATCGCTGCAGGCCGATGAATCAAAACAGCGTGATCATCAACCCGCAAACGAATCATCACTATCCGAATGGGATAACAATCTTGATGGTAAGATTCCTGCCAGCATTGAATACTCCGGGTACGCCTGTCATGGGGTTTACCGGGGCATATTTCAGTCGGCTTAAATGACTTTGGTAGACAATGTCAAAAATATTGTTTGCGGCGAAATACAGTTTCATTAAAACTTTCTTCTTTGAATTGACCCAATCAAATCCGGCACCTGCACTCACCAGAAAGTAACCGGACGTTGGAGTCTCCGTTCCAAATGCGCTAAAGATCAGGTCTTGTTTGAAATAGTATGTCCCATCCAATTTTGCATAAGCATTACTCATCACTCCCCTTGTCTTTTCAGATTGAATCCGAATTTCCGTTTGGAACTTCGGCGGTGGCATGAAAGGCAGATTCCGCATGGAGTCTGGCCTGTTGATCTGGACACCCCGAACAAAAGAAAATGAATTCTCAAAGTGGAGCCAGTCGAGCGGATGGGGATGAATGTCAACGGATATCTCTGCCCCATATAAGGCGGCGTTCCCTTGCACAAAAGCATAAACGGGCGCTGGATCCAATGGGTCGGCAATTGAATCGGTTCCGCTGGTCGATTTCAATTTTTCAAGAAAAATGTATTGCTGTATGTGATTGTAGAAAAAACTTCCTTCAATGGAAAGGTGATTTGTGTTTACCGAAATTCCCGCGTCTGCCTGCAGGCTGGTCTCCGGTTTCAAATTTGCATTGCCGACTTCATAGCGAAATGTACCTTCGTGTCGTCCATTGGATCCCAGCTCGGATAGATTTGGCATTCGAAATCCCCTCGACAAATTCAATTTTCCCACTACTTCCTGGCTGAATTGATAAGAGGCGCCAACACTACCCGTGAGATTCGAAAAATCACGCTCAAAGGGCAGGAATTTTGTTTGAATTGCCAGGGAAGCATCCGTTGGTTTGCCGCTGTTGTCAAGGTAAAGCGCCGCTGATGACAGGTGCCGGTAATCAAACCGGATTCCCCCGCTCACAAACCATTTGCCCCATTGGCGCTGGGCGAGACCAAACAGGCCGCCATCCAGCGTCTCATAGGCGGGAATGATATATTCCTCTCCAAAATTCCGGTTGCTTTGAACCTGACCGCTCATTCCAATGGTGACTTTCAGGTCATTCCTTTCTGGAAAGAAATACTTGACGTCGGCATTGAAAGTATTTAATAGAAAATGAAGGCTCGTTCCATCCGGCGACAGCGCGTTTCCATATTCCCTTCGGCGGTTTTGCTGCCAGCCCAGGTTTATCAGCAGATTGGATTCTCCAAAGAAGATATTGTTGGTGAGCAGGGCACGGGTGTGATTGATCGTTTGATTTGGAATTCCGATGCTGTTATCAAAACCGGTCATGTCCTTCTGTCCTACCGTCACCTGTGTAACCGAGTCGCTGTTCACCGGAACGGCTTTGGTAAAATTCCCGTTGGCATCACGCTCCCCTTCCACCAGCCCAACCTGTTGATTAAATGAGCTGAACTGAAATTGAGAAAATCCCCAGTGCCTGTTAATGCCCAGGTTGATGCTGCCATCATATTCCTCGAATCCTGAATTCAGCACAAGGCCGTCTGCTGCATTGCGGTAATTGCCTGCCTTTTTCTGGCTGACCCTGGCCTGCCAGTTGAATCCCTTCCTGTTACCGGCCAGCATCAGCGAATTGCCAATCAGGTTTCCGTTGGATTGATATCCTGTTAACCATTCGCCTTTCGTGGTTCCCTCCATGACAGGGCGCGGGGTGAGAAAATTGATTACTCCGGCCATGGCATCCGAACCATACAAAAGGCTGCCCGGCCCCTTGATTATCTCGATGCGGTCAACCTCATATTCATCCAGCTCCACTCCATGCTCGTCACCCCATTGCTGACCTTCCTGCCTCATGCCGTTGCGCAGCACAACCACCCGGTTATAACCCAATCCCCTGATGACGGGTTTGGAAATCGCAGGCCCCGTAGACAGCTGGCTGATGCCGGGAAGTTTTGCCAATCCGTCAATCAAATTTGAAGGAGCGTTCTGCAACAAGACTTCACGTCTGACAGGAAGAATCATTATTGGGTTCTTGTCCCGCTCAAGGTTTGAAGACGATCCGGTTACAACCAGTTCCTGCATTTCCGTAACGGATGTTGATAGAGACACTTCAATGGGCTGACCATTGGTAGATGCCCGAACTACCCTGGAAGCGTAGCCGACATAACTCACCTCCAAAAGGAAGTTGCCATTGGGAATACCATTTATCTGAAAAGTCCCGGTGCTGTCAGTGACTGCGCCCAATTTAAGGTCTGGTATATAAACGGTGACAAGGGGCATGGGGGCCCTGGTGCCGGCGTCTGTTACCACGCCAATAATTTTCTGGGCCGTGGCGGTACCGATTAACAGCGATAAAATAGTATATAATGAAAATGTCTTCATGTCTGATTTGTAAAATGAGAAAACGACCCTGTGAATTATCAGGTCGTGGTACGATGGCGTACCTCCCGCTCAAAAAAATCAGACGAAGGCAGGTGGTGCACGGGAAGGCAAGACCGAAACTACTTGCTGCGGGCAAAATGCATTAAACGTTGTGGCCTGCTCAGGATTTGCCGGGTAGTCCTGCAAACAAATCAGGTTGTCGCTAAATACCGGTGGTTGTGATACTACATGACAGGAGGCGCAATGATTAAATGGAGTTAGGTGGCTTTTGTGAGTGTCCCTTTCTCCATGAAACACACTCCGGTGACAAGAACTCTCCTCCACCTGGAAAGTATGGGACACGACAGCCTCCTGGTGCGCTTGAGCGTGCAGCAAGTCCCATCCGAGATAGATGGAAGCATAGAGGCCAATAACGAACCAGGTTATATGTTTTTTGTTGCGCTTCAACGATTAAATATAAAAAAAAGCATGAACAAGATCGTTGTTTCAGGTATCACCAGCCTTGTAGGTTCGCTGAGCGGCACCACTACGTGATCAGGGCCTTTGCCAGATTCCTGGAAAGCCAGAGGCATATCAGCATCAGCATCGCCCCCACCATAAACGGAAGATGAAATTCAATTCCGTAGATAAATCCACTAAGCCCCATGCCCGCCGCGCGCGCAACGGATCCGAATGATTGATTTACACCAAGCACCTGCCCTACATCTTTTGCCTCGGCTGTTTTTGAAAGAAGGGAGGTAATGGAGGGCGTCAGGCAGCCGTTCGCCAAAGCCATCAGGGCCAATGCAAAAAGCTCCACGGGTATAAAAGTTTTTGGGGTTACCCATGGAATCATCAGGAGTGAGGCTATGAAAAGATAAGTTCCGTACGACAGCAACCGTACCTCGCCAAACTTCCGCACGAGTTTTCCGACAAGGCCGCCCTGCACAATGACCGTTGCCAGTCCGATGAACGCAAACATATTGCCTAACTCCACGTCACTCAGTCCAATCTGCTCCTTCCAGAAAAGCGAGACAGACATCTGCATGATCATGAACGCCGTGATGAAGATAAAGTTCATGACCAGGAGTTCGCGAATGGTGGGCTTGCGAAGCTCTCTTATGATCCCCGAAATCACCTTGAAGTTGAACCGAAGTCCATGTTGCTTCTCCTTGAGGGATTCCGGTAGCAGGAAATAGGCGAGAACCAGATTAATCAGGCACAGCGTTGCTGCCAGGTATCCTACCAGGTCAACATGGCCTGGCGAAGAAATACTTTTTAAGTAACCGCCTACGGTTGGGCCGATGATAAAGCCAAGGCCAAATGCCGCGCCAATCATACCCATGGACTTCGCACGGTCTTTCGGAGGAGTGATGTCTGCGATGTAGGCCTGGGCCACGGAAAGATTGGCAGAACCAATGCCCGCCAGCAATCTTGAAAGCAGCAACAGCCATAGGTTGACCGTTTGGGAAAAGAGCAAATAGGCAAGCCCTGTAATCAGGACGCTTACCAGGATGATGGGCCTCCTTCCGTAACGATCGCTCAAGGATCCCCAAAAGGGCGCGAAAAGAAAATTCATGACCGGGAAACTCATGGCAATGAGTCCAACCTGGTAATTCTCGGCACCCAGTTCCTTTGAGAAGATCGGCAGAATGGGAATAATGATCCCAAAGCCGAGCATATCAATGAAAATGGTAATAAAAATGACGATGATCGGCTTACGCATGGATTGTGACCGGGCCTGCCTTTCTTATGACAAAAGGCAAATCGGGTGCGAAGATCGCACAAGGGTTGCTGAGGCACAAAACCAGATTGCAACTTTCGTAATTTGTGCCTCCTTACAAGCATGTCACAGGCGCAAGAATACATTCTCAAGGCCGGAGTTCAGGAATTCCTCAAGGCGCACGAAAATGATGATGTGCAAAACCTCTTGCTTAAGCAAAAAGAGGTTCTTGGTGTGCCGACAGAATGGGTAGCCCGTCAGTTGACAGGCAGATGCAAAGCAAAACTCAAACTGCCCACCTGGTATAATTCACCGGGAATCATATTCCCCCAGGGCTTGAGCATCGAGCAGGCCTCCTCCGAGGTCACAGCTAAATACAAATCGTCAGTGATCGAGGCTGCATTGATTGAAGAAAAGAAAATCCTCACTGGGGCTGACCTGACTGGGGGCCTGGGAATAGATTCCTATTTTTTGAGTCGCGTTGCTTCCCACCTTGATTATGTGGAGCCAAATGCGGATCTGCTGGAAACCACAAAGCATAATCACAGCACGCTTGGCGCCAGAAATATTTCCTATCACCAAACTACCGCCGATCAATTTCTATTGAACATCGGACCCCTGGATTTTATCTACCTGGATCCATCCCGCAGAAGGCATTCAAAAAAGGTCTACCACTTCACGGACTGCGAGCCGGATGTTACCTTACTCCTGGACGCCTTGCTTGACAAATCTTCGACCATACTCATCAAAACATCCCCCCTGCTTGACCTTCATCAAGGTTTTGGTGAATTGCGGCAAGTCTCCCGGATTTATGTAATCTCAGTTGAAAATGAGTGCAAGGAAGTGCTCTTCCTGCTTCAGCGCGGGGCGGGTGGAGATCCACTTATCCAGGCCGTTGACCTCTCCCGGATCGGCGCTGTAATAGACTCCTCATCATTCACCTGGAGTGAAGAAAAGAATTCAACAGTTGAGTTTTCCTCACCCCTGGAATTCCTCTATGAACCCAACGCAGCCTTATTAAAATCCGGCGCCTTCAAATGGGTTGGACAACATGCTTCAGTAAAAAAGCTCGCACCCAATACCCATCTTTATACCAACGCGGATCAAAAGAATTTCCCGGGCCGGATTTTCCGGATAACAGAACATGTGAAGCTTGATAAAAAACTCAAGGACCGGTTTAAGAATGGTTATGCCAATATCCTTACGCGAAATTACCCGATGAGCGTTGAGGGGATCAAAAAGAAGACAGGACTCAGGGAAGGCGGCGAGCGATACCTGATCGCTGCACAAAGTGAAAAAGAGAAACACGTCATGATTGCTGAGAGAATCAAATAAGCGGTCATGAAAAACGTTTTTGCCTGAATTAAACATTAACATGATGAGCGCATCCGATTACATTCCTTTCCAAACTATCCATTGGGATGGTGTACCCAAAATAGAGCATCAGGGTGAAACCGGAACTTCCTGGTGGCAGACCATACAGTTCCCCGGCCTACGCATCCGGATCGTGGAGTATTCCAAAGGCTACCTGGCCGACCACTGGTGCCAGAAAGGTCATATCGTGCATTGCCTGGAGGGTGAATTCACCAGCGAGCTGCAAAACGCCGAGAATTTTCATCTGTCAAAGGGTATGACTTATGTAGTCTCCGATGAAATCAGTTCGCATCGCTCAGTTTCTGAAAACGGCGTTACGCTTTTGATTGTTGATGGGGACTTTTTGAAATTGAAACCGTAACAAAAATACAATCCCTTAACAAGGACCATTACCATGGCAAGCCGGAAATAAAAAACGCGATCAGAACCTGACCGCGTTTTCTATGGTTCTTCAAGTTGATTAGTGCTTGGCCGGATCGATAACGCCCTTGCTCATGGACATTAGTTCGTGAATGCTCCGCCTCATGTTGTCCACCGAGCCATCCAGGAAAATCGTATTGCCCTTTCCGTGTTCCGCAAAGTGCTTGAGGGACTCCGTCCACATCGAGAACAGGATATAGGACGAATCCAGGCTGGCCGTCTGCATTTCCTTGGCTGCCTGGGTCATTCCCTTCGCCACCTCCTCACGGAACAAGGCAACACCCTGGCCCCTCAGCGAGGCCGCAATCTTCTCTGCCTCTGCTGCGATCTTGATTGCGTTTCCTTCCGCCTCGGCGGCTTTGGTCTTGGTGATCAGCAGTGCCTGTCCTTCATTCTCAGCCGCTGCCCTAAGGTTGTTTGAAGCAACGACCTGGGCCATCGACCGCATAATGGCTTCGTCAAAAGCAATGTCATTCAGCTGCAGGTCCAACAAATGGAAGCCCCAGCCTTCAAGGGTATGATCAAGCTGCCCCTTGACCTCTTTCACAATTTCCGTGCGCAGGGAAAGAATCTCCGCCTGCTTTTTCGTGGCAACAAAACTTCTGATCGATCCCTCGATGGTGCGAATCAGGGCCTGCATAAAATTCTTTTCATCCATGAATTTGAAGGCTACATTCTTGATGGTCTCCTCCTCCTGGTTATACACAGCGAAAAGCAGCATCGCCTTGAAGTTCACATTGGCCTGGTCGATGGTGGTCGCCTGAAATTCCAGTTCGACAGAACGGTTTTGAATAGAAATTCTCTTGTAGATTTTCTGAATCAGCGGCCACTTGAAATTCAGGCCAGGCTTCATGATCTTATTATACTTTCCAAACACAGTAACCACAGCAATGGACCCTTGCTTTACAGTCACAAAGCATGTTGCCAGCACGATTATTCCGGCAATGACGGCGATAATTTGTACTTCCATAACATCTATTGTTTAAGTAATAATTGAGTATTCCTTACAAGAATTTCGCAATTTCTTCCACCGGCGTTTCCCCATCGAATTTCTTCACCAATTGCTTCTCTTTCGAATAGATAAACAGGCTGGGGGTTCCAAGCGGTCCCATTTCACGCATGACATCCGGTATCTCAGCCCTCGCAAATTTGACATTGGAATGCCCGACCAGGTCATATTTCCTGGCGAACTCACTGATGACATCCAGCGGGCTCGCCGCAATAAAATAAAGTGAGTAGTTTTCAAATAAGCCAAGGTTCTTGCGAATGTCTTCAGCCTCGCGCTCACAGTGGTCGCATTCCGGGTTATAAAAAATAAGGATGAGGTTGCCCGATAGCGTGTTGGACATCAGCTGCTCGCCAGTAGTCAGGGTGATCATAAACGCAGGGAGTGCCCCCGGCGCATCGTCTGAAACGGCTTCCTTCCCAGGCCGCGAACAGGAAAGCAATAAGGCCGCCGTCAGTAAAATCAGGGCTTTCATGGATGTAAGAATGACCGCATAGCGATGTAAACCAACCCAAATACAATGGCCAGGGAGCCGTACACCTTGATGACTTTCATCCTGTTTTGAACATCTTCCCACCACAGCATTGCCCAAGGCCTGACCAGCCCGATCGTAAGAAACAGCAAACAAGTGATGGTGAGAAAAAGTATCAGGGTTTCTACGTATTTCACGGTAAGTCAAAGTTAGAAAGATAAATTGTTTAATTCTCCATGGGGCCTATTCGTTGTCAAATGTTGCTAAGCATTAGCCGTTGGGGTACTTTTGCCTTTCTGTTTAGTGTTGTTTGAGGGCGGCTGATTTTATTTCATTGTACAAAGCGGACAGCCTGGTTCAAAACCTGGCTGAAGGAATTCGTACGTCCTCTTCAGAAACAATCTGGCTGAAGGGATTAACCGGCAGCCTCGATGCCACCATCATCGCTGCCGTCTGCAAAGGCATCCGGGCAAGTCACCTCGTGGTGCTTCAGGACAAAGAGGAGGCGGCCTTCTTTTCCAACGACATTCAAAATCTGCTTGGCGAAAAAGAGGTGTTTCTCTTTCCGATGTCGTACAAGAGGCCGTATGAATACGACGAAACAGAAAATGCCAACGTCCTGATGCGGGCCGAAGCCCTCAATCACCTCACCGCACACCCCGAGTCGCAAATCATCATCACCTATCCGGAGGCCCTGTCGGAAAAGGTAATCACAAAAAAATCACTGGCCAGCAACACATTCGTTGTCAAGACAAAGGAAAAACTGGACCGGGAGTTTCTTGAGGAGTTTCTTCATTCCTATGATTTTGAGAAGACGGATTTCGTCTATGAGGCGGGGCAGTTTGCGGTCAGGGGCGGGATCATCGATGTGTTTTCATTTGCTCATGAACTCCCCTACCGCATCGAATTGTCCGGCGACGAGGTTGACAGCATCCGCAGTTTTGACCCCGGATCGCAGCTCTCTGTAGAGGTCCTGGAAAAAGTCAGCCTCATGCCTAATGTGCAAACCAGGCTGGTCAAGGAAGACCGCCAGTCGCTGCTTGAATTCATGTCGACTTCCACGCGGCTCTGGATCAAGGACGTTGAACTGACGACTGATATATTAGACAAATGCTTCAAAAAGGCCACCGGCAGTTTTGAAATGATTGTCCGGGAAAGCGGAGGCGCAAAACTCTCCCTTGAGCCCGAGCATCTTTTCGAATCAGCTGCGTCATTCCTCAAACAGCTTTCTTCCCTCTCCATCATAGAATTCGGGAACCGGGCACATTTCACACCCCAAAAGAATTTTGAATTTCGGTCCGCCCCGCAGCCCTCGTTTAACAAGAATTTTGAGATGCTGTCGAAGAACCTGGTCGACTACCAGATGCAGGGCTATTCAAACTTTGTGGCCTCAGAGCAGCCCAGGCAGCTCGAGCGCCTCCAGGGAATTTTTGAAGAAATTCAGCCCGGACTCGCTTTTCAGTCATTGGAATTTCCCTTGCGACAGGGCTTCATCGATCATTCTTTAAAGATCGTTTGCTATACCGACCACCAGATTTTTGAACGCTACCACCGCTACCGGGCCAAGGAAAAATTCAGCAAATCAAAGGCCCTCACCTTCCGGGATCTGCAGACCCTGCAGCCGGGAGATTTTGTCACCCACATCGACTACGGTATCTGCAAGTTCGCCGGCCTCGAAAAGAAAGAGGTGAACGGCAAGGAACAGGAGGCGGTAAGGCTGGTCTTCCGCGATAATGACATGCTGTATGCCAGCATCCATTCGCTTCATAAGATTTCCAAGTATTCAGGAAAGGAGGGGGCCCCGCCTGTGATCAGCAAGTTGGGCTCAGATGAGTGGGAAACCAAGAAAGCAAAGGCCAGGAAGAAAGTTAAGGACATTGCCCGTGACCTCATCGAATTGTACGCCAAACGCAAGAAAGCGCCGGGTTTTGCATTCTCTCCGGATGGTTTTCTACAGGCAGAGCTGGAGACTTCTTTCATTTACGAAGACACGGCTGACCAGGCCAGTGCCACTGATGATGTCA
Source organism: Cyclobacteriaceae bacterium (assembly GCA_043744235.1). Taxonomy (GTDB): domain Bacteria; phylum Bacteroidota; class Bacteroidia; order Cytophagales; family Cyclobacteriaceae; genus ELB16-189. The sequence continues at coordinate 164,125 of JAYTVB010000041.1, read as the reverse complement.
AGAAAGACATGGAGAATCCTCACCCCATGGACAGGCTGGTGTGCGGCGATGTCGGATTCGGAAAAACCGAAGTGGCCATCCGCGCCGCGTTCAAGGCCAGCACCGATGGCAAGCAGGTTGCTGTCCTCGTGCCCACCACCATACTGGCCATGCAACATTACAGGACATTCTCTGAGCGCCTGGCCAACTTTCCGGTAAAAATTGATTACGTCTCCAGATTTAAATCGGAAAAACAGATCAAGGAGATTCTTAAAGAAACAAAAGAAGGCAAGATCAATCTGCTCATCGGCACACACCGCATCGTGAGCAAAGATGTAGAGTTCAAAAACCTGGGGCTCCTGGTTATTGATGAAGAACAGAAATTCGGCGTAAAGGTGAAGGACCGCCTGAAAGAACTGAAGGTAAATATCGATGTCCTCACGCTTACCGCTACCCCGATTCCAAGGACGCTTCATTTCTCGCTGATGGGCGCTCGCGATCTCAGCATCATCTCCACCGCACCACCCAACCGCCAGCCAGTGACCACTGAATTGCATCCGTACAACGAGATTATTATCCGGGATGCTGTTAGCCAGGAGATTCGTCGCGGGGGCCAGGTCTTCTTTGTTCACAACCGGGTAAGTGACATTGAGAGCATTGCCAATATCATCTACAAGCTGGTTCCGGATTCCCGTATCGGCATCGCCCATGGGCAAATGGAGGGCGACAAGCTGGAAAAAGTAATGATGCAGTTCATTGAGGGCGAATACGATGTGCTGGTGTCAACTAACATTATTGAATCGGGTCTCGACATTCCCAACGCCAATACGATCATCATCAACCAGGCGCACATGTTTGGCCTCAGCGATCTGCACCAGATGCGCGGAAGGGTAGGGCGCTCCAACAAGAAAGCGTACTGTTATCTCCTCACGCCGCCCGCATCGCTCCTCACCTCCGACTCGCGCAAGAGACTTGCTGCACTTGAAGAGTTTTCAGAGCTCGGCGACGGATTCAAGGTGGCCATGCGGGACCTGGATATCCGGGGGGCCGGGAATCTGTTGGGCGCGGAGCAAACCGGATTCATCAATGACCTCGGGTTTGATACCTATCACCGGATTCTGGACGACGCCATCCAGGAGTTGAAAGAAAATGAATTCAAAGACTTGTTTGCAGAAGAGCTCTCCGAAAAAGCAAAACTGATCGTGCCGGATTGCGTGATCGAAACCGATCTCGAGATTCTGATTCCGGAATATTACGTCAGCAATACATCTGAACGACTTCAACTCTATTCAACGCTGGATGGACTGAAGGATGAGGCAGGCCTTAAGCAATTCTCAGCATCGCTGAGGGATCGTTTCGGTGAATTGCCGCCTTCTGTCATACAGCTGATTGATACCGTCAGGCTCCGGTGGGCAGGCGAACTTCTGGGATTTGAAAAAATCAGCCTGAAGAACAACCGGCTTCGGGCAACCTTCGTTGGCAATAATGAGGGTTACTTTAAGTCCGAGATCTTTGGTGCGATTCTCACCTTTGTCCAGAAGCATTCAAAGCAATGCCGGCTCAAAGACCAGGCGGGCCGTCCCACCCTGGCCATTGAAAATATCCTTTCTGTTGAGTCTGCACTGGAAATCCTGGGACCTTTGCTTGCGCCTTTGAACAAACCAGACACGATGGCTATCCCGTAGTTAAGGGTAATCAGACAATACGGGGCGGGGTTAGTCGTTTAGCATAAACGCAGACAAAATGGCTAAATCAGTAGCTCCACCTTCACTAAGGATTCATCAAAAAAACGCTACGCTTTGGAAAACACAGAATTATCTCTTTATATTAGCGGTTGCTTTAGTCAATAAAACATAAAAAATGAAGCAAATAAAAGGTCTTTTAGCAGTAGTTGGCGGCTCGGTTCTCATCGCGGCATGCTCTCTGCTGCCCGGCAAAAAGGGTGGTAAACCAACAGCCATTAACCCCGGCCAGTTGAGCACAGCCACTAACCTCCAATACAATGACGAGGAAACGGGCGGGTTTCAGGTAAAGGACTTTGAAGGTCAGCCTGATGCTCCCAATACCGTCTTTATTGAGGGCGGTCGGGCCATCATGGGTTCATTTGAAGAAGACGTCATGTCTTACCGTGATAATATTGAGCGAACCGTATCAGTTGCCTCCTTCTACATGGATGAAACCGAGATCGCAAACATCCACTGGCTTGAGTACATGCACTACCTCGCAAAAGATTCTTCACAGGAAGTTTATCAGGCCGCTTTGCCTGACACGCTGGTTTGGGTAGGCAAACTGGCTTTTAACGATCCTTATGTTGACCATTATCTGCGTTATCCTGGCTTCCGCTATTTCCCGGTTGTTGGAGTATCCTGGAGCCAAGCTACCAATTATGCCAAGTGGCGGACAACTGCAGTTAACCAGCAATTGCTGAAAGCATCCGGACAGGACCTTCCTGAAGTTCCTGCTGGCGGACGGATTCCACTGGAATCTGGTATTGTAATCCCCGCCTACCGCCTGCCAACAGAGGCTGAGTGGGAATATGCCGCTCAGGCACTTATTGGTACCCAGTGGCTCGAAGAAATGCAGACCCACCAGAGAATTTATCCCTGGGATGGACATGCGCTTCGCAATCCATACGGTAAGCAAATGGGTTTCTTCCTTGCCAACTTTAAGAGGGGCCGTGGAGACTATGCCGGTATTGCTGGCCGCCTCAATGATGGTGCGCTCATCACATCCTACATCTATGAATTCCCTCCCAACGATTACGGCTTGTATAACATGGCCGGTAATGTGAGTGAGTGGGTAATGGACGTTTATCGTCCCCTCTCATACCAGGATTTCGATGATCTTAACCCGATTCGTCGTGACGGTTTCCTGGATGAAGCCAAGAATTATAACAGCGATGTTGAAAAGAACCCCCAGGGCTTTACTTCATTGATCACTGACAAGGCCCGCGTTTATAAAGGTGGTTCATGGAAAGACGTTGCTTACTGGATGTCGCCCGGTACCCGCCGCTACCTTGATCAGGATTCTGCAACAGCAACCATCGGTTTCCGTTGCGCCATGATTCGCGCTGGATCAAACTACTGACAAACAAGAATTTTCGAAAAGCCCCTCAAGATGTTGAGGGGCTTTTTTATTAGTGAGAATGTCCAAAAAGCTCATTCCAGAGCCATTTTGGCTGGTTTTGCTCTATCTATTGTGCTTCGGCCAGGCAGGCAATGCTCAGTTGTCTGCATCCATTTGATACCAGGTGTTGACCGCAGGCCTCCAGTGTCGCTCCGGTGGTGATCACGTCATCCACCAACAGGATTCGTTTGTCCATGACCTTTGAGCTGGAGTCAATCGAAAATACATCCTTCACGTTGTCCCATCGTTCCGACTTTGATTTGTGAGTCTGCGTTTCACTGGATAGCGTTCTGATAGAGACACTTTCGTCCCAGGGAATATTCATCGCGAGGCTTAGCCCCTCCGCAAACTTCGCGCTCTGATTGTATCCGCGTTGTCGCTGTCGTGTGGTGTGCAGTGGAACCGGCACGATGAGGTCGAAATGCTTGTCATATCCGTGTTGGGAAAGCTCCCATCCGTATGCCTGGCCAAGGCGCACGCCAACTTCAGGATGCTGGTTGTATTTCAATTGGTGAAGGAGGTGCTGAACGATTCCGCGCTTGCGGAACTTCAGGAACGCCCAGGCGTGGTGAATGGGCAGCCTTCCGGCCAACCTTAATTTGATCTGGTTTTCCGGCAGCAAATGGTAGTGGGTCTTGGGCAGTTCGGTAATGCAATGGGTGCACAAGATCTCTTCTCCCCTGACCATTGGGCCGCTGCATGCCAGGCAAAAGCGTGGAAAAAACAGCGAAATGAAATCATCCAGAATGGTATTTGACTCCCTTAGTTGATTTCCCAGCATGGTAGTCTGATATTTGATTCAAAATGTAAACACATGGATATCCTAAAGCAATTCAATGACTATCGCGAAAAGATGAATGAAAAGATTGCTGATGCAGACAATCTCATTCTGAAACGGATTTTCAACCTGGACACCAACGCCTATATGGCGGGAGCATTGGATATCAAAACCAAAGAATTGATTGGCCTTACCTGCTCGCTTGTCCTGCGCTGCGATGATTGTGTTAAATACCACCTCGGTAAATGCAAAGAGTTGGGCTTCGATACCAGGGAAGTAAACGAGGCGATGGGTGTCGCCACCCTGATCGGCGGCACGATTGTTATTCCTCACCTGCGGCGGGCCTTTGAATACTGGGAGGCACTTCAGCATGCTTAAGCGCGACCTGGAACTGGAGCGCAACTGGTATGCGCTCATGCACGAAATTGAGCGCATGCTGGGCCAAATACCCAAAGACCTGAACGGCGTACTCTTCCTCATCGGTGTACAAGAGCTCGGTAAGGGTCATAAGTTGTTTACCAAGGAGGAGAAACAGGACTTGATGCACATCGCCATCTGTAAGGTACTCAGCCTGTCAGGCTATTATGTCCTCGAGGGTCTCGATGAAGACGGTTGGCCCCACTGGAAGCTCGACAGGAAATTACCCCGGTTTGACCTGTTGGAACAGGAGAAGCTGCTGAAGATGCATGTTATCGAGTACTTTGAGAAAGAGTTCGCCTGGATTCCTCCCCATCAAAGCCGAATTATGTAGGCCCCGGGAAATGCCCGTTGAATTCGCTTAGGGCATGCTTATATTTAATGTCGCTTAAACCAACGGTTGATTACTTACGTTTTGAAGAAGCATGGGGAGCCAGGTCAAGGTTGTTGATGATAAGATTTCCTCTTTCCGGAAGAAGTATTACCTGAATCTGTTTGTGAGGGGTGCGATCCTCTCTTTGTCACTTCTCCTCGCCTATTTTTTGCTTGCCTCTTTGATCGAGTATAGCTTTTGGCTTGGTAAAGGAATCCGTTTAACGCTATTCATCCTTTTCTTCCTGGCTGTTGTTGGTTGCTTTGCCAGCTTCCTCAGGGAACCCATCACCTGGTGGCTTTCAGGGAGGGGCATTGACAAAGAGCAAAGCGCCCTGATCATTGGCCGGCATTTCCCAACCATCCAGGACCGTCTTTTGAACTTTCTGCAACTCTCGACCGAAACCAGGAACCGAGGAGCCTTGCTGGAAGCCAGCCTTGAGCAAAAGGCTTCCAGCTTTGAGGGCTTCTCCTTCGACAGTATTATCGATCTGCGCGAGAACAGACGGTATCTGAAATACCTGGCCGCTCCATTTGGTCTGTTCATCATCCTATTCATTACCAACCAAAGAATATTCACACAGAGCGCTGACAGGATTATCCACTTCAACCAGGAATTTTCTCCTCAGGCTCCTTTCACGTTTTCTGTTTTGAATGAGAAGCTCGTATCCTTTCCCAACGAGGATTTCGTATTGGGTGTTCGCCTGACGGGAGATGCCGTGCCCGATGCGGCCTACCTGGTGGCCGGCCAGCAGCGGCTGAAGATGGAGACCTTGAAGCCCGGCGAGTATTCGTACACGTTTGAAAAACTCCAGCAGGATTTCAATTTCCAGGTTGAGGCAGCTGGGTTTTATTCAAGTCCATATACGATAAGGATTGTCAACCGTCCGGAATTGATGAACCTAATTGTTCTCCTTCAGTTTCCCCGATACATTGGAAGGCCACAGCAGAAACTGGTCAATGCGGGCAACGTTGAAATCCCGGAAGGGACCAAAATCCTGTGGAAGCTAAACGCTGCACACACCCGGCAGGCTTCTATTTTCTTCTCAGCATCAGGGGCGCCGGTTCCCATGCAACAATCTGATAATCAGTTATTTGAATTTGGAAAAGGCTTCTTCGCACCAGATGATTATTCAATCACACTGGAGAATGAAAACAGTAAGAACAAGGATCGCATTGCCTATCATATCGATGTTGTCAAGGACCAGTTTCCATCTATCGTCGTGGAGCACCTCAGGGATTCTGTGCTGTTCAAGTCTATCATCCTGGCTGGCAACATCCAGGACGATTATGGTCTGTCTCAACTGGACCTGCATTTCCAGGTCACGGGGAAAGACAAAGAAGAAAAGACGGGTATAGTTAACCTGGGCATTGATCCGCACCAGTCACAGCAAAATTTCTTCTTCGACTGGAAACTGGATTCCATTCATTTGAGCGCCGGCGACCGACTTCAATATTATCTCGAAGTGTGGGACAATGACGGCGTTCATGGAAGGAAGTCAACCAAGTCGGCTGCCTATCAGTTTGAGTTGCCCTCCATTGAGGAATTCAAAGCGGACATCAAGCGGTCTCAATCCTCCACCGAAAGTGAAATTCAGCGCAGCCTCACGAAAGCCAAATCACTCAAGGAGGCCATTGAAGAGGCTGAGCAAAAATTGAAAGGCAAGCAATCACTTGACTGGCAGGACAAGAAAATGCTTGAAGACCTCATCCAGCAAAAGAAGAGCCTGGACCAACTCGTTGAACAATTGAAGGAGGAAAACAAATCCCTGGAAGAAAAAAAGGACGCCTTCTCGGAGCAAAACGAAAGGATCCGCGAAAAGTCGGAACAGATTCAGAAACTGATGAATGAACTGCTTGACGATGAGACCAAAAGGCTTTTTGAAGAACTGGAAAAGATGTTGAAGGAAAATCAGGATCCGGCCCAAATCCAGAAGATGCTCGAAAAAATGGACCGGCAGGAAATCAATATTGAAAAAGAGCTTGAGCGTACACTGGAATTGTTCAAACAGCTTCAATATGATTACAAGCTGGATCAGGCAATTCAGGAGATCAAAGAGCAAGGACAAAAGCAGGAGGAAATTCTTGAAAAGACCCGGGAGCTGGCGGGGGAGAAGAAGGATGTTGCTGAGAAAAAGGGGTCAGATCAGGAAAAAGCTGGCAAAGAAAGCAAGGAGGACAACAAGGAGGCTGGCGACATGGGTGAGGAGCAATCCCCCAATGAAGAGGATTTGGCCAAAGAACAGGAAGAATTGAATGAACGGGCTGATCAGTTCCAAAAAACAGTTGAGGACCTTAACAAGTTGAGCGACCAGTTGGACAAGCCCAAGGATACTCCGTCCCAGGAGGAGATCAATCAAATGAAGGAGCTCGAGAAACAAAGCAAGGATGCGCTTCAGCAGAAAAGCCCGAAGAAGGCAACCGCTCCTCAAAAACAGGCGAGGGAAAAGATGAACAAGATGCAAAAGCAACTGGAGTCGATGCAGAATTCCATGGAGATGGAAATCGACCAGCAGAACCTGGAATTTTTGCGGCAAATCATCCATGGACTTATCAAACTCTCATTTGATCAGGAGTCGCTGATAAAAGAATTCAACGTGATTCAACAAAGCGATCCGAGGTATGTCCAGCTTTCACAAAATCAATTGAAGATCCAGGATGACTCTAAAGTTCTGGAAGACAGCTTGTTAGCATTGGCGAAGAAGGATCCTTTCATGGGCAGTATTGTCACCCGGGAAATCGGTGAGCTCAACGGGCACCTGGATAAAGCGGCTGAGAACATTAAAGAGCGAAAGAAAAGCAATGCCAGCACCGACATGCAATTGTCAATGACCAGCATCAACAACCTGGCGTTGATGTTGAACGATCACTTTGACATGATGATGGACATGATGGCCAACGCCATGCCTTCAATGGGGAAACCTAAGAAGGACAAGGGCCAGAAGAGTCTGGGTGAGATGCAGCAGAAGTTGAATCAGCAGATGGAGCAGATAAGAAACAGCGGCAAGAGCGGCCGGCAATTGTCTGAAGAATTAGCCAGGATGGCCGCTGAGCAGGAGCGCATTCGGCGGGCACTTCAGGAAATGCAGGAGAAACTAAAGCAGGAGGGAGGAAAGCCCCTCGGCAACGACCTGCCAGGAAAGATGGAACAAACCGAGATGGATCTGGTTAATAAGCAGCTGACGGAGCAAACCATCCGCAGGCAGAAGGAAGTGCTGACCAGATTGCTTGAATCTGAGAAATCCATGCGGGAACAGGAGCTCGATGAAGAGCGAAAGGGTGAGACAGCAAAGGATTATCAGAAAGAAATTCCCAAAGCATTTGAAGACTATTTACGTTTAAAGGAAAAAGAAGTAGAATTGCTCAAGACGATGCCACCAAAGCTTTATCCTTACTACAAGAAAGAAGTCAATGAGTATTTCAAACGACTCGGTAATCAGAAGTAGAAATCAATGAAGAACATCCGAATCGAGGTTCCTGCCATTACCGAGAATATCAGAATGATCGAGAGCTTCATCGACAACGCCAAAGAACAGTTTCAGCTGGATGATGATATCTATGGCAACATCATGATTGCCGTGACAGAAGCTGTTAACAATGCCATCAAGCACGGCAGCAGGAACGATTCGGCCAAGAATGTTTCCCTGTCGCTTACCCTGGATGAATCAACCATCCGGTTTCGCATTGAAGACACCGGAGCGGGTTTTGATTACCACAATTTGCCGGACCCTACCTCGCCTGAAAACCTTGAAAAACCGGGTGGAAGGGGCATTTTTCTGATGAAGCACCTTTCCGATGAAGTTGATTTCAAAGAAGGTGGTCGGATCGTTGAGCTTAGCTTTTATATGAATGCCTAGGGCCAGCATCCAGTTCCACTCAGCATATCCAAGGTTCAAACTATCCCATCCAAGAAAGACTGCAAGTTGGCTCAAGGCAATTTGCCAGCATGAGCACCAGGCGCTGGGCGCATTGTCCTATGTATTCTGTTCAGACGAACACCTCTTGTCCCTAAACAAGGAATTCCTTCAGCACTCAACATACACGGATATCCTTTCCTTCGACGATTCTGAGTCTGGTATGATAAGTGGCGAGATCTATATCAGCATTCCCAGGGTGAAAGAGAATGCGGCCAGGTTTGACCAGGCATTTGAGGTGGAGCTTAGGAGGGTGATAGCCCATGGGCTCCTCCACTTTCTGGGCTACCAAGACAAGAGCCCCGGGCAAAAAGCCCAAATGCGACAGAAAGAAGAAGCTTGCCTATCTTTGTGGAAATAAGTTCCACGTGAAACGAACAGTAGACCCTGTATTGGGGTTGTTCCACGTGAAACGTCCAAACGATCATGTTTCCAGAATACGATGTCATTGTAGTGGGGGCCGGGCACGCCGGTTGTGAGGCTGCTGCAGCGGCTGCCAATATGGGCTCCAAGGTTCTGCTGGTAACCATGAATATGACAACCATCGGACAGATGTCCTGCAACCCAGCGATGGGTGGCGTGGCCAAGGGTCAGATTGTAAGGGAGGTTGATGCCCTCGGTGGATACTCGGGCCTGGTTTCTGATAAGTCCATGATTCAGTTCAGAATGCTGAATAGATCAAAAGGACCAGCCATGTGGAGTCCCCGTACTCAGAATGACAGAATGCGGTTTTCCGAAGAGTGGAGGTTGATGTTGGAAAGAACACCCAACCTTGACTTCTGGCAGGAAATGGTAACCGGCCTATTGGTGGAAGCTAACAGGGTAAGAGGTGTCAGGACTGCTCTTGGACTTGAAATAAGGGCCAAATCAGTCATCCTGACCAATGGAACATTCCTCAACGGCAAGATCCACATAGGCGAAAAGAACTTCGGCGGAGGAAGAACCGCCGAAAAAGCATCCACTGGACTAACTGAGAGCCTGGTACAATTGGGATTCGAATCCGGAAGAATGAAGACGGGCACACCGCCGCGGGTGGATGGCCGATCTCTTGACTATTCCAGAATGGAGGAGCAAAAAGGAGACGAAGAACCAGGTAAGTTTTCATTCCTTGATTCATCCAAAAAGCTGGAAAAACAACTAAGCTGCTGGATAACGTACACGAATGAATCGGTCCATGGCGAACTGACCAAGGGCTTCGAAAAGTCGCCCATGTTCCAAGGGAGAATACAAGGAGTAGGACCAAGGTACTGCCCCTCCATTGAAGACAAGATCAACAGATTCGCCGAACGCGATCGGCACCAAATATTCGTAGAACCTGAAGGTTGGAATACCGTTGAGATCTACGTCAATGGTTTCTCTACTTCGCTACCCGAGGATGTACAATACAAAGCCCTGAGAAACATTCCTGGATTCGAAAACGCAAGAATGTTCCGCCCTGGGTACGCCATTGAATACGATTACTTCCCGCCAACTCAGTTAAGGCTTACGCTTGAAACACAACTAATTGATAATCTGTATTTTGCGGGTCAAATTAACGGTACCACCGGCTACGAAGAAGCAGCATGCCAGGGCCTAATGGCTGGCATTAATGCGCACAACAAAGTATTCTCAAAAGAGCCGTTAGTACTCAAACGTTCTGAGGCCTACATCGGTGTACTCATCGATGACCTTGTAAACAAAGGCACCATAGAACCCTATCGTATGTTTACCTCCAGGGCAGAATATAGAATCCTGCTGCGCCAGGACAACGCCGATTTGCGCTTAACTGAAAAAGGACATGCCCTCGGACTAGCAAGCGAAGAAAGACTGACAGCGCTTCGCGTGAAACAAACAGGGCTTCAAGATATCCTGAAAGATCTGTCTAGTCTAAAAGTCTCTCCCGAAGAAATTAACGATGCCCTCGCAAACATCAACTCATCACCCATCAAGGAAAAGGTTTCCGTTTCCAGCCTTTTGAAGAGGCCTGAGATCGGCATTAAAGAGCTCCTAAATCTTCACCCAACCGTTGGCTCCATCATCAACCAGCACACCCAGGAAATTGCTGAACAGGCAGAAATCGTAGTCAAGTACGAGCCATACATTGAACGTGAGCAAAAAATGGCGGAGAAGATCGAAAGCCTGGATGAGTATAAAATACACAACGACTTTAACTATGACCGGGTCAAAGCACTGTCCTCAGAAGCCCGCGAAAAACTGAAGAAACACCGCCCGGCCACGATCGGACAAATGTCCAGAATCAGCGGGGTCTCACCTGCCGATGTTTCGATCATGACTGTTTACCTTGGCAAGTAATGTCACTTGAAAAAGTAGAGCGCTGCCCAGTCTGTTCAGGACAATCATTTCAACCATACCTGGAATGTAAAGACCACACAACTTCCGGAGAGGTGTTTCATGTGGAACAATGTCCAGCCTGCGGGCTCCTCCTTACCAACCCACGTCCAACAGAATCATCCGCCCCATCCTATTATCAGTCATCTCAATACATTTCACACCAATCAGAATCCTCCGGCCTGTTTGACTATATCTATCTAACCCTCAGGCGTTTAGCTTTACGATGGAAATACCGCCTCGTAAAACCTTACTTGCTTCACAGAACGATTCTTGATTTTGGCTGCGGTACCGGTGCGTTTCTCCACTATTGCCGACAACAAGGTAACAACGTCTTCGGTGTGGAGCCATCCAATGAAGCCCGGGCCATAGCGAAGAATCAAAACCTGCCTCTATCAGACACCATCAAAAAGTTGCCTGACCAAAAGTTTGATGTCATCACACTGTGGCATGTTCTTGAACACGTGTACGATCTCACGGGAACTCTTCAGGCACTAAAAGCAAGACTCAACGATCATGGCATCATTTTTATAGCTGTACCCAATCACGAGAGTTACGATGCGGTCAGCTATCGATCCCTTTGGGCAGCTTACGATGTGCCTCGTCACATTTGGCACTTCAAAAGAGAGAGCATGACCAGGCTCCTTGACAACAATGGCCTAAGGGTAAAAGAAATTTTTCCGATGAAACTTGATGCCTATTACGTCAGTATGCTGAGTGAAAAGTACAAAGCCGGCAACAGGCTTGGCCTACAACATGCTGTACCCGGTATATTTACCGGATGGAAATCAAACCGAAGGGCGCGGCTTGACAAGAATTACTCAAGCTTAATATATATCGCAGAGAAATGATCGTACGGATTCTCCCATTCCTGCTGTTCTATCTCCTGCTCGTCGCCTGCGCCAACCTGACAACGCCCAGCGGCGGACCGAAAGATGTAAAGCCTCCGGAATTGGAGCAATCAACCCCAACCAATAAGCAATCCAACTTCAAAGGCAAGACAGTGGAGTTGCAATTTGATGAATACGTTAAACTCAATAACCCCAAAGAGGAAATCATCATTACCCCATCACCAGGCAAAGACATATCGACAATTGTCAAAAAAAACAAGGTCATCATCACCCCCAAAGACGGATGGAAAGACAGCACCACTTACACCATCCTTTTCAGGGAAGGTGTGCAGGACGTCACTGAAAGTAACAACCCCATTAACCTCAAGCTGGCATTCAGTACCGGAACAAGCATCGACTCCCTCCGGCTTTCAGGCACCGTAGAAGAAATTCTAAAAGGCCTGCCTATCGAAAAAATAACCGTTGCCATCTACTCCATAGACACTTTCGACATCTTCACCGACACCCCGAACTATTTTACGAAGACTGACAAGAAAGGCGTATTCATCCTGGAGAACCTCAAACAGGGCAGCTATAACATTTACGCCTTTGATGACAAGAACAAGAACCTCAAAGTAGAAAGCCGTTCCGAACGATACGGGTTTATAGAAGCTCCCATACATCTCCAAAAGAACAGAGACACACTCAAGATCGGACTCGTCCTGCTTGATGCACGGCCGTTGAAACTGACAGCCATCAGGAATATCGGCAACCTCACCCGGGTGCGATTCAATAAATTTCTAACCGATTACAAAATTGAGGGTAGCAAAGATATTATCCACGCCTTTGGCAGTAACCACACAGAAATCAATTTCTGGTACCCCGAGAACATGAGCGACAGCCTGCAACTGCGCCTTTTGGCACAGGACAGTATTGACAGTAAGGTTGACACGCTCTTTTATATCAAGAAGACTGATACGAAGCCAGTGAAAGAATCCTTCAAGTGGTCTTCAGGAAGTCCAACCGTTGATCCGGAAAGCGGAAAATTTCTAACGAAGCTGGAATTCAGCAAGCCAATCGCCACCATAAATTTCGACAGCATTTATATAGAGGTTGATTCGGTTAGGCGAGTAGCCATTAACAAGAATGATATAGAGATTGACACCCAGAACAAGGCCATCACGCTGACAAAAGAATTAGACAAAAAGATATTCAAGACAGAAGATGAACTTAAACTCAAGCTTAAAGCAGGAAAGGGTTTTCTATACTCCATTGAGGGCGACAGCAGCAAGCAGCAAACAGTTCCCATCAATATACTGTGGGCAGAAGATGCCGGTGTGCTATTTGTCCAAACCCAAACCAGCCAGTCAAAGTATATCATACAACTCCTGGATGGGCAGGGGAGGATTCAAAAGAGCATCTCAAACGTGGCCAAACACACCTTTGACAAATTACCTCCGGGTGAATACCAAATCAGGGTTGTGATCGATCAAAACAACAATGGAAAATGGGATCCGGGGAATTACAACAAGCGACAAGTCCCTGAAAAAGTGGTATTTTACAAGACGAGCGAGGGAAAGCAAACATTCCCCATACGCGCAAATTGGGAATTGGGTCCGTTGATCCTAAAGTTCTGATAACTTGTGGATAAAATCAGCCATCTCCATGTCTCGCCCGTAACTATGCCTGAAACCGGATATAAGTTCAACAAAAGAAGAAGTTATCCGAACTTGACACCACATTATCAACAGCGTTTACTTTGTTGAATTCTTTATACACGGCCACAGAAATTGTTACCTAACCGGACCCAACGAGCACCTAACAGCCGAAAGGCCAATATCTGTTAACAATACTATTCACAAGAATTAGACATTAAAAGCCTTACAACACCTGTCCACAAATGCACAACCCTTATTACTATTATTATTTATTATATATATATAATACTATAATACTATCGTGTGTATTGTGTGTTGTTTCTGTGCAGCCGGTGGTGGCTCAGGATTCTGAGGTACGCATAGCGAATGAATATTTTCTGAAGGGGGACAAAGCCAAGGCCCTGGCGATGTATCAAACCCTTTCACGCAATCCGGACAATATTCCTGCCATACACAATAATTACCTGAACCTTCTTCTGGATATGGGCAAGTTCAAAGAAGCAGAGGATTACGTGGAGCGTGTCATCCGGAAGGTTGATGACCGGATTTCATATCGGGTTGATCTCGGCCTCGTTTATCTGCATTCAGGCGACCTTCCCAAGGCGGACAAATACCTGAAGGCCCTGGTCAAGTCATCACTCGCTGATGCATACCGCGCCAAATCGATTGCAGACTACCTGGCTGCTCACAATCAGCCCGACTATGCGGTCTATACCCTCAAGGAATTGCGGCAAGCCCTGGGCAACCCCACGGCCTTCACGCTGGAGATGGCAAACCTTTACCGGATAGAAGGAAAGCGGGATGAAATGGTACAGGAATACCTCAACTATGTCACTCAGGCCCCCGCAAACCTGAACTATCTGAAAAACCTTCTTCAGTTGTTCCTCAACAAGCCCGACGAGCTTGAAAGCCTTGAGCGAATGCTGTACGACAAAGTGCAGCAGTTTCCAGACTCTGAAGTTTTTGCCGACCTGCTCATCTGGGTAAATCTTCAACAGAAGAATTTTAACGGAGCCTACATCCAGGCAAGGGCGTATGACAAGCGTTTTCGTAAGGAGAATTCCAAGACACTGGAGATAGCGCAAATAGCGTTGAGCAATAAAGACTATGTGAGCGCAGACAAAAGTTTCTCCTATGTGATCAAGGAGTTTGCCAATACCGAAAATTACCTCCCGGCCAGGCTGGGGTTGATCCGTGCGCGGGAGGCAAAGGTAAAAATGAGCTTCCCGGTCAATACCGACTCCGTCCGCTACCTCACCAGGGAGTACCAGTCATTCATGGCCCGTTATCCCGATAACGCAAACAGCTATGAAGCCTCGCTCAATGAGGCGCTGCTTCATGCCTACTACCTGGATGAAAAGGACTCTGCAATAAACAAACTGACGGCACTTGCCAACCACCCTCGTGTGCCACCGTATTTAAAGGCCAGGGCGAAACTTGAGCTGGGAGATATTTACCTTCTCAAGGAAGAGCCGTGGGAAGCAACCCTTTTGTATTCCCAGGTAGAAAAGAGTCAACGTGATGCGCCGCTTGGTTATGAAGCCAAATTGCGAAATGCCAAACTCTCTTATTACAAGGGTGACTTCAAGCTGGCGCAGGAACACCTGGACATCCTTAAGCAGGCAACGACCAGGGAAATTGCCAATGACGCGATGGAACTGAGCATGCGCATCAAGGAGAATACAGCATTTGATACTGTCGGAACACCCATGAAGATGTTTGCAGCAGCGGAACTGGATCTTGTTCAGAACAAGACCACCAGGGCGCTGGCAACCCTGGATGAAATTGAAAAGCAATTCCCGCACCACAGCCTCAGTGATGACATCTGGTGGCTAGAGGCAAACATCAGAATGAAGCAGGGAGATTTTGGGGCAGCTATTTCCCTTCTTCAAAAGATCCAGGTTGAATTCAGCGAGGATGTATTGGCCGACGACGCGAGTTTTCTCGAAGGTGATATCGATGAACACCAGCTCCAGGACAGAGAAAGGGCCAAGGAAATTTACCGATCATTTCTTGACAAGTTTCCGGGCAGTGTTTATGCTGCAGAAGCGAGGAAACGGTACAGGACCCTAAGGGGTGATTTTGGTGTACTGCCCAACCAATGACATTTGATGCCACAGAGCCAAGTTTTTTTACAAAAAAGAACTAGCTGCTATTCGGGCATTTGAATGCCGATAAATCCGCTCCTAACATTTCAACAGGGAGTCTCGCTATTATTTTTTAGATTGGCCCAATCCAAATCAACCATGAAAAAGATTGCAGCCATTATCCTGTTGTGCATGAGCGGATCCGCCTTTGCACAGAGTAACATTAAAGTACTCAGCGGCGGAACCCTGATTGACGGTTTCGGCGGGAAGCCGCTTCAGAACAGCGTGATCATCATTGAAGGAGAAAGAATAAAAGCCATTGGCCAGGTTGGAAAGATTGAAATTCCGAAGGGAGCCGATATAATCTCAACCGAAGGAATGAGCGTGCTGCCGGGCCTGTGGGACATGCACGTCCATCTTTACCTTGATGGACACAGCGATTATACCCATTGGGACAAAAACTACTTGAAACTTGCCAGGAATGTAATAATGCCCGCATCGGCTCATCAACTGCTCATGGCTGGTGTTACGAGCGCGCGCGACCTGGGAGGCCCGTTGGATCCCAGTATTTCTGTCCGCGACCGGATCAACAAAGGTGAGATTCCCGGCCCCACCATGTACATGTCGGGTCCCTTTATTCAGCATGAGCCCTACCCTGGTACGGAGGCATTTCGCTGGGGTGTGAAGGGCGATGCAGATGCAAGGGCCAAAGTACAACAGTTGGTCAAGGCGGGAGTTAACGTAATCAAACTGATTGATCAGGACCAGATGACACAGGCTGAAATCACGGCAGTTGTTGATGAGGCGCACAAAAACAAATTGAAGGTAGTGGGTCACTCACACCGCCCGGAGGAGATCAGAAAAGGATTGAAAGCGGGTGTGGATTGCTTTGAACATACAGGATTGGCCGCTGCACCGGAATACCCGGAGGACATTATTGCCATGATCAAGGAGCGCACCGCGCAAATGAGTCTCGGCCCGCTCTTCTGGACGCCTACCGTTGAAACCCTTTATAATTATGAATACATCAGGGACAATCCTGAAATGCTCGACGACGAGTCCTGGCACCTGGACTTACCGGACTCCATCATCAGGGACATCAGGCAGTCCATCACAAAGCCCGGACAACTAAGCTACTTTCAGCTCAACCCCATACGCAGACCCACACTTGAGAAAAAAGTGAAACAACTGAAAGAGGCTGGTGTGGTGCTCCTGATAGGAACCGACAGCGGCATTCCCATGGAGTTTCACAGCCGAAGCACATGGAATGAATTTGATGTATGGGTCAACAAGTTTGGTTTTGATCCCATGTATGCGATCCGGGCGGGGACCTATTGGCCATCTGTTGCCATGGGAGTAGAGAAGGATTTTGGGACCGTGAGCGAAGGAAAATATGCTGACATTATTGCGGTAAAAGGTGACGTGCTCCGGCACATTGATCTCCTCCAAAGCGTTGACATGGTCATGAAGAAGGGCAAAAGGTATAAATAGGGATGATCAGGAAAATTTTGATTTTGGTTGTTCTGGCCGTTGCGGCCCTGGCAGGAGTTTTGCTTTTCAACACGCTTCGCTTCACATCCAGGCAGGCTTTCAATGAAGCGCAGCCTGCACCGGAACTGCCTGCTGAAGCCGTGGCACACTTCAGGCAGGCTGTCACCTATCGGACAATCTCCAATGACAATCCCGCTCTTTTTGATTCAGCCCAATTTACCGGCTTCAGAAGATTCCTTGAAACAACCTATCCAAATGTTCACTCAAAGCTGTCGCGCGAAATTGTGGCCGACTACAGCCTGCTGTACAAATGGGAAGGGAGAGATCAAGGTCTGGGCCCCATCATACTCATGGCGCACCAGGATGTTGTTCCGATTGAGGATGCAACCAAAACCATGTGGACGGTAGACCCCTTCGGAGGAGAACTAAAGGAAGATTTTATCTGGGGCCGTGGCACCACGGATGACAAACTAAATCTCGTTTCCATTTTTGAAGCGGTTGAGAAATTGCTGAAGGAGAACTACCAGCCAGAACGCACGGTGTACCTGGTGTTCGGTCACGATGAGGAACTCGGAGGATCTGGTGCAAAGGCCGTGGCAGCGGTGCTGAAATCCCGCAACGTAAAGGCTGAACTTGTGCTGGACGAAGGAGGTATAATAACAAAGGAGAAAGTGCCAGACATGACCAGGCCCGTGGCGCTTCTGGGCACAGCTGAAAAAGGATTTTTATCGCTGGAATTAACGGTTGAAAAAGCCGGTGGACACTCCTCGATGCCAGAGGAAGAAACCGCCGTTGATATCCTGTCGAAAGCGTTGGTGAATTTGCGTGCAAATCCTTTGCCGGCAGAGTTTACAGAAGCAACAGAGGGCTTGTTTGATCACATCGGTCCGGAGATGACGTTTTCTAAACGACTTTTCCTGGCCAACCGCTGGTTGTTCAAGCGGGGCATTATAAGTGCTTATGCAAAGGGCGGAGGTACCAATGCCATGGTGCGCACAACCATGGTGCCAACGATCATCAATGCGGGCATGAAGGAAAACGTAATCCCTACAGTGGCAAAAGCAGTTGTGAATTTCAGGTTGCTGCCGGGGAACAGCGCTGAGGATGTAATCGCTCATGTGACTGCGGCCATCAACGATGAAAGGGTAAAGATCAGCAGCTATGGCAAGGCTGGTTCAGAGGCGACCCCCGTTACTTCCACGCAAAGTTTTGCATACAGGAAAGTCGAGATGAGCGTCAGGAAGACATTTGCACAAACCATTACAACTCCTTTCCTGTTGATTGGAGGAACCGATTCGCGGCATTTTGGAGAAGTCTCTTCCGGCATTATAAAATTCAGCCCGATGGTGGACCCCATTGGTTTCCATGGCATTGACGAGCGGGTAAGCCTGGAAAGCTATCGGTATGGAATCTGGTTTTTTGAGCAGTTGATAAGAGACTCAAAATAGCTTATTCACTTCTCAGCGATTTGACAGGATCTGAAATTGCCGCGCGGATGGATTGATAGCCCACGGTAATCCAGGCGATAGCGAAGGCAGAGAGTCCAGCCAATGCGTACACCATCCATCCAATTTCCACCTTGTAGGTATAACCCCGCAGCCACCAATCAACTGCATACCAGGCCAGGGGCACGGCCAGCGCAAAGGCAATGAGGATCAGTTTTCCGAATTCCCTCGACAGCAGGACCACAATGCTGCTAACTGACGCTCCCAATACTTTACGTACTCCGATTTCTTTCGTCCGTTGTTCTGCGGTGAAAGCTGTCAGGGCGAAGAGCCCAAGACAGGCAATGATGATCGCCAGCCCGGCAAACAGCGTAAAGATCTCACCAAGCTTTTGTTCAGCTGCGTACATTTTTCCAAAATCTTCATCAAGAAAGGAATACAGAAACGGTTGATCTGGAGCCAGCTTTTTCCAAAGGGTTTCGAGGGATTGAATAACCGCCTGCGAATCCTTGCCGTTGAATCGGAATGTTACCGCTCCGTCACTGCGTCCCTTCAGGAACAGCCCCAGTGAAGTAATTCCCTCACGCATGGTGGAGAAATGAAAATTCTCAACCACCCCAATGACAGTCCAGGACCGCGTCCTGCTGGGGTCGGGAGAACCGTCAGGCGTGCCAGAGAATGTTGTGATTTTCTGACCAATAGGATTGTCCCCTAATTCGAACTGCAAGACCGCAGCCTCATTGAGCACTACTCCGGAAGAATCGGAGGGAAATTCGGCAGAAAATCCCCGCCCCATTTTGATCTTCATTCCAAATGTCCTGACGTAATCGTTGTCCACACGCCAGTCCTGGAGGCTAACCAGGTTTTCAGTGGTTGGCTCCTTGCCCTCTTTCCAAAAGCTATTGTCATTTCTGTTGACATCCGAATTTTCGACCGGCAGGAATCCGGAAATCGTACCACTTTCAATGGATCCAATTTTAAGAGCCTCATCCTTGAAGGCCTGAACATTGGGTCGCAGGGCGTAGGCGTCTTTCACAATGAGCAACTGGTCTTTTTCAAAGCCAAGTTTTTTATGCTGAATGTAATTCAGTTGACGGTTTACCGTGATTGCGCCAACAATGAGAAAGATGGAGATCACAAACTGAAACACGACCAGCCCGCTTCTTATAAAACCGCTTTTGTTGCCGAGGGAAAGCTTACCCTTCAGCACATCCACAGGTTTAAAGCCGGAAAGAAAAAATGCAGGGTAAATGCCCGCCAGCATTCCTACTACCATTGCCATTGCGACCAGGCCGTAATAAAAGGCGGGATTGTTGAAGGGTAGCTGAAGATGCTTTGACGAGAGTGAGTTAAACGTAGGAAGAGCCAAATAGGCGATCGCTATCGCAATCACAAAAGCAAGAACGGTTACGAGGGTGGATTCGGCCAGGAACTGACGAACCAGGTGTGACCGCAGAGACCCCATTACTTTGCGAACACCAACTTCTTTGGCCCTGTTGCTGGAGCGGGCCGTGGACAAGTTCATAAAATTGACGCAGGCAATGGCCAGGATGAAGAGGGCTATTGTGCCGAGAAGATAGACATAGGCAATGCCTCCATTGGCTTCGAATTCTCCCTTCAGGTCAGAATGCAGGTGAATGTCCAGGAGGGGCGTAAGGGTTATTTCATACTTGTTCCCCGAGGCACGAAATTTTTCCATCGTAAAGTCGCCACCCAACAACTGTGCGATTTGGGGGCCAACATATTTCTCAAGAAAGCCCGGAAACTTGGCCTCAAGCCCTTTAGGGGATGCACCCTCTTTCAACAGCAGGTAGGTATTGAAATTATTGCTGAAGAACACCGGGGATTGAGCTTCTTTGGCAACAGGCCAATCCCCCACCATGGAGATCAGGATGTCAAAGTGAAAGTGCGATGCCGCTGGAATATCTTCGAAGATGGCGGTGATCTTAGCATTGTATTTGTTGTCGAGAATCAGGGATTGCCCCAGGGCGTTTCCGTTCCGGAAATACTTGGCAGCCATTTTTTTACTGATCGCAACGCTGGCGGGATATGTTAGGGCGGTATTGGCGTCACCCTCCAGCACCTTCACAGAGAAGATCTTGAAAAAAGTGCTGTCGGTCCACATGACATTGGCCTCTTTGATATTTTCTATTCCATCAGCCGTCTTTACCAGGTAGGAACCATAACTGCGGAACCTAACCGTCGACTCGATTTCAGGATAGTCCTGGGAGAGCGCATGAGCAGCAGGGGCCGAACTATAGGTCATCCGATAGTGATTCCCGCCGAACTTGATTTCATTGTTCAGCCGATAAATTCGGTCAGCCTTCGTATTCCATTTGTCATAGCTGACTTCATCAAAAATAAAAAGCACAATGATCAGACATGCCGCCACACCAACACTCAGGCCAAGGATGTTGATCAGCGAATAGAATG
This sequence comes from Cyclobacteriaceae bacterium, assembly GCA_043744235.1. Classification (GTDB taxonomy): domain Bacteria; phylum Bacteroidota; class Bacteroidia; order Cytophagales; family Cyclobacteriaceae; genus ELB16-189. The sequence goes on along the minus strand of JAYTVB010000041.1, from coordinate 143,267 downwards.
CCTGCTTCCTGAGGTTTCGAAGCGCGACGGTCAAATAGTTCCTGATCATGATTTCTGCTTTTTGGTGGAAGGTAAGTTACGCCTGCTGTGGGATTCTCCATGGGCTACTGACTAAATCGGATTCCTGAAAGCAAGGCATGAACCGGTGACACTGCAATTTTCAGCATGGTTGCATAAGCGGGCACAATTCTTTACGGTGCATGAAGGGAAAAGCGTACCTTCACTAACCGATTTTAATGCTATGAGAGGCGTTTATGCCCTGATTGCGGTTTTTCTCCTCCTGTGTGTTTTTTTCACACGCTGGTACCTTTGCAGCGTCAGGGGATTGTGTGACACAGCAGCCAATCTTGAGATTTTTGTGGTGATTCTGGCCGGCCTGCTGGTCGGTCTTGCCGGGTCATGGCTCCTTAACGAGAAGACCTTTCGTCTGCTAAAAGGCCAATTGGGTGGTTTGGAGAAGGAAAGAGCAGGGCTTCACAATCAACTGCAGGCGCTTGAAAAGGAAAATCAATCCGCCCGAAGACATTTGGCTGAGTGGCAGCAGGAGGTTTCATTGCTGGCACAAGTCAAGAAGGTCACGGAGCCCCTGCTGAATGAAGCGAAGCGCCAGGTTACCATGCTGGAGCAGGAGTTGGCGCAGCACCAGCGCAGGTATGACAACCTCAAACACGAAACAGATGAAATCCGCGACACGGCTGAGCGGTTGAAACAAGAACTGGCGGCCGAGCGCGCCCGGGAGGCGAAGCTTCAGGCGGACCTGGACGGAATTCAAAAAGAAGAAAAGCGAATTACCAGTGAAAGGCCCGACCCAACCCAGTCTAGATTTACCCCATCTTCCTATCAAACCAAAAATGATCTCACCCTGATCAGCGGCATTGGTCCGGTCATCCAGCGAAAGCTTAACGAGTTGGGAATATATTCTTTCCAGCAGATCAGTGAACTGACGCCGGACATGGTGGATAAAATCACCAAGACCATCAAGTTTTTTCCTGACAGAATTGGAAGGGACAACTGGATAGGACAGGCAGCGGCCCTGGCACGACACCGGAAATAAGACAATTGAATCAGGATAGGATTGGATCTAGGCGGGTATCAGCTCGTGCCTCAGCGAAACGGCGAGCCCTAAGACTCTCCTCCTGAGTTCGGGCAACGCAGCTTGAATCTCCGGAGAGAGTTCGGTGCTGAGCGGCTGAATTTTTTCAATCGAGATAATGAAGAGGTCTATGTTCGGTAGCTTGCCCAGCAACGCCATTCCCTCGACCAGGTCTTTTAAACCGATCTCATGGGTACTCATCGCACTCGGGAAGTCTTTTGAGAATTTTGGCTTGATAAGCTGAATCGTTCCCGCAGGCTTGCCGTCCAGGGTGGCATCGATCATGATCACATGCGGATAGGATTCAAGGTATTCCATCAACTGAAACCCGGCTGTGCCGCCGTCAAGGAGGTCGGCGAGGCCGGGCTCAATTTTGTTTTTCAGTTGATTGATAAAATGAACGCCCACGCCCTCATCTCCCATCAAGTAATTTCCAATCCCCAGAATTAAGACAGGTGACGAGGTCATGAGCGTTTTTTCTTTATTTCTCGTTTTTGTTTTTTTCGAAAGTCTCCTCTTCAATAAATTTCCAACCACCACCCATGGAAGACAGTTCGCCACGGCCCTCTACGTAATCATGATAGAAGACCAGGTACACGTGGACGACAGCAAAAAGAATGAAGAACCACATGGCCCAATGGTGAATGGTGCGCGTCATAAAATCACCGCCAAAAAGTGCCGGTACCCAAGAGAACAAATTGGGCAGCCACCAGTCGCTCATCGCGGAGTAGAGTCCAAACCCGGTAAGACATTGAATACCAAATGCGATGAACGTGAGGAAATAAATCGCCCCCGCCAGGCGGTTATGCCCGATGGTGTGGATATTATACCCCTTGGTCATGAAAATGTCTGACTTGAGAATGCCCCACATGTCGCTGAAGAACTTTCTGTTTGTTGGAATGAAATTTTTCCAGCTCGCATATTTGTTCCCAACAAAGCCCCAGTAGATGCGGAAGAGGAAATTGAAGAGGAAGATGTAGGCTGCGACAAAGTGGATAAACCGGGTGGTGCCGAACCAGAAGTTTGAATACGCCTCCTGCCCGGTCATGATGGCGGGAGGATTTCCTATAATAAGACCTGTACCTGTGAGCACAAGAATGGCCAGGGCATTAATCCAGTGGTAGTACCGCACCGGGAGTTGCCAGACAAAAACGCGCCGCAACTGGTGAGGTTTGGAAGAAATGGCTGCAGAATTCATAAACGCCCGGTTAGAGTACTTTGACCTTGCTTACGTGTTTGCCGTCCTCATCATACAAATGCACGGCACAGGCCAGGCATGGGTCGAATGAGTGAATCGTGCGCAATATTTCTACTGGCTTGTCAGGATCTGCAATGGGCGTATCCTTCAGTGCGGCCTCATAGGCAGATGATTTTCCTTCCTTGTCCCGTGGTGAGGCATTCCAGGTGGAGGGCACAACAAGTTGATAATTCTTGATCTTCTTGTCTTCAATGACAATCCAGTGTGCCAGGGCACCCCGCGGTGCTTCGGTATGGCCAACGCCCATGGCTGCTGCAGGCCAATTGTTTGGATCAAATTTCTCCATGTTGGCCATGCGTGTATCGCCGTTCTTGATGTTGGCAATGAGCTGATCGTAAAACTCAAGGGCCCACTGAGACACGAGGATGGTTTCAAGACCGCGCGCTGCGGTACGACCCAGGGTCGAGAACAGGGCAGCTGCAGGCACGTTGAGTTTGGCTAGTGTGCTGTTGACAACTTCCTTGAAGTCCTCACGTCCGCTGGCATAGCCTACCAATACGCGGGCAAGCGGACCAACTTCCATGGCATTTCCTTTCCACCTCGGTGTTTTGAGGTAGCTGTATTTTTCATCGACGTTCAGGAAATCAAAGGGAGGCTTAGGTCCGGTATATTTCAGTTTGGTTTCGCCTTTCCAGGGATGTAATCCAACTCCGTCACCGCCGGCATATTCATACCAGCTGTGGGGAATGAATTCCTGAACCTCGGCATCATTGCGCAGATCCACTTCCAGAATGTGGCTTAAATCCTTGTTCAGGATAGCACCGGCAGGGAATTTATAGTTCTTTATATCCTTGTAGCCTGATGTGGACAAGTCTCCGTACACCAGGTAGTTGCCCAGCCCTCCACCAATGGCACCCCAATCCAGGTAATAAGGTGCGATGGCCATTAGATCCGGAATATAAACCTGTTCAACAAACTCTTTGGCCTGTTTGAACAGCTGACCAACGTAAGCTAAACGTTCGGCATTGATACCACTGACATCATCCAGGCTGATGGAGCATGCCATACCGCCCACCAGGAAATTTGGGTGCGGGTTCTTTCCACCAAAGATGGTGTGCACCTTGGCAATTTCCTTTTGCCATTCGAGTGCTTCGAGGTAATGCGCAACTCCGATCAGGTTGATTTCTGCCGGAAGTTTGTAGGCGGGGTGTCCCCAATAACCGTTTGCAAATATTCCAAGCTGACCGCTTTCTACAAACTTGGTCAGTCGTTTTTGAAGATCGGAGAAATAACCGGGGGAGCTCTTCGGCCATTTGGAAATACTCTGAGCAATTTCAGAAGTCTTCTTGGGATCTGCCTTCAGCGCACTCACCACATCGACCCAATCCAGCGCATGCAGGTGGTAGAAGTGGATCACGTGATCCTGTATGTTCTGAGCGGCAAACATGAGGTTGCGAACCAATTCGGCATTGGGCGGAACGGTAATGTCCAGCGCGTCTTCAACAGCCCGGATGGAAGCCAGGGAGTGAACGGTGGTACATACACCGCACACGCGGCCCACAAATGCCCACGCGTCACGCGGATCCCTTCCGCGGAGAATTTCTTCAATAAGACGAACCATCGTGCCGGAGCTGTACGCTTCAGAAATCTTACCATCCTTGATTTCGGCCTCGATCCTCAGGTGTCCTTCAATCCTGGTTATGGGATCAACAACTATTCTTGTCATGGTTAGTCTTTTTTAAGTTCTTGTTCTGATTGTTTTCCTTCGGCGATAAGGGTGTCTACGGCTTTGCCTTTCCGCAAATTCGTAGCAACAGCATGCGCTGCTATACCGGCGGCCGTAACGCCCAGGGCATACATACCCACTTTATCAGCGTTTCCTTCAATGCCAAATCCTCCTGCATTGACCATGCGCTCGTAGATTGGACCATTGTCCCAGAAGCTCTCCTCGCTGCAGCCAAAGCACCCGTGACCGGACTGAATGGGATAGCTGGTACCATTGTTCCATTTCATAACACCACAGGCGTTGTAGGTGCTCGGGCCCTTGCAGCCGACTTTGTACAGACAATAGCCGCGTTTCGCATTTTCATCGTCGAATGTTTCAACAAACATTCCGGCATCGTAATAGGGCCTGCGATAACAACTGTCATGCACCCGTTTTGAATAGAATGCCTTTGGCCTGCCAATGCCGTCAAGGGCAGGAATAGTTCCAAAAGTGAGTAAATGAACAATGGTGCCGGCCATTACCTCGCCGATAGGAGGGCAGCCTGGCACCTTGATGATGGGCTTCCCTTTGATAATCTTGTGGATCGGTGTGGCCGTGGTCGGGTTTGGCTTGGCGGACTGGACACAACCATTGCTGGCACAACTTCCCCAGCAGATGATTGCCTTGGCCCCCGCCGCGCATTCGTGAAGAATATCCATGGAGGATTTGCCTCCAATCATACAATAAACGCCGTCTGCACCGGTTGGAACGGAGCCCTCGACGCACAAAACGTATTCACCATAATAGTCTTTCATGGTCTTGTGCATGGCTTCTTCAGCCTGATGCCCAGCCGCTGCCATCAGTGTTTCGGTGTAGTCAAGCGAAATCTTGTCCAATATGATATCGGCGACAATCGGGTGCGAGGAGCGGATAAACGACTCGCTGCAGCACGTGCACTCCTGGAAATGAAGCCAGATGACAGGCAATCGGGGCGACGTTTTCAGGGCTTCAGCTACCTGGGCTGCTCCGCTGGATTGCAGGCCCATGTAGGCAGCCATCAGGGTACAAAACTTCATGAAGTCCCTGCGGGAATAGCCCTTCTCAATCAGTTCTTCATAGTAGGTTTTTCGATGGGTAGAAGTAGAGGTTTCGGTTAGCATGACAGTTTTTGGTTTATTTAGAAGAAGTCCAAACAAGTCACCCGATTTTTTTGCAAAAATTCGTGGACGATTCTACCCACTTAACTGTGCCGGCCGAATGATATAATTCACCCGTCGCCATGATTTATATCAGGTTTAATGAAGAGAAAAGAAAATATTTTAGATATGTTAAAAATACTCCCTATGAAAAACCTGAAAAATTTTCTCTGGGCAAATGCCCTGCTGTTTTTGCCATTGATCGGCTTCAGCCACCCGGGCCACGGGCACGAAAATCCATTGAGCCCCGGACACTATTTGGGAAACCCTGAACATGCCATTCCGATTGCTTTAACAGTCGCAGCAGCGGCTTTGGTGGTTATCTGGAAAATCCGGAAAGCCCGGAACGAGGTAAAAAAATAGCATCGTCATGCATGAACTATCGGTTGTCATGAGCATAGTCGAGACAGCCGCTGAACAGGTTCGCGAGAACCATGCGAAATCTGTCGAGCGCATTGATCTTGTCATTGGCGCACTGTCAGGGATTGATGAACACGCCCTTGACTTTGCCTGGGACGTCGGTGTGAAGAACACCGTACTCCAGGATGCCGAGCGATTCATCATAGCCTTGCCGGGAAAAGCCAAATGCGTGGAGTGCGAACTTGAATTTGAAATGAAGGAAATATTTGACCCCTGCCCTAAGTGCGGAGAGCACCTTAACCAGGTTCTCCAGGGAAAAGAGTTGCAGATAAAGTCAATGGTGCTGAACTGAATTTATTAAACAAACAAGGATATGTGTGCCACTTGCGGATGTGATCAGGAATCCAATGTTCTGATTCAAAGAGTTGAAAAGGCCAAGCCCCTGGACCTGCCAGGGCTTTCCCTGAGTCCTTTCATCACAGGAAAAGAAGACAAAGCGCAAGGAATGAAAAAGCAGATTGCCCTGGAGCAGGATATTTTGTCAAAGAACAACCTGAAAGCGAAACACAACAGGGACTATTTCCTTGCACAAGGCATTTTGGCATTGAATCTTGTTAGTTCCCCCGGTTCAGGCAAGACAAGTTTGCTGGAAAGAACCCTTACCGACCTGAAGGGCGAACTCGATTTATACGTGATCGAAGGCGATCAGCAGACCAGCCAGGATGCCGACCGAATTGACGCTACGGGCGTTCCGGTTGTACAAATCAATACCGGCAAGGGATGCCACCTGGATTCCCAGATGATTGAATCAGCGGTTGAAAGGCTAAAGCCAAACCCCGACTCAGTGTTATTCATTGAGAACATTGGAAACCTCGTATGCCCGGCCATGTTTGACCTGGGAGAAGGAAGCCGCGTCGTCATCATTTCCGTGACCGAAGGAGACGATAAGCCATTGAAGTACCCTGATATGTTTGAATCGAGCGACATCTGCATCATCAATAAGATAGACCTTCTGCCTTATGTAAATTTCAGTTGTGAAAGAACAAAGGAGTATGCGCGCCGAATCAACCGTAAACTTGAATTCATTGAGCTTTCTGCAACCACCGGCGAAGGCATTGATCAATGGTACCATTGGCTCAGAAGTAAGACGAGTGCAAACATGTCGGTTGTATAATCATGCCTGCCTACCACATCCATATTGAAGGACAAGTGCAAGGGGTAGGCTTTCGCCCGCACGTTTACCGGCTGGCAAAAAAATCAGGATTGAAAGGATGGGTGAACAATGGGGTAGATGGCGTGCACATCGAAGTGGCAGGTGATGAGCAAACAATCAGAAAGTTTACGCTTGAAATTCTTCAACACCCTCCGGAAAACGCCAGAATAGTTTTTCACACCCTCCGGAAAATTCAAGCATCCAGGTATGATGACTTTCGAATCACCGAAAGTTCGACTGCCGGTGTTCCCAATTTGCTCCTGACACCCGATTTGGGATTATGCGACTCTTGCCGAAAGGAGATACTCGACCCGACAGACCGAAGAAGCCAGTATGCCTTCACGACCTGCATACACTGCGGTCCGCGTTATTCCATAATACAGCGCCTTCCCTATGATCGGGAAAGCACGACCATGCACTCATTTGAGCAATGCGACCCCTGTGAGGCGGAATACCATGATCCTGAAGACCGACGGTACTTTTCCCAGACTAATTCATGTAGTGCCTGCGGCATTTCTCTCCGGTTATTAGACAACCAGGGAAAACTGATTTCCATGAGCCAGGAGGCCATTTTAAGCCTGATTTGTGCCGGTTTGGCTTTTGGGAAGATCATATGCATCAAAGGGATCGGGGGATTTCTTTTGCTGACCGATGCGACCAACAAGGAGTCCATCCGCATGCTGAGAAAGCGCAAACACAGGCCAGGTAAACCCTTTGCGTTGCTATACCCAAACATTGATAGAATAAAAGAAGACGCTTATGTTTCGTCAGAAGAAGAGACACAGCTTGCCAGCATCGAGTCACCGATTGTATTGTTGAGGGTAAAGCAGCAGGTGACGCATGAAATTTGCGTCAGTGATTTGGCGCCAGGACTCAGTCGGATGGGTGTCATGCTTCCGTACAGTCCTTTGCTGGCGTTGCTTATGGAGAAATGGAAGAAGCCGGTTGTGGCAACCAGCGCAAACATGAGCGGATCCCCGATCTTTTATGAGGATGAAAAGGCTTTCCGTAACCTTTCGGCTGTCGCCGACTTCTTTGTTACCAACAACCGTGACATCCTCGTTCCACAAGATGACAGCGTCATTCAGTATACAGAGAAAACGAAACAGAAAATCACCCTTCGCCGTTCGCGCGGATTCGCACCGACGTACATTCCTGATTCTCCGATCAAGGCTGAAGCAACAACACTGGCCATGGGCGGCGAACTGAAAAGTTCTTTTGCTCTTGTCAACCAGGGAAATATTTATGTCAGCCAGTACCTGGGTGACCTGGAAGACTACGAAACGCAGCGAAGTTATCAGCACACCCTGAAGCACATGCTGGGATTGTTAAATACATCACCAACAAGGATCATCGTTGATCAGCATCCCGGCTATTTTTCTTCAGCAAACGGGAGAAAATTGGGGCACCAATGGAATGTACCCGTCAAGGCCGTACAGCACCATATAGCTCATTTCAGCGCTGTATTGGGTGAGAATAGCCTGGAGGATACAGAAGGACCGGTCCTTGGCGTGATCTGGGATGGCACGGGCTGGGGTGAAGACCGCGCTGTTTGGGGAGGTGAATTCTTTCTATACGCGCACCACCAGTTTAGCCGGGTGGGTCACCTGGATTATTTTGATCATCTGTTGGGAGACAAGATTTCGAGAGAACCCCGACTGAGCGCTTTGGCATTGTGCGGTACAATTCCGGAAGCAAAGACAATTCTCCGCCCTAAGTTTACTGATGCTGAATGGCAGCTCTACACCAGGATGCTCTCCCAGCCCGGTTTGATGAAGACATCCAGCATGGGCCGCCTTTTTGACGGATTGGCATCGCTTCTCGGACTTTGCGATAAATCTTCATACGAAGGAGAGGCAGCAATGTACCTGGAGGCCCTTGCTTCGGAGGCAACCGCAGAACCGATGCTTCCCCGGGGGCGATGGTGCCTGGGAAGCAACCTGTCTTTGAATGCACTCATGAAGATCATTGTTGATGAAATTCTCCACGGCACACCGCATGCAACCATCGCGTATCATTTCCATCTGGGCCTGGTCGGCTGGATCGCAGGAACAGCTTCAAAGGAACGGATTAGGAAAATCGCCTTCAGCGGAGGCGTATTTCAAAACGGCTTGCTCGTGGATTTGATCAAAGAGCTGCTGAGTGACAAATATGAACTGTACTTTCACAGGCAGTTGTCGCCCAATGATGAATGCATTGGCTTTGGACAACTCGCCTATGACCGGATTCAACAATACCATACGGCAATTGCCAGCGAGAAGAGCAGTAGTAGAAGAGAATTGGTAACCACATAATTCAATCCCATGTGCCTTGCAATCCCCGGAAAACTTGTGGCCGTCACCGGCCAACTTGATGAGACCTTTCGATTTGGAAAAGTGTCGTTTGGCGGCATCATGAAAGACGTCAATCTCTCGATGGTACCCGCTGCCCGTGTAGGCGACTATGTTTTGGTTCATGTTGGTGTAGCCATCAGCCTTGTTGACGAACAGGAAGCCAACAAGACGTTTGAGTACATCCGCCAAATCGGAGAGCTTAACGAACTGGAGGAACAGAACGACTTACCCGCAAAATCATGAAATACCTGTCTGAATTCAGGGACGGTGATGTTGTTCGGGAACTGGTGAATGACATCAGGGCCGTGGTAACCAGGCCGTGGACCATCATGGAAATTTGCGGTGGGCAAACCCACAGTTTGGTGAAGAATGGACTGCTGGACATGCTCCCCCTGGAGATTACCATGGTGCATGGTCCAGGGTGCCCGGTTTGTGTGACCCCGCTTGGGATCATCGATGAGGCCATTCACCTGGCTGAAGAAAAGAATGTGATTCTCTGTTCATTCGGTGATATGCTGCGTGTGCCCGGTTCGAAGAAGAGCCTGCTGGAAATCAAGGCACAGGGCGGAGATGTCAGGATTGTTTATTCTCCACTGGAAGCCGTTCAGCTGGCCAGGGAAAATCCCGGCAGGGAAGTGGTATTTTTTGCGGTGGGTTTTGAAACCACGGCTCCGGCCAATGCCCTTTCTGTGGTCCAGGCTGATAAACTGGGAGTAAAAAATTACAGCATCCTTGCTTCCCATGTTTTGGTTCCTCCTGCGATGGAGGCTATCTTGAGTGACGAAGAAACACGTATCGATGCGTTTCTGGCAGCAGGCCATGTGTGCACGATCATGGGCATGGAGGAATACTACCCGATCGTAGACAAGTATAGAGTGCCAATCGTAGTCACCGGTTTTGAGCCGGTAGATCTGCTGCAGGGAATTCTGATGGCGGTGATACAACTGGAGCGGGGCGAGGCAAAATTAGAGAACCAATACGCAAGGGTTGTGCAGCGTGAAGGAAACAAACTGGCGCAGGAAACCATTGGGCAGGTGTTTGAGACATCGAACCGCACCTGGCGCGGAATTGGGGAGATACCCATGAGCGGTTATGAAGTGAGAGAGAATTACAAAGCGTACAACGCAAGGATAAAATTCAATTTGAATCTTGATACCGTAAAAGAAAATAAAGAGTGTATTTCCGGATCGATTATGAAAGGATTGAAGAAGCCGGTACAGTGCCCAAATTTTGGGACAAAGTGCAACCCGGAACACCCGCTGGGAGCTCCCATGGTGAGCAGTGAGGGGGCCTGCGCAGCCTACTATCATTACGCCAGCAGCAAGCCAGTGCTGGTATGAACAAGAAACTTTCCGTACAACTTAATTGTCCTTTACCAAAGCTTGACTTTGATATCATTACCATGGGTCATGGCAGCGGAGGGCTGCTTACCCACAGGCTGTTGGAGTCGGGCGTTTTTGATTTGCTTAAGAATGAACACCTGGATCAGCAGCACGATGGTGCCTTTCTTGACCTGCAGGGCAAAGTGGCATTCACGACAGACAGTTATGTGATATCCCCCATCTTTTTCCCAGGCGGCAATATTGGTGAACTGGCGGTGAATGGATCTGTGAATGATCTCGCCATGTGCGGCGCAATCCCCAAGTATTTATCGCTGGGATTTATTATTGAAGAAGGATTGAAGATGGAGGACTTCTGGGAAATCCTGCTGGCCATTAAGGTGGCTTGTGAGAAGTCAGGGGTAAAGGTTGTGACCGGGGACACGAAGGTGGTTGAAAGAGGCAAGGGTGATCATATCTTCATAAACACCTCAGGCATCGGCATCGTACACCCGAAGGCCAGCATTCATTTCAGCAGGGTCAAAGTCGGAGACAAGATTATCCTGAGCGGAAACATGGCGACGCATGGTATTGCCATCATGTCAAAAAGAAAGGGACTTGAGTTTGAGACGACCATTGAAAGTGACACGGCCAACCTCAACCATACCGTTGAAAAATTGCTCAATGAATTTGGCTCAGACCTTCACTTCATGCGTGATCCCACACGGGGGGGAGTTGCAACGGTCATGAATGAACTGGCCGGTCAGTCACGCCTGGGCATTGACCTGGATCAAATGAGCATTCCCGTGGATGAACAGGTGGAGGGGGCATGTGAAATGCTGGGACTTGATCCGTTGTATGTAGCCAATGAGGGACTGTTCATTGCTGTTGTTGATCCCGGAGTTGCAGACAGGGTATTGTCTTCATTGAGGAAGGATGAGAATGGCATGAATGCAGCTATTATCGGAGAGATAACCTTGGAACACCCAACCCAGGTGGTGATGGCCAGCCGCATTGGCGGTAAACGGGTCGTTAATTACCTGACCGGCGAGCAACTGCCCAGAATCTGCTAGGATAAAAATAATTAGTGAAAAAAGCGGCTACGCGTTTGCGTCGAGCTTCAGCACAAGGTTAAAGCTGACCTTAAGAGCATCTTCCACCCTCACCAGGCCAAACATTCTGGTGGGGGGCTCTAGTCTGAAGTCTGAGAATTTAAATTCGCGCTCACCTTTCAGACGAATGAGTCCCGATGGCATCATCTCGATGAGGCAATCCACCTCGAAAATATTGGTTGCTCCGCCTAACGAGATGTTGATAATACCTTTGAATTTTTCCTCCTTAACAGAATAGGAAGGAGCCCTTTCAAACATGATGAAGTCGATCACAATAGCAGGGTAGGATTGTGACTTGATGGTTTTACAAAAATCAGAGGTCATCATGGCCATGCCGCAATCGAAACTGGAAGCATCAAGCGAAACAGAGCCCTTTACGAAAACGGGCTTGCTCTTGTTACCACCCTCCTGCAGCACCAGGGTATCCTTGCCAACGTATTGTGGGATGAAGCACTTGAACGGATTAACATTCGTCCGGCCGTCAATGGTCAACTGACTGTCCGGCAAAACGATTAGCCTATGTACCAAAATGGGCGACTCACTTTCCACCGCGAAAGCGCCGGAAACCAGGAAAAATATAAGCAAAAAGATACCCCTCATAGCGGTACAAAGATAAGCAAAACAGTCAAAATGCCCTAAAAACAGACCGGCCAGCCCTTATGGGGCCGGCCGGGCACACTTTACTAAAACAAACCTAGAAACCAATAGTTCCCTGGATCACGAATCCATCAAACCGGCCACCGCTGAGGGGGTGATCAGTAGGGAAGTTCTTATACAACTGTGATACATACTCAGCTTTGAAGAGCACGTTCCGCGTGATATACCAGCCAGCCGCAACAGCGGTGCGGTCAATGGTAATGTCGCTGCGAGTACCCTGGTTGATACCGAGGTTGGCAGCGGCATTGGTCGTTTGACCAAACACGGCCGTACCAGTTACGGTGTTGTATTTTGCGCCAACATAATACCTTTCGCTCTTTCCAAACCTGTAAACCAGGTCAGCCTCAAGCTGTGTGAATTTCCTGTCAGATAGTTTGCCAACGGTCAGGTTGGTTGCGCTTCCATTGTAACCAAAAGTTGGGTTGCTGTATTTAACCTCTCCGTTTTCAACCTGGCTGTTGCCTGACATTTGCTCGTAAGTTCCGAAGATCTCAATACCGCCCATTTTAATGGTGGGGTTGATCATCCAGGCACTTACGTTGTCCTTGAAACCGGGATTGTAACGGCCAGAAAAGGCGTTGCCTGTCAGCGTCGCATTGGTAGGCTCCATAACATACTGGTAGTTTGAACCGGTGCGGTCACCGCCATACAACGTGTTGCTGACTGAGGATGCTGTGTTATAGAATGATCCGGTGATGCGAACGCGCTTCCTGTCGCCGAAATTCTTGTCATATCCCAGTTTTCCATAGATTGAAGGCTTCCTGTCATCGGGTTTGGTCACGTTACCCTGGATCTCACCATCGGTAATACCACCCATGAGGATGATTCCATTCTTTTGCCAGTACAATTCTCCACCGATCTCAGTAGTAAACTGGTCAATGATGTTATTCTCCATAAAGGGATTGTATATGGCATTACCGCCATCAGTCCTTCTGAAGTGAGCATCACCATAGTTAATTTCCATGTGACCCACTTTCATGGTCAGGTTTTTCCAGATTTTGTTCAGCATATCGCTTCCCAACCAGGTCACTTTATCAATTTGAAAGTATCCCCCCTTAACCCAGAATTCATTGTGGTGGTGGGATGACATGTAGGATACCAGACTTACACGGACACCGTCGGCTAACTGTACGTCAATGTTGAAGTTGGCCATGGCCAGCGGGAAACCACCAGCCTGCTGATACAATGCGTTGGTGTTGGTATACGTTCCGTTTGTTGCAGTATTGATGAAACCAGCATACACATTAGGGTCTACTGCGATGTTGGGGTTGTTAACGCCTGTACCATCCAGTTTTGTGTTGTAAACGCCACTTCCTACGGCAGTTTCATACAGCGTACCAGCGCCTCCACTTAAGATAGCCCTGGCTGAATTGCTGTGATCAAGGTTCTGATAACCTTGTGTAAAGTTCGCGCCGAAACGAATTTTCAAACCTTCATAAGGTATGGTATCAACCTTATTGGTTTCATACATGTTCACGCCCCTTTGATCATACGGGCGGAAGAAGGGTAGTGCTGGCTGAAGCTGCGCCCACGAAACTGTTGTCGTGAGAAGCAGCAAAATCACCATCAGATAGTTTGATTGGTTTATTTTAGCTTTCATAAAAAATTGGTTTTAGAGTTGATAGAAACATTTATTATTTAATTGGTGCTAGTTCTGCATTGAAACTTATCGTGATTTCATCACCCGTCTTCACGGTGCCAAACATGAAACTAGGAGGATCAACCTGAAATTCGCTCATCTTGAAAGTCTTGCTGCCCGTGCAACGCAGGGACATATCGGGTTTTGTCTGGCAATTGGCATCTACATTGATCAATTTGGTAAAGCCGGCGATGGTGAGATTGCCAGAGCATTTGATGAGGTTCTTATCAATGCTTGATGTTGTCAGGCTGAATGTGATTGTCTTGAACTTGTCAGTCTTAAGCGAGCTATAGGCATTTTTATCCATGGCAGAATGTTCGCTTTTCAGGCTTTGGCTGGGTACTGTAAGTGACAGCGATTTCAGCTGCGCAGGGGCCCCATCCGGCCCATTTTCAAAGGTGGCCTGGTACTGGGTGTCTTTGGATGTCATGGTCCATGCATGCAAAGTGGAGGTCCCGGCAACCGTGATGTAGGAGTCTCCGGTCTGTTTGTAGGCCGTTTGAGCTTCCGTTCTAAGAGCTAAAATGGTGATAATCAGAACTGTAACAACGAATTTAAGAATTCTTGCGTTTTGCTGGCTTGAGTTGCTGTTTTTCATTTTCTGCCCTGTTTATGTCTCAAAAATGACAATGGAAGTCCTGCCATAGAATGACTGTTTGCATACAAAAGCATGATTTTCGTCACTATCAGTGAGTCTGTTTAACTAGGAGAACATCAGGAACTTATCGATTCACTGGAATCCGAGGGAAATGAGCTTGAAAAATCCCCCAATTTACTCTGCATGCATACTAATTATATATTACCTTCGCTATCGATTGAAACGCGAAGAGACCATAGATTACAACATCAAGGCCGCCTGGCACGCGATTGCAAGAATGTATAACCAGCAGGCCATGAAGTATGGCGGAACCATGTCGGTAGGCTTTGCCCTGCTCAATATTCACTCTGAAGAAGGAACGCCGGCGACCAAGATCGGTCCGCTCATGGGCCTGGAGACGAGAAGCCTCACCCGGTTATTGAAATCCATGGAGGAAAAGGGCCTGATTTTCCGGTTGACGGACAAGCATGACCGCCGATCGGTTCGAATCTTTCTCACCAAAGCAGGCAAGAAGAACAAGGAAAAGGCCAGGGACACCGTGCTCAGTTTTAATTCGGCAATCCGGGAAAAGATTCCAGATGAAAAACTGAATGTATTTTTTGAAGTAATCCAGACCATTGGCCGGACCATCGAAGGAAATGAGATTTATGAACACGCTGTGTAAGGAATAATTCAAGTCAGGATCAATCAACAATCAGGGAAGAAAATTATGAATCGTACCATTCGCAAAGTAGCC
This sequence comes from Cyclobacteriaceae bacterium, assembly GCA_043744235.1. Lineage (GTDB taxonomy): Bacteria > Bacteroidota > Bacteroidia > Cytophagales > Cyclobacteriaceae > ELB16-189. The sequence goes on along the minus strand of JAYTVB010000041.1, from coordinate 128,108 downwards.
GTCCTGGGTTCCGGAATCATGGGGTCCCGCATAGCCTGTCATTTTGCCAACATAGGCTGTGATGTGTTATTGCTTGACATCGCCCCGAAGGAACTGACGGAGGAGGAAAAGAGGAAAGGCCTATCGCTGGATCAACCGGCAGTAAAGAACCGTATCGTGCAGGGCTCATTTGATGCCGCCCTGAAGTCAAACCCGGCGCCGCTGTTCAGCAAGAGGTTCGCCTCCCGCGTTTCACTGGGAAACTTCACCGATGATATGGCCAAAATCAAGAACTGTGATTGGATCATAGAAGTTGTCGTGGAGAACCTCGATGTGAAGAAACTGGTCTATGCTGATGTGGAGAAATATCGAACTCCGGGGACGTTGATTACTTCCAACACATCGGGCATACCGATCCACCTGATGGCGGAAGGCAGGAGTGAAGATTTTCAAAAGCATTTTTGTGGCACACACTTTTTCAATCCTCCACGATACCTCAAGCTTTTGGAAATTATTCCTACAGCAAAAACAGATCCTGCCGTAACCAAATTCCTGATGCATTATGGTGATTTGTTTCTTGGAAAGACTACGGTCCTTTGCAAGGACACACCGGCATTCATAGGCAACCGTGTTGGCATCTTCGGCCTGCTGAAGGTAATTGACTCCATGAGAAAATTCGATCTCAATGTTGACGAGATTGATAAACTCACCGGGCCGGTGATTGGCCGACCAAAATCAGCCACTTTCCGCACCTCCGATGTGGTTGGACTGGACACCCTCGTGAAAGTGTCCAATAACCTCTATGCCGGACTCGTGAAGGATGAAGGCCGTGAAATGTTCAAGCTGCCTGATGTTGTTACCAGGCTGGAGCAGAACAAGTGGCTGGGTGATAAGACAGGACAAGGATTCTACAAAAAGACAAAGGGAGCAAAGGGTCAAACCGAAATACTGACACTTGATCTCAAGACGCTGGAGTATAAGCCGAAAGAGAAGGTGAAGTTCGCCACCCTGGAAACAACGAAGGGGATTGATAACCTGAAGGACCGGTTCAAGGTGCTCTTATCTGGTAAGGACAAGGCTGGTGATTTCTACCGGGATGCTTTTTACGGATTGTTTCAATATGTAACCAATCGCATTCCGGAAATCAGTGATGAACTTTTCAGAATTGATGACGCGGTCTGTGGAGGATTTGGCTGGGAACTTGGCCCCTTTGAAACCTGGGACGCGGTGGGACTGGAAAAAAGCATTCCGTTGATGGAAGCGGCGAATTACAAACCGGCGCAGTGGGTTTATGATATGCTGTCTGCCGGACACAAGTCATTTTATAAAGTAGAGGGCGGTCAGCGGAAGTACTATGACATTCCGGGCAAGACCTACAAGCCCATTCCCGGAAGGGAAAGTTTTGTCATCCTGGAGAATAAGAGCGACAATGTCGTATGGAAGAATCCCGGGGCAAAAATCACTGACCTCGGTGACGGCGTCCTCAATTTTTCATGGCACACCAAAAGCTATACGCTGGGCAGCGAGGTAGTAGAAGGACTCAACAAGGCCATTGACCTTGCCGAGAAAGATTACAGGGGACTTGTTGTCGGGCACCAGGGCTCTGATTTTTCACTGGGTGCGAATTTGGGTCTTGTATTCATGTATGCTATCGAACAGGATTATGATGAGATCGACTTCATGATCAAGCATTTTCAGAATTCGGTGATGCGCATTCGTTATTCAGGAGTTCCGGTTGTCGTTTGCCCCCAAAGCCGCACACTGGGCGGGGGCTGCGAGATGACCATGCACGCCGATGTTGCTATGGCTGCCGCGGAAACGTATATCGGCCTGGTGGAAGTTGGCGTAGGCCTGATACCGGGAGGCGGAGGCACCAAGGAATTTGCCAAGCGGGTGAGTGATGCCATGGAAGAAGGAGACGTGGAACTGAATGCTTTGCAGAATGCGTTCATGAATATCGCGACAGCTAAAGTAGCCACCTCAGCGGAAGAGGCACGCGAAATGGGGATACTGAAGAAACTTGACCGCATCTCCATGAATAAAGACCGTCAAATCAGCGATGCGAAAGAAACAGTGATTGAGCTCGCCAAGGCGGGATACACCATGCCGCAGCAGGCGAAGAATATCAAAGTACAGGGCCGGACGGGTCAGGCCTTATTCCTGGCAGGACTGCAGGGCATGCTCATGGGGCGCTACATCTCCGAACATGATGCGAAGGTGGCCAAATGGGTGGCCAACATTATGTGCGGCGGTGACCTGACTTCGCCCCAGGAAGTATCCGAGCAGTACTTGCTTGACCTGGAGAGAGAAGCTTTCTTATCACTTACTGGCGAAAAGAAAACCCTGGAAAGAATTCAGGCGATATTAACTGGCGGCAAACCTTTGAGAAATTAATCACCGAACACCAATAAAGATATGGACGCATACATTGTAGCAGGCTACCGATCAGCGGTAGGAAAAGCAAAAAAAGGCGGATTTAGATTTGTTCGGCCGGATGATCTTGCCTCGGATGTGATCAAGCACCTGGTCAAGTCAATCCCCGGGTTGGACAGCAAGATGGTCGACGACCTGATTGTTGGAAACGCTGTTCCAGAAGCAGAGCAGGGGATGCAGATGGGCCGGATGATTTCACTGCTGGCCCTTGGAATTGAAACGCCGGGATTGGTGATCAACCGGTACTGCGGTTCGGGCGTGGAGGCCATCGCCATCGCAAGTGCCCGCATCCATGCAGGCCAGGCTGATGTAATCATTGCGGGAGGCACGGAATCAATGTCACTCGTGCCGGTCATGGGTTTCAAGACGGCACTGAACTATACCATTGCCAAAAACAACCCAACGTATTATACCAGCATGGGCCTTACGGCTGAGGAAGTTTCAAAGCAATTCAAGATTACCCGCGAAGAGCAGGATCAGTTTGCTTTTGAATCTCACATGAAAGCGGCTGCCGCCTGGAAGGAGGGAAAATTCAAAGATGAGGTTGTGCCGATCACGGTGAAGGAAGTGTATGTGGATGAGAACATGAAGAAGAAGACGCGCGAATACATTGTAGACAGGGATGAAGGCATTCGTGCCGACACGACGGTGGAGGGTCTTTCCAAATTGAAGCCGGTATTTGCAGCGGGCGGAACCGTAACGGCGGGTAATTCTTCACAGACCTCCGACGGTGCCGCGTTCGTTGCTGTGATGAGTGAAAGAATGGTCAAGCAGCTCAACCTGAAGCCCATTGCCCGGATGCTGAGTTATGCCACTGCAGGTGTAGATCCCCGCATCATGGGAATCGGTCCCGTGGCCGCTATACCCAAGGCGTTGAAAATTGCTGGGAAGAAACTGGATGATATTGATTTGATTGAATTGAATGAGGCCTTTGCAGCACAGTCTCTGGCCGTAGTAAGGGAATTGGGCATTGACAGAAAGAAACTGAATCCCAATGGTGGTGCTATTGCGGTGGGTCACCCCCTGGGCTCATCAGGCGCACGATTATCAGTGCAGTTGTTCAACGAGTTGAGGAGGCAAAAGAAAAAGTATGGAATGGTAACGGCGTGCGTCGGCGGGGGACAGGGCGTAGCGGGGATCTATGAATTGTTGAATTAATAACATCTAATAATAAAGGATATGGGAACGATGACAGAAACAAAGAAAGCAATCAAGGGAGGAGAATTTCTAATCCGTGAAACGGCTGCGCATGAAATCTTTATCCCGGAAGAATTCAATGAAGAGCAGAGAATGATAGCGCAGACCTGCAAGGATTTTCTGAAACAGGAAATCTACCCACGCCTGGCGGAAATTGATTCGCAAAAAGATCCCAAACTCATGCCATCGCTGCTGGACAAATCAGGCGAGCTGGGATTGTTGGGGATTTCCGTGCCGCACGAGCTGGGTGGCCATGGTATGGATTTCAATACAACCATGCTGGTCGCAGAGGTGTTGGGAGCAGGATACTCTTTTGCGGTTGCCATTTCTGCCCATACAGGGATTGGGACGTTGCCCATTCTTTACTATGGAAGTGAGGAGCAGAAGAAGAAGTATATTCCAAAACTGGCCTCCGGTCAGTGGAAAGCTTCCTATTGTTTGACCGAACCCGATTCGGGATCGGACGCCAACAGCGGCAAGACCAAGGCGGTGCTCACACCCGATGGGAAGCACTACCTGATCAATGGCCAGAAAATGTGGATTACCAACGGTGGCTTTGCCGACATTCTCATCGTGTTTGCCAAGATTGACAATGACAAGAACCTCTCCGCTTTTATCGTGGAGAAATCCTTTGGCGGGATCACGATGAACGAAGAAGAGAAGAAGATGGGCATCAAGGGATCATCCACAAGGCAGATTTTCTTCAATGACTGCAAGGTGCCCGTTGAGAATTTGCTGAGCGCAAGAGAGAATGGGTTCAAGATCGCGGTTAATATTTTGAACATTGGCCGGATCAAGCTGGGCGTGGCTGCCGTTGGCGGAAGCAAGATGACCACCACGGCCGCGACCCGGTATGCCAAAGAGAGAAAGCAGTTTGGTACATCGATTGCGAACTTCGGCGCCATCAAGCACAAGATTGCCGAGATGACGACGAAGATTTTTGCCAGCGAGTCGGCACATTACCGCGCTTCGCAGAATATTGATGATGCCTATCACGCTTTTGTGGCAGGAGGCATGGATGCTGCCCAGGCACGTCTCAAGGCGCTGGAGGAATTTGCTATCGAATGTGCCATCCTGAAAGTTCATGGTTCAGAAGTACTTGATTTCTCCGTTGATGAGGGCGTTCAGATTTACGGAGGTATGGGCTTCTCAGCGGAAGGTCCTATGGACCGGGCGTATCGGGATGCGCGCATCAACCGGATTTTTGAGGGAACCAATGAAATCAACAGACTCCTCACCATTGACATGCTGATGAAGCGTGCCATGAAAGGAACGCTTGACCTGATGACACCAGCCATGGCAGTGCAGAAGGAGTTGATGGCCATACCCGACTTTGGCAGCAGTGATGACACAGCGCTTTTCGCGAAGGAAAAGAAAGCATTGGCTAACCTGAAAAAAGCCGGACTGATGGTTTCTGGTGCGGCAGTGCAAAAGTTTATGGCCAAACTTTCCGATGAACAGGAAGTACTCATGAACCTGGCGGATATGCTCATTGAGGGTTACGTGGCTGAATCAGTATTGCTTCGCGTGGAGAAACTCATAGGCTTGCGCGGTGAAAAAGCCTGCACACTGGAAAAGGAGATGGCCATTATTTATCTGCACCATGCCATTGAAAAGGCAGCCTCGGCCGGCAAGGAGGCGATTTATGCTTTCGCTGAAGGCGATGAGCTTCGCTTGATGCTGCTGGGCCTGAAGCGCTTTACAAAGATCGATCCTTACAATTTGAAGGAGGCCAGGAGAAGGGTAGCGAATCATGTGATAGAAAAGGGAGAGTATCCATTCTGATTCATAGGCAATCGCATCGGGCGGCCTGTTTCGAAAGAGACGGGCCGCTTTGTTTTAATGCCCGATGCAATCCGCGCGGAGAAAAAATATCGACTAATAATTGGAAAGGTCGTAACCCAAACACTACTTTAGCGTTATTGTTTAACAAATCTGTTAAATAAATTGGCTAAAGAAAAACCTGATAATCAGAGTGAAAAGGCCATTCTGGCCGCAGCCAGAAAGGTTTTTACCCAGAAAGGCTATGCAGCCGCCCGGATGGATGACATCGCAAAGGAGGCAGGAATCAACCGTGCCCTGTTGCATTACTACTTCCGGAGTAAGGACCGGATGTTTGACATTATTTTCGAGGAAAGAGTAAATGAATTCTTTTCGGGACTCGCACGGATCGTATTCTCAGATCTATCCGTGATTGACAAAATCAAGGCAATCGTTGAGCACGATCTTGACATGGTCACCGCACAACCGGACCTGCCGATTTTCATCATGCAGGAACTTGCGCAAAATCCGCAACGGCTGATCGACTCTGCCCATGGCGCGGGAGCGGTGCCCGGATTGATGATGAAAAAGCTGAATGAACAAATCAAGGCGGCCGTGCAAAGAGGCCACATTAAGAATATCGACGGTGGCCAACTGCTGATCAACATCATGTCACTTTCCATCTACCCATTTATTGCCAAGCCGATGATAAAGAAGATGCAGGACCTTGATGATGCTGGATTCGACAAGATGATGATGAAACGAAAAAGGGAAGTAGCTGATTTTATCATTGACGCTTTAATGCCCTAAGCCTATGCGAACATTTTTTCCAATGAAATTCTGCCTGCTCGCCCTTGCCTGGACCATCACCGCATTTGCACAAGCACAGTTGCCGTCAAGCATCAGCCTGGAGCAATGCTATGATCTGGCACGGAAAAACTATCCCCTCATCAGGCAAAAGGACCTGCTGACGCGAAGCATGGAATTCACAATTGCCAATGCGCAGTCAGGGTACCTTCCGCAGGTCGCCATCTATGCGCAAGCCACGTACCAATCAGAAGTTACAAGGCTTCCGGGACCGGCCGTCCTGGTTGAACCCCTTTCAAAAGATCAATACAAGGTATATGGTGAGGTGAATCAAACAATTTTTGACGGCGGCGTTATAAAGAACCAGGGGGCTGTACAAACAGCCACCACGCTGGTGGAACAGCAAAAGCTGGAAGTAGAACTCTACAAGATCAAGGACAGGATTAACCAGATCTATTTCGGTGTGTTGTTGATGGATGCACAGCGTACCCAGGTTGAACTTCTCAAGAAGGACCTGAAAAGCAGTTTGGACAAGACAGAGTCAGCCATTCGCAACGGAACTGCTTTTCGGTCAAATGCTGATATCCTGCGGGCCGAACTTTTAAAAGCCGACCAGCGCATCATAGAGATGACAGCAGCGCGCAAATCCTACCTGGATATGCTTGGATTCTTTATCAACCAGGCGCTTGGAGATGAAGTGGTTCTTGAGAAGCCCGTTACGACGGCATTCGAACCGGCACCAACCATCAAGCGCCCTGAACTTACGCTTTATGAATTTCAACGCGAGCTGCTGGGCGTCCAATATAAGAGCACAACCAGGCGGAACATGCCGAGACTTGGCTTTTTTGTGCAGGGAGGATATGGCCGGCCAGCGCTTAATGTGCTGAAGAACGAATTCGATTTTTACTACATCGGAGGGTTCAGGCTCAACTGGTCCCTGTCTGGGCTATACAACAGCAACAGGGACAAGCAACTGCTGGAAGTGAACAGCCAGGTGGTGAATTCCCAGAAAGAAGCCTTCGTCTTTAACACCAGCCTGTCATTGCTTCAGCAGTCGCACGAAGTGGAAAAGCTGCAACAACTCATCGCCGTTGACCAGAACATCATTGTCTTGCGGACAAGCATCAAGAAGACTTCCCAATCGCAATATGAAAACGGCGTGATCTCCACCAGCGACTTTCTCAGGGAATTGAATGCTGAAGATGCTGCCAAAGAGAACCTGCTGCTGCACGAAGTTCAGTTGATGCTGGCCTACTATAATTATCAAAACACTTCCGGAAACTAAAATCTTGAAAGTATGTATTTACGACTAATCTCTCTCATCCTGTTGTTTGTCGGTCTGTCTTCCTGCGGCAACTCGTCGGGCGACTATGATGCTTCGGGAAATTTTGAGGCTGACGAGACGATCATTTCGGCAGAGGCAACAGGAAGGATCCTGGCACTGAAACTGGATGAAGGCCTGCAGCTGGAGGCCGGTCAGACCGTTGGCTATATCGATACCACGCAGCTCTTCCTGCGAAAGAAGCAGCTGAAGTATTCGATAAGTGCGCTTCTGGCCAAAAGACCCGATATGGTCAGCCAGCTTTCAACGATCCAGAAACAAATGGAGACTGCCAATTATGAGAAAAAAAGGGTGGAAAGCCTTCTGAAAGATGACGCCGCAACGAAGAAACAGCTGGACGACCTGGTTGCCCAGATCGACCTTTTGCAGAAACAATACAATGCGCTCAAAACCTCGCTGGACATTACCAACCGCTCGCTGCAAAGTGAAACGCTGCCGTTGAAGGCCCAGATTGAGCAACTGGATGACCAGATAAAGAAATCCGTCATCGTCAATCCCATTGCCGGAACAGTGCTTGCCCAATATGCCGAACAGGATGAAGTGATTGCTACAGGCAAAGCCCTCTACAAAATTGCTGACCTCTCCACCATCCAGTTGCGGGCCTACATTTCAGGAGATCAGCTTACCTCAATTAAACTCGGACAAACCGTCAAAATTTCTGTGGATGATGTAAAGGGCGGATCAAAGGTTTACGATGGCGTGGTGGAATGGGTTTCGGATAAGGCTGAGTTCACACCGAAAACAATTCAGACAAAAGAAGAGCGGGCCAACCTGGTGTACGCGACGAAGATCAAGGTGAAGAATGATGGCTTCCTGAAAATCGGCATGTACGGGGATGTGAAGTTCAAATAGGATTCAACCGGAGCAATAAATGACAGAAAGTCCAGCGGTCAGCGTAAAGCATCTGAGCAAGAAGTTTGCTTCGGGCAAGAGCGAGGTCAAAGCCCTGAAGGACATTTCCTTTGAGGTAAAGCCGGGCGAGCTGTTTGGATTGATTGGCCCGGACGGCGCGGGGAAAACCACGCTGTTCAGAATCTTGACAACGCTTATGCTTGCTGACGAAGGGCAGGCTACCGTAGACGGCCTTGAGGTGGTCAGCCAATTCAAGGAAATCCGGAAACGGGTGGGCTATATGCCTGGCAGATTTTCCCTTTACCCTGATCTCAGTGTGGAGGAGAACCTGGCTTTTTTTGCCACCCTTTTCGATACCAGCATTGAAGAGAATTATGACCTGGTCAAGGATATCTATTCACAAATAGAAAAGTTCAGCAAGAGGAAGGCCGGCCAGCTTTCTGGCGGCATGAAACAGAAACTGGCGTTGAGCTGCGCGCTGATTCACCGGCCCAGTGTTTTGTTTTTGGATGAACCCACCACGGGCGTGGACGCGGTTTCCCGAAAGGAATTCTGGGAGTTGCTGAGGAGGCTTCAAAAACAGAACATTACCATCATGGTGTCTACGCCGTACATGGACGAGGCAAGCTTGTGCGACCGGGTTGCCCTGATCCAGGAAGGAGGGATTCTGGACATTGATACCCCCAAAGGAATTACCTCCAAGTTCAACAAGACACTCTGGTCAGCGCGGGGAAAGCAGATGTTCAACCTGATGACGGAACTCAAAGCGATGGAAAATGTCTTTTCCTGCTACCCCTTTGGACAGGAGCATCACGTCGTCTTTAAGCAGGAGGCACCATCGATAGACGAGGTGATCAGGAAACTTAGCCAGCCCGATGTTCGCTTTGAAAAAATTGAACCCACCATTGAAGATTGCTTTATGGCATTGATGCATGAGTGAGGACAAGGTCATATCAGTTCAGGAGTTAACCAAACGCTTTGGTGCGTTCACGGCCGTCGATCACATTTCGTTTGATGTGACACGGGGAGAGATCTTTGGATTCCTGGGCGCCAATGGTGCGGGAAAGACCACAGCCATGCGGATGTTGTGCGGGCTTTCATTTCCCACCAGCGGCAAGGCCATGGTGGCAGGATATGATTTGTATACCAAAGCTGATGATATCAAGCGCAGCATCGGATACATGAGCCAGAAATTTTCTCTCTATGAAGATCTGACCATTAAGGAGAATATTCGCTTTTATGGCGGCATTTATGGTTTGACCGACCAGAAGATCAGGGAGAAAACCGACTACATGTTGCAGCATCTCAAACTGGAAGACCGGGCGGCTACGCTGGTAAAATCCCTTCCGTTGGGATGGAAACAGAAACTATCCTTTTCAGTGGCCATGGTCCACAATCCACGTATTGTCTTTCTGGATGAGCCTACGGGAGGGGTGGATCCCGTTACGCGGCGTGAATTCTGGACCTTGATTTATGAGGCAGCGAGCAAGGGCACCACGGTATTTGTAACCACCCACTACATGGATGAAGCCGAGTATTGTGATCGCGTTACCATCATGGTCGACGGCCGCATTGATGCGCTCGGCACACCCGAAGAACTGAAGAGAAAGTATTCGGCCAAGGACATGGGAGAAGTATTTGTTCAATTGGCAAGAAGCGCTAAACGAGGGGACTAGGATGAGACAGTTTCTGTTTTTTGTGAAAAAGGAATTTTTTCATCTCTGGCGTGACAAGCGCACGATGCTGATACTCTTTGGTATGCCTGTGACGCAGATTCTCATATTTGGGTTTGCGCTGACCAACGAAGTAAAAAATGCTCGAATCGCCATACTGGATAATTCAAAGGATGAGACGACGGCGCAGATTATTCAGCAACTGGAGGCCAGCCGCTATTTTGATATTGTAAAGGACATCAGGAGCAATCCGGAGCTTGAACCCGCTTTCCAGGAAGGCAAAATCAAACTGGCAGTTATATTTCCTGCCCGTTTCCAATATTCCCTGGCCCACGGCAATGAGGCCTCCATCCAGCTAATTGCCGATGCAACCGATCCCAATGTGGCTAACACATTGACGAACTATGCCACTGCCATCATCATGGATTACCAATCCGGCATGAGGGGACAACAAAAGTTTCCGTATACGATCAGCACAGAAATGAGGATGCTGTACAATCCCCAGCTTAAGGGGTCATACAACTTTGTGCCTGGTGTAATGGCCATGGTGCTTATGTTGGTGTGCGCCATGATGACATCCATTTCAATTGTGAGGGAAAAGGAAATGGGAACGATGGAGGTAATTCTCGTTTCACCGATTGTGCCAATCCGGGTTGTGATTGCGAAGATGGTCCCGTATTTCCTCCTTTCCAGCGTAAACATTGCGAGCATTTTGCTGCTGAGTGTCTTTGTTCTTGACGTGCCCATTCAGGGCAATTTGTTCTTGCTGGTCGGCGAGTGCCTTCTTTTTACCATTACGGTGCTGGCGCTGGGCCTTTTGATTTCTTCGGTGGCCGATTCTCAGCAGGTGGCCATGCTGATTTCATTGATGGGGTTGTTCCTTCCTACGGTCATGCTTTCGGGCTTCATGTTCCCGGTCGAAAATATGCCTGTGGCCCTCCAGGTGATTTCCAACATAGTACCGTCGAAGTGGTTTTATTACATCGTGAAGAATGTGATGATCAAGGGGCTGGGCTTTGGAGATGTTTGGAAGGAAACGCTCATCCTGGTGGGCATGACATTCTTTTTCATGATGGTGAGTATCAAAAATTTCAAAACCAGGCTGGAGTGAGAGCGCTTAGAATTTTACTGGAAAAGGAATTCCGGCAAATTTTCCGGAACCCGGCCATTCTGCGCATGATCTTTATGATGCCGGCCGTACAGCTATTATTCATGCCGCTGGCTGCCGACTACGAAGTGAAGAATGTAAAACTTTGTGTGGTGGATTTTGACCACTCGTCCTATTCTCAAAAACTGGTGAACAAGATAACTTCAACAGATTATTTTCAGCTGGTGGACTACACGGACTCCTACGACAAGGCACTTGGATACCTGGAACATGATGAGGCTGATCTGATCCTCCAGATTCCTTCTTCGTTTGAGAAACAGGTTGTGAAAGAGGATCAAGCAACTTTGTTTATCGCCCTCAACGCCATCAATGGCGTGAAGGCCAACCTGGGAGGTGCCTATTTGCGCAGCATCATTGGAGATTTCAACCGGGAGGTTCGTCTGGACTGGGCGCAGCTTCCCAGGGTAAGCCAGCAACCCGCCATCCAGGTTTCTGCGATCAACTGGTTTAACCCACTGATGAATTATCAGATTTTTATGGTACCAGGTATTTTGGTTATCCTGGTCACCATGGTGGGCGCTTTTCTTACTGCATTGAATATTGTGAGAGAAAAGGAGGTTGGAACCATCGAGCAGATCAACGTTACGCCAATCAAGAAGTATCAATTCATTCTTGGTAAGCTCATACCATTCTGGGTCCTGGGCCTCATCATTCTCACCATCGGCCTCCTGATTTCATGGGCTGTTTACGGCATAGTGCCGGTTGGAAGCGTGGGAACCATTTATGTCTTTGCCGCCGTGTACCTGCTGTCCGTACTGGGCATGGGCTTGCTGGTTTCCACCTTTGCAAACACCCAGCAGCAGGCCATGCTTCTCTCTTTCTTTTTGATGATGATTTTCATTCTGTTGGGAGGCCTTTACACCTCTATTGACAGCATGCCAATGTGGGCGCAGACATTCACCAGGTTCAATCCTGTTTCATATTTCATTGAAGTAATGCGGATGGTGGTCCTGAAAGGAAGCGGCCTCTATGACATACGAAGTCATTTATTAACGGTATTTGTGTTCGGTGTTGTACTGAACAGTTTTGCTGTCTGGAACTACAGGAAGAGAAGCTGAGCCTCTATAGATAAGGTGTTCATTTCTGTACCAGGGGTGTTCATTTTTCAACATTTTCAGGGGCTGATCGGTGTGTGCGGAACTGATAATCTGCCAAAATGGTCAATAGATGGGGTTCGATGGAACCCCGAACGATTTTTGATCAGATTACGGGAAATACCCTGCCCATGGCCGCCCGCACAACATCTTCCACATCCCAGGTATTGCTGGTAATCCTACTGGTAATAACCTTTCCGGTCTGGTTTGCTGCAGGGGCCGCTTTATTGGGCGTTGCTGCAGGTCTGTTTGGCGCTGTCATCGGAATTCTTGGCGCAATATTCGGTGTATTCATGACCCTGCTTACCTTGCCTTTCAAGATATTGTTCGGATGGTCTCATGCCGGATGGCATTGGTTTCCGCACCTTCACTTCAATGCATTTGTGATGATCGCCGTGATCATTGTGGTGGCCCTGATTATCAAGGGCAAAAAATAGCCTCAATTAATCTTCGCCTCGGCCTTGAATCCGAAAATGTAATTTCTGAGTGCTTCCTGCCAGGTGGTGTCGGCGTCCCACTTGTTTCCAAAATACACATTCCCATTCCCGATGTGTCTGACATAGAATTTATAGACCTCCTCTCCTGCCGGTATAGTCTTGAGCTGCAGCTGACCGGATGAAAATGTAACGGACGCATAAGCACTTTCTGCTTTGGTCATATCATAGCCCAGAATTTCCTTGGCCGCCTTGCCTCGGGTATGAACAAAGCACAGCACATACAGGAAGCCCTGGCTCCGCAGAACTTTTTCATCGGCTCCGGGTTCGGTGATTTTGTATTTAAGCGGATAGTTGGCCTGGAAGAATTGATCCAGCTCTTTATCCATGGCCTCATTACCAAATTTTGGCACAGCCAGCAGATCAACCTTCAGGTCAATGGCGAAAAACTCCTGACGGCTGCCCGGAAAGGGATCAACAGCGATGTCGGTTTCCGGGAATTCATTGATCAGGTAATTTTGTTTTTTCTGAGATCTCCACGAGTCCTGGAACACCGTTCTCAATAGTTCGTTCAGCCGCTGGTTGCTGACACGCCAGCCTGGTTGCCCCGGATCAATCAGGCTCTCTTTCTGATTGAAGGTGGTTGCGATGAACTGAAAGCCGTTGGCCGACTTTTCAAAAATGATGAGGTATTTGATCTGGCGGTTAGCCAGGTATTCTGCAAATGCCCCGGTGACATCCCTTCCCGCGAGCACCACATCTTTTTCGAAATACGCAACAGCATCAATGCCAATCTGCTGAAATGCCTTCTGAATACTGCCGAGTTCATCCTGTTGAAAAGTGTGAGAATGCAAAACCACCGCTCGGTTGGACAACAAATCAGCGGGAGGAGTTTCTGTAAACTGAAATTTATCCGTGGTTGATGCCTGCGACCAGACCTGTGAGACGGTGAATGTAAGAAACAGTACTCCGATCCATGATAAAGCGAACCTGTGAGGAAAGATCCAGCTGGGTAAAGTGAAGGTCATGCCATTCAAACGTACGATTAAGTCCACTATTTTAAAGGGTAATAACTAATAATTGGAAGGAGATCACAATCCGATGAAAAGCCCCGCAAGGTCAAGTTTTACCGGGTAAGTCTCGAGATCTCTTGATCTTTGTGCGCATTCGCGACCGGTTGCCAGGTTAAACCGGTGACCATGCCAGGGACAAACCACCTCACCGAGATAATTGATTGACCCTTTACTTAAGGATTCCCCATTATGCGGACAAGTATCCTCGACGGCAAGCCAACGACCCTCCCTTTGTACCAGGCATATTCTTTTGCCGCGTACCAGCAGCAGCTGTGGTTTGTTCTGACCCAGTTCCGCCATTCTGTTGTCGTCCCGATCAAAAATCATGACCCACTCCATGTTGACGATGCATTAATCGATTTGATTTTCCACCAAAGGCAACTAACTATTCGGTTTAGCCATGTATCTTCCATGCGAAATTAAATAAAGCATTTGAAGAATTTATTACTGACAGTCTCTATCCTGGTCTCGCTTTCGTCTCCTGCTCAGGTTGATCCGTCGTTCGCTGCCAGGCTGGACCAACAGGCAAAGGAAATTGAGTCCAAAGTGATCGCGTGGCGGCGGCAATTTCACGAACATCCGGAGCTTTCAAACCGCGAATTCAAAACGGGTCTTTACATCGCTGATCATTTGAAATCCCTTGGCCTGGAGATACGTTACCCGGTAGCCCATACCGGAGTTGTCGGAACTCTTCGTGGAGGAAGGCCGGGGCCGGTGGTTGCCCTCCGGGCTGACATGGATGCCCTTCCGGTCAGCGAGCGAAATTCACTTTCATTTGCTTCCAGGGAAAAGACTGTGGTCAATGGCATGGAGTCCGGCGTCATGCACGCGTGCGGTCATGACAGTCATATGGCCATCCTCATGGGCGTAGCAGAGATTCTGGCGAAAAACAAAAACGATATCAGGGGAACGGTCAGGTTTATTTTCCAACCGGCTGAAGAGGACCTGCCTCCAGGCGAGGAAGGCGGAGCCTCACTGATGATCAAGGAAGGAGTTTTTGAGAACCCCACGGTAGAGGCCATCTTCGGCCTGCATATTCAATCCCTGCTGCCTTCCGGCCAGTTAGCCTATCGAGGGCAGGGCCTGATGGCTGCAGTGGACGGACTGAACATTAAAGTTAAAGGTACAGGTGCTCATGGCGCTACACCCTGGGACAGCGTAGATCCAATCGTTGTTGCCAGCCAGATTGTTAATGCCCTGCAGACCATCGTAAGCCGGCAAACCGATCTTACCCAGGCCCCTGCTGTAATTACGATTGGAAGTATGCATGGCGGCATCAGAAGGAACATCATTCCCGAAGAAGTAATGTTGGAGGGAACTATCCGGACCTTTGATCCGGTGATGCAGAAGGAGATCCATGAAAAGATAAAACGAACCGCCATGAAGGTAGCTGAAAGCGCAGGGGCCGTCGCAGAGGTGAGCATTTCTATGGATAGCCCAGTGACTTTCAATGACCCCGCATTGACAGCCAGGATGGCGCCCAGCCTGCTGCGTACGGTCGGCGCGCAAAACATTCGGATCACCTCACCGGTGACGATGGCTGAGGATTTTTCATTCTACCAGGAAAAGGTACCCGGGCTCTTCTTTTTCCTGGGTGCGTACCCGGCGGACATGAAGTTGTCTAAAATGCCGGTGCACCATACGGCTGATTTCATGATTGATGAAAAGGCATTTGTCACCGGCGTGAGGGCACTGCTCCACCTGGCGGTCGACTACACCTACCAGCAGAAAAAATAGGAGGAGGCGTATCTATATGGAGTTGTTCGAAAGAATCACGGAAGCCGAAAAGAGAATACGGCCTTACCTGAGAGAAACACCGTTGGAGTATTCTCATGCGCTCAGCAAACTCACGGGTGTTCAGGTTCACCTGAAGCTGGAGAACATTCAGGTCACCGGATCATTCAAGGCCAGGGGAGCACTAAACAAAATACTGTCACTCGGAAACTCTACGTCGAAAATTGTAACAGCATCCACAGGCAACCATGGCCTGGGTGTAGCCAATGCATTGGCCGTGGCAGGGAAAGAAGGAATGATCTACCTGCCCCATGGTGCATCGCCAGCCAAAGTTGATGCCATAAAGATGCGTGGAATTCCTGTTGAGTTCCACGGCGACAACTGCGAAGAGACGGAGAGATATGTAAGGGACATGGCCGGGAAAAATGACCAGGTCTATGTTTCACCTTACAATGATGTGGATGTAATTGCGGGGCAGGGGAGCATAGGAGTCGAACTCCTCAGGCAGCTGCCGGACCTGGATATTGTTTTTGTGTCTGTTGGCGGAGGAGGCTTGATTGGCGGGATAGCAGCTTACCTGAAATCAGTCAACAGCAAGATAGAAATGGTAGCATGTCTGCCGGAAAATGCGCCGGTGATGTATGAATGTATCAAGGCCAGAAAAATAATTGAGGTTCCCGAGCAGCCAACACTTTCCGATGCCACCGCAGGAGGGATAGAAGCAGGATCCATCACCTTCGACGTTTGCAAAAAATTTGTAGATAGTTATATACTGGTCACGGAAAAGGAAATAGAAGACTCGATGAAGCTGGTCCTGAAGCACCACCACCTTATCGTAGAGGGTTCTGCGGGCGTGGCGCTGGCAGCGCTCATCAAGAAAGCCGACTCATACAAAGGAAGGAATGCGGCGGTACTCATTTGTGGAGGAAATGTCAGCGACGCAGTGTTGAAGAAGATCGTTTGCGGTTAACAGGATGGTAACAATACCCCTTTCAGCAATCAAGGAAGTGATTGGCACAGGCTCGCCAGATCAGCTGATGCAAATCATAGAAGAGGGATTTGTACTGTATGCACAAAAGCGCGTGAAGGTTCCGCCAGTCGGGCATCTTGGATTTGAACAGCCCCCAGGCGATGTGCACATCAAATACGGATACATCGAAGGAGACGATTATTATGTCATCAAGATTGCTTCGGGGTTTTATAATAATCCCAAACAGGGATTGCCTCCAGGGAATGGCATGATGATGTTGTTCAATCAAAAAACCGGTAAGCCGCTTTCAATTTTGCTCGATGAAGGGTACCTCACGGATATCAGAACCGCCGCAGCCGGAGCGGTGGCGGCCAAATACCTGGCGCCTTCGCACGTGAATTGCATCGGAATAGTCGGAACAGGAGTACAGGCGAGGCTCCAGTTGCAATATTTGCGGACCGTAACTAATTGCCGTGATGCGATCGTCTGGGGACGCAGCCCGGATAAAGCGGAAAGATTTAAAGAGGACGCTGATCTGAAGGAGTTTTCAATAACGGGCACGACAGACATTCGTCAATTGACCAGCCGCTGCAACCTTATTGTCACCACCACCGCCTCCAGAAAAGCATTGCTGGAGGCAGACATGATTCGCCCCGGAACCCACATCACGGCCATGGGTGCCGATGCAGCCGGAAAACAGGAAATTGACCATGTACTGACAGCAAAAGCCGACATTGTTGTGGCCGACAGCATTGAACAGTGCATTGATCATGGAGATATTGGATTCGCCGTCAGGAGTGGTCTTATCAGTCCAAATAGGATTACCGCGCTGGGAGATGTCATACGCAACCCGAACCTGCGGCGGATGAATGATCAACAGATTTCAATCGCTGACCTCACGGGTGTTGCCATCCAGGACATCCAAATCAGCAAGTATGTATATTTAAGCATCAAAAGATGAGATGAGCACAGCACGATTGATCAAAAGCTGATACCATGAAGAAAGTCTATTTTGTTTTCTTTAGTCTTCTGTCAATGGCAGGTTATGCCCAGACGGATGTAAAGTTACTGGCCAAACTGAACCAGCAGGCTGCAGACATGGAGCCCAAACTGATTGAATGGCGTAGACATTTTCACCAGTCTCCCGAATTGTCCAACCGGGAATTTAAAACCGGTCAATTCATTGCGGATTATTTGAAATCAATTGGTATTGACGTGCAATACCCCGTGGCGAAGACCGGCGTGGTTGGCATTTTGAAGGGCGCTAAGCCTGGTCCGGTCATCGCCCTTCGCGCGGATATGGATGGCCTCCCTGTCAACGAAAGAAGTTCTTTGCCATTTGCTTCCAAAGAGAAGGCAACGTTTAATGGAATGGAAACCGGCGTGATGCATGCTTGTGGTCATGACGGACACATGTCCATCCTGATGGGCGTAGCGGAGATTCTGGCGAAGAATAGGAATGATCTGAAAGGCACCGTGAAGTTTATTTTTCAGCCGGCCGAAGAAGGAGCACCGGCCGGTGAAGAGGGTGGCGCATCCCTGATGATCAAGGAGGGTGTACTGGAGAATCCTAAAGTGGACGTGATTTTTGGACTGCATATCCAATCTCTGCTTCCGTCGGGACAGTTGGCCTACCGTGCTGAAGGACTGATGGCAGCCGTAGACAATGTGAATATTAAAGTTACCGGAGTCGGTGCACATGGGGCGACTCCGTGGGACAGTGTGGATCCCATCGTAGTCTCCAGCCAAATCGTCACCGGGCTGCAGACTATTGTGAGCCGTCAAACAGACCTTACCAAAGCAGCGGCTGTCGTAACCATCGGCAGTTTTCACGGAGGCATTCGAAGGAACATTATTCCTGAAGAAGTAAACATGGAAGGGACGATACGTACCCTGGATCCGGTCATGCAAAAACAGGTTCACGAGAAAATCAGGCTGACGGCCACAAAAATTGCTGAGGCTTCAGGTGCTTCCGCCAAGGTTGATATTCAAATCCTTTATCCGGTGACCTACAATGATCCTAAGCTGACTGCCATGATGGCGCCGAGTTTGTCCAGGGTCACAACACAGGAGAACATCAGGATTACACAGCCGGTTACGATGGCAGAAGATTTTTCCTTTTTCCAGCAACAGGTGCCGGGATTCTTTTTTTTCCTGGGGGCCTATCCCGCTGACATAAAGCTGGCAAAACGGCCGGTCCACCACACCGCGGATTTTATGATGGACGAAAAGTCATTTGTGACCGGGGTGAAAGCACTGGTTACGCTGACCATGGATTATGCAAACACTCAAAAGAAATAATTAATCACCCATGAAGACACTCAGCATTATTCTGATCCTGCTGGCAGCGACAGCCGGTTATACACAAGTCAATCCCAAACTCCAGTCGAAGCTGGACGCACAGGCACAGGCCATGGAATCCAAAGTGATCGAGTGGCGACGGCACTTTCATGAATTCCCTGAATTATCCAACCGTGAAACGAATACCGGCAAGTATGTTGCTGATCATTTGAAGTCGCTCGGCATTGAAGTACAATACCCCGTGGCCAAAACAGGCGTAGTCGGCTTGCTCAAAGGTGCCAAGCCCGGTCCCGTCATCGCTCTTCGTGCAGACATGGATGCATTGCCCGTTACTGAAAGAAACAGCCTGCCCTTTGCTTCAAAAGTGAAGACTGTATTCAATGGCCAGGAAGCCGGTGTCATGCATGCATGCGGTCATGATTCACATACGGCAATTTTGATGGCCGTGGCAGAAATCCTGTCAAAGAACAAAGCTGACTTGAAAGGAACCGTTAAGTTTATTTTTCAACCTGCTGAGGAAGGAGCCCCCGTGGGCGAAGAGGGAGGCGCGGCGTTGATGGTGAAGGAAGGCGTTCTCGAAAACCCCAAAGTGGATGTCATCTTTGGCATGCACATACAGTCCATGCGGCCCATTGGTGAGATCGGATACCGCGCAGGGGGAATCATGGCTGCCGCCGACAACTATTCTGTCACAGTGAAAGGCAAGCAATCACACGGCGCAGCACCGTGGATGGGAATTGACCCCATCGTAATATCTGCCGAGATCATACTGGGGCTTCAAACCATCATCAGTCGTCAGTCGGAACTGACAAAGGAGGCAGCCGTAATCAGCGTCGGACGAATTCAGTCAGGTATCCGCGAGAACATCATCCCGGAAGAAGCATTTTTTGGGGGCACGATCCGGACACTGGATGAAGGGATGCAGGACAAAATCCATGAGAAGATAAAACTTACTGCGACGAAGATTGCCGAAAGCGGTGGAGCAACGGCTGAGGTAGTTATCAGAAGAGGCACACCCGTGACCTACAATGATCCTGCATTGACGGCCAAAATGATTGCCAGCCTGAACAAGGCGGCGGGCGCCGGCCATGTGATAAACATTAATGCTACGACAGGAGCGGAGGACTTTGCATTCTATCAGAAGAAGGTGCCGGGACTCTTTTTCTTTGTTGGTGCCATGCCCGACGGTGCTGATGCCGCCACAGTTGCCTCTCACCACACTCCGGATTTTTACATCGATGAAAAGGGTTTTCTCACTGGACTGAAGGCCATGCTGAATGTAACAGTGGACTATATGTATATGCCCGCCAAGTAATCTGCCGGATCCAATGACCCGAAACACACCGAAAGAGCTTTTTGAAAGGGGATTCCTGACGGAGGAACAATTTGAAAAGATTGACCTTGTTTCGTCTGGAAAGCTGGTTTCAGTCTATTATGAACTTCAGACATTCCTTTACCTGGGTGTAATGATGTTCACCACCGGGATGGGGATCCTGATCTACCAGAACATTGGGGACCTGGGTCATATTCTCAGCATCATCGCGTTGAGTATCCTGTCCATGGCGTGTTTCTGGTATGCATTCAGGAAGGCCTTGCCGTATGCCAACGCGGAAGTGAAGTCGCCCACGCACTATTACGATTATATTGTTCTTTTGGGCAGTTTGCTGTTTGTCTCAGTACAGGGCTACCTACAGTTTCAGTTTGGAATCCTGAATGAGAACCTTGGCATCAGTACTTTGGTCACAGCATGTTTTTTCTTCTATGTCGCATACCGTTTTGACCATGCCGGAGTGTTGTCGCTGGGCATCACAGCACTGGCCTCATTCTGGGGCATTACCGCGTCACCGCGAAAATGGTACAGTGCCGATTTCCTTTCGGGATCAGACCTGTACATCACCGCCATTGTATTCAGCACCGTACTGGCAGCGGTGGCCATAGGTCTGGACAAGAAACAAGTGAAGGAGCATTTTACCTTCACCTACCTGAACTTCTGCCTGTTGATTTTTTTTATTGGTGCAGTAACCGGATTATTCTCAAGCGAAATGTATGGCATCTATGTGCTGGTAATTTATGCCGGCTGCGCATTTGCTTATTATGTGGCGCGGTGGAAGCGGTCGTTTCTATTTCTGCTCTATGCGTTTCTCGCCGCATATACCGGCACAACCTATCTACTTGCCAGGATTGTCTTTTTTGATGATCCTTCTGTTTGGTTTTCTTATTCCATTCTCTCCTGTGGAGGACTCATCTATTTTATCATCAGGTACAGGAACCGCTTCAGCAGTCAATCATGATAACTGCGTATAACCAGGAACAAGTGTACAACTTCGCTGTTCTTCAGCAGAGCCGGCGATGGTCTGCGCATGGTTTTATGGATGCGCAGCAATTTGCTGCTGTCAAAGAGGCGTACAAAGTGCCCTTTTATCATCCCGGGCTGGCGATTAGAATCACCCTTTTTCTAGCTACCCTGCTTGCCCTGTCTGGCATAGACGGAATGCTGGGTATTGTTGTATCAGAGCTTGGAGAAACTGCTATTTCGGTGGGAGCCGTGCTTTATGGTGTGGCCACGCTAGTGGTTATGGAAAAGAATTTTATTACAAGCAACCATCACTATAAGTCCGGCGTGATTGAAGCTTTGCTGTATCATTCCTGTGGATTTATTATTGTCGGCATCGGGAACCTGTTCGATTTTAATGTGCATGTTGTATTGGCGCTGTGCCTGGTAGTATTTGTGGCAGCCTCGGTGAGGTACCTTGACTGGCTGATTACACTTGCCGCGGGACTAACTTTCGCAGGACTGCTATTCTATGAGTTCTACCAGATAGGAGGAATCTTCCAACAGATCATCCCCTTCGTCTTTATTGCCACCTTCACCCCGTTGTATTTCTTCTGCCGGTCAATGAAGATGAAGGAAACATTGCGGACCTGGCGAAACAACCTGCTCATCATGGAGACACTCAGTTTGTTTCTGATTTATGCAGGCGGAAACTACCTGGTGGTACGCGAATTGAGCATCAACCTGCTTGACATGAGGCTGGAAGAAGGACAGGATATTCCATTTGCTGCCGTGTTCTATGTCCTGACGGTCCTTATCCCCGCACTTTATGTTTTTGCAGGAATCAAGAGCAGGAACGTAGTTCTGTTGAGGACAGGGATCGTGGTCACCGCATTTTCTTTATACACCTTTCATCATTACTACAGCATGGCGCCGATTGAAATCATGCTCACGGCCGCGGGCGCCCTGTTGCTTGTCTTCTCAATCCTCCTCCTGCATTATCTGAAGACCATTAGAAATGGATTTACCAGGGAAAATATTTTGGCGGAGAAATGGGCCGGTATGAATATTCAGGCATTCCTGGTTTCTCAAACCATGGGAGGCAACCAGGTAAAGGCTGATGAAGGCATGCGTCCTGGCGGAGGGAGCTTTGGAGGCGGTGGTTCAACCGGGGATTACTAGGTTGTAAGGCACACTAAACCTCACGCCTCTGAGGGAAAAGTAATTACCGCGTTGGGTAAACGATGTACCGATTGTAAACCTTCAATACTGGAACATCGCCGATAGCGACCAATGAGTCATTGAGTTCCTGCAGGTCGCGCAGCTTCAGTGGAAGAGAAAGTTCGTCCGGTTGATAGGTTGTCCCTACCGGGTAGTCAACGCCGGGTGTTTTGGTCATCTCAATGTGATTGCCCAGGATGAACGAAATTTCATGATGGCGGGCGAAGTCCGTCAGGCGGCCAATACTTTTCGTGAACGCCGCCCAGTCTCTTACATACAGCCTGCCAGGATAGAAGGAGTCGCCTGTTAGCAGAAATTTTGTCGCCGGATCATAGGCTGCGATGGATGAGGGTTCGTGTCCCGGAATTGGGATGATGTTGATGGCGCGTTTTCCCAGATCAAAAGTTGTTTTCTCATTTGGCCAGCCTTTCAGACCAAAGAAACCGATCACGTCTTCAGGTTTCAATCCAATGATTGTCGTTTTCTCCTTTCCGGCAAACTGGGAATCAGCGGCCCGGTGGTCTCCATGGTTGTGGGTATGGGCAACTACCAATTCAAGGCTTGAATGTTTTTCCTTTTCCAGTTCGTTGATGATTGTTCTGACAGTTTCGTACAGTGGGAATTTTGCTTGGTCAGCTGTTGCACCGGTATCGAACAGCAACGCCTTTTTCTCGCCAATAAAAAGGAAGATAAATGGAGCCTCATAATGAACGCATTTGTTTTGTCGAAAGATCCAGGTGGTGGCATTGTAACGAAATGCCTGAATAAACGGATCGGTATTTTCATCGCAATGGCCGGAGCCGTGGATCCAGTTAACCTTTTCCAGGGAAATGGGGCCTTCTTCCCCCTGGCAAAGCGAAAGGAGGATGAAGCTCAAGATGATGTATTTCATATCATAAAAATAGCTAAGTCTTCACGGGGTTATGCAAATGGCAGAAAAAAATGCCCCGCCCAACCAAGTTCCCTGGTTGATTCAACGTGTCATTCCTTATGTAAATTCCTTTTGCAGATCAGTGCAATTGTCCGATCTTCCATTTTCGTGACCCGTTAAGTTGGGCGTTAAAAAGAAAATATTTATGAAATCAATACTCCGAACCTCAATCCTACTATTCTTTGCTCTGAGCTCGTTAGCCCAAAACAAGAAGCCGATCGTCACATCTGATTTAATGAAGATCGCTACGGCCAGTCAGATTCAGATCTCTCCCGACGGCAACAAGGCAGTCGCGGTAGTCACCCGCAAAGCGGTGAAAACTGAAAACGAATATTATTACACCAACCATTTGTATTTGCTTGACCTGGTTAGTACGGCCGAGCCCACCCAACTCACCTTTGGGGACAAGAATGACGGCCAGCCGCAATGGTCACCGGATGGCAGGCAGATCGCCTTCACCCGAACAGAAGGAGAGAAATCGCAGGTTTGGATCTTGCCGTTGACAGGCGGAGAAGCCCACTCCATTACCAAAGCAGAATATGGGGCAGGTCAGCCTCGCTGGTCACCGGATGGAAAGAAGATACTGTATTCATCCAATATCCCTTTTTATGCGATAGAAGGAAATACGCCATGGCCCAATGAAAGGCCGGCACGCGTGAAAGGGGATGAACCCAACTTCAAGGTCATGAAGCCGGAGGACAGGAAGAAAACGCCGACGACACCGGACGGAACACTGGAAGAAGTTCGCGCTTGGCTGGCCAGGAACAGCAGCGAAAGCAATCCGCGTGTTCTGAACCGGCAGAACATCCAGGGAGAATTGAATCTTCAGCCCGATGAAGAATTTCTACACCTGTTTGTGAAAACCCTGGGTTCAGATGAAAAAGCTGTTCAATTGACTGCAGGCTTTCAGCGTTTTCAGGGGGCCCGCTGGTCGCCGGACGGCAAGACCATCATTTGTCACTCCAGAAATCCAAAAGTGCATCCTGACCGCGATCTGGATTCCGACTTGTGGATAATTGACCCGGAAACAAAGACTGCCAAAGAATTTTTGACCTGGCCAGGATACAGCGTTTCCAATCCATCCTACTCACCGGACGGCACACAAGTACTTTTCATCGCGCAGCCCATTCTCAACCGGCACGCCACGCAAAACCAGCTCGCGGTTGTTGCCACTGCAGGAGGAAAGCCGCAGGTGATCACTACTTCATTGGATCGCGATGTCAGCGGACCGGTGTGGTCGGCGGACAGCAAGACGATCTATTTCGCATCGGAGACAGAAGGGGATATTCCGCTCTTCAGTGTTCCCGCAAAGGGAGGAGCCATTTCCAGGATTCTTGGAAACGACAGCGGTGTAAACAATTTTGATGTGCGCCAGGAGAAGGTAGTATATGCGTTGACCGAAGTAAGAAATCCCTGGGAGGTTCACATGCTGTCGCTGAAGGACAAGGGCTCACGTCAACTTACACAACTCAATGAAGGATGGATCAGGGACAGGCAAATCATTTATCCCAGGGAATATTGGGTGAACAGGCCCGATGGCATCAAGGTGCAATACTGGGTCATGGAACCGACAGGAAGAAAAGAGGGCGTGAAATATCCGACCATATTGAATATCCATGGCGGCCCTACGGCGATGTGGGGACCCGGCATTTTCTCGATGTGGCATGAGTACCAGCTGGAGAACAGCTGGGGTTATGGCGTTGTGTACTGTAACCCGCGCGGCAGCGGAGGCTACGGCGACAAGTTTAAGAAGGGGAATTTCAAGGATTGGGGAACCAGCCCGGCCGGAGACATACTTTCATCATTGGATGAGGCCATCAAGAGCTTTGCCTGGATAGACAAGGATCAATTATTCGTTGAAGGCGGCAGTTATGCCGGTTATATGGTCACCTGGATTATCAGTCACGACAACCGGTTCAAGGCGGCTAATGCGCAGCGGGGAGTTTATGACTTAACGACGTTCATGGGTGAGGGCAATGCCTGGCGACTTGTGCCGAATGATTTTGGCGGATATCCCTGGGACAAGGAGTCGAAAGCACTGCTGGATGCCAGTTCACCATTGACCTATGTAAAGGATATTAATACGCCGCTTCTGATTATTCATGGAGACCAGGACCTGAGAACAGGGCCGATTCAATCTGAAATGCTTTACAAGAGCATGAAAATCCTGAATAAGCCGGTGGAATACATCCGCTACCCAAAAGAAGGTCATGAACTTACCCGGAGCGGCAACCCCGGACGCATGATGGACCACCTGCTGCGGATTATTGAATTCTTTGAAAGGTATGTGAAGCACCCCGAACCGGCACCGGCTACGGTGAAGTGAGTTAAGAAATCATGGAATGATAAAGGCATCCCTCATCATTCCATGATTTATTTTTGAAATTAATAAACAAGATTTCTTTCTAACATGAACTCCGCAATCTGCACGGCATTGGTTGCTGCGCCTTTGCGGAGGTTGTCGGCCACGATCCACATGTTCAGCGTTCTGGGCTGAGACTCATCACGGCGTATCCTGCCCACAAACACCTCGTCTTTTCCCTGCGAGTGAATCGGCATCGGGTAAAGATTCTTTTTTACATCATCCAGGACAATGACCCCGGGTGAGTTTTCCAGAATTTCGCGAACTTCTGCAAGATCAAAGTCCTTGAAGAACTCTGCATTGACCGCCTCTGAATGTCCGCCTATGGTTGGAACACGCACCGTAGTTGCCGTAACACCGATGGTGCTGTCACCCAAAATCTTCTGAGTTTCAAAAACCATTTTCATTTCTTCTTTGGTGTAGGCATTGTCCAGGAACACATCAATGTGCGGCAGCGCGTTCATGTCGATGGGATGAGGGTACACCTTGGTCCCCTCCACACCCCCGCGCTCGTTCATGAGCTGCTGAACGGCGTCTTTGCCCGTACCGGTAACAGATTGATACGTGGAGACAACAATTCTTTTGAGTTTATACCTGACGTGGAGCGGCGCCAGAGCCATGACCATCTGTATGGTGCTGCAGTTGGGGTTGGCAATGATCCGGTCATCAATTTTCAGCACATGACCGTTGATCTCCGGCACCACCAGCTTTTTGGTGGGATCCATGCGCCATGCCGATGAGTTATCAATGACAATAGTGCCCTTATCAGCGAATTTGGGTGCCCATTCCAGCGAAGTGCCGCCGCCGGCTGAAAATATGGCGATATCGGCCGCCAGGTTGCAGGCCTCTTCCATCCCAATGATGGTGTAGCGCTTACCCTTGAATTCAATTTCCTTTCCCACATTCCTGGCAGACGCCACCAGATAAAGCTCATCAAACTGGAAGTTACGCTCTTCCATTACCTTCAGAATCTCTTGTCCTACGAGGCCTGTAGCCCCCACCACAACTATTTTCATGACAATCTTATTTAAGCGAACCGCAAAAATAGCACAAATGGTATTTTGGCAGGATGCATTGCCAGAAAATCATTTTACCGTGCTTGCTGATTATAGCATCGCATAGTTGTCTGGGTCAAATTGCGGACAACTTTTCTGATGGAGATTTTGCAGCCAATCCAGCCTGGTCGGGGGATCAAGCAAGATTTACCGTTAGCACAGGCAAACTGAAATTGCAGGCCCCGCTTGCTGCGGACGCAGCCTATCTCTCAACGCCAAGTCAGGCGATTCACCTGGCCAGCTGGGAATTCTATTTGCAAATGGACTTCACCCCCAGCAGCGCTAATTATGCGAAGGTTTATCTGGTGTCAGACCAGCCGGGTTTAGGTGGCCCGCTCAACGGATATTTCATCAAGGCAGGCAACACGGCGAGGGAGGTCAGTCTATACAGGCAAAGCGGCAGCAGCGAAGTGAGAATCATTGATGGACTGGATGACCGCCTGAATGTTCCGCTTGTCAAGGCCAGAATAAAAGTAACACGGGATGCGGCCGGGACCTGGCAATTGTATTCCGATGCAGGAGCCGTGGGAAGCTATGCATCGGAAGGCACCGTGACGGACAACACACATACCGCCTCATCTTTTTTTGGAATTCAGTGCAGCTACACATCAACCCGTTCAGACAAATTCTGGTTTGATGATTTCGTCGTTTCTGGGACTACCGTACCGGACCAGACACCACCCTCCGTTGAACGAGTCATTGTTGTCAACCAACAACTGGTTCAGCTTCAGTTTTCTGAAATGATTGAGCGCACCACGTCAGAAGTCGTTTCGAATTACGCAATGGGAACCCTCGGCACTCCGGTGGCTGCTGTTCTGCAGCCCGATGACAGAACAGTACAGTTGCAGTTCGCTTCAACTTTGTCAAATGGCATATTGTACCTTCTGAAGGTTACGGGTGTAAAGGATCTGGCCGGTAATAGAATGTTGGAAACAAATGTGGACGTCATGTTTTTTCAACCTGCACCCACGAAGCACAAGGACGTCATCCTGACGGAAATATTTCCGGATCCGTCTCCTCAGGTGGGCCTTCCTTCAGCCGAGTATGTCGAAATTTATAATCGAAGTACCAACCCGATTGATTTGGCAGGATGGGAACTTTCAGATGGAAGTTCAAGGGCGGTCTTTCCAGCACAAATTATCCGGCCTGGAGAGTATTGGATCGTCACCAGCTCATCATGGTCATACCTGTTTTCATCTGTTGGCAAGACTACGGGCCTGGTCAATTTTCCAACATTGAATAACAGCAGCGACAACCTGGTGCTTGAAACTCCGGAACACAAGACCATTGATTCAGTCAGCTACAGCCTGGTTGATTACCATGACTCGGACAAGGAAGAAGGCGGCTGGGCGCTGGAAATAATTGATCCGGAAAACACGTGCGCGGAACAGGAAAACTGGACGGCATCGGAAGATCCAAAAGGGGGAACACCCGGCAGACAGAACTCCGTGTTGGCCAATAAACCGGATCTCACAGGCCCGACCTTGCTTTCGGTTTTTGCAGAAACGGAAACCCTTGTGACGCTGTCTTATAATGAAAAACTGGACCAAACAACCTGGCCACAGTTTTCTATTCACGAAGCCGTAAGCATTAAACGGGTATCATTCAAGGACCATCGCCTGCGTACGCTTCAACTTGAGCTCGGTGAGCGGCTCGTGCGGAGGCAACGCTACACAATTGATATTAGTGGCATTCGGGATTGTAGCGAAAATGAGGGCGCTGCCGTAAGCTGGAGTTTTGGACTCCCTGAACTACCAGTAAGACTGGATCTGGTCATCAATGAGATTCTTTTTAATCCCCGCCCAGGAGGGGAGGATTTTGTCGAAATATTTAATCGTTCCGAAAAATACCTTGATCTGAAGAACATGAAAATCTGCAATGTAAAGGACGGAATACCCATCAACAGAGTGACACCTTTCCCGGATCACCGGTTGCTGGCCCCCGGGGGCTTCCTTGTTTTCAACGCTGACCCCATTGCGCTTAAGCAGCAGTATCCGCAGGCCATTGAACAGAATTTGCATTCCATCAGTTTGCCTTCTTTGCCGGATGATTCCGGCTCGGTTGGAATATTGGATGAACAGGGAATGGTTGTTGACGAATTGACTTATGAAAAAGCGTGGCATTCAAAATTTATCAGAAATGAAGAAGGGGTGTCACTGGAAAGAATAACAGCGGAGGCGATCACCAATGATTCAGACAACTGGATTTCGGCGAGTTCTCTGGCAGGATTTGCAACCCCGGGTTTTCGCAATTCGCAATACATGGATGACGGCGGGATCAACCAACCGGAAGTCTCTGTGGTACCAGAGATTTTTTCGCCTGGTGACGGAAACGGCTTTGTTGAAATCAAATACAACCTGGACCAGGCGGGCTGGGTGGCGAATGTGAAGATCATGGATCACCAGGGTCACCAGCTCAAGACAATTGCCAGTAACGAAACCATCGGACCGGAAGGCTTCTTTCGATGGGATGGAGACCGTGATGATGGCAACCGGGCACGCAGCGGCTATTACCTGGTTTGGTTTGAGATTTTTACATCGCATGGACAAGTTAAAACCTACCGCAAAAGGGTGGTTGTAGCCGCTCATGAGTAAGGCCACGCCACAACGGACGGACCATTTTTTATGGTATTGGAATTAATTTGCCCATATTTTTTGTTTTAGGGCCATCGGCGTATTTTTGCGCATCTTTTTCAAACCTATGTCCTGGAGGACTGTCTAATATGGCTAAATCAGCGAAAAAATCAACCAAGGGAGCAAAAAAGTCAGCCGCTAAGGCGAAGCCAAGTGCGAAGGCAAAGAAGGTGGTGAAGGCCAAAGTTGTAAAGAAAGTCACGGCAAAGCCCCTTAAGAAGGCTGCAGTTAAAAAGGTTGTCGTTAAACCCGTTCTGAAGAAAGCAGTAATAGCCAACAAGCCGGCCGTGAAGGCATTGCCCGTAGCAAAGAAGGCAGAGGCTAAGCCGTCATCGGGACCCCTCAAGCCCCAGCTTCAGCTTCACATTTTTCCTGTATTGACTCAGAGACCCATTGCGCACAAGCCCGCCAAGAGCACCCAGGTTGGAGATGAAAAGACGCGTTATCGTGATGATGAATTGATAGAATTCGAAAAGCTGATCAAGGGTAAACTGGAAAAATCCAGGGAAGAATTCCGCATTTTGAAAGAAACCTTGAATCGCAACAACGATGCAGGTACAGACAGTACTTCAGGCGGCAACACGAAAGTACTTGAAGACGGTGCTGAAACAGCTGAGAAAGAGAACCTGAGCCAATTGGCAGCCCGTCAGTTAAAGTATATTACTAACCTGGAAAACGCCTTGATCCGAATCAAGAACAGAACGTATGGCATTTGTACGGTTACAGGAAAGTTGATACCGAAGGAGCGATTGATTGCAGTACCCCACACCACGCAGTCCATCGAAGCCAAGATGATGCAACACGATTAACAATCATTTATTTCAACACGTAAGCTCAAACAGCCACTCCATTGGACTTCTTGCAAAATCATATTGAAGCACTGATCTTTTGTTCACCAGTGCCGGCTAAACTCGCAGAACTGAAGTCCTGTCTTTCAGAAATGTTCAATGCAGATGTACCGGAGGAGGATATCCTCGCTGCCATTCAGCGATTGATCGAGAAATACGAGCACGAGGATTTTTCTTTTCAATTGAACAAATCAGCAGGAGGGTATCAATTCCTGACGAAGCCTGCCTACCAGGCAAGCATCGGCATCATGCTGAAGCAGCAATCAAAGAAGCGGCTGTCGACGTCGGCCATGGAAACACTCTCCATCATTGCCTACAAGCAGCCGGTATCCAAGACAGAAGTTGAGACCATCCGAGGCGTGAACTGCGATTATGCTGTGCAGAAACTGCTTGAAAAGGGATTGATTGAAATACAAGGCAAAGGCGAGACGGTAGGACGGCCCCTGATTTATGGCACAAGCCCTAAATTCATGGAATATTTTGGGATTAGCGAGTTGAACGAGCTGCCAACACCAAAGGATTTTTCGCAGGAAGTTAATTCCATCGGCGACGGTCCGGAAAATCAATAATTCATTTTTTTCAAGGCCCTTCTGTGCCTAACTTGTAATGTACCATGGCACGCAACAGTCGCTTCAATACTACTTCAGGCCCTTCCGCCAACCGCGATAGCAAGCGCGGCAAATCTTCAAAGAAAGATGACGCCAGGCCCAGGAATAAAAAGCGCGATGATGCATCCGGTGATCGCAAGGCGCCATTCAAATCATTTGACCGAAAGAGCAAGGGTGGGTTTAAGGGAAGCAAGGACATAAAGCGCGATGATGCATCCGGTGATCGCAAGGCACCATTCAAATCGTTCGAGCGAAAGAGCAAGGGAGGATTTAAGGGAAGCAAGGACATAAAGCGAGGTGGGATTCCAGGACGACCCGATCAGGCCAGGCCATTCTCCAAATCAGAGAGGCCGGTTGAAAAGGGGGCCCCGCGCAGGGATTCGCCTAGTTTTTCAAGGATTCGCCCCGACAGCAGAAACGAAGGCCGCACGGAACCTACCCGTCAGGAAGACACTTATCGCGGCAAGGGGACTGAGAAGAAATCATTCATTGAATCACGCCTTGACAAGCAGAGGGAAAGACGCTCTGCGCCGGCGGAAACAAAAACCTCACCCAAGGATGATCTGATTCGACTGAACAAATTCATTTCTAACAGCGGCGTTTGCTCCCGGAGAGAAGCAGACGAGCTAATTGCCATGGGGCTTATTGCTGTGAATGGAAAAGTTGTGACGGAACTCGGTTACAAAGTCAGGATAACGGATGATGTTCGCCATGACGGCAAGAGACTTAAGGCTGAGAAGCCGGTGTACATCCTGCTGAATAAGCCCAAGGGATTCATTACCACTACCGATGATCCTCAAGAGCGCCATACCGTCATGCACCTGATTGAAGGGGCGTGTCAGGAGCGCGTATATCCGGTAGGAAGACTGGACAGAAACACATCAGGGCTGCTATTGCTCACCAATGATGGTGAGCTCACCGAAAAACTTTCCCACCCTTCCCACAACGTCAAGAAGATTTACAAGGCTGAACTAGACCGCCCCCTGACCAAAAATGATTTTCAAAAAATACGGGATGGCGTTCGGCTTGAGGAGGGGAAAGCTGTCGTTGATGATCTCGCCATCATTTCAGATGACGGAAAGACAGTAGGACTTGAACTTCATATCGGGTGGAACCGAATTGTCCGGCGGATATTCGAAGCCCTGGGCTACCAGGTAGAGAAACTGGACCGTTCGGTTTATGCAACACTCGACAAGAAGGACCTGCCCCGCGGTCACTGGCGGTTTCTGCGGCAGGATGAGATCATCAGGCTCAAGCATTTTCAATAGCCAGGAGGGGAATTCCATTTTTTTTTGTAACATCACTTCCAATCTGATCACTTCATGCGCATTGGAATACACGGAAGGGATTTTCAGCAGAAATCGTCTCGATTTATAGAGCAGCTGCTGGCGAGGCTGACGCGGCACAAGGCTGAGATCTTTGTCTCATCCAAATTTCAAAAACATTTCAAGTCAAAGCGGAACTTCAACATGAAGGAGTTTGACCATGGCGACAACCTGAAGAACCTGGACGTTTTCATTTCACTTGGCGGAGACGGAACCCTGCTGGAGTCTGTCACCTACGTGGGTAAAAATGAAACACCAATCCTGGGGGTAAATACGGGACGGCTGGGCGTGCTGGCTACCATCAGCCGTGAGGAAATGGAGACCGCCATCGACAACATCTTCAAAGGAAATTATTCTATTGATGAGCGCACCATGCTGAAGCTTGTCTCTGATCCAAAGTTGTTTTCCGGGTTGAACTTTGCTTTAAATGACTTCACAATCATGAAGAAGGATACCTCTTCCATGATCACGGTTCACGTTTCGGTTGATGGCGAATTGCTGAATTCCTATTGGGCGGATGGCGTCATAGTCTCTACTCCAACCGGATCTACGGGATATTCCCTGAGCTGCGGCGGCCCGCTGGTTTTCCCGGAAAGCGAGAGTTTTGTAGTAACCCCCGTGAGCCCCCACAACCTGACAGCAAGGCCCATGGTGGTTTCTGACCGATCTGAATTAACCTTCAAAATTGAGGGGAGAAGCAAGAAATTCCTCGTTTCCCTGGATTCCAGGTTTGAAACAGTTGATGAGAGCGTCAAGCTTAAGATCAAGAAAGAAAGGTTTAAGGCGCAGCTTGTCCGGTTTCCGGGGCAGCATTACTTCAAGACCCTGAGGCAAAAACTCAATTGGGGGCTGGATATCAGGAACTAGGCAATAGCCGTTTCGGGCTTACCAATGCTCCGGTAGTTGAATCTATACTTTAGCTAAAGCATATATTTTAATACATTTGCTAATCAGCATGGCCAGTTCGATATGAGAAACCTGTGTTACGTTCTTTTGTTCTTCACTCTCCTGATGAGTGTCGGAGAAGGCTATGCCCAGTTCGACCGTAAGGGGATCAAAAAGAGCAACAAGAGGGTTGGGGCCTACCGGGGAACCAAATCAAGATTTGGAAAGCAAAACATCTACAACTCAGTTGGGTTCTCCGTTAACGCCTTGAATTATTATGGTGATTTGGCCCCTTCACCCGGCAAAATAAGTACGGACATATCCTTTACGAAACCCGGCTTTGGCCTGTCCTGGACCCACCGGTTCGGCCCCCGCTATTCACTGCAGGCCCAGTTCATGTACGGAACCATTAAAGGTTCGGATGCGGAATCTGCCGACAAAGGTGATTTGAGCAACGGCTTTTACCGTTACCAGCGTAACCTTTCCTTCAGAAACCAGATAAAGGAATTATCGGTCGTAGCGGTCGTCGATTTGTTTGAGAATCAGTCAACCTACATGAGCCGCGTCAAGTGGACTCCGTATGTTTATGCCGGCCTGGCCGTATTTATGCATAACCCACAGGCCATCGCGCCGGCCAATGATCTTGAAGGGAAGCCGCTGGCGGACGGTGGTAAGTACGTTGATCTCCAGCCGCTGGGAACGGAAGGCCAGTACTCAACGCTTAATGCCACTGATGTGAACTATGGAATCAAGCCGTATTCACTGACCCAGATATCCATTCCGTTTGGTATTGGCGCAAGATTCCGACTGAACGAAGTTATGGACCTTTCAGCGGACATCGGGTTCAGGTACACATTCACAGACTACCTGGATGACGTCAGTGCCAATTATGTCAGCCTCGGCTTGTTGAAGAGCCCACTGGCACAGTCGATGTCTTACCGGACCAATGAATTGTCAAGCTATCCCATAAACCCGGTTCCTTCTGGCGTAGGGAGCGTCAATGTGGAAGCGGGATATGGACATGAATACAAAGACAACAAAAGGGGTGGCATGAAAGAGAATGATATCATCATGGTGACGAGTGTCAAGCTCACCTATATCATAAGCCCTTCATTTCACCACGCCAAATTCAGATGATCAGGCCCGGAAAATTATCCGCGCACCTTATCGGCCTGCTTATTGCCTTTACCATCACGGTTGTCCAGGCGCAGATTACTCAACGATCAGAAATTGGGTTTGGACTCGGCACACTTAATTACACGGGCGACCTTGTGCGCAACTACAACTTTACGTATTCTCAGCCTGCTGCCACCGTTCTCTACCGGCACAACGTGAGCAAAGTGGTTAGCTTCAGGGCGGCTTTGACTGCTGGAAGGCTCAGTGCCAGCGATGCCCAAGCGCCGATTGATGTTTTCGCTGTTCAGCGCAATGCTTCCTTTGATGTTTTCCTGATGGAGATGTCAGGGGTTTATGAATACCATTTTCTGGATTGGAGAGATGACAGGCGCAGGCTGCGTTTTACACCATACCTCTTTGCCGGACTTGGACTATTCAGCATTTCCGGTGCGCCGACAAACCGGACAACACAGTACAGCAGTGTGCAAATGACTATCCCGTTTGGGGGAGGAATCAAGTATGTGGTGAACCCAAAGTATTACCTGGCGCTTGAGTTCGGGGTGAGAAAAACCTTCTTTGATTATCTCGACAATATTTCAGATGGCGATCCCTCGTTTAAGAACTACCAGTACGGAAACCAGTTTGATTATGATTCCTATTATTTCCTTGGGGTGACCCTGACCCGCACCTTTTACGACATCCCCTGCCCTACGAATCCCTACAGGTAGGGGATATTTGCCTGCAACCTTTTTCCTGTTATTTCCATCCTCCTGATGCCGTGTTTGGTGCTCGTGAGATAGTGTGTAAATGTCGAAAATAGGCTACTTTTGCGGTCCTGTGGCATCTTTTAAAGACCAAATCGACCTCTCTAACCTGCCTCAACACATCGCCATCATTATGGATGGCAATGGTCGTTGGGCAAAAAGGAAGGGTGCAGCCCGGATTTTCGGCCATCGCAATGCGATTCAGGCCGTCACGGACGTTACGGAGGGGTGCGGAGAACTGGGGATCAAGTATTTGACTTTGTATGCCTTCAGTACAGAAAACTGGGGGCGGCCCAAGGACGAAGTTGACGGACTGATGGAACTTCTGGTGAACACGTTGAAGAAGGAAATCAGCAACCTGATGGAAAACCATGTAAAGCTTCAGACCATCGGCGACATTGCTCACCTGCCCAAGGCCTGCCAGAAGAATCTGGAGGAGGCCAAGGAAATGACCAGCCGGAATACGGGGCTGACTGTGCTGCTGGCACTTAACTACAGCGGGCGATGGGAAATACTGAAGGCAGCCAGGAAACTGGCAGAGCAGGCCCAACGGGGGCTGTTGCATCCGGAGGATATTGATGAGCGTGTTTTTTCGTCTCTGATGGAAACCGCGGGTGTCCCGGATCCCGAGTTGCTGATCAGGACCAGTGGTGAGTTGCGTGTTAGTAATTTTTTATTGTGGCAGATTGCCTACACGGAATTGTACATTACAAAAACCTTGTGGCCGGATTTTAGAAAAGAAGACCTTTACGAAGCTATATACTCATATCAACATCGCGAGCGAAGATTTGGGAAAGTGCTGGAACCGAATACCTGAAGTAAATGAAGAAAAGGATTTTAGTTTTGTTGATGTTGATTGTCTGCGGGTTTTCTGTCTCGGCGCAGTTTCGCAAGAACCGAGAGAAGGCCAAAGAGGACCCCACCTCAGAGGCTACACTCAATTATTCAAATCCATCGGAGTATTTTATTGCCGGTATTGATATTACCGGCCTGAATGTCCTCGATAAAAACGCGATGATTTCGCTTACCGGATTGAAGATCGGTGATAAGGTCAAAATCCCCGGTGATCAGGTTGCAACCGCTATCCGAAAATTATGGAAGCATGGACTCGTTGGCGACGTGACCATCACGGTTGACCGAATTGAAGGACTGAACGTCTACCTGTTGATTACACTAGCCGAAC
The DNA here is from genome assembly GCA_043744235.1 of Cyclobacteriaceae bacterium. Classification (GTDB taxonomy): domain Bacteria; phylum Bacteroidota; class Bacteroidia; order Cytophagales; family Cyclobacteriaceae; genus ELB16-189. Next base: position 92,087 of record JAYTVB010000041.1, on the reverse strand, counting down.
GCCCGCGCCTGACTGATTTTTATTTTACGGGCATTTCCAAATCTAGGCAGTCTTCCCTGAAGGAAGACATGAAGCTGATCAAGGGGAAAATTGTCAATGATGCAGTGGTACGGAATACTGAACTGTCGGTAAAGAAGTTTTTTGCCAAGAAGGGATTTCTTAATACGGAAGTTAAGGTCATCCAGGAACAGGATACGCTTAACAGGGGAGGCGTTCGGTTAAAAATCGCCGTCGACCTGAAGACTAAAGTACGTATCAACGAAATCATCATTGAGGGTAACGACAGGCTTTCAGATGCCCAACTCAAAAAGAAATTAAAGAAGACGCATGAGCATGCGCGCATTTCTCTGCATCGAACCGTTTTTAGCGGGGTCATCAGCACGTCTCCCGTAGACTACAAAGCGGCACTGGATTCAAGCAGAAAACTGAGCTGGGCTGAAATCAAACACTTTATCAACGGTAATATCAAACTGAACTTTCTTAACAGTTCAAAATTCCTCAAGGCAGAATTCGAAGAGGACAAGAAGAAGATGCTGGCTTATTACAATGAACAGGGATATCGCGATGCTGAAATAATATCAGACTCCATCGCAAGGCACAACGGCAACAGCATTGACATTGTGATCAAAGTCTACGAAGGCAAAAAATATTACTTCCGAAACATAATCTGGACCGGCAATTTCATACATACGGCAGCCACACTCAACAAGATCCTTGACATCAAGAAAGGTGATGTTTACAACAAGGACCTTATCGACAAAAAGACCTCATTTAACCCAAAAGGAGCTGATATTAGCGGGCTTTATATGGATGATGGTTATTTGTTTTTCAGGGTGACTCCGGTTGAGGTGGCCATCGTTGGTGATTCCATAGATATCGAGATGAGAATTTTCGAGGGAGACCAGGCGACCATTGATAAGGTTATGATCAGCGGAAACGAACGAACAAGCGATCATGTGATCCGCAGGGAATTAAACACGGTGCCTGGCCAAAAATTCAGGAGATCCGACATCATTCGCACCCAGCAGATGCTTTCGTCCATGGGCTACTTCAACCCTCAAAAAATCGAACAGGACATCCGGCCCAACCCCGCGGCCGGCACGGTTGATATTGAGTGGAAGTTGCAGGAGCAATCCAACGACCAGGTGCAGCTTTCGGGGGGATGGGGAGGTTATTATGGCTTTGTAGGAACAGTCGGACTTACGTTTAATAACTTCTCCATGCGCAATGTGCCGCACATTGAAAAATGGAGGCCCCTGCCGGTTGGAGACGGCCAAAGACTATCGTTGCAAGTACAAGCCAATGGTCAATCCTACCAGAGTTACAGTGTATCATTCACCGAGCCCTGGCTGGGTGGAAGAAAGCCAAACTCTTTCACCGTGAGTTTGTCTCATTCAGTTTCAAGAAGGCCGAACAGCAACTACGAGTTTACCAATGATTTTTCCCTGGAGACATCGGGTGTAACCCTCTCGTTGGGCCGAAGGCTGGAATGGCCCGACAACTACTTTACACTCACTAACTCTTTGTCATTACTGGTGTATAACTACAGCAACTACCTGTATGGAACCACTTCATTGCCTGCAGTAGGAAGTACGAACAACATAACTTTTAATACTACGTTGGCAAGGAACAGCATCGATAATCCGATGTTTCCAACGGCAGGCTCATCGGTCTCACTGAGCCTTTCATTAACACCGCCGTATTCACTGTTCAGGGATCCCTCCTACATCAGCAACATCAACGAGCGGTACAAGTGGCTTGAGCTTATCAAGGTGATGTATGACTCGAAGTTTTATCTCAAACTTCTGGGAAGTTCCAAGCCTACAGGAAGGAGTCTTGTTTTGGAAGCAAGGGCTCATTTGGGTTTTATCAGTACCTATACCAAGGCCCTGCCTCCCGGTCCGTTTGAACGTTACTTCATGGGTGGTGCCGGGCTCGCAGGCGGTTTCAACGCGTTTGTACTCGGCCAGGACATTGTGGGCCTCCGCGGGTACCCGGATAACCTCGTGACGCCGCCGCTATACGCATTGCGGGGCACTCAGAATGCAACAAGTATAGAAGGCGGTATTGTCTATGACAAGTTTGTGATGGAACTGAGATACCCGATTTCGACCAGCCAGAGTGCGACAATCTACACGATGGTGTTTGGCGAAGCAGGCAACAACTGGAATAATTTTTATGAGTTTAATCCGTTTAAGTCCTATCGGTCAGCAGGCATAGGCGCCCGGATATTTATGCCGGCTTTCGGATTAATCGGGCTTAACTGGGCCTACGGGTTCGATACCTTGCCTGGGGCTACGCGCATAAGTGGTGCGCAATTCCACTTCACCATAGGTCAACAAATTCGATAGAAATTGAGGTTTTTACTCACCATATCGCTTTTCGCCATCTTCGGCCTGAATTTTGCCGAAGGTCAGAAGTTCGGCTATATCGATACGAATTTTATCCTGGGCAAGATGCCAGAATATGCGAAAGCCCAAAGTGAAATTGACCAACTTTCTACCGGATGGCAGAAAGAGGTGGAGGATATGTCCAGGAACGTAGAAACCCTCTATTCTTCACTGAAAGCAGAAGAAGTACTGCTAACAGATGAAATGAAGGGTGAGAGACTGGACCTTATCCATAAAAAAGAGGCAGAACTGAAGGAGTACCAACGAAAGGTTTTTGGATTCGGAGGCTTATTTTTTTTGAAAAAACAGGAATTGATTAAACCTTTGCAGGATAAAGTATTCGAGGCGGTAGAGAAAGTAGCCAAACAGAACCGGTTGGCAATTATTTTTGACAAGTCAGGAGAACTCGTGATGATCTACACCGATCCTCGCCATGATTACACTGATTTTGTCCTTGAAGAACTTGGACTAGGAGACCCAAATGACAAAATCAAATAAATTAAACTTAACCATGAGAGCTGTATTCATCCTTCTTTTGACCATTTTCTCGGCGGGAACCTACGCCCAGACTGCCACCCAGACCGCACCTGTTGTGCAGAAAATAGGCTATGCCGACTGGGACTATATTTTCAGCCAGATGCCGGAGTACAAGCAGATCGAAAGTGAGGTTAAGACTCATGGCGATCAGCTTCAGGCACAGCTGAAGGCAAAGTACCAGGAGTACGAAACCAAACTGAAAGCTTACCAGGCCAGCGCCGCCACCATGGTGGATGCAATCCGCCGCGATAAGGAAACTGAATTGACCCAACTTCAGGAAAATATCCAGAAGTTCCAGCAGGACGCTCAGGCTTCTTTGCAAAAGAAACAGACCGACTTGATGGAACCCGTATTTGGAAAAGTCGGGAAGGCCATTGAGAGCGTGGCGAAGGAAAATGGATATTCTTTCATCATCAACCCCCAGTTGGTCGGTGGCGGAGATGTTCTGCTCTACAATGATGAAAAATATAACATTTCATTGCTGGTGCTGAAGAAAATGGGAATAACCCCAACGGCAGCGGCCGTGCCCAAGTAGCCATCCTTGAGGAAGAACAAAGAAACCCTGACAGCATCAGGGTTTCTTTGTTTTAGCCGGCTGTCACTTTCAAATTCAAGTCATGCTGCTTATCTGGAGATGTGAAAAAAATCCCATTATTTATGAAGCGGTTTTCATGGTTTCATTTTTCCTGTTGAGGCTGGCGCAAATCCGCAAAATGCTGATTCCTTTCCGACCGGAAACATTGATCCGGCCATATCAGTCATTAGCATTCCGAATTTTGAAGGCGAAGAATAGACATCATACGATGAGAGGCAGTTGATAAATGCGAAAGATCCATGTCATTGTTTCCCTTGGCCTGATACTGTTGTCAGGCGGCTTTGGCCACGCCCAGGACTCCCTTAAAATCCTGACCTGGAATGTACAGATGCTCCCCCGTTTTGTGAACAGCAATGGAAAGGCGAAAAGGGCCAGGGCCATCGTTGACCAGCTGAAGCAAAGACCTTATGATGTCATTGCCTTTCAGGAATTGTTCCATGCACGAAGCCGGCGGATTATCACCAGGGGGCTCTCTGAACATTACCCGCACCACACCAGGGTTTTGAACAAGAAAACATTTTCAATGAAGTCCAATGGAGGAGTCATGCTGTTTAGCCGGCATGCCATCCTGGAATCGCATGAAATCAGGTTCAAGGCCCGTATGGGATTTGACCGCCTTTCCCGCAAAGGGGCAGTATTGGCTGAAATTGAAGTGAGGGGTAAAAAGATTCAGGTGGCAGGAACCCACCTGCAGGCTTTTGGCGAGCAATCCATTCTGTACAGCCAATACGCTCAGTTGTCTGAAGAGCTGCTGAAGGCGCATGCCAGAACGGGTGTGCCTCAGCTGGTATGCGGCGACTTCAATACGTTAAAAACAGTGCCAGCCCAATTACCTGCTGATGTATCACAGGATTTTATCGACCGTCTTCCGCGCTATCATTATATGCTGCATACCCTGGATGCCCTGGATGGGAATCTGTCCGGGGAACAGCAATTCACCATGGACAGACCTTTCAATGATTTGTGTAAGACCCGTAAGGAATTTCGCCTCCTGCTGGATTATGTGTTGCTAAGACCCAATGGCGTGAGCCAGCTGTCCATTCGACGCAAAGTGGAAATCATGCGCCATCAATGGGACCCGCTGCATCGGGACCTTTCTGATCATTTTGGATTGGAGGCGGTACTGTCAGGATTTTGAAGGGTGATGCTTCCTGATGAATCCTGATGGCTTTCCGGGACAACCAGATACCCACCACCAGCGACGCCAATGCTCCGAGGGCGATGCCTGGAACAAATGAAATAAAGAGAAAATAGTCATAGGCGCCATGGAAGAGTGTTGCGACACCCAGGGCATAAATGGTGTAATAGGATTTGCTCTGCTCAAATTTGGCCTTGCCCAGGTAGTATCCCATCAGGATGGCAAATGAGGCATGCGCCGGCACAGCGGTAAACATCCTGAACACGGCCGTTTCAATCCCTCCGTTGAACACGTACAGGATATTCTCCAAGGTTGCGAAACCCATGCTCACCATGACTGCATAAACGATGCCGTCAAACGGTTCGTTAAAATTGGAATTCCTGAACAGTACCCAACGGACAAAAATGAACTTGCTGAACTCTTCGATGAGCGCCACAAGAAGAAAAGCATGGATTGCCTGCTGGCCGATACTTTTTTCGTCAATTGGAATTATTGCGTTAACAGGAAGACTGATGATAAGCGTTATAACAATGCTGAGAAATCCGTAGAGGAAGCTTTTCACCAGCAAACCCAAGGGCTCACGCTCATGTTTATCCTTGAGGTAGATGTAGATAACTATGGCGGCACCTGGCGCCAGGGCAAGGGCCAGCAGGGTCAGTATGTCCATATCTATTCGGGGTCAGGCAGCGGTAAGCTCATTCAATCACCTCTTCCACTTTATCCATTTTTTCATCACTATAGGCTCCCGAAGTGGCGTATACTATTTTTCCGAAAGGATCAAGCACGAAAAAATATGGGATGTCGCGACGTTCAAAGTCAAGCGCGTCTTTGTACAGCTTTAATTCACCTTTGTAAAACAAGATGTAGGGAAGCAGCTGAGGATCCATGTTTTTGAGCGCTTTCCTCTTGGCCGTTCCCGTAGCCGCCGCATTGATTCCGGTGAACATGGGAATGAAATAGACGTTGACATCATATCCCATCCCGACAAGGAGGCCGCTGGCCTTCTGTACAAATTTGGTTATGACAGGCTCGAACCATGTGTTTAACTCATCTTCCGACTTCTTGGAATAGGCCAGGCCAAGCAGCGTGTACTTACCCTTCACATCATCGGGAAGTTTCACCTTAATATCCTCCACCGTTTCTGCCTCCATGTCCGGAAAAACCTTTCCAATCACCTGCGAGGATGCAACGATGGAGGAAAATAGCATGACATTTATTATGGCAATACGTTTCATGGAGACACTTTGGTAAAGTGAATGTACAAAAAGGGTAATGTAAATTGCCTGAGCGATCGGGAAAGACGGCGCCTTTTAGGGCCTCATAACGGGGAAAATAAGCTTTGGCAGGCAACGTTTTGCCCGGAATAACGTCTTTGTCAATACACAAAATGCCTATGAGAGCCATCATCATTATACTGTGTTTTCTGTCAGCCATTCAGGGGGTCGGGCAGACAACCCGAATAGATCAGGCACAAAAGTTATATCAAAACAGGAAATATCAGGACGCCGCCAAATTGCTCGAGCCAGTCAGCGAGGGTGAGAAGGACTATGCGGCAGCGCAATACTGGCTTGGGCGGGTAGCTTTTGATCAGGGGAAATTTGATGATGCCCAGGACTATTTTGAAGAGGCCGTAGAGACCAACGACAAGGTAGCTGATTACCAAAATTGGCTGGGAAATACCTACGGCACCATTGCAAAGGACGCAAATGTCTTCAAGCAGGGCATGCTGGCTCCAAAAATGAAGAATGCCTGGGAAAAGGCAATCGCCCTGGACCCAAACAACATTGACGCGAGAATTTCACTAATACAATATTACACGCAAGCGCCGGGGTTTATGGGCGGAAGTGTGGAAAAAACCAAGGTCGTAGCGGGTCAAATAGTCAAGCTCAATCCGGCTCAGGGACATCGACAGCTGGGGAATATTCTTGTATCGGAAAAGAAGGCAGCAGAAGCAGAGAAGGAATTTCAGGAGATGGTCAGGATTGACCCTGCCTATACCCAGGTGCTGGCCAATTTCTATGTCAACCAAAAGCAATATGACAAGGCCTTTGGACTCTTTGATGAGTTGCTGAAGAAGAACCCGGATGACTATGTCGCCATTTACCTGGTTGGAAGGACAGCTGCTGTGACAGGACAAAGGCTGGACCAGGGAGAGGAGTGCCTAAAGAAGTATTTGACCTACACACCAAAAGCCAATGAGCCTTCACACGGCGGGGCCAACATGAGGCTTGCGCAGATACATGAAAAGCGTGGGAACAAAGCTGAGGCTATGAAGTACTACCAGACCGCGCTGGCCATGGACGGCTCCCTCAAAGAAGCAAAAGAAGGACTTGAGCGGACTTCCCGATAATTATTTAGCAAAGAACGGCGGTATTCTCTCGTCCCATTCTGTCGCCTCCTGATACGCACGCGCCAGCAAGAGAATGGCGGCCTCTCCGTACAGTTTTCCAAGAAATGAAATGCTGGTTGGAGTGCCGCGCTCATTTAGTCCGTTGGGCATCACCACACACGGGTTCCCGGTGAGGTTGGTAGTCAGCAGTTGTGTTCCCCCAAAGCTGGGAGCAATGATCACATCAAACTCTTTTGTTCTTTCGTAATACTCTTTGACAAGTTGATAGCGGACGCGTGACGCATTGATGTAGTCCACAGCAGGAATAAAACGCGCTGCACGAAAAGAATTGGGCCACGCATTCTTGCGCTGGTCCGTCAGTAAACTGTCTCGGTTGGAACGGGTAAGTTCATCAAAGGCAGCGGCGGCTTCGGCTGTGAGCATGATGCGAATAGCCCCAACGGGCAGATCCAATGAGATATCCACCGGCTGCAGTTGAATTCCCAGTGATTTCAAAGCTTCCAGTGATTTGGCATCATTCTCCTTGCCGGGATAGGTGGCGTCAAAAAGATTCTTGAGATAGCCAATCTTCAATTTTTTCAGATCCGTCCTGGCCTGGTAATTAAAAGCGGAGTTTTTTACGTGGTGGTCAAGGCCGTCGGGCCCGCGAATGGCATCGAAGACCAGCGCACAGTCCAGTGCTGACCGGCAAATCGGGCCAATCTTGTCCATGCTCCAACTCAAGGCCATCGCGCCTTGCCGGCTTACACGGCCAAAGGATGGGCGAAGGCCGGTAGCCCCGCAGCGGGTGGCAGGTGAGACAATCGATCCGAGGGTCTCGGTTCCGATAGAAAAGGCTACCAATCCTGCCATGGTGCTGGCGGCTGATCCGGCAGAGGAACCGCTTGAGCCTTGTTTCAGGTTCCATGGGTTCTTGGTTACACCGCCGTACCAGATATCGCCCATAGCCAACGCGCCCATGGTCAGCTTTACGATCAATACTGCTCCAGCCTGCTCCAGCTTTTGCACAACAGTGGCTGTGTTATTTATTACCTGATCCCGGTAAGGTGCCGCACCCCAGGTTGTCCGGATCCCCTCCACAGCGAGAAGATCTTTTATTCCATACGGGATTCCATGAAGAGGCCCCCTGTATTTTCCCTGCGCAATTTCTTCATCGGCACGTTTTGATTGTTGCAATGCAGTTTTTTCCATTATGGTGACAGTGCACTGGAGGGTATCAGAATATTTTCTGAGCCTGTCAAGGTAGATTTGTGTTAGTTCTGCGGAGCTGATCTTTCTTGATTTGATAAGAAAGGCCAGCTTATAGACCGGGTAGAAAGCAAGATCACTTCGATTCTCAGGGAGTTTCACATCAGTGGGCAAACCCCACTGAATTGCTTTCTGATCTGAATCAATGACCAGGCCCGGCGGGACCGGATCAAATACCAGGGACATGGGTATGGAATTATCCAAAGAATACTGATGAAGGGCCTGGATGGATTTTTGATAATCCTGCAGTGAAGAAAACAACGAATCCCGTTCAGGGCCAGTGAACTTCAAATCATAATAGGCCTCAATTTCGGTGGTCGGCCGTTGGTTTTGCTGTGCGGTTGAAGGCAAAGTCATCGCGGCCATAATGGCAACTATTGCACAAACCTTATAACTTGTGCTGAAATTTGTTCTCATGGTTGGCAGATTTTATAAGGTTCGACGGGGTAAGACAAGGGAAGACACTTAAAAATAGGGATGAAGAAGTACTTTAAAAAGCTTTATCAGTTCAATGCATGGGCCGACAGCCGGGTACTGGAGTGCCTGGAGACGCAAGGGATCAGCGATTCCAAGATTCTCTCCCTGATGGGTCATGTGACGGCAGCCGAGTTGCTCTGGCTCCATCGGGTCAAAAGCATACCACCGCCCAATGTGGCATTGTGGGGAAACTATTCCCTGGATGAGATAACATCACTCAATGAGAAGGCTGGAAAGGAGTGGCTGATGTATATTGACGGCGAAGAGAATTTTAACCGGGACCTTGATTACACCAACTATACCGGAAGTCCTTTCACAAATAATGTTGAGATGATTATGATTCATGTGGTAAATCACTCTACTTACCACCGGGCCCAGGTAGCCATGCTGGTCAGACAAAACGGGAAGGAGCCGGTCAATACAGATTTTATTACCTACGACCGTGTGATCAGAGGACAATTGTCCTGATGGTATTAACAATATTGCATTAACGCTGTTAGAAGAATAACTTAAACCTAAAGTCATGATGAAACACATTGTTTTTTTTATTTCCTGCTTCCTGATGGCATTCTCTGCTTTAGCCCAAAAGGACATGACGGTTTGCCACACACCGTCAACCGAGAAGTTTGCCATGTTTGCTTCCAGCAAGGAGTTTAACCGCGAGCACCCGAATCCACGTGTGTATGTGCATATCAGCGAGGAAGGTGGTAAAATGATCAAGTTCAAAACGTCAGACGGGCAAGAGGCCAATGGCTACCTGATTGAGGCAAAAAAGAAAACAAACAACTGGATTTTCGTTTTTCAGGAGTGGTGGGGACTCAATGACAACATCAAGCGTCAGGCAGAGAGCCTTTACAAAGATATGGGCAACGTGAATGTACTGGCCCTGGATATGTATGACGGAAAACTGGCGACAGACCCGCAGGCAGCAGGGAAATACATGCAGGAATTCAAGCAGGACCGTGGGAACGAAATCGTCAAAGGAGCATTGACGTATGTTGGCGCCCAGGCCAAAATTGGTACCATTGGTTGGTGTTTTGGCGGTGGCCAGTCTATCCAGGCAACCTTAACCGCGGGCAAACAAGCCGCTGCCTGTGTTATGTATTACGGCATGCCGGAAGAAAGTGTTGACCGCCTGAAGACCCTGAATTGTGATGTTCTCAACGTCTTCGCGGCCAGGGACAAATGGATTAACCAGGATGTCATTACTAAGTTTGAGGCAAACATGAAGGCCGCAGGCAAGATGGTCAGTGTCAGGAAATACGATGCGGATCATGGCTTTGCCAATCCCAGCAATCCTAATTTTGACAAGGTATCTACGGAAGATGCTTACAAGAATACCCTTGAATTTTTCAAAGCAAGGCTAAAGTAGGCATCGGGCGACCGGTTTTGGGGATTGGGCATTGGTGGACTTACCTCACCAATACCCAATCCCCAGTGCTTTTCTATTCCCACACCACCCGTCCATGTGCGTGGTACCAACTAGGGTAGTTGGGCACATAGATTTTTTCGAGCTCATTGCGCTTCACTTTCAGCGTAGGCGTCATCAGCCCATTTTCCTGCGTCCAGTCGTTCTTCATGATGACCGCAGTTTCCAGTTTTTCGTAAGGCTCAAGAGAAGGATTGATCTGGTCAATGGTAGAGCTGAGGCTCTCAGTAATTTCCTCCTTGCTCCTGGCCTTTCCTGCCGCTGACAACACAACCAGCGCAATGGGCTGCGGAATCCCCATACCGACCATGCACACCTGTTCAATGTCAGGATTCTCCAGGAGCTTCATTTCAATGGGAGCAGGCGAAATGTATTTGCCCTTATCGGTCTTGAACTGATCTTTAACCCGCCCGACAATTTTAAGAAACCCCTCGTCATCAATTTCACCAGTGTCACCGGTTTTGAGAAACCCATCCTCATCAAACATGGCGGCGGTCAATTCGGGTTCTTTGAAATACCCTTTCATCATGCAGTCACTTTTTACACAGATCTCATCATCCTTTCCGATCTTGACCTGCAAACCAGGCAGCGGCTTGCCGACGGTTCCGATCTTGTTTGCCCCCTTGCGGTTAAAATGGGCATAGATGCAATCTTCGGTCATGCCATACACCTGGTAAATGTTTACACCAAGTGTCCCCCACCATTTTATGAGGGCTGGACTAAGTGGTGCGGCCCCGGACAAAAACAGCTGTGATTGGTTAAGACCTAACTTTTTTCGGATGGCCCGTCTCACAGCCATGTTGACAAGCGGGATCGACAGGAGCCGGTCCAGTTTGGGTTGTGGCATTTTCTCCAGGATTTTTTCCTGAAACTTGGCCCAAATTCGCGGTACAGCAATGAAGTAGTTTGGCTCTGAAGCTGCGAGATTTTTGGGAAATGTTTCCAGTGATTCTGAGAATGAAAACTGGGCACCGAGGTAAAGACCCGCCGTTTCTATTCCTACCCGTTCGGCGATGTGGCTGAGGGGCAGATAAGAAAATACGCGTGGATGCTTAGGGATTCCGATGTAGTCATAGACAACTTTTATGGTCGTATCAAATGATCGCACAACGTGCATAACACCCTTGGGCTTGCCCGTGGTGCCGGAGGTGTACATGATGGTCATTACATCATCCGGCCCGGGAAGAGCGGGTTTCTCTATTGGGGAGTGCCTGGTCAGGATATTTTCCCAGCTCTCGCTGGCATCAATGTGATAGGCTGAGATCCCAATCTTCCGCACAGAGGCTGGAATGCCAGGCGCCTGGAGATGAAAGGCATCCAGTTTTCCAATGATAATCGCCTTTGATTCGCTGTGCTCCAGGATCTGATGAAGAGACTCTGCCGAGAGGGTGGGGTAAAGCGGTATGGAAATATGTCCGGCCATCATGATGGCCAGGTCAGACATGATCCAGTGAGCACAATTTTTCGATAGCAGGGCCACGTGGCTCTGCGGCGGCAGGTTGAGCTGCCTTAAGTACTCAGCGACCCTCCTAATTTCATCCCCGGCCTGCACCCAGGTCCAGGTCTTCCACTCATCCCGTTTTGGCTGTCGCAAAAAAACCGATTGAGGGATGGTTTTTTCCCAGTACAGAAAATATTCCAGGAGGCTTTTCATGGGTTGTTAGGTTGGTAGGATAGACGAATCTAAGAAAAACCAGTCGTCAAAAACAAAGGGGGCGGGTACTCGAAATGCGGAATTACCTGACATAATTTTTAAACTCGTGCCTGATCTTCTACCTTCACCCTCATGTCGACCCCACTCAAAAAGATTTTTCTTCTGGATGCCTATGCATTGATTTACCGTGCCCATTTTGCCTTCACCAAGAACCCGCGCATAAACTCCAAGGGACTGAATACATCGGTAGTATTCGGCTTTACCAACACACTGCTGGAGGTCCTCACGAAACAGAAACCCACACACATTGCCGTGGCTTTCGACACTTCAGCCGCCACATTTCGCGATGAACTTTTTGAAGAGTATAAAGCGCATCGGCAGGAGACCCCGGAGGACATCCGCTCAGGTGTTCCGATCATCAAGGATATCCTCAGAGGATTTGGAATCCCCATTCTCGAAATGGACGGTTTTGAAGCGGATGACATCATTGGAACCATTGCGACCAAGGCAGCCAGGAATGGGTTTGAGGTTTACATGATGACGCCTGACAAGGATTTCGGACAAATCGTTTCTGATCACATCTGGCTGTACAAGCCTGCCTACATGGGCAACTCGGTTGATATTCTGGGACCCAGGGAAGTGTGTGAGAAATGGGACATTGAAAACGTTTCCCAGGTCATTGACATACTTGGATTGCAAGGTGACACGTCAGACAATATCCCGGGCATACCCGGTGTCGGGCCGAAAACGGCAGCAGAATTGATTAAGAGGTTTGGCAATGTTGAAAACATCATAGCGCATTCCGGTGAGCTGAAAGGGAAATTGAAAGAGCGCGTAGAGCAGTTTGGAGAGCAAGCCATCCTGTCAAAGAAACTGGCTACCATTATTACCGACGTTCCGGTCCCCTATGATGAAGATGATCTTAAATATTCGGGCCCGAACAAGGACATTTTGACTCCGATTTTCGAAGAAATGGAGTTCAAGACGATGCTAAACAGGGTGCTGACCGGAGTCGGCAGCGTGACATCTGCTCCTGCGGCACCCTCCGCATCATCATCATCAACCGGCTCGCAGCTATCCATGTTTGGCGGTGCAGTTTCGCCCCAGGCAGACGGGGTTGAAAGAACTTCGGTTTCCAGTGAAGGCAATTACAAAGTCCTTGATACGGATACGGAGAGAAGAGCATTCGCCGAAGGGCTCAGCACAGCAAAGCAATTTTCTTTGGAAACGATCATCACGGACACCGAGAATTTTGACTTTGAGATCAAAGGATTGGCCATATCACACATTTCAGGCGAGGCGTGCTTCATTCAGGTAAAAGGCAAAGAGCTTGCCGATTTCAAGGCGATCCTGGAGAATGAGAAGATCGGTAAGGTGGGACACAACATTAAGGCGTCCATGCTGGCATTCAAAAAGAACAACATTGAATTGAAGGGTCCTCTTTTTGATACCATGCTGGCACATTACCTGATTGAACCGGAAGCTTCGCATGACCTGAGTGTGATCACCAACCAGTATTTTGGCCACCAACTCTCTACTGAAAAATCCGAGGTGGAGCAGGCCATGGAGCGGGCGGACCTTGCCCTCCAGGTTCGGCCTAAACTTCAGCATGATCTTGAACAGCGCAGGCACTCGCTGCTCATGCGCGACGTGGAAATGCCGCTGGTGAAAGTGCTGGCTGCCATGGAGTATGAGGGGGTGAAAGTTGATGAAGAAACCCTGAGGTGGATGTCTGAGGCGCTGAAGAAGGACAGCGAAAAAGTTCAGAAGGAGATCTTTAAACTGGCTGATACGGAATTTAACATCGGTTCGCCCAAGCAACTGGGAGAAATTCTTTTTGATAAACTCAAGCTTCTGGACAAAGCCAAGAAGACGAAGACAGGACAGTACGCCACCGGTGAAGATGTGCTTCAAAAGCTGGCAGACGAACACGTTATCGCGAAGCGGATTCTTGAGTTCAGGGAATATGAAAAACTGAGGTCAACCTATGTGGATGCCCTGCCCCGGATGGTAAGCAAAACAGACGGTCGCATACACTCCGATTTCCGGCAGGCTGTTGCCGCAACGGGCAGGCTGAGCTCCAACAACCCCAACCTTCAGAACATCCCGATCCGAACGGAAAAAGGAAGGCAAATACGAAGTGCATTTGTGCCCCGTGACAAGAATTTTCTGTTCATGTCGGCAGATTATTCCCAAATTGAGCTGCGGATAGCAGCTTCCTTTGCCAAAGACGAGACAATGATTGAGGCATTCCGGAACCGCCGCGACATCCACGCTACCACGGCTGCCAAGGTATTCAAGGTTCCTCTTGAGAAGGTGACCCCAGACATGCGGAGGAAAGCGAAGGAAGTAAATTTTGGAATTCTGTACGGCAGTACAGCGTTTGGGCTTTCGCAAAACCTCAATATTTCGAGGACGGAGGCCGCCGAGATCATTGAAGCCTATTTTAAGGAATTCTCGGCGATCAAGCGCTACATGGACGATACGATTAATGAAGCGCGCGAAAGAGAATATGTGGAAACGATTCTTGGAAGAAGGAGATATTTGCGTGACATCAACTCAAAAAACATCACCACACGGGGGTTTGCCGAGAGAAATGCCATCAACGCGCCCATTCAGGGAAGCGCGGCAGATATCATTAAGATCGCCATGGTCAACATCGATCACTGGCTGGGCCAGCACAAGATGAAGACCAAAATGATTCTCCAGGTTCATGATGAATTGGTTTTTGACCTGCACAAAGAAGAACAGGATGAGGTGAAGCTGAAAGTGATGGAACTGATGAAGAGCGCGGTGATCATTGACGTGCCCATGGAGGTGGAAGTTGGCATTGGTAAGAATTGGCTGGAAGCCCACTAGGACCATTACAATCACCTTATTGGGGGCATCCGGTCTTTATTATTTATTCCATACATTTACACCAGTCAATAATTATAACAAACACAATGAAAGAAGGAACAGTTAAATTCTTCAATGATGCCAAAGGCTTTGGCTTCATCAAAGAAACAGCAACAGGAACAGATTATTTTGTCCACATCTCCGGTCTTTTGGTAGACACGCTCAATGAAAATGATGCGGTCACCTTTGAACTGAAAGAAGGAAAAAAGGGACTGAATGCAGTCAACGTACGGTTGGCCAAGTAAAAGGCATCAATTGCTCACAAGAGAAAAGCCCCGATCATTCGGGGCTTTTCATTTTATTGCCATGCTGTAAGGCAGTCCATCAGTATTTCCAGCTCTTCGTATCGGCCCCCTTGGGCGCACTCTCCTGGATTCTTTTCAGGATCTTCGGCAGATACATGGTATTGTAGCGAAGGCGTGAAATGTAGTTGGGATTGTTATGATCGCCATTCCAGCAATGCTCGGCACGGTCGCCGTAATCAACCTCACCCTTGTAAAATGGAGTATTGGTCTTCTTGAGAAAATCTTCCATCAGGTAAACAGCATTGTTCAGGTAGTAATTATCCATGTCGCCGCAGTAGATGTGGATTTTACCCTGCACTTTGGGCCCCAGGGTCTTCCAGTCGCGTTCAAGGATATAGCGCAAGTCATAATTTTCTTTCCAGTAGTCGGCGACAGACTTGTCAATTTCCCCTGTCTCTTTGTTGAAAATCCGCTTGGGATAGCCGTCATCACCCTGTGGCGAGAATACTGCCTCCCAGATATCATACTGCTCACCGGACCGTGTTTTTGTGCCGAGGACCAGCTCGTAGTGATTGTTTTCCTCTACGGTGGCCGTCAGTTGTCCGAGGTTGTTGCGGAAAGCAGGTCTGGCAAGTTTCTTAAATTCGCTGTCATACCAGAATGCGTTCTTGTCCTTGTAGATGTCCAGAAGACAGAAGGCACGGAAGTCAACGGGATCAGGGCATGCGGCAAAGCAACCGTTGAATTCATCAGGATAGAACATCTGAACAGCCAGCGCTTCCCAACCTCCTGTGGAGCCACCGTAGGTAAAGCGCGACCAGCCTTGACCAATTCCCCTGAATTGTTTTTCTATTTCAGGAAGCAATTCAAACATGAGGGCATCACCGTATGGCCCGAGGTTGGCAGAGTTGACAGCATAGGAATCATCATAATAGGGATTCGCATGTTGAATCTCAACAACCAGGAACCGGGGAAAATTCCTGCCGGTCCATTGCTTGTAGAAATTGTAGGCCTCCCGTTTTTGAATCTTGTTGTAGCCGTAAATATGAAAGCGGTCCGAATAGTCGGTGGTATCCATAGTCGGATCGGGAGGTTCTGTACTGAATCCGCCAAAATCTGAAGGGAAGTGGCCGTGATAAATCATCAAGGGGTAGTGTGCCTTGGGATGTTCATCAAATCCTTCCGGCAGCAGGACGTGTGCACCCACGTACATGGGCTTGCCCCAAAACTCGCTGAGCAGCTTGCTTTGAATCTTGATGTGCTTCACGTATTTGGTATCAACCGGTTCCTTGATGGGTGGAATTTTCTGATCCATGACTACTTTGACAGGGTCCGTTTGATTGGGGCTGATGCTGACCTTGAATGGCCTGCTGTAGAAATTGCCGGGCTTGGAATTCCAATGTTGACCTTCGCCCTGGTCGGGCGGCAGCTTCACGGTCTTTCCGTTTTTCAGATTGTAAGTTTCATACCGGTTAATCAGGGCCTGCACATAATAGTCGCCTGGTGCGATGTCCCTAACGCTTCTAACGGGAAACCCAAAGGCGGATTGATCAACGATAATTTCCTGCCCCGGCTTCATGCCGTCCACATCCACGCCGAAGGCAAGCTGTGTATTGAGACCGAAATTGAATTGATACCGCGGTTCGGATTTTTCATTGGAGGAGAGCAGCAGGATGAGCCTTCCATCCTGTGCCTGGTCGCTCATTTCCCGGGTAAAGGAAACTGAGAATTTGAGTCCGCCTGGAGAATCAGCGGGGGGTGTGCACTGCCAGCCAAAGACCAGCAATAGCAGAAACAATGGAAGAAGTCGTTTCATGGCGTTTTATAAGGAATAAAGTATTTTTATTTTGGCAACAAGACAATTTACTATAAACAAGCGGCAATTATTTGATTTGGGAAAGTTAAAATAGGCTAAATTCGTTTCAATAAAGTGATTTGATTATGAATACAAAACCCTGGCTTCAGCATTATCCGAACTATATGCCTGCGGAAATCACGGAAACTCCTTTTAATTCCCTCGCAGCCATGTGCGAAGATGCGTGCAAACGATTTGCAGAAATCCCGGCGCTGGAAAATATGGATAAGCAGATCAGCTTTGCGGAACTGAATGAGCTCGCCACACAATTCGCATCATTCCTGCAAAATGATTGTAAACTCAAGCCGGGAGACCGCATTGCTATTCAGATGCCCAACATCCTTCAGTTTCCCGTTGCCATGCTCGGTGCGCTGAAGGCCGGCCTCATCCTGGTGAATACGAACCCCTTATACACACCGAGGGAAATGCAGCATCAATTCAAGGATAGTGGGGCCACCGCCATTGTGATCCTTGCAAACTTTGCCCACAACCTGGAAAGGATTATCGATCAGACGGAAATCAAAACGGTCATCATCACAGAGGTAGGCGATTTGCTCGGCGGCCTGAAGAAATCCATAGTCAACTTCATGGTCAGGTATGTGAAGAAGATGGTAAAGCCGTTTAATCTGAAAAACACCATTTCTTTCTCAGACGCCCTGGCAAGAGGCAGAAGCAAGCCTTTTGCACCTGTCAATATTCGTTCCGGAGATACCGCATTCCTGCAATACACCGGCGGCACAACTGGCCTGTCTAAGGGTGCAGAGCTAACCCATCGCAACGTCTTGTGCAACATCGTGCAGGTCATGCCCAGCCTGAAGCATACTGCCCGCGGACCGCTTGAGCCCGCCGAAGTGGCAGTCATCCCGCTTCCCCTCTACCACATTTATGCGCTTACGGCGAGTTTTGTCTTCATGAGCAACGGGCTGACCAATTTGTTGATCACCAATCCCAGGGACTTTGGCGGCTTTATCAAGATTCTGAAGAAGCCTTTTCACACGATGATTGGCGTGAACACACTCTACAATGCGCTGCTCAATCACCCTGATTTTCAGAACATCAATTTTTCAAAAATCAAAGGATGCAGCGCCGGAGGCATGGCCCTGCAGGAAGTTGTGTTCAAGAGCTGGCTTGACAAAACAGGCATTACCATCAGCGAAGGCTACGGCTTGAGCGAAACATCCCCGGTACTTACCTACCAGATTGGCGGCAAGGAGAGGATGGGAAGCATCGGCATCCCAATCCCAAGCACGGAAGTTGAAATCATGGACGACGATGGTAACATGGTGTCCCAGGGAGAAGCAGGAGAACTGTGTGCACGGGGCCCGCAGGTCTTCAAGGGCTATTGGCAGAAGGACAATTCCAGTGTATTTCATCCGGGCGGATGGTTCAAAACCGGCGACGTAGCCGTCATGGATGAAGACGGTTACTTCAGGATTGTCGATCGAAAGAAAGACATGATCCTTGTCTCGGGATTCAATGTATATCCCAATGAAATAGAAGGCGTGGTGTCCACCCATCCCAAAGTACTGGAAGTAGCGGCCATCGGGGTGAAGGATCCGGCTTGCGGGGAGGCAGTTAAAATTTGCGTGGTGAAGAAAGATCAGTCGCTGACAGAGGCAGAGTTAGTGGAGTTTTGCAAAGAGAATTTTACAGGATACAAGCGGCCCAAGTACATTGAGTTCATCAAAGAACTGCCAAAGACAAATGTCGGCAAGATATTGAGAAGGGCCTTGCGTGAGGAAGTGCCGTCCTAGGCAGCCTTGATCTTCTTTTTGAGAAATTCAGCGGTGTAGCCTGTGCCCTTCTTTACCATGTCTTCGGGCGTGCCTTCGAAAACGAGGTAGCCGCCCTTCTTTTCACCGCCCTCAGGTCCGAGATCAATGATCCAGTCGGCACACTTGATTACCTCCAGGTTGTGCTCAATGATAATAACCGAGTGCCCCTGGTCCACCAGGGCATTGATGGCTTTTAAAAGTTTTGAGATATCATGAAAGTGAAGACCCGTGGTGGGCTCGTCGAAAATGAACAGGATGTGGCCGTCAGGAGAATTCTTGCCGAGGAAGGAGGCAAGCTTCACACGCTGTGCCTCTCCACCACTCAAGGAATTCGAGGATTGCCCCAACTTGACATACCCCATACCCACTTCGTTGAGCGGAAGGATTTTGTCAAGGATCGGCTTCTTGTCCCTGAAGAAATCAATCGACTCTTCCACGGTCATATCGAGAACATCAAAAATGTTTTTCCCGTTGTATTCAACTTCGAGCACCTCATGTTTGAACCGCTTGCCGTTGCAGACTTCGCATTTCAGGAATATGTCGGCCATGAACTGCATCTCCACCTTGATCTCACCTTCTCCTTCACAATTTTCACACCGGCCGCCGTCCACATTGAATGAAAAATGAGAAGGCTTGTACCCGCGCTGCTTGCCCAACGGCTGATCGGCATAGAGCTGCCGGACGGCGTCGTAGGCTTTAATGTAGCTTACGGGATTTGACCGGGAGGACTTGCCGATGGGGTTCTGGTCTACATATTCCACCTGCGTGATTTTCAGGACATCGCCTTCCAGCCTGTCATAGCGTCCTGGAGTCTCGGCTACAGAACCGCTCAGTCTCCCAAGCGCGGGGTACAGTACTTTCTTTACCAACGTTGACTTCCCTGAACCGCTGATGCCCGTTACAACCGTAAGCGCGCCCAATGGAAACTTCACCTTGAGGTTCTTGAGGTTGTTTTCACGTGCACCCAGGATTGTCACAGAATCCTTCCACTTCCTCCGCCGGGTGGGCACGGATATCTTTTCTCTCCCTACGAGATAGTCCGCAGTATGTGATTTTGTGTCTTTATTGATGCTGGCAATTGATCCCTGGAAGACGAGCAGGCCACCATGGGTTCCTGCGTCCGGCCCGATGTCGATGATTTGGTCCGCAGCGCGCATGATCTCTTCTTCATGCTCGACAACGATGACGGTGTTTCCCAGGTCCCGGAGGGTTTTCAGCACCTCTACCATGCGTGCGGTGTCCTTGGGATGCAGGCCGATGCTGGGCTCATCCAGGATATACATGGAGCCCACCAGCGCGCTTCCCAGCGAGGTGGCAAGCTTAATTCGCTGAAATTCTCCGCCCGACAGACTGCTCGTGAGCCGGTTCAGGGTAAGATAGCCCAGCCCTACTTTAGCCAGGTATTCCAAACGGTGCTGTATTTCGGTGAGGATCCGCTCTGCTACCAGTTTGTCGTGGTTTGGGATTTCCAGGTTTTGAAAAAATGCCAATACTTCTTCAATGGGCAACAGCACCAGGTCCGTGATGGAGGTCCCCGCAATCTTCACAAAGGATGCATCCTTGCGCAGCCTTGTGCCCCTGCAGTCGGGGCATGTGGTGCGGCCGCGGTAACGGGAGAGAAGAACCCGATACTGGATCTTGTGAATTTTGGATTCCAGGTACTTGAAGAACTGATTAATACCATCAAGATTCTTGTTGCCGTTCCACAATAGGTTCCGCTCTTCCGGGGTGAGCTCGTGATAAGCACGATGAATGGGGAAATCATATTTCACCGCGGTCTTCAGCCAGGGCTTTTGCCACTCGCCCATCGTTTCGGTTCTCCATGGAGCAACGGCCCCTTCATACAGGGACAGGCTCTTGTCTGGAATGACCAGGTCTTCGTCAATGCCAAGGATCTTTCCAAACCCTTCACAGGTCTGGCACGCCCCGAAGGGATTGTTGAAGCTGAAGAAATTAATGGAGGGTTCGGTAAATGAAATGCCGTCCAGCTCAAAGCGATCTGAAAAGTGAAGCGCGTCCTTGCCTTCGATGTACACATGGCAGTCTCCATGTCCTTCGAAAAAGGCGGTTTGTACAGAATCGGAAAGCCTGAAAGTCAAGTCCTCGTCTTTGGCATTCACAGCAGCGCGGTCGATCAGTATCTCTGCTTCAGCCTCCACCCTGGGCTTTCGCTTCTTGCTGTCAGCAGGCTTGAGCAACTCTTCGATAAATTTTACTTCACCGCTGACCAGTACCCGGGCGAAGCCTTTGCTCAGGAGGAGGTTCAGTTCTTCTTCCAGTTTACGGCCCTTCTGAATTTTTAGTGGACAGGCAATCATGATCCTGGTGCCCTCCTTTTGCCTGTTGATGGTGTCAACCACATCGGTCACGGTATCCCGCCTAACTTCTTTACCACTCACTAGAGAGTAGGTTTTCCCAATACGGGCAAAAAGCAGTTTCAGGTAGTCATATATTTCCGTGCTTGTGCCAACGGTTGATCGCGGATTGCGGTTATTGACTTTTTGCTCAATGGCAATGGCCGGAGACACACCCCGGATGTAATCGACATCCGGCTTTTCCATTCTCCCAAGAAACTGACGGGCATAGGAACTCAGGCTTTCCACATACATCCTTTGGCCTTCTGCAAAAAGGGTGTCAAAGGCCAGTGAAGATTTGCCTGAGCCCGAAAGTCCGGTGACGACCACCAGCTTGTTTCGCGGGATGGCAACACTCAGGTTTTTCAGGTTGTTGACCCTGGCCCTTTTGATGATGATGAATTTCCTGGGATCGAGGTCATCCAACTCAGAGTCTTGGATAGGGGAGGTTACACTCATTGATAAAGTCCGAAGTTACAGATTATATCAGGCTGAGCTTGGAGAAACAACAAAACAGGGATCAAGACAGAAAACGAAAGCAGCCTGGGCTCAATTATCGAAATCGGGCTCGTAGCTCGGGTCTTTGCTGGCACCGTCTCCTTCTGCGTCATCGTCAAAGTCACCGCCGTCGAAGTCATCATTGGCGGCAAAATCGTCATCCTCCTTGTCGGCCGTGCCAAATTCTTCTTCCTTGGGCTTGGATTCTACGTCATAGCCCCCTTCACTGTTCTTGGTGGCAGGCAGCTTGACAAGGTAGGTGGCCTCATCCGTTTCCAGGGGGAAAACGAAAATGGGCTCTTTCTTCGCGTTATTGATGCGCGTAATGCTGTTCTCATACCCCATGGGGTACTGATCCTTCAACAACTCTCTCAATTCCTCAGACAAACTATCGAGGCTTTTGATCACTTTCTTCTTACTTACCGGCATGGGGTGGTTACGTCTGCAAAAAATATGGGACAAATAGGAAAAGAAATCACATAGGAGGCAAGATTTTTCTGCTAAATTTTTGGCTGTTAGGGGAAAATCTCTACCTTTTCAACTCTAAAATAATACCAACCAACCCGCACACTATCGATATAGAGCTCTACGTTACCTAACCGTGAGACAGAATGATAGACAAAAGATCCAGCGACAGCCACTTGGTTTCGCTTTATCAGCAAGGTAACGAAGAGGCTTTTACAGTGCTCCTCCACCGTCACAAATCGAGAGTGTATACGGCCATTTACCTGATCGTAAAGGACCGTTACAAAGCAGAAGACCTGCTCCAAGAAACCTTCATCAAGGCCGTTAATACCATTAAAAGCGGCAAGTACAATGAGGAGGGCAAGTTTTCGCCCTGGTTAAGCCGGATTGCTCATAATCTGGCCATTGACTCCTTCCGCAGGAGCAAGCGGTATCCGACCATTGTGCTGGAAGACGGCAGCGCGGTCTTCAACTCCATGCAGTTTTCTGAAGATTCGGCCGAATCCATCCAAATTGCCCAGGAGACTCAATCCAGGCTTCGCGACTTCATCAAGGAACTGCCCCCCGAGCAAAAGCAGGTCCTGGTCATGCGCCATTACATGGACATGAGTTTCCAGGAAATTGCCGACAGCACAGGCGTCAGCATCAATACCGCGCTTGGCAGGATGCGGTACGCTCTCATCAACCTCAGAAAGAAGATGACAAAAACCCAATATGCCTATGACCAAAACCTTTACCCAAAACGACCTGATCAGGTTTATTTACCACGAGACCACCGAGGAGGAAGCCCTGGAGATTAGCCGGGTGCTGTCCTTTGACCCGACCTTGCAGTTGCACTACCGGGAGTTGATGCTGGCCAAGAACGAAATGGACAAAGCACAACTGGACCCCTCTCCGGCAGTCGTGGAGAACATTCTTCGCTATGCCCACGGGCTCGAAGTAAAACAGTAGACCAGCGTTACCTTAACTTGAACAACTGGGGCGGCATCGGAGCCTCTCAGTTGTTTTTTGTTTTAAGACCGCTCTCATTCTATTTTCACGGGATGGATCAACTTGAATCATTCTTCAGGGTCATACTTTGGCTCCACATTACCGGTGGCGTTTCTGCACTTTTCAGCGGACTTGGCGCCATGCTGACGATCAAAGGAAGTCCCACGCACCGCAAATTTGGGAAGGTATACTTTTGGTCAATGACCCTGGTCTTCATGGGAGCACTGGCCCTGGCCATTGGGCATGGTAAGGATTTTCTTTTAATGGTTGCCTTCTTCAGCTATTATATGATGGTGCGAGGCTACAGGATTTTGTATCTGAAGAAGATAGGCTCAGGGCAATCCCCGTCCTGGGTTGATTATACCATTACGCTAGCCTCAGCCGGCTTTATTCTTTTTCTAATCTTTTGGGGTGCGTATGCCCTGAGTCAAGGAGCAGGTATGGGTGTTGTTGGATTGGTGTTCGGTGCGATTGGAACATCCTTCCTTGTCCAGGATGTCAGGAATTTTTTCCGACCCCCGAAGGAAAAAATGCACTGGTGGTATTCGCACATTGCAAGCATGGGGGGCAGTTACATTTCTGCCACAACCGCCTTCATTGTAGTGAATATTCAAATAGGAAACTTTAACTGGGTTCTTTGGGTACTGCCCGCACTGATCGGCGGAATACTGATCACCAAGACAATTCGAAGGTACAAAGCCCAATTCACCGGGTAAAGCAGGAGATCGACTTAAAGAATTCCATCCATCCTGCGTTTCTGCGATACGGCTTTTCTTTTCTTTGCACCGTGAAAATCCTCATGCTCCACCAGCACTTCAAGACACCTCAGGGCGGGGGGGCCATTCGATCGTATTATTTGGTCCGGGCACTTGCTGACGCAGGGCACAGGGTGGTGGTGATCACGTCGCACAACCGCAAGAACCGTGAAGTTGTCGATATGGAAGGCATTGAGGTTCATTACCTGCCCATTCCCTATGAGAATAGGATGAAGTTTTACAGCCGGGGTTGGGCTTTCATCCGGTATGTTGTCGGAGCGTGCCGGGAAGCCCCCGGCTTCCGCGACTTTGACATTTGTTATGCCATCTCGGTACCGCTCACCGTCGGCATCGTCGCCCGTTGGCTTAGAATCCGGTACAACGTCCCTTTTATTTTTGAAGTGGGCGACTTGTGGCCCGATGCACCGATCCAGATGGACTTTGTACAGAATCATTTTTTTCAGCGGGCCTTGTACGCCATTGAAAAGGGAATCTATCAGAAAGCCGATGCTGTTGTGGCCTTGTCATTGGCAATCCAGTCAGCCATTCAAGCCAAGGTCCCCGGCAAAAAGACCCACCTCCTGCCCAACATGGCCGACTGCGAATTCTTTGTGCCGGAGGAAAAACAGCCTTTGCTGGAGATGAAATTTGGCGTTCAAGGAAAATTCGTGGTCTCCTACATCGGTGCGCTGGGCGTGGCCAATGGACTTGAATATTTCTTGGAGTGTGCCAATACGGCCCGTAAGGCCGCACTGCCGGTGCACTTCATCTTGTGCGGCGACGGTGCCATGCGGGAAGGCCTGCTGGCCGGCATCACCAGGCTGAAACTGAGCAATGTGTCGTTTCTCAATTTTACCAACCGCGACGGCGTAAAGGAAATCATGAATGTTACCGATGCGGTTTTTATCTGCTACAAGAATGTTCCCATCCTGGAGACGGGTTCGCCCAACAAATTCTTTGATGGCCTGGCTGCAGGAAAACTAATTGTTATAAACTTCGGTGGATGGATCAGACAGGAAATAGAAGAGGCGGGCTGC
This sequence comes from Cyclobacteriaceae bacterium, assembly GCA_043744235.1. Taxonomy (GTDB): domain Bacteria; phylum Bacteroidota; class Bacteroidia; order Cytophagales; family Cyclobacteriaceae; genus ELB16-189. The sequence goes on along the minus strand of JAYTVB010000041.1, from coordinate 67,397 downwards.
GGAGTTTGGGTTGACCCGCTGCAGCCGACAGATTTTGCGAACAAGATCACTCCATTCGTCGATGACCAGCCGTCCCTGAAAAGATATCAGGCAGCCTCAAGGAAACTGGCGGAGAAGAAATATTCAAGGAAGGTGTTGTCGCACCAATTTCAAAAACTATTCGAGGCGTACTGAAGAATCAGACAGGGTCCTTCCCTTTTACCTTCACCACTTGCGGTTTGTAACCCGATTGTTTGAATAGTTCAGAAGCATGTTGCATCTGCATCAGGTCAGGAAGTTTTATCTCGGGGTGAGTTTCGGAATATTTTCGAACAATCTGCCACCCGACCCAGGTTCCAATCCGACCCGGGCACTGGTCACCTACCTCTACAGTCTTCGGTCGCTCGGCAATGTACTTTTGCTTGACAAAGTGACTGGTTGCGAACAGCACCTGGTCCTCCACCAGCCTTGACCAAATGAGATTTTCATATTTTCTCGAGCCCTCCATCTCCTGCCGGGTGTAACCCATGAGGATGCTGTCCGGTGTGCAGGGAAGCATGAGCTTGGTGAACTGGTATGCTTTTCCGTATGCGATCATATCCGCGATCACAGTCTTGTCATCGGGATTGATCTTGTTGAACCTGCTATCGATGCCCGTGAGCAGCATGACAGACGGCACGACAAAATGTTTGTTGTAACGGCTCAGCATGTACTGGTACATGTTGGGCCGGTACTTGGCACTGTCCCCCAGAAAATAGTCAAGGCCGATGATCACCAGCGAGTCGCTTACGTACAGGTCGCTTTCCAGGCCGGTGATGACGGTTTGTATTCTGGGCGGAACAAAATCGGGATAATAATATTTCAGATTGGTAAAGGCGTTGACAAATTGACTTTTCAGCTCATCGCCATGTCCGAATACCCGATGCGTTTCTGTCAAAAGGGTGTCCAGGTGAGGATTGGAGAACCGGTTGTAAAGCTCATTGATGAAGGCGGAGTCACTTGGGTAGGCCTGTCGGTTGAAGAAGAGGTCCCGCATTTCCGGGTGACGGGTAAAGAAGTGAACCAATTGGGATTTTGTTGACACGGCGGGCAGGGAATCCTCCAGGGATTCATAGACCAGGTTTAATTTGATAGACGCAGTCTCCGGGACAAAAGCGCATTTCTCTTCCGTGGAATCCGAACAAGACAGGAGCAGAAGCGAAAAACAGAGGGCGACAAGAGAAATTCTCATGGCGCGAAGATCAGAATTTATGGAGGATTCCGCCCGTATTTTTCGATGGATACACGAAGAAAGGCGTCCGCCGAAATCATGTTACGCTGAAATTCCTAAATTTAACTGCAGAACATCATGAACAACCTCAAACACATCGCGATCTCAGGCAATATTGGCTCAGGCAAGACCACTTTGGCGGAAAAACTGGCCAGGCACTATGGCTGGCAGCCGCTGTACGAGTCCGTTGACCACAACCCCTACCTCAAGGACTTCTACTCCGACATGACGCGGTGGGCCTTTCATCTGCAGATCTATTTTCTCAACAGCCGGTTCAACCAGGTCCACCAGATCAGAACCAGCCCCAGGACGATCATCCAGGACCGCACCATATACGAGGATGCCCACATCTTCGCCGCGAACCTTCACAAGAGCGGCCACATCAGCGACCGTGACTACCAGAGTTACCTCGATATTTTCAATTCGATGATCAACTTTGTTCAGCCGCCCGACTTGTTGATTTACCTGAAGGCGGATATTCCAAAGCTCGTACAGCAGATACAGAAGCGCAACAGGGACTTTGAATATAACATCAAATTGGAATACCTGAGGACGCTGAATGAGCATTATGAGAAATGGATAGGCGGATACGACAAGGGCAAGCTGCTGATTATCGATGTCAATAACATTGACTTCGTGGAGCGGGTGGAGGATTTCTCCATGATCGTCGGAAGAATTGAACTGGAACTCAACAGTCTATTCAGTGTTCAGAACCAGCCGACAAAGCTGACTTGATCCCAGACTAATACGCAAGCTACGTTCAATCAGCCGCCAGCATGCAAGCCCTCACCTTTCACGGCAAAGAAACCATCCGCTATGAAACCATCCGGGATCCTGGAATTGTTAATCCTTCCGATGTCATCGTCAGGGTAAAGGCCTGCGCCATCTGCGGATCTGATCTTCATGTTTATCACGAGCATGAAAAGGGAATTGATGTGGGTACCGCGATGGGCCATGAGTTTGCCGGAGAGATTGTGGAAGTGGGTAAAGCGGTACAGGTCCACAGGAAAGGCGACGTGGTTATGAGTCCGTTTACCACGAGCTGCGGACAATGTTACTATTGCAGGATTGGCCTGACGTGCCGATGCATTCACAATCAACTGTATGGTTGGATGGAGAAGGGCAAGGGGCTGCACGGCGGCCAGGCAGAGTATGTCCGGGTACCCCTTGCCGACAGTACCCTGATGAAGATTCCGGAAGGCATTTCCATCGAAGAAGGGATTCTGCTTGGGGATATTCTTTCTACAGGATTTTATTGTGCTCAACAGGCCGAAATTAAACCGGGTGGTGTATATGCCGTAGTCGGCTGCGGCCCGGTGGGACTAATGACGGTGATTGGGGCCCGGGAAGCCGGCGCAGAGAAAATATTGGCTATCGACACGGTGCCAGAGCGTTTGGAAAGGGCACGTGAATTTGGAGCCATGACAATTGATGCAAGGAATAGCAATGCCATTGAAGTGGTCAGGGCTGCCTCTGAGGGGCGAGGAGCGGACGGCGTTATGGAAGCAGTTGGAAGTCACTCAGCCGTTAAACTGGCAGTTGATCTTGTCAGGCCGGGCGGCATCGTTTCATCGGTGGGTGTGTGCAGTGATGTTCACCTGGCATTTTCACCCGTGGAAGCATATAACAAAAACCTGACGTACCGGATCGGCCGCTGCCCGGCACGTTTCATGATGGAGAAACTGATACCCCTGGTTCAACAGAACAAATATGACATTACCTCTGTTTTCTCACACAGGATGAATTTATCTGAAGGTGTTCGGGGTTATGACTTATTCGCCAATAGAAAGGACAACTGCCTCAAGATATTGCTGAAGCCAGACTAGCCTGGAAAAGGAAACTCCTGGAGGATTTCCCATTTCTTTCCATCATGCTTTAGCAGGGCGATGCGGTTGACAAGAAATTCTCCAGTGAAAGACCTTCCCTGAAACTCCCCCCAGGCCTTAGCGAACAACGATTTTTTCAAATCACGAAAAGCTACAGTCACGTGTGGATGAAATGGCCGGTCCTGGTAGTCGGCATTAAAGAGGCCAAGATTTTTCTTGCAGAACTGCCTTACCTGGTATTGCATATCGGTCAGGGATTGTGACTGGACTACCTTAATGAAGATAACCCGGGGAGCGAAACAGCCGAAGCCATTAAGTTCAACCTTAGCCGGATTTAGCTGTAAGGACAGGGATTTAATTCCTGCCACCAGCTCACTTTCCTTTTCGCTCTTCCATTCGAAGGGCATGTGAAGGGTAATGTGGGGCGGAGAATTAAGGGAGGCCTTGCTTCGGTAGTGTTCCTGAAAATATTGTTTTAGATCATAGGCCTGTTCAAGGATTGGAGTTGGCAGGACCAGGGCAATAAAATAGCGATTCTTACCTGGCGCCATGCCGTTTACTTAATTGACTGCTCAATCGCATCTGCCTTTTTCCTGTACCAGGCTGCCCGGGACGGCTCGAGCTCAGCCAATTGCCTGTAAACTTCAAATTTGGAAGAGTCTTGTTCGAGCACTTCCTTGTAAACTTCCGCTGCCTTAGTCCGGTTGCCTTTCTTCAGATACGAATCACCGAGGAGTTGAAGGAAACCCGGATCGTTATAATCGTTCTTGTGGGCCATTTCCAGGGTGATTATGGCAGAGTCATAATTGCTTACGGAGTAGAAGTTGTCCCCCAGCAGCCATAGGGCTTCCTTATAATCGGGCTGCTGCCGCAGGCTTTTTTTCACCAGCCTGATGGATCCCCAAAAGTCTTTTTTCATGTAGAAGACGAGTGCCTTGTTGTACAGGGCATACTGGTTTTCGGGGTTAATTGCCAGAACCTTGTCATAGTATTTCAACGCGGAGTCATATTGAGAATCACTGAAGAAGATATTGCCTTTGTCAGTATACAGGGTGGCATCGTCTGTTCCGGGGGGTTCCGTCAGTTCTACTTCGGTTGTTCCTGTTGAAGGCTCTTCATTCTTGCTTGAGAAAATGCCGGCGATCATCAACATGGCAATCATGCTTCCGACGATGATGATGAATGCCCGGGCAATTTTGCCCATTCCAAAGACCTGGTTTTGTGAAGTTTCAGTATTTGCTGGCCGCTGGATGAATGCCCGGTATGGATTCTCCGGCTTTCGTGGAGGATTGAATAGGCGGATCCTGACGTCAGAGTAATAAAGCGTGAGAAAGCCAAACGCCAAAGCCAAACCCAGCAGCAGCCAGAAAAAAAAGGAGCCAAGGGACCAGAGAAGAGCAAATAATACAACAAAAGCAATGGTCAGTCGGCCCCACCATTTATTTCCAGCACTGGTGTCTTCTGGCTCTTCCATAGGCAGCGATTCGGTGAAGATACCTGAAAAAATCTTCAGGCTAGGGGTCGTTTCAAAGGATTTTGAATGTTCATCCCACATCGATATTTTAGTCCATTATTGTTTTAACTCACGAACCAATGCCTTACATACCTTTGGAAGAGCACTTGCCTGGTATCACTGGGCTGCTTGAGTATCGGAAAGACACGGCGGAACCAATTCGTGATCTGACGCAATTCCTGTTGCGCGGGCCAAATACGCTAACTGAAGCGGAGCGGGAACTTATTGCCACCCTTGTTTCGCACCGCAATGAATGCCGTTTTTGTACCGCGGCTCATACTGCAGTAGCTGATGTATTGCTGGGCGAATGTGAGACAACCACGGAAATCAAGAATAATTTTTCCTCAGCTCCGGTTACTGAAAAAATGAAAGCGCTGCTGACCATTGCCGGACAAGTCCAAAAAAGCGGCAAAGAAGTGACCCCTGAATCAATACAAAATGCCAAAACCGCAGGAGCCAGTGACCTGGAGATTCATGATACCGTTCTGATTGCAGCTCTCTTTAGCCTTTATAATCGTTATGTTGACGGACTTGCAACAGTTGCACCGGCTGATCCTATTTTTTATCAGGGTTTGGCGGTCAGAATTGCCAAAGGCTATCAACGATTGCCTCAGGGATATGATCACCTTAAGAAGAAATGACCGACCCGATTCTGGCATCAGAACTTACTCAACCACAACGGGCAGACAAAATCACGACCTACCATGCCGTGCTCTTTGCAATTTGTTTTCTGTCGACCCTGTTTGGTGGAACAGTATCTGTTTTAATGTCGGTGTATCTGCCCGAAGCCGTTAGGGACCTTCTGGGAAATTTCAGCCCCGAAGAGCTTAACTATATGACCGCATATGTCAACGCGGTTTTTATTTTCGGTTGGGCGATCGGCGGAATTTCCTGGGGAATTTTAAGTGATCAGGTAGGGCGTTCCTGGGCCCTTGTTTATTCTATAGGATCATTTGGATTGTTCACACTCCTTACTTTTTATACTGACTCCTGGATGCTGGTGATGGCCTTTAGGTTTTTTTCGGGATTTGGAGTGGGTGGCATTCTGGTGGTTACACCCACCTTATTGACAGAAGTTTGGCCCGCCAGAACCCGCTCAATTTTTATTGGGATCTTATCCATTGGCTTTCCTGTCGGAATATTTTCAGCAGGATTGATGGACCTGTTAGTCACCCGGTGGCAGCAGGCTTTTACAATTGGTTATATCCCATTGTGTTTGGCCATTGTGTCCATTTGGGTACTGCGCGAATCTGGTAAATGGGAACGAACAAAAACGACAAATGAAAGCGTTAAACAAAAATTGATAATCTTGTTTGCCGGAGCCTACCGCAAAGACCTGCTGATAGGATCCGTCACCTTTGGTACCATGCTCATTGGCTTATGGGCGATCTTCTCATGGCTTCCAACATGGGTTCAGACATTGCTAGCTTCTTCCGACGGTCAACAGGAACGCGGGCTCGCCATGATGATGATGGGCGCAGGTGGATTGACCGGTGGCTTTCTTTCCGGCTGGCTTTCTAATGGTCTTGGCCTTCGCAAAGCCATGATGGTATGTTTTGCCGGCTGTTTCATCATGTCAGTATTGCTTTTCAAATTTAATACTTCCTTCTCTTTCATAATTTATGGCGAGATTATTTGCCTGGCCCTTTTCTTTGGGGCAAGCCAGGGAATCCTGTCAGCCTATATCCCTGAGTTGTTTCCATCGGCGATCCGCGCAACGGCTACGGGTTTTTGTTTTAACTTCGGTAGGTTTGTGACGGCCTCCATTGTGTTTGTAGTCGGAGCACTTGTCATATCATTGGGCGGCTATGGAAACGCGATCTTTACTTTTTCATTGGTTTTTCTCATAGGATTAGCCACTACGTTTTTCTCAAAAGAGGTAGGCGTGTGAAGAATGGAAATTGAACATGATGACACATATCCCTTTACCTGAAGGTGTTCCAGGAATTCGAAGCCTTGCAATGTATCGGCCGGAAAGCGGGCAGCATCTATATGCCCTTGCCCAGGCATTGCTTCGTGGAGACTCACCGCTAACAGAAGCGGAACGCGAGTTGATAGCCGCCTTTGTTTCTTCCCGCAACGACTGTATGTTTTGCAGGAACAGCCATGCCGCAGCGGCACGCTATCTATTCAGAAACAGTCCGGAGGTTGTCAATTTCGTTCTGGATGATGTCCAGTCTGCTCCTATTGGGGATAAACTAAAGGCCCTGTTGAACATCGCCGGCAAAGTCCAACGGAGTGGTAAAGCGGTTACTGAGCAGGATGTGGTGGCCGCTCGCGAACAGGGAGCAACAGATAGGGAGATTCATGATGTTGTCCTGATTGCAGCGACTTTTAGCCTGTTTAACCGCTATGTTGATGGACTTGCAAGCTTCACACCCAGCGACAACGCGGTGTATGAAGAAATGGGTAAAAGGCTTGGAGAAAAAGGCTACCTGATTCCCAAATAGAACAACTCATAAGGATTAGCAAATAAAACAGCGACAAGACATGGCATACATCAATTTACCAAAAGAGCTTCCAGGCATCCGTGGTCCTATGGCCTTCAGGCCCGAGACTGCAAAACCACTCAATGAGTTGGCAGAATTTCTGTTGCGTAGTGACAACTCGCTCTCGCGGGGCGAGCGGGAATTAATAGCAACCTATGTGTCCTCCTTAAATGACTGTTTCTTTTGTCAGAATGCACACGGTGGAATAGCACAACACTACCTTCAGTGTGACATGAGTTTTATTGATCTGGTGAAGACAGATTATCAGTCAGCATCAATTTCAGACAAGTTAAAGTGCCTGTTGTCCATCGCAGGCAGTGTTCAGAAAGGAGGGAGGCATGTCACCGCCGATCAAATTGAGAAAGCAAAAAGCTTTGGGGCAACGGATCTTGAAATTCACGATACGGTATTAATTTCTGCTGCCTTTTGTATGTTTAACCGCTATGTTGATGGACTGGGAACATGGGCGCCGGCAGAACGGGAATTTTATGTCAAACGCGGACCACAAAGGGCAGCGGAAGGATACGCACACTTTGACCCTCACAAATGATTTACTGTAATTCCCTCAGGTACAATTGTATGGTGTTTTCGAGGCCCAGATAAAGCGCATCACAAATAAGTGCATGACCGATAGAAACCTCATCGAGTTGCGGGATGGATTGCCTGAGAAAACGAAGGTTCCTGAGATCAAGGTCATGTCCCGCATTCAAGCCCAGGCCGAGCGCTGTAGCCGCCGCCGCCGCTTCCTGGTAGGCGGCTACCGCGACTTCCCGGTTCTGATCATAATGTGAAGCATAGGGCTCGGTATAAAGCTCGATGCGGTCGCTGCCAGCCGCGGCTGCACCCCCTACCATATTAACGTTTGGATCAACAAATACTGAAACCCGCACACCCAGTGACTTTATTTCCCTGATTATCTTCTTCAGGAAAGCCGCATGCCGCAGTGTATCCCATCCGGCATTGGACGTGATGGCACCTGGCGGATCCGGAACCAATGTAGCCTGGGCTGGCTTTACAGCCTTGACCAATTCCAAGTATCGCTCATCAGGATAGCCCTCAATATTAAATTCGGTGGTCACGACCCTCTTTAACTCCAGCACGTCGTTGTAACGGATGTGCCTTTCGTCGGGACGAGGGTGCACCGTAATGCCTTGTGCGCCGAACCTTTCACAGTCTAGCGCGGTTTTGATCAGGTCCGGGTTATTTGCCCCGCGGGCGTTGCGGAGGGTCGCAATCTTGTTGATATTGACACTCAGGCGGGTCATTTGTTAATGATGGATCAGGTTCGATAACTTTAAGCGAAATTACAAAATCATGTCACTGAAAACTACCATCGATAACGAACTCAAAAAGGCAATGCTCGCCAGGAACAAGGAAGAGCTCGAAGTGCTGCGGAGCATCAAGTCAATGATCCTGCTGGCTGAAACTGAAAAAGGCGGGTCGGCGGCAGACCTGGCTTCCGACGTGGAGAATAAACTCCTGATGAAGGCCGCCAAGCAGCGCAAGGAGTCGGCCGAGATATTCCAGAAGGAAGGCAGGCAGGACCTGGCGCAGCGGGAAAACTTCCAGCTGGAGGTTATCAACAGATTCTTGCCAAAGCAACTTTCAGAAGCTGAGGTCACCGCCGAACTTAAGGCAATCATCGAACAGGTGGGAGCCAAGGGCCCTCAGGATATGGGTAAAGTTATGGGGACGGCCACCAAGGCGCTGGCTGGTAAAGCGGATGGAAGAATGATTTCCGAATTGGTCAAGAAACTCCTTGCCGCTTGAGCAAAGTAGATATCGTACTCCTGGTCTTCATGGCCATCGGAGCGTATAGCGGCTACAAGCAGGGTTTTCTGATGGAACTCATCACGCTGGCTGCGATCCTGCTCGGCGTGCTGGGTGGATTTAAGCTGATGGGGGAGGGAATGATTTTCCTGCAGGAAAAATTCAACGCTGACAAGGATACCTTGCCCTACATTTCTTTCGTTATTATATTCATCATCATTGTGGTGCTGGTACGGTTGTTGGGTAAAATGGTGAAGGACTCTATCGATAAGAGTTTTCTGGGGACTGTGGATCAGACTATGGGCGGCGCGTTGGGTGTATTCAAGACGCTTTTTATGCTGAGCATCATTATCTGGATCATGGACTCACTTAAATTGTCGCCGAGATCAGAATGGACGGAAGGGTCGTGGTTGTATCCATTTACGGCAGGCCTGGCACCGAAAATGGTGTCCTGGATTGGCGGATTCTTGCCGGCTTTCAGGGATATTTTCAGACAATATTAACTACGGATATTTTTCACTTACTTTTCATTCAAAATAAGGAGAATGGCTCTCAACGTTAAGGAGGCGGGCGGATTCAAGTTTGTCGACGAAGGCAGCGGGCAGGTGCTTATGCTGCTGCACGGACTCTTTGGCGCCCTCAGCAACTGGGAGGGTGTGGTTACGCCATTCTCCAGGCGGTTTCGTGTGGTGATACCCATGCTGCCGATTTATGAGATGCCCATCAAGGAGGCAGGCCTGGAAGGTCTTCAAAAATTTGTGGAGGAATTTGTGGCCATGATGAAGCTCGATCACATGATCATCCTGGGCAACTCGCTGGGTGGCCACGTCGGATTGTTGTATACCCTCCACAATGCAGCCAAAGTGGATAAACTCCTGTTGACCGGCAGTTCGGGACTATTTGAGAATTCCATGGGAGGTTCCTATCCGAGGAGGGGCAGTTATGATTATGTCAAGGAGCGCGTGGCCTATACCTTTTATGACCCCGCTGTAGCCTCCAGGGATCTGGTGGATGAGGTGTTTGAGACGACCAAAAGCATCCCCAAGTGCATGCGCATCGTGGCGATTGCCAAATCAGCCCAGCGAAGCAACCTGGCAAACGATTTACCGAATATCAAGGTTCCCACCCTGCTGGTTTGGGGATTAAATGATACTATTACACCACCGATGGTTGCCTACGAGTTTAACCGCCTGATTCCGAATTCCGAACTGAAGTTTATCGATAATTGCTGCCATGCTCCCATGATGGAGCATCCTGAGGAGTTCAATGAAATTGTAGACGAATTTTTGACCCGGCACGCGGCCTGATACTATGATTGCAGAAGAGCTCATCAACCACATGGTGCCGCCACTGAAAGTGACGGATGATGCACACAAGGCAATCGTGTGGATGGAAGAGTTCCGCTGCAACTACCTGCCGGTAGTGGATGATGGCCGTCTGCTTGGCTTCATTTCGGAAGAGATCATCCTGGAATCAAATGAAATAGAAAAAAATCTCGGCGACTTTAAGCTCGTCGGAAAGGATTGTACCGTTGGCCTGGCCCTCCATTTTTTTGACATACTCAGGATTGCAGGGGAGCATAAGCTGAACATTGTTGGCGTGCACAATGACGAGGGCAAGTATATCGGTGTCATCACCGTGCAGGACATCATGGCCTCGTTTGCCCAGAGCGCCTCAATACAGATGCCCGGCGGCATCCTGGTACTTTCCATGGACCTCATTGATTACTCCCTTGCGGAAATCAGCCGCTACGTGGAGGAGAATAAGGCCAAGGTCATCAGCAGTACCATGGTGGAAGATCCGCTCGACAAAGGCAAGATTAAACTCACCCTTAAAATCAACCAGCTGGACCTCTCTCGCATCGTGGCTACCCTTGAGCGCTTCGGCTATCGCGTTATCGGCCGGTACCAGGAGGCCCCTCATGATGATGACAACAAGGAGCGCCTGGACATGCTCATGAAGTATCTTAATATTTAGCGACACCCGGCTCATTCATAAAGCGAGAGAGCGGTGTGAGGTGAATACACCTGGCACCCCGAAGGAGCTTGAGGCCTACTCACTCTTTAAGTTCTCCACCGGGTTGATAAACGCAGCACGGTAAGTCTGTGATCCGATGGTCAGCGCACCCAATACGACCAGGGCAGAAATACCGGCAAGGATGGTTGGCAAATCGACAGCAACATGATAGGCCATCTGCTCCAGCCAAAGGTTGTTGATGAAATAGGCGGCCGGCACAGCAATGGCGATGGCGAGTATCAGAATTGTCACATACCCTTTTGAAAGCAGGTACACCAGCGATCCGTCGCTGCTTCCAAGGATTTTCCTGACAGAAATTTCCTTGGTTCTGGTTTCGGTAGCATAGGTAGCCATGCCGAGCAGGCCAAGACATGAAATCAGGATGGCAAGAAATGAGATCACACTCAGCAAGCCCACCAGGTCGCCAAACAGGATGTCATACATCTTGTGAACTTCCGCATTGAAGTCTTTGTAGTCAACCTTCAGGGAAGGATTGATGGAAGACCACACCGCGTTAATGGTCTTTCCCGCATTATCAAAGGAACCTGTGTACTTGATCTGGAGCATTCTGAATTCGGAAGGATTATACATGAGGACCATCGGCTCGAGTTTTTCCATCAGCATGGCATGATTGTAGTTCCTGACAATGCCGATGATTACCTTTTTTGAAGAGTCGCTCTGAAGAATCAGTTCCTGTCCAATCGCTTCTTCGGGTGACTTGAAATGGAATGATTCGACAGCGGATTCATTCAGAACAATGAAATTCTGGTTGGAGGGACCGTTTTCAGTCGTAAAAAATTTTCCGATCTTCATCTCAACTTCAAGATTCTTAATATAGTCCTCGTCTACCGCGAAGTAAGAACTCGATGTCCATTCTTTTTCTTCCATTGATTTTTTAAACCCGGTGCCATAGGTGAAGCCGGCAGCCGGAATGTGAGAAACCGCAGTCACTGATTCGATGTTGTTGTATTTCAGCAATTCGGTTTTCAGTACTTCGGGCTTGGTATTGTTCAGGGCGAGAATGATTTTTTGTTCCATGTTGAACCCGTGATCAGCCCTTAGAAAAAGCTGGAGTTGATTGTAGACAACAATAACCGATAGAATAAAGATCAGGGAGAATGCGAATTGTGCCACCAGCAGTGTCTTGCGCATGCGCATACCGGAAAAGAGTTTCATGTTGTTAATGCTCTTCAGTACTTTGATCGGCTGGAATCCACTCAGGACGACAGCAGGGAAGAAGCCAGCCAGAATTCCAACGGTCAAGGCAAAGGCAACGAAAACGAAAAAGATCAGATAATTGACCTCGAGGTCCCACCGCAGGATTCGCGCAAAGCTCAGCTCCAGCATCAGTGGTTTTAATACGATCAGCAACGCCAGGGCAAGAGCGAGCGCAAACATCGAAACGATTACCGACTCGGAAAGAAATTGAACAAAAATCTGCCACCGCATGGCGCCGGTAACTTTTCGAATGCCGATTTCACGGGCTCGGCTCAACGATCTCGCAATGGATAAATTGGTGAAGTTGAAACAGGAGGTAAGCATCACCACGCCGGCCAGCGCGGCGAAGAAGTATACGAAAATCCATGGGAGCACTGGCCCAATGGCGTTATTGATGACTGATCCCGGTGTTATGGACATCAGCCCTTGAGGTGAATATTTTGCCTTCTGTTGCTTGTCAGGATCAGTAATAGCAGTGGCCTTGGCTTGTTCAAGTTTGGACAAATAGGGCGTGAGATCGTCAATGGATTTTCCTTTTTCCAGCATAACATATACCCACCCTGCATAGTAATAGTACCAATCGTCTATCCTTCCGAAGTCAAGGCCCGTGTCGAAGTCCTTGTTGCGGTTGGCTGCCGTGAGACTCTTGACAGTCGACAGGCTGGCCAGCGCATCAAATGCTATATGTGATTTGTTTGTGGTCTCTTTCAAAACACCCGTGACCTTGTAGGGCCCTTCAACTCCCACTTTGAAGGATTCCCCAACAGGGTTTTCCTGTCTGAATAACTTTTTGGCTGTCTTTTTAGTCAGGACAACCGAATACGGTTCAAGGAGGGCGGTTTTTGAATCCCCATACTCAAGCTCATATTCAAAGAACTCCAGCACTTCCGGGTCAGCGAAATATCCGGATACCGGAATATTGACATTCTGTCCAAGCTCGAGCCACATGTTGCCGAAGCCCCGCATCAGTCGAACTGATTTCTCAATGCCCGTGTAATTTTGAACAAGGTCTTCCTTCAAGGCAAGGGTGGTCGTTGACGTTTCGCTGAATTGCTCACCATGCTGACCGAGGGGCAAGCTGTTGATTCTATAGATCCGATCACGCTTTGTATTATACCGGTCGTAAGTCATCTGATCAGCAACCAGCATGATGATGCACATGGACAGGGCCATAGCCACGGCCAGTCCAAATACATTGATGAATGAAAAGAATTTGTGTCTGAAGAGACTGCGTATGGCAGTCTTGATATAATTCCTGAGCATGGTGGACTTGATTAAGTATTGACCTAAAAAGGACGGGGCCATCTATTAGACGGCCCCGCATTGAAATTGGTTACCGTGTTTACGGCTTGGCGTCACTTTTTGTCATGAAGTAGTATAACAGGAATCCAAGCGAAACCGATACAGCAAACAAACCATAGGGGAGTGGTGATTCCGGTCCTACAGGAATATATTCCATCAATATGAGGGCAAGGCCTGCAAAGAAGATGATCAGGCCCCACTTCAGGGAAGCGAATTTGTTTTCGCCGGCGTGTTGCTTGAAAATGGCCTGAGTATCCTCGTTGACAAATCCTTTGTCAACCATCTTTTTCTTAAGGAGGTAATCGGTCAGGGCTTTCGTAACGAAATAGACTCCTGCACCGAAACTTCCCATAATCGCCAGGGGCATTAATACGTCTCTTAAGGCTTCGTTCATAATGACTGTTTTTTAGTATTTGGGAGGTAAGACACGGGATGGGGGAGGCATGTTGCAGTAAATCACGAAAAATGTTGCGAAAATGGAAATTTGAATATGGAATGCCATTTTCCGGCAAACAATGTCCTGAATTCACTTTCATTGGCATTGAGATGACGGCCGGACCTGAAATTATTACGTACATTCTGCAACATCCACACAAAGTATTGTGTCCAACCCAATAATGACCGATGAACAGGCCTTTGTCTCCAGGGTGAAAAGTGGGGATAAACAGGCGTTCCGGCTGCTGATTCAGCAGCATGAGCGGCTGGTGGGCCACATGATTGGGCGGTTGATCAGGCAGAGTGAGGACCGAGAGGAGTTGTGTCAGGATGTGTTTTTGAAGGTTTTCGAACGGATTTCGGAGTTTAATTTCCAGTCAAAGCTCAGCACCTGGATCGCCACCATCGCCTACCGCCATGCCATCAACCACCTCCGGAAGCAGAAGATGGAGTACAATGAGCTGCCGGAGGATGAAAACTGGACGGACCGTTTTGTGGAAGGCGAAAACCCGGAGGGAATATTGGAGGAAAAAGACCTGGAGCACTGGGTATTGAGATTGATTGATCAGTTGCCTGCGCAATACAAAACGGTGCTTACTTTGTACCACCTCGACGGAATGAACTACGCGGAGATCGGAATTGTGACGGAAATGCCGGAGGGTACCGTAAAAAATTATCTCTTCAGGGCAAGACAGTTATTGAAAGATAAAATCAGGACGCATCTGAAAGAATAGAAAAATGGATTTCGACAAAGAAGAGGAGCTTCAGCAACAAGCACAGAAAAATCAATTGTCCGGCAATGACGTGGATAGCCGCGCCTACCATGTGGTATTCGATGTCCTGCGCCGGGAACCCGAGTTCAGGTTATCTGCAAATTTTTCCGAGGTCGTCTTGCACAAAATATCTGGATCCGAGAGCCCCTTGTATTATTGGGTGGCTTTTGTGATGCTGGGATTTGTCATTGCTGCGGGGGCAGCGATTATCCTGACCGGCTTCAAGCCTGATTTCGGGTTTCTCAAACACATCTCCAGGTTCACAGGATTGTTTGTCTTCGGCGCCGGCTTCATTCTTCTTCTGCAATGGGTTGATCGAAAGCTGGTTCACAAAGAACCATCTGGTATCTAACCACATGCAGTGCCGCTTTCAGCACATCGCTTTTTCTATTGCTTTCCGGCAATCCTCACGGCCAGCCCTACCCAATAATTCCTCCCAGCCGCCGCATTGTAATACCGGGCTCCCGCTGCGTTCAGGTCATTGCCCAGGCTGTACCGCTGGTCCAGACAATTATCGACGCCTGTAAAAAGCTCAAGCGGAACTTTCTTTCCCAGGGTGTAACCAATCCTGGCCCCGAGCAGAAAATAGTCAGCGGCAAAGTCTGTATTGGCATCATTCAGAGGCAGTCGATCGTTGTAACTGCCCGTGATATTCATATATACGCCTTTTTTGAAAAGGAGATCTATGCCTGTCACCAGTAGGTTGGCCGGTACCCCGGTGAGTGCATTGCCGGAGTAATCCTTGCCGTCGTTGACGTAATCTTTGAACCGAAAGTGATTATAGGTATAGCTCGCCCAGGCCCGAAACGAAGTGAGTTTGCCTTTGGAGAAGGCGGATGACCATCGCAGAAATAGTTCAGCGCCCTGTTGAGAGGTGGCACCCGCATTCACAAAGTAATCAGCGCCACTGGCATCCCGCTGGATGACGATGGTGTTCCTGAGACGAAAATCATAGAGGGAAACAGTAGTTTCCAGGTGAGTGAAAAGCAATCCCTTCAGACCCACTTCGTAATTGATGCCGCGCTCTGGATTAAGGGTGCTGTTGAACGTTGCCGTGGACGGCCTTACTTCAGCGAGGGAAGGCGGAGAGAAGCCGCTGCTTACGCTCCCGTAGACTGAGATAGCTCCAAATAATTTTTTCAACAGGGCAACGCGGGGGGACAGAACCGGATCGAAATTTCTTTCCTGGCTGACTTCCGGTGTAACCGAGGTACGCATGAATTGATATTTAATGAAGTTGCCGCTCGCGCCAATGGTGAGATAGAACTCATGGTGGAGATCGAGTTCAGCTTGCGCAAACGCAAGAAGCAATTCCGATCCGAGCTTGTCGCTCGTCTGGACGTTTCCTGGCGACCCCTGGTTGTTGTCGTAGTCAGTGACGGGTGAGGAGAAGCGCTGATATTCGGCTCCGAAGGTAAGTTTTCCGGCCATCCCTGACTTGGTGAATTTGTACTGCGTGTCGAAACGGCCGCCCCAGTTTTTCTCTTCGCGGGTTTCGTAATTGCGGATGCTGGGATTTGTTAAGTCCGTGAGCGAGCCGAATGCACCGACATGAGAATTCCACTGATCACTCCACCGCTGTTCCAAACTGATGCCCCCATACGAGGTCTTATTGTCCACAGCGGCCTGCTGCTCTACTGCTCCTGGTGTTGTGCCGGACGGCCGTGCCTGCCGGGGATCGGCATCATATTGTGACTTCGAAAGTCCTCCAGGTGTCTGATAGTACAATTGTGTGGAGAAGAGCGTGCCTGACAAGGTGCTCCGGGCCCCAATATTAACCTTGGTGTCAATCCCTGCCGTGAAGCGGTTCATTTTCGTTTGCTGCCGGTAGCCGTCGGCCTGCTGGTAGCCGAGGCGCATGGTCATCTGGAAAATCTTGGTTTGCGCAATCGTGCCGCCGCCCTGTACACGCAAGAGCCCGTAGCTGCCCGCCACCAATGAAGTCTGAACATCACCGGTTGCCATGGCCGGAGAATTCATCAGCACCACACCGCCCGTACCGGCACCATAAAGGCTCGCCCCAGGCCCTTTGATAATTTCCAAGCTTCCGACGGAATTGAAGTCGAACAGGTTCAGGTAGGTGTTGCCGCCGCCATCGGTGAGCGGCAGCCCGTTCCAGTAGAATTTCACATTGCGCACGCCGAATGGTGACCGCAGTGAACTTCCGCGTATCGCGAATCGGTAGCTGCCCGGTGAGCGCTCTTCCATGCGAACGCCGGGCACTGTGTTGACGGCCGGGAGCAGCGACGTATTGCTGAATCGGTTAAGTTCATGTTCTTTCACCACGCCAATAGCGGCGGGCACTTCGGTTGCGGGCCGGTCCGAGGCATAGGCCTTGATGATGACTTCCCTGAGGAGGCTGGTGGTGTCTTTTCGTCCCTGGGCGCTAGCACCAAGGACAGAAAGAATTAGAATGACGAAAATCAACCGCATGAGGTAAATAGAGACGAAGGAGTTGTGGACAGCCCTTCCCCAATCACTTACCCTCCAGAATTCCTTTCAGGTTTCCAAAACTTGTCTCCATATCCGTCCCCATCATCTTTTCCATATTCATAATCAACAGCATGATATTCATTGGATAATTCATCTTGCCAGTCACACCCCAGGTGATTTTCGTTTTGTCGGAGGACTGGGCATCGGTTGCGTAATAAGTTTCACTGACGCCCTTGAACGGTCTGATAAACCGCACCTGCGAATCCATCCGCTTGCCTTCTACCACGGTGGTAATCTCCTGTTCTCCCTCGCCGGCCTTCTTGTTGCCGTTCCAGGCGTAGACAAAGCCAACGGTGCCGTCAGTCCCTTTAAAATCCCGCTTCATGGCTGGATCCGTCATGACCCACTTGTTGAAGTTGTCCTGGTTTTTCAGGCATTTAACATAATTGAAAACTTCAGCAAGAGGTCTGTTGATGACCGCTTCCCGCGTGATGGTGTAAGTTTTTTTGGTGAACAGGGCAACGAAAAGCAGCAGAGCGACAAGGGCCGCCAGGATCTCAAGGATGATGATGAGAATATTCATTGGGATTGGATTTCGATGTCAAATATCAAACTCCAAACTCCAAACTCCAAATATCAAACCCTGGAGCCCCGAATTGAAATTGACGTCAGAATGCCATCAGTGCTTCCTCCACTGTTTTTGTCACCTCAAAGTACTCCAGCAGCTTCAGCATCACCCTGTCCACCACCGTATCTGGACATGATGCTCCGCTCGTGAGAATGATCTTCAAAGGCTTCAAATCCGGCAGAAACTGATGGGTGATCCTTTTCTGCTTCAGTGGATAATTGAAATGATGAATTTCTTCGCGCGATTTTATCTCACTGTCTGCGTTGATGAAGTATGTCGGAAATTTCCGCTCCAGTAGTTCTACAATGTGGGATGTATTGGAACTGTTATAGCCCCCTACCACGACGGCTAAATCAGCCTCAGCCTTCAGCAACTCATAGGTTGCATCCTGGTTGTCGTTGGTGGCGTAACACAGCGTGTCACGGGTATCGGCAAAATGTTCTTTGATGGACTCCACTCCATACTTCTGAATCATCAGCTCCCGGAAAAAATCGGCAATGGCCTGTGTCTCTGCAGCCAGCATCGTGGTTTGGTTGACTACCCCCACTTTGTTAAGATTCAGCTCAGGTCTGAAACCGTCTGAGTATTTGCCTTTGAATTCTTCAAAAAAGTCAGAAGGTGGCTTGCTGCCCAGCACATAGTTGCCCAGCCGGATAGCTTCATCCATATTCCGCACGATGATGGACGGACCGGTGCCGGCGCTGTGGGAAAAGGTTGCCCGTGTTTCTTCGTGGTTGGGTTTGCCGTGGATGATGGTGGTAAAGTCGTCTTGCCCAAGTTTCTGTGCCCGGTTCCAGACTTTTTCCACAAAAGGACAGGTTGTGTTGTATTGCTCTACCTGTACGCCCTTATCGGTTAGAATTTTTTCGATCTCCAGGGTGGTTCCAAATGCCGGTATGATCACAACATCTTCTTTGGTGATATGGTCCCACGGAATGAACTGCGACCCGTCGGTATCCATGATGAACTTGATACCGCGGTCCTGCAAGTCGCTATTGACTTCCTGGTTGTGAATCATCTGACTCAGGAGGTAGACATGCTTGTCTGGATTCTCTTCCAGTGCCCTGTAACTGATTTCAATGGCGTTCTCCACGCCATAACAAAATCCAAAATGACGGGCGATGATGAACTGAACCGGTCCGAAATCAAGGACAGTGCACGAAAAGTCCTGCTTGCGTAAATCTTTTACCCGGCGCGATTCCTTGATGCGTCCCGTGATGGACGACCGGTAATAGGCGGGTATTTCGAACTTTTTGATAAAATGAATTTAGACTACTAACCGTAAAGTTAGCAGTTTGTTCGGCTCCCCAGCCAAGGGCCAAAAGCAGCTATGCAGCCTTCGACAGATTATCTTCCTTAACCTTATTCGTGCGCACTTCCTTTGAATCCAGGTCAAATGACTTTACCTCGACCATGTTTCTTTTGAGATACTTAAGCACCTCCATGACTTTTCCGTCAATCTTGCTGCGGACGCGCTCACCCTTTCTAAACAATCTCCTCATTTCGGTATGGGATTAGATTCGTACTGCATATATATATTCTCGCGGGTAATCTTCATATACCCCGGAGAAGGTGACTAAATCACCTGGCTTTTTGCTCTTCAGGATGTCATTGACCTCCCTGGCCGTCTTTATGGGTTTATTATCAATATGGGTAATGATGTAACCTTCACGCATGTCGGTATAGCGGGAAACCTTTCCCCCATCAAGCTCTTTTACCCGTACACCGTTGGCAAGGTCAAGGCGCTTAAGCACTTTGCCGTCTACATCTTCCAGGGTCAGCCCGAGGGAAGAAACCGCATCCTTCTCCTCCCGCTTCAAGGTTCCATATTTGCCTTCCCGATTCTTCAGGGTTACGATAAATGACTTCAATGCTCCCTTGCGGTTCACCGTCACGTTGACTTTGTCGCCGGGATGCTTCAGCCCGATGTATTCGATGAGCGCTGTGTTCGTCTTGATATTGATGTTGTCCAGTTTCACGATGACGTCACCCTTTTGAAGACCGGCTTCCCTGGCCGCACTCTTGTCTTCCATGTCGCCGAAGCCATTGACATAGGCTCCTTCCGTTATGTCAAGATCTTCCTGCTTTGCCAGGTCTCCGTTAACGGTTTGTACCTGTATGCCAAGCCAGCCGCGCTGGACGGTACCATAGGCCAGCAGGTCTTCCACTATTTTGCTCACAATATTCGCAGGAACAGCAAATCCATAACCGGAATATGCTCCTGTCGGACTGGCAATTGCAGTATTGATGCCCAGCAAGCCGCCGCTCAGGTTCACGAGCGCACCGCCGCTGTTTCCCGGGTTGATGGCCGCGTCAGTTTGAATAAAGGATTCAATGGCCGTGTTCCCTCCCTGAGGATCGCTGCCGTTGTTGCTGTTGATGATATTGATGTTTCTTCCTTTCGCACTGATGATGCCGGCTGTTACCGTTGAGTTAAGATTAAAAGGATTGCCGACAGCCAGAACCCACTCGCCAACTTTGGAGTTGTCGGAGTTCACGAATGAAAGGTAGGGGAGGTCCTTCTGATTGATTTTGATTACGGCCAGGTCGGTATCTGCATCGGTGCCGACGACTTCGGCCTTGAATGTGCGGTTGTCATACAAGGTGACATCGACAATGTCCGCGCCCTGGACCACGTGATTGTTGGTAACAATGTATCCGCTGGCGTTGATGATGACACCGCTTCCGCTGCTTTGGCTCGGACCTCGTTGCTGCTGTCCGTTGGGCCCAAAGAAGAACTGGAAGGGATCGTTCGTGTCGGGCGTGCGGTCGCGATAAACGGTCTTGCCTTCGGAAGTTGAGCGGATATGCACCACGGCTTTTGTTACCTTTTCTGCCGTTGCGGTAAAGTCCAGCGGCACGACATCACCGTTTTCATTGACATGGTATCCAACTTGTGCGGAGGGCACATTGGCCATGCGTTCAATAACAATTCCTTTATCCTGGGGAGCAAACCACCATTGTGTAGCTGTCAGGGTGAGCGCACTGCCCAGCACCGCAGCAAGCATAAGAGATCCAAAACGCTTCATAATCTGTCTGTTAATGTTAAGTTAATGGTCAATCTACATGACATCGAACAGAATGATCTCATGAAAAATTGTGCCAAATTGAGCCGGAAGTGCAATTTCGCCTCTGATCCACGCCTCACCCTGACAATTTTACAGGGTAGTTATGATACGAATAAACGGGATGTTTGGTTCAGCCCGGGAAGCCAAAACCGGCCTTATTTTTTGACCAGCTCGCCTTTTTTGTATTCGTACTCGATGGTCAGCCTGCCTTCTTTGTCGTACCAGCGTGAAGTCCCGTCACGAAGACCGGCCTTGTAGTAACTCTCCTCCATGATCCTGCCATCGTCATAAAAAAGTCGTGCCACTCCGTCCTGCTTTCCCTTGTCATAGTAGCGAAGCTCCTTGGGGTTTGAATTGTTGAATTCCTTGTACTCTCCGTGACGCAGGTCATTGTGAAAGAAGCACGACCGCACCAGCTGATTGCTGTAATTAAACTCCATGAAGATCCCTTCCTTCTTGTCGTTAACGTAGGTCGTGATGGTTTTAATGAGCCCGGTTTCTCCGTACTCAACCCAGGAGCCTTCTTTTCTTCCATTTACATAGTAGCCGGTGGATACAATTTTGTCGGCAGCATTTCTCACTTCTGATTTTGCTAACCCAGGAGTATCCGGAAATTCTGTCAGAATGCCTACTGGTTCAGCCGGAGTGCCGCTCGCTGGCTTTTCGACAGGCTTTTCATTTTGACAAGCTGACAAAATAGTGATGAAGCAAAATAGGGCAACACGTTTCATAAGTATATTGGCTAAGGGTTGATTTGTTATTCAAAGAAGATGAGGCCGGCAGTGAATTTGCCTTGAAGCCTGGCAGAATTTTTTCTCTGCAGGACAGCTTCGATAGTGGGTGACTTTGGTCGATTGGCATAAAATGCTGAAATAACGCGCGAATTTAATCAAGAACATGAAAATACTGGCCCAGGTCATTCTCAAAAAAGGCAGGGAGGCATCCCCCAGGCGATTTCATCCATGGATTTTTTCGGGTGCTATCCAAAGCGTGGAGGGAACCCCCGCCGACGGCGACTGGGTTGAGGTGAAGGATGCCTCGAAAAATACCCTCGGCTTTGGGCACTTCCAAAATGGCACAATCTCGGTGAGGCTGCTGACCTTTTCGAAGGAGCAGCCGGGAGACGATATCTACCTGAATAAGATTCAGCGTGCACATGATCTGCGGACCCATGCCAGAGTTATCAGCGAATACACGAACTGTTACCGGCTGGTGAACGGAGAAGGAGACGGCATGCCTGGATTGATCGTGGATATTTACAACGGAGCTGCCGTGATGCAGGCGCACAGCGCCGGGTTTCATAAGGACCGCCAACGTATCGCGGAGGCGCTGAAGAATTCTTTTCAGGGCGAACTGACCGCGGTATATTATAAAAGTCAGGGGACTTTGCCCGGAAAGACTGCCAATGAATACCTGCTGGGTATGAGCGGCCAGCCGCATGTCGCCCTGGAACATGGGAATAAATTCTACATTGATTGGGAAGAGGGCCAAAAAACAGGCTTTTTCCTCGATCAGCGCGAAAACAGGAGACTCCTGGGTGAGGTGTCCAGGGGGGCAGCTGTGCTCAATACCTTTTGTTATACAGGTGGCTTTTCCGTCTATGCCCTCGCCGCGGGTGCTTCACTCGTGCATTCGGTAGATGCCTCCGAGCGTGCCATCGAGCTGACGCGAAAGAACATTGAATTGAACGGGTTTAATGCGGAAACGCATGCATGTTCAGCAGCTGATACGTTTGATTTTCTCGGAGGATTTGATGACCGCCGTGCGGGGAATGAAAATCTTTATGATGTCATCATCCTGGATCCGCCAGCTTTCGCCAAGCACAAAGACGCCCGCCACCAGGCCATGAAAGGATACCAGCGTTTGAATGCCGAAGCGATGCGTGTGATTAAACCCGGTGGCATCATCTTCACCTTTTCGTGTTCGCAGGTTGTCGACAAGCAATTATTCTATGACACCGTTGTTTCATCCGCCATCCAGGCTGGTCGTGAAATCAAAGTACTGCAACACCTGTCTCATCCTGCCGATCACCCGGTCTCCATTTATCATCCGGAGGGAGAATACCTGAAGGGACTGGTGCTGTATGTGAGTTGATGGTTAGTGCAAAACAAATTTGGGACGAGGCAAAAATGTTTTTCTGGTGACCGCCTTAGAGGATTAATCCATCATGTGGTTTTTGCATTTTCTGGAGTTGATTTATTGAAAATGCCTTGCGAGGACATCTGTGAGGCCTTGGATTCCTGGGGGCTGAGCTTCCGGTCAGGAAGCGGGCGAATTCTCAGGCCGCAAGATTAACTACAGTTCATTATCTCAACATTTTTATATCCAATGTCACTTTTTGGACGCTTCGTAATAGTTGGGTAACGAGGGACCTTAAGGGCAAAACTTTGAAAATGCGCGGGGCACGATAGTCACAAAGACATTGATTTGAAAATGCTGTTGACTGTGGGTGTTTCCAGTCCAATCACTATGCTGGCTCCGCTTGTGCAAACAAGATATCCTGATTGCACTACCGATGCGGAAAATACATTTTTATTTCCCGGCTTTTGCCTGAATTCATAACCACATGGGACACTTAGATTTTAGCGTTGTCTATTCAAACTTAGTTCAATTAGTGTACTGTGCGTGAGATCCCCTATTCGCCTTTGTGAGAAACGCATTGCTATTGGCTTGCTTTGCATGGAGTTCTCAACGATACAGCCGCGTAGGACACATTGCATTTGCAGTCTACTTGAATGACTTACGGCTTTGCGCAGAATTTTCTGGAGCCGTTGTGTGAAATGAATTTCTGCGCGCCTGCTTTTGATTAAAATGGCTAACGACATACGGTGCGTACCTAATGCATGGCAATGTCAACTGGAGGCACTTCGTGCTTTGTGTAAAATTCTCCTTGCGCTTTGTGTGAAATGCATTTCTATTGATCAGGTTTTGCATGAAGATTCTTCACTACCGGGCTGCACAGGGCACGGAACTTTTGGCACAGGCTATTCCAAACTGATTGGCTTTGCGGTGCTTTGAATGAAATATTTTTCGTCAAATATCGATCAACCACTGCATGCATGGCTCAGGCATACCGCTGATAACCAATCTATTACGTCAGAAAACAGCTTGTTTTGCGTCAATTATCCTCATTATCATTTTGCCCCTATCTTTGCGCAAACAAAAAATCAATCAACATGGCAAAATGGATCATCATAGGCGTTTTAGGATTGCTGGTCATTATGGGATTCAGTTCCTACAATGGGCTGGTCACCAGTCAGGAAAATGTAGGCAAGGCATGGGGTAATGTGGAATCCGACTATCAGCGCAGGTCAGACCTTATCCCGAACCTGGTAAATACAGTAAAGGGCTACGCCAATTTCGAGAAGGAAACCCTCACCCAGGTCATCCAGGCGCGCGCCTCTGCTACCCAGGTGAAGATCGACGCGAATAACCTGACACCCGAAAACCTCGCTGCTTTCCAGCAGGCACAAGGAGGATTGAGTTCAGCCCTCGGCAGACTGCTTGCTGTTGCTGAAGCCTATCCTGATCTGAAGGCGAACCAGAACTTCCTCGACCTCCAGGCTCAGTTGGAAGGAACGGAAAACCGCATCAATGTTTCCCGTCAGCGTTTTAACGATACAGTGAATGATTATAATATTTCACGCAGAAAGTTCCCGAACGTTATTTTTGCCGGTCTCCTCGGATTCGGTGAGAAGGGTTACTTCAAGGCCGAAGCCGGAGCAGAGAAGGCTCCCGAAGTGAAGTTCTAATCAACGGAATTGTTATAAAAAAAGCCTGGCTGAATATCGGCCAGGCTTTTTTGTTGGGTTATATTCGATCAGGCGCCTGACTTCTTTATCTCGCGGTTTTCATAACTTTCTATGACATCGCCAACCTGCATGTCATTGAAACCCTCAATGCCCATACCGCAATCAAAGCCGGAGCGCACTTCGCTCGCGTCATCCTTGAAGCGTTTCAGCGTACTGAGTTTACCTGCGTAAACAACAATACCATCTCGGATGAGGCGCATCGGGTTGGCACGCTTGATGTATCCATCGGTGACCATACAGCCCGCCACAGTTCCAAACTTGGTAATTTTGAACACT
Organism: Cyclobacteriaceae bacterium; assembly: GCA_043744235.1. GTDB lineage: Bacteria > Bacteroidota > Bacteroidia > Cytophagales > Cyclobacteriaceae > ELB16-189. Next base: position 42,589 of record JAYTVB010000041.1, on the reverse strand, counting down.
TCACGGATCTCGGCGTTGCCCACGATTACCTCTTCCATTTCTTTCTCGAGCATGCCCTCCATGGCGCTCTTCACGTCATTGATGGCATCGTAGATGATGGAGTACATGCGAATTTCAATTTCCTCGGCCTCGGCAAGTCTCCTTGCCGAAGGAGAAGGACGAACCTGGAATCCGACAATGACCGCGTCGGATGCAGAGGCGAGCAGAACATCAGATTCTGAAATCTGTCCAACTCCCTTATGAATGATTCCAATCTGGATCTTCGGTGTGGAAAGTTTCAACAGTGAATCAGAGAGTGCTTCAACAGAACCATCCACGTCACCCTTCACGATCACATTCAATTCCTTGAATGAGCCGATGGCAATGCGTCGTCCGATTTCATCCAGCGTAATGTGTTTCTTCGTGCGTATACTTTGTTCGCGGATCAGTTGGGCTCGCTTGTTGGCGACTTCGCGTGCTTCGCGGTCAGTTTCATACACGGCAAATTTTTCTCCGGCCTGCGGCGCGCCGTCCAAACCCAGGATCACCACCGGTGAAGAGGGGCCTGCTTCCGTTAATTTCTTCCCCGTATCGTCGAACATGGCTTTTACACGACCATAATTGGAGCCTGTAACCATGATATCGCCAACATGAAGTGTGCCGGTCTGCACCATGACCGTAGATACGTAGCCGCGGCCCTTATCCAGGGATGCTTCAATGACTGATCCTGCTGCTGGCTTGTCAGGATTGGCTTTCAAATTCAGCATTTCGGCCTCCAAAAGGACTTTTTCAAGCAATTCATCAATGCCTTTGCCGGTTTTGGCCGAGATTTCCTGGCACTGGTATTTTCCACCCCACTCCTCTACAAGAATATTGTTTTTGGAAAGCGACTCACGCACCTTGTCAGGGTTGGCGGTAGGCTTGTCCACTTTGTTAAGGGCAATGACAATGGGAACTCCGGCAACCTGGGCGTGGTTGATGGCTTCTTTGGTTTGTGGCATTACATCGTCGTCGGCGGCCACCACGATAATGGCCACATCGGTAATTTTCGCACCCCGTGCACGCATGGCCGTGAAGGCTTCGTGACCGGGTGTATCCAGGAAGGCAATTTGTTTGCCGCTCTTGGTGGCCACGTCATAAGCACCAATGTGTTGCGTGATGCCACCGGCCTCAGAGGCAACGACTTTTGTATGGCGGATGTAGTCGAGAAGCGATGTTTTTCCATGATCAACGTGTCCCATGATCGTAACGATCGGTGCACGTGGTTTCAGGTTTTCTTCCACCTCCTCCACTTCTTTCTCCACCGTTTCATCATCCGAGGTGATGAACTGCACATCGTATCCAAACTCATCACAGATGACGGTAATCGCCTCCGCATCCAGTCGCTGGTTAATGGAGACAAACATGCCCAGTCCCATGCAGGTTGAGATCACTTCATTGACGGATACGTTCATCAGTGACGCCAGGTCATTGGCAGAAATAAATTCTGCTACACGAAGGGTTTTCGAAGCTTCCTGTTCCTGGAGCAATTTTTCTTCCTGGGCATCGGATACCGCCTGTCTTTTTTCCTTACGGTACTTGGCGCCCGAGAATTTCTTTTGGCCGCCGCTCAGTTTCGCGAGGGTAGCGCGGATCTGGTCCTGGATTTCTTTTTCCGAAGGCTCTCCCTTTTCAGTGCGCTGGGGAGCTCTCCTGCCGCCAGTACCTGTGCCAGGTCCTATCCCGGTGCGAGGCGGTCCTTTGGCATCGTTGAAGGAAGGAATGCGCTTGCGCGGTCTCTTCCTCCGTTCGTCTTCTTTGCTGTCTGAGGCCGGTGTCGGTTTCTTTTCAACCGGCAGCTCAATTTTGTCAACCACCTTTAATCCCTGGAGCTTGTCGGCCTTGGCTTTGATCAACTCCATTTCCGGAGGATGCACCTTTTCAGGCTCGGGTTGTTTTACGGGTTCCGGCTTGACGGGCTCTTCTTCCTTGACTTTCTCTTTCTTCTTTTTCTCAAGGTCGATCTTTCCGACGACCTTGATGCCTTCCAGCTTGGCCTTCTCAAGTTCAACTTTCTCAGGCTGCTTGACTTCTTCCTTAGCCTTGATCTCTTTTGAGCCAAGGTTCTTGATCATGATGCTGTCTTCGTCATCAGCCTTCTTGCGGTGTGCTTCGGCTTCACCTTGCACAGTCAGCGTTTCATTGTGCTTCGTGCCAATGGTCAGGCCTGATGCTTCAATCTTTTCTGATGCCGAGGACGCGAACTCTTTGGCCAGCATGGCAAATTGCTCGGCAGTGAGTTTTGCGTTTGGATTGTTCTCCACCACAAAGCCCTTCTTTGCCAAAAAGTCCAATATGGTATTATGACCCACATTGAGCTTCCTGGATGCCTGTCCAAGCCGTATCATTTTTTCTTCTGCCATGCTCAAGGTTGACTTGTTATTACTGATTTATGCGATTTTGGGGTGAATTTACTCAAATTCCTTGCTCAAAACGGCCACTACATTTTCCACGGTTTCTTCCTCCAGATCGGTACGGCGAACAAGTTCTTCCTTGTTCAGGGCCAGTACACTCTTGGCGGTATCCAATCCGATTTGCTTAAGTTGATCAATTACCCAGCTCTCAATCTCATCGGAGAACTCTTCGAGATCAACATCTTCTTCGGAAGTTTGTTCACCGAGCTCGCGGAATACATCGATTTCCATACCGACCAGGCGGCTGGCCAGTTTGATGTTAAGGCCGCCTTTGCCGATGGCAAGAGATACCTGGTCGGGTTTCAGGTAAACTGAAACACGGTTGGTGTCCTTGTCAATCTTGATACTCACGATCTTTGCAGGGCTGAGCGCTCGCTGAATGAACAGCTCAAGATTTTCTGTAAAGTTGATGACGTCGATGTTCTCATTCTGCAATTCACGAACAATCGCGTGAATGCGTGACCCCTTCATTCCAACGCAGGCGCCTACCGGATCAATCCGGTCGTCATAGGACTCCACGGCTACCTTCGCGCGCTCACCAGGCTCGCGTACAGCCTTCTTGATCGTAATCAGGCCGTCATACACTTCGGGAACTTCCTGCTCAAAGAGGCGCTCCAGGAGGACAGGTGAAGTGCGTGAGAGGACAATCTTGGGATTGCCATTCACCATTTCAACCTTGTGAACAATAGCGCGGACGTTTTCGCCCTTGCGGTACCGGTCTTTGGGGATTTGCTCGCTGCGCGGAATGGAGATTTCATTCCCCTCCGCATCGGTCAGCAGCACTTCGCGGCTCAAAACCTGGTATACTTCACCGGTGATGATCTCACCGACGATGTCCTTGTATTTCTGGTACAGGATGTCCTTTTCAAGGTCTTTCACCTTCTGCATGAGGGTCTGACGCGCGGTGGTAACGGCGCGGCGGCCAAAATGCTCGATTTCAATGGGTTCAGACACTTCTTCGCCTACTTCGAAATCCGGCTCAATCTTGCGCGCTTCGGTCAGGCTGATCTTGTCATGTTCCCAGATATCCTCAGAGTCGTCATCAACGATCTCACGAATGCGATAAATCTCAAGGTCGCCTTTGTCGGCGTTGATGATAATATCAAAGTTGTCATCGTTGACATACTTTTTCTTAATCATCGTACGGAATACGTCTTCCAGGATACGAATCATCGTAGGCCTGTCGATGTTCTTCTGCTTGGCGAAGTCTGCAAACGACTCAATTAAATTTGCTATGTCCATTTTACTGATTATTTAAACGAAACCATTACAAATGCTCTTTCCAAATCTTCAAACTTGATGATCACTTCTTTTTCCGTGACCTTTTTTCCTTCTTTCAATTCCTGCTTCAGGGTAATCCCGTCATGGCTAACTTCAGAAAGCCTGCCCTGGATGATGCTCTTGTCCTTACCGTGCACCTTCAGTCCGCGGCCAATGTTCTTTTGGAACTGGCGAACCAATTTAAGCGGATGATCCAATCCCGGAGTTGACACCTCCAGTACATAACGGTCTGTACCAAAATCAAGCTCGTCCAGCCTGGCAGACAGCCCCTTGCTGATCTTTCCGATGTCGTCTATGGTCACCCCGTTGTCCCCATCTACGATTACCGTGATTTTCGAAAAATTCCGGCTGGAAGCAACCACATCAACGATGAATAGGCTCTGGTCCAACAGGCTTTCATCAGCCAACTGCGTCAATTTTGCCTTAATGTCCATTTTTCGATAAACAAAGAGGGGACTTTTGGGTCCCCTCTGTCATTGTTCCGGTAAGAAGTAATGCAAAGGTAAGGCTTTTTTATTTTATCGCAAATAATTGAGTTCTTTGGCCTTACGCGCCACAAATGGTTGTTCATGTTTAACCGGTTGATTTATGTGCTTCTGGCGGGACTCCTGTTTTCCTGTGGGGGGAAAAATCAGAAAACTGAGGAAGGTGAAGGGCGCGTTGTAAACGTTCCCGTCTTCCGTGGCGACTCTGCATACTGGTTTGTTGAGAAGCAGGTAGCCTTTGGCCCGCGCATCCCTAATTCACCAGCGCACCGCCAGGCAGGGGATTACCTGGTTGCGAAGTTTAAGGCATTCAAAGCTGCTACATCGGTTCAGGAGTTTGAGGCCATTTCTTATGACGGCCAGAAGTTATTTCTGCGGAACATCATCGCCAGCTATTATCCCGAGAAACAAAAAAGAATACTGTTGGCGGCACACTGGGATACCCGGCCTTATGCAGACAAAGACAAAGAGCAGCCATTCGCAAAGTTTGATGGTGCGAATGATGGCGCCAGCGGCGTTGCGGTATTGCTTGAAGTAGCCCGGGTGCTGGCTCGAAGCGCTCCTCCGGATGTGGGAGTTGACATCATCCTGTTCGATGGAGAAGACTGGGGAGAGAAAGACAACACGTCCAGGATACCGCCGCCGCAAGGATGGGAGTCATGGTGGTGCCTCGGCTCCCAGTATTGGGCGAAGCACCCGCACCGGCCCCGGTACACAGCCTATTATGGAATCCTGCTGGACATGGTGGGCGCCAAAGGAGCCCATTTTTTTCAGGAGGGACATTCGAGGGAATATGCTCCTAAAATTGTGGAGAAGATATGGGGAACTGCTTCAGGCCTGGGCCACTCTTCCCTATTCGTGCGTCAAAAAGAAGCGCCCATTACGGATGATCATCTTTATCTCAATACAATTGCCAGAATACCCACCGTCGACATTGTTCATTTTGATCCTGTCAACGGATACTTTGGGGACTTTCATCATTCACGAAAAGACAACCTTGCGCTGATCAGCAAAGAAACGCTGGACGCGGTTGGAACGGTGCTGTTGAATGTGGTGTACCACGAGGAGTGATTACTCCTCTACGAGTTTCTTCAGGTAAACCCCGTAGCCGCTCTTTTCAAGCGGTTGTGCGAGCGAAAGCAGTTGTTCTTTGTTGATGAACTTCATCCGGAATGCCACTTCTTCTATGCAGCCTATTTTTAGTCCTTGCCGCTGTTCGATGACCTGGATAAAATTTCCAGCCTGCATGAGTGAGTCAAATGTTCCGGTGTCAAGCCAGGCGGTGCCCCGGCTCATGATGCCCACCCGAAGCCGGCCCTTCTTCAGGTAAACATTATTGATATCGGTGATTTCCAGTTCTCCGCGGGGACTAGGCTTCAGCGCTTTCGCGATGCTGACCACCTCGTTGTCGTAGAAGTACAGTCCGGGAACAGCATAGTTTGATTTAGGCTGCGCGGGCTTTTCTTCGATGGAAATTGCAGTTTGATTTTTGTCGAACTCAACTACACCGTACCGCTCAGGATCCTGGACATGGTAGGCGAATACCACGCCGCCGTTGGGCGTTGTGTTTTCCTGAAGAAGTTCGATCAGGCCTGAACCGTAGAACACGTTGTCACCCAGCACCAGGGCGACCGGGTCCTTGCCTATGAATTTTTCACCGATGATAAACGCTTGAGCGAGCCCTTCCGGCTGAGGCTGTTCTGCATAGGAGAATTCGCAACCCAGCTGCCTGCCGTCGCCGAGTAATCTCCTGAACAGCGGCAAATCGTGAGGCGTGGAGATGATGAGTATCTCCCGGATGCCCGCCATCATGAGGATGGACAAAGGATAGTAAACCATGGGCTTGTCATACAGCGGCATGAGCTGCTTGCTGAGCACAAGGGTAAGCGGATGGAGCCGGGTGCCTGAACCACCGGCAAGTACAATTCCTTTCATCGTTTGTGATACATGTTCTGGTAGTATTCGCGATAAGCACCTGAAGTAACGTGATCCAGCCATTCCCGGTTGGACAAGTACCAATCCACTGTCTTTTCCAATCCGGTCGGGAAATCAACGGAGGGCCTCCACCCCAGGTCATCCTGAAGCTTGGAAGAGTCAATGGCATAGCGCAGGTCATGGCCCGCCCTGTCTTTCACGTAAGTAATCAGTTTTTCGGAGGTGCCTGCATGGCGATGAAGTTTCTGATCCATGATCTTGCAAAGCAGTTTCACCAGGTCGATGTTCTTCCACTCATTGTTGCCGCCGATGTTGTATACCTCACCCGGTGTGCCCTTGTGAAAAATGACGTTGATGGCACTGGCGTGGTCTTCCACATAAAGCCAGTCGCGGATGTTCTCGCCCTTCCCATACACCGGGAGCGGTTTACTGTGGATGATGTTATGAATCATTAAGGGGATAAGCTTCTCCGGAAAATGATTAGGCCCGTAGTTGTTGGAGCATCGGCTGATAATCACCGGCAGACCGAAACTGTTCTGAAAAGCCTTTACAAAATGATCGCTGCCGGCCTTCGAAGCTGAATAGGGAGATCTTGGATCAACGGGTGTTTCTTCGGTAAAAAAGCCTCCGTGCTCTACAGAACCATATACTTCATCCGTTGAAATCTGGTAAAAAAGCCTGGATTCGTAGTTGTTTACCCAGCTCAGCCTGGCTGCCTGCAGCAGATTGAGCGTGCCCACGATGTTGGTAATGGCAAATTCAGCCGGGTTTTCCAGGGAGCGGTCGACGTGTGATTCGGCTGCCAGGTGAATGACGCTGTCAAAATTCTCTTGTTCAAAAAGGCCACTGATGAAGGCGAAGTCAGTCACATCACCTTTTACAAATCGGTAATTCGGCTTCTTTTCAATGTCGTGAAGGTTCTCAAGGTTTCCGGCATACGTCAACTTGTCAAGGTTGACGATGGAATATTCGGGATACCGGTTTACGAACAGGCGCACGACGTGTGACCCGATGAATCCTGCCCCGCCTGTGATTAACACTTTCTTACTCATCGTGTGTAGGCGTCAAAGTTTTTGTGATCCCGCTGGTACAACTCGTCGTTTGACAAGGTCTTGAAGTATTCGTAGGTAATTTTCAGTCCTTCACTGCGGGATATCTTCGGTTCCCAGCCGAGGAGTTTTCTTGCTTTGGTGATGTCGGGCTGCCGCTTTTTCGGATCATCCTGCGGGAAGGGCCTGTGAACGATTTTCTGGGTGGTACCGGTCAGTTTGATGATCTCCTGTGCAAAATCGAGAATGGTAATTTCATCAGGGTTGCCAATATTAACCGGAAGATGATAGTCAGACATGAGTAACCGGTAAATACCTTCGACAAGGTCATCTACATAACAGAAAGAACGCGTCTGAAGACCGTCGCCAAATATGGTGAGGTCTTCTCCGCGAAGGGCCTGGCCGATGAATGCCGGGAGCACGCGGCCGTCATTGAGGCGCATCCGCGGGCCATAGGTATTGAAAATCCGGATGATTCTTGTTTGCAGTCCGTGGTAGGTATGATAGGCCATTGTTATCGCTTCCTGGAAGCGCTTGGCTTCATCGTACACCCCGCGTGGCCCGACCGGGTTAACGTTTCCATAGTATTCCTCCGTCTGTGGATGAACCAGCGGGTCGCCATAAACTTCAGAGGTTGAGGCCACCAGGATTCTCGATTTCTTCGCGCGCGCCAGGCCAAGCAAATTGTGGGTACCCAATGAGCTGACCTTGAGTGTCTGGATAGGAATCTTGAGATAATCAATCGGGCTGGCGGGAGAGGCAAAATGCAGGATGTATTCAAGGTTGCCGGGCACATGCACAAACTTGGAAACATCATGGTGGTAAAATTCAAAATCCTCGCGGTTGAAGAGGTGCTGAATGTTCTTCAGTTCTCCTGTGATGAGGTTGTCCATCGCCACCACGTGAAATCCTTCGCGGATGAAACGGTCGCAGAGGTGTGAGCCGAGGAATCCGGCCCCTCCTGTAATGAGTATTCTTGGTTTAGCCATTAACGGTCCGTCTTCCGACGCTGATATATTTGAATCCCTGGTCTTTCATGTCTTTCAATTCATACAAATTGCGGCCGTCAAAAATGACTTTTCCTTTCATGACGGAAGCAAGCTTTCCGAAATCCGGTGCGCGGAATTCCGGCCACTCCGTGGAGATGAGAATGGCATCGGCACCGGTAGCGGCATCATAGGGATTGTCGTGGTAGGTGATCTTCGGGCCAAGGACTTTCTTTACGTTTTCCATGGCCTCCGGGTCGTGGGCCCGAACGGCAGCGCCGGACTCCAGGAGGGCTTCTATGTTGAGCAGTGCCGGGGCCTCTCGAATGTCATCGGTGTGCGGCTTGAAGGACAAGCCCCAGGCGGCAATGACTTTCCCTTTCAGGTCACCGAAATGTTTCTTGATCTGTGGGATGAGCTTGGTTTTCTGAGAGGCATTCACCTCCATCACCGACTTTAGGATCCTGAAGTCGTACTGACTTTCTTCCGATGCCTTGGCCAGTGCCTGCACATCCTTCGGGAAGCAGCTGCCGCCATAACCAATCCCCGGAAAGAGAAATCTTTTTCCAATCCTGCTGTCGGTACCCACGCCTTTGCGAACAGCATCGACGTCGGCTCCAAGTTTCTCGCACAGGTTAGCAATCTCATTCATGAACGTAATCTTTGTTGCCAGGAATGCATTGGCTGCATACTTGGTGAGTTCAGCGGAGCGCTCATCCATGAAGAGTATCGGGTTGCCCTGCCTGACGAAGGGAGCATACAGGGTATTCATGATCTTGATGGCGCGTTCGGAGGAAGTGCCGATCACAACACGGTCAGGTTTCATGAAGTCATCCACGGCAACACCTTCACGAAGGAACTCTGGATTGGAGACCACATCGAATTCAACCCGGGCGTTCTTCCTGACTTTTTCAGTCACGCGCTCGGCTGTCCCTACGGGTACTGTGCTCTTATCAATAATGACCGTGTATTGCTCCAGCAAACCGCCGAGTTGTTCCGCCACTCCGAGAACGTATTTCAGGTCGGCAGAGCCGTCTTCTCCCGGCGGCGTGGGAAGGGCCAGGAAAATAATCTGTGCACCCCTGATGCCTTCCTTCAAGTCGGTTGTAAACGACAGGCGGCCTTGCCTGATGTTCCTTTCAAAAAGAAGCTCAAGGCCGGGTTCATAAATGGTGATCTTGCCGGAAGACAGTTTGTCTACCTTCTCCTTGTCAATATCGACGCAGGCAACCGTGTTGCCGGTTTCGGCAAAACAGGTTCCCGTAACCAAGCCAACATAACCAGTACCAACAACAGATATTTTCATTGCAAGGGGTTAAGAAGGGGCAAAAATAGCGCTTTGAGGGCTAGAAATATGCTCTTTTCACCTAAATCTCGGCATAACCTAACACTCGTTTGGCAGCCCTGTGAACTTAGCTTACTTTTGAAGTCCAATAATTGAGAAATCATGCAAATGACGTCTGAGACTACCCCTGAAATCGACTTTGAGCAATCCGAAAGCCAGGTCATGATTGCGCAGATGGTCAGGGATTTTGGCGAGAAGTTTATTCGGCCAAACATCATGAAATGGGATGAGTCGCAGGAGTTTCCCGTGGACTTGTTTCATCAGATGGGAAAGCTTGGGTTGATGGGCGTATTGGTTCCAACGGAATACGGTGGCGCCGGGCTTGGGTACATGGAATATGTTACGGCCATTGTTGAGCTTTCAAAGATTGACGGTTCTATCGGGCTGTCCATGGCTGCACACAATTCCCTTTGTACGAACCACATTCTTCAATTTGGGAACGAAACGCAAAAACAAAAGTACCTCCCGAAACTGGCTGGCGGTGAATGGATCGGAGCCTGGGGACTGACGGAGCCCAACACCGGGTCAGATGCCGGCAACATGAGAACAGTTGCTGTTGAAGACGGGGATTACTATGTACTGAACGGATCAAAGAATTTCATTACCCATGGCAGGAGCGGCAACGTGTCCGTGGTGATAGCCAGGACCGGAAAAGTGGGAGATTCGCATGGAATGACCTCTTTTATCATTGAAAAGGGAACAAAGGGGTTTACCGCAGGCAAGAAGGAAAACAAGCTGGGCATGCGTGCCTCGGAAACCGCCGAGTTGATCTTTTCTGACTGCCGTGTGCACAAGAGCCAGATCATGGGCGAAGTCGGTGATGGATTTGTCCAGTCTTTGAAGGTACTGGATGGGGGGAGAATTTCCATTGCAGCGCTGAGCCTTGGCATAGCACAAGGGGCCTTTGATGCTGCGCTGAAGTATTCCAAAGAACGTCATCAATTCAACAAACCCATTTCAGCTTTCCAGGGTATCTCTTTCAAGCTGGCCGACATGGCCACCAAGATTGAAGCATCGCGACTGCTCATTTACCACGCTGCGGAATTGAAGAATATGGGCAAAAGCGTGAACCGTGAATCGGCGATGGCCAAGTTATTCGCCTCCGAGACGGCCGTTGAGGTTGCGACAGACGGGGTCCAGATCTTTGGGGGCTATGGGTATACGAAGGATTTCCCGGCCGAGAAATTCTACCGGGACGCCAAATTGTGCACCATTGGCGAAGGGACCTCTGAAATACAGAAATTGGTCATTTCAAGGTCTATTTTATCCTGATTTTGCAAATTATATCGGTTTTGCCCTATATTTGCGGCCCTAACAATTAACGGTATGCTGATTATCAACATCAAGGAAAACGAGTCTATCGACAAGGCCCTGAAGCGTTTTAAGAAGAAATTCGAGAAAACCGGCGTTTTGAGGGAACTTCGTGCCAGGACATCTTTTGAGAAACCCTCTGTAAAAAGAAGGGGCCAGGTATTGAGGGCTGTTTACCGCCAGAAGCAATTCGCTACTGAGAACTACTAGCAATTAATAGACATTTTGTCAACATATCCCCCCGGGCACTTTTCCTGGGGGGATATTTTTTTGTAATTTTCTCGGGACGCCCGGGGATGGTGCTGCAAGCATGATTGATTCTTTTCTGAATTATCTACGTTTCGAGAAGAGATTTAGCAACAACACGGTCATTTCCTACCAGAATGACCTTTCCCAATTTGAGATTTACCTGAAGAAGAACTTTGAGGAGGAGGCACAGTCTGCCAATTACGGCATGGTGCGTTCCTGGATCGTGCAGTTGGCAGAGAACGAACTGGACCCCTTGTCCATCAACCGCAAGATCGCCAGCCTCCGCAGCTACTACAAGTTCCTGTTGCGCCAGGAGCTGATCAGCAAGGACCCCATGGGAAAAATCAAGGTGCTGAAAACGAAGAAGAAGCTTCCACATTTTGTAAAAGAACCCGATATGGTTTTGGTGCTCGATCATCAGCAGTATGATGACGACCACGCTGGTTGGCGCGATCGGCTGATCATTGAATTGCTCTATGGCACGGGGATGCGTTTATCGGAACTCATCAACCTGAAGGAAAATCAAATTAACCTGCGCGAGCGCACCATCCGGGTATTGGGCAAAAGAAACAAGGAAAGGGTCATTCCATTCTCCGATTCTCTCGTTCCAATCATGGAGAACTACCGGAAAGCAAGAAATAAAGAGGTGGAGGCACGCGACCATGGATGTTTTGTCGTTAGCGATACAGGCAGCAAGTGTTACCCCATGCTGATCAACCGGATTGTGAAGAAGCGCCTTGGAGCGGATGCCGCCGTGGAGAAACGAAGTCCGCACGTGCTTCGGCATACCTATGCAACCCACCTGCTCAACAAGGGAGCGGAGATCAACGCGGTAAAGGATCTTCTGGGACACAGCAGCCTGGCCGCCACTCAAGTCTACACCCATAACTCAACAGAAAAATTGAAAAAAGCATACGACCAGGCACACCCAAAGGCATAAGGCGCGTCAGACACCTTCAAGGTGTCAGACGCGTACTGAAAATTGACAGGATTGTTTCACTTAAATTTTTTACTGTATGAAGTTACAAGTTCATTCCATCCACTTCGACGCTGACCAGAAACTCATTGATTTTATTCAGCAGCGTGTTGATAAGTTGCATACGTTTTATGATCGCGTCGTGGACGGTGAAGTCTTTCTGAGACTCAACAACGAGGGAATTGAGAACAAAACGGTCGAAATCAAATTGAGCGTGCCCGGAAAGAAACTGTTTGCCAAAGAGCAGGCCAGGTCATTTGAGGCCGCTGCAGACCTGGCAACTGAAGCACTGCGGAATCAATTGAAGAAATTCAAAACCAAGGCCAAAGAGGGAAGAGTATAAAAAGAAAAAGGCCCCGATTTCGGGGCCTTTTTGGCTTTTAAGACAATTTGAAAGCTTTCCTGACTTTGTCCACATAGTCAAGTTTCTCCCAGGGGAACAACTCCACCTTAACCTTCTTCTCCAGTTTCCCCCCTTTGTTAAATATTTTTTCAACAACCCTGGGCTCACGACCCATGTGGCCATAGGCTGCGGTTTCGAAATATATCGGAGTGCGCAACTTGAAGCGCTCTTCAATAAAGTACGGACGCATGTCGAATATTTTGGAAATTGTCTTGGCGATAGCCCCATCCGTCATCTTTACCTTGGCGGTGCCATTGGTATTGACATACAAGCCTACAGGCTGGGCAACACCGATCGCATAGGCAACTTGTACCAGCACCTCATCGCAGACACCCGCGGCCACCATGTTCTTGGCAATGTGACGGGTAGCATACGCGGCCGAGCGGTCCACCTTGGAAGGATCCTTTCCTGAGAAAGCCCCACCACCATGTGCGCCACGTCCGCCGTACGTATCAACAATGATTTTTCTGCCAGTAAGGCCGGTATCACCATGAGGACCGCCGATAACAAATTTGCCGGTGGGGTTAACGTGGTAGCTTATATCGTTTCCGAAAAGTGATTGGATGCGCTTCGGCAATTTTTTCTTCACCCTGGGGACGAGGATGTCAACGACATCTTTGCGGATTTGCTGAAGCATGACCGCATCTTTGGCGAAATCGTCGTGCTGTGTTGAGATGACGATGGTATCAATTCGGCTGGGCTTATGATCGTCACTGTATTCAATGGTCACCTGTGACTTGGCGTCAGGGCGCAGGTACGTCATTACTTTTCCTTCCCTGCGGATAGTCGACAACTCGCGGAGCAAAAGGTGTGCGAGGTCAAGCGGCAGCGGCATGTAATTGTCCGTTTCATTGGTCGCATAACCGAACATCATGCCCTGGTCGCCGGCACCCTGGTCTTCTTTCTTCTTGCGCTCAACGCCCTGGTTGATATCAGCGGACTGCTCGTGGATGGCTGAGAATATACCGCAGCTATTGGCCTCGAACATGTATTCGCTCTTCGTGTAACCGATCTTGCGGATCACATCGCGGGCAATATCCTGCACATCGAGGTAGGCCTCGGATTTGACCTCTCCGGCCAATACCACCTGACCGGTGGTTACGAGTGTTTCACAGGCCACCTTGGAATTGGGGTCATAGGCCAGGAAGGCGTCAATCAAAGCGTCTGAAATCTGGTCCGCGACCTTGTCAGGATGCCCTTCAGATACGGATTCGGAGGTAAACAAGTATGCCATTGGAATTAACCGGTTATGTTTTGAGGCCGCAAAGATAATGAGGTTTCACTATTTCCCACATCCTTCAGGCACCCGCGAGGAAGAGGAAGATAGCAGGCGCTTTTTCAAACGATGTTTCCTGTTTTTTCCACTCCCTTACCGCCTGGCATGTGATTTTTTCTGAAGGAGATGTCAGGTTGACGGCTACACACAACCGGGTGTCAGGCCTTAGTGTTTTGAGAAGGTGGCCCATCAGTGCATTGTTGCGGTAGGGAGTCTCTATGAATACCTGGGTTTGATTCTTGTCACGCGATTCCTGCTCAAGCACCCTGATGGTGCCCCCGGCATCCTTCGAATCAATGGGCAGGTAACCGTGGAAGGCAAATTGCTGGCCATTCAATCCAGAGGCCATCAAAGCGAGCAGAATGGAGGAGGGGCCCACCAAGGGAACTACTTTGATGCCGTGTGCATGAGCATAGGCCACCGCCGCCGCGCCGGGATCAGCAACACCCGCACACCCCGACTCGCTCAGTACCCCGATGCTATTTCCTGCCAGGATGGGTGCAAAGAGTTTTGAAAGGGAAGTGGCGGGAGTGTCTTTGTCCAGCAGATCAAACTGCAGCGACTCAATCGAATCATGCACTTTCAGGCTGCTCACAAAACGCCTGGCGGTTCTTACATTTTCACACAGGTAGAAACGAGTGCCTTTGATGGCATTGACGACCGAGGATGGAATTACTTCCTGCTGGGTATCATCGGCAATGATGGTGGGGAGAATGAAGAGGGTGCCTTTCATGGATTGGATTAAGAGTGCAGTACGCCCTCGCGTTCCAGTTCGCGGATGAAGGTCAGGTTTTCCTCATGAATGCTGTCGGGCACAAACACAAACCGCTTGTCGTAGAGCACGGAGCCCATGTAATAGCTGACCCAATACTCATTGTTCAGATGAAACAAGGCTGTGTCGATCGGCTCAATCAGCGCTGCGCTGTTGGGGGGTACGGTCTGAAGAAAATGACGCAGGGTGGAGGTCTTTTGCTGCTCGCCGTTCGATTCACCATAGCCGGTGCTGGCAACCAATGTGTTTTCAATCGGCACGCTGTTGCTGTTGATGAGGTATACTTTCCATTCGTCCAGTTGAAGGTTATTCTTTTCACGAACAACGGCGAGTGTTACATTTTTTACCTGAGGAAGCGGAATATCCTTGATCATCGAGGGTTAGGTCATTTTGAAAAATTGTCCTTCAATACTTTTTCGGCCAGCTTGTTCTGCGGTGTGAAATCGATTGATCCCATCCGCCGCGGACCTTGCGGGTACCATTTCCAAAAATAGACACCCGCAAACCATTTTTTGTTCCATACGGATTCAAAAAAAGCTTTGTAGCATTCAGCTTGCGCCTCGTAGCATGCCTGGGTGGATTGCTCTGCTTTGGGCCATTGCCAGGGCTCTACAGCCGCATCATGGGTGCTGCGGTAGCCAATTTCAGTGAAAAGAACCGGCTTGTTGAATTTTTTCTGGACCCTTTCAATGGATTCCATGGGAGACTTCCAGGCGGCAAGAAGTTCATGCAATTCCGGGTCTTTTGATGTCGACAACGGGAAATAGGCTTGTATGCCTATGAAATCCAGCTCATCCCAGAAGGAAATCGTTTCATATTCCACGTGAAAATTGGCAGCATAAGTAAGTGATCCATGGTACACTGATTTTATTTTCTGGATGAGGCTCCTCCATTCCTTTTCTTTTTCAGTCGTTTTTTGGAGCTCAGTTCCAATACAGAGAATGTCGATGCGGTTTTTTTCCGCGAGCGAGGCATAGTGAAGCATGAATGTTTCATATTGGGAAAACCACAGCTGCCAATCAGCATCACTGTTCATTTGGATGTCTCCCGGCCATCCTTTGCCAACCCATAGATGAGGTTTCAGCAGTGTCCTGATGTGAAGGGAACGCGCCATCTGCGTGGTTTCAGAAATGCCCTCATCGGATTCACCCCACCAGATTTTTTCACCCGAGGTGTGCATGACGATTTCGGGTGATGATACAGAGCGCTGCCAGCCGAAAGGGGTTTGTGAAATCCAGTTAGCGTTGATTTCGGAAAGCCTGGAAAGATCTTTTTCTGATATCTTCTGCGGACCGGCTACCCAGCAAACGCCCCGGTGTTTGTTCAGGCGGATTGCCTCGTCGGCGACCGGACTGGAAAACGCGGCAAGAAGCAGGAATGCCAGGGAAAGACCGATGGGTGAAAAGCGATTCATTTTTGCACTTCAATGACCCTCATTCCAAAAAGATCCAGAAGGTTTGTTCTGAGGATGGCCTTGACGGACTCCAAATCCTGTCTCGCACCCAATTCCTTTTCAAGTGAGGTGACTGCCTTGTCGGAGATGCCGCAGGGAACGATGTAATCGAAGTAGTGCAGGTCCGTATTAACATTAAAGGCAAGCCCGTGCAAGGTCACCCACCGGCTGGTCTTTACTCCAAGTGCGCAGATCTTTCTGGCCTTCATTTTATTTTCGACGTCGAGCCACACACCCGTGAGGCCTGCTATTCTTCCGCCTGCTATTGAAAATGAATGCAGGGTTCGGATAACGCTTTCTTCCAGCGTGCGCATGTAGCGATGAATGTCGGTGAAGAAGTTTTCAAGGTCAATCACGGGATAGACCACAATTTGTCCCGGTCCATGAAAGGTGATATCGCCGCCGCGGTTGATGGGGAAATAGCTCGCCTGAATCGAGGGGAGGTCCTGTTTTTTAATCAAAAGGTTATTCTCATCGCCACTTTTGCCCAGCGTATAGACATTGGGATGCTCGCAGAAGATGAAGTAGTTCTTTGTCGCCTGCTGTTCATGGGCCGGCTTATCGCGGTTTTCTGCCTTGACAGCGAGTATGTCATTGAACAATTTCGTCTGGTATTCCAGGGCCTGTTGGTATTCTACCAGGCCAAGGTCTACAATGGTCGTTTCACGATTCAGAACGACGTTCACGTCAATTTGGCTAGTTCGGATTTCAGGAAGTCAATGGCATCCACCGGGTCCGGGTCCACCTGGTTTTCCTTGGCGAGGTAGTAGGATATCCAATCGGTAAGATGAATGAGGTAGTAGTATTGCTCCAGGAGTGAAGCGCCTTCAGCAACGATGTCGATGATGGTGCCGGATTTCTTTTCAAAAATCTCCCGGCAGATCTCCATTCGTTTCTCCACGCGTTCGTGGTCGTGATCAGAATAGAGATAAATGACCTGTACCTGTTGCAGAAAACCCTTGGGATAGCGCCATCCGACGATTTCATTGTGATTCATCTCGGGGAACGTGTTCACATGGGCAATTTGCTTGGCGTTCTCGTTGATCTGTTGCTGGAAGCGTGTGGCCATGGCGTGGAGGCGCCCGTCACAATAGATGAAAGGAATTTTGCCTTTCAGTTTCTTGGCGATCAGTTCCGCTTCAGCCTGGATGGCCTTTTCGCCGCGGTCCAGGTACTCAATCGCGTTTTCGGTCTCCTTGATGAAGGCGGCGCCAATGAGGTTGGTCTGGTAGAGCGCGGCCAAAAGGGAAACAATCATGTACCCGATCATGGCCCGGGGACTTGAATAGCCATTGGGCACCTGGATGTAGTAGAAGTTGTATTCTTTAGCGAGGTCCAGCATTCTTCCGCCGGACGTGATGCAGACGATGTGGGCGCGCTTGAGCATGGCCTTGTTGATGGCCGACAGGGTTTCTTCCGTGTTGCCGCTGTAAGAACAGGCTATAAACAAGGTATGCGGGCTCACAAACTGGGGGATGTTGTACCCCTTGCATACCGTGATGGGAATGGGCACCCGGCCGAAGGTGAGCGACTCCACCAGGTTGGCGCCGATGCCGCTGCCGCCCATGCCGGTAATCAGTACATTCCTGATGTCAGTGCCCTGCCGAACCATATCAACGGCCTGGCTGATGCGCAAAGCCTCGTCTAATTGTCTGGTAAATCCTTCGATCAATTTTTTCATCTGGCGTGAGGGCTTCTGAGATTTGCAATCAAAGGTAGATCATGACTGATAAAATCAAAAGAGGCGCCGAAGGCGAGGACCTGGCTGCGGATTTCCTCAAACAAAAAGGCTTTGCTGTGCTGGAACGCAACTATCGCCACAAGAAATCCGAGATTGACCTCATTGTGAGCCAGGGCAACTGGCTGGTCTTTGTTGAAGTCAAGACCCGGACATCAACCGCTTTTGGCTATCCCGAGGAATTCGTGGACTACCACAAAAAGAAAATGATCTTCGCGGGCGCCCTGCATTACATGTATGACAAGGACTGGCAGGGGAACGTACGGTATGACATCGTGGCAATCAACTACGTCTATGGCAAACCTGAGATTCACCACATCGAAGATGCGTTTTACTAAACTGCTTACTGGCCCTTGTACGAGGTGAAGATTTCACGCCCCTTATCGTCCCACTCCTTTTTGACGAAAGGCTTCACTTCCTTGTCGAAGGGCTCCTTGGGATAGGAGAGTATTTTCTTGCGCTTGCCGTTCGGATAGTTTTCAATCCAGTCCCCCACCTTCTGGTCCCACTTATATTCGCCGGTCACGGCGATGTTTCCATTGTCATGGAACATGTAGTAGAACCCTTCCCGCTCATCGATTTCGATCGGGATCATCTCTTTCACTTTCTTGTGCTCGACGGCATCATAGTAAGTCACGATCGATTCTTTCGGCCATCCCTTGTAGTATTTTTCCTTGTCATCCAGGACATCATTGCGGTCGTATTTCATCCATCGGCCGTGCTTGGCACCCTTGTAGAAAATTCCTTCTTCCAGCACCACCTGGCCCTGCATCCGCTTATAGGGTCCATGCAGCAACGCGCCTTTCTTGGGATCGAAACTGCCCGTCCTTCTTACCTCCCGGCGGGTGTAGTCGTACCAATAAATGTCCCGCACAAAGGCGGTCGGCTTATCCGGCTTTTTCAGCGTGTTGAACAGTTCAATGGTGACGCGGTCACCCTGGCCTTTGCGCGTATAACTTCTCCGGACCTTAATGCCGTAATACGTATTGCGTTTTGGTTTCTTCTTCTTGGAGACGATCGGCTCGGAAGTTTGCTCATCCAGTTCGAGGAGCTTGTATGGTTTTTCCGTCTCGAAAGTAAACTGCCCCTCTTTGCCAATGGGAATGGCATCCTTCTTTTCCTGGGCAAGGCCGGTAACAGTGCACAGGGCAAGGGCAAGCAGGAACAACGGTCTGGACATGGCTCGAATAGAACGAAAATACGAAAGGTTTATTTTGTGGACCTCTCGGTGCTGGCTCTTAGCCCTTAGCCGTTAGCTTTTGCCCACAAGCCAAAGGCCAATAGCTAAAAGCCAATAGCATCCATTCCTAGCTAGCCAACTCGACACTTCGCTTGATGAAACTCGTCAGGTCAGCGCCGGTCAGCATTCCCTGTGACAGGAGCGCTAAGTCGTAAGCCTGTTTGGCGAGCTGGGCCTGCTGCTCTTCAGTCTCGGCCTTCAGCACACGCTGGGCCATCTTGTGGTTGCTGTTGACGGAGACGGAATACTGGTCTGGCATCGTGCCCATGAAGCTGTACATGCCGCCACCGCCGCCGGTGCGGGCCATGTCCTTCATCCGGCGGGCCCACTCACTCATGGTGATGGTTACCGGCAGGTGATCGGGCGCATGCGAATCGATGGTGACCGTCATGGAGGTATTGTTGATGGCCTTGTCAAAGATGCCTTTGAGTTTGTCCTGGTCTTCCTTGCTGAGCACGCTTTCCACCTGTTCATCCTTGAGGATGAGCTTGTCAATGGTGTCGCTGTCCACGCGCCTGAATTGCGCCTTGTCGAGTTTTTGTTCCAGGGTGTTGATGAAGTGGCTGTCGAGCACGCCATCGAGCACGATGACGTCGTAGGCTTTTTGGTTGGCCGTTTCGATGAAGCCGTGCTGCTTGCCCGCGTCACTGGTGTAGAGATAGATCACATTCTTCTCTTTGTCCGTCTGCATGTCCTTGACGTACTCGCGGTATTCATCCAGGGTGTAGTACTTCTTCAGTGTGTTTTTCAGCAAGGCGAAGTCTTTGGCGCGTTCGTAAAACTTCTCATCGCTGATCATGCCATACTTGACGAAGATGTTGATGTCGTCCCATTTCTTTTCGAAGTCGGGGCGGTCCTTCTTGAACATATCGCCCAGTTTGTCGGCCACCTTTTTGGTGATGTGCGAGCTGATCTTCTTTACGTTGGAATCGCTTTGCAGATAGCTGCGTGACACGTTCAGCGGGATATCCGGTGAATCGAGCACGCCGTGCAGCAGCATGAGGAAGTCGGGCACCACGTCTTTCACTTCATCGGTGATGAACACCTGGCGGCTGTACAATTGAATCTTGTTCTTGTTCATCTCAAAGTCGTTCTTCACTTTCGGGAAGTAGAGCACGCCGGTGAGGTTAAAGGGGTAATCCACATTGAGGTGTATCCAGAAGAGCGGCTCTTCAGCGAATGGATAGAGTTCCTTGTAGAATTTGATGTAGTCTTCGTCCTTCAGGTCCGTGGGGGATTTTGCCCAGAGGGGAGAGGTGTTGTTGATGATGCGGTCGGAGGTAACCGTTTTGAACTGAGGCTTGCCGTCCTTGTCCACGCCGTCTTCCACTCGGTCTTCCTTCGTTCCGAATTTGATTTCCACCGGAAGGAACTTGCAGTACTTGTCCAGGATGCCTTTGAGTCTGAACTCATCCAGGAATTCTTCGGAGTCCTTGTTGATGTGCAGGACCACTTCGCTGCCGCGGTCGCTCTTGTCGTCGGGGCGGAGTTCAAATTCGGTGGAGCCGTCGCATTCCCAGCGGGCGCCTTCCGCCTCGGGGCGGTACGACCGTGAGCGGATGACCACCTTGTCGGATACCATGAAGGCCGAATAGAATCCCAGGCCAAACTTGCCGATGATATCCTTGGCGTCGGCCTTGTCCTTGAATTTTTCAACGAACTCCGTGGCGCCGGAAAAGGCGATCTGGTTGATGTATTTTTTGATTTCCTCGCCGGTCATGCCGAGGCCGCGGTCGAGGACGGTGATGGTTTTGGCTTTCTTGTCGAAACTGACCTCAATGCGGGTATCACCCAGGTCGCCGTTGAATTCTCCCAGGGAAGAGAGCTTTTTCAGCTTCTGGGTGGCGTCTACCGCGTTGCTGACCAGTTCCCGGAGGAAGATCTCGTGGTCGGAGTAGAGGAATTTCTTGATGATGGGGAATATGTTCTCCGTATTGATGGAGATCGAGCCTTTTTCCATTGTTTCTGCCATAGTGTAGGGGGTTAAAGTGAAATGCCCCGCGGCGGGGGCATTTCAAATGATGGACCAAAATTACAAAATGTCAGGTTGTCAGGCCTATTTATCCTTCAGGACCTGCTTCCGGATGATTTCACCGCCGGCCAGGACATGGAGGTAGTACATGCCTTTGGGGAGGTCGCTGGTATCCAGGATGAGTTTTCCGTTAGCGCTTCCAACATGAGCAAATGTTTGCCCAAAAAATGATGCAATAGAATAATCAGAAGATGCCAATTCACCAATTGGCGAACCACCTGAACAATTGCTGACTTCAACCTTCAAGTTGCCCCCATGGTATGTATCATCCCACTTCACCTTAACTGTCTTCAGATTAGTGGCAGAATAAGTAGTAGAACCATTATTGTTCGGGAACACACCATTGGTAGCAGTCCAAGTATATGTACAGTTTGGTAGACTTCCCTGCGAAATAGCAATTGTGTATGTTTGGTCAGTTCCAGGACAAGATGGCGCCTGCTCACTACCCGGTGAGATCGAATAAGTTTGGGCTAAGGAGACAAACGAAAGGATGCTAAGAATTAGAATAAGTAATTTTTTCGTACAGTTTGATTTTCGTTAAAGAAACTCCCTAATTGGAAATCCAATTGTAATAAACACCGAGTTGGTCTTCCATTCAATCGGGTAGGATGGATTGACGGATTTTGCAATGTTAATTAGCCCCGTGTTACTCGTAACAAGGATGGAAAATTTATTTTTCTTTGAAAGTGGCACCTCGTATCCAAAAGCAATCAAATATCCGAAGTCATTATTCAACAGATTGGTAATATCATTTGATGATTGATAAGCGGTCACTGAACTCTTATCAGTAACCTCAGCATTCAGTAAATAGCTAAAATATGCGCCTGCTTTTATCTGGAATCTTAGATTTTTACCGAAATGGTAGCCAACTGCAATGGGCAGGGTAACACAATGATAGACATGCTTTGTTGTTATAGCCCCGTTGTGGATTACTGGCAAATGCGTGACTGTATCAGCCGTTTGTTCGTCGTCATATTGTTTGCCACCTTTGCTTTCATACAAAATCATGCCTTCAATTTGGAACCGCCGACTCACTGCTAGTCTGCTTGCAATGCCAAAAGTATACCCCAGGGTGACTACATCCTGCCGATGAGGGTCAGGGGGACCTTGTCTTAAATAGACTAATCCACCTCCAGCGAGAATTTCTATGGGTGCCAGCTTCTTTTGCCATGGCCTGTCTGCATGGGGCTCTTTAATCTCTTGGGCAAGAAGAGGTCTCCCCAGAGTAATAATGAGGAGTGTCACCGTGATTTTATTGAAAAGTTTGCTTTTCATTTCAATTGAATTGCGAATCAAATTTCTCTGTTAGATTATTTATACCCCATGACATCAATCATATCGCCACCAAAGACTGATTATTTTTAGAGAGAGCTGGAATCTTTGATTGTAAATGACTTCTTGACATTTGGAATAGGATAAACTCTCAGTCAAATCCTATGTCCGAAAGTATCTTCGGCTTCGAATTTACTTGGCTTCTGGTAAATGCCAGCTATCAATTCTTGTACCCTTCAATTGTTATTCACCTGCTTTGCAACCCAAATAAACGGAATTGGTCATGAACGACTAAAGGACATCCCCATTTTCAGGGATATCCTTTGGTTGTTATGTTTTGGATATTCTAGTTATCTGCAGGAACAGTGGCCGCTGCCGAAACCGGCGCCGCCTTGACCAGGTCAATCTCCTCCCCATCCTTGTTCAGGAAATGGAATTCAACAATGCCCGGGGAGGTATCAGGAACGGATAGTCGGAAAGGTCAAGACTTAAAGAGCAAGTTATTTATCCTTCAGCATCTGCTTCCTGATGATTTCACCGCCGGCAAGGACATGGAGGTAGTACATGCCTTTGGGGAGGTCGCTGGTATCCAGGATGAGTTTTCCGTTAGCGCTTTCTCCTGATTTGGAAAGACGGCCCTGCGGATCAACAATTGTGCAGAGAAACTGTCTTCGCCGGCGGTCACACTGATTTGATCCGTCTTCTGGATGATGGTGATCTGATTCTGAGCTGGATTCGGATAAACAGAAAGCAATTCATCATCCCCGGGTGTGACGATTTCGGGGCCTCCGGAATTGCTGAAATAGGTGCAGCCGTAGGCGGTGCCGCACGTATTGGTGATTGAATATTCAATTTGAAATAAAATGTCATTTCGTTTCACATCAAATGTGAAATCATTTCCTGCGGCCGATCCATGCACGGTTGATGGTCCCCCTAGCGTAAATGTGGGGTAGCCCGTAGCGCTGTTTACTGGCGGATCTTTAGGGAAAATAGCATTTAAAACATGAAGGCCAGTTGTAAAAGTTTGGGCGCCATCGCAGGCGCTATTAGTCAGCGCACCATCATATGTTACTGAACTGAAGTAAGGAGGTCCTACCCAAACGATTGTGTCAACCCGGACCAGACATGGAAGTGTTGCGCTCACAGTCACTTGGCCATTTGCGGAACCCACTCGAGAAGCAACACCCGAAGAATTCATGGTGAGGATGTTTGTATTACTTGTAGACCAGTTAATAGCAAGTCCCTGCGCATTTTGAATGCTGTAGATTGCTGATGAGCAAACGAGCTTTGTGCCTGATATGAAAGGCCTAGTATACGTATTGTTATAGTCACCACTCGGTACCAGGGAATTGCACGAAAAATGAGCCGTTGCATTAATTGGGCCTCTGTCTGAAAGAGTTCCACTTGGCCGAAGGGTAATGGTGTTAAAGGTGCTACCAATCAGTGTCATGCCAGAGGGATAGTTCCACGTGTAGCTGCTTGCACATCCCAGAGCGGGTGTCAGAGAAGCTGTAAATGTAACTGGCGTATAGTTGCATGCTGTGGTGCCCGTGTAGCCTCCCTGCGGGCCAATGGTTACGATGGGGGAGACGCCATTAATATTGATAGTTGCGGCATGAGACAGGCCGGCAACTCCACACCTGTCAAGAATGGCACCCTTCACAGTAACAGTACCTGGGACGGCACACTTGTCAGGAATAATCATGATGTAGTTGGTGGTCGTGATCGTTGAACCAGTTATACCAGAACCTTGAACTTTCCAACCAGGTGGCAGTGTCCAGGAGTATCCCACCTCCTGAAGTTGTATTCCCGTTAATCCTCCGGTGCCATCGACAAACATTCTAGGGACGGTAACGTAAAGCTGTGACGTGGTGCAAAAGTCAATGCTGAACAGGTTTCCGTAGGAGTCCCAATCTTTGTTATTTACGGAAAGAATGAGTTCTTCTTTCGAGGAGCCCAATCCCTCATTTGGATTACCCCCACCGCAGCCAGCAAATGTGACAGTAATTTTTCCCAGCGCACCAGGGGTATCATTCCAAACTACGGTTACAATATTTTGGCCATTTTGACTAGTGATTTGGCCATTGATAATTGTCCAATTTATTTGGCAAGTACCAAAATTTGAAGGAGTTGTGACTTTATAATCAGTAGAACTCACAGGACAAACTGTCCCAGAAACTGAAGAATTGGTTAACTTGGTGATTACTTGTCCATTTAAACGGAAAGCTGAAGCACCCAATAGCAAGCACATTGTTACTTGGCTCCACAATTTGATATTCTTCTTCATAAATCAATTGTTTAAAATTTATTTGTTGACCGACGCGCATATTTCAAAACAACAATTAGCATAAGGCAATTACTCGTTATTCTGATTTGACCATCATCAATGACATTGCTCATGCCTAGATTGCCCTGAATTTGTATGTCCATTGATACCATTTGTTTTTCAAGGGGCGAATAACCAACTCCTGTCAATATGCCCGCTTCATAACTTGACGCATTCCCCATATATCGTTGACTACTCAGGATTTGACCATTCAGATACTCAGTTGCAGTAAAAGTCGAATTTGTGAGGTGACTGTAATATCCTCCTAGATATGCATGAAATCTTTTTTCCTTACCAAAGTGAATGGAAGGCATAACGGCTATTGTTAAATAGCTATTCTTATAGTCTGATGTAAATTTGTGAGTGTCGCCACTACTAACAATAAAATCACTTTGTACGTAACCCTTTTCCTCAAAAAGAATTCGACCATGAATTTCAAAGCGGTTGGAAATTAAGTGGATAAGGCCAACACCTAAAGAGTATCCCAATTTACTATCTAAAGCAAAAGTGTGATTACCACCACTGATGTTTTTTATATACTCAGAATAACCGTGATCATTTGGAAAATATAATCCAAGCCCCATCACAAACTCAACTTTGTTAATGAACTTCTGTTGATATTTGATTAGATCAGGCTTTTCCTGTGCAGGTAACGTATCGTAAATGCAGAAGGTCAATAGACTGCAAAGGGAAATGATTCGTGAATTCATATTTCAATAAATGGAAGTGAGTCTGTCTGGAAAGGACGGGAGTGTTATTAAAAGTTTATTGAAAGGGTGAGTAAACCCCTAAATTGAATTCTAAACTAAATGTATTTTTTGGAATATTTATATTCAATGACATTGATCATATCGCCACCAAATGAAAGGACATCCTCATTTCCAGGGATGTCCTTTCAGTAGTTATGTTTTGGATAGTCTTGGTTATTCCGCTGGAACAGTAGCCGCCGCCGAAACCGGCGCAGCCTTCACCAAATCAATCTCCTCCCCATCCTTGTTCAGGAAGTGGAATTCAACGATGCCCAGGGAAGTATCCTTCACCAGGTTTACCCAGCGCTTGTATTTCAAAAACCACTTGACCCGCTTGGAGAACATACCCTTGGTGAAGTAGGCATTTAATAGCGAATGTGGTGAAATGGCCATGGCTAGAAACGCAAAGTTTATTTATCCTTCAGGACCTGCTTCCGGATGATTTCACCGCCTGCCAGGACATGGAGGCAGTACATGCCTTTGGGGAGGTCGCTGGTATTCCGGGGCAAATTGGACCAGAACTGATAGGCCAAAAACAGATTGAATAAATATTGATTTCATTTTGTATGAAGATTCATGATTGAATTGTTACTCATGTTTCTCAGCATTAAATGATTCTTGTTTAAGGTGAATTCGATAGTCGCGCCGTAAGAAAAGACTTGTACGAAGATGCTCTCAAATTGCGATTGCTTCTTAGTCCCAACAAATAGCCCAATTCCGATTGAATCAGACAGTTTTATTCTATTTGGAGCAATGAGGGTGAAGTTCCCAGCGATAAAATTCATAGTCATTGATCCGTTAAAGCTATTGTCTGCCTTAAATACAATACTTGAACTTCCTTCGCAAGGAGGCTGGTAGGACCCATTAAATTGAATATTCTCCGTAATCCATAAATTGTTGATCAAATCGTATTGCTGATTAAGTTCTATAAATGGCTCAACGCACGTGGTAATAATCTTCGAACTCTTGACCTGGACTAGCTCAAATGCTCCGTTACATGATCGTAATAGTTCACCATCAACCTTCAATATCTTATTGTTTTCTATCGTATCACTTCCCGAAAATTGACAGAACGGATAGGTTTTGGATTCATTTGTGGTGGAGTCATGCCTTATCAGTCTAAAGCCATCCGACGTGATTAAGTACCTAAAATATAAACCACTGATCGCAGATGCTGCGCGTGTTGAACCGCAATCATTGCATGGATTTTCGGTTACATTACAACAGGTAAGGAGAAAAGAGACAAGAGCAGGAAGGATATTTCTTTTCATGAATTGGGAACCAAAATTGTCATTGAAGATGCTTATATTCAATGACAGTCATCATATCAGAACAAGGATTTAGAAATAGTGGATGTTGCAAATCAGGTTGACCCACCAGGTCGAGCGTTAGAACCTTTGCAAAAAGGCTCTTGAAATATCTGCCATAAGATTTATTTTCCTATTGCCAAACCAGTAGAATATCTTTTGCCCAAGGGATTCAGAAAAAACGCCAAGAAGAGAAAGGACTAGGATAATAATATTAGTTCTCATTGGGACACTTGATTGTGGCAAGGCCTTTTAAACAATAAGGAATTCCAGAGGGTGGCGTAAGACTGATTGTGGTTGGGCACGCTCCTGCTATTTGACAATTTCGCCAATCTCTTGATTTTGTAACCCTTATGTAAACCGTATCAGTCCTAATGCTGTCAACATAATTTGAGACAGTAATGACATTGTCGTAAACCCTATTATCATAAGTCCAGTTAGCTCCGACCTTACCACCAATAATTTGGAAGTAGGCAAAACTCGGACAACTAACAGCTATGCGTTTGGCAACATAGCACTCATTCTCCTTGAGAGAAATTAAATCGTTGTTAGTGCAACAATCTAAAGTGCAGATAATCATTATGCCCAAGATGCACTTGGTACCAAAAACTGCTATTTGTTCTATGGGTTTCATTCTATTTTTAGAAGTCTAACCACCCCAAGCCTTTAGTCAATGGATAATATAATGCGCGGCATTTTTTTTAATTGAAATGCGAGTCAAATTTAGCTTGGGGATATCTAAATCCCATGACATTCATCATATGACAACGAAAATGAAGGGATGATTAACATAGAAGTGGCGGTCCTTTAACTGCAAATGACTTTTTCAAAAGGATAGACTCCCAATACCCCTTCGGTCCCCAGAAAATATGGAATTGATCATGAACGACTAAGGACATCCCCATTTAACTGTAGTTGAAATATTGAAACAAACATCAAAAACTGATTTGTAGTTTACCTGTTCCATCTGGGGAGATCAAATACAATACTTCTTTTGTAAAATCTGAATTGGCATGACTAAATACGATCTGGTTAGCCACTCCCCATGATGGATTATTACCATAAGTAATCTCGCGCTGGACTGTGCCATCAGCATTTATTATGCTTAGACGAATATCACTGCTCCATGCAATTCTCTTTCCATCTGGCGACCATGTTGGCGCACGATCTTCTCGATCATTGTGGGTTAATCGAATTCCGTTGGGTCCGGTAGTGTCTATAACAAACAACTCTGTTCCCCCTTTGAATCCTTGGTCGCCATTGATATATGCCAGGGTTGCATTATTAGGTGACAATTTTGGATAGTTGCCTGTTGTCAGGGCCAATCCAAATACTCGACCCGAAGTCAAAAAATTGGAAGTTGTTAAATACAGGCCGCCGTCAGGATTAAGGGGCTTGGCAAATAGAATATACTTACCATCACTGGACCAATTCGGGTAATAGAACTGGGGGTATGTCAGTTGATTCAGGCCCGTAAAACTTGTCAAACTGTCACCATTGGTAAGGCACTTTTGAATTGTCCCATTTGAAGAGAAAACCAACCAACGTCCATTTGGTGACCAAGCTGGTGCCAGATGTGATCCTTCTAGTACCAAACGTCTATTGCTGCCATCTTTACCAATGATATACAACCCAGTTGGGTATCCTGAAGATGCAGTAACCCAGGCATCATGAAAGTAAGCAATGTAATTCCCGTCAGGAGAGAAGGCTGGAGTCAGGTCTTGCGGACCGTTAATAAGGTAATTGTACGGTTTGGGCTGTACTGGCTCAGGGACACAGGCCAGTGAAAATAAGAAACTTACTGTTGCGATGAAGGAAGATATCTGAATACTGAGTCTCATATTCGAAGCCTAGTTGTCGTTGAAATTACAAGTTAATTTTAGCCAGGCCCAGAGCAGTCATTTCTAAATCGAAGTAACAGAAAGCTAAAACTAAATGTATCTTTTCGAGTATTTATACTCAATGACATTGATCATATCTCTACCAAAGTTAGGGCTGATGATCTTGGAGAGCGTTGGAACCTATGGCCGCTATGACTTTAGCTAACGTCGGATATGATTAATTCCCAGAGGCCCGCGTGTCGGCAGCCGCATCTTGAACCTTTTATCTACTCGGATTCTGGCAAATTGCAGCCAGCAATTCTGTTGATCTTCATTTGTTGTTGACCTGATTTTGCAACCCAAATAAATTCAATCGGTCATAAACAGCTAAAGGACGTTCCCATTTTCAGAGATGTCCTTTAGCTATCTTTTGAATAGTCTTAATTTATTCTGCAGGAACACTAGCCGCCGCCGAAACCGGCGCTGCCTTGACCAGGTCAATCTCCTCCCCATCCTTGTTCAGGAAATGGAATTCAACGATGCCCAGGGAAGTATCCTTTACCAGGTTTACCCAGCGTTTGTATTTCAAAAACCACTTGACCCGCTTGGAGAACATACCCTTGGTGTAGTAGGCATATAAAAACGGATGAAGCGCGAGCACCAGGTTGGGCTCGTTCTGTTTTTCAAAGAGATGCTGGATGTGCTGTTCGATCTGATCGGTAATGAGAATGCTGGCCGTGATGCTGCCCGTGCCGTTGCAGGTGGGGCAAACTTCCTTGGTGGCAATGTTCATTTGCGGGCGCACACGCTCGCGGGTGATCTGCATCAGGCCAAACTTGGAGAGGGGAAGAACGGTATGCTTCGCACGATCCTGCTCCATCTCATCGATCATGGTCTTGAAGATGAGCTTCTTGTTCTCGGCATTGCGCATGTCGATGAAGTCGACCACGATGATGCCGCCCATGTCGCGGAGGCGCAGTTGGCGGGCCACTTCTTTGGCCGCTTCAATGTTTACAGACAAGGCGGTGGTCTCCTGGTTTTCTTCCCGGTTGGACTTGTTGCCGCTGTTCACATCGATGACGTGAAGCGCTTCGGTATGTTCAATGATCAGGTACCCGCCGGCACGGAGACTAACGGTCTGGCCAAAGGCTGACTTGATCAGTTTTTCTACGCCATAAGCCTCGAAAATCTTCGCTTTCCCGGTGTAGAGCTTTACAATTTTGTCTTTTTCCGGCGCGATGTTGTGGATATAGGCCTTTACTTCTTCAAAAATCTTCTTGTCGTCGACCTGGATATTGTCAAATGACTCGTTCAGCACATCGCGGAGGATGGAAGAAGTCTTGCTCAGTTCGCCGATGAGCTTGTCGCGGGGATTGGCGGTAGTGAGACGCGCGGCGCCTTCTTCCCAAAGGCTCACCAGGGAGCGAAGGTCTTTGTCGAGTTCAGCCACCTCTTTTCCTTCGGCCACGGTGCGAACGATCACACCAAATCCTTCCGGTTTGATGGACTGGATCAGGCGCTGGAGGCGTTTGCGCTCGTCGCTGCTGCTGATCCGTTTGGACACGTTGACGGAATGGGAAAACGGTACCATGACCAGGTATCGCCCGGCGATGGACAACTCCGAAGAAAGCCTTGGGCCTTTTGTTGAGATCGGCTCTTTTACAACCTGGACCGGAATGAACTGGCCTTTGGAGAGCTGCTGACCGATTTTTCCGTGCTTGTCGATGTCTCGCTCCGCATGGAATTTGTCTAACCGGCCGCCGGTGATCTTTTTGGCGCGGACCAGCTTGGTGAATTTCTGAAGAGATCCGAATTGAGGGCCGAGGTCCAGGTAGTGAAGGAACGCATCCTTTTCGTACCCGATATCGATGAAGGCGGCATTCAGGCCCTGGACAACTTTCTTGACGTTGCCCAGGTAAATGTCACCGACTGCAAATTTTCCTCCTCCTGTGTCTTCGTGAAACTCGACAAGCGTCTTGTCGCGCAACAGGGCAATGCGGCATCCTTCCGGAGTAGCACTGATGATTAGTTCGTTACTCACGGTTAATCAGGATAACCCTTATTTCTTCTTGTGACGATTCTTTCTCAAACGCTTTTTGCGTTTGTGGGTCGCCATTTTGTGCTTCTTTCTTTTCTTACCGCTTGGCATAGTGTTTTACTGTTTGGCCCCGAACAGTCGGGGTAGTTAAAAAATTATTTAAGTTCATCCAGATAGGAATCCGCTGTGGCTTGCACGGAAGGATCCTTATCCATCTTTTTTACTTTTTCAAACTGCTGACGCGCCTTGTCTTTCTGGCCCGTGTTCATGTAGGCCACCCCCAGCAGCAATTGACCCTGGATGTGGTTGCTGTTCACCCCTACCAGCTTTTCAAGCCACTCCACTGCCTTGGGATACTGCCCGGACTGTATGGACAACATCCCCATGTTGAACAGCGCCAGTTCGTTTTTGGGGTCATCGGCCAGTACTTCCCTCAGCATCGTGATGCCCTGCATGGGGGCACCGGAGCTGAGATAGGTCATGGCCATCTTGGTTTTCACTTCGAGGTTTTTGGGATTCTTCTCCAACACCTTACCGAAGATCGCTCGCGTCTTCTCCGCCAGGACCTTTTGTTTCTCAGGATCGACCGCAAAAGTGTAGGCTTCGTAGTACGCGTTGCCGGCTTTCAGCAGGCTTTCATCAGTATTAAAGAACGTTGTTGCTCTTTCGGCAAACCAGGCGGCGCTGTCAAAAAGACCCGCTTTGCCATAGAGGCTTACCAGAGAGTCGGCAAAGATAGCATTTTTTTCTTCGGACAAGTTGGATAAGTACCGGGTCCTCAACCGGTTAATGCCGTCGCGGACAGCCTTGGGTGTCGCACCATGAGGGCTGGCAGCCATGGGAGCCGATGCCGTGGAGTCAGCGGTGTTTTGCATCTGGCTGTCGTTTTCTACAACGGACTTGGGGAGGTAATACAAAATCACCACCAGCACCACAGCGGCCAGCAAGAGAATGATCCGGGTATTTCGCATGGGAATCTGGTGTCAGGCGGGCCGGTATTCCGACCGCCCGGGTAGCCCCTTTACTTTTCCGCCAGTTGCTTTACCTTGTCGCTGTTCTTGATCTTGTTGATGAAGACTTTGGCAGGCTTAAAGCTGGGGATGTAATGCTCGTCGATGACGATGGCGGTATTGCGTGAAATGTTGCGTGCGATTTTCTTCTTCCGCTTCTTGTTGATGAAACTTCCGAATCCGCGAACATATATATTATGTCCGCCGGACATTGAATTTTTCACGATGGAAAAAAAGGCCTCTACGGATGCGGTCACATCAGCTTTGTCGATGCCGGTCTTTTCCGCAATTTGGTTGATAACGTCTGCTTTCGTCACGGTGGTGGGGTGTAATAACTGATTGTAAGGACGGCAAAATTAATTTGTCGGGCCAGAATTAAAAACAATATTGGCAAATTCTGATTATCAAGGAAATGAGGAATGAGCATTTCTCCGCAAAAATCGTCGGATGGTACCAGTCGCACCATCGCAACCTGCCCTGGCGAAACACCCCTGACCCGTATAAAATATGGCTTTCCGAAATAATTCTGCAGCAAACCAGGGTGGCACAGGGCCTTCCGTACTACCAGCGATTTGTTAAGAACTTTCCCAATATTAAATCTTTGGCCGGGGCGAAGGAGCAGGACATTTTGCGGCTTTGGCAGGGCCTGGGCTATTATTCCCGGGCCCGCAACCTCCACCGGTGCGCGAAGGAAGTTGTAGCGAACCACAAGGGGAAATTTCCCCAAAGCTTTAAGGAACTGCAGGCCCTTCCCGGCATAGGAGTTTATACTGCCGCGGCGATTGCGTCTTTTGCATTTCATGAACGCGTCG
This sequence comes from Cyclobacteriaceae bacterium, assembly GCA_043744235.1. GTDB lineage: Bacteria > Bacteroidota > Bacteroidia > Cytophagales > Cyclobacteriaceae > ELB16-189. The sequence continues at coordinate 10,292 of JAYTVB010000041.1, read as the reverse complement.
CGGTAATTGATGGAAACGTATACCGTGTGCTCTCCCGTATTTTTGGCATCGACCACGATATTGCTTCCGTCGCGGGGAGGAAGTATTTCAGCGAACTGGCCAACCGGTTGATTTCTGCCGAGTCACCGGGCCTGCACAACCAGGCCATGATGGAGTTCGGTGCGCTTCACTGCCATCCCAGGAATCCCCATTGCGATGAATGCCCGTTCGTGAAAACCTGTTACGCGTTCCAGCATGACCAAGTGGACGTCTTCCCGGTTAAAAGCAAAAAGCAGAAGGCCAAACACAGGTTCTTCAACTATTGGGTAATCAGGAAAGGCAGGAAGATCCTCATGAGCCGCAGGACCATGAATGATATCTGGAAGGGAATGTTCGATTTCCCGATGGAAGAGACCAAAAAGGAACAGCAATTCAGGAAGACGCCGCTGCTTTCAGGCGTGCGTTTACCGGCCGTCTCATCACGCGAGTTCAGGCACATCCTGACGCACCAGATCATCACCGCGCGCTTTCACCAGGTGACATGGCCGGAGAAAAAAGCACTGCCTGCATTGGCACAGTTGCATCAGGCGCAGTGGTTCACGTCCAGGCAAATCGAAAAACTCCCGAAGCCGGTCCTGATCAGCCGCTATCTCGAGGAAAGCGGGATTTTATAGGAGTCAGGGAGATTTGGTATTTTTGCAGTCCGCTCCGCTGAAATTTTGTAAGACAGACCCCGAAAGGGCCCTTTTCGCGGAAAATCATGATGTCAGCGACCATTATTTAAATCAACCATATGTCAGGCGTTAATAAAGTTATTTTAGTTGGCAGGCTGGGCAAGGACCCTGAAGTACGCAACCTGGAGAACGGTGCCAGCGTCGCCAATTTTACCATGGCAACCTCCGAATCGTACAAGGACAAGACTACCGGAGAAAAGAAGGAAGTGACCGAGTGGCACAACATTGTGCTGTGGAGAGGACTGGCAGAAATTGCTGCCAAATATTTACACAAAGGCGATATGATATACGTGGAAGGAAAGTTGCGCACCCGCTCCTGGGAAAAAGAAGGCGTAACCCGGTACACGACCGAGGTCGTTGGCGATAACATGACCATGCTGAGCACAAAAAGAGACTCAGGCGGCAGCCAGGAATACCGGCCTTCGGCACCATCTACCGCAGGCGCCAGTGAGCCAAGGGACAAGTCCGTTCCTGACAACACCTCGGATGATCTCCCATTTTAATGGGTATTAGAATTATTAGTGTCTGGAACCCCCTGCATCATTGGACGAGCCTCCCCCTATTCTGCTGGCTGACATCATGTCGATGGAACTGAACTCCTTTTATGTTTTCAGTTTCGTAGCCATTGCGATCCTGCTTTTTATGTCAGCCCTGATTTCGGCATCGGAGGTAGCGTTCTTTTCTTTGAAGGCGAATGACCTCGATCGCTGCCGCGAGTCAAACGACGCGCGGTACACCAACATTTTGGATTTGCTGAGAAGGCCGAGGATGCTGCTTGCATCCATCCTCATCATGAACAATTTCGTTAATGTGGGCGTGGTAACCATTGCTACTTTCCTCATGTGGGAAATGGCCAAAACCCACAAGCCTTCGGAGACCATTGTCGGCATTGTGACGTTTGCCACCACTTTTGCCATTACATTCTTTGGCGAAATCATTCCCAAGGTCTACGCTACCCAGCGAAACATGTTCATTGCCCATACCATGTCCGGGTTATGGAAAGTAATGGAGAAGATTTGCCGCCCGGTTTCATTTGTGCTCCTCGGCATGAGTAATCTCATTGAAAGAAGAATTGAAAAGAAAGGCTACAGCAGCACAGTGGAAGAGCTGAACCAGGCCCTGGAGTTGACGACTGACAATCCGGAGACATCACAAGATGAGCGGGAGATTCTAAAAGGCATCGTCAATTTTGGAACATTGGCGGTGAAGCAGGTGATGCGTTCCCGCCTGGAAATTTCCGCCATCGAGGTGGAACAGAATTTCAGGGAAGTGCTGGACGCCGTGGCCAAGTCGGGATTTTCCAGAATCCCTGTATTCCGCGAAACGCTGGACCGCATTGAAGGGATTCTGTACACCAAAGACCTGCTGCCCTACCTGTCGGAGCCCGAGACCTTCGGCTGGCAGAAATTGCTCCGCCCGGGGTTCTTTGTCCCGGAAACCAAAAAACTGGACTCCCTCCTGAAGGATTTTCAAAGCAAACATGTGCACATGGCCATTGTGGCTGATGAGTACGGAGGAACCAGCGGACTGGTGACCCTGGAGGACCTGATTGAGGAAATCATCGGCGAAATCAACGATGAATTTGATGAGGAGGCGCTGCCATACCAGAAAATGGATGACCGCACGTTCGTCTTTGAAGGCAAGATTTCCCTCCACGATTTCTGCAAGGCATTGGAGCTCGACGCGCAATTTTTTGATGAAGTGAAAGGAGAAAGCGAATCGCTGGGCGGGCTCATGCTGGAACTGAACAGCGCGATGCCATCGGCAGGAGACCGGATCACCTATGACCGGTTCATCTTTACCATAGTATCCGTTGACCAGAAGAGGATAAAGCGTATTCGTGTTACCGTGAATGATGCTCAGACCGGTGAAGAATAAACACCCGATGCTTTTGCTGGCTTTAGCGGTGATGCTGGTGTCATGCTCACGTGATTACCAGCCCAAACCCAAAGGCTACAACCGCCTCATCCTGCCGGAAGCGGCTTACCGGGTTTCTCCTGACACGCTTCCCTATCAATTTGAGTACTCCACGCATGCCAGGTTTATGAAGGACACCTCCTGGCTTCGCGAGAAACACTGGATCGAAATTTATTACCCTGACCTGGAGGCCACCATTCACATTACTTATAAGAAGGTAAACAACAACCAGGCACTGCTGAAGGAATTCCTGCAGGACGCCTATGTGCTAACCGCAAAGCACCAGATCAAGGCCTACGCCATCGACGAAACAATTGTCAGGACGCCCGATGGTAAAACTGTGGTGGTAGCCGAGCTGGATGGAGAGGTCCCCAGCCAGTTTCAGTTTACCACGACCGACTCTACCAGGAATTTTTTGCGGGGCGCCCTCTACTTCAATGTGCCGGTACAAAATGACTCCCTTCAGCCCGCGATCGAGTACATGAAGAAAGATGTGATGCATCTGATCAACACGCTCCGGTGGAGGAAGTAGAGTGCTAAAGTGCTTAGGTGTTAAAGTGCTAAAGTGCTGACGTTTGTGGATGTTGATGACCGGCGACTCCTAAAATTGAAGGTGTGGGTTTTGAGAAATTCGAAATTGTTAACTTGAAAACTTTAACACCTAAGTACTTTAACACTTAAGCACTTTCGCACCTTAACACGTCCGCAGGTTGTCATTCTTCGATACATCCATTGAATTTCTGAAAGGCGTAGGTCCCCAGCGCGCCGCCTTGCTGCAAAAGGAATTGAATATCCATTCGTTTGGCGACCTGATCCAGCATTATCCTTTTCGCTACGAGGACAGAACCAAATTCTACAAGGTCAGCGAGGTTAACGAAGAGATGCCATACGTCCAGCTCATCGGAAAGATTGCTTCGATGCAGATGGCGGGGACCGGTTTTAAGAAAAGACTGGTTGGGCAGTTTACTGATGGCTCGGGGACACTTGAGCTGGTTTGGTTTCAGGCGATACCGTGGGTCTTGCAAAAAATCAAGCCCGGCATTGACTATGTTATTTTTGGAAAGCCGAACCGATTCGGCAAGACCTTTTCGATCGCGCATCCGGAGGTAGAACCGGTTAGCACCCGAACTGATAAAGGCGGACTTCAGCCTGTATATCCCCTAAGCGAAAAACTAAGGACACGTCACATCGACAGTCGCTTTATTTCAAAGATCCAGCAAGAGCTGCTGCGCGCTGCGCGTGTGCACTTAAAAGAAACCCTGCCTGAATACCTCACGACGAAGGAAAACTTCATGGGAAAGCAGGATGCTTTGGTTACGATTCATTTTCCGGAATCATTGGAGAAACTCCAGGCAGCGCAGGCCAGGCTCAAGTTTGAAGAGCTATTCTACCTGCAGCTGCGGTTGCTGAAGCTGAAGCTCGTTCGATATGAAAAGTTTAAAGGGCAGGTGCTGGGTGACACCGCCATCCTCACGAAGTTCTATCGCGAACATCTTCCCTTTGCCCTCACCGAAGCACAAAAGAAAGTAATCCGCGAGATCTACTTGGATATGAAGTCGGGCCACCAGATGAACCGGCTCCTGCAGGGCGATGTGGGGAGCGGCAAGACCATCGTGGCGTTTATCTGCATGCTGCTGGCCGTGGGGGGCAATGCACAGGCCGCCCTGATGGCTCCCACGGAAATTCTTTCACAACAGCACTACAACAGCCTGAAGAAATATGCCGATGCCATGGAAATTTCCATCGGACTGCTCACGGGCTCGACCAAAAAGGCCGCTCGCAGAAAATTACATGAAGCACTGCAGGACGGTTCATTGAAAATTCTGATTGGTACCCATGCGTTGCTGGAAGAGGAAGTCAAATTCCATCACCTGGGGCTCGCCATCGTTGACGAGCAGCATCGCTTCGGTGTGGCGCAGCGATCGAAGCTCTGGCAGAAGAACCGCACCATTTATCCGCACGTGCTGGTCATGACAGCCACTCCGATTCCCCGCACCCTGGCAATGACATTGTATGGAGACCTGGAAGTTTCCGTTATCGATGAACTGCCCAAAGGCCGCAAGCCGATCAAGACGACGCATCAATATGATTCGCATCGCCTTCAGGTAAACGCATTCCTGAAAGCACAGATTGAATCGGGAAGGCAAGTCTATGTGGTTTACCCGTTGATTGATGAATCGGCCAAGCTTGACCTGAAGCACCTGATGGATGGTTACGAGAGCATATCCAGATCCTTTCCGGAATATGCAATCAGCATCCTGCACGGTCAGATGAAGCCGGAGGCAAAGGATTTTGAGATGGCCCGATTTGTCAAAGGAGAAACAAAGATCATGGTGGCTACGACCGTAATTGAAGTTGGCGTGGACGTGCCGAATGCGTCAGTGATGGTTATTGAAAGTGCAGAACGCTTTGGGTTGTCACAGCTTCACCAGCTGCGCGGACGCGTTGGGCGGGGTGCCGAGCAGTCTTACTGCATCTTGCTGACCAGTTTCAAGCTGGGGGCCGAAGCCCGGCTTAGAATGGAAACCATGGTCAGGACCAATAACGGCTTCGAGATTGCGGACACAGACCTGAAACTCCGGGGCCCGGGTGACCTGATGGGCACCCAGCAGAGCGGGTTGCTCGATTTGTTGATTGCCGACCTGGGAAAGGATGGTAAAATACTCCTTCGGGCAAGGGAAGCAGCCGCCAGTATACTGGAGCATGATCCTGAACTGAAAAAACCGGAGCATCAACCCATTAAGAATCACCTGGCATCCTTGCGCAAGACCATTGTTAACTGGGCGAAAATCAGTTAATCCTTGCCCCGGAGTTACTATCTTTGAAACAACTAGCGTCTGAATGAAAAGGCTGATCCTCATACTTGTCTTGGTTGGTTTGGCTGTCCAATGGGCCGGTGCACAAACGGGTCATTATTTTCTTTCCCACTACAAGCCGGGCAATGACAATTACAGTTACCGGAGTTTTGACATACAGCAAGACAAACACGGGATCCTGTATTTTGCCAATCGCTCCGGCGTTCTGCAGTTTGACGGCCGCACCTGGACCATGGTGCAGGTCACTAACGGCATCCGCTCCCTTTCCCTGACGACATCTGGCGATGTTGTCGCCGCGGGGCAATCCGGTTTTGGAAAGATCGGACTCAATGAAAGGAACCAGCTTGCATACCTGTCCCTGTCCGATTCATTCCCACAGGCAAGAAATATCCTTATCTCTTATGCAAGTGAAAAGACCGTTTACTTGCTCAGCGAAACCCTGTTGATCAAGCTTGACTCTATCAATGCCACGCCCAGGATAATCTTTTCAGCAGATCCAAAGCAGGGTGCGTTGACCGGATTGTTTGAAATTGGCGGTCAGCTTTATCTAAGCACACAAAAAGAAGGCCTGAAGCTTATCACGGGTGACACCGTCAAGCCGGCAGAATGGCCTCTCTTGGCCAATGATCAGCTTGTCTTCAGTGAGAAATCTCCGATAGCCAAAACAGATTTCATTGGGACCAGGGGGAACAAATTTTTCCTGAAGAGAAAGAACCAGCCGATGACTGAGTTCCAGCCAAAGGACTCGGTCTATCTGTACTCCAATGTTGTGGCAAATTGTGTTTGGGTAACCGAGCGCATGGTCGCCATTGGGACGCTCCGCGGCGGGATCGTTTTTGTTGATCCGGAAACAGGGGAGACCCTGGAAATATCAAATTATTATGCCGGCCTGCCCGACAACGAAGTCTATGCGCTGCTGACCGATGGCCACCGCGGCGTGTGGGTAGCGCATGATTATGGATTTTCGCGGGTTGCTCCCTTCCTCCCCTTCCGGACATACAGTCACTACCCCGGGCTTTCAGGCAATTTGTTATGCGTGCAGTCTATGGGTGATCAGGTCTATGTCGGAACAACACTGGGTCTTTATGTTTTGTCCAAAGAGGAAACTTTCGAGGAAGTCGAGTACCCGGTCAATGAGGGCTCACGCGGCAAGGGAGGCAAGGCGGGAAAGACAGGCCGTCAGAATCAAAAAGTCAAGGGTCCGCGGGTACTCAAGGGCATTGAGTATGCGTATAAACCAGTAGCTGGAATCTCGGGGAAAGTGGATCAGCTCGTTGTAGTCGAAGGCAAATTATTATGTGGTGGTGTAGGCGGTGTTTTTGAAATTGACGGGCAGACGTCAATTCCTGTTGATCGGGAACCGGTGCGAACAATTCTTTACTCAAAGAATCTGAAGCAGCTTCTCCTGAGCACCTATACCGATCAAATCAAGGCCTTTCGGCCGGCAGCAAAAGCCTGGCAGCAAGCTGATTTTCCAGATTCTCTTTCGGTGTATGCGGATTACCTCTTTGAAGACAACCTGCAAAATCTCTGGATCTGCGGCCGTGACCATGCTGTGAAGGTGGGTATTGAAGAGGGAGAAATCCTCGATGCCGAATCCATTCCATTGCCTCACCTGTCCATTGACCGGACGGTAGGGCTGGCCTTTGGCAATGAAGTTTACCTGACGCAAGACGGTGAGTTCTTTCACTACGCCAGCTTCAAGAACTCCTTTGTCAAGTATGACTCATTGCCGGACTCAAGAAAATATTTTGCGTCGACAGGCTCCTTCTGGTTTTACGATGGAACCAAATGGAGAACCATTGACCGCAGGCTCCAGGGAACGATGAAGACGGAGTGGCTCAAATTATTCCAGGACATCCGCTTCCTTGCACCCGCTGTAGTAGGCAAGAGCCTTTGGGTCATCCCGGGCTCAAACGAGTTATACCGGTTCTCCGGTGAAGACAATGAAAACCTGTTTGCCGGCAATCCATTATTCCTGAAAGAAGTAAGGGGACACGAAGCCAGTTTGGCCCCAGGCAAGAAATTGAAGGTAGAAGAAAGGGAGAGTGCGCTGACCTTCGAGTTTATTCAGCCGGATTACCTGAGTTTTCAGGCTGTTGAATACCGCTATTGGGTGAAGGGCCTGCAGACCGGATGGTCAAAATGGTCAGCTTCCAACAACGTTGTCAACTTCCCGTTCCTTCCACCCGGCAGCTATGTTGTGCAGATGCAGTCCAAGGACCTGTTCGGAAAGGTCACGGAATTTACCATCGTCGACCTCAATGTATTGCCCCCCTTCTGGAAGCGGTGGTGGTTTTACGCTTTGGAATTTTTGTTTTTTGGATCCCTGGTTGTCCTTTCCCTCAGGGTGAAAGGTATTAATACCAGAAACCGCTACCTGAGCCGTTTCCTGTCGGCACTTACGGTTATCATGCTCATTCAATTCATTCAAACTGTGGTTGCTTCCACGATTGCAATCAAGAGCACACCGGTGGCTGACTTTTTTATCCAGGTCTTTGTTGCCTTGCTGGTGCTTCCCGTGGAGGAGTTCCTGCGTTGGAGGATTTTAAGGGCTTCGGAGAAAAGCCTTCAGAATTGACCATTCAATTGTTAAATTCACTCCATAATTCACACCGTATGAAATCTTTCCTCCTGTTGTTGGTTTTTGTCCTGGCCATGGCTGGGTGCGAGACCAGGAAAAGCACGATGTCAAATCCCCCGGCAGAAGGGTTTGATTTGGCCCACTCGGATCCGGCCGCGGTAGAATTGGCTGACAGCATCATGGCCGCCATGGGCGGAAGGGAGAATTGGGACAAAACCCGCTACATCTCGTGGAATTTTTTCGGCAGGAGAGACTGGGTTTGGGACAAGGCCACAGGAAGGGTCCGCATTGAAAGCCTGAAGGATAGTATCATCTACCTGCTTAATGTGAACGATTCAGTAGGTCGGGTGCAGGTGAAAGGCCAGGAACTGACTGAGGCTGATTCGCTGAAGAAGATGCTGGGACGGGCCCGGTCAATGTACTACAATGACATGTATTGGCTGGCTATGCCTTTCAAGCTGAAGGATTCAGGTGTGACCTTGAAATACATGGGTGAAGATACCCTCAAGGGCAGCCGGTATAATGTTCTTCAACTGATGTTCCAGGGTGTGGGAGATACGCCACAGAACAAGTACCGCGTTTATGTTGACGTGAAAGAAAAACTGGTCCGTTACTGGTCCTATTATAAAGACAGCCGGCAGGACACGGCCAACTTCACGCGTCCCTGGGATAATTATCAGCGGTATGGAAACATATTGCTTTCCGGTGACCGCTCGGATGACGGTGGCCCGAAGAACATTAAAGTCGACGAAACCGTACCTGACAAAACATTCACTGAATTCAACTGATCATGTTTATCAACCTGGAAACAATCCCGCCCTTTTATAAAGCCTATGTGAAACTGGTTGAACATCCGGATGTGCTGCAGGCGATGCGCATTTCAGGATACCGCACCATGGAACTGATCCACTCCATTCCGGAGGCCAAAACGGATTTTCGATATGAGCATGCCAAGTGGTCCATCCGTGAAGTGCTTTGTCACATGATTGATGCGGAACGGATCTTCGCTTACCGGGCCTTGCGTTTCGCGCGAAACGACAAAACGCCTCTTTCCGGTTTTGATGAGAATGAATATGCCAGAAATTTGAATGCCTCGGCCCGGAGCCTCAAGCAGATCGGTGATGAGATGCAGCACCTTCGGACAGCCTCGGTCGATTTGTTTGAAAGCTTCAATAAGGAAATGCTTACACGCAAGGGAACGGCCAATGGCAATGAACTTTCCGTGGTCGCACTCGGCTTCATCATCGCCGGCCACGAAACGCACCATTGCAAAATACTGCAGGAGCGCTACCTGGGTGCCTGATGAGGCTGAGACACTGGTTCTGGTGTATCCTTGGCCTGGCTGCGGGCTCGTGCTCCACACACCGATTCCTGTCAGTTCCCGTACACCAGGCAGAAAAGGATTTTAAGGACCACGTGGGCCTTATCGTTTATGATCCGGTTACCCACAAGACAATTTATGATCACCAGGGGGATCGGTACTTTACACCCGGATCAAATATCAAGATCTTAACTTTCTACACAGCCCTCAGGCTGTTGGGTGATTCCATACCGGCGCTTCGTTACGTTCAAAGAAATGATTCCCTGATCATTTGGGGCACAGGAGATCCAAGTTTCCTGTATGAAAATACCTACCCGGAAAGCAAGACTTTCAACTTTCTCAAAGGTCAACCCGGGAAACTCTTCTTCTCTTCATCCAATTTTCAATCAAAATTACTCGGTCCAGGGTGGGCATGGGATGATTATGATGAAGCCTACCAAGTGGAAAGAACACCGTTCCCGATCTATGGGAACCTGGCAAGAGTGCGAAAATTGAATGGTAAATTCCTGACCGTTCCTTTGGCGTTTACCATCACGACAGGTGATTCAGCCGTGAACAACAAGGGAAGAGCCATGCTGTCAAGAGGGATGGAGTCAAATCAGCTGACTTATTTTCCGGGTAAGTCAGGCGCAAGAGAGTGGAAGACACCCTTTCATTACAGTGATGATCTCCTGAGGAAGCTGCTGGCGGATTCTTTGAAGAGAGAAGTTGCGCTCCTATCCGTGAAACTCCCTTCCAATGCGAGGACACTGTACTCCCTCTCAGCCGACAGCCTGTACAAGGTGATGATGCAGGAAAGTGACAACTTTATCGCCGAGCAACTGCTGATGATGTGCGCTGCGGTGGTCAGCGATACCCTCAGGCCGGAAATAGCCATTCAGTACATGAAGAAGAAATGGCTGGCTGATCTGCCTGATAAACCGGTATGGATGGACGGTTCA
>JAYTVB010000040.1:0-139732 GCA_043744235.1 Cyclobacteriaceae bacterium | reverse complement strand
CCTTAAAAGACTTGCTTTCTAACTCTGTAAATCAAGATGTCAAAGAACGAAATCTGAATCAACTAAAATTTGACCTGTTTTAATAGGACGCTAGTGGTCGGATATAATGAATAACCTGGTGCCAGTAATTGAGACTGGCCCTGAACGGGGATTTGGTTTTCGAAGCATTCTGAAACTTTTCCTCCAGGTCCCCCTGCACTTCTTCAGCGAGGTCGTCCCTCAGGAACTGCCTGAGCAGCCATTCAGCAAGCCTGGGAGGTTTGTCCGCTTTCATAGTTTAGGAGAGACCAACACTTAGGTTGGCAAAGGACGGATATTGCTTCCACAGGGAAACGCGAAAATCCCGGGAGGCAGCGAGCACTTTCTTACCCATGGCGGTGATGGCATAAATCCTTTTTCTTCTACCGCCGCGTTCAGCGGTAGAGGGACCCATGTTCGATTTCAGGAATCCCTTGTCCTCAAGCCGGGTAAGGGCAGAATGAGCCGCGCCGATGGAAACGGACCGGCCGGTTTGTGATTCAAACTCTTCTGCAATTCTGAAGGCATAGGCCTGTTCACCGAGGATGCCCACCAGCAAGAGAATGACTTCCTCAAATTCGCCCAATCGTGTTTCTATCATGTATTTGTTACTAGATTGTAGAGCATGTATACGGACCGGTTCTTGATTTGTTCTGCGTTTTAGTATGAAACACCGGGGTTGCCGGCGAGGCGGGTGCCGGATCAGAACAAAATGATTGGCTTTAGGGGTCTTTTGGCTATCTTCCCATAAATCAAGCCCTGAAGAAGCTGATTTCCGGCGGGCAATCTGTTACCATCATTCCGTCCCATGGCCTGGTGATTGTGCGTCTGGGACACTATAAAGGAATGAAGGCAGGAGAGGAGGCGCTCGACAGGGCTTATTCCTTATTGATGGAAGCGGTGCCGGAGAAGAAGTAGTGCCAGTGTGATTGCCGTGTGTTCCTGATTCCGGGACCTACCGGGATTAGGGCAATCTCGACGGTGGTTACTTGTTGAAAAAATTCATTGTTCTTTCCACGCCAATCGTGCAGAACGAGAGGATCATCTCGATCGACTTGTCCATGATGGCCGGCAATTGTTCAAACTCTTCTTGTTCAAAGGTGCTCAACACATAATCGACCTGCTGACCCTTTACGAATTCTTTTCCTATGCCCATCCGCAACCGGGCGTAGTCCAGCCCGCCCAGTGTTTCTTCAATGTTCTTCAACCCATTGTGTCCGGCTGCGCTTCCTTTGGTGCGAAGGCGGTGCGTTCCAAAAGGCAGGGCGATGTCGTCAACGATGACCAGGAGATTTTCTTTAGGAATTTTAAGGTCCTGCAGCCAGTAGGCAACCGCTTTCCCGCTGAGGTTCATGTATGTGTTGGGCTTGATCAGGTGAATGTGACGTCCTTTGTATTTGAGTTCAGCTTTGTCGGCGAGGCGCTCTGTGGTGAAATCAATTTTCTGATTGTCAGCGAGACGGTCCAGTGTAAGAAACCCGATGTTGTGACGGGTCAGTTCATACTCGGGTCCGATATTGCCCAGGCCGGCGATCAGGTATTTCATGGTTGGGCGAAGATATTAAATTTCGTGGGGTGTCTGAATTTTTTAGGTATCTGGCACCTTGGAGGCGTCTGGCATCTTGGAGGCGTCTGACACCTTGGAGGTGTCTGACGCCTTGGAAGTGTCCGACACCTTGGAGGTGTCGGACACTTAGCCCGAAGGCGTGCGAAACAGGGTATCGGAATTCACTTAAAATAAAAAAACCCGTCCACCAATGGTAGACGGGTTTTATATGAGTCAGACACCTTCGAGGTGTCTGACTCATCAGGCTACTTCTTCTTGCCTTCGTCCTTCTTCGGAGCATCGCCCTTCTTGGCGTCAGCACCGGCAGCAGGAGCAGCACCGGCAGCAGCGGCGCCGGGAGCAGCACCTTCAGCAGCAGGAGCAGCGGCAGCAGCCGTTGCGGTCTCAGCGGCCTTGGCAGCGTCTTCAGCAGCCATCTTGGCGGCACGGGGAACTTCCACTACGGCGATGGATGATTGATGGGGATCAACAAACTCAAGATTAGGCATCTGGATATCGCCCACCTTGATGGAATGGTGGAAGTCGAGGGTTGAACAGTCAACATCAATGTGGTCAGGCATATCTTTGGGGAATGCCATCACTTTCAGGGATGCTTTCTTGCGCACCAGTGTGCCGCCTTTGGCTACACCAGGGGCCTGGCCCACCATACGGGTAGGGATGTCCATTTTTATCTTGCGGCCTTCGGCGATGCGGAGGAAATCTGCATGCAGAATGATTTCACTGACCGGATGGAACTGTGCTTCCTGCAGGATGGCCTGGCACTCGTCGCCTTCGATGTTCAAATGAACAAAGTGCGCCTCATTGGTGTACACGATGTCACGAAACAAAATCACCGGCGAGTAGAAATGTACTTGTTCGCCGCCTCCGTAGAGGACACAGGGAACATTACCTTCCTGGCGGATCTTTTCAGCATCCGTCTTGCCGAGATTTGCTCTTCGATACCCTATAATCTCAACAGTTTTCATAATTGTTTTTGGTTTTTATGGTTTACTAAATAATTACAACTTGATGAACAAGGAGCTGATTGACTCATGATCGTGAATCTTGCGGATCGCTTTGGCGAACAGGTTTGACATGGTCAACACCTTGATTTTGGGTGTTTGTTTCTTCAATGGAATCGTGTCGGTAACGACAATCTCTTCCAGGTTGGAGGACTCGATGTTTTCATGGGCGTTGCCGCTCAACACCGGGTGGGTGCATACGGCGCGCACTGAGCGGGCTCCATTTTCCTTCAACAGGGCGGCGGCCTTGCAAATCGTGCCGGCGGTGTCCACCAGGTCATCGACCAGCACAACATCCTTTCCTTCAACCTCGCCAATGAGCCTCATCGACTCCACTTTGTTGGCTTCCTTGCGGTATTTGTCGCAGACAGCCAGGTCAGCGGTAAAATACTTGGCAAAGCTCCTGGCGCGTTTGATTCCGCCGACGTCCGGTGTGGCGAACATGATGTTTTCGAGTCCCAGCGACTTCAGGTAGGGAATGAAGATGTAGGCGCCGTCGAGGTGGTCTACGGGGATATCAAAGAATCCCTGGATCTGGTCGGCATGAAGGTCGCAGGTCATGATCCGCTTGGCCCCGGCAGCTGAAATCAGGTTGGCCATCAGCTTGGCGGCGATGGCAACCCGGGGTTTGTCTTTGCGGTCCTGACGGGCATAGCCGAAGTAGGGGATAATAACGTTCACATTCTCCGCACTGGCTCTCTTGGCTGCATCGATCATCAGGAGCAGTTCCATGAAGTTCTCAGCCGGCGCAAAGGTCGATTGTACGATGAATACATCATGGCCGCGGACGGACTCGGTCAGGTAGGGCGACATCTCTCCGTCGCTGAATTGCTGGTAGTTTACCTCACCCAGGGACTCCCCGTAGGCCTGGGCGATTTTTTCCGCCAGGTAGGTGGTGGCGCGACCGGAAAAGATTTTTACTGCCATGCGATCAATTAAAATCCCGCTCAGCGGGAGACTGTGTTGCCCGACCAGGGCTCGAACCTGGACTTTCTTGAATCAAAATCAAGCGTGTTGCCAATTACACCATCGGGCAGTACCTCCCAAAAAGGCTTTCCTGACCAAACAGGGGCCATTTTGGGTGGGCAAAGGTAGAATTATTTTGCTAAAGAAAAACCCGGAAGGAGAAGAATTTGAGGGTTTTAGAGGCCCTTGTCTTCAGTGGGCGAAGTTCCTTCTATAAAACCATCGGCCCAGAACCTGTACTTGTCCAAAATGGATATCACCGCGTTCTTCAGATGGCGGTTGTTGTTGAAATCGATGCCACCGTATACCGTGGTGGCATATCCCTGCCAGATGGCACGGTTTTGACGCCTGTCAAAGAACTGAATGAGAAGGGTTCCTGAGTTCAGGTTAAACTTCTGCTTGTCGTAGTCGAGGTTCTCATTCTTGTGCTTGGCCCATTCTTCAATATCAGGCTGGTTGTACCCATTGAATTTAAGACTGTCCGTGAACATCTTGAAGGATATCACCAGGTGGGGGCGATGCTCCGCCTGCTTGTAGCCCAGAAATCTCATCCTGGAAATAATTGATTTTTCGATGACATTGTTCAGCATGCTGGAGTCAGTCAGACCAACGGGCCGCATGATATCGTAAGTCCGGTATTTCTTGAAATTCCCGCGGTAACTGTAATCGTATTCCACCGGGAGCTCCTTGTAGCCCAGGCATGATGACAGCAATATCACCAAAAAGAGGGGAGCCGCCAGGTTCTTCATAGTTGGATTAATGTTGAATATCACGCAATTTCAGGCTAGTGGTTACAATATACCAATTAACAAATTATCCAATAGATCCGTGCACGATTTTGGTCAAAAACCATACATTTTCCCCGCAGCATTGGAATTGCTTTGTCATACCATGATCTTTCGGAACGCATCAAGGTAACCAGACTCCATGCCCAACCGATTCGATTCCATCGTCGCCGCAAGGTTTTCCATCTACAACAGCCTGTTCCTCAACCTGCCGTTTCAGAATATTACCAAGACCGGGAACTTTCTGCCTTTGCTCCAGGAAAGTTGTGATCGGGGATTTAAGGCAGGTCTTCGACCGGATGAGATTATCGCCAAGTTCTTCCATGACTATTTACCGGAGAGCCAGCCCGGTGAGAAATTTGATTTTCTCTTCCAGGTCATCCAATACATTGAACGGCAGGTGGCCCTGTTCGACTCCATCGAAGATGCGTCCTTTGAACAAGTCAATGACCTGCGTGGAAAGGGCTCGGTCGCGGCACTCCTGCTGAGGGCTGAAGCGGCCGGCACCATGGATACGCTCCGGAAGAGTGTGGAGGATTTCTCCATCCGCGTGGTGCTCACGGCACACCCCACACAATTCTACCCTGGCCAGGTGCTTACAATTTTAACTGACCTGGAATCCGCCATCCGTTTGAATGACCTGCCCCAGATCAACCTCCTCCTGCAGCAGCTTGGTAAAACGGGATTCATCAAGCGGCAGAAGCCGACGCCCCTTGATGAGGCAGTCAGCTTGTGCTGGTTTTTGGAAAATGTGTTTTACCACGCAGCGCCGGCCATCAGCATTCAGTTGATGAAAGGGCTTGGACTCTCCCTCGAAGAATGGAAGAACGACCGCCTTGTTACCGTGGGCTTCTGGCCCGGCGGCGACCGTGACGGAAATCCCTTTGTGACCACCGCGATCACCTTGCAGGTGGCCCAGCGGCTGCGCCATGGTGTACTCCGTAATTACTACCAGGATATCCGGCTCTTGAAACGCAGATTCACCTTTGAAGGCGTTGAGCAGATGGTGCAGAAAATCGAAAAGAAACTCTACGGCACATTGTATGGCGGAGAAGTCTATCAAACTTCGGATGAATTGCTGAGTGATTTGCACGCCACGCGGGTGATCCTGCTGGAGAAGCATGGCGGTTTGTTCCTTGACTTGCTTGAGCAATTCATATTGAAGGTTCGAATTTTTGGATTTCACTTTGCTTCGCTGGACATCCGACAGGACGGACGCAAGCACGAGGGCGTAATTCGCCAGGTGCTCGCCAGGGCAGGCACGGAAGGCCAGGTCTTTGACCAGCCGACGGAGCACCAGAAGATTGAAGCATTGCTCGCCGTTGAGGCAAATCAGTCCGATCTTGAATCAGACGACCCCGCAACGGCTGAGACACTCAGCAGCTTCAGCGCGATCCGGACAATCCAGGCGCAAAATGGTCCTTACGGTTCCCACCGCTATGTCATCAGCAATTGTCAAAGCGCCTTTCACATTGCGCAGGTGTACCAGCTGGCCCGGTGGCTGGTGTCGGATGGCAATGGACTGCCGTTGGACATTGTGCCGTTGTTTGAAACGATCGAGGACCTGGCTCAGGCCGGCACGATCATGGAAGAGGTGTATGCTATTCCAGCGTACAGGAAACACCTGGAGGAGCGCGGCAACAAGCAGACGATCATGCTGGGCTTCTCCGACGGTACCAAAGACGGGGGTTACCTCCGCGCGAACTGGTCCATTTTCCGTGCCAAGGAAAGGCTGACCGCATTGTCGAGGAAGTATGGAATCAAAGCGCTCTTTTTTGACGGCCGGGGCGGCCCTCCCGCACGGGGCGGCGGCAACACGCACGACTTCTATGCATCACTCGGTGAGTCGGTTGAGAACAGTGAAGTACAGGTTACGGTCCAGGGACAAACGATCAGTTCGAACTTCGGCAAGGTCAACTCCTGCCAGTATAACCTGGAGCAGTTGCTTTCGGCGGGACTGGAGGGTAAAGTTTTTGGCCAGCAGGGCTTGTGGGCTGATGGTGATAAGGAATTGCTTGACCAGCTTGCCGAAGCTGCCTACCGGTCGTACCTGGATCTCAAGCTGGACCCCAAGTTTGTTCCCTACCTTGAAAAAATTACGCCGCTGCGTTTCTTTGGTGACACAAACATCGGTTCGCGACCGGTGAAGCGCGCGGGTGACAGCCTGAAGTTTGAGGATCTACGCGCCATACCCTTTGTCGGATCCTGGGCGCAGATGAAACAAAACATCCCTGGATTCTACGGCGTGGGGAGCGCCCTGAGGGAATTGAAGGAAAAAGGAAAGTGGGCGGAGCTTCAGTCGCTCTACCAGCATTCCCTTTTCTTCCGGACGCTCATCGGCAACAGCATGATGTCCCTTACGAAATCCTACTATCCCGCGACGGCCTACCTGGCCAAGGACCCTGAGTTCGGTGAATTCTGGAAGAAGATGCACAACGAGTTTGTGTTATCGAAACAGATCATCCTGGAGCTTTCAAATGCCCCCGCCCTGATGCAAAACAACCTTCAAATCCGGGAGTCGATACGGCTGCGGGAATCGATTGTGCTACCCTTGATTGCGCTTCAGCAAACGGCGTTGATGAATCTCCGTTCGGAGAAGGACAAGGAGAACGAGTCTGTTTACAGAAACCTCGTGATCCGCTGTATGTTTGGAATTATAAATGCAGCCAGGAATTCGGCATAATGAACCCATTGATCACTTGGAAGGTTTGTAACTGCCAGGTCTGAGAACTAGGATAATAAGAACAGGAATATCAGCGGGAAGAGCATGCCCAGTGTGGCCAGCCACCAGCCGCGGCTCCGGAAACTGTTTCTTCCTTTTTCGATAAACATGCCCGTGATGGCGATGATGCACATGGCAATGCCGAAAGCGTCGGAATAATAGATCCACCACTTGCTGGTATCCTGGTGAAGCTTGGTCATTTGGCCAAGGATGGGAGTGACGCGGTACGTTTCAATTTTTCCCTTGCCCGTGGTGATATCCACCTGAACATCATTGCTGGCATACGATATTTTCAGGATGTTTTTGTCATCCACGGCAAATCGCCTCAGCTCGTCATTGATGTTTTGTGATTGGGTAAAAGCCGTGATGTAGCCTTCGTTGACTGAGTCCTTGTGTGCCGGAATGGGAATGGGGATGGTGATCTCCTTTGAATCATAGACATAACGCCTGGGGTGCCAGCTTTGCCGGTGGTTCAGGAAAATGCCTGAAACGGAGAAGGCGATGATGAGTCCCAGAAAGAAGTAAGCGATATCACGATGGGTGTTGCGGGCGGTAAGTGCCATGAGGATGGTTGTTTAATTTTCTAAATATAGAAATTCAAAGCGTTCCACCATCATGGAATTCCGTGGCCGCCCTGAAATTTGCCGTTGGACAAGATTCAGGATCTGGTGATACCGGAACGTTGCAGGCAGGCAATGTTTCTGACTTGGTATTGCTGAATGGAAATCCCGTCGCGGAGATCGCTCAGAGCGCCAACATTGCCGGTGTTATGCCCGGAAGCAACTGGTTGGGAAAGGAATACATTGCTGCTGAACTGAAGAAGTTGGAGTAGAGATGATTAGTCTTTCTTGTCTCCTTTCTCTTTCTTTTCTCCTTTCTTTTCTTTTTCCTTCTTCACTTTTGATTTCTCCTCTTTTTCTTTCTTCTCCTCTTTCTTCAAAACCTTGCCGTCTGCGGAGATTTGCACTTCGATTTTGGATTCCCCCTTTTCCAATTCCATTTCATAAAAGGTGCCTTTGTCCGGTGTTTCGGCTTTCTCGGACTCCTCAATTTTGTATCCGGCGAAATCCTTGCTGATGGTGGCAAGAACAGGCTGGGGTAATCCGGCCGACTTGATTTCAGTTTCTGTGCCGAGCCACCTCCCGGTTTGGTCGAAGTTAGCGGACTTTTCGGTTTTGTTCATTTTGAACTCGGCTTCAAATTCGTTGGCACTTTCTTTCGACCACTTCACCTCGGTGGCAGTGGGGAAAAGTTTTGAAAATGCACTCTGGACAGAAACTGGGACATCGCTGTCTTTCAGTTTTTGAGCATGGGTCAGTCCTGCAATAAGACTGAATACACAGAATAGGATGATTTGTTTCATACGGATGTTTGTTTGGTAATCAAAGCTAAGAGCGGATACTGAAGAAACACTGAATTTTCAATTCTGATCGAGAAAGGAAACTGCAAAAGAATGCCGGTCCGCGGTAAAGGAATATTCAATCGTCCATTGATTGATGTCACAGATCTTCTTCACGATCGCCAGTCCCAAACCCCAGCTGTCTTTCGACGCTGATAGCTTGTAGAATCGTTGGAAAAGTTTTGTATTTGGAATGGACGGACCATCAGATGTATTGGAAATTAGAAAGTGATCAGCGCTCGCGTCGATGCTGATGGTCCCTTCAAGTTTGTTATGGAAGAATGCATTCTTAATCAGGTTGGTAAGCATTAGATCCATCATGACTTTGTTTGCGGTCAGGTGTGCAGGAGTGCCTATGTTCAGGTTGAGCGTAAGTTTCAGGTTTTCCTGTTGCTCTTCGAAATTTCTGAGAATTTCTTCCAATAGGGGTTTTAGTTCAACATCTTCCGATTGCGGGAATTGCTGGTTTTCGATTTTAGAAAGGAGGAGTAATGTTTTATTCAGCTTAGTGAGGCGATGTGTTGAATGGATGAGGGTTTGAATGATTTCCGATTGCTTTTCAGTCAGGTGAGGGTCTTCTACCAGTAGTTCGAGTTTAGATTGCGTGATGGCCAGTGGGGTCTGCAGTTCGTGCGAGGCATTTTCGATAAACTGCTTTTGGTCCAGGAACGTGCGCTGTGTCCGGTCGGTCAGATCCTGGATGGCCTTGTTAAGGGATGCGAATTCGGCAATATGGGTCGTGGTCAATTCGATTTGTCTGGATTGCCCAACCTCAAAATTGTTTAATCGTTGAAGCGTATCATAGAATGGCTGCCATAGTTTCCGGGAAAGGTACCGGGTGCTGAGGTAGAACACAGCGACCATAATAATGAAGACGACGATGAGGGATTCAAGGATGCTCTCCACAATTTCGTGTGTTTCGAGTCTTGGTGTGACCAGGATTAAGCTGTAAGGTTTCCCGTTAATGATGGCGGTCGATTTGAGTTTGCGAAACTCATCCCACTCCTGGTCTACTGATTCGTAAATCAAGGTATCGCTGTACTGATCAGCCAGGAGGTCTTTGCTATCTAGTTGTGTAATGGCAAAGTCAGCATAGCCGGGGGTTTCCGTCGAGATGACCCCTTGGTTCATATTGAAATGCTCTATGATATGGGTTTTTCGATTGAACAATACTTCATCCGTACTTTTCAGCACCTCTTTTTCAATGATAAAATAAAAGATTCCAAAAAAGAATAAAGTGAGTGCCAGAAATATGACCAGGTAATTGCGTGATGTGAGGGCGAGTAGCTTAATCGAGCTCATGATTCCAGTATTTGGTACCCGACCCCGTAGATATTTTTGATCTCAATGTTGGCTTCTGCCTGCTTTAGTTTTTTTTTGAGGTTCTTGATATGAACAAAAAGAAAATCGAATGAGTCCATGCTGTCTACGTTATCGCCCCAGATATATTCGGCGAGGGAAGTTTTGGACATCACCCTGTTCTTGTTTGCAATGAAATGCTGGAGGATATCGAATTCCTTTTTGGTAAGATTGACGGACTGGTCTGCTACTTTGGCGGAATGAAGGTTAAGGTTTATTTCAATGTTGGCAAATGATAAGGTATGTGGGGCATCAAATTTCTTTCTGCGTATCACGGCCTGGATTCTGGCATTTAGCTCTGAGAAGTGAAAAGGTTTAGTCAGGTAGTCATCCGCACCCAGATTAAGCCCTTTGATCTTGTCGTCGATAGAGTTTCGGGCCGAAATGATGATAACACCATCTGTCTTTTTGATTTTCTTCAGATGGGCCAGCAATTCAAGCCCATTGCCATCCGGGAGATTGATGTCCAGCAGGATACAATCATACGTGTACAGGGAAATCCGTTCCAGTGCTTCTGAAGCCGTTTTGGCAATATCGGCCTGGTACCGCTCCTTTTCAGCAAAGGACGTGAGACTTGAAAGCAGGTCTATTTCATCTTCTACGATGAGGATCTTCACGGATACAGGGTATTAAACAAAGGTAAACCCTAATCTTGTAGAAATGCTGAATTGTTGAGGGATGGCTGTTTCCGGATTTAGTATTCCTTCAGTTTTGCCTTATACCTTGCTTTCATGATTGCCCTGTTTTAAGGCATGGAAACAGTTCTTGTGGTTATTGTGAACGGAAATATTATCAACCTGTAAATGAGACAACCTATGAAAATTCAACTTCCTATGTTAGCCGTCGCCGGAATTCTTGCTGGCATGCTATGGTCTTGTCCCGATGCAAATGCGCAGCCTTCGGGATTTCAACTTGTCAAGAAGACAGTCCTTGGCGGAGAAGGCGGCTGGGACTACCTCAGTGTCGACAGCAAAAACAGGAGGTTGTATGTCTCGCACAGCACCCAGGTGGAAGTGCTCAATGCCGATACTCAGGTAAAAATCGGCACAATTCCTAACCTGCAGGGTGTGCATGGTGTAATCGCTGTGCCCAGGCATGGACGGGGCATCACAACCAATGGACGGTCAAGCACGGCTACCATTTTTGATTTGAAGACTTTGGCGGTCATTGTTGAGCTGCCTACCGGTAAGAATCCAGATGCCCTTACGTATGATGCTTTTTCAGACCGGGTATTTGTATTCAACCATACGGGTGGAAACATGACGGCCATCGATATCTCCAGGGGAGAAGTGGTCGGGACTTTGGCTTTGGGAGGGGAAGCCGTGGAGGCCGGTGTGTCCGATGAGAAGGGGACTGTCTTTGTGAACCTGGAGGATGTGAATGAAATTGTCGCTTTTGATGCCAAGACCCTGGCCATCAAAAATCGATGGAAAATTGCGCCGGGAGAAGAGCCGACCGGTCTGGCGATGGACCTGAAGACGCGCCGCTTGTTCAGTGTCTGTCACAATGCACTGATGATCGTCGTCGATGCGGACAATGGCAAGATCGTGGCACAGGTGCCGATCGGTAAGCGGGTGGATGGCGTGATCTTCGATCCCACTACCAGGCAAGCCATCAGTTCGAATGGCGAGGGGTCAATCACGATCGTTCAGGAAGTATCTGCTAATGAGTTCAGGGTTGTTGAGACCGTGAAAACCGAAGTGGGAGCGCGCACCATTGCCTTTGATCCAAAGACCCATCATGTTTTCGTTTCGACGGCCCAGTATGGAACACCCCCGGCGGCAACTGCCGAAAACCCCAACCCAAGGCCACCCGTAATTCCTGGTACTTTTATGGTGCTTGAGTTGGGAAGGAAGTAGAAGCAGCTTTGGTTTGTATAAATTAACTCGTTTAGATTTGTTTCAATGAAAATACTGTCTGCGGTAGCCACTGGGTGCTTGCTCCTGGCTGGCTTTTCCGTCTCGGCCCAAAACCGTTTGAGCATCAAGTTGCAGGACGCAGCGACCCTGGAAGCACTCCCGGGTGCCAATGTGGTTGTTGTTAAAACCAATACCGGTGAATCAACCGACAAGGATGGGGTGGCGGTCATGACCAACCTCCCGGCAGGCCTGACGGAATTCAAGATAAGCTTCGTCGGTTACCGTGATTCCGTTGTGGCTGTTTCCATTCCGTATGATAAGGCAGAATTTCTTGTTGGCCTGGTGCCCCAGGATGAGGAACTGGAGGAAATCATCGTGATGTCCACCCGAACCAACCGCCGGATTGAAGACCTCCCCCTGAAAATCGAAGTCCTGGGTATGGAAGAAATGGACGAAGAGAGCACGCTGGTGCCGGGAAACGTGGCCAGCATCCTTGGCGACCTGGCGGTGATCACCATCCAGCGCACCAACCCACTCAATGGCAATGACGCCATCCGGATGCAGGGTCTCGACCCACAGTATACGCTCGTTGCCCGCGATGGATTGCCCTTGTATGGCGGCTTCTCTGGCAGCCTCGGTGTGTTGTCCATTCCACCGCTCGACCTGCGCCAGGTGGAAATCATCAAGGGATCGGTGTCCACCCTGTATGGAGGTGGTGCCATTGCAGGTATGATCAACATCATTTCCAGGGAGCCGGGCATCAAACCCCAGCGAACCCTGCTGTTTAACGCGTCCACCCTGAAAGAAAGAAACCTCAACATGTTCTTCTCCGGCAAGATCAGCGAAAAGACAGGCTATACGCTATTTGCAGGGGCTAACATCAAGTCCGCCGTCGATGTCAACAACGACGGGTTCAGCGAAGTGCCGGAGCATCAAAACTTCACCGTCCATCCGCGTTTCTTTTTCAAGCTGAGCGATGCAACAAAACTGAATGTCGGCCTTACCTCCACCATTGACAACCGTCGCACCGGAGATATGACGGCTGTCAATGCGGAGGCCAGCGCTTCACATCCTTACCTGCGGACCGAGAATACCCTGCGGAATGTGCTGGACCTGGAGTATACCCACAGCTTTGCGCCCGATCACGTTGTTTCATTTAAATCGGCGGTCAGTTCCTTTTCAAGGGAGATGAAAGTGCCTTTGCGGTTCGATCCGAATTTTTACTTTAAGGGCACACAGTATTCATCCTACTCAGAAGCCAGCGACCGCCGGCAGCTTGGAAAGCACACCCTGGTGATTGGTGGAAACCTCATCACGGAATCACTCCGCAAAGCTCCCGGACTGAATGTGCAGTTCTCCGATTACGACTACATCACCGTAGGATTGTTCGCCCAGGATGACTGGGAGCTCAGCAAGAAGTTCACCCTTGAAACAGGCATCCGCCTGGACCACCACAACATCAATGGATATTTTCCGCTTCCCCGCGTCGCCCTGTTTTACAAGGCTTCAGAGAAATTGTCGGTCAGGCTTGCTTCCGGGGCGGGATACAAAGCGCCAAACGTTCTCTCGCTGGTCGATCCTGGCCCTACGCTCATCAACAATGGTGCGGGAGTGAAATCCGAGCACTCCGTGGGTGTCAATGCTGATATTAATTACAACACGATTTTATTCAATGATGTAGAGCTAAGCCTGAACCAGGCATTCTATTACGCTGAAATCACCAATCCCATTCGGGTGGTGACCGATACACTGCTGGGATTGGCCTATATGGAAAACCAGAATTATGCAGGCAAGACGTTGGGAACAGACACGTACGTTCAGGCTACTTATAAACACTGGGAATTGTACCTGGGATACAACCACACCGAAGCGGTTCAGCAGTACAGCACCCTGAGCAACCCCATGCCTTTTAATCCAAAGGATAAGTTCTCTACAACCCTCGCCTATGCAGTGCATGGAAAGTGGAGGACGGGGATTGAAGGAAGCTACATGGCCAACCAGTACGTGTACGGAAGCCAATACTATTATAACAGTCAAACCATTTATCCGAGCCAGCGGGTACCCAACTTTTGGTTTTGGGCTGCCATGATTGAGCGGAATTTCAGTTTTGGCAGCATCATCCTGAATGTTGAAAACCTGTTCGACGCCCGCCAGGCCCAGTACGGCAAACTGGTTGAGGGAACCGTGACTAGGCCCACGTTTATTCCTGTCTGGGGTCCGCTCGACGGCCGGGTATTTAACCTGTCAGTGAAAGTAAAGTTGTGATGTGTTGACTAGCTGAGGTTTTGACATCACCACTTACCACTTACCTCTTACCACTTACCTCTTACCTCTTACCATTCCCTTCACCCATTCCCGGGCATTCACAAACGCCTCAATCCAGGGACCGACTTCGTCGGTTTGCCTGGACCTCGTGTAATGCGGCCAGTTCCAGGGGAACAGTGTTCGTTCAATATGCGGCATGATGGCCAGGTGCCGGCCGTCTTTGGAAGTCAGGGCAGCAACCGCGTAGTCTGAGTCGTTGGGGTTTCCCGGATATTCCGGATAAGCGTATGTCGCCGCGACCTGGTATTGCGATTGTTCCTTGGGCAGTTTGAACATGCCTTCTCCGTGGGCCAGCCACACACCCAGTCTCGACCCTGCATAGCTGCTCAGCATCACCGAATTGTTATTCGGAATGGAGATGTTGATGAAAGTCGATTCAAATTTCCCCGAACCGTTGTGGTGCATTTTCGGATGGCTGCTCATCGCCATGTCGCGGTAGACCAGGCCCAATTCCATCATGAGCTGACAGCCGTTGCACACACCCAGGCTGAGGGTATCGGGGCGGTTGTAGAAATTATCAAGGGCGGCCTTGGCTCTCGGATTGTAAAGAAATGCGCCGGCCCAACCTTTGGCAGAGCCGAGCACATCAGAATTGGAGAATCCCCCGACGAATACAATCATGTTTACAGATGAAAGGTCCTCACGTCCGGACACGAGATCAGTCATGTGTACATCCTTCACGTCAAAGCCAGCGAGGTAAAGTGTGTAAGCCATTTCCCTGTCGCCATTGACGCCTTTCTCACGGATGATCGCTGATTTCAGACCGGAAGGCGTTCTGCGGTGAGGATCGATGCCGTAGGTAGAATACTTTCCGTCAAATGTTGATTGGAACTTATATTCCAAAGGCTGGCGGAATGCATTGTCCCGGCGTCTTTCCGCATGACCTTTGGTTCTTTGGAGTTTGTCGAGGAGATAGGAGGTGTGGAACCAGGTGGAGCGAAGGGAATCAACATCCAGTTGATGGCTCTTTGCTTCAGGCTGCTGTAAGAGCAGGCTCCGGTCAAGGGAGACACTGCCCAGTATCCTGAAGTCAACCTTACTCTCTTTCAGCTTGGCAGGAACACCCGAATCACCCGGGACCTGGATGACAATACCGGGGTTTTCACTGAAGAGCACTTTGATGATGTCGGTTCCAGGGTCGGACAGGTTCAGTTTCATCCCCACCCTTGGAACGGGGAAGCACATTTCCAGCAACGTGGTGATCAGGCCACCAGAAGAAATGTCGTGCCCGGCTAAGATCAGATCCTGTTTGATAAGTTCCTGTACTGCATTATAGGCGTTGAGAAAATAGAAATCGTCCTTGATGGTTGGAGCCTGGTTGCCCAATTGATTGACCACCTGCGCGAAGCTGCTTCCGCCGAGTGAGAGATTGTCTTTTGAAAAATCAATGTAGAGCAGGGTAGAGCCTTCGAGCGGCTTTAGATCGGGTGACACAGTTTTACGGATATCATCCACTTCTGCTACAGCGGAAATAATCACCGTACCCGGGGAGTATACCACTTCGCCGGAGGGATATTTTTGGGTCATCGACAGCGAGTCCTTGCCAGTCGGAATGTTGATACCGAGTTGGATAGCAAACTCACTGACTGCTTCAACCGCTTTATACAGACGGGCATTTTCACCGGGATTCCTGGAGGGCCACATCCAATTGGCACTGAGCGATACGCCTTTCAGTCCGTGGCTCAAAGGTGCCCATATAAGATTAAGCAGCGCTTCTGCGATGGCCAGTTTGCTGCCGGCTGCCGGATCAACCAGTGCTGCACCAGGAGCGTGGCCGATGCCAGTGGCCACACCTTTGTGGCTGAGAAAATCCAGCGCCATGACCGACACATTGTTAAGGGGAAGCTGAATGGCACCGCAGGTCTGTTGGGTGGCTACCCTGCCTGTTACGGAGCGGTCAACTTTATTGGTTAGCCAATCCTTGCAGGCCACCCCTTCAAGTTGCAGCACCTGCTCCAGGTATTCGTGCAGCCGGTTTGGATCGTATTTAACGTCATCAAATACCGAAGCAACAGTTGCGTCGATGAGAATGGTTTTCGGAGATGATCCGAACAGGTGGTCAACATTCAGGTCAACGGGTTTCAGGCCGTCTTTTGAAGTCTGAAAGGTAAGCTTCTTGTCACCGGTGGCTTCACCTACCACGTACATGGGGGCGCGCTCGCGTTCAGCTACCTTCTTCAGGGTCTCCACATCTTTCGCATGGATGGCGAGACCCATGCGTTCCTGCGATTCGTTGCTGATAATTTCTTTGGAGGATAGGGTAGGGTCACCTATCGGAAGGCTGTCGATCGAAATCCGGCCGCCGGTTTCCTCCAGTAACTCGCTGAGGCAGTTAAGGTGTCCGCCGGCACCATGATCGTGAATGGAAACGATCGGGTTCACCGACATTTCAACCATGGCGCGGATGGCATTCATGACCCGTTTTTGCATTTCAGGGTTGGAGCGCTGAATCGCGTTGAGTTCGATGGAATTTCCAAATTCACCCGTAGCCACGGATGAAACTGCTCCGCCGCCCATGCCGATGCGGTAGTTGTCTCCGCCCAATATCACAATCTTGTCGCCGGCCTGGAGGTGCTCTTTCTTGCTGTCCGCTTTCTTGCCGATGCCTACGCCGCCCGCCAGCATGATCACTTTGTCGAAGCCGAATTTTCGGCTGCCTGTAAAATATTCAAAGGTGAGTACACTTCCCCCGATGAGCGGCTGGCCAAACTTGTTTCCAAAATCACTGGCGCCGTCGGAGGCCTTGATGAGGATCTCCGCAGGAGTCTGGTAGAGCCATTTCCGCGCTGCAATTTTCTTCTCCCAGGGCCTTCCGTTGTCAAGCCGCGGGTATGCAGTCATGTATACGGCTGTACCTGCCAGGGGCAAAGAGCCCTTTCCACCGGCAAGCCTGTCCCTGATTTCTCCACCGGATCCTGTCGCTGCGCCGTTAAAGGGCTCTACGGTAGTTGGAAAATTATGTGTCTCGGCTTTCAGCGAGATGACGGACTCAAAGTCTTCGATTTTAAAATAGTCGGCGGTGTCCTGCCTGGCGGGTGAAAACTGCTCGACTACCGGTCCGCTGATAAAAGCGACATTGTCCTTGTAGGCAGATACGAGATAATTGGGGTTCTCTTTCGAAGTCTTCTTGATCAGCTGAAAGAGTGTGAATTCCTTCTCCTTGCCGTCGATGATGAAGGTCCCGTTGAAAATCTTGTGACGGCAGTGCTCCGAGTTCACCTGCGAAAAACCAAAGACTTCGCTGTCGGTAAGCTTGCGTCCAAGCTTCCAGCTGATGTCTTTCAGGTAATCGATTTCCTCGTCGTTGAGCGCCAGTCCTTCTTTTCTATTGTAGGCAGCGAGGTCGTCAATTTCCAGGATGGGTTCCGGTGTATGCCGGATCGTAAACAACGCCTGGTCGAGCTGATGGTACAGCACCTGCAGCATGGGATCATGAGCGGCGGAGTCATTTGGAACGACTGCGAATTCTTCTATTCGTTCGATGCCCCTGATGCCCATCGTCTGGGTAATCTCTACGGCATTGGTGCTCCAGGGTGTCACCATTTCTTTTCGTGGGCCGATAAAGTATCCAGTCAGGGACTTCTCTTCAAGTGGCGTTGCTCCCCCGAAGAGCCAGATCAGTTTTTGGATGTCATCGACAGAAAATGAGTGAGCGTGTCCAACCGCGTAAAGGAGGCTGGAGGGAGAACGAAAAAATAAAATCATGAGGCGAAAGTGAGCCCAAAAATAGAGAATTTTGAAGCCCCGGAAACAATATCCCCATACAAATTGCACCTCCCGCCACGATTCTGCCGGAGCGGCCATATTCCCGTGAATTTGCCACCAACCAAATATTCACTTTTGCGTAAAATAATCGCTGCCGGCTCGCCGTCTATTCAGGCATATGGCACGAGCAGTGGCAATTGACATAAACCTGATGCAGGAAATCAAGCAGGAGACATTCCGAAGGGAGAGAGGCAAGTTGCTTGGCTTTATACGAGGCCGTGTAGGCTCGCTGGAGGAGGCTGAGGACATCCTGCAGGATGTGTTTGTTCAGTTTGTTGCAGGATTTGAGTCCATTGAGTCACTGGACCGCATCACCTCCTGGCTGTACAGCGTCGCGAGGAACAAGATCATCGACGGGTATCGCCGCGATGCCGCCAGGCCGAAGAAAACAGACTTTGAAGGCACCTTGGGCAAAGACGACGAGTCGCCTTTAACGCTGCAGGAGATTCTCCCTGACCTTGACAATACACCGGAAGCCTCATTGCTCCGGGAGGCTATCTGGGATGAAATTACACTGGCCCTGGATGAATTGCCGGCCGACCAAAGGGAGATCTTCATTCAAAACGAGATGGAGGAACGAAGTTTCAGGGAAATCGCCGAAGAGACGGGCGTCTCCATTAACACGCTGCTGTCGAGGAAGCGTTATGCGATCCTGGCGTTGAGGAAGCGGTTGCAGAGGTTTTATGATGAAATGAACAGGAGTTAAAGGCTGGGTGATATTTGAAAGTTGAAGGCTGATAGCCGGTCAAATGAATTAAAAATTTAAATAATACGAGTATGAAACGCGGAGTGTGGATTGTAAAATTTATGGTGTTTGGAGTGGTGGCGTTGGGGTTGATAGGCCTGGTGACGCAGACGTTGTGGAACTGGTTGGTGCCGGTGCTGTTTGCCGGGCCTATTCTTACCTTCTGGCAGGCATTGGGTCTGCTGGCCCTGAGTAAAATATTGTTCTGGTCATTCGGAAGGGGCGGCGGCCATTGGCGGCATCGCCATGGCGCACCCTGGGGGTATAACTGGTCTCAGAAATGGTCAGGCATGTCGACTGAAGACCGGGAGCGCTTCAAGCAGAAGATGAATGAAAAGTGGTGCGGACCAAGGGAGCGACCCAATGATCAGCAGGGTTCTGGCATTGCAAACGGTTGAGGGCTATTTTGACCTATTCCGGCAAACTATTTTTTAAAAAACCCCAACCATTTACCCGAATGGGCGTTAGATGGAAACTATGGAAACTTTGGTAATGTCAATAGTTTCCATAGTTTTGCGGCCCTTATGGAAGAAACAGACATAAAAGACAGGATTTTGCGGGGAGCTGAGGAGCTCTTCATGAAGTACGGCGTGAGGAGTGTTTCCATGGACGATATTGCCAGGCACCTCTCGGTAAGCAAGAAAACCCTCTACCATTATTTTGCTGACAAGGACGAAATCGTTACGATGGTGCTTGTCTTTCACATGGAGAGGGATGTAAAGCAATATGAGGGCTTCCACCAGACTTCAACCAACGCGATTGATGAGTTAGTAAACGTCTCTGCCTGCATGAAGCGTGATTTTCAAAAAATCAATCCTTCGCTTCTTTTTGACCTTCAGAAATATCATGCCCGGGCCTGGTCGGTCTGGATGAGTCACAAGGAAAAATACATCAAGGACTCTATCGTGAGGAACCTGAAACAGGGTATTGAGGAAGGGTATTTCCGTAAGGATATCAGCGTTGAAGTATTGGCGATCGCCAGGCTGGAAACCATTCAGCTCACCTTCGACGAGCGAATTTTTCCCGCGGAAAAATTCAACCTTTCTGATGTCAATGTCCAGATCTTTGAACATTTCGTTTACGGTATTTTAACAGACAAAGGCCGCAAGGTCTATGAGAAGTACAAGCAGGAACCTCAGCATACTGAATTAACATCCCAATCCATATGAGACGTCTATACCTATTTTCAATTGCTGTTTTTGCCTCGTTCTATTCCCATGGGCAGGAGCAATCCGGGGGAGCATTTACGGTCGAACAGTGCATACAATACGCGCTTGAGAATTCCATCCGTGCCAGGAATGCAGAATTGGATCAGCGCATTGCCAAAGCCAAAGTGAATGAGACCATTGGTATCGGGCTGCCACAAATCAGCGGATCTGCATCGATTGTGAATAACCCGAAGCTCCCGCGCTTCTTCACGTCCTACAATCCAGGCGGCTTCCTGGGCGACCTTAGTTCGGTACCCGGCCTAAAGCCTGGCGACGTAATTGCCGCGCAGAACTTTTTTCAGCTGAAGGCATCCAGTTCGGCCAGCCTCACCTTGAATCAGCTCATCTTCAACGGCTCGTACCTGGTGGGCCTCAAGGCAGCAAGCACATACCGTGACCTGGCCATAAAAACAACAGAACAGACGCAGCAGGATATCATCCAGGGCGTGACCAAGGCCTATTACGCTGTGCTGATCAACAAAGAGCGCACCCAGCTTTTTGATGCCAACATTGCACGGGTTGATTCATTGTACCGCAATACCCGGGCGCTCAATCAAAATGGCTTTGCTGAAAGCATCGACGTGGACCGGGTAAAAGTTACGTTGAACAACCTAAGGGCCGAGCGAGATAAATTCCTGAATTTGAATGAGTTTGGCCTTCAACTCTTGAAATTTCAAATGAACTACCCGCAGGAGGATCCCATCAATGTGTTGGGAAGCATTCAGGATGTTCAGGTTGATACAAACCTTGAGCATTACAAAGAAGGATGGGATATTCGCAACCGTCCTGACTACAAGGTGCTGGAGGTCAATCAGCGCCTGCAGAGACTGAACGTGAAGAACCAGTATGCCGGTGCCGCCCCCGTCATTTCAGCCTTTGCAACCCTGGGTGCATCGACTCAGTCGCCAAACATATCCGGACTCTTCTCCACGAACTCCACCATCAAGGATGAAAATGGACTCGGGCCCGATTCGTGGTATGACTTTTCCCAGATCGGTATCAGCATGAACGTTCCGCTCTTCACAGGATTGTCGCGCAATTACCGGATTCAGCAGGAGAAGCTGAAGCTTGTTCAAATAGACAATGGCTTCATCAACCTCAAGAATTCCATCAACCTGGAAATCACACAGGCGTCGGTCGGATTCGAGAATGCGGTATTGTCCCTGGCAGCGCAGAGAGAAAACCAGGAGCTTGCAGGCAATGTGGCGCGCGTAACCAAGATCAAATATGGCCAGGGCGTGGGTTCCAGCCTTGAGGTGACGGATGCTGAGAACAGCCTTCGCACGGCTCAAACCAATTACTACTCAGCACTCTTTGACGCCATGGTCGCGAAAGTCGACCTCGATAAAGCATACGGAAGGCTGCTCCCCAGCACCTATGAAAATAATACCTTGATTAACCCTGAAAAGAAATAACCATGAAAAATAGATTTTACCTCAGCACATTTGCCTTGTTGTTCCTGGGCCTATTGCTTGGTGCCTGCAGCAGTGCCCCAAAAGACAAAGCCACCCAACTGGCGGAGATGAAAGCCCAGCACGCCAAACTCTCCGGAGAAATCAGAAAGCTTGAACTGGAGGTTGCTAAAGAAAATCCGGATGCCAATGCTCCAAGATCAAAGGATGTGGCCGTTGTGGAACTCACACCCAAGCCCTTTGACTACTACATCCAGACACAGGGATCCGTCGAGGCCTTTGACAACATCGTGATCAGCGCACGGACCGGGGGTGCGATAACCCAGGTTTTCGCGAAAGAAGGTGATGTGGTGAAGAAGGGACAAACGCTTGCCCAGATTGATAACTCCATTACCCTCCGCAGCATTGAGGAAGTTAAATCGGGTCTTGAACTTGCCAACAGCGTGTATGAAAGGCAGAAGAATCTGTGGGACCAGAAAATTGGTACGGAAGTACAGTACCTGCAGGCCAAGACCAACAAGGAAAGCCTGGAGAAACGACTGGCTACACTCAATGAGCAGCTCGATATGAGTCGCGTAAAATCGCCTATCAATGGCTCCATCGACGAGGTAAACATGAAGATCGGTCAAAACGCAGCACCGGGCATTCCGGCGTTTCGCGTCGTGAGCAGCGACAAGTTGAAAATGAAGGCCAATGTATCCGAGTCCTATGTCACTGACATTAGCACCGGTAACAAGGCAAATCTTACTTTTTCTGATGTAAATAAGTCAATTGAGGCTAAAGTGACCTTCGTTGGGAGAACCATCAACCAGTTGTCGAGGACATTTGCAGTGGAAGTGGCTTTGCCGCCCAATGAAGACCTGCGGCCCAACATGACGGGTGTATTGCGTATTATTTTCCATTCCGAAAAAGCGGCGATAGTCGTACCGGTGAATATTGTGCAGGAAGTGAATGAGCAGAAAATTGTGTACACCGCCACGATGGAAGGCGACAAAATGGTAGCAAAGAGAAATGTGGTGGAAGTTGGCGGCGTGTATGGAAACATGGCTCAAATCAAATCAGGACTGAAGGCGGGCGACAAAATCATTACGGTTGGTTTCCAGGGATTGAATGAAGGCGAATTGGTAAAACCCTGATGATTCATTTATCCGCCTCGAATTTCTAACATCCATCGAATATGCAAGACACCGAAAAAGAATTCAAACCAACCAGCTGGTCCATCGACAATAAAGTGGCGATCTATGTCGGCACCATTATTATCTGTCTGGCCGGTATCATGACCTATAACAGCCTTCCCAAGGAGAACTTCCCGGAGGTGGTATTCCCGCAAATTTTCGTCGCCACCATTTATCCGGGAGCCTCGCCGACGGATGTGGAGAACCTGGTGACCAAGCAAATCGAGAAAGAGGTGAAGTCCATTGCCGGGGTAAAAAAGATCACCAGCAATTCGGTCCAGGATTTTTCCAACGTCATTATCGAGTTTGAAACAAACGTGGAGGTGAAGGAAGCCAAGCGCGAAGTAAAGGAGGCAGTGGATAGAGCCAAGCAGGACCTTCCGAGCGACCTGCCTGACGATCCGCAGGTGATCGACATTGACATCTCCGAGGTGCCCATCATGAATGTGAACCTCTCCGGGGATTTTGACCTCCAGACCCTGAAGAAATATGCCGAACAAATGCAGGACCGAATCGAGGCGCTGACCGAAATACGCCGCGTGGATATTGTTGGCGCACTGGACCGGGAAATTCAGATCAATGTTGACATGTTCAAGGCCGCCATGGCCGGCGTCAGCCTGGATGATATATCAAGCGCAATCGGCTATGAAAACAGGATTATTTCCGGCGGGCAGTTGTCCGTGGCCGGGATGAAGCGTTCCTTGAGCGTGAATGGCGAATATGCCAATTCAGACCAGATTGCCAATACGGTTATCGGGTCTATTAAAGGCGGCAAAATCTACCTCAAGGATGTTGCCGAGGTGATTGATACCCACAAGGACCAGGAGAGCTTCGCCAGGCTTGACAGCAAGAACGTTGTGACACTCAATGTGATCAAGAGGGGAGGCGAGAACCTCATCAACGCATCGGATCAAATCAATGAAATTGTTGATCATTTCCAGAGTAGCATACTCCCCGCCGGGGTTAAAGTAACCATCACGGCCGACCAGTCGGACAACACCAGGACCACCCTCCATGACCTGATCAACACCATCATCATTGGTTTTGTATTGGTGACGATCATCCTGATGTTCTTCATGGGGGCGACCAACGCGATATTTGTAGGTTTGTCAGTTCCGATTTCAAGCTTCATCGCCTTTCTCGTATTTCCTACTCTTGGATTCACGCTCAACCTCATGACGTTGTTTTCATTCCTCCTTGCCCTTGGCATTGTGGTGGATGACGCCATCGTGGTGATTGAAAACACACACCGTGTGTTTGACAACGGCAAGGTGCCGATCCGCAAGGCAGCCAAGATTGCGGCAGGTGAAGTATTCATGCCGGTGCTTTCAGGTACATTGGTGGTTTTGGCTCCCTTCGTACCACTGGCCTTCTGGCCTGGTACCATCGGTGAGTTTATGTTCTTCCTTCCAGTGACCCTCATCGTTGCGCTGCTGGCCTCCCTGGTGGTAGCGTACATCATGAACCCTGTATTCGCGGCCGACTTCATGAAGGCGCACGATCACGATCACAGCCGGACGAAATTCACGAAAGGCTACAAGATTTCAGGTGTTATTTTTGCCGCCATCGCATTGATCTGGTATGTCACCGGCTCATTTGGGCTGGGCAACTTCACCCTGTTCATATTTGGAATTTACTCTCTGCACCGCTTTGTGCTGGAGGAAATGATCTCTGGATTCCAGACCAATATCTGGCCAAGGGTTCAGCGCTTCTATATGAGGCAGGTGTCGTGGACGCTGGAAGGCTTCAGGCCGGCACTGGTCATGGGAAGTGTGGTGCTTTTGTTTCTCTTTTCACTATGGTTCACCTCAGTCAGGAAGCCTCCGGTTGTCTTCTTTCCGAAAGGCGATCCTAACTTTATTTTTACATACATCCGCATGCCCATTGGAACCGACCAGGCAGTCACTGATTCGATCACACACATCGTGGAAGATAAAGTGGAAGCCGTCGTTGGAAAGAACAACCCTATTGTAGAATCAATTATTTCCAACGTAGCAGTAGGCGCCAGTGAGAATCCATTTGATGGGGCACAGGCCAGCCCGCACCTTGGAAAAGTGACTGTAGCCTTTGTGAATTTTGGTGATCGAATGGGCCAATCATCCAGAGACTATCTTGGAAAAATTCGTGATGCCATGAAGGGCGTGAAGGGTGCAGAAATTTCAGTTGACCAAGAGCAGGGCGGCCCGCC
This sequence comes from Cyclobacteriaceae bacterium, assembly GCA_043744235.1. GTDB lineage: Bacteria > Bacteroidota > Bacteroidia > Cytophagales > Cyclobacteriaceae > ELB16-189. The sequence goes on along the minus strand of JAYTVB010000040.1, from coordinate 115,238 downwards.
AACCGGTAAGCCGGTCAACATTGAAATTTCAGCAGAGGACTTTGATATCCTCACCGCCACCGCATCACGCGTGGAGAAGTACCTTGATTCTATCCAGGTTGCCGGGGTGGAGGAATTGAAATCTGATTTTCAAAGGGACAAACCAGAAATCGTCATTCATATCGACCGTGAAAAAGCAAACCGCGAAGGAATTTCAACTGCCCAGATTGGCGGAGCGCTTCGCACCGCCATATATGGGTTTGAAGTTTCCAAATTCAGGGACGCCAATGATGACTATCCGATCCAGCTGAGGATTCAACCCAGTCAGCGGAATGATATCAATACCCTGATCAACCTCCCCATCACGTTCCGCGACATGACCATGGGTGGCCAGGTCCGGCAGGTGCCGCTTTCTTCGTTTGCTAAAATAGAATACTCCAATAGCTATGCCGGCATCAAGCGGATTGATCAAAAGAGAACAATCACGCTGGCCTCCAATGTGCTGAGTGATTTCAACGCAAACGAAGTGGTCGCTGAGATTCAGCAGGCCATGGCCTCGTTCAAGGTTCCCGATGGCGTCACCATCAACATGACCGGTGAGCAGGAAAAGCAGAAGGAAACAATGGCCTTTCTCGGCAATGCCGGTTTGGTAGCTCTGGGGCTCATCTTTATGATTTTGGTCGTTCAGTTTAATTCCACGAGCAAGCCGATCATTATTCTGGCTGAAATTGTACTGAGCCTCATCGGCGTACTCCTCGGATTCTCGCTGTTCAGAATGGAGATTTCCATTGTCATGACAGGCGTGGGTCTGATGGCATTGGCTGGTATTGTTGTGCGAAACGGTATTCTCCTGGTGGAATTCACAGACTTGCTGATCTCGCAGGGTGTACCGCTGAAGCCTGCCATCGTGGAGGCTAGCAAGACCCGTATGACACCGGTATTGCTAACGGCCATGGCCGCTACCCTTGGATTGATTCCTCTCGCCGTGGGCTTCAACATTGACTTCGTGACGCTCTTTACTGAATTTCGCCCGCAAATCTATTTTGGCGGCGACAACGTGGCATTCTGGGGTCCTTTGTCTTGGACGATGATATTTGGAATCATCTTCGGAACTTTTCTTACCCTGGTGTTGGTTCCTGTCATGTACCTGATGATTGCCCGGTTGAAAGAACGTGTTTTCAGGGTCAATCAGCGGGCAGATGAACCAGAGGGTTCAGTGGCCTTGAATTGATTACAATAAATCATACGTGGGGTCGTCTCCTTGTGAAGCGACCCCACTTTTTATTATGAACAAGATCCTGCTGATACTTTTTTTTGCTGTTGTGTTCATGGCCATTGACTATTATGTCTTTCAGGCCATCACCAACATCACAAAAAACACCTCATCAGCCTGGAAGACCGGAATCCGTCTGGTTTACTGGATTCCGACAATCCTGAGCCTGTTCGCCTTGTTGTGGTGGGCCTTTGGCGATCCGGACCGCGCCAGCGCCAATGTGCGGAACTGGGTGATCACCGGACTTTTTTCAGTCTATTTTTCAAAGATTTTTGCGGTTCTCTTTCTGTTCATCGATGATATTCATCGCGGGGTTCGCCTGGTGGCTGGATATTTTTCAAAAGGAGCTACGGGCGACTTGCCCGGCGAAGCTATTCCACGCTCCGAATTCCTTTCAAAAGCGGCTGTCGTTGCGGCGAGCATACCCATGGGAGCCTTTGCCTATGGCATTATCTCCGGGGCCCATGACTACCGCGTCAGGAGGATAACCCTGAAACTTAAGAACCTGCCCAATTCCTTTGACGGGATGAGGATCGGACAGATTTCAGATATTCATTCCGGCAGCTTCTGGGACAAGACCGCTGTTAAGGGCGGTGTGGAAATGTTGATGAAGGAAAAACCCGAAATGATTTTCTTTACCGGTGATCTCGTCAACAATGCCACGCATGAGGTAAAAGACTATTTTGATATCTTCAGTAAACTGCGTGCACCGCTTGGGGTGTTCTCGATTACAGGCAACCATGACTACGGGGACTATAAGCGCTGGGCGACCACGGAATTGAAGCAGGATAATTTCAAAGACTTGATCGAGGCACACCGCCTGCTGGGTTATGATCTGCTGATGAATGAACACCGGTTCGTTGAACTGGGTGGCGAGAAACTGGCCATCATCGGCATTGAGAACTGGGGCACCCGTTTCCAGAAATACGGAAAACTCGACCTCGCCCATGCCGGCACGGATGAAGCGGCAGTGAAGTTGCTTTTGTCCCATGATCCGACGCATTGGGATGCCCAGGTCCGGCCGCTGTACCCTGACATTGACGCAACCTTTTCCGGCCACACCCATGGATTCCAGTTTGGTGTGGAAATTCCGGGATTCCGCTGGAGCCCGGTGCAATATGTTTACAACCAGTGGGGTGGCTTGTACCAGGAGGGGGATCAGTACCTGTATGTCAACCGCGGGTTCGGATACCTGGGTTATCCTGGCCGTGTCGGAATGCCCCCCGAGCTTACTGTCTTTGAATTGAAGAAGGCCTGACCGGCATCATTTGGCGAATGGCAGCTGTTGCCTGAATGCGACGGGCGTCTTGCCCGTGATCTTCTTGAAAATCCTGTTGAAATTTGAGATGTTACTGAATCCGGTTTGGTAGCAAATTTCCTGAATGCTCAGGTCTTTGTGAATGAGTAACTGGCACGCTGAACTCACCCTGACCTCATTCAGAAAATTGATGTAGGTCTTCCGGGTATGCAGTTTGAAATACCGGCAGAATGCTTCCGATGAGAGATTGGCCAATTGGGCCACTTCGGTCAGGTATATCTTCCGATGACTCTCCCTGAAGGTGAACTCAATAATTGAATTCATTCTTCCTTCCTCACTCACCTGGAGTTTGCCAGGCTGAATCGACAGGGTTTTCTTGTCCGAAGACTCGATCAGCAGTTTCAGAAGAGAAAAGAAAATGACCAGTTTCTCGAGGCCGGTGCTGGTCCCCAGTTTTCTCAGAAGTACCGAAGCATTCAGTACAGCATCGCGAACCAGCTGATAGCTTTTCTGGCTGTTCGCAGTGAATTCACGGAACAGCTTGAGTTCATTGGAATCCCACAGGGGTTTGCCAAAATACCGCTCGTCGAAATACAGAGAAATGCAACGGGAGGCACCGGGTGACGGGGAATCGTAATAACTCTGATCACTGCGAAAAACGTGAGGTTGCCCGCTGCCAATGATGAAAACATCATTGGGTTGAAATCGGCCTACATAGTCACCTGCAATGACGGTTCCTTCACCCGTCTCAATAAACATAATCTGAATTTCCTGGTGCTGGTGGAGTTGATCATAAAAGTGTGGGAAGGCATCCACTTGTACCCGCACCACCTCATTCTCCGTTTGCGGAACGTTGAACGCTATGACCCGACTTGACACTATTTTAGCCATATATTGACCTATTGCGATGCATAAATAGTCAAAATAGTATATCTAATAACTATTTTATGCCAAATTTTACTTGAATGGGCTTTCTATATTTGACAAAAAAAGAAACCTATGTGGAAAGGAGTATTCCCTGCGCTGACAACCAAGTTTACGGCCCAGGATACGTTGGACTTCAACTTGTTTGACAAGAACCTTCAGGCCCAGCTTGCTGCCGGCGCAGAAGGGGTTATCCTCGGCGGAACTTTGGGCGAGTCAAGCGTGCTCAGCAATGAGGAGAAGTTTGACTTGGTGAAGTTCACCATCGAGAAAGTAGCCGGCAAGGTGCCCGTGGTGATGAACATCGCCGAAGGCAGTACCAGTGAAGCCGTGAAGCTCGCTGAGCAGGCCGCGAAAATCGGGGCCAGGGGCCTGATGATGTTGCCACCCATGCGGTACAAGTCCGATCATCGGGAAACGGTAGCGTACTACAAGGCTGTTGCGAAAGCTACGCCGCTGCCCATCATGGTCTACAACAACCCTGTCGATTACAAGACAGAAGTGACGCTGGACATGTTCGCCGAATTGGCGGAGATGCCTACGATACAAGCCGTGAAGGAATCAACACGCGATGTCAGTAACGTGACGAGAATGATCAGCCGTTTTGGAGATCGGTTCAAAATCCTGAGCGGTGTGGATACCCTTGCCATGGAAAGCCTTCTGATGGGTGCCCACGGCTGGGTGGCCGGACTGGTTTGTGCCTTTCCAGCTGAAACCGTTGCCATTTATAAGTTGGTGAAAGCCGGCAAAATTGATGAGGCTCTTAAAATATACCGCTGGTTTCTTCCGCTGCTGGAACTCGACATCCATGCCAAACTCGTTCAGTACATCAAGCTTGCTGAAACGGAGACTGGTATTGGATCTGAACACGTGCGGGCGCCCAGGCTCACCCTGATCGGTGAAGAGCGTGACCGCGTCCTGAAGATCATCCGTGACGGGATAAAGAGCAGACCCACTTTGCCTGACTACAAAAAATTGTAGCCCGCACAGGTCGCTGCTCCGGGTATTTGCACCTTAGGCTTTGGCCTTTTATACTCTAAACTTTGAATTCGATGCACGTCAATCTTGCTGAGAAATTCGCCAGGTTCTCCGAGTACTGGCACCCTTACATTATCGGGGAATTGAATGACAACCACGTCAAGATCGCCAAATTGAAAGGTGAATTGGTTTGGCACAAGCACGATCATGAAGATGAACTGTTCATTGTCCTCGAGGGGACGCTGATGATGGACTTCAGGGATAGACCAACGATCGCGACCGGGACGGGAGAGATTCTTATTGTGCCCAAAGGAGTTGAGCACAGGCCATGGACAAACAACGAAGAGGTAAAAATCGTGCTTGTGGAGCCGCAGACGATAAAACACACCGGCGATGTAATCGTGGAACAGACGGTCACCCGCATTGACTGGATTTAAGAAATTATAAAATTAAAAGAACCATGTTCAAAGACCTATCGGGTAAAGAGATTGACAGTGTCCTGAAGCAGTCACAGGAGTCGTTTCTGCCGTATCGCAAGCTGGATGGCCATGCGCGCGCCGTATTTCTGGAGGCCATCGCCTCGGAGATCGAGGCATTAGGTCCAGGGCTGATCACGCAAGCCATGGAAGAGACCAATCTCCCAGAGGCAAGGCTGCAGGGAGAGCGGGGAAGGACGTGCAACCAGCTCAGGCAATTCGCTGCGCTCATCCGTGAGGGTTCCTGGGTAGAAGCCCGTGTGGACACCGCCCTCCCGGACCGCGCACCGATCCCTAAGCCTGACATCAGGAAGATGCAGGTGCCGCTCGGACCGGTCGTTGTTTTTGGCGCCAGCAATTTCCCATTTGCGTATTCCACCGCCGGTGTTGATACGGCGTCTGCGCTCGCTGCCGGTTGCCCGGTGGTGCTGAAGGCGCACCCGGCACATCCCAAATCCTCTGAAATGGTCGCCGGTGCTATTGCCCGGGCTGCAGAGAAATCGGGTGTCCCCAGGCATACCTTTCAGCACGTGCACAGTTCCTCCTTTGAGGCAGGCAAGGCCCTTGTGCAGCATCCGCTAACAAAGGCTGTTGGCTTCACGGGATCATTTTCAGGAGGCAAAGCCTTGTTTGACTATGCTGCCCAGCGTCCCGATCCGATTCCGGTGTTTTCTGAAATGGGAAGCATTAATCCGGTGTTTATCCTCCCCGGCGCCTTGAAAGCCAGGAGTGAGAAGGTGGCGGAGATGTACGCGGGTTCCATCACCTTGAGCGTGGGACAGTTCTGCACCAATCCAGGCTTGCTGCTGAGTATACAAAGTCCTCAGTTGGATGTTTTTGCAAAACAGCTAAGTGAAAGAATGGAGAAGATCGCGCCAGCTACCATGCTGCATCCTGGCATTGCCGCAAATTTTAGAAAGAACCGCGAGCATGCATTAGCACAGAAAGGAGTTACGCTGGCCGCGGAATCCTCGGAGAAACCCAAAGAGAACCAGGGCATGCCCACACTGGCAACAGTGGCTGCGGCCGATTTTCTGAACAATCCCAAATTGGTCGAAGAGGTTTTTGGTCCATATTCCCTGCTGGTGAAGGCATCGACCATGGATGAACTGACGGCAGCCGCGAAGGCAATGCCGGGTCAGCTGACAGCCACCATCATCGGAGAGGAGGATGAACTGGTCCAGTACGCCGACTTCATTCAGCTCGTCACTGAAAGGGTGGGGAGGATTATCATCAATGGTGTACCAACCGGGGTGGAGGTTTGTCCTTCCATGCATCACGGCGGACCCTTTCCGGCCACTACTGATTCACGGTTTTCTTCGGTAGGAACAGACGCGATCAAGCGGTTCGTCCGTCCCGTTTCTTACCAGAATTTTCCGGAAGCACTGCTGCCCGCCGAACTGAAAATCAATAATCCTTTAGGCATTTGGCGGTTATACAATAACGAAATGGGGAAGAAGTAAAAAGCAGGCAACATCAAACGGGCGGTTATGGCGAGTAAAACATTCTTTTGTATTGATGCGCACACGTGTGGAAACCCAGTCCGGCTGGTGGCCGGAGGAGGCCCATTGCTGACGGGCAACAACATGAGCGAGAAGCGCCAGCATTTCCTCCGGGAATTTGACTGGATACGCAAAGGCCTCATGTTTGAGCCCCGCGGCCATGACATGATGAGCGGCAGCATTCTGTATCCGCCATCTGATCCCGCTAATGACATTGGTGTACTCTTCATCGAGACCAGTGGATGTCTTCCCATGTGCGGTCATGGAACGATCGGCACCGTGACCATTGCCATTGAACAGGGGCTTGTCATTCCTAAAACGCCGGGCCATCTTAACCTTGAGACGCCGGCCGGACTGGTTAAAGTGGAGTACAAACAGGAAGGGAAGAAAGTGAAATCAGTCAAGATCCGGAATGTGAAAGCATACCTGGCCGCAGAGAATATTAAGGCAGTTTGTCCTGATCTGGGTGAGCTGACCCTGGATGTTTCGTATGGAGGAAATTTCTACGCCATTGTCGATCCCCAGCCCGCCTTTCCGGGACTGGAGCATTTCACCGCAGACCAGCTCATCAGCTGGAGCAGGGAATTGCGCAAGGACATCAATAGAAAACATCAGTTTGTACATCCGGAGAATCCGACGATCAACGGTTGCAGCCATATCCTGTGGGCTGGCAAGGTGATTGATCCGGCTTCCACGGCACGCAATGCGGTGTTCTATGGCGACAAGGCAATTGACCGTTCCCCGTGCGGAACGGGTACGTCAGCTCGCCTGGCACAATGGTATGCAAAGGGCAAGCTGAAGCCCGGTGAGGATTTTATTCACGAGAGCATCATTGGCTCGAAATTCATTGGAAGAATTGAGGAAGTAACAACCCTGGCTGGCAAGCCGGCGATCATTCCCAGTGTGGAAGGCTGGGCGAAGGTATTTGGGTACAATACAATAAGCATCGATCCTGAAGATGATCCGTATGCCTATGGGTTTCAGGTGATCTAGGCTGGCCGATTGTAGCCGGCTTCTGGCTTTATGGTAATTCATTGAACGAGAGACACGAAAATGAAGAATATTGGAATCATAGGCGGCGGCATTATAGGTTTGAGTTCAGCGTACTATCTCAGTAAAGCCGGTTTCAAGGTAACGATCATTGACCAGGGTGACCTGAGCGATGGGTGCTCAACACGGAATGCGGGCATGCTTGTACCCAGCCACATCATTCCGCTGGCGGCACCGGGCATGATCTCCAAAGGGATACGTTGGATGTTTGATTCCCAAAGCCCGTTCTATGTGAAGCCCCGCTTCAGCGGCGACCTGATCAAATGGGGCTATCAATTCTACAAACATTCAAACAAGGAGCACGTTGCACGATCGGTGCCCGCCCTGAAGGCACTGAGTTTCTTCAGCAAGTCCATGTACCAGCAGCTGGCCACAGAGCTGCCCTTCGACTTCGGATTTCACGAGCGGGGTCTGTTGATGCTGTACCAGAAGGCAGAGACCGAAAAGGAAGAAATTGAAACTGCGCACATTGCCAACAAGGCAGGAGTGGAGGCGCATGTTTTGTCTCTTCCTGAAATCCAGAAGATGGAGCCTAACGTCAGGGTTACGGCCAGGGGTGGCGTATACTATCCTGGAGATGCGCACATCACGCCGCAGGTGTTTTTTGCAAAACTAATTAAACTACTGAAAGAAGGCGGGGTCGTTTTTAAGACGAGCACCGCAGTAAAAGATTTTGTTTTTGAGCATGGGGCCGTCAAAGTGGTTTCAACCGAACATGGAGATGTCGAAGCCGATGAGTGGGTCGTGGCCACGGGTTCATGGTCGGGCATTGTCGGAGCAAAACTCGGTGTCAGTGTTCCGATGCAGGCGGGGAAGGGATACAGCTTCACACTGGAGCATGTAGCTCAGAATACGTGCATCCCGTCAATCTTTCTGGAATCGCGCGTGGCCGTGACGCCGATGGGCGATACGTTGCGCTTTGGCGGGACTATGGAAATATCCGGCGTGGACCATTCGATCAACATGAACCGGGTAAAAGGGATCGTTGACTCCATTCCGCACTACTATCCCGATATGAAAGTAGAGATGCCGAAGAAGGAAGACGTATGGCACGGCCTCCGTCCCTGTTCACCCGACGGCCTTCCTTATATCGGCCGCTCTTCCAGGCTGAAGAACCTCATCATCGCCACGGGTCATTCCATGATGGGACTGAGCCTCGGACCTGGCACAGGCAAGCTTGTCAGTGAATTGATATCAGGCGGGAAAACCAGCATCTCCCTTCAGGCCTTTGATCCTGAGCGCTACGATCGGTAGGCCGGATTGAAATAAAAAATGCCCCGACTTGTCGGGGCATTGGTATATGCTAGATCGGGTGAAGTCTTGTCTTAGTCTTCGCGATTGAAACCGCCTCTGCGGAATCCACCACCACCACCACTTCCGCCATTGCTGCGGTAGTTGTTAGGTCTTTCTTCGCGCGGACGTGCCTCATTCACCACGAGACTCTTGCCTTGGAAATCAGCACCGTTCAGACTGGTGATGGCCTGCCTTGCAGCAGTGTCATCAGCCATCTCTACGAAACCGAATCCACGGCTGCGCTGAGTGACTTTGTCCATAATGATCTTCGCAGAGGTTACTTCCCCATACGCTGCAAAGTGCTGTTTCAGTTGGTCTTCGGTGGCCTTCCAGGGAATGTTGGCTACATAAATGTTCATGTGTACTGTTGAAATTAGTTAAATAATTAAAATACGTTAATGCATAATCTCAACTCAACTGAAGTACCAATGCCTACAGAGGCCGAGTATTTATTAACCGAGCAAATATAACGATATTTTAAATATCAAAGTCCAGCAGGCTGTTGCAGGGCCCAGGGCCCTATCCCGGACTGGCAAAAAGGCCTTAATACAGTCTTTTCAGGGGATTTTCAGCAAAGCCGAATTTTAAGTCACCGGCTTTACGGGCAACAATAGTCAAGCCCTGCTCTTCAACCTGGGTTAGTACATTCCTGGTTGGCAACGATTTCCATGGTACAACACGAGGCTGTATCACCCGGCGTATTCAGGATGTTCCGAGATGAATTTTTTGAGGTTCTTCCTGGCCGTTTTCCGGATCCTTGACCGGATGATGGGCGTCCACCCCAGTAAGGTTCCCGGCAAACCCAGGGCCATCGATGTCCATTTCCAAAGGTTAAATGAATCGGTGTGCCGGATAATCTTGGCTTCGCTGAATTCAAAAACAGTGCGGATCACATTGTGCACCTTCTTGCCGGTCATGGAGAAACTGTAGCGCGCCTCCCATTCGCACGAGCCAATGGCACCATCTGACTTGGCGTTTTTGAATGAAACAGTCAGGTCTTTCCCGGCTAGTGCCAGCATGTGCCACATCGCCCTGGCTTCCGGACCTTTCAGGTCCTTGAAAACCGGGTCGGAAAAAACAACGTCATGGTGGTAGCATTCCTGCATGCCTTTCCAGTCTTTTTGCTGGAAGCATGTATAAAACCGGGTGATCAATTTTACGGATTCCTGCATGTGGTTTATTTTTTGAGCCACGAAAATGAAAATATGTCCGGCCGGGCATAGTGCCCAATGACGTCGAAATCCATTTTGGCTTTGATGATATCGCGGTGATCAATTTCAGCGGTGATGATGCCTTCCTGCTGGTACAGGGGACCGGCAATTACTTTACCAAGCGGGTTGATGATCACACTGCCGCCGGTACTCGGCAGTGAAGGATGGTCAGCACCCAGGAGTTTTTGGAGGTCGGCCGGATAATGTTCACGGGTCAGGTATTGGTTGCAGCCCAGCACAAAACAACGCCCCTCGCAGGCGATGTGTGTCAGGGTGGCTTGCCAGCTGTCCCGGCAGTCGGCAGTAGGGGCAACGTAGATCTCCAGCCCTTGCTGGTACAGTGCCGTCCTGGCCAGGGGCATGTAATTTTCCCAACAGATCAACCCGCCGATCCTGCCCAGGGGGGTATCCAGCACGTTGAGGTCGCTGCCATCGCCTTCGCCCCAAATGATCCGCTCGGCGGCGGTAGGTTTAATCTTACGGTGCCGGTGTATCAACTGGCCTTCAGGTGAAAAATAGAGCAGCGTGCAATAAAGGGTGTCGCTGATCTTGTCTTTTTCGGTCACACCAATAATGACATAGGCTTTGGCTTCTTTGGCCCACTGCGCAAGTTGAGCCGTTTCTTTTCCCGGCACATCGATGGAATTTTCCCAATACCGGAGAAACAGGTCCCGGCCTTCAGGGGTTCTGCCACCCACGGTTGTGCCGAAGATAAGTCCCCGGGGATAGCCCGGGATGTACACCTCCGGAAATAATATCAGTTTTGGATTTTGTCTGGCAGCCTCACGGATGAGACTGCCTGCTTTTTCAAGGGTCTTCTCTTTGTCAAAAAAAACTGGTGCAGCCTGTACAACAGTAGCGAGGAATGGTGACATGCACCGAAGATAGGAATTAAAGGGAAATTATACGGTCAATACATCCTGTCGATGGTGCCGCTGCCGTAGACCTTCTTGGTCAGTGTCTTGGTATTACCTTTGTGTTTGATGTTGCCGCTGCCGTGCACATAAGCCTCCAGGCTGTTGGAGACGTTGACTTCAGCCGAGCCGCTGCCGCTGACCCTTACCTTGCCTGTTTCCAGCGGGCAGTCAAATCCTTTCAGGTTGCCGCTGCCGCTGAGTGAGGCATCCAGTGAGGTGGCATAACCCCGGAGGGTCAAATTGCCGCTTCCGCTTACTTCTGCTTTTACCGTGTTGCCTTTGATGTCTACATCCATGCTGCCTGAACCGGAAACACCAAGGGTAATGAAGTCTGACGCGATGGAATTTTCTGACTGGATCTTTCCTCCGCCATTCACCTGAAGTTCGTTTACGCTCTTCATGCTGACATAGATCTTCATGGTCGGACTTAACTTGATGTCGTCGATCTTGGACCAAATGCTTTTGTTGGGACTGTCCGGCTTGCGCTCTACGTTGATCATCAGTACACCGTTGTCAACCTTGATCTCGCTGGCTTCATAAATTTCGGTCAGCACTTCTACCGTTACCTCCTGCTTGTTGGTCTGCTTCAGCATGACGGTATAATTTGAATTCACATAGATGCTCTTGAAATCAGCCAACTCCAGGGTTTTCTTGGTCGTCTGTGAAAAGGCAATGGAAGCAGCTGAAAGGAGGATGAGCGATACAATGATCAGGAAGAACAGGAGGTTAATTTTTCTCATGGCTGACAGACGTAGTTGAAAGTGAAAATTTGCATCTAATAGCTAAGGTAATAGCTATCAGATCGTTAAAACTACATACAAAGCGACGAAATGTCCAATAACCCGTCAGGAATATTGGAAGGCTATTTCCTGGGCTTCCTGAAAATGAGGCGGTAAATGATGATGAAGAGAGCAAATCCAAAGGCCATTACCAGGCCTACTTCGGGTGTAATCAGGGAGGTGGCGCGCATGACAGATATTGATAGATATGGTACTAAAAGCGGATTCTGACCTGAAATTTAGCATCATTTATGGTATTTGACGCTATCCTTTCACCCGCCGATCCGATTTCCATGCGGTCTGTATAGCGGGTGCTGGACCAACGGAACCAAAGGTCTACCTGTCGGGATAGCTTGTACTGGACCAGGAGGCAGTTTCGCACTCCGGTACCGTCGTAGGCAGGGAAGGAGAAGGCAAGCCAGACATCCCGCTCATACATATAGGCCCGGTTGTCGGCGTCATCAGTGTCGAAGAGGGCAAAACGAGTTGAAAAAGACCACCGGTTGAGTGAAAGGCCAATATCCTGGACTACCGCAAGGCCTGTGGTCGACCGGCCGCCCAACGTGTAACTGCTGAACTGGACACGGGTTTTAAAGGTGAGCACGGACAGGGCCGAGTAGTCACAATTGATCCAGAAGTTGCGCTTTACCCCCGTGTCGTACTGGTACAAATTCGCGTTATCCGGCAGGTTCCGGATTTTGGATTCTTCCCTCGCCTGAAAAAACAGGAGAATATTCTTCGAGGGGGTGTAATTAAATCTCATCAGCCATTCACTTCCTTCCGACACGGCATAACCCCGGTAACGGAGCCACGGGAAGCGGAAGAGATCAAGGTATCCCATGACGGCATACTTTCGACTGGCCGTGTACCTGAATCCCCAGTACAGGCCTTGTTCATTTTGTGGCAGTGTGTTTTCCGAAAAGGCATTGGACCGGAATGAGTAAAAGTCCGGGTCAAATTTTCTGATCAACAGAGAAAGTTCAAGTTTGCCGGACATGTTTCCCAGCAACCCGGCGGTGAAGGCACCACCATGGCCAAGGGTCTGCGCAGCCTCGCCGAAGAAGGTGAAGTTCGACCAGCTGTAGTTAACATACAGGCTGGCATTTGAAAGCAGCGCCCCCCGGAATGAAAACTGGTTGTAGGGGGTTGTATTGGGTTCTACCGGGACGCTGAACATGGTTCGATGAAAAATCAGTCCGCTGTCGAACGGCCGGTTCCTGAACTGAAGCGCACCACCTGCTTCGGTTTCCTCTACCTGTTTTCGGTTGTTCAATTCCGATGCGGTTCGGTGGAGCCCTGAGGCGAACCAGGATGACACGGAAGGAAGGTCTTCCTGGGGGTCCACGTTGGCATCCAGGTAAGTCCGGGAGACGAAACCATGAAGAAGAATTCCCGGAGACAATGAAACGCTGGCCGCGGCACCGCTCAGGGCCATGCTTTCATTCAGGGAAGTGTATGGCAGGAATCCCAAATTGCTCCGGCGGGCCGATGTGATGGTCTCAGGATTTTTCCCAAAGCCAAATGAACTTCCCAGCACAAGGCCTTGACCAAACTGACACTGGAAATCTCCGAGCACCAGGTTTCTGATGCTGCCTTTGTTCTGTATTTGGGCATGCCAGGATATATAGTCAAAGCCATACTGCCTTCGTTCCGGTAACCACAGCAGATTCTCTCCGGCGTCCTTTTCGGCAGTGAAACCAATGCTGAAGTCATTGGACCGGGAAACCCGGTAACGGAGAAGGAAACGGTCCGGTGACCCTGCATAGCGCTGGGACGAATCCGCGGTGCCCGAATATCCTTTTCGTGTTTCAATGGTCCGGTCGTAGCGCATGACCAGGTAGTTGTTTTTTTCATTCGCCAACCTGCTCAGGATGGAAGCGTTGAGTTGTGCCTCCTGGTCATGCACCGTGACAAAGGGAATGATCTTGTCGAACGTTGTCCGCTTCCAACCCGGGACAGACTGCAATTCGTACACAGACAGGAGCCGTCCTGCCGTTTGGCGGTACTGGAGGAGTGCATTGATTTCCTGCTCATCCAATACCAAAAGAGACCTCAGTTGCTCCTGCGTAACCGAATTGAGGTCAAGGGGGTTGACCAACAGTTGGGCAAAGTTCTCATATAGTTCTTCATAGTTAAGGTCCTGGTCCTGGATGGGAAATATTTGGTCAGCCAGTTTCTCCAGGACAAAGTCCTTCCGGGGATAGTCCTGTGCCAGGGTGTGACTGGTCAGGAACAGAAAACCGGCGAGCCACGCTACCTTCATTTCTTCTTGTTGTGTTCAAACTGAAAACTGGCCGATACCTGGTGGGCGTCACCCAGCATGGTGTTGAGTGCGATCGAGTAGTCGGCTTTTAGCCTTGTGGTTTTAGCGCCAAGTCCGAAGAAAGCCGCGTTCGGGTTTAGGTTAAAGCCGCTGCGAACGAAGACTTTCTTGTGTATCACATACTCAACTCCTGTTTTCCAGGTCGCCGCGTAGGACAAGTCCTTCACGACTTCGGTGATAACCAGGAACCGTTCGTCAGGCCTGAACCCGATGCCCGCAACCAGTTTGACGGGCAATGTTTCTTGCTCTGACAGGCGCGACTGGGAAACATTAACGATGTAGGCTCCCACCGAGACCTGCGGTGTTATCTGGGCCCGTCCGCCAAAGTCTACCGTGAAGGCACCTTTCCTGCCAAAGGTCCCAGCCGAGTATTGCACATACTGCAGGCTTCCTCCCAGGGAAGCGATACCAAGTTTGTTGCCATAGGCGCAGCGCACCATTTGTTCATGGTACAGATCGTCGCCAAAGCGGAAGAGCCCAATTGCAAAAACGCCTGCCCTGCATGGCGCCAGGATTCCTGCCCCAGTCCTGTTTGAACCCGGGAGTGCCGGGCGGGCTTCAAAGGCGAAGAACGAGGAGGTCTTGTCTACTTCGGCTATCGCGCCGATGTTGTTGAACAGGGATGATTCATCCTGCAGGACAACGCTGGCATAGCCCATACCGGCGGATCGTGCGCCCAGGAGTGTGCTTACACTTTGGCCATGGCCCTGCAGGTCGATAAAGAAGAGTATCATCCAGAGATACGGTTTCATGGAGAAAATAATTGAAACTAAGTTTGCATGATCCTTACCAATTACTCCATGCTGGTGCGATATGTTTTCCTGATCATTTTCTTCGGGCTTTCAGAAGGCCTGGCGCAAACAGCCGATACGACGGAGTATTATTCCGGCGGTGGTGTCCGTGCCAGGGGCAGGGTGCATCAGAAAGTCAAGGAGGGAATGTGGATGTACTACTATCCCTCTGGAGAGGTCAGTGCTGTTGAAAATTTCGTGTCAGGAAGACTGAGCGGGGAAGTGCTCTATTATTATCCGGGCAGGAAAATACAAGGCAGGGAAACGTGGCGTGACGGGTATCTCACTGACTCCGCGTTTTATTATCAGATCAATGGTGTCCTTGAAAAAAAGGGGATGTTCAGCCGAAGTCAATACAGCGGGGTTTGGCAGTTTTTTCATGGCAATGGCAAGGTGAGCAGAACCGTTGCGTATCAACATGGATTTCCAGCCGGTGAAACCAGCGTGTATTCCGAAGAGGGTGTGCTGCTGCAGCAGGGGTTCTACCAGAAGGGGAAGGAGAGCGGCGAGTGGCGGTTCTATGATGAGCATGGCAGGCTTGAATACCTGGGCATGTACCTCGATGGAAAGCGAACCGGAACCTGGTATCGTTATGACAAAAGGGGAGGCCGGAAGGTCTGGAAGTACAAGGACTAGAACTCCTTCCTGACGTTGAAGAAGAAGGCTCCCGGCTGCTGTTGCGTGAAGGTGTATTCCATGCGAAGGGCAAGGTCGTACGTGGTGACAATGTCAAGGCCGAAGCCTGCGCCAATGAGATACCGGTTTGACAGCGCGACGTTTAATCCTTTTTCGTCATAGTAGGGGTAATTCCTCACGTATCCCATGTCAGCAAAAGCCTTCAGGTAGATGGCGAAGGGGAAGTATTTGAATTGCTCAATGGGCATACCGTCCAGCACCCATGCTCTTGAAAAAACTTTCTTCTTGATGGTAGTCTTGTTCAGGAAGAACTCGGGTCCTTCAATCACATAGTTTTCATAGCCGCGGATAAGCTGGTTTCTATAGCCCAGGGCATTGAAGGCATTGTAAGGCTGGTTCTGAAAAGTGCTGAAGAAGGCGGATGAAAAGTTAGATAGAAAATAGTTGTTACCCAGTGGCCAGTGCCTGGAGTACATCAGGTTGATTTCGAGCTGGCTGATGTCATCATTGGAGAAGAGGCCTGTTTTGCGGATGTAGGCGGAGAGGTTGTAGCCCTTGAGCGGGTACATCACCACGTCGCGGTGTTCGGATACGAATGCATAAGTGGCCTCAAAGTACTGTTGAGTTGTTTTGCTGTTGTTGAAATAGATCGGGTTCTGTCTGAGAACGGTGTCCATGACTTCGTTGTGACGGTAACCCAGTTCGATGGAATGCGTTTCGAAAAATGACTTGCGGTAGGAATAGCCGATGGCGCCACCCCAGGTTCGTTTCACAACAGACTGCAATTGGATGAATACCAGCTTGTGGTCAATGGTCTGGGCTGCCACGTTCTTGGGCGAACCATAATCGAGGTAGAAGACAATGCCCTGCTTTTGCTTCCGGTCCAGGTTTGGGATTTTGTATTGCAGGTCAAATTTCTGAACGAAGCCAAATTGGGCTGTCAGCCGAACCGATTCATTTCGTCCCCTGAAATTATTCTTGTAGATCCTCATGCCGTAGTTAATCCGGCTCAGGTCGTGGTTATAGTTGTTCCACCATTCGCTGAAATTTCGGTCGGAGAGTTCGAAAATGGGAACGGGAAAAATGTACCATCGCTCGGTTACTTCAACGAGGATGTCTATGCGGTCTGGTGTGATCTCCAGGGCCCGAACCGTTACCGTGTTGAAAAGCCGGAGGTTGTAGATTTTGTTCTTGTCCCACAAGAGAACGCCGGGGAGGCGTGCCGTGCTCACGGTGTCACCCGGCCGCAATGAAAGTTCGCGCTCGATGATGCGGTTGCGCGTGACCTTATTTCCGATGATGAGTACCCTGCCTACTTCGAGAATTTTGTCGGCTGTGGTGTCCGCGCGTTGCTGCCTGACGGCAACGACCGCAGTGTCCTGCTGAAGATTCACTCCGCCAGCCAACAATACAACTCCAAGCAACCATGCCAGCATGCAAACAATTCTTGATTAGGCCGATAACAAAAAACTACCTTGTCTGCCGCGCCGTCAGGCGTTTGCAGTCGGCTGCCGGTAGGACCGGACCAGGATAAAGATACCAACCAATATCAGTGGAATGCTCAGAATCTGCCCCATGTTCAACGGAAGCTTGTCTTCGAAGGGTACCTGGTTCTCTTTCAGGTATTCATACGCAAACCGAAGGCCCCAGAGAATGATCATGAAAAGACCAAAAATCCGCCCTTCCGGGAGATTGATTTTGTACTTGTACCAGATGCTGAACAGGAAGATAAACAGGATCAGGCTCGAGAGGGACTCATAGAGTTGAGCCGGATGCCTGACGATGCCGGTGGTGGAGACCCGCGCCATCACCTGGTTGGTCTTTTCATCCCGGATGGTTTGAAAATGCAGTTCCTCGGTCGCCGGCTCCACCACGAATTCCTGCATGTAAAATAAAGTTTGCTTTACCTGACTCCGGAGATAATAATGCGTATCGTTTTCCGGAATGCCCGGCTTGAAAAAGAGGAAGATCTTCAGGGCTACCCGGCCGTCAGGACTGACGACGGCGTTGGGATCTTTCTCAACCACCACACTCTCGATCATGTTGCTGGCCTTGTCAGGATCGCCGCGCAAGGCTTCTGTTACCCGGCTGACGAACACAACGCCCAGCGAACTATCGGTGGGCTTCCCAATGATTTCTGAATTGAAGTAGTTGCCAAACCGGATCAACGTGGCGGTCAGGGCAACGAGTATAACGATCCTGTCAAGAACCTGCAGGTAATTCTGGTTGGGCTTCTTCTTACGGGAATAAAGCCACAACGCGAATAGAATGCCGAAGGCACCCCCATGGCTGGCGAGTCCCTGCAGCCCGGTGAACTTAAATTCAGGGCTGAACTGAAAAGGAAGCAGTATGCCCAACGGGTCCTGCCAGATAATTTCGGGCTGATAGAAAATAACGTGGCCCAGCCGCGCGCCGAGGATCGTTGCCACGACCATGTAAATGGTCAGCGTGTTGACGTCGTCTTCCGGTTTGCCTTCCTTTCCATACATGTAATACAGGATTTGCTGGCTGATGAGAAACCCCAGCGCAAACAGCAGACCGTACCAGCGGAGTGTAACGGGACCTATTGAAAATATCTCAGGACTTCCGTTCCAGATGATGTAGTGAAGGATTGACATCTAAAAATATTGATTTAGTTGGCGGCAAATATAGGGCGAAACTAAGGTTAGGCAACAGGGGCAAGCCAAAAATCCGGCCCGTCGCCCAGTCAGCCGCCCGGCTGCAACCTACAAACGGTCAAGGCCTTCGAGTTCCTCGCTGAAACTGCCTGACAGAATCGGGAAACGGCACCAGCTCCTGGGGTCAACGTTGTAGTCGTCGAAGTGAAAAGATGGCGCGAGCCGCTCACGTTTCCATTGGTTGGCAGACCACAACCTGAAAAATTTCCTGATCCATGCCTTCAGGGAGTCGCGGTCGTATGATGCGGCAAGGGCCTGGAAGACTTCTGCCGGCGGCCGCCGTTCCTGTATAGCCAGCCTTTCAATGGCAACCAGCACAACGTACGGCATCAGGTCGCTTTCATCCGTTTGGTTGCGTTCGGGTGGCCTGAGTTCGGCGGTCGGTGCGAGGTTGTTGACGAACGCAAGCCCCGTGTACTGCAGATTATCCTCAGCCCATTTGAGCCATTGAATAATGAAGGGTTTATCGATGCCTGCCAACGGCGCCAGGCTGCCGCTGGTGTCGCCGTCCATGGTGGCATAACCTACACTTCCCTCACTTCGGTTGGACGTGGTGAGCAAGACTGCCTGTTTCACGTTGGCGAGCATCCAAATGATTGGCGATCGCGACCTAGCCTGTATGTTCTGCAGGGCAATGTCGTCTTGTTCCCAGGTGAGCGAGCGGCTGATGGCTTGCTCAAGTTTCTTTCGGTATGACTTTGTTTCTTCGTCGATTGACCATTGATGAAATTCAGCGCCCATGGAGTTCGCCAGTTCGCGGGCAGCTTCCAGTGTTACCTTTGAAGAATTGCCGGTCGACTGGTAGGCGCAGGTGAGCAAGGTGCCGACTGCTGCTTTCAATGTGGTGGGTTCTCCCGGCGCGCGCCCGAGGGCTTTCCAAAATTCTTCCCAGCCCAGTTCTTCGGATGCACGCCTGACCATTTCCGCCACCAGCACGGCACAGCAGGATGAGTCTGCCCCGCCGCTGAGACTCAATACGAATCCTTTTGCCTTGCTCTTTCGCAGGTAATCAAAAAGGGCCAGGGATGCTGCCCTGGCGAACTCTTCATTTCTCTCCCGGCCATCTGTGATTGGAATGATTTCAGACTGGGCAGGGTTCTCCACATCGACTGTGCAGGAGAGCAGATTGAAATTCCTGAACGACAGCCGGTTGTTCACGGCCAGTAATTTTCCATGCTGACCAATGACGATGTCGCCATCATAGATCATCCGGCCGGCCTCATTGCCGAGGTGGTTGACGAAGAGGTAGACACAGTTGAAGTTTCTTGAACCGTCGATGATCACTTCCTTTTCACGGAGTGTGCTCTTTCCCAATGCAAAGTGACTCGCGCTTGGGTTCATGATCAATTTGACCTGGCGTTCCTGCAGGCTGTGCCCGGGCCTGTTCTTGCTCCAGGCGTCTTCACAGATCTCAAATCCAAACAGCACACCGTGGGCTTCATAGATCAGGTCGCCCACGCGCACGCTCAAATTGCCACGGGTAATTTCTTTTACTTCTCCTTTTGGCCAGGGTTTGAACCAGCGAGGCTCATAGTGCACGCCTTCCCAGGCCAGGTTTTGCTTCAGGGTGATCCCCAGGATTTCGCCATTTCGGATGACACAGACTCCATTGTAAGTGACATGATCAATCCTCAGCGGCAACCCCACACAGACGATGATGTCCTGGCAATGGGGGAGGATGGAGATTAGCTTTTCCCAGGCTTTGGCAGAAAGCCATTCGCTGAGGAAAACATCCTCGCAGCCATACCCGGTAAGGCACAGTTCCGGAAGGCAGAGGATTTGCACCTTTTTTTTACGTGCAGCCGTGACCGCGTCCAGGATGCTCGCAACATTGCTCACCCAGGCCATCGGGGTCTGGTTTAGCGTTGCGCCGGCTATGGTTAATCGGGTCATGGTTGGCGTGTTGGTTAGTTAACCATTATCCGTTAAACAATGTTCAGGGCCTCACAGGTCTTCAGGGAAGCATCCTGCTCCGCCTTCTTTTTTGTAAAGCCATAGCCAGTCGCATAGGGCTGGTCGTCAATGAAGACCTGGATCGCAAACTCTTTTTGATTTTTTGATTTCTTCACCTCCACCAGTTCAAAGCGCATGGCCTTGTTGTTGCGTTGTGTCCACTCGATGATTTTGCTTTTGTGATTCGAGTTGTTCGATATGACTTCCTCCAGGTCGAAGTGGGGCTGGATGAGGCGGTCGATCACGAATTTCTTGCACCGGATGTAGCCCTTGTCCAGGTAGATGGCACCGACGATGGCTTCCAGGGTATTGCCCAGCACCACTTGCTGCAGTTGTGCATTCTTTTGGTCGAACTGTACGATGTGGCTGATGCCCATCTTGCGTGCCAGCAGGTTGAGGGAGTCGCGGTTCACAATGCGGGACCGGATCTCAGTGAGGAAGCCTTCGTCCTTGAATGGATACTTTTTGAAAAGATAATCAGCGACGGCGGCACCCAGGATGGCGTCTCCGAGGTATTCCAGGCGCTCATTCGATTCACGGAAACCGTCGGTTTCTTTTGACCGGCTCGTGTGGAGTGTGGCCAGTTTGTAGAGGGAAATATTGGAAGGGGTGAAGCCGGTAATTGTTCGGATGGCTGTGACGAGCTTCTGCTCCTCTTTCTTAGAACGGCTGCTCCGGATTTTCAGTAAGTTCCACACAGGGTGTCTTACTCAGCTTTTTTAATAATAATTGAAGCGTTATGTCCGCCAAAGCCAAACGTGTTGCTGAGGGCAACCTTGACCGTTTTGTGTTGGGCTTTGTTAAAAGTAAGGTTGAGTTTTGGATCCAGTCCTTCATCATCGGTAAAGTGATTGATGGTAGGAGGGATGACACCTTCGTTGATTGCCAGGAGGCAGGCGATCACTTCGATGGCGCCGGCGGCACCGAGCAGGTGGCCGGTCATGGATTTGGTAGAGCTGATGTTGAGATCGAGGGAGTGTTCACCGAATACCTTTTCGATGGCCCTGATTTCACCGATGTCACCCAGGGGGGTTGAAGTGCCGTGTGTGTTGATGTAATCAATCTCAGAGGCTTTGACGCCTGCATCTTCGAGGGCAAGTTCCATGACTTTAATAATGCCGGCTCCTTCAGGGTGAGGAGCGGTGATGTGGTAAGCATCCGCCGTCATGGCGCCGCCCATCACTTCCGCATAAATTTTTGCGCCGCGTGCCTTGGCGCGTTCATACTCTTCCAGCACGACGCAGCCCGCGCCCTCACCGAGGACAAATCCGTCCCGGTCCTTGTCATAAGGGCGGGAGGCAGTTTCCGGCGAGTCGTTGCGTTCTGAGAGAGCCTTCATGGCGTTGAATCCACCCACACCGGCTTCGCATACCGCTGCTTCCGAACCGCCGGAAACCATGATGTCAGCTTTACCGAGGCGGATGTAAGTGAACGCATCGTAGATGGAGTTGGTAGACGAGGCGCATGCCGACACAGTGGCATAGTTCGGTCCGCGGAAGCCATACTTGATGGAAATATGACCTGCGCTCAGGTCGGGAATCATCTTCGGGATGAAGAATGGGTTGAACCGGGGCGTGCCGTCACCGCGGGCAAAGGCCTTGACTTCTTCCTGGAAGGTGAGGAGTCCGCCTATGCCTGAACCCCAAATCACACCGACACGGTCGTGATCAAGGGAGGCCAGGTCGAGGTTTGAATCTTTGATCGCTTCATCGGCGGCGACCAGCGCATATTGAACAAACGGGTCTACTTTACGGGCTTCTTTCCGGTCCATGAAATTGGTCGGATCAAAGCCTTTCAGTTCACAGGCAAACTTCGTTTTGAACAGGGAGGCATCAAAGCGGGTGATGGGTGCTGCACCGCTTGTGCCGTTCTTTAACCCATCCCAGTATTCCCTGAAGTTGTTGCCGATTGGTGTGAGTGCACCTATCCCAGTGATTACTACCCGTTTATAAATCATACTGAAGGGTTGTGCGACAGGAGAAGGCTCCTGACTATTTCTTCGCGTTCTGTTCCAGGTAAGCTATAGCCTGACCGACGGTCGCGATATTCTCAGCCTGGTCGTCCGGGATAGAGATGTTAAATTCTTTCTCGAACTCCATGATTAACTCGACTGTGTCCAGTGAATCTGCGCCAAGGTCATTGGTAAAACTTGCCTCGGGAGTCACTTCCGATTCTTCAACTCCCAACTTGTCGATAATGATCTGTTTTACTTTTTGTGCGATGTCAGACATGTGTGTAAGGTTTAAGGTATTTTAAAAATCTGCGCAAAGTAAGAGATTTGGAGCCATATTGTCAAACTTTTTACTTTTCCCCTGAAGGGCCGAAATGTCTGCAAAAATCAAGAAAAATAAGCTGGAGATTGAGTACTCCTTCAATTTTGAATTGCTGGGAGTCCGGACTTCCTTAAAAGGATACAAACTCGCCTGGGAGTTAAACAAGATTCTGAAGACCAAACTGGCGAAGCAACAAGATTTGGTTATCCACTATAAGAAAGGTATCACTGGGGCCTATGATCACTACTCCTATTCCACTCCCATGAACCAGATCAAGATGTTTAGAAACCGCCCCCTGGATGCTGAAAGTGCCATTCCGGCCCTGGTTCCCGAGTTCCCTCATGTGGACTTCATCATCATGACCCAAAGCGAGGAAACCCTGTCCGGCAATCGATTGCAGGAATACTTGCGGAATATTCCTTCCGTCGAATGGGTCACTTTGATACCTTTGCCATCCTTGAAATCGAAAGAGAACTTCCTTTTTTGATCAACTTCCGGGTTTCCCGGACAATAGAACTTACCTGGCCATGGAAAAAATTGCTTTTAACAAGACAAAAATTGTTGCAACGGTAGGTCCGGCCTCCAATTCAAGGGAAATGCTCCGCGCCCTGGCCAAGGAAGGCGTGGACGTGTTCAGGCTTAACTTTTCGCACGGCACCCACGAAGATCATCAGAAAGTCATCGACCATGTGCGGGCCATAAACCTGGAAATGGGCACCAGCATCGCCCTCCTGCAGGACCTGCAGGGACCCAAAATCAGGGTCAACGAGGTGAAGGAAGGTACCGTGCTGGTCCCCAGAACAACCCTCATCATCACCACACGCGAACTGATCGGTAATCACGAGATGGTCAGCACAAGCTACAAGGGCCTTCCCAAAGATGTGAAGCCCGGCGACATGATCCTGATCGACGATGGAAAAATTGAACTGTGCGTGCTGGAAGCCCGTGACATTGATGTGGTCTGTGAGGTTGTTTACGGCGGTCCGCTGAAGTCCCGCAAGGGCATCAACCTTCCGTTCTCCCGCGTGTCAGCACCCTCGCTCACCGATAAGGATTTGATTGACCTCGAGTTCGGCCTCAAGAATAAAGTGGATTGGGTGGCCTTGTCCTTCGTGCGAAAGGCAAAAGACATTGATATCCTGCGCGGCATCATCGAAGAGCATAAATCATCTACCCGCATTGTAGCAAAAATCGAGAAGCCTGAGGCGCTTGAAAACATTGACGCCATCCTGGCGGCCACCGATGCTGTTATGGTTGCCCGTGGCGACCTCGGTGTCGAGATCTGGCTGGAGGAAGTGCCGATGGTACAGAAGATGCTGGTGGAGAAATGCAACAAGCTGGCGAAGCCCGTCATTGTGGCCACCCAGATGATGGAAAGCATGATTGAAAATCCGCGGCCTACCCGTGCAGAAACCAACGACGTGGCCAACGCCGTCATGGATGGCGCAGATGCGCTGATGCTCTCCGCGGAAACGGCCGCAGGCAAATACCCCATCGAGGTAATCCGAAGCATGGTCAGAACGATAGGCTCAGTTGAAAAGCAGGCCAGCCTGTACTACCGCTTCCGCGAGGTAGACGTACATTCACCGATCTTCATTCACGACAGCCTGATTCTTGCCGCCTGCAAACTCGCTAAGGAGGTCAATGCGAAAGCCATTGTAGGCATGACCGCTTCCGGATACACCGCATTGAAATCTTCTTCACACCGGCCAAACGCCAACATCTTTGTGTTCACCGGAAATAAAGCGGTGCTGAATACCCTTAACCTGGTATGGGCCACACGGGCCTATCTCTACGAAAAGAATTCATCGACCGACGAGACCATTGCTGATATTTCCGATATCCTGAAACGCGACGGTCATGTGAAGCCAGGTGATATTTTCATAAGCCTCGCAAGCATGCCCATCCATGAGCGCAGCAGAACCAACATGATGAAGATTAACATTGTCAAGTAGGTCACCAGATACCAGCAACTAGCATACCAGCACCCCGCCTCACTTCCTTGGTTCCACCATCATCACCTCTTCCCGCTCCACCACCACCGCTCCCGCCGGATCCCCTTTGCGCTTGCGCACGTATTTCCTGGGTGTAACGGCCACGGGACACAGTTTTTCATTCTTGCGTTTGGAATAGTGGGCGGCCAGTTCGGCGGCACGCTCGATGACTTCTTTTGGAAAGGGTTTGCCTGACTGGTATTTGATGAGCACGTGCGACCCGGCCACATCTTTGGCATGCAGCCAGAGGTCTTCCTTATAGGAATGGCGCAGGGTCAGGGTGTCGTTGGCGGTCGCGTTCTTGCCCACCCAGATTCTGAACCCGCCGTGCTCAAACTCGTGGTAAGGCAGGGATATTTTCTTTTCGCGTTTGGTGGAATCCTTAAAGACCTCGCCGGATACCAGGTGGAGGGCATCCAATGTCTCCGCTCCGCGGGCTGCGCCCTCCCAGGCCCTCAACTGGCTCAGCGCTTCGTCCTTGCGGTTGATGGATTCACGCAACAATTTGATTTCGATGGCCTGGTTCTTTCCCTTACGGTAAAACACCTCGGCATTTTTTTGCGGACTGAGGTCAGCCCTTAGCTTGATCTCAATGAGCTTTTGTTCATCGAAGAAATTTTCCACAACCATCTTCTCCTGGCCGGGCCTTACCAGGTGGAGGTTGGCCATGATGAGGTCAGCCCATTGCTTGTAATGTTTGTCATCGGTCAGTTCGGCCAGCTTCTTTCGGTTCTTCGCCTGGTAGGAATCCGACTGTTTGATCTTGCCCAGGAGGTGTGCAAGCAAGGATGCCTTCTCTTTCTGGAATGCCGTGGTTGAAATCTTCAGGGTAAAGAATTCATTCAGTGCCTCTACCGGAGTTTGAAAGATTTTGATGGTATTCCCTGACTCGAAGAGCGACAGGAAAAGCTGGCTGTTTTGTTCGCGCAGGCAGTAGGTCGGTGTTTCCAGCCTGGAGGTTGTTTCAGTGATCAGTTTCCTGCGGACTGCCAGGTCAGCTTCATCAAAACCCTTCTCCTGCAGGAAGCGCCATACCGGCTTCCCGAAAGTGAAATAAAGGGCTTGAAGGTCTGACTGGTGATTCACAAATGCAGCCTCGCTCCAGTCGATGGGGTGGTCCATCTTGTCCAGCATGAGTTCAAGGTCGGACTGAAAGTTGTTTCGGAAAATTCCCCGTACGGCATTCTCCCGGAACCAGAGCACATTGCTTTGTGAGCCATGCATTTTGAAGACAAGGGTATTTTCATTTTCAAGCACCAGGCCCAGGCTCCGCTCGTTCTTGAATTGACGCACGCCAGTCACCCGCTGCATCAACAGGTCGTTGAACAGGTCGACGCTGTTTCTGCGGGCCCGGTGGTAGAGGGGCGGAAAGGAAAGGCATTGGAAATCGGGCAGGAGGGTTGCCTTGATGAAAAAGGACCTGCGTTCATTGTTCAGTTCTATCACCAGTTCATCCTTGTTCTGGCTGAAGCATGACACCAGCGTGAAGCCTGTGATTTGGTCTTGAAGTTCAGCGCTGAGCTGACGCAGAAAGTAGTAGTGGTTATGCAAAAGTTTTGGTTAACAGCTGAGCCAGGCTACAAGGTAATGCTCAGACCGTCGTATGCCAATGCCATGGAGGCCGGCAGTTCTTTTTCCACGGACTTATGGAGGCCCAGCTTGTGGCTGATGTGCGTGAAGTAGGTTTGCTTCGCACCAATCAGCCGGGCCATTTCGACGGCTTCTTCCAGGTTGAAGTGGGAAATGTGCTTTTCCCGCTGGAGGGCGTTGAGCACAAGCACTTTTGTTCCGGCCAGCAACTTCCTTGTTTCCTCCGGAATGAAATTCGCGTCGGTGATGTAGCTGAAATCATTGATCCTGAAACCAAGCACGGCCATGTTCAGGTGGTGTACCGGCAAGGGGATGAATTGGGTCCGGCCGATGGTAAAGGGTAGCGTCCCAATCTCCATCAGCTGAAGCTGGGGTGTGCCCGGGTATTTATTGGCTTCGAAGGCATAATGAAATTCGATCTTCAGCTGCTCCAGCAACTTTAGATCGCCGTAAACCGGCATATCCATCCGCTGCATGAAGTTATAAGCCCTTACGTCATCGAGGCCTGCGGTGTGGTCTTTATGACCATGGGTGAAGATCACCGCGTCAAGATGCTTGATATCCTCCCGCAGCATTTGCTGGCGGAAGTCAGGCCCGGTATCAATCACATAGCTCGCGTCGTTGACAGAGAGATGAATGGAACTGCGGAGGCGCTTGTCGCGGTAATCCAGGGATCGGCAGACATCGCAGGGGCACCCGATCACGGGTACACCCTGGGAAGTGCCGGTGCCGAGGAAGGTGATTTTCAAGGATTTAGTTTCACTTCTTCCTGTGAGAGCTCTTCGTACAGCTTCAGGTTCTTCTCACT
Organism: Cyclobacteriaceae bacterium; assembly: GCA_043744235.1. Classification (GTDB taxonomy): domain Bacteria; phylum Bacteroidota; class Bacteroidia; order Cytophagales; family Cyclobacteriaceae; genus ELB16-189. The sequence goes on along the minus strand of JAYTVB010000040.1, from coordinate 88,552 downwards.
GAATTTGGTCTTGTCCAGCGCTACCGTGCGCAGGATTTCCAGCAGGATGTTGATTTTGCCTTCGGTGGTGAAAAACTTGTTGACAATGATGATCTTCTGATCGTGCAGCAGGCAATAGCCTGATTTGAAATTTCCTTTTTCGTAGCGGAGAAAATAGTCCGATTCGGCAATGAGGTCTTCCAGTTTGACCAGAAACTGATTGGTGTACTTAATCATTCGTAGTGGCGAATTTTGGCATGCAAGGTATGAAAAACACCATGACCCCGGGCTATGGCTCCCTAATTTTTTCGTGAACTCCTCCGCTGCGATGGTGAACTTTTCCTTTCTTTACAGGTGAAGATGAAGCCTAAGTGTTTGTTGGTAATTGTGGGCCCCACCGCCGTAGGCAAGACTGATCTGGCGATCCGGGTGGCTGAACATTTTCAGACTGAAATCATCTCGGCCGACTCCAGGCAAATGTTCCGGGAAATGGAGATTGGCACGGCCAAGCCTCAGGCCATCGAACTGGCCCGTATCAGGCATCACTTTGTCAATACACGCTCCATCACCGACGATTATGACGCCGGCACTTTCGGCCGCGAGGCAAGGGAATCCATTGATCAGCTGTTCAGAGCCCATGATGTGGTGGTGATGTGTGGCGGGTCTGGACTGTATGTGAAAGCGGTAACCGATGGGTTTGATGATCTTCCAGACATCGAGGCGGCTACGCGCGAACAGATTGTACAGGAATACCGTGAGCGGGGTTTGGAGTGGCTGCAGCAGGAACTACTGGTGAATGACCCTGATTACTATGAAGCAGTCGACCGCCAGAACCCGCAGCGGCTCATGCGTGCCCTGGAAGTGATCCGAACGACGGGCAGGCCTTTTTCGGAATTTAGAAAGAATGCGAGGCCTGACCTCCCGTTTGAGGTTGTCAAAATAGGCCTCGAGCGCGACCGGAAAGAATTGTACGATCGGATCGACCAGCGAATGGACGGTATGATCAGTGAGGGGTTATTTGAGGAGGCGGAAAAACTCTTCACCCTTCGTCATCACCAGGCCCTGCAGACAGTAGGCTACCAGGAAGTGTTTGAGTTCCTGGAGGGTGTGATCAACCGCGAGGAGGCGATCAGGCTGATGAAGCGCAATTCCCGCCGGTATGCCAAGCGGCAAATGACGTGGTTCAGGCGCGACCCTGAAATCCGGTGGTTTCATCCCGATGACCGGGACGGGATCATGAATTTTTTAAAGGGTTTAGATCACTTGGGTTGATGCCAATATACGGCAGGCAACTTAACTTGGACTTTTCCGAAACCATGCGCGCGTGAAGAGAAGATCATTCATAAGAAAAACCGGTGCACTGGCCGTTGCGCTTTCAGGTGACTGGACTGCCTTGGCGGGAATCTCCATCCAGGAGCCTTCCTTGAGATTGGTGCTGCGGAAGGGCAGGGTGTTTCATGAAGGCAGCTGGCAAATCCTCGACATCGGCATAGACCCGGGCGGACGATTGAAAATTGGCCCACCCGAAACACTGCAGGCCGCGGATATAATCCAGGTCGCTGACAGGATCATTTCCCCCGGCTTCATCGACATCCTGGCTGACAACACCGCGAATCCCCGCCAGACCTACAAGACATTTGAGAAATACAAAGTGAGCGACGGCGTTACCACGGCCCTGCAGATGCACGGAGGCAGTGCGCATACTGCCAGTCACTACAAGACCTTTGGTGCCTTGCCTCACTATATCAATTATGGCGTGTCCACGGCGGTGATGCAGGTGAGGAACCAGTTTGGCGGCCTGGCTGACCGCAGGAAGCAGGTGGAGCAGTGTTTGGCCGAAGGAGCGCTGGGCGTTTCGCACAGCATCGAGTATCAGCCCACGTCCTATGAAGAGGTGCTCATTTACGCGAAGCTGGCAAAGAAGTATGAGCGCCCCTTGCTTTTGCATCTCCGGTATTCTTCGAATGAGAAAGAGCTGGATGGCGTTGACGAAGCGATTCGTATTTCGAAAGACAGCGGGGCCCGTGTGCACATTGACCACCTTCATTCCACCGGAGGCACCTTTCACATGGAGGAGGCATTGGACCGTATCGAGGCTGCCAATAAAAGTGGGCAGCGAATAACATGTTGTGTCTATCCCTATTCTTATTGGGCTACCTACCTCAATTCAAAAAGATTTGACGAAGGATGGCAGAAGCGGTACGGTCTTACCTACCATGACCTGCAGCTGGTGGGTACAGGGGAGAGGCTCACCGCTGAAAGTTTTCAGCGGTACCGCACTTTGAAAAAACTGGCGGCAGTGCCAGCGGGAACCCTTCCGCTGGAAACCACGGTTGACCTGGCCTTGAAAAGGGATTTTTGCATGATTGGATCCGATGGCGGCATTGAGCAGGCGTCTCATGCCAATTCACATCCGCGCGGTGCCGGATGTTATGCGACAACCCTGCGGCACGGGCAGGACATCGGCATGCCCATCGAAAAGATTTTGGAGAAAATTACCGTGCTTCCCCGCAGCCTGGTGCTGCCGGCGATGGAGGAGCGGGGCATTTTAGCCGATGGGACCTGGGCCGACCTTACCATCTTTGATCCGACCACCATCAATGGCAGAGCCACCGTCACCAACCCCAACCAGTTCTCCGAAGGGATTGACCTGGTGCTGGTGAACGGGAAGGTGGCGTACCAGGCAAATGCGCTGAAGGCGATGAATGGCGTTGGGCTGAAAAATTTTTAGCCACCGTTGCTCACAAATCTGTGTTAATCGGTGTAATCTGAGGCAGTATTTAAGACAAAGCAAAAGCAGGAATGAATTTCGTTGCTAACTTCAGCCCCGTACCAGAAACCAGCAACCAGTACCTAGTCACCACCCACCAGTGTCCAACACCCCAACGTCATCTAAAAAAGTACTGATCATCACCTACTACTGGCCTCCTACCGGTGGCAGCGGTGTGCAGCGCTGGCTGAAGTTTGTCAAGTACCTTCCTTCGCTGGGCTGGCAACCTTTTGTCTTTACACCTGAGAATCCTTCTTTTGAAATCAGCGACGCCACACTGCTCCAGGATGTTCCTCCGGAAGCGGAGGTGATTCGTTTCCCGATCTGGGAGCCATACAAGTTATTGGATGGCGTGTCCGCGTTGCTCGGAAGAAAAAAAGTGAGGCAAATCGACCTGGTGTCAACGGGAAGGAAGAGTTTCTTTCATCGCGTCACCGGCTGGGTGCGTGGCAACCTCCTCATTCCTGATCCCCGCATTTTCTGGGTAAAACCCTCGGTGACTTTTTTGAAGGATTTCATCGTTTCAAACGGAATCACCACCCTCGTCACTACCGGACCTCCTCACAGCCTGCACCTGATCGGAGCGGCACTGAAAAAGCACAATCCAGACCTCAGGTGGATTGTCGACTTGCGTGATCCATGGAGTGAGTGGGACCTGCTGGACACACTCTCGCTGACCGGGTGGGCAAGGAGGAAGCACCAGCGGCTGGAGCAGGAAGTGCTGCAGGCCGCCGACCGGGTGATAACCATCGCGCCGTATCACGTGAAGCGATTTGAGGCGTTGGGCAGCAGGAAGGTGGACCTGGTCACCAACGGATTCGACGAAGATGACTTCAAGGGTATACAAAAAGTGAAAACAGAAAAATTCACCATCAGGCACATTGGCATGGTGGATGAGCTGCGCGACCCGCGGCCGTTCATGAATGCCGTGAGTCAATTGGTGAAGGAACATCCCGAATGGCGGCCGCAGTTCAAAGTCGAGTTCATAGGGGCCGTCAACTCTACCTTTCGTGAGTTTGTCGGGGCTGATCCTGTTCTTTCTGCGATTACTGTTTTTACTGATCCGCTGCCGCATACCGCACTCCTGAAGTTGTACGGTGAAACGGATATACAGTTGTTGATCCTGGCACACACCACCCTCGCGCCAGGCAATTTACCTGGCAAGTTCTTTGAATACCTGGCCAGCGGGAATTTCATTTTTGGCGTCGGTCCGGAGGAGGGCGATGCGGCGAAGGTGTTGCAGGAGACAAGGGCTGGGCAGATGATTGAACGGAATAATGTTTCAGCCATCAGGCACCTGGTGGCAGAGCGGTTTGACCGGTGGAAGCGGGGAGTTCCTGAAAGCGACCGCAACGTATCTTCCTTCAGCAGGAGACTCTTGTCGGAACGGTTGGTTGAAATCCTGGCTAAATGAACTTAACCGCCTAGGATAGATTGGGACAACGCCAATTAGCTGAATCACACCGAACACTGATCACCGACCACCCCTCACCATTACAACCCGTCACTTCAACTCCCCGAGCCACTGGGTTGCTATAGCCCTGGCGGCATCTGTGGATTCTTTTCCAGACCGATAAATGTATTTCCAATCGGAAGTCTTGTTCTCATAGTCTTCATTGACGAAAACCATTTTGCCCTCAGGTCCTTTCTTAAGTTTGGCGTTGAAGTCCACGGTTGCTGAAATCTCCAGGAAGTATTTGAGTGTCTCTTTGATCATCGCGGTGGGGGCGGTAGGGTATTTCTTCTCCCATTGTTTTACACCCTCTTCGTACTCCTTCACCTGGTCGTCATGACCTTGTTTCACCATGGCTTCCATCGCAGGCGTGTACATGGGGTTGTTGGGATCGTCGAGATCCTTCAGTTGCTGCTTGAGTATGGGGATCACCCCTTCATAAATCTTCCTGGTATCACCGGTTGCCTTCTTGGCGTTATCTTCCGCTTCAGCGATGCCTTTCTGGAGCGTCGTGCGGCTCTCTTTCCTGGTCTCAGCCAATGTCTTCAGCGGGTCGGGTGGCGAGGGCTTGCGATTTTCCCGGTACTCATCGTATTTCTTTTTGAAACCCTCGGTTCCGGCATAGGCTTTTGCGAACGCGCCAATTTCCTTCACCATGGCTACGCGCACCGGCACGGCAAAATTGTGATAGGTTTCTCTGGCTGGACCATTGTAGCTGCCGGTGGAGAAGCTGTACCAGACAGCATTCTCGGCGTCGGCTTTGGTAAGTTCAAGGGTCTGTAAAAATCCGTCTGCTATGGAGAATGCCAGCGCGATGACTGCCATTCCCGGGATAAAAAACTTTTTCATATAAATGAATTTGTGTTGGCTTGCAGGGTCGTTGGGGATTAGCGAGCTGCGAATAGGACGATAATAAATATAGGCAAAAAGATGATGAAAAGGAAGCTGGTTTTTAATTCCGGACGTAAGTAATGGAATCAAGAATTTACTTTGACATTGATAACGGAAATCCATCAATTCTGATTAGATTATAGATTGTCGTTTTGATTGTTCAATGGACTCTTTTAAAAGATCAATAGGCGTTTTCGCTTTTACTTGCTTCTGTATAGCATGCGCCAATGATGTGGCAAAGCCCGATTATTCAGCGTTTTTATTACAAAGAGACCCTATTTTTAGCGGTACGATTGACGGCATCAGCTTTGAGTGGCATCAGTGGTGGGGGTATGATTTTTACGAAAGCCGTTGGCAAACAGGAATTTGTTGCGGCGGCAACGACTCCACCAGGATATTGGATTTTAAACTATACTCAATGGACGGTAAGCAACTGGCGAGGATCTACACTCCGTTGTATGATTTGCGTTCCCTTGGAGGACCGGGTGATCCATTCGCCATTGGAAAGAAGAAGCTTGGTCCAATTTCAGAAGGTTACCATTTGGTAATCACAAAGGATGGGGCAACATTTGAAGCCACCGAACTGGGCAAAGGGAATGTGGAAATTCTGAAGATAGAGGAATTCAAAACCTCACCTTCATTTAAGCCAAGCCTGCGAGTTTGGATGAGAATTGAGGGGGACCTATCACCGTGTAATTGCAAAACGGCAAAAGATAAACTCGATGAGGTTTTTCTCATAGCCAACTTCATTGACTACAGCAGTTGATTTCTGCCTTCGGTCGGTGTTGTCACCGACCGGGTCTGCTCAGTTAATATCACGATAATCATTCATTAAGTATGCGGTTGGGGTTGGTGAAAACACCAACCCAAGGCAATTAAATATACTAAAAAACGCGGTTTTGCGAAATGACAACCAGGCAAAAGTACTTAAACGCAGAGCGCGCTGAGAAAAATACGCGGAGTACGCGGAGTTCTGTATTCTCTGCGAACTTTGCGTAACTCCCTCCGCGTGCTCTGCGTTTAAATAACCTATTTCCAAAAATATCCCAGTGCCTTGCGCGCCATGTTGTTCACATCCGGGGATACTTTCAGGCCCAGACTCAATGCACCGAATACCGCCGCGATCGCTGCTGACCGCACCATCATATCCGGGATAACGGCATCGAGTCGAGGTATCACCAGGTGAACAGCCCATGATGCCCCGCCGATCAGGGCCACCTTCACGAACGCCATGGAGAACGGCTGGAGCTTCAGCTTCGCCCAGATAAAAATAAATTTGACAGAGTTGAAAATAGCCAGCGTGAGCGCCGCCCCGATCGCCGCTCCGGTAATCCCGTAGGCTGGAATAAGGATGTTGTTGGCAGTAATGATGATCACCGCCAGCAGAATGATCAGCACGATATTGAACCAGTAGTATTTGGAGTAGACGATGATCTCGCTGCTGGGTCCGAACAGCATGTCGACCAGTTTTCCGGTGCCCACGATGATCACCACCCATTTTCCAGCCTGGTAGATTTCTCCTTTGGGCATCAGCATGAAAATGGAGTCGAGGTTCGCTGCAATGCCAATCAGTAGGAGGGTGCCCAGCAAGAACTGGTTTAGTGCAGTCTTGTGGTAGATGTTGTGAATTTCAGCATGATCATTCTTTTCAAAGCCCCGTGAAATCAGCGGTGTTGCCACCTGTGTCATGGCGCGCTTGGGAATTTCAATGACCGTGGCCATATAAAATGAGGTAGTGTAAATGGCTACCGGTGCCAGTCCCAGCAGCCCGGCCACCATGAGGCTGTCCACCTTGCCGATGATGATCAGTCCGGCGGTACCGGCGAAACTCAGCAGGCTGAAGCGGATTAATTCTTTCCGAAGAGCGGGATCCAGCAGGTTAAACCTGACACTGAATTGCAGGTGACCTTCTGCCGCCAGTGAACCCAAAAGGATCAGGAGGCAGAAAACATAAATCAGCACTGAGCTGATCATGACCTGCGGGAAGGTGAGGAGGCCTTTGAAGTACATCAGGACGATGATGGCCAGCAGCACCCTCACCACGATTTCTTTCAGCAGGTTGGGCAGGATATTCTTCAGCAGGGACCGTGAGTACACTTCGAGCAAGGTGGTGATGACCGTAATGAATGTGAGCCAGAGCGCCAGCCCGGAGTAATGGATGAATTCCCGGGCGTTGGTCTGGAAATAGCCCAGGATTGGCTGTTCAAAGGTGAAGAAGACCATGAGAAACACTCCGAACGCTCCTACGCCGGCGAGCAGGATGATGTTGATGAAGTTCTTTCCGTCCGTGACTTGTCCGATGAACTTTGGAAAGTACCGGATGATGCTCTGGGCCAGTCCGAACTGGGCGAACTGAGCCATGAGGATGGCGGAGTCCTGCACGGTGCGCATGAGGCCGACCTGTTCGGGCGACAGGAACCGGGGGTACAAGTAAAGCAGGTTCACATAGCCAATCGCCACCCCGACGTACGAGATGATGGTGGTAACGATGCTTTGGCGAATGATGACACCCATGGGGGAGGATTATCCGCGTGCAAAATACTTCATTTGCAATACTTAACGACAGCCTCGCCCAGCGTAATTTCTATCTCTGAGCAGGTTGTTAAGGAAAAGCTGATTCGCAGAGTTTCATGGAGAAATACATGGAGATTCACGGAGATTCCTCTGCGGAACTCCGCGAACCTCCGTGAGCCTCCGTGTCCCGATTGACTATTGGGATAGCCTCCCGGATGGTCTTTGGCCCGCAGCGGCCGACTGCCTATATTTGGTTCATGCCCTCTATCCTCCCTGGATTCGAGTACGACATCTTCATCAGCTACCGCCACAATGATAACCTCGACGGCTGGGTAACCGACTTTGTCCAGAACCTGGAGAAAGAATTGAAGGGAACGCTCAAGGATTCTGTCACGATCTATTTTGACAAGAACCCTCATGACGGACTATTGGAGACCCACTTGGTAGATAAGAGCCTGGAAGGCAAACTAAAATGTCTCATCTTCATCCCGATTATCTCCCAAACCTATTGCGACTCGAAAAGCTTTGCCTGGCAGCATGAATTCCTTGCGTTCAACAAACTGGCGAAGGCAGATGAGTTTGGAACGGATATTAAATTGAAAGGAGGAAATGTGGCAAGCAGGATTCTTCCCATTAAAATCCATGACATTGATGTGGAGGATAAAGCGCTTTTTGAAGAAGAGTTAGGCGGAGTATTGCGGGCCATTGAATTTATTTTCAAATCTCCCGGAGTCAACAGGCCCTTAGGTGTCCATGAGGATCGTCCGAACGACAATGTAAACCGAACCCATTATAAGGACCAGATAAACAAAGTGGCCAACGCTGTAAAGGACGTCATTAATGGTCTGCGAAGTCCGGGCGCAAAAGCGACCACAGCAAGAATAGAAAATCATCAGCCGTTCAAGCAGAAAGTAGATAGAAAAGCTGCTGTCTTGATCGTTCTCATATTGGTGATGCTGGGTATGGCGACTTACTACTTGTTGCAGAAGAGAGGCGATAGACAAGAAGATAAAATAAGCATCGCCATTATTCCATTTCACAACCAGACAAGCAATAAAGAACTCGATGGGTACAGTTTCGGAATTGCAAGCGAAATCCGTACGCAGCTGTCTTTGAGCAAGAATTTTGATTTCATTACGGCTGACCAGGCTACGCTTCGATACCTAGATACAAACAAAACACCCGTTGAAATTGCCAATGAACTTGGGGTAGATTACTTGCTGTTTGGCAGTTTTTATCAGCTGCAGGATAAATTAAAGATTACCGCAGAATTGGCGGATGGCCGAACAAACAAAAGCCTGTGGAGTTTGCCCGCCTACGAGACTTCCGTGGCCAATGTTCAGGAATTGTTCAATGTTCAAGCTTCCATCTCTCAAAAAGTATTGGATTGGTTTTCCATATTGGGCAAAATCGAAGCTAACTCGCCTACTAAAAATCATTTGGCCTATGAATTGTATTTAAAAGGACGCGAAGCTTCTCGAAAGAATGACCCAGAATCGGCTCTGGCTTTATTTTCGAAAGCCGTAGCACTGGACAGTAATTTTCTTTCCGTCCAGGTTGCTCTGTTTGACGCCATGGTCTTTAAGGTATGGGACGGAGGATACGATATTAAGGTCCGCAAGGAATTTAAACCTTATTTGGACAGAATTGAAAGGATGTCTCCGGATTCATGGGAGACCAATTACTCCAGGGGACAATATTATTATCATGGACTTAAAGATTATGATCAGGGGCTTGAATTTCTGAAGCGGACGATTGAGATGAATCCTGGCGCAATTGATGCTTATGACCTTTTATCGGTTATCAACAGAAGGAAGTTACAATATGAGGAGGCCCTTCGCTACAGGCTCAAGGCAATTGAATTGGATCCCCAAAGTGCAGCTTCTTATTTTGAGCTTTCGAGACTATTCCTTGGTGGTGGTAAATTGAAGGAAGCCTTTAGAAGCATCTTGACTGCAAGTGAACTTGGCCTTCAAAAATCGAGAGTTTCATATTGGGTATCTCTCCTTGCGGCTGATAGCAATGCCATGAATATTGTGCCCCCTGAAATCAGAGCGTACAATACAGGGAATTATTACTCGCTTTTGACTGAAAGCAACCGGGACTGGAAAGGCATGATACAGGTATCGGATACAGCCACCTTTTATGATATTAATGTCTTTCAATCAATTATAAACAAAGCCTATGCATACAGGGAGCTTTTTCAGACTGACTCCGCACGATACTATGCTAAACGAGTGATAGAAAAATGCAGAGGGAGTATTGATGAAGTACCAATTACATCCTTTATGAAGGTAATTTTAGGTAAGCCTGATGAAGCTATCCGATATTACTCGGAGGACATAGAATTGTGGCTGCCATCACACAATGGCACTAACTTGGTTAGAATTTGCCAGTATGAATTGGACAAGGTCATTCTCTTGGCGTATGCTGGAAAATACCAGGACGCCACAAATTCGCTTATCGATATGAACAGGAATTATCCGAAATGGGTTTACTATCGTTCTCTATGGCGTGATTTTCGGTTGGATAAGATTAAACGGGAGTATCCTCCCTTTCAAAACGCATTGAAGAATTTAGTGCTTCCAGCCAAGCTGGAGATTCATGGGATCCTACCCGCAGTTTCAAACTAATGCGAGGCAAAATTCCTTTGTCGGTAGAGTTCCTAAATTGTAGCCCCTTGAACGGCCAACAAAGAAAGCAGCAGGTCTCCTTGCTGCTTTAGATTTCATTTCGAACCCCTTCAATACGGAATGGTGGTGGTTCGATCCATGAGCGTATTGGTAGTCATGAAAGCAGCTTTTCGGCGGAGGGCAAGGCACTTGCCAGACGATCCCCAGTAGTAACGATGCTTTGGCGTATGATGACACCCATGGGGGAGGATTATTGGGACGCAAAATACTTAATTGTGGGCAACCTACCCTTGCTGCGATCCTGTCGGAGAGGACAGTCTACTAGGGAATATTGCTATCTTTACTTAAGAAACGCGGATGTTGGGAATGAGGAGGGAATAGGGATGTATGACCTTTTGCGCATCTAAACAAAGGTTGGCAGCAAGCCCTAAAATAGCCAACCGCTACATTGTGAAAAGTAAACGGGTAATATTTGCAATCTTCCTTGCTATAACATTGATTGGGTGTGATAAGTCTGATGTCTCACCTGGCAAATCATTTTTAATAGAAGTTGTTGATCCAACTTGTAATACTGATAAGTTTGAATACGATCATGGTCGTTTAACAGGCTACAAAAGATTTTTTGGGAATAGAATAGAAACTACGGCTACATTCAGTTATCAAAATGACCGACTAATTGAAATTACTACAAATCGGGATTGCGGAGATGAGTATAAGGTCGAACTGGAATATGATCAAAAAGGAAAAAGAACAAAGGAAAAAATAGTCTTTACTCAAAACCAGCAAGGGCAAGTTGTCACTCTTAGTAATTTTACTTATGACGGCAATGGGAATTTACTATCAAAGACATCCAGTTATTCAGATTCCACGTACTCGTACTCTAGCGAAACCAATTTTGAATGGAACAATGGCAATTTAGTGAGATTGAATTGCTATATCTTTGGTCCATTTGGGAAACAATTATGGTGGGATAGAACCCTGATTTACGATACCAAAAGAAGCTATGCCAATCAAGACTTGGCATTTGTTTACCTCATCCATGGAGTTATTGGTTACGGCGATGAGACCGCACTCTCAAATAACAATCCAATATCTACCACGGAACAATCCTATGGACCAATCGTTGACAGAGGTTCCTATTCTTTTTCTTATGATCCAAATGGATATCCCGTAGGATATAAATACAAGGTTGAGGGTCAGGAGTTCCCGGAAGTCCAAATGAAATACAAGTGATTTTAGCACAAAAACGTTTCGGACAGAGTAAGATAGCGACTTATACTTTAGTCACCTTTTCCTTCACGTGGTCTGAAAGCCTGATGGAAAGTGCAACCAGGGTAAGGGTGGGGTTTGGTGCCCCGGAAGTAGCATAGCATCCGGCGCCCGCAACATATAGATTATGGATCCCATGCACCTGGCAATGGGAATCAACGACACCCTTTTTCGGATCTTCACACATGCGGGTGGTGCCCATGTGGTGCCATCCACCGTTGGTGCCTACGGGCCAGGAGTTATCATTTTCATCCTGCAAAAATTCCTTAAGTTTCACCCGGCCCAAACCGGCCAGACCCATTTGTTGTCCAATCAGGTGATAAATTTTGCGGATGCTTCTTTTGTCAAGGTCGGTAAGTTGCCAGTGGAGGTTAGCTTTGGGAACGCCGAGTTCATCCCGTTCTGTACCTATCGTCACTCTTGAATTGGGGTTGGGAGACTGTTCGATGCGGGTTTGGAATTCAAAGGTATTGGTGTCGTTCAGTGCTTCAGATTGCTGAATGAGATCATCAATTTTTTCTTTTTCACTTTTTGAAGAATCCCTCAGTTTATTTGTTGCACCGCTTGCAGCCTCTGCGGCATCTTCCCAGTCTTTAAACATATTGTCGAGCGATTTTCTGGGGTCCTCATTCTGATAGACTTCCATTCTGGGCTTTGAACCTTTCGCGACGCTGAGAGGACTCAGCCCTCCCGTGCCATTCAGGATTCTATGTTCCCTTTGCGCTTTTTCAGAAATTGCCAATTCAGCATATACCCCACCATCTCCGCTATACGAATAGAGATCGGTAGGAAAAGACTTAAACAACCACAGTTCAGCAGATTGTAATTCAAGGTGCTCCATGAAATAGCGGCCAACGATATCGTTGTTGTTACCCAATCCTTTAGGAGCCTGGGTGTTGCAGGCTAACAGCATGCGCGCATTTTGAATGGCTCCACCCGCTAATATGAAATGCCTGGCGCGCACCGTGTGAGTTTTGCCAGCGTGGTTTTTTATAGTTGCTTCGCGGATTTCAGAAACACCTTCGTTGGCCACCATGTTCGTCAGGGTGGCATAGGTGTGTAGATGAATATTTTTTGATTTTGTAATCGTTTCCTTATACAGCGATCCAAATCGGGCGGCATTGATTTGCCACAGCTTTGTCCATACGATATTGCTGTCGAGTGGAAACGCATTCAGGTTCTTTTTTTTCTGTTGCCAGTAGTTGAGATCGTAGTTATAGGGCCCCAACTTAATTGTTTCATGCGCCCTTGCGTAAAAGGGGTCCAGGTCTTGTCGGGTAATGGGCCACCCGCTGTCGGGTACCCAATCGCGTTTCATAAAATCAATGTTGTCAAACGGCGAGCACATGCCTGCCCAATGCCCGGTAGTTCCGCCAAAGTAAGAGAGTCGACTTGCTTTTAGCGGGTAATATTTTTGGCCCGTAGAATTTCCCTTATATAGATCCTGTACTTTGTCATCGTATTCAAACCCTCCACTTTCCAGAAGAATAACTTTATACGGTGTATTCATCCAATCGAGGGCAATGCTGATGCCGGCAGCTCCTGCTCCAACAATACAGATGTCTCCATCAATGATTGAATTGTTGGGAAGGTTTCTTGCGTCAATGTGCATAATCGTTATTTGGATTTGGTTTGCGAGTAAAGTGCACATTGACGTGCCTCCGAAACGGAAAGTACCCAGCCATTGACCAGCACCGTTTTGCCGGTTTTAAAATCAGTTATAATTTTTTGCTCCAGGGATTCTGCAAGCGATGGTTTATCAGCAGGCATATCTTCCAACAGGAGCTTAACCAGGGACCGCACATGTTTTTCGTCCGGCACCTGGCCCCTGTACTTATTTCCAATAGCCTCCATCAATTCATTATCCCAAATTAACGAGAGCGCCTGAGGTTGAGCCAGTGAAGGATCATACTCAACCTCTCCGAAGTAAGAGCAGGCCGTTGGGATTGAAAAGGCAGCCATCGCTGTTGTTCCCAACCAAACGAAATTTCTTCGATTCATAATGGGTTAGATTAGGGTTTAGGCTTAAACTACGACTGCCGGGTATCCTTTTCGATGATCTTGTTAGCCCGAGTGAGAAAAGCCCTCATCTTCGAGGTATTGTGTACACCAGTATGAATGGCTTCTTGATCCAATGTAATTATTATTCCGGAATACCTCCTTCCACTGGAGATTTTTAGTTCAGGTTAAGGAATTTCCTAATTTGGGGCTAAGTTGGCTTTACCTTAGCCACTTATGTATTCTACTGCTTGACAAACACAATGCCCAATCAGTAACAGCCATGACACGGATATTCATCAATTTACTTTTGCTATTGCCGTTGGTTTTTGATTTGACCAACCTTGGGGCGCAGGGCATGCAGCCGCTGATCACCAGGATTGGAACAGTAACTGAAGCACTGGAGTATTTGGGTACACCGGTGGCGGCAGTTGATAAATCCCTCATTAGGAATGCATCTTCCGTCGGGGCAATCGAAGCCGTCCTGGACAAGTATTGCCTCTTTGGGATTGATATCAATCCTCAAAGCAGGGTGAGCGTATCTGCAGGTAAGGCAAAGTTGGAGTTATCGCAGAATGGATGGCGCGCTTTTTTGATTAAAGTTCATAATCAGGCAAGGATTACACCTGCCTTTGGCATAACCTGCGAAGAAGCCAAACGGGTATATGATGGTGGTGAGAAGCTGTATGGGATGGGTGGCGACTCTAAAGGCTCCATGGTCACCAGCCATGATATCAATGAACGCTGGCTGGATATGAGCATGTATTTTCAGGAGGGTGGAGGGGTTTTATCTGGTGAGAAAGTGGAGTACTTCATCATTCAGTTGTATAGCCGTGACGCCGGGAAAAGAGCGGCAAAATTCACTTTTCCATTTGGACAGGCGTCCAACGGAAATGAAATTATCCTTCAATTCAATTGTCTCCGTTCGAAGCAGATCCCTCTTAACATAGTCGATGCGAACGGAACACCCACGACAGCATCATTAACCATTAAGGACAGTCAGGGACGGATCTATCCAAGTCAGACGAAAAGATTGGCTCCTGACCTGTTTTTTGAAAAGCAAATCTACAGGTCAAATGGTGACACATTGGGGTTAGCCATCGGGAATTACACCATTGAATATGGAAGGGGCGCAGAATACGTGAGTCAGTCAAAGGCTTTCGAAGTACAGGGCGCTTCCGCGCAGGCGCTGACACTTGAATTGAAGCGCTGGATTGACCCGACGAGTTTGGGCTACTATTCTGGAGATTCCCATATGCATGCATCCGGATGCTCGCATTATACGTCACCAACAAAAGGAGTCACCCCGAAGGATATGATGCTTCATATTCTTGGTGAAGGCGTAAACGTAGGCGTGGTGCTGGTTTGGGGAAGAGGGTATGATTACCAAAAGCAGTTTTTCGAAGGTAAAGACAACACGCTTTCTACGAAAGAAACGCTTTTGCATTATGATATGGAGATTTCAGTATTTCCCTCCGGACATGCAGGACATCTGGTCTTGTTAGATCTCAAGGATCAAAACTATCCGCAGACAAAAGCAATTGATGATTGGCCCACCTATACCATTCCGATCCTCCGGTGGGCAAAAAACCAGGGAGCCGTGAATGGTTATGCCCATTCGGGATTGGGACTCGAAGTCAAAAGCGATCGGCTGCCTAACTATGAGCTTCCCAAATTTGACGGCATCGGTGCCAACGAGTACGTTGTCTCGGTCACCCAGGACCTGGTAGATTTTATTTCCGCTGTGGATACGCCTCCGGCCTGGGAATTAAATATTTGGTACCACACCCTGAATTGCGGATTCAGGACCCGCATTGTCGGTGAGACTGACTACCCCTGCCTATCCGATGAAAAAGTTGCTCATGGAAGAAGTTATGTTAAAATGAATAACCTGAGCTACAAAGAATGGACGGAAGGCCTGAAGGCAGGGCGATCCTATGTGTCTGAGGGCAAGAGCCATTTGATGGACTTCAGCGTTGGAGGAGTTCAATCCGGAACGCAAAATAGTGAGTTGAGGCTGATGCAACCGTCCACAGTGAAAGTGACCGCCAGGGTGGCCGCGCTTTTGAATCAACCCATTGACCAGAGCATTGGGCCACTGGACTATTCCAGAAACATTTGGGAACAGAAACCCTTTTGGAATATTGAAAGAGCGAGAATTGGAAAAACGAATACGGTTCCGGTTGAACTTGTGGTGAATGGTGAAGTCGTAGCCACCAAACCAATAGAAGCTGATGGAAAACTTAGGGACATCGCCTTTGACGTAAAGGTCGAGAAGAGCAGTTGGGTCACGATGCGCATTTTACCTTCCTCTCATACCAACCCGGTTTTCGTATTGGTAGATAACAAACCGGTTCGGGCCAGCAGGAAAAGCGCAGCATGGTGCCTTGAAGCCGTCCAGGTATGCTGGGACCAAAAAAAAGGCGGTATATCCGCTGCCAATTTTGAAGATGCCAGGTTGGTGTATGAGGCTGCTAAAATGATTTACCGTGGCATCCTTGAAGACTGTAAGGAATAGCCTCGTCGGTTGCAAAGACAATGCCTGCAATTTCGTTCAAGGCTATATCCAATCAACCACAACAAAAGGTACTGAGGATTTCAAAAGCTACGCCAGGGCAGAAAAAAGATTGGATTAGTTACCTAAGCAGGGTACGTCAGTTAATCAGAAAATTGTTCCCTGAACGCCTAAGAAAACACCTTGGGTATTATTCTCACTTTTATTCAACTTGTTGCCTATTTTTTTCGTTTCTTCGTAGAGATCGTTTAAATCAGCGCTGTCTGCGGCCGTTCTTGAGTCGCACATCGCCGGGGGTGAGACCTGAAAAGCTAATAATTTGATCAATTGCGCGTTTTTCAAGGTATGTACCTCAATTTCCAGTATAGAAACGGATAAAATCACCCCTGAGCACGGTCAGACCACGGTCACTCCACGGTTACCCCACGGTCACCCCTTGGTAGCCCTTTGGTTAACCCTTGGTAGCCCCTTGGTAGTCCCTTGGTCAACCCTTGGTCATCTCTTAGTCAGCTCTTAGTCAAACTTTCTAGTCCACGCTAAAGTTCAAGGCCAAGACAGGAGAGAGCCATGGGAATAGCCGACTTGACGCAATGGCGAAATCCAGCTATTTTAGTAACGCAAACTCCACCCCATGCCAAAAATCAGAAAGCCAACAAAGGCCGATATTTCCGCTTTTCTGAGCAATGACATCGCAATCAGGAAATACCGCAACCAAACAGTGGTATCTACTGTGAGAATTCCGCGCAAGTCAAAGTCTGTCAGGAGAAAGGCGGCCAATGACCGGTTCAAAAAGGCGAACGACTGGGCGAAGAATATCCTGCGGCAACACGGCATGAAGGAGTTGTATGCAAAAGGCATTAACGACAAGTTGTCCAATGCGCACACGGTTGCCGTTCGGGATTACCTGCAGGGACCTGAAATCCATTACATCAGCCTGAAGGATCATACAGGCGCTGCCGGCGATACGATTCGCATCAAAGCCACGGATGACTTCCAGGTCATCAACGTGGAGGTAAAGATTACCAACCCAAAAGGGATCCTGCTGGAGAAAGGTCAGGCCACCCGGTATAGCCGCAAGCCTGCCATGTGGGTGTATAACCTGACTGTGGCCAACCGGAATCTTCCAGGAACTGTCATCAGGGTGATGGCCAGTGACCGGCCGGGAAACAAGGCAGTGTTGGAAGAGAAAGTCGCCGTGAAGCAAAGCGCGGGTCGCACCAGGCGCTCCTCACCCCGCAACGCAAGAGGTAAAGGCGGTAAGGGCTAATGTAAAAGACAGGAAGAATGAACCCAATTTTCGAGCAGTTATTCAGTCGGGCATTTTCGCGAGGCTTGAAAAAGGACAGTGCCGAAAGGCGCTTAAGTCAATATAATGCCGCGAAAGAATTTTTAAAACTGAAGGTAACTCTGACCCATTTGCTGAAAGACTCGCTGCTGATCGCGCTTGGAATAATTTCGGCTGGGTTTGGACTGAAAGGGTTTTTACTTCCGAACAGTTTTATTGACGGAGGCGTAACGGGTATTTCCCTGCTGACAGCGGCGATGACGAAATTCTCTTTACCCATTCTTATTGTTGTTATCAACATTCCATTCATCATTCTTGGCTTTACTCAGATCAGCAGGTCATTTGCGGTTAAAAGCATTTTGGCTATCATCGGACTTGCCGTAGTGGTGGCGACAGTCAGTTATCCCATCATCACTTCCGACAAATTGCTGGTGGCTGCTTTTGGTGGCTTTTTTCTCGGTGCCGGCATCGGACTTTCCATTCGGGGCGGCGGTGTCCTTGACGGGACGGAAGTGCTTGCTATCTATTTAAGCAAGCGGACGGGCCTGACCATTGGAGACATCATTCTTGTGTTTAACCTCATCATATTTTCGGTAGCCGCCTATCTTCTTTCCATGGAGACGGCGTTGTATGCCATACTCACTTACCTTGCGGCATCCAAGACAGTTGATTTTATTGTGGAGGGTGTTGAAGAATATACCGGGGTGACCATTATTTCATACAAGTCAGAGGAGATCAGGCAAATGATTATTGAAAAAATGGGACGGGGTGTTACCATTTACAACGGCAAATGGGGCTACGGCAAACGGGGAGAAAACCTGAACCAGACAGACATTGTTTACTCAGTCATTACCCGGCTTGAAATTGCAAAACTGCAAACTGAAATTGACAAGATAGACACGGACGCTTTTATGGTAATGAGCAGCATTAAAGACACGAGAGGCGGAATGATAAAAAAACGGCCGCTGAAATGAAGCGGCGTGGCTGGCCGGCTTCTTCTCCTTATGGCCTTTGTAAGCCCATCTCATGCTGCGTGACGTACAGACAAGGGTATGCCCGATACCGCCTAACAATTGATGGTATAGAGTAAATGTTAAATGAAGTAATTAATTTCCAGGACGGAATTCGGGGTTAAAGAACATGATGAAGAGAGCGCTGTACCTTCTGTTTTTCTGCTCCGGTTTATGCTTTGCCCAAAACGCCAGATACGTCAATGTATTTATTGGGACGGAAGGTACCGGACACACTTTTCCAGGTCCGTCAATGCCTTTTGGTATGGTACAGCCTGGTCTTGACAACCGTGATTATGGCTGGAACCATACAAGCGGTTATCAATATAGAGACACGTTGGTTTTGGGTTTTTCTCAAACTCGTTTTAGTGGAACGGGTATTAATGAAATGGGCGATGTGCTTTTGCTGCCCATCAACCCCAACAAAGAAAAATTTAAGAACAGTTATTATAAAAACACAGAAGTAGGGCAGGTGGGTTATTATTCCTTAGTAAAGAAAGACGATGTAAAAGTAGAGCTTACCTGTTCTGAAAGAGTGGCCTTTCACCAATACACCTTTCCTGGAAAGGAAGCGAAAGTCAGGGTGGACCTGCAACATGGTTTGCGGTTTGTATTTGACGATAGTAATCAAAAGGGTCTGGTGATGGATAGCGATGTAAAAATTGAAGACAATAACACGATTTCGGGGTATTGCTCTACGCAAAATTGGGTAAACAGAAGATATTATTTTGTGCTCACTTTTGATCAACCGTTTTTTAAGAATGAAATAGTAGAAAGGAAACCCAATGAGAAGGCACCGAAATATGATTTGAGCTTTACTTTGGGTGACAGTAAGAAACTGAAAGTAAAGATCGCATTGTCCTCTTCTTCTGTTGAAGGCGCGAAGTTAAATAGGCAAACCGAAATACCCGGTTGGGATTTTGATGCTGTTAGAAATAGAAACCTGGCCACCTGGAATAAATACCTGAACAGAATAACCATTGAAGCCCCGGCAAAGCAAAAGGAAATATTCTATACTGGGTTGTACCATTTGTTTTTGCAACCCTCCAATATTGCCGATGTGGATGGAAAATACAGGGGCGTTGATGATAAAATAGGCATAGCGCCTGACAAAGAATACTACTCTACACTTTCTATCTGGGACATTTACAGAGCCGCTTTTCCGCTGCTGCAGATTTTGGCGCCTGAGAGAATAAATGGCATTGTAAATTCAATGTTGATTCATCATAAAGCCAAAGGATTTTTACCCATTTGGACAGCTTGGGGACAGGATAATTATTGTATGATAGGCAATCATGCCATTCCAATGATTTTGTCAGCTTATAACAATCACTTCAGGGGATTTGACAAGAAGGAGGCCTTACAAGCAATGGTCGAAACGTCAACAAAATCCCATATTAATTCCGATTGGGACTTGTACAATCAATATGGCTATTATCCTTTCGATAAATTGGATAACGAAGCCGTTTCCAGAACTTTAGAAAGTGGTGTTGATGATTATTCAGTGGCACAAATGGCAAAAACGCTTCACGACACGGCGGTAGAAAAGCAATTTGAAAGGCGAGCCAATTATTACAGAAATCTATTTGATCCGGAGACCAAACTATTTCGGGGTAAGGATACCAAGGGAAATTGGCGGGTTCCATTTCATCCGCTCATCGCCACGTCGCCGCTCAACAATCCGGGCGATTATACGGAGGCAAATGCCTGGCAATATTTCTGGACACCTGCACAGTATGACGTGGAAGGCATGATCAATGTATTGGGTGGAAAGTCCAATTTCACCAAACAGTTAAACACGTTCTTTACCACAGAAGCGGAAAATCCCAACAAATTTTTGGGGCAGGAGGCAATGATTGGACAATATGCTCACGGTAACGAGCCGAGTCATCATATTATATACCTGTATGCTTTCAGCAACGAGCCCAAAACAGGGCAAAAATATATTTATAAAGTGATCAATGAATTTCACAACAATACACCGGATGGAATGATTGGGAACGACGATTGCGGACAAATGTCTGCCTGGTATATCTTGTCTACACTGGGCTTTTATCCGGTAAACCCGACCAATGGCGAGTTTGTTTTGGGCTCACCGCAGGTTAAAAAGGCGACTATTCATTTTCCTGATGGAAAGAAGTTGTTAATAGAGGCAAACAACTTTTCTGCCAGGGCGATTTATAACGAAGTACGCTTTCTTAATAAGAGAAGAGTTGAGAAGAATTTCATTTCGTTTGACCAGTTGACCCAAGGCGGTGTTTTAACCTTCCAAATGATAAATGAATGAAGAATATCAACAAACGAAAAGCGCCATCAGCACCACCAAACAAAAACCAACCAGGTCTTTTTAATTAGTATTTTTGTCACGCTTAAAACCAATCATGTTCATGAGGACCTTGTTCGGAGTGCTGTGTATTGCCTGCCTTTGCCTGGATTGCAAACAACCGGAAAAACCCAGGGAAGAAGTTAAACTCCGTCACGCCAATGGGTATGCCAAACAGGATTGGCAGATGGATTCTGTCTACAGAAGACTGCACCTGAAGGACACTGCAAACGACTTGCAGTGGAAGGCAGCCATCAGCCCACATGACAATTACCGCTTTGCCGGCAAATTGTACTATGAATCGCTCAGGGGTATCAATGCGCCCAATATTATCTTAATCGGCGTGGCTCACCGGGCCCGCAATTGGGACCTGAAAGACAAGCTCATCTTCGGCACGTTTACGGATTGGGAATCGCCGTATGGCGGGATCAAAGTATCTGCCCTCAATAAGGAAATCATGAGCCTGCTGCCGGAGGATAACTTCATCGTGCACGACAGCATGCAGGTGATCGAACATTCGCTCGAGGCCATCATCCCTTTTCTTCACAAAAAGAACCGAACAGCTGAAATCGTCCCGATCCTGGTGCCGTACATGAACTATGTGGCGATCGATTCCCTCAGCAACAACCTGGCGAAGGTTGTCTATGGAATCATGAAAGCCAGGAATTGGGTGTACGGCAAGGATGTGGCCGTCGTTATTTCAAATGATGCCGTGCACTATGGCGACCTGGAATGGAATGGCAATACCACCATGGCGCCCATGGGTACTGACGAGGCAGGCACGGAAAAAGCACGACAGATGGACCTGGAGATTATCAGCAAATGCCTGACCAACGACCTCACCAGCGACAAGATCTGGCTGTTCACGGAGTATACCGTGAAGGAAGACTATAAGGAGTACAAGTGGGTGTGGTGCGGCAGGTACTCGGTCCCTTTTGGATTGTCCTTCGCCAACCAACTCAACAGGCTGGAGAATGGCAAGGACCTGACCGGTACGTTTTTGGGATACCAGACCAGCATCGATCATCCGCTCATGGAGGTGGAAGATATTGGGATGACCGTCTCGGCACTTTCAACCAACAGGCACTGGGTGGCTTATGTGAGCATGGTCTATCAATAGACAAACCATGGGCATGCTCGACATTTTTTGGGGAAAGAAAGGACTTCAGGCGCTGTTTGAACGAATTCACGCGGCCTCGCTGAAAGGCATGAACTATGGCCGCGCCAGCGACTACAGCCATAACGGGGAGGAAGTGGTACTGCGGCAAGTCAGGGCGATGATCACTTCCCCCTCGCCGGTGCTTTTTGATGTGGGGGCAAACAAGGGTGAATTTACCAGGAGGGTCACGGAGGTGTGGAAAGGAAAGGAATTCCAGTTGTATGCCTTTGAGCCGTCGCCCGGAACGTATGACTTGCTGCTGAAGAACCTGTTGCCAAAAGAACCCCATGTGCACCTGGTCAACCTCGGCATGGGAGAGAAGCCCGGCAAGGTTGATCTCTTCTTTGACCGGGAGGGATCCGGCCTGGCCTCGGTGTACCTGCGCGACTTGTCGTACCACAACATCAATTTCTCCGGTCACGAGACCATTGAGCTGACTACGCTGGATTTGTTTTGTGAACAGAAAGGAATTGCTGCCATTGATTTTCTAAAATTGGATGTCGAAGGGCATGAATGGGCGGTACTGGGCGGCGCGAAGAAGATGTTTGACGCCGGCAAAGTAATGATTGTCCAGTTTGAGTTCGGCGGCTGCAACATCGACTCGCGGACGTTCTTCAGGGATTTCTATAATTTCTTCAAGAAGGATTTTGTGTTGTACCGCATCCTGTCCAACGGCCTTCGGCCGATAGAGCAGTATTCGGAGAAGCTGGAGGTGTTCCAGTCGGCGAATTATTTGGCCATCCGGAAGAATTCCTAAACGCTGAGGTGGCGGAGGAATGCTACGCTGAGGGCGCGGAGAGATTGTTCCAACTAAAAATTATTTACAACTCTTCGTTATTCCTTATTGATGTTCAAATATCAATAATAGAAAAGTAGCCCCGGTAGCTTTCTGAATTTAGTCAGGTTTTCCGTAAGTAAAATTAGCGCGAAGCATTGTCTGCGCTCTCCGCGTCCTCTGCGTGAATTTTCTTCGCGACCTCTGCGGTTAAGTGCATTTAGCCCTTCCTTGATATTCCAATGTGCATGGGCCCGGCCGCTTCACTCAGTTTTGCAAGAATGAGTCCGTCGACGGAATAGCTGGCATCAGATCAGTTTCACAAACAATCTTGTATCCGTTGGCTTCCAGGAAGAGCGCTGAGCATGTAGACAATGCTCCGCGCTCTCTGCGTGGCATTCCTTCGCGTCCTCTGCGGTTAAAGGCATTTAGCCCTTCCTTGATATTCCAATGTGCACGGGCCCGGCCGCTTCACAAACAATCTTGTATCCGTTGGCTTCCAGGAAGAGCGCTGAGCATGGAGACAATGCTCCGCGCTCTCT
Organism: Cyclobacteriaceae bacterium; assembly: GCA_043744235.1. Lineage (GTDB taxonomy): Bacteria > Bacteroidota > Bacteroidia > Cytophagales > Cyclobacteriaceae > ELB16-189. The sequence goes on along the minus strand of JAYTVB010000040.1, from coordinate 65,436 downwards.
GCGTTGCATTCCTTCGCGACCTCTGCGGTTAAGTGCATTTAGCCCTTCCTTGATATTCCAATGTGCATGGGCCCGGCCGCTTCACTCAGTTTTGCAAGAATTAGTCCGTCGACGGAATAGCTGGCATCCAGATCCGCTTCACAAACAATTTTGTATCCGTTGGATTTCAGTTTCGTAATACACGCCTCGTGCAGTTCGTTGCTATGTGTGGAGATGAAGAAATAGTCAATGGATTTATTCCTGAAAGCCTCTTGACACCCTTCCAGCATCTTCAATTCATACCCCTGGATGTCGCTGTGCAGAATGTTCAGCCGCGTGACCCCATGCTTCTTCATGAGGTAGTCAACAGAATAATAGGGAATGGAAGACTGAAGGTGGGTCTCGTCAGTAATGTAGCCCAGATCAAATGTACCGGTAAGGCCATTGCGTTTGAAGTTCAGCTTCCCGAAATTCATCTTGTGCGGGTCGGGCTCGATCATGAAGCACTGCCCGCCTTTCACCTGGGAGGCAAACCACATGGAATAGAATGCCCAATAGCTTCCCAGCTCCATCATGGTGCCGCCCTCCGGAATCAAGGGAAGGATTTCCGCGAAAGCGAATTCCTCCTGCGGCTCGTGTACGCCTTTGTTTTCGATCAGCAAATGGGTGTTGCCGTAATCGTAATAGCTCCCCAGGGTAATCTTCAGTCCGTTGTGAACGAGCTGGTGGTCCGTGAATACTTTTCCTGCATCGGGCACGTGGGAAAGTCGCTGGTTGTCGGAACTGGCCTTGACCGTGGCAATGCGCTGCCGCCAGTAGGGGGTAAGTATGTACTTTGGAAAGGCACGATGAAAGCGCCAATCGAAGTAATTGACGGCATTGAGCACGGACAGGATGGCGTTGTAAACCCCTGGAATATTCTTGATTTTTTGTTTCAGCCCCATCCCGCTAATTTTGAGGGCAATAATAATGAATATCACGCGCAGATGATCATCGTTCGCCTCCGGGGTGGCCTGGGCAATCAGCTTTTTCAATATGCGGCCGGCATGGCACTCGCAGCACACCACCGGACGGAACTCGCACTGGACCTGTACACCTATACCAAACATCCGTATCGGAAATTTGAGCTGTCGAAGTTCAACATCGGCGCACGGGAAGCGACCCGCGCCGAGGTGCATCATTTTACCGGCAGCAACCCCGTCGTGCGCTACCTGAACAAAAGGGAGAACTACTTCCGCTGCCCGGGTGTCTTTGCCCAGCCGCATTACCATTTTTACGAGGACTTCTTTTCTCTTCCCGCCGACCTCTACCTGTCGGGATACTGGCAGAGTGAAAAGTATTTTACCTCCATTGCCCCGATCATCGCCAAAGAGTTTACACCCGGCCAGGCCCCCGGTCAGCAGCACTTGTCCTGGCAGAAAAGAATGCAGTCTGAAAACAGTGTGGCCGTGCATGTGCGCCGTGGAGATTATGCTTCGGCGAACTACCGTTCTTTCTTTGGCGCGTTGTCAAAGGAATATTACGACCAGGCCATCGCCGCGATTCAGGACACGGTGGACAAGCCAGTGTTCTATTTCTTTTCGGATGATACAGCCTGGTGCAAGGAGACCTTTGCCGGGCTCAAGGCACAGTTCGTGGAGCACAACCAGGGTGAGGATTCCTGGAAGGACATGCTGTTGATGGCTGCCTGCCAGCACAACATTATTGCCAACAGTACTTTCAGCTGGTGGGGTGCCTGGCTGAACAGCAACCCGGAAAAGAAAGTCATCGCGCCGCAGCAATGGTTCCGTACCGATTACCTGACGAAGCAGGAGCCTGTCTATCCCAGCCGTTACTACAACACCAAGGACCTGATCCCCGACACGTGGACAAGGCTATGACAGCGAGGCCCCGCGTGGTCATGCTGGCCAATGCCGGCCACAAACCGCTGGACACCCGCATCTTTCACAAGGAAGCCCGGTCGCTGCAGGCAGCAGGGCGTGAAGTCACCCTTATTATTCCGCACGATCAGGATTTTGCAAAGGACGGAATCAACATCATTTCAGTCCCTTTGCCAAAGAAGGGCTGGGAGCAATTGATCAAGTGTCCGTGGAATATCCTGCTGAAGTCACTGGCCCAGCCCAGGGATTCTGTTTTCCACCTTCATGATTCGGAGCTCCTGAAAGTGGGCCTCATCCTGAAACTCCTGGGAAGGAAAGTCATCTACGACGCCCACGAGGATACCCCGCTTCAAATCTCCTATCAGCATTGGATCCCCTGGCTGGCGAAAAAGCCGTATGCCTGGATTTATTATGTGTTGGAGAAAATGGCCGGCTGGTGGTTTGATGCCATCATCGTTGCTGAGCCTGTGATCGCTAAATATTTTCCGCCAGCGAAAGTTACCCTGCTTCGCAACTTTCCCATAGCCGCTTCATTTGACCACGAGCGAAATTACCAGGACAGGCAGCGCAGCCTCGTGTACGTCGGACTGCTGAGCAAAGCCAGGGGTTTAGTGGAAATGCTGGAAGGACACAAGAGGGCCGCTGAAAAAGTGTCCGTCGATTTTGTCCTGGGCGGGAAGTTTGCGCCGGCATCGCTTGAAAAGGAGCTGCTTGTCAAGTATCAAGTGAACTACCGTTTCTGGCTGCCGTACGACGAGATGATCGAAACCCTGTACGCTTCCAGCATCGGGATCATTGTGCCGCATCCCATTGAGCGCTACAAGACCAACTATCCCGTAAAACTTTTTGAATACATGGCCGCCGGTCTCCCGGTGATCGCCTCCAGGGAAGGAGAGTCGGCCGAATTTGTCAGGGAGTCGGATGGTGGCATCCTGGTGGATCCGCTCAACGTTGATGAAATTGCCGGGGCTATTGTGGCCTTGGTGAATGACCCTGCCAAGGCGGAAGCCATGGGCAAGCGGGGAAGGCAGCTGATTTTTGAAAAGTATAACTGGGAGAAGGAGTCCGAAAAACTTCTGACCCTTTATAGTACATTATAAATTATGTTAAAGAACCTCTACCAGATTCTTGCCGCCATGAGCATCCAGCCCAAGAGGGTGTGGGCGAGCATGAAAGGTTGGCCATACTTCCGGCGCGATCTCCGCGAGATGAGGAAACAGCTGCAGGGCAATGCTGACTTCAAGATTGAAAGTCTCTACCCGGTATTGCGGGAACGCTTTGAAACCAACGGCGATCTGAAGAGCCACTATTTTCACGAGGACTTGCACGTTGCCCGCAGGGTATTTGAAAACAAGCCAGCCAGGCATGTAGATGTCGGCTCCAGGGTGGATGGATTTGTGGCCCACGTGGCATCCTTCCGGGAGATCGAAGTGTTTGACATCCGTCCGCAGACCGCTGTTGTCAAAAACATGACGTTTGTGACCGCCGATTTTATGGATATCCCCCCATCGCTGCACAACTACACGGACTCGTTGTCTTCGCTGAATGTCATTGAGCATTTCGGCCTGGGCCGGTACAATGATCCCATCGATGCCAATGGCCATTTAAAGGGACTGGATAACATGAAGAAGGTGTTAAAGGCAGGAGGGAAGTTCTACTTCTCCACGCCGATCGGCCCGCAGCGCATTGAGTTCAACGCTCACCGCGTATTCAGCCTGGAATACCTGTTACGGATTTTCAAGCCTGACTATACCATTGATCACTTTTCCTATGTGGATGATGGTGGAGACCTTCATGAACATGTTGAGCTCACGGATGAAGGGATCAGGACCAACTTTGGGTGCAGGTTTGGGTTTGGGATTTTGGAAATGACGAAGTTAATTCGTTAATGGGTTAATTCGTTAATTCGGTAATGATCTAATTCGTTAATGGCTATTGCTGGAATTGCCGAGTCAAACGCATTACCGAATTAATTATCGAATTACCGAATTGCGAAGTCAAGCGCATTACTGAATTACCGAATTAATTAATTATCGAATTACTTAACTCTCCTCGGGTTCTCCTTCACAAAACTTTCCCACGAAGTCTTCTTGGTCTTGGCAGGTCCGTTCTGGTAATGGTGGCAGACCGCTACCGCCAGTGCATCACTTGCATCCAGCAGCTTGGGCAGCTCCCTGAGATTGAAAATCTGCATCAGCATCCTGGCAACCTGTTCCTTGGAAGCATTGCCGTTGCCGGTGACGGACTGTTTCACTTTTTTGGGAGCGTATTCCGTAATGGGGATTTCCCTGTAAAGGGCCGCTGACATCGCCACGCCCTGGGCGCGTCCCAGTTTCAACATGGACTGGACGTTCTTGCCATAGAAGGGAGCTTCCAAAGCCACTTCATCCGGTATGAATTCGTCCACCAGTCCGAGTACCCGTTCGAAGATTTTCTTGAGTTTCAGCTCGTGGGTTTCATATTTACTAAGTTGGATGACACCAAACTGCAGGATGGACATTTTCGTTCCAAGGATGCAAAGGATGCCATAGCCCATCACATTGGTTCCAGGGTCAAGGCCCAGGATGATGCGCTCCCTGACCGGTGAATTTTGCTTTGCTGGTTTTTTATCAACTTTGCCCACGCCCTAAATTACAGACAACTTCCCAATGGCCCCCGTTTTTATCACCATTTTGAGTTTGTATTGCCTGGCGCTGGTGGCTATGCTCTATGGATGGCTCAGGATCCGGCGGCAGCCAATGCCGGTCAGCAGCAGCCTGGTACCTGGAATTTCTGTCATTGTGGCCATGAGAAATGAGGAAGGGAATGTTCCGGACCTCATTCAAAGCCTCTCCACGCTGGCCTATGCGCCCGACAAGTACGAGGTCATCCTCGTCAACGATCACTCGGTCGACAACAGCTGGGTGCTGACAGAAACACTCATCGGAAAATTTCCAAACATGAGGCTGATCGAACTCCCCCCGGGAAAGGAAGGCAAAAAGGAAGCGCTGGCCCTGGGCATCGAGGATGCCAGGTTTGAAATCATCGCTACCACCGATGCTGACTGTCGTTTTTCAAAGAACTGGCTTCATTGCATTTCGGTCTATTTTGAAGATCCGAAAAGCAAGATGGTCTCCGGGGCGGTCAAGCTGACATCGGATGACTCTTTTCTTTCCCGGCTGCAGAGCACGGAGTTTATCAGCCTGGTGGGATCGGGCGCTGCCGCCATCGGCCTGGGACACCCGGTGATGTGCAACGGCGCCAACCTGGCATTTCGCAAAGCGGTGTTTAATGAGGTCGAGGGTTATGCGGACAACCTGCACATCGCGTCCGGCGACGATGAGTTCCTCATGCGCAAAATTTTCAGGCGTTACCCTGACGGCATCCGGTTTTTGAATCAGTATGAAGCCGTGGTAAGTTCTCAACCACAGAAAACACTGACGAACTTTTTTCAGCAGAGACTACGGTGGGCAGGCAAGTGGCGGTACAATGCAGACCGGCTGTCGCAGGCTTTGGCGGTATTTATTTTCCTCGCTCAGATTTCCTTTGCCGGACTGCTGTTGCTCAACCTTGAGCAGGTCGATGGCACCCTTGTGATCCTGCTGACCAAGGCATTCCTCGAGGGTGTCCTGCTTTCGTGGATAGGCCGGTTCCTGGATCGGCGGTTTGATTGGCTGGCTTTCCTCGTTTGGCAGTTTATTTATCCCATCTATGTGACCGTCATTGGGCTGTTGTCACTTATGTCGGGGTATGAATGGAAGAGCCGAAATTATAGATGAGCGTGTCAGGAAGGGGATAATTTTATCTTATTTTTACCGTTGAAGCAGCATGAAAGCAGTGGATTCATCGGAGATACAAAAGAAGCTGGACCGCAAGGAACTGGAACTGAATGCCTTGCTGGAAATCACACAGGCCATCAACAGCAATGTTCCCGAGGCTTCCCTATACAAGATTTTTAATTTCACGCTTCGTTCCAACCTGAACATCCGGAAGCTGGCGCTCTTTGTCTATGACGAGGAATGGAAATGCCAGGTCAATTTCGGATCCAAAACTAATTTTATCAAAAGTCAGCTGGACGACCGCTTTCACCTGATCAAACAGGTGCACCGGCTGTCGGAATTTGACGGGGAGTGTGATTTCCATGAATTTGACCTGGTCATACCGGTGGCCCATCAGGATGATACGCTGGCCGTCGTGTTTGTCGGCGGGCTGGAGACCAACAAATTTAAACATGAGGCGGAGGACAGCGTCAAATTTATCCAGGCACTCAGCAACATCATCATTGTGGCCATTGAAAACAAAAAACTAGCGCGCAAGCAACTGGAACAGGAGGCCTTTCGCAAGGAGCTGGAAATCGCCAGCGACGTGCAGCAGTTCCTCTTCCCTGAAAAGCTTCCCGACACGGACCGGCTGAAGATGGTGGCAAGCTACCTGCCCCACGACCTGGTGGGCGGCGACTACTATGATTATGTTCCCATCAACAAGACCCAGTTTTTGCTGTGCGTCGCGGATGTCAGCGGCAAGGGCATCGCGGCGGCGCTCATGATGTCCAATTTTCAGGCCTCGCTACGCACGCTGCTTCGACAAATGCCAAACCTGAGTGAGATTGTTGAAGCCCTGAACTACCAGGTACTGGACAGCGCCAAGGGAGAGCGGTTCATTACTTTTTTCGGCGCCATCTATGACATCAACCTGAAGACGCTTGTTTATGTCAATGCAGGCCACAATCCTCCTTTATTATATGACAAGAAGAATGGCATCCGGCTCCTGGAGGATGGGTCTACCGTGCTGGGCGCCATGCACCCGCTGCCCTTTCTCAAAGAAGGGTTTGTCACTGACCTGGAGGATTTTCTTCTTTTCTGTTATACCGACGGGTTGACGGAGACGGTCAATGAGGCAGGAGAGGAGTATGGTCAGAGTTCGCTCATCAAGTACTTTGAAGAGAACCATTACAAGGACCTGAATACCATTCACCAGGACATCATTGTGCGGCTGGATGGATTCAAGGGCCGCAACAGTTACCGGGACGACATCACGATGCTCACCTGCCGTGTTCAATCGTAACGGGCAAGGCATTACCTTTGCCGGATCAGAACCCGCTCCGCTTGAACCTGTTTCGCACCCCCGCTTTCCTGCCCTGGCTGTATCCACAGCTGACCTGGCGGATTCCTGCTGATCAGAAAGAACTGTACCTCACTTTTGATGACGGCCCCGTACCCGGACCGACCGAGTTTGTCCTGGATGAACTTCAGCGGGCCGGTGCCCGGGGAACGTTCTTTTGCATCGGCGACAACATTGCTAAACACCCGTCGATTTTCAGGAAAGTAACTGAAGCAGGACACGTCACCGGCAACCACACCTTCAACCACCTCAGCGGCTGGAAGACGAATACCGAAACCTACCTGCACAACATTCAACGCTGCCAAACCCAGATTCAAAATCCTGACTTCATACCCGGGTCTGCTCAACCAGTGACCAGTGACCAGCCACCAGCGACCAGTCTTCCCCTCTTCCGTCCACCGTACGGCCGCATCACCCGCCGGCAGATCCGCAGCCTCCCACCTTACCAGGTTATCATGTGGGATGTGCTCACCCATGACTATGCCCAAAGCCTGTCGCCGGAGAAATGCCTGAGTGGTGCGGTGAACGCCGCCCGTCCCGGCTCGATTGTAGTCTTTCATGACAGCGTTAAGGCAGAGAAGAATCTGAGGTACGTCCTCCCGCGGTTTATTGACCATTTTGCCGGGTTGGGATATACATTTAAATCACTGCCCTGAATTCCTGATCTTTGTTGTGGGTATGAGAAAAGTACTGGTATGTCCCCTCGATTGGGGACTGGGACATGCGACGCGCTGCATTCCGGTTGTGCGGGAGTTCCAGCGCCAGGGCTGTGAAGTCCTGATTGCTACATCCGGCGATGCCTTGCAGCTGCTGCAGATGGAATTTCCGTCGGTTACCCATTTTCCATTGCCTTCCTACAGCCCCCGGTATTCGAGCGGGAACAACATGGCCTGGAAGATTCTCGCGCAGCTTCCAAAATTTGCACGGGTGACTCACGATGAACATGAGATGGTTCAGGAAATTGTAAAGAGTCATGATGTTGATATCGTGGTGTCTGACAATCGCTACGGCTGTTGGTCGCTTTCGGCAAAATCCATTTTCATCACGCACCAGAGCCGACTGCTGATGCCCTCCGGTTTTAGGTGGGCCGGCCCCATCGTGAATTTCCTGCTGCAGCGTTACATTCGGAAGTATGATGAGGTGTGGGTGCCGGATGAGCCCGACAGCGGGCTAACCCTGCCATTCATATCCAGTAATATTCACAACCAGAAGTTCATCGGCTGGCTCTCAAGGCTTGAACCAAGGGCCGGCCTGGAAAAGAAGTATGACCTGATCGCCCTGGTATCCGGACCCGAGCCGCAGCGGACTATTTTTGAAAAAGTACTGACAGACCAGTTGACTGCCATTGGACTACCTTCACTGCTCGTGGCCGGCGAGCCGGGAAAATCCTACCGCCGGCAGCAAGGTAACCTGCAAGTGGTTAACCACCTTTCTTCGGAAGAACTGACGGCGGCATTGCTTTCGTCGGAAGTTGTTATATCGAGGAGCGGGTACAGTACGGTCATGGACCTGATTGCTTTGGGAAAGAAAGCTATTTTTGTGCCCACGCCGCAACAGCCAGAGCAGTTGTACCTGGCTCAATACCTTCATGAGCATCAGATCGCGCCGGCCATGGACCAGGGGCATGTGGATTTGAGCAAGGCACTACAATCCATTGCGTCATTCAAAAGTCTTTCCGCCTTCAGCAAGGGTTCAGGTCACCTGGAGCAAGCCGTGCAAAATCTCCTGAAATGAAACGGCTGGCCAGAAGCCTACAGCATGCTTTCCGCGGTATTGGGACAGCGTTGACCCAGGCTAACCTGAGGATACACCTGGCTGCAGCGGCTGTGGTTATCGGCTTAGGCTATTATTACCACATTACCGAAGGCGAGTGGCTTGCTGTCATGCTGGCGATCGGGTTGGTGATTTCGCTGGAGTTGATGAATACGGCAGTAGAACACCTCGTTGACCTGGTGTCACCGCAGTACCATGATCAGGCAGGAAAGGTTAAGGACATTGCTGCGGGGGCGGTGCTGGTGGCTTCGGCAGCGGCAGGGGTGATTGGGGTGATGACCTTTTGGAAGTATTTGTTTGGAATGTAAAATGTAGAATGATGCATGTAAAATGTAAAAGGGGCCCATGGACGCGCGCACTTTTGCATTTATCATTTTGCATTTAAGGACAAACCATTCATCACTTACCGGTTACCAAGTTAACATGCCCAACATTGACCTTACATTCATCGATTTGGGAGCATTATTTGGAATGTAAAATGTAGAATGATGAATGTAAAATGTAAAAGGGGCCCATGGACGCAGGCACTTTTACATTTATCATTTTGCATTTAATATTTTACATTTAAAGACAAACCATTCATCACTTACCGGTCACCAAGTAAACATGCCCAACATCGACCTTGCATTCATCGATTTGGAAGTATTTATTTGGAATGTAAAATGTAGAATGATGAATGTAAAATGTAAAAGGGGCTCATGGACGCAGGCACTTTTACATTTATCATTTTGCATTTAATATTTTACATTTAAGGACAAACCATTCACCACTTACCGGTTACCAAGTAAACATGCCCAATATCGACCTTGCATTCATCGATTTGGGAGCATCATTTGGAATGTAAAATGCAGAATAATGAATGTAGAATGTAAAAGGGGCCCATGGATACAGGCACTTTTACATTTATCATTTTGCATTTAATATTTTACATTTAAAGACAAACTATTCACCACTTACCGACTACCTCTTACCTCCCGACCATGCCCTACACCGACACCCATGCCCACATCTACCTTCCGGAATTCAGTGCCGACCTTGACGATGTCCTGGGCCGTGCGGATGAGGCAGGCGTGAAGAAGGTATGCATGCCCAACATTGATCATACATCGATTGATGCCATGCTGGAAGTGGAGGAGAAGTACCCGGACCGGTGCCGGGCGATGATCGGGCTTCATCCCTGTTCGGTGAAGAAGGATTTTGAAAAAGAGTTGTACGGCGTGGAGCAGTGGCTGGGCAAGCGGCCATTCATGGCCATCGGGGAGATGGGCACCGATCTGTACTGGGACAAGACTTTTTGGGGGCAGCAGCAGGAAGCTTTTGTTATCCAGGCAAAGTGGGCCATCCAGTACCGACTGCCGCTGGTGATCCACTGCCGTGAATCCATAGACGAAACCATTGAATTGATCAGGCCCCTGGCAAGTGAGAGGCTAACCGGGATTTTTCATTGCTTCTCCGGCAATGCCGTGCAGGCGAAGCAGATTATTGACTTGGGTTTTTACCTGGGGATCGGCGGTGTGTCGACCTTCAGGAATGGAGGACTTGACAAGGTGCTGCCGGACCTTTCACTGGATAATATTGTTCTCGAAACAGACAGTCCCTACCTGGCACCGGTGCCGCATCGCGGGAAGCGCAATGAGCCTGCGTACATCCCCATCATCGCTGACAGGGTTGCTGCGTTGCTCCGTGTTCCGCTGGCGGAAGTTGAATTGAAGACAACTTTGAATGCGGAAAAAATATTTGATTTCGAATAAAGACATGGTTTATTTCCCTTTCTTGTGTCTGGGCTAAGCCCGCAATACCTTTGAAGATGCCTCACAAAATCCTGACCATCAACACCGCCCTTCCGTCAAAGCCAAAAGCCCGGGTGATGATCATTTACACAGGCGGAACGTTTGGGATGGTGCACGATGCCCAGGGCATGCTTCTTCCGTTCGACTTTTCGCTTATCCTGGAGCACCTTCCGACCTTGCGCAACCTGTTTCTGGAAATCACCGTCATCTCCTTTGAGAAGCCCATTGATTCTTCAAACATCGAGCCGATGCACTGGCAGATGATAGGCACCATGATCCACGAGCACTATGACCAGCAGGACGGCTTTGTGGTGCTGCACGGCACCGACACGATGGCCTACACCGCTTCAGCGCTGAGCTTCATGCTGGAGAACCTCTCCAAGCCAGTGGTATTTACGGGTGCCCAGCTTCCGATTACCGAACCCCGTTCCGATGCCCGTGAGAATTTGATCACGGCGCTGGAGATCGCATCGGCCACCGACAACGGCAAAGCGATGGTGCCGGAGGTGTGCATCTATTTTGATTATGAATTGATACGAGGCTCACGCGCCAAGAAGGTGGAGAGTATGCACTTTGACGCCTTTAGTTCCGGCAACTACCCGCCTTTGGCGAAAGCCGGTGTGAAGATTGACTTTAATGAAGGTGCAATCAGGCCGCCGGGCGGGCGAAAGCTAAACTTGTTAAAGAAGTTTGATACCAACGTCGCGGTCCTCAAGTTGTTTCCGGGCATCAACCCGGACACGGTGAAGGCCGTGATGGGCAACGGGGCCATGAAGGCGCTGGTGTTGGAAACCTTTGGTGCGGGCAATGCGCCGTCGGCACCGTGGTTCATTAAAGTGCTCAAGGACGCAATTGACCGGGGTCTCCTGATTCTGAATGTATCCCAATGTCCTGGGGGCATGGTCATCCAGGGCAAGTATGAGACGAGCCGAGCGCTGCTGGAAATTGGTGTGATCAGCGGCGGGGATATGACCATAGAAGCTGCCGTGACCAAACTGATGCTGATGCTGGGTGAGTTTGGCGTGCAGATGACCAGGGAGATAATCGACAAGTCGGTTGCGGGAGAAATTAGCACTTCCTGATATTGGATTGATACGGTAGTCATGCAACCGGGGTCAAGCCTTATGAGTGTTAGGCTTCTGTTTCAGAAATCACTGATTACCCCTGGCAAATAGTGTGATCCCGGTAGGGGGAGGCTTCAGATTAACCCGCTTGCTCACTGCGTTCGCTTGTTTCTTGTTCTTCCCGTCTGCTCATCCGAGACGGATGGCAGGAGAGGGCGGGATTACCTGCGGTGATCCCGGTGGGGGGAGGCTTCAGATTAACCCGCTTGCTCACTGCGTTCGCTTGTTTCTTGTTTTTCCCGTCTGCTCATCCGAGACGGATGGCAGCCGATCAAACAAGAAACACCGCTGCGCGGGCGCGGTTTAATCTGGCGGAGAGGGCGGGATTCGAACCCGCGATACCCTTTCGAGTATACACACTTTCCAGGCGTGCTCCTTCAGCCACTCGGACACCTCTCCTAAAAAAAGCCCACAAAGAAATGTAAAATAAAGGAAAACACAGCTTTACCGGTGACTTTTGCGACTCCTGGGGTTTAATATGAAAGAGCCCGTAACAAAAGCGAGTTTTTTCATGTAAAAAATTGCTATTTCTTGTTTAGGAATGAACAAAAACTTTAATTTTGGCCACTTCAAGACTTAGACTTAAACCTTAACCCATGAAAAAACAATTCGCTATTCTCGCTTTTGTAGGTTTTCTCCTCTGCGGGGCCGTTGCCACGTTTGCACAGGACTCTACCGCAACCTCCCAACCAGCTGCTACGGAAGTAGTTGCCGCCTCGACGGATGACGCAGCTGCTCCCGAGGAACAAACTTTCCATCAGCAGGTCAAAGAGAAATTTATTGAAGGTGGTGTACCCTTTATGTGGCCCATCCTGATTTGTATGATTTTGGGCCTTGCCGTGTCGATTGAGCGCATTATTACCCTCAATATGGCAACAACCAATACAAAGAAATTATTGACGGATATTGAAGACGCCCTTGCAAAAGGCGGTGTGGAAGCTGCAAAGAACGTAACCAAGAACACACGCGGCCCTATCGCCTCGATCTTTACACAAGGTCTGATGCGCGCTTCTGAAGGTGTGGACATGGTTGAGAAATCAGTTGTTTCCTACGGCGGTGTTGAGATGGGCAAGCTCGAAAGAGGCCTGATCTGGATTTCGCTGTTTATTTCACTCGGGCCCATGCTTGGATTCTTTGGGACTGTTGTGGGTATGGTTCAGGCTTTTGACGCCATCGAGGCAGCGGGTGACATTTCACCCCAGGTTGTTGCCGGTGGTATGAAAGTGGCTTTGATTACGACGGTAGGGGGTCTTATTGTAGGTATGGTGCTTCAGGTCTTGTATAACTACCTGGTGTCCAAGATTGATACCCTTGTGAACTCCATGGAAGATGCTTCCATCACCCTGGTGGATATACTGGTGAAGCACAAACTCTCTAAATAAGCAAATCATGTACTCAGAAACATTAATTTCCGGGGGACTTTGGTTGGCTTTCATCCTCTTCCTCATAGCAGTGGCAACAGGAGTCTTCCTGCCCGTATATCATATCATTAAATCGCCCAAGTCGCTGGTCAAGACTGGCATGGGCGTGGGATTTATGCTGGTGGTATTTGGTATTGCCTATTGGTTGGCTGGCGCTGAAATCACCCCCAAATATGAAGCGCTGGGTGTGAAAACAGAATTCAGCTCAAAAATGATTGGCGCCGGGTTGACGATGTTTTATTTGATATTTCTCATCGCCATACTGGGTATGATCTATTCCGAAATAAGTAAAGCCTTTAAATAATGCCTCGCGGAACACCTGAAATTCCAAATGCGTCCATGGCAGACATCGCGTTTCTGCTGTTGACCTTCTTCCTGGTAACAACTACTATCGCTAATGATCGTGGTTTAAGTATCCAGTTGCCACCTCCGCCTGAACAAAAGCAGGAAGATGTGAAGATCCAGGAGCACAATATGTTCAAGATTCAGGTCAACTCCTCCGACAACTTGTTGGTGGAAGGAAACCCGATGAGCGATGTCAGCGGACTGAAAGACGACATCAAGAAGTTTGTCCTCAACAGGGGTCATGACCCGTTGTCTTCTGATTCCCCTGAAAAGGCCATCGTATCCTATAAGACGGACCGGGGGACAACCCACCGGCGTTTTATCCAGATCCTGGACATTATACAAGGTGCATACTATGATATATACGCCGACCAGGCGGGTGTGACAAATGCCAAATTCCGTGAAGCGGCTTCTGACTTGTCTGATCCCGTCAACCGGCAGATATATGACAAGGGAAGGGCCGGTATACCGATGCAGATTTCCATAGCGGAGCCGACAAAGGTTGGTAACTAAATTTTAATGAAAGACTATGTCTAAGTTCAAGAAAAAGACCGAGGTAAAACAGGATATTCCCACGGCTTCCATGCCCGATGTTGTATTCATGTTATTGTTTTTCTTCATGGTGACCACCGAATTGCGAGAGACCGCAATCGACGTTCAGCAACGCATTCCTGAGGCTACCCAATTGAGAAAACTGATGAGAAAATCATTGGTAACAAACCTTTACATCGGTGAGCCAAGGAAGACGGCTCAATTTGGAAAAGAACCTAAAATACAGGCCGATGATGTGTTTATCGAGCCGAAGGACATCGTCCTTTGGGTAAACCGTCAGAAAGACCTGCTGGCAGAAAACGAGCGCGACCAGATAACGGTGTCTCTTAAGGTGGATAACGAGGCGAAACGCGGGATCATCGCTGATGTAGAGTCTGAACTTCGTATGGCGAATGCGAGGAAAATCCTCTATACAACCTTGATGAAAAAAGAAGATCCCAAGTAATATCGTTTTTTCTTGAAGCTAAAAAGCCCCTGATCTTAGGGGCTTTTTTGTTGTATCCAGACCCTGAAGCCTTAAAGTATCCAGGTGATCAACTCTTTTGAATATATTCGATCATGATTCAAGCGCCAGAAAAACTGAATGACCCCCGTACCATCCGGGCCTGGTGCATGTATGATTGGGCCAACTCCGTGTACTCACTGGTCATCACCTCGGCAATTTTTCCCGTCTATTACCAGGCCGTCACCACTGCCGCAAACGGCAGTGACCAGGTGATCTTCTTTGGTTACCCGATTGCCAATTCAGTACTGTATTCATTCTCACTGTCGCTCTCATTCCTGCTGGTGGCCCCCCTGCTGCCGCTGCTGTCGGGTATTGCCGACTACACCGGAAAGAAGAAGGCCTTCATGAAATTCTTTGTGTACCTGGGCGGCGTGGCTTGCATGGGACTTTATTTCTTTACCAGCGCCAACATTGAATGGGGTATTCTCTGCTCCATGCTGGCCAGCATCGGCTATGCAGGCAGCATTGTCTTCTATGATGCTTTCCTGCCGGAGATTGCCAGCGAGGACCAGTTTGACAGCGTGAGCGCCCGTGGCTATTCCATGGGCTACTACGGCAGCGTGATCCTCTTGGTCACCAACATCCTCATGATCACCTTCTGGACGGAGCTGGGCTTCCCGGACCAGGGAACAGCCACCCGGTTCTCCTTCCTGATGGTAGGGGTCTGGTGGATCGGCTTTTCACAAATCACGTTCAACCGCCTGCCCGACAACCCCTACGGTCAGAAGCCGACCGGGCGGGTGATTTTTAACGGCTACAACGAACTGATCAAGGTATGGAAGAGCCTGTCGGTATATCCCAACCTGAAGAAATACCTGTCAGCTTACTTCTTCTACAACATGGGCACACAAACAGTCATGTACCTCGCCGCTACATTCGGGGCCAAGGAATTGAAACTGGAGACCAACAAGCTCATCGGTACCGTGCTGATCATTCAACTGGTGGCTTCCGTAGGCGCCAACCTATTTGCGAAATTCTCTACGCGCCAGGGCAATAAGGTGGCCCTGCTCACCATGATATCCATCTGGATCGTGGTATGCATCCTGGCCTACCTGACCACAACGGAATATGAATTTTACGGAATAGCATTCCTGGTGGGCCTGGTGATGGGCGGGATACAATCCTTGTCGCGGGCAACGTACTCCAAGCTCATCCCTGTCAATTCAATTGATCATGCATCTTATTTCAGCTTCTTCGATGTTACGTTCAACATCTCCATTGTCATGGGGACTTTCTCGTACGGGCTCATTGAGCACATGTCAGGCAGCATGCGCAACAGCACACTGATGCTCATGATCTTTTTTGTGCTGGGGATGCTGTTGCTTTCCAGGGTTACTGTCTCCAACAAACCCTCATCAGTAGCGTAGGTGTTTGACGGTGACGCCGTTGTTGATTAGCTGCTTCAGTGAAGCGATGCCGATCTTCAGGTGCAAGTCGACAAAACTGGCCGTTACCACTTTATCACTTGCTTCTGTCTTGACGCCGTCAGGGACCATAGGCTGGTCGGATACCAGCAGCAGCGCGCCGGCGGGGATTTCATTGGCAAAGGCTGTGGAGAAGATGGTGGCCGTTTCCATATCAATGGCCATGGCACGAATCCGGATCAGGTAGTCCTTGAATTGTTCATCCCATTCCCACACACGGCGGTTGGTGGTGTAGACCGTGCCTGTCCAGTAGTCCTGGTTGTAATCCCTCACGGTAGTCGAGATGGCTTTTTGCAGGGCGAAGGCGGGAAGGGCGGGAACTTCGGGCGGAAAGTAGTCATTGGAGGTACCTTCCCCGCGGATGGCGGCGATCGGAAGAATGAAGTCGCCCAAATCATTTTTCTTTTTCAGCCCGCCGCATTTACCCAGAAAGAGACAGCCCTTTGGCTTGACAGCGGAAAGACAGTCCATGATGGTGGCGGCGTTGGGGGAGCCCATGCCGAAATTGATGATGGTGATGCCTTCTGCCGTGGCGCTGCGCATGGCCTTGTCTATACCATGAACCTCCACATTGTGCCACTCCGCAAATTTCTTGACGTAATTATCAAAATTGGTAAGGAGGATATATTCTCCAAATGAATCCAGGGAAAGGCCCGTGTAGCGGGGCAGCCAATTCTCTACAATTTGCTCTTTTGTTTTCATTTCAGTTTGTTAATGGACTAACGGCAAACCGAGAGATTCTTCTTATGGATTCCATCGGTTTGATTTTCGTGCCCTGATTTCGTGTATTTTCGTTACCCAATGACTCCCCTTAATCTTCCGGCCGGTGACTTCAAAGTTAAGAAGACTGAGGGAAAGGTCTGGATTTTTGACGGGGTGCGCAAAAAATTCGTTGTACTCACACCCGAAGAGTGGGTTCGCCAGCATTTCATTTACTTCCTCATCCGGGACCACCGGTACCCGAAATCCCTCTTCAGGGTAGAAGGAAGCCTGACCTACAACACCTTACAGAAGCGGTCGGATATCCTGGTGTATGACCGCGGAGGCAAGCCCTGGATGCTGATTGAATGCAAGTCACCCGACATCAAGCTCAGCCAAAAGGCCTTTAACCAGGTGGCCATTTACAACATGACCATCGGCGCGAAGTACGTGGCCGTCACCAACGGCATGGTGCACTACTGCTGCCTGGCACCCAGGACCGGGCAGGAAGGTATTTTTCTAGATGATTTTCCGGTGTTTGAGGATGCTTCGTAGTTGGCTTCACCTGCACCAGCTTGTAGCTATCGCCTGATCAGCTTGAACATAATGGGTTGGTCTGGATTTGTCATGGGGACAGTCCCGACCGATTGGATCCGGAGGATGTACAATCCATGGCTGATGTCAGGCGCCGTGATGCTCTCATCATTTAATTGAGTGCCCGACATCACGAGCCTTCCGGTAACATCACTCAGCCAATATTGAAAGCTTCCGTCAATTCCGCATATCCTGAATACGTCATGGAAGGGATTGGGAGAAACGGATACCGTTTGTGGTGCCTTGGGCTCGAGACCGGTGATGTACCGTTCTGCAACAAATACGGCCAGGTACCTGGAAGCGGATATTCTCACCACGGTTGGATCTCCGCCGGCAATCGATGTGTTGAAATATCCCTGCCAGGTGCTGCCATCATTCGATGAATTGAACCAGACCCTCTGGCCGCTGCCATAAAACCTGAGTTCGCCGGGGGCGTTAACCATCAGATTGCCGGTCCAATTGTGCGTGTTGTCTGATGTGATGTTGGGTTGCTGAAGGAATTCCAGGCCGTTGGTGCCCATGGCATGAAAGGCTCCGTCCTGTGGCGCGCCTGCCGGAGCGAGGTAGTGCCAGGCGCCGTTGAAGTAAATCACGGCAGGATCAATCACGCGAACCGTCGGGTGATCGAACCGGGCATTGGGCTCGAAGGTGTAGTGCACACCGTCGGAGGCGACGGCGGAGTACGTATCGATTAGGGCTTCCTGTCCGCCGGATGGCAAGCCGTCG
This sequence comes from Cyclobacteriaceae bacterium, assembly GCA_043744235.1. Lineage (GTDB taxonomy): Bacteria > Bacteroidota > Bacteroidia > Cytophagales > Cyclobacteriaceae > ELB16-189. The sequence goes on along the minus strand of JAYTVB010000040.1, from coordinate 47,524 downwards.
CTCGAGGAAAAGTATATGCGGAGCGTTCCGCCGTTCACCACGGCAAGCGTCGGATCAAAAGGTCTTTGGTAATTGACTGGAAAGTTGCTTACCGTGATTGGCTGTGGACTTGTCCATGTCAAGCCCGCATCGTAAGAAAACCTGATGGCTACTTTGTCCCAGGTTGCTGAGTTGACAGGCTTCCTGAACCATTGAAAGACGCAGGCTAACGTATCGCCCTTCCACCGGATCATACTGGGCACCCCTGCGGAGTCCTGGAACACCTCAGCCGTGCCGAAGTTGGAGCCATCGGCTGACCATGCCATCTTCAGGGGATGCTCCCAGGGCGGACTCCCTTGTGGGTAAGCACAATGGACTGCCAGGAGACTGACCGAGAATAGCAGAGACCAAGCAAGTGCAACCGGCGAGGAACACCGCTGGAAGCATCGTAGCGTCAGCATGAATGCTGGTATTCTCATAAAGACTGGTAGTGTCGTAACCTAGTGTGTTACCCTTCCGAAATTTACCCGAAATGTTACTTCTGTCCGAAATGGACGACCATCGTTGGTCAGGCCCTCCACCACCACCCTGAAGCGCCCGGTATCGTCGGTGGCCTGAATGGTAAATTCCGTCTCGCCGCGTGCGTTGGTTCTCAGGTCGGGGTTCCAGTACAGGCATGATTGCATCCGGGGCACGCGGCTGGTCTTCATTTGCCAGGACCGCTGGGCTGAAAATGGAATCGGCCGCGTAAGCCCATGCGCCATGAAAGTGGAATTATTTCTCGATACCCTGGCAGCGTTGCCCGGGATTTTCGTCTCGACCAGCACGAGCCCATTTTTGCCGAGTGCGCCCAGTTTTGAAAGTTTTTCACCCTTGGTCACCAGTTTGATCTTGTCCACGTTAACCGGCTTCAGGCTCAGGAAGTAGTCCGCATCGTCAGTCAGGATTCCGTCAATCAGGAATGTCGGGCTTTCTTCCCCGTTTGTCTTGAGGTCAGGCAGATACATCCTCAGGACGTCCTTGCCGTCGCGCTTGCGGTTCTGCAGCCAGGGAATGATTTCGTGCACCGTCTCCTGCATGGTTGGAAAAATGGTGAAGTCATCCAGGTCAATTTCAAATTCGGCTCCCCACAGTTCATCTTCCATCAGGGCGTTGGCACTTTCCTTCCTGGAGACCAACTCCGCGTTCATGCGGTCAAAAAAACTATACGAACTGCCAATCAGGTTCCTTTGTTCCGCGTACTGGAAATAGGGATTGATCCTGGAGGTGGACAATCCGGGCGCGACCAGTGGGTAAGTCATCCGATTGTCGTCGAGGGTAATGGATGTTTTGAACAGCTTTCTGCCATTCCGTTCCACCCGGTAGAATATTTCCTCCTGGTCGTAGAAATCAAACAGGAGGGAACCGCTGAATACACCCCGGTCATCGGTTTCAAATTCATACATGTCGCCGGTGGATTCCAGGTAGAAGGTCATTTTACTTTTGGTGCCGATGTCAAAGTCGGAAACCGGTGCCGTGAGCTTTCCGGTTAGTTTCTGGTAACCTTCAAAAAAGTGTTTGGGTTTTTCCTGGGCCCTCAGGACCTGTTGCCAAGTATACCACGGCCATGTCCTGGTGATCAGGTACAAGTCCGCGTCCGGGCTTTCCAACGACGGCAGACCGGGCTCCGCGTTGCAGCTCCCCCACAGGTAATCATCTATCGCCGGAAGGGCAGCATAGCCGGGAAAGAGGTCCTCGTTGTAGACAGAAACGGAGACCCTGGACATGACCGGTTTGCCAGCACCGTCTGAAACGGCGAGTTTCAGGGAGACCTTTTCTCGTGTGACCACCTCCAATTTTGACAGGGTGATCCTGGGGAATACGCCGTGCTCCTTTCGTGTGTATACCAGCCGTGAACAAAGCGCTTCACCATTGGACCGAAGGATCGAGATGGTGGAAATGCCGGCTGGAAGGTCCGTTGTCGGCACATTGACGGCCAGGTATTCCAGGTCCTTGAATTGGATCTCTGCAGAATAGTAAATGCTGCCATGCCCGCTGACGACAGCGTACAGTTTTTCAGTTCTGAGCGCAGAAGGCGGGGCCTGGAGCAATACCCTGTGGAGGTTATTCTTGTCTGTATTGGCAGTAAGGAGCATGGCAATTCCTTCTGTTTCGGGCTTTGGTATCTCTCCAGCCATTTGACCAACGTGCACGCTGTATTCCTGGTCTGGTAGCGGTGTCAGGTAGAAGAAGCCGTATCCATTCCTGCCGATCACAAAATCAGCAACCACTTTCCCCTGGTTGTCGGTAACCTCTCCCTTGCCGGCATCGGGGAGTCCGCGAACCACCACGCGGTTCTTGAGGCCCGCGATCAGTTTGCCACCTTCTGGAAAACAATCCAGGACAGGCAGGCTGGTGATTGAATCAAAAGTGTTTTTGCCGGCCACTTCCAGCTGACCCGTGAAAAAGAGGGAGTGGTCAAAATTCTTCATCCAATCGCAATACGCCTTAATACGATACACTCCTGGTTCAATGTCTTTCGGAAGAACGACCTGGCTACCGCCCCATCCGTCTTTCACCCGGAATTCCTGGTGCAGCTTGACTTCACCCCGGGGTTCCACGAGGTCCACCATCAGGATTTGCGGACCCTTGATGGGCAGCATCTCTTCGGCAGTGAGAAAGGCAGCCCTGAAGAAGGCGGTGTCACCCGGTGCATACTGGGGCTGGTTGAACTGCAGGTGAACAACCACCGGCGGGGCGGACGAATAGAATGCCTCCAGTTTCTTTTGCCATCCCTCAACAGGATTATCCTGGCCGGCAGCGGTCAGGGAAAGGTTGAGCAGAAGAAGTATGGCCAGCCGATTCATAAATTACCAAAAGGGAGGCTTGATGTTTGCGGAATACCTTTCCATCGTTCGGCAGTCGTTCTTGACGGTGTCGATGGGCTGGACCTTTACAGGAAGATCATAAAACCACAGGTCGGTCGTTTTCCGTGTTATGGCGGAAAAGGCAACAATGCCAAATACTTCTTCGCCATTAGCCTGGACAGCCTTTATATTCCCATTGATCTTGACCGCGTTGGGCTGGAACAGATTGGATGCACCGGATTGTTCTGCTGCGAGCAGTTTCCAGAATGAGTACACCTCTTCGGATACGCTCATCTGCTGGGCCTCGAAGTGGTACCGTTTGTAGAAACGGCGACTGTCAACCGGTATCCTGTTCATAAAGACCTGATTGAATTCCTGGTCGTTTACGAATTGGTTGTTTGAGTACAGGGCCCTGCTGCTGTACTCCGTTACCCAGCATGCGCAGCAAGTGCACAAGCCATCGCTGGTCATGGGTGCGCTGCAGGGGAGTGGATCTGGTATGAGTATTCCTCCTGTTGGTGTTGACAGGACGGTCTGATGAAGTTCCGGAAACGAAATCACTTCATAGGTTCCCGACCAGCGCCAGCGAAACAAGTTTGGGGAATTGGCCACCCCCCTGGAATCCATGTACATTTCAAAGGAATCCTGGGGCTTGGATGGTTCAGTTTGGTTGATGGAGTTCTCCTTGAAAACAGGGTTGATGCTGGTGATGGTCCCGGCCGGTTGGACCGTTTGTGTCTCGGAGAGATACACGCGGCCGTCACTCAGCCGGATTTTCAGCGTGTAGCTTCGCCCGATATCAGCGTGCCAGGCAGCCGGGGTGGTTTGATACACGCCTTCCGAGGTTTCGTTAAGCGAAATTATATTGCCAAGGTTATCGGTGATGCTTAATTGCGCACCGCCGACATGGTTAGGTGCATAGGGATCATCGGCCAGCGTAATTGACCTCATCAGTGAAACGGTGTGTGGGCCAGGCTCATCGGTGATCAGGCCATCCACGACCAGCTTGGGTGTAATGTTCTGTGTCGGTACGGGATACGGCTCCATACAGCCGTCCAGCAGGCAAACCAAAACAACGATGGCTATTTTTCTGATCATTCTTTCAGAACTTAAAACTGTAACTGATGGTGGGTATGGCCGACGCTACGATGGAAAGCACATACGGCTGAAGGACACCGTTCTTGTTTTCCTGGAAGTAGATTGAATAAGCATTCTGCCTGGAGTACACGTTGTAGACTGAGACCGTCCAGGTGCCATCCCACAATTTCTTGCGCCGGTGGTTTCCTTCGATAACGAACGCCAGGTCGAGGCGGTGATAATCCGGCAGCCGGAACGTGTTTCGATCAGGGAAATCAGAGACGGCCATGCGGTCGGAATAGTAAACAGATTGCGGAAGGGAGACAGGTCTTCCGGTATGGTAGGTAAAATTCCCTGTAAAGAAATGCCTTCGCGTAATCGCATACCGCCAGTTTACATTGACAATGTTGGGCTGATCGTAGTTTGACGGATAAATCCTGCCCTGGTTGATTTTCTCGGAAGCATAGGCGCCATTCACCACGCGCAGGGAACGGGAATACGTGTAGTTGATGCTGCCCTGCAAGCGGCCGCGCAGTTTGTTCAGCCCCAGCTCCAATCCGTAGGTGTCGGCAGTGCCCTGCAGCAGGGCGGTCTCGAGCTTGTCGTTGAGGATGAGCTGCGATCCGTCTTTAAAATCCAGGATATTCTGGATTTGTTTGTAGTACAGGTCTGTATTGATTTCAAAGAGGTTGTTCTTCAGGCTCCGGTAATAACCCAGTGACACCTGGTCAGCGATCTGCGGCCTGAAGAACGTGTTGCCGGACTGCCAGATGTCGACGGGTGTGATGGCGGCTGTGTTGGTTACCAGGTGAACAAACTGATACATCCGGTTGTAACCGAATTTCAGGGAGCTGAATGCATCAAGTGAGTAGCGCAGGAGTAGCCTTGGTTCAGGGCCATGGTAAAATTTCATGATCTGCCCGCTGCTGTATTGCGTGGAGTCGATAATGTTCTTTGGCTCAAGCGGCTGGCCGGTGTTGTATTGGTAAACCGTTCCCGAGCCCATCCTGGCGTACAGGGCATACCGGATTCCCGCGTCGAGAAAGAACCTTTCACCAAACCTGAATGCGGTGCTGTAGTACAGGGCTGATTCGATGGAGCGCTCATCATGGATGTCCTTTGGCCGGATATTGGATTCGGGTGTCGTGGGAGTGATGTTGCCGGGGCTGAAGGTGTAGTAGGTGGTGATCATCCCGAACGCCGTGGGGCGCTTCCTGGTGTAATTGAAATCGATCTTAAGGGTAGGGTAGAGAATCTGGTACCGGAGGTCGAAGGCATTTGCAGGTCGCTCTTCGCGCAGCAGGTAACTGTAGCTTCCAAACCCCAGGGTAGCGCTGAAGAAGAGATTCTTGCTGGTCTCCCTGTCGATGCGTACCGACGCAGAGAGATTTCTCCACTGGAAAGCCGTGTCGGTGACTAGCTTCATTTTGTCGCTGCTGGAGTAGGCCGACAATGTCAGTTTTGTTTTTGAATTCAGCCGGTGGGCCAGTTTAATGGTTCCGTCGTAAAACGCGATGGAGCTGTTCTTGATGTTGCCGTAATTGGACTCCACAGCCCTCAGCAGCCAGTCGGAGTAGGTGGTGCGAAAGGAGACCATCAGGGAGGTGGTGTCTTTCTTGATGGGTCCGTTCATGTTAAACTGACTGGAGATCATACCGATGCCGCCCGCGCCGGACCATTTCTCGTAGCTGCCTTCTTTGGAGGAGATATTCAGCACGGAAGAGGATCGGCCGCCGAATTCTGCCGGAATGCCTCCCTTGTAGAAAGACACGGAATTGATAATGTCTGCATTGAATGCCGAAAAGAATCCAAGGGCGTGGGAAGTGTTGAAAATGGGAAGGCCATCGTAGAGCACGAGGTTCTGGTCGACGCCGCCTCCCCGCACGTTAAAGCCGGCGGCAACTTCACCCACGGTGGTCACGCCGGGTTGTGACTGGATTTGTTTCACGACATCCAATTCGCCGAGAAAGGTAGGTGACCTCTTGATGTCCGTAAGTTTCAGGGTGGTGAGGCCGGCGGTACGCTCTTCGATGGCCCGGTCAGCAATGATAACCTCATCGAGGAGAATGGCTGTTTCTTCAAGCTCCAGGTCGAGCCGGCCGTTCGCGTAAAGCCTGAGGTCGATGATTTTTTCGCTGTAGTTCGCGTGACGAAAGCTAAGGAGGTGTTCGCCTGCCGGCAATTTGATTTCGTAATAGCCCAGTTCGTTGGTGGTGGTTCCGGTTTCGGAATCCAGCAGTGCCACGGTAGCATTCCGGATGGTCAGGGATTTGTCCTGTTCCCGGAGGATGCCTTTCACCAGGAATTGCAGGTTGGGCCGGTAGCCGGTTGGATTACCAATGACCATTCTGCTGATGGATTTCTTCTCCGCGACGGCCTTGTCCAGGAGTTCAGTCCGGCTGATCACGTGCTTGGGGTTCATGACGAAGACAACCGAGTGGCTGTTGATGGCTGAAACGGAAACATCTGAGCCGTGCAGGGCATCGTCAAGCAAAGTCCTCAGGGGCACACGGTCATAGGGGTCTGCAACATGAATGTACTCAATCCAGGAGGGGCGGTAGAAGAAATTGACAGTGGTGTCCTGCTCAATTTTTTCAAGAAGTTTGACCAGGCTCACCGGAACTTCCTGTTTACCCAGGCTCACCGGCATATCCAATATGGATTGACCCCATGTCAATTGCCAGGTCAGCAGTGCGACGAAAGTAATGGTGAGTCGTTTCACTTTCCGGGCGGCTGGTTGGTCTCTTTGTTCACTTGAAATCTGTGGGTTAAAGCGAAGATAGGCCCGAATCCGTGGAATAATTTCCCGGCTGCTAAATTATTTGACAAGTGAAATCTTTCAGGGAATTCCGGTTAATCCTGATAGGAGCGGTTGGCTGACCGGGTCATCCAATCGAGGGGAGCATGTTACCCGTGTCGTGCGGGCCTGTGCCTTTGCGCTTATGCTTTCGGCTTATTTGACCAGTGCTTTGTTCAACCTCGCCAGGTCTTCATTTTGCGGAATGAGTGACCAGCTGTAGAAGTCGATCTGCCATTTGCCGTTGATCATGCGGGCATGGCCAACGCCGCGAACCAGAATCTCTTCACTCAGGAGGGGTATTTGCGACTGCTCTACCACCATGGCGCTCATGCCATCTTCTGAAATCCGTATTTCACGCTTATCCATGGAGACATCGAAGCTGATGGAATCTTTGGCCATGGTCTTAATCATGTCCAGCACCTTTCCCTTGTCCCAGAATTCTTCAGGGTCGGTGCCGAGAAATAGCCCATCATTGGCGAAGGTGCTGTCCAAGGCTACGAAGTCCCTGTCCCGGTTTGCCTTGGAGTAGGCATCAAACAGGTCAGCCACTGATTTGGCGGCAGCTTCCCTGTCGATAACCGGGGATGCAGGCTTCTGGCAGGAAAGTAGGATGAAGGTGAGTGCCAGGAAGGAAATGGTCTGTCTGATGCTGTTCATGGAATGGCGTAAAATCTAAACGAAGATAGCAAGTTTTGAAATACCATTGGATTGATTGAACGGTGGTTGAGCCGTTTGCTTTTGCGGAAAAAATTGCCTAAAATGTATATTCCGTGACCGGAATGGTATGGGGATGCTTTTGGGGTGACTATAGGTGCGGTCATGAAGTTCGGTTGTATGCAAAAATCCACATCCATGAAAACACCATCGCCATTTGCCAACGGTATTCTGATCACGTTGATAGCTTTGGGTCTGCTATTTGGTCTGCTTCAAGGCTGCAAGCAGGATACCAGGACAGGAGAGGCAGCAGTGGTGGCTCTTACAGCAAAGCCACCAACTGAATTGCTGGACATTAGCCTGTCAGAGCCCGCGCGTAAATCCCTGGATGCCTTCTCTCAAATGGATCTCGATGGATTCACGGATGAATTTGCTGATGACATCAGGTACTCCTGGTCCAGCGGAGACAGCCTCAAGGGCAAGCAGGCGGTCAAGGACTATTATGCCGGACGGTTCAAGCTCATCGAGTCTATCAGTTTTACGGATCATATCTTTCTCCCCATACAAATCAATCAGAGTCCGACCAGGGATGTTTCTACCGGCCGTTGGCTGTTGCAATGGGTGTTTGCTCATATTCAATACAAGAACGGAAAGAGGGTCGATCTTTGGATTCACAATGTCAACCATTACAATGAAGCCGGCAAGATTGATTTCCTTGGCCAGTACATGGACAGGTATCCCATCATGGAAGCGACCAGGGACATGATGAAGAAGTAAGTTGTCCGAAGGTCCTTCCAATAACAAAGCCCAATGCAGGATTGGGCTTTGTTATTGGTGGTGATAAGCCGCGCATGTCTTTGCGGCCAATGGTCCAGGGGTTTATCCCAGAAACTCCTTCACCTCAGTATACGGCAGATTGAACGCATCAGCCACGGCCTTATATACAACCTTGCCCTGTACCACATTCAGTCCCTTGCGTAACTCCATGCTGTCCTGGCAGGCTTTCTTCCAGCCAGCGCCGGCAAGTTTGATGGCATAGGGAAGGGTGGCATTGGTGAGCGCGAGCGTTGATGTGTACGGTACGGCACCAGGCATGTTGGCCACGCAATAGTGCACCACGTCATCAATAATGTAGGTAGGATTCTCGTGTGTAGTAGGCTTGCAGGTTTCAATGCATCCGCCCTGGTCAACGGCAACGTCCACCAGCACCGTGCCCGGCCGCATCGTCGACAGCATGTCACGGGTGATGAGTTTGGGAGCCTTGGCACCCGGAACCAGTACGGCGCCGACAATGAGGTCATGGGTCTTCACGAGTTCGCGGAGGACATAATCATTTGAGACCATGGTGTGAACATTCTTTGGCATCACGTCGTCGAGGTAACGGAGGCGGTTGATGTTTACATCAGTAATTGTTACATCAGCGCCCATGCCGGCTGCAATCTTTGCCGCATTGGTACCCACGACACCACCACCCAGGATCAGCACCTTGGCAGGCATCACCCCGGGGACGCCGCCCAGCAAAATGCCACGACCCTTCAATGGCTTCTCAAGGTACTTCGCACCTTCCTGGATAGACATGCGGCCAGCCACTTCACTCATCGGTACAAGAAGGGGAAGACTTCCGTCAACCCGTTCCACTGTCTCGTAAGCAAGACAAACAGCACCCGTCTTGATCATGGCATGCGCCAGGGGCTCATAGGATGCGAAGTGAAAATAGGTGAAGACCAGCTGGTCCTTGCGGATTAGGCCGTACTCCTGGTCAACCGGTTCCTTCACCTTCATAATCATTTCGGCAATGTTGAAAACCTCCTGAGCGGTTGGAAGAATCTTGCCGCCTGCCTTTACGTAAGCAGCATCTTCAAATCCGCTGCCTTCGCCGGCGCCGGCCTGGATGTAGACGGTATGATTTCTGCGCGTGAGTTCCTGTGTTCCGGCCGGGGTGAGGGCTACGCGGTTTTCGTTGTTCTTGATTTCTTTGGGTACGCCGATGATCATAAGTAGAGTTATTTAATATGGTGGATTTGGGTGTTGGCTGTTGGTCTTTGGCTTTTGGCCCCTGGCCTTTGGCTGTTACGGACTCAAAGGTAAGATTCGGTTACGATTGAAACGCTTAATTTTCTAACTTTTCGCCTGTGAATGCCCGGTCGACATATGCCTATTACGGCTCCCTGCGAAGGGGGATGAGCAATTACCGCTATTTTGAAAAGGGGCTTGAGTTTCAATTCATGGCGGTAATTCCGGGATACCGGCTTCATGCCATGAAGGACTACCCTTACGCGGTATGGACCGGCCTTGCGTCTGAACTGCTGACCGTCGAGGTATTCAGGGTCATCGATCCGGTCGTGGAGCGGGCGATCCATGAGTTGGAGAAGGAGGTGGGGTATGTCTACGATGAAGTTGTGCTGCATGGCCATCGGGTGGGTATATACCTGTATGAAAAAGCCGGCGGTGAACCTTTGGTGGAAAGTGGTGATTGGATCAAATTCTTTGGTTCTTGATGCCCAGACCCCTATTTTGTTTGGCACATGATTTTAGTTTTGAACGCTCCTGCTAATTTCCCTAATTTTGATTTAACCTCACACCATTCCTGTTGATGCTGTGAAGGACCAGGGATAGGTTTATGAGCCAGTCAAAGACCGCAAAGTCTACATTTTCTGAAAAGAGAATTGCTGCTATCCTGGGGGATTACAAGCTTGCCGTGTCAAGCCGCGAAGCCAGCCTGATCGGCCGCAAGGAAGTATTCATGGGAAAAGCCAAGTTCGGCATCTTTGGCGACGGCAAGGAGATTGCGCAGATCGCGCTGGCCAAGGTTTTCAGAACGGGTGACTTCCGTTCCGGATATTATCGGGACCAGACCTTCATGCTCGCCATCGGCGAATTGACGCTTCAGCAATATTTTGCCCAGTTGTATGCTCACACGGATGTGGAAGCTGATCCTTCTTCTGCTGGCAGGTCCATGAATGGGCACTTTGCCACCCGAATGCTGGATGAACGCGGCGCCATGCGCGAGCTCTCAAAACTGAAGAACAGCAGCGCAGATGTTTCCTGTACGGCATCCCAAATGCCCAGGTTGCTGGGCCTCGCCTATGCATCAAAACTGTTCAGGGCTAATCCTGAGTTGAAATCACTGAAAGGCTTATCCAATAACGGGAATGAAATAGCTTTTGGTACCATTGGCAATGCCTCAACGTCTGAAGGGATGTTTTTTGAAAGCATCAACGCCGCCGGCGTGTTGCAGCTTCCCATGTTGGTTTCTGTCTGGGATGATGGTTATGGAATTTCTGTCCCACAACATTACCACACAACCAAAGGAAATATTTCGAAAGTCCTTTCGGGATTTCAGCGAGAGGATGGTGAACTTGGTTTTGAAATTTTTACCGTAAGCGGCTGGGACTACGAAGCGCTTTGCAAGACCTATGAGATTGCCGAGAAAGTCTGCCGGCAGGAACATATTCCAACCATGGTCCATGTCAACGACATGACCCAGCCCCAGGGCCATTCTACCTCCGGCTCACACGAACGGTATAAGTCGAAAGAACGATTAAAGTGGGAGTCTGAACACGATTGCATCAGGAAAATGCGTGAGTGGATCATTGAGAATGAGCTCTGTACGCCTGAAGAAATTACGGAGATAGAGCTTGCCGCCAAGGGAGCTGCAAAATCGGCAAAGGAAGCAGCGTGGAAGGCATTCAACAAGGGTATACAGAAAGATCAGAAAGAATTATTGCAGCTCTTTGATGAGGCTATACAAACCGAGCCGGCTGTGGAGCACCTTAAGCAAACGCTGGAGAAGGTAATCAATCCCACGCGACTGGATGCCGTGCGGGCTGCCCGCAAAGCGCTTCGGTTGTTCCGCGGACAGTCCAATGAGGTTCGCGCCAGGATCATCGGTTGGCTGGAAGCAACATCAGTCCAAAACAAACAGCGGTTCAGTTCACACCTCTACAGTGAATCGGAATGGTCAGCGCTAAAGGTAAAGGAAGTCAAACCGGTATATTCGGACCGATCAATCCTGGTTGATGGGCGCGAAATTCTGAGGTGCTGTTTCGATGCGGCCCTGGCAAGGGATCCGCGCGTGCTCGCTTTTGGAGAGGATGTTGGGGATATTGGCGATGTGAACCAGGGATTTGCCGGCCTGCAGGAGAAATTCTCCGAGTTGAGGGTGATGGACACCGGCATACGCGAATGCACCATCCTGGGGCAGGGGATTGGCCTGGCAATGCGCGGTCTACGGCCTATTGCCGAGATCCAATACCTGGATTACCTGCTCTACGCCATTCAGATTATGTCTGATGACCTGGCCAGCCTGCATTATCGCACCCGGGGCGGGCAAAAGGCGCCGCTCATCGTAAGGACGCGCGGCCACAGGCTTGAAGGAATATGGCACGCAGGGTCACCGATTGGAATGATCCTCGGCAGCTTGCGCGGTATGTATGTGCTCGTGCCCAGGGACATGACACAAGCTGCCGGATTCTACAATACCTTATTACAGTCGGATGATCCGGCCTTGCTGATTGAATGCCTGAATGGCTACCGGCTGAAAGAAAAACTGCCGGATAACGTCAGCGAGTTTACGATTCCCCTGGGTATTCCTGAAATTCTCAGGGAAGGAACCGACGTGACCATCGTAACCTATGGGTCGATGTGCCGCATCGTCATGGAAGCGGCCGGCGACCTGGATAATCTGGGCATTTCGTGTGAGGTGGTTGATGTGCAGACCCTTCTTCCTTTTGATTTGCACCAGGTGATCGCTGCTTCTGTGAAGAAGACAAGCCGCGTGATCTTCGCTGATGAAGATGTGCCTGGCGGAGCAACCGCTTATATGCTTCAAAAGGTGGTAGAAGGCCAGCAAGCCTACCAGTTTCTGGATGCCCCGCCGCTCACCATTACGGCGAAGGATCACCGGACTGCCTACGGCAGTGACGGAGACTATTTTTCAAAACCGAATGTGGAGGACGTTGTAGAGAAGGTGTACGCCTTGATGCACGAATCAGATCCCGCTGGCTACCCGGCCTTTTACTAGTGGAGGATCAGCCCTTTTGTTTGATTGACAACAGGGTGAATTCCGGCGTCGTAATCGTATCACTCTTGTGAAACATCCGGTCCTGGATGACCACTTCCAGTTTCAGGGTTTTTATGCTGAACAGAATAAGAAAACCGGTTGACGCCATGCCATACCTTATACTGCCGTCAAGCGGGGTCTTTCGGCCTAGGTCTTTCGAAAGTATGGGGAAACGGCCATGGAAAGGAATGCCGCAGTTGGGATAGAAAAACTCTTTCTGCCAGTCGAATTCCTTGAATGAGCCATCATTGTTTTTTACAAAATACTTTACGAAAATATTGTAGTGATCAGGGTTGAGCTGGATGTAGAAGGTGTCAAGTTTTGAATTCACGGTTTTGACTTCCCAATTGATGCAGTTATACGGATGTACAAATGCAGGAAGGGTATCAAAGCGCGGATCGGTCCGCTTCGTGGCGTAGGTAACATAGGAACCATCCGGGAAGCGGAGGTAATACTTGTCATTGAAAGGAGGGTTTGTTTCGCTTGGGTCAATTCCAAGATCACCGTCACCATCCTTGAATGTAATGGTTAAAATGAGGGAATCAGGTTCGGACGAATTTGCAATATCTTTGAAAATAATTTTATCAAATTCGATGGTCGGAATGATGGCGTATTGCGGGGGTTCGAAACAGGCTGCCAGCAGCACCACACCCAACGCAATAATAGCCATCCACTTGCCCAGCGACTTCATTTTTGATGCTTTCAACCCGTAAAATTGTAAACGCTTGCAGACTTTTGAAAGGAATAAACAGGATTTATATCCACCTAACGATGGAACCTTTGGGGAAATTGCCCTCCGGCTTTTCCATAAGCAGGCCCGTGAAAATCGTGTATACCAGAGCTACCTCGCTCATCTGGGGGTAGATATCCAGCAGGTAGATAAGGTAAGCGATATTCCGTTTCTTCCCATATCGCTCTTCAAAACCCACGAGGTAGTGACCGGTGCATGGGTTCCCGAAGTGGTATTCACCAGCAGCGCAACGACAGGCCAGGTGGTCAGCCGGCACGCCATTCCCTCGATGCAGGAGTACCTGGTGCACAGCCAGGGCATCTTCGAATCTTTCTTTGGTTCCTTGCAACAATATCATGTTCTTGCCCTGCTGCCTTCCTACCTCGAAAGGACCGGGTCTTCCCTAGTGGCCATGACCAATCACTTCATTCGTCAAAGTAAATCTCCGCTTTCGGGCTATTACCTCAACGACCTTGACCGGCTCGCCTCCCATTTGGAAAACCTGCGAAATGAAGAAGTGCGGGGAGGGAGGAAATTGTTATTGCTGGGGGTGTCATTCGCCTTGCTTGAATTGGCTGAAAGGTATGATTTGGACCTGAGCCACTGCATGGTGATGGAGACCGGGGGCATGAAGGGCCGGATGCAGGAGATCACCCGTGAAGAACTTCATAAGATTCTGTGTGAGAACCTGCACGTGTCAGCTGTTTGTTCCGAGTACGGGATGACTGAATTGTTGTCGCAAGCCTACTCAACCGGGAAGGGCATATTCAGGTGCCCAGCTTCCATGCGGGTCCTTGTCAGGGATGTAAATGACCCTTTTGGCGAACCGATACTTACATCAGGAATAATTAACATTGTTGATCTTGCCAACATCCATTCCTGCGCATTTATTGAAACCCAGGATTTAGGACGCGCGAGGCAGGATGGTCATTTTGAGGTACTTGGACGGCTTGACAACAGCGATCTCCGTGGCTGCAATTTGATGCTGGAATGAAGGTTTTTCTCGCCAAAACGACAAAATATTACGTTGAGTTTGCGAAAGAGGGCAGGTTTCATACTTTTGTTAGAATAAACCCGATCCAAATGAAAAGAGTTTTAGCTATTCTGGCCCTCATGGTGTTCCTCGCTTCATGCAGCCAGTACACTTGCCCCACCTATAGCAAGAAGTCTGCTAAACCGACTCACGAGCACAGGATCTAGGCTGATTCTTCTCCTCTTCTTTCTCCTGATACAGTCCTGTTGCTTTCCTCGTCTACAGGTACTTTTTCACATCCTCTGCTCGTATCATGTCTCCGGCCATGATCACAAGCCTTTCTATTACATTTCGCAGTTCCCTGATATTTCCCGTCCAGGAGTGACCTTCCATTAGCTTTATGGCCTTTGGGTCAATTTCCTTTTTTCTCGATCCGTACTCTTCTGAAATGTCGGCCAGGAATTTTTCGGCCAGCAGGCCAATGTCTTCTTTTCGGTCTGTGAGGGAAGGAACGGCAATCAGGATGACGCCTATCCGGTGATACAGGTCTTCGCGGAACCTGCCTTCCGCAATCTCCTTCTTCAGATCCTTGTTGGTGGCGGCCAGCACACGGACATTAACTGGGATATCCTTGTCCCCGCCGACACGCGTGATCTTGTGTTCCTGCAGGGCCCTCAGCACCTTGGCCTGTGCGGCCAGGCTCATGTCGCCGATTTCATCCAGGAACAGTGTGCCGCCTTCGGCCTGTTCAAATTTGCCGATCCGCTGCTTAATGGCTGAGGTAAAGGATCCCTTTTCGTGCCCGAACAATTCACTTTCGATGAGTTCGCTGGGAATGGCGGCGCAGTTGACTTCCACAAATGCGCAATCCGACCGGCTGCTCTTCTCGTGGATGGCCCGGGCCACCAGTTCCTTTCCACTTCCGTTTGGCCCGGTAATGAGTACCCGGGCCTCGGTGGGTGCGACCTTTTCAATCATTTCACGTACACGTTCGAGCGCCGTAGACTGCCCGATCATTTCAAATTTTCTGGACACTTTCTTGCGCAGTGATTTCGTCTCCTTCACCAGGGTATTACGGTCCAGCGCATTCCTGACCATGATGAGCAGGCGGTTGAGGTCAGGTGGTTTCTGAAGGAAATCGTATGCGCCCATCTTGATGGCGTCAACTGCCATTTCGGTGGTGCCGTGGGCAGAGATCATGACGAAGGGCGTATGAATATTTTTTTCCTTGGCCTTTTGAAGGACTTCCATGCCGTCCAGCTTCGGCATCTTGATGTCGCAGAAAGCAAGGTCGTAGCCATTGGATTCCAAAAGGGAGAGGCCCTCCGCGCCGTCTTTGGCTTCATCAACTTCCAACTTCAGTTCTTTTTGGTCCAGCAGGATATCTTTCAGGACCGCCCGGATGCTGGCTTCATCTTCAATAATCAGGATTCTTGGCATGGAGCAAAAATAGCGAAACCTGCCGCGCTTTCACGCAACAGGTTTCATGTTAAAAAAACGCAAGCTTGTAAGCCGGGTCCTGTGCTTCGATCCTGATACTATCGGGAATCGGAGCCCCTATCATTTATCTGGTCACGGCATCGCTGCCGGACTCCATCAGCCTACCCATCCCGATACCGGCTTTCGCCAATAAGAACGAGCCGTTCCTTCGGGACTTATTTGGCCTTTCAACTCGTAAGGTTTGCCATGCCCCCGGTGTCACCACCGGGGCGGTGAGCTCTTACCTCACCTTTTCACCTTTTCCCCTGCCGACAAGTCGGTAGGAGTAGTCTGTTTTCTGTGGCACTGTCTGTCCCCAACCCCTTAAAGGATCAGGGACTTCCTGTTAGGAAGTACGATGCTCTGTGTTGCCCGGACTTTCCTCCCCCCGAACCCGATAGCTACCGGGGCGGGGCGCGATAGGGCCGCTTGCGTTGCAAAGTTAGGGTAATTAATTGCGAATTGCGAATCAGTAAATCACCAGGGATTCAAATGCAGTGTAGAAGAACTAATTGCTAAACTAAGAATTGATCAATGAATATCCGCACCTGTGAGTTTCATCTCATACTGGTCGGCTAGGTTGGCAACTTCCTGCAACATCTCCTTGATGTCGTCTTCAGTAACTGCCGTGAGGGCTGAGACGGCCTCCACCTGCAGGTAGTTTTCGCTGATGATGAAGCGGCAATAGTTAAAAAAGGTTGACTGCTCCAGCAGCATTTTGAAATCAAGGGAATCACTCATTGGGCATACCTTGGAGGTAAAAGTGATAATCTTCCGGTTGTACAACGTGCTTTGTTTGATGTTGCCCATGACGGTCTGAAACCGCCCGCCTGCCACCGGCATAATGACTACTGAAATGGTTTGGTTGTATTCTATGTATTGCCCACTGATCTGGTCGGCATATCTCTTCATGAAGGCTGTTAAATCCATAGGGTTTTTGCTTTTTTTAGCACCCTCAAATTAACGAATTCCGCCCACAAAGAAAACTCAAAAGTAAATAGGATGAAATTTGATGCCCTGGCTTGAAACCTCAATGGCTGGTGCCGGGAACTTGAAAATATTAAAGACGTAGAGTACTGAATTTAGAAACTTCGAGGATGTCTTAAGCCATTCCAGATTGAGATCGACAGAAAGGTAGTATTTCCGGTATGGAGAGAAGTTTATCAGTTCATTTTCATGGTCCCTGCCATACACCATCCCTTCCGCTCCAACACCCACCGCAAGGGTGAGCCACCGAGGAAGTGGCAGTTGGCGGATATTGACACTGTACCAAAAGGTCTGGCCATTGTAGTCCTTGAGAACCTGGGAGAGAAGCCCATCACCCAGCATGGACGGCCTAAGTGCGGCGAAGGAGGTGGGGTGAAAGGAGAATTTGGGCCAGATCCTGATTTTACCCCAAAGAAGGTTTTGCCCGGCAAAGGCGGCAGCCCCAAGCAGGTTGGCGAGTATGTCGTACAAGGATGCGCCGTAGGCTTGTGAAAAGCCATCGGGTATTTCAATGCACGAGACAAACAAAAGGCCGAGCAAGGCTCCCAGCCGGGCAGCAGGTCGGCTGCTGAGACGCGCCCAGGTCAGGAGCCTGGCGGCTACGGCGCTGACCTGGAAAGTCCAGAAGAAATGGGCAAACTTGTCCATTTGCTTCCACTCGGCGGCGTCATCGAAAAAATGAAAATGGCTGATCCACTGGTCGGCATACCAGGCATAACCGAGTGCCAGCATGATCACGAGATAGATCCCGGTTGAGAACAGCAGCACGGCACGCACCCGCGGGTTACTCGACTTCCCATGGGTAATGCGATGAAAAAAAGTTCTGACCGCTTCTTTGATTCTCATGGATTCTTCTCGTCATCGGCAATCCGATCCAATTCCCGTCTTCTTCTTTCCCGGGCAGACCGCAGGAGATCTTTGAATTCATTAAAATTCTCCGTGTACAGGAGGCTCACACCTGTCGTAATCGCGGCGGTCTGCGTGTTGAGTGAACTTTGAAGTTGGTTTACCGTTGACCGGCTGTACATCTTGACCTTGAATTTTCCGTCAGGAGTCAGCAGGTAGTCGACGGTCCAGTCACCGGCAATGGTAGCCAGCTCGGAGCGGTTGGTCTGGTTGCCGAAGCTTCCATCCTTGGTGACCCGCAGTCGGCCGCTGAGAAACGAATAAGACATCCGCAATTGAAAAGTATTGAAGGCCTCCTGGTCCAGTGTGCCGAGGTCAAGGTCAATTTCGAGATTTTGATCCACCTGGCTGAGCCAGTAGCTGAGCTGGTTGGAAAGCAGTTCACTGACACTGTTGTAGAGCTGTCCGCTGGCGCTGGTGGTAAAGGCATCGGTGGGAGAGAATTTCCGGAGGATGATCAGACTGAACGCCTGGCGCCGCATTTCCTGCTCATCGAGTTTGGCTTTGAATGCGTTGAATTCAAACTTCATGCGTACCGATCCGACTTGTCCAGGGGTTGTAATATTGACATTGTCCGGCAACTCTGGGGCGGCAATATCAAAATTGATGTCTGGAGAGAGCATCGGTCCATCCAGCTTGAGGAGTACTTCGACCGGATACTTCCGCCTGATGTTGGGGTCATTGACCAGCCTTTGATCTACGACAATGGGAGCGAAGGAGGTGAGCTGGCGGTAGCTTGCGATGATGTTCAGGTTTCCCTCATAGGGATTTCCATACCAGGTAATGCGGCTACCCGGCTTGATGTTGAATTCCTTGTTGATAATATCGTACAGGGTGAAGTTATAGGCACCCTCGGTGAATTCCATCACGCCAAACATATTGAAGTCACCTTTGGTGTCGATCTGAAGCTTGATGTCACCCCGGCCTCTGCCTCGGATGATGTCGCCGGACTTGATGTCAAAAATAATCTCAGCGTATGCGTCAGGCGTTACATCGATTTCAAGGTCGAGCGTGAGCCCGGTAAGTTCTTTTTTGCGGAATTTTGGCTTCGCCATCTTTTTCTTGATGCTGTCCGTGAAGTTGATAAACTGTATGAACTCCTTCTTCTCTTCGGAAGCGACACCGCCTACCGGTATTGACATTCGTGTATTCTTGTCCGTTCTGGCGTTAGCGGAAATCTTCAGGTTGGCAGCCGGCCCCAGGATGTTCAGTTTACCGGTGCCAAAGGCCTGACCGTAAAACAGGTCATTGTCCTTGGCGGTGGTGTTGAGTACATGAAAATTGATGAAGGTTGCGTCAAGGTTAATGTGCATGTTGGAGAAGTTCTTGTGTGCAACATACCCCTTCAGGTTTCCCCTGTTCTTGAAAACGTCGGTCAATTCAAAGTTGAGGAATTGGATTTGAGTGGGGGTCATGCCCAGCGTACCATTCACCTTGTACAGGGTTTTGAGGTAATTGATCATGACCTGCCCGTCCTGGATTTTGGCTTGTCCTGAAATGTGCGGTTCGGAAAATGTTCCCCGGATGTCATATTCTCCAGTCAGGGTTCCGTCGAGCTGTGAGAAGAGATCTTTAACAACCGGCTCGATCAGTTTCAGGTTGGCTTTCTCGAGGATGGCTTTCGTTTGGAGTGGACTTTCCTTGTTCCTTGGGTCGTAGTAACCCTTGATGTCGACAATCCGGTAACCGAGCCGGTCCACGGTCAGGTCAATGTTGAACTTATCGCTGTCGGAATCACGGGTATTGTTGCCCCGGATTTCCCCCACGAGGAAATTGTTGATGGTCAGGGAGTCAATGCTGAGTTTGTTTTCTATATAGCCATTGGCATACAGGTCACGTTGGATGATTTCGGCATTCAGCAGGCCCTTAAATTTCTCAGTGCTGAAAAAATTAAAAAAGGACATTTCAAAGTTTTTGACATCAATGTTCAGTTTCTTCAGCGGATTGTTTGAGACGGCTCCGTCAATGTTGATGGATTGATCCTGGTGCGCGATCCCAAGCGAGTGGATCTCCCACTCCGGCCAGCTGACCAGTGTGTAGTTATTCTTGTTCACCGTCCAGGTTTCACCCAATATCCTGATGACCGACGGCCGTATCTTGATTTTGGTGCTGTCCTCCAGAAAGTCAATTTCTGATCGGAGCCTGACCTGGTTGTCATATCCCACCTGGTCAAAATCCAGATCGAGATCGATGTGATCCTTGTTCCAGATTGCTTCGATGAAGAGGTTTTTGGTTGCGAGGGTTTTGCCCAGTTGCTGCCGCCCTGAATTTATGGTCATCTGGGCCAGTACCTGCGTGCTGTCGCGCATTTTTGACCCGTTAAATTCAACCTCATTTCCCGTGAAGACCTGGCCGGCGGTAATGAGCGTGTCGATGTTGGTGTAAACATGGAGACTGGAGGTCAGTTGGTTTGAGAATTCTCCCTGCACCATGATTTCGCGTGAGGTTTCGAGGTCGATGTCGAACACCTGGAACACGGGGTTGGCATCGTGAATTCCGGCTTTGATGTAGGCATGGTAGGTCTGTTCAGTCTTTGGTTTGGCTGTGTAATAGCGGCGGAGGGCGTCCGGATCATTTTTGAGATTGAGGATGAATTCCCGGACCAGTCTTTCGATATCATAAAACAGGGTAGAGTAGTAGAAGTCGCCCGTGAGTGAAAGGTCAAGCATTGAACTTCGCAGTGTTAGTTCGCGCAAGCCATTCTGATTGGCCGAAATGAGGTGAATGGAATCGAACCGTATGGATTCGTCGCGGAACTGCAGGAGCGTTTTCCGGAACAAAGCCGAGCCCACCAGGGAATCCAGTTGCAGTCCTTTGCTGTTAATGTTGACATAGGACTGAAGGAAAATCTCTTCTTTGGAAAGATTGAGCTCGTGCAGCAGGGCGGTGTCAAGGCTGGCCCGGATGTTAATCAGGTCTTTGCCCTTTCTGAGGTCAATCGAGCCGTCCATGGTAAACTGGAGGTTTGGATCGTCGATGTTCAACTTGCCCTCAAAGAACTGGTTGGCAAAGCGTGCATCGGAATGAATGTTGGAATAGGTGTAGCCCCGTATTCCGATGGAGGGGACATCACCCACCAGCGTGAAATCAGCGGTCTCTTTTGAAAATCCTTTCCCTTTGATTTGTCCGCTGAGGTTTACTTTCTGAAAATTCACGGTGTCCTTGAAAAAGGCCCCCAGGTCAAAATTGGAGAGGCTGAGTTTTCCCTGGTAGGATGATAATCCAATATTGTCTTCCAAAATCTTGTAGTTGATGTCGGACTGAATTTGTCCAAAGGGTGTAAGCAGGTTGCCGTCGGCGACAAAGTCATTGACGAAACCGACGAAGTTGCCTTTCAGTTTAATGGAATTCAGCCTGGCAAAATTTGCACGGACATTCTCAGGCAGAAAGGGCCCAATGTCTTTGGTGGCAACTGTTGAAGGCGACAGCCTCGCATTGATGAAGGTTTCCCGGATGGAGGGGAGTCCGTCCATTTCAAGGCTTCCGTTGAGTGCGGTTGAACCGAAAACGATGTGCATGGGATTGAACGTGAAGTGGCTGACTTTTCCCGCAAATCGACCGTTGACCAGGATCGGTGAACTGAAGTTTTCAAGGCCCGTGGTAAACAACGCCAGGTCTTCCGGATGCAGCAGGGTATCCTTGAACCTCGCGTCGACCTGGACCTTGTTGTTGAAGTCATTCATGTCTGCCTGCTGCTGGTACTTGAAGATGATGGTATCGGAAATGTGGCTTTGGTTGGCATTCAGGTTGAGCCCCAGAAACTCCATAGAACGCTGGCTGATCCGGAAGTACGTACTCAGTTCTTTTACATTGAGGTTGGTCTTTTCATCTACAATCTGAAGTGAGGTGAGGTTGAACTGTATGGTGTCACCGATGATGTTGAAATCGTCCAGGTTGCCTTCGTCCAGCGAAACACGGAAGTGGTTGTAGTCAAATCCGTTCCGGATTGAATCCTTTTCAGTCAGGTTGTAGGCGAACCGTGATTGTTGCACAAGTACTTCACCGATGTTCACTTTCGGGCCGCCTCCGCCACCGCTCCCGGAAGCGAATTGTTTATTAATCGCTTCTATAAAAACATTGATGTTGAGATCTTTAGCCGAGTCTGATGCGGGAATGGTGACCAGGTTTACATAAGTGCCTGTGAGTAAAACAGCATCCAGATTGATGTTATTGTTTTGATTGAGGGCGCTGATTCGAAAATTGATAAACAGCTCGTCGGCCTCGATCATGGTATTGTTCTGGGGGTCCGTGACCTTTAGCCCTTTGATTTCCAGCCTGTCATACCAAACGAAATAGAATCTGGTGAACTGAATATTAAATCCGGATACCTCGGAAAAGCCCTGTGTAACGCGGGCGACCATGAACTTTTGGACGGCCGGTATTTGCAGAATGCCGTAGGAGGCAATAAAAAGGACAGCGATGGCATAAAGACTGTAGAAGAGAATTTTCTTCAGCAGTTGCGGAACCCGAATTTTAATAACTTGCCATTTCATTTACTAAAAATGCGGCCTACCATACTTGCTATTGAGTCATCGTGCGATGAGACTTCTGCTTCAGTAATAAGCAACGGCAAGTTACTTAATAATATTGTCGCCTCGCAAAGCGATCACCACAAATACGGGGGCGTTGTACCCGAACTGGCATCCCGCGCTCACCAGCGATTGATTGTCGGAATTGTTGATGAGGCCTTGCGGTCTGCCGGATGTGAAAAGGAAGACCTGGACGCTGTGGCGTTTACCGGCGGGCCGGGGCTGATGGGTTCTTTGCTGGTGGGCGTATCTTTTGCCAAAGGTCTTGCCCTGTCACTGGGCCTGCCTTTGATCGAGGTTAACCACATGCAAGCCCACATCCTGGCTCATTTCATTGATGACCCCAAACCGGAATTCCCGTTCCTGTGCCTGACGGTCAGCGGTGGTCATACCCAGCTGGTGGTGGTGCGTGACCACCTGACTATGCAGATTATCGGACAAACACAGGACGATGCGGCTGGTGAAGCTTTTGACAAAGCTGCGAAGATCCTGGGTTTGCCATACCCGGGTGGTCCTTTGATTGACCGCCATGCAAGAGAAGGAAATCCGCTGCGTTTCAAGTTTCCGGACACGGACATGCCTGGCCTTGATTTCTCCTTCAGCGGCATCAAGACGGCGTTCATGTATTTTATCCGGGACGGGAAGGCAAAGGATCCGTCTTTTGTTGAAAAGAACCTGAATGACATCTGCGCAAGCATTCAGCACAAGATCGTAGGAATGCTCATCAGCCGGTTGATCCTGGCCTCCATGCAAACGGGTATTAAGCGCGTAGCCATTGCCGGCGGCGTTTCTGCCAATTCGGGCCTCAGAAAGGCGCTGGCTGAGACTGCGGAGAAACGGGGATGGGAGATCCATGTGCCTGATTTTCAGTATTGCACCGATAACGCCGGCATGATTGCCATGGCTGCCCACTTCAAATATTTGCGCGGTGATTTTGTTCAAATGAATTTTGTGCCATTGGCCAACCTGGCATTTGATGCCCCTGCAAGATGAAGATGATCCATAAGCCTGGAGACAGGAAAATCTATCGTAAGATTGTGACGGACGCTGACCAGGCCGCGTTCCACGATGAAGTCTTGCACCGTGTTTGTTCTACCTTTGCACTGGCCCGTGACTTTGAGTGGTCATCCCGACTCTTTTTTGTTGAGATGAAAGAAGAGCACGAGGAAGGTGTGGGAACATTCCTGCAGATCAACCATCAATCACCGGCTTTTGTTGGCGAGGAAATTGTCATCACCGCCACCATCGAGGAGATTAAAGGGAACGAACTGGTGTGCAAAATTGAGGCCCGTGTGGATGACCGTTTGATTGCAGACGGCAAGACCGGGCAGAAGATGCTCACACGGGAAAAGTTATCAAGGATTTTTAGACAGAATTACTGAAAGGGGATACGATAGACAGCATGGCTTCGGAAAGATTTTCCAATACAGTGAACATCAAAAACCGGCAGGCCTCGTTTCAATACGAGTTGCTGGATAAGTATATTACCGGCCTTGTGTTGAAGGGCACTGAAATCAAGTCTATACGGGAAGGCAAGGTTAATCTTCAGGATGGTTATGTTTACTTTGCCAATGATGAGGCTTTTGTGAAGGGAATAAACATCTCCCCGTTTTCTCAGGGAACCCATTACAACCATGAGGCGGCGCGTGAGCGCAAGCTGTTATTGAAGAAAAGCGAGATCGGGAAGCTGAGGGCAAGAACCGAAGAGAAGGGGTTGACCATCGTTCCGCTTCGGTTGTTTATCAATGATCGCGGATATGCGAAACTGGAAATTGCGCTGGCGCGGGGTAAGAAGATCCACGACAAGCGAGCCAGCATCAAAGAAAAGGAAAGTAAAAGGGAACTGGCCAGAACATTCAGATAAGCATTGATTCATGGAACCGATTGACTTTGGTGTTTGCCGACTGGCCGTTGTGCCGGTGTATGATGGTCACTCCGATGTGGTGAGCCAGATAACGCAGTTGTTGTTCGGCGACCATTATGAAGTGCTGTCTGTGTCACCGGACAAAGGATGGGTTAGGATCAGGATCTATGC
Source organism: Cyclobacteriaceae bacterium (assembly GCA_043744235.1). Taxonomy (GTDB): domain Bacteria; phylum Bacteroidota; class Bacteroidia; order Cytophagales; family Cyclobacteriaceae; genus ELB16-189. The sequence goes on along the minus strand of JAYTVB010000040.1, from coordinate 23,467 downwards.
GGATCAGTCGGAAGGCTGGATCGACGTTAAGCAGCACCACACCATTTCCGCCGATTACTTTCACCAGATCAGTCACACTGATTACAAGATTACCACCGAGGTGGCATCGACGGTGTTGTACAAAAAGAGTCCGCTGACCATTGTTATGGGAAGCATTGTGCCGATTTCAAATTCTGAATTGTTCAAGATTGAGGAACAGTTTGCTTTCAATGGGGAATCCAAAGGCCTGGGGCAAAAGCGCGATGTGGATTACCTGAAAGGAGTGGCGCGCAAGTACATGTCTTCACCGTACCAGGCGGGAGGGAAGAGCCCGTTTGGTCTCGACGATTCGGGGTTTGTGCAAATGGTTTTCAAAATTACCGGCTATTCCCTTCAGCGGGATGTCCGTCAGCAGTCTGTGCAGGGAAAAAAAGTCAAGACTTTTGCCGAGGCGTTGCCTGGCGACCTTCTGTTTTTTTCTGAGAAAGCCGCAACCGTGTCACATGTTGGCATCCTGCTGGATGATGAAAAGGTGATTCATGCCTTTGGGAAGGTGCGGGTGGACAAGATTACCGAGGAAGGGATCGTTAATCCGGACACCAAGATTTATACACACATGCTGCATTCGATCAGGAGGATATTCTGAATCGTTTTTCAGGCTTGGCGCCTGCCGGCTGGCAGGTGAAACCCCATGAGCCCTGCAGGCCAGTAGCCGCCATTGCGTGAGGGTGATTTGAACCTTTGCCTGAAATATTTTATCTTTTCATCATGGATAGCCGAGTACTGGTATTGAATCAGGACTTTAGCCCACTGATGGTTTGTTCGGTGGAGCGTGCTTTTATCCTGGTTTACCTGAACAAGAGCGAAATGGTCAGGTCCTGCAACGGCCACAAGATTCGCAGCATCACCAGGAGTTTTCCCATGCCTTCTGTTATCCGTCTCAATCGCTATGTCAATGCTCCGTACAAAGGAGTAAGCCTGACACGGCAGAATATATTCAAGCGCGACAATTTTGAATGTCAGTACTGCGGCACTAAAAGAGAACTTACGCTGGACCACGTGATTCCAAGTTCGAGGGGAGGCCCTCATTCCTGGCTGAACCTGGTAACGGCGTGTAAAAGATGCAATGCAAAGAAAGGGGATTATACCCCGGAAGAAGCAGGCATGGCCATGGTCAACAGGCCATTCAAGCCTTCCTATACCCTTTTCCTCCGCGACATCAGCGGCATGAAGCAGGAAGAGTGGGATGAATTCCTCGGATGACGATCGTCATTGAAACAGTGGATGACTGCCGTCATTGACTGGTTGGAATATTAATTCAAACTTTACAAAGAACTTATTGAGGTAGTGCTGGCTTCTTTTGCTAATCAAACCCTATTGATTATGAAAAAGATGATTATAGTGCTATGCATGATGACATCTGTCGTCACAGCACAAGAACTGAAGAGGGATGAGTTCGGAGTAGGCATCGGGTACCTTTTTGCGGGTGAAATGTATGCGGGCTACCCCGCTAACCGTTACTATTCTTTCGGTGAGTCTTACCTGATTAAGTTGGAATGGGCCCATTATTTTGAGGCAATGTCGAAGCGTTTTGGTGCGGGACTTTATGTCCACACGGCTTCACCTTATTACGGCTCATATGAAACAATCAGTATGGCTGAAATCGGCTTGGTTCTGAAAGGAAGGTTTAGTGCAAGTGATAAAATCCAGATCAAGCCAGGAGCCTATGTAGGATACCGGTCTTATGGGTCAGGCGCCGGAGACGGACTCGGCGTCAATGCCTCTGTCCAGGTGCAGTATCTCCTGAACAATATGAAACCTTTCATCGAATTTGGCTTCCTGACCCAGCCGGTCGGAGGAAACAAATCGGTTGACGCCATAACCTTTGGGCCTGTTTTTCAGACCAGTATAGGCTTTGCTTTTTGAGAACGCCAGGTTTGGTATACCTGGCAACACATGGTTGATGCCGTGGCGGCTAGAACTTCAAGGTAAACACCGTCTTCACATCAGGCTCTGACTCCACCGTCAGATTGCCGTTGTGCATCTGCATGATTTGACGTGACAGGCTCAGGCCGATGCCGGACCCGGTCTTCTTGGTGGTGAAGAATGGAACGAATACCCGGTTGATGGCTTCCTTGATGATGCCCGATCCATTGTCGGTCACTTCGATGACGGCAAAGTTTCCTGCGAATTTCCCGGATATGGTGATTTTGCCTTCCCGGGTGTCTGACATGGCCTCCAGTGAGTTCTTGACCAGGTTGATCAGGACCTGCTCAATCATCTCCTCATCGGCTTGTATCGTCAGGAAGTCAGGTTCGCAGAACACCTGGAGGTCTACGGACGTCTTGCGGATGTCGGGGCGCATCAGCTGCGCTACTTTTTCGACGAGTTCTTTCACCATTACCGTTTTCATCCGAGGTTGGGGCAGGGAAGTGTATTCACGGTAGGCGTCAATAAACTTGATCAGTCCCTTGCTTCGGTTTTCGATTGTGCCCAGACCTTCCCTCAGGTCCTCGGCACCTTCGTTTTTCAATTCGTAGTGGCTGTTCTTCTGCACCATGTCGTGATCCAGGATTTCACGCAGTGTGGACGTGAGGGAAGAAATGGGGGTGATGGAATTCATGATCTCGTGGCGCAGCACGCGGGTCAGCTTTTGCCAGGCTTCGATTTCCTGCTGCTGCAATTCCGACTGGATGTTCTGCATGGTCAGCAGTTTCATGACATTGCCCCTGATGCGAAGTTCCGTGGCCTGGATGGTGAGCTGATAGTCCTGACCGGCCTTGTACAAGATGCTTTTTCCCGGCTCTACGTCACGAAGGGCCGCCAGGAGCCTTGGATTTCGGGCAGCCAGGTCGCCGATATTCTTAATGGCAGGGTCACCCATGAACCGCCTTGCGTTGGCGTTGATCAGGTGGATGCGGCCGTCAGCATCGTAGGAAAGGATTCCGGTTCCCACCTGCTGAACCACGGTATTGAGGTATTGCCAATGTTCCTCCTTTTCGGACCGGGCTTTTCTGAAGGCTTCCATCACTTCATTGAATCGCGCGTTGAGGTCCCTGAAGCTGGAGCCCAGTTTATTGTCAGCGGTAAAGCCTGAAATAAAGTCCGAATACTTGACCGACTCCAGGAAGCGAATCAGTTTCTGGTTGGTCTGTGAGGAAAAGCGATTCAGTTCCAGTATCTGCCCGATGATGATCAGCCCGCACAGGAGTGCAGCGAAAATCATGTTGGGCTGGTTGACCATGTAGACAAACAAGGTCATGGACAGGCCCATCAGCACGACCCGGAAGGCTATACGAAACTTGAAATCTCTGAAGAACTTCATGGGATCAATGTCATTTCATGAAATAGCCACAGGCAATATACCTCCACACAACAACACTTTAACACAGCACCCTATTAAAGCCCATGCTTCTCCAGCCGCCTGTACAGGGAAGACCGGGTCAAGCCCAGTTCCGATGCCGCCTGCGTTATGTTGCCATTGTATTTCTTCAGCACTTTGCGAATGAGCAGCTTCTCCACTTCATCCAGGTTGAATTGATCGAGGTTCAACGGCTGTTCATTGTCTTTGCCTGCGGAGGACGAGAAATTAAAGTCCTCAGGCTGGAGGACGGAACTGTTGGAAAGGATGACGGCCCTTTCAATCGAATGCTGAAGTTCACGGATGTTGCCCGGCCAGGGATGCTTGTTCATGCGGGCCATGGCCCCATCGCTGATTTTGGAAACATTTTTATTATACTTCTCCGCATAGTGTTTTAGAAAATGCTGGGAGAGCAACGGGATGTCTTCCATTCGGTCACGCAGGGATGGAATTTCTATTTCGATGGTGTTTACCCGGTACAGCAAATCCTGGCGGAACCTGTTTTCTTTCACCATGTCATACAAGGGAAGGTTGGTAGCGCAGATTAGCCGAATGTCGATGGGCGTTTCCTTGTTCGCCCCAACGCGGCTCACCCTGCGATTTTGTAGGACTGTAAGGAGTTTGGCCTGCAGCGGCATGGAAAGATTCCCGATTTCGTCAAGGAACAACGTGCCATGGTTGGCTATTTCAAACCGGCCGGGCCGGTCTTCCTTGGCATCGGTAAACGAACCCTTCTTGTGTCCAAACAATTCGCTTTCAAACAGCGTCTCCGTAATGGAGCCGAGATCGACGCTGACAAACGATTCTTTGCCGCGTGCCGAATGCCGGTGGATGGCACGTGCAATCAGTTCTTTCCCGGTACCGTTTTCGCCCAGGATCAGAACGTTGGCATCCGTGTGTGCTACGCGGTCGATGGTTTGAAATATCCGCTGCATGGCAACGCTTTGGCCGATGATCTCTTCGTAGCGCTCGTTGATCGCCTGGTTGATTTCCTGGTTCTTGATTTTGAGTGTCTGCACTTCATCGCGTGTTTCCCTCAATCTCATCGAAGAGAATAAGGTTGCCAGGAGTTTTTCGTTTTCCCAGGGCTTGAGAACAAAGTCGGTAGCACCGGCTTTGATCGCCTTCACCGCCATTTGGATATCGCCATAGGCAGTGATGAGCACGACTACCGCCGAGGGGTCGATGTCCAGAATCTTTTCCAGCCAGTAATACCCCTCGCTGCCGCTGCTCACGTCCTTGGTGAAGTTCATGTCAAGGAGAATGACGTCGTAGTCCTCATTGTTCATGAGGGCAGGGATGGACTCTGGGTTTTTTTCAATGTCAACCTGTGCGAAGTGACGCTTCAGGTGCATCTTGGCGGCCTTCAGGAGGTCCTCGTTATCATCAACGATCAGGATTTTTCCTTGCTTGTGGTCAGTCATGCTTTTTCTGTGGTTTAAGAATTCCTTACGTGCCAGGGCTGAACAAAGTTGATACCGGTTCCATGAAACCCGTCCCATGGCTTGTTTTTCAATAGTTCAACCCTGAAGCTAGCCAAATCTCGTCCGTTATCGGACACGTACGTTCAGCTTTGAACGTAGATTTTGAAAAAAAGATGGCTTTGGGGCGCTTTTGGTCGTTGGCACGGTAGTTGGCAACTGGAGGGGGCCGGGCTGGGGTAACACCTCCTGGTGGACTTAAAATATGGCCCTGAATGGATAAGAAAATTGAAAAGAAGAATTGGACTGTTAAGCGCGTTGCTACTTACGGAGGCATTGGCTTGTTTGTGATCTTTGTAGGCTATCAGCTCATTTTTGCCGACCGGCGCCAGAAACTGAAAGTAGAGAAGGACAAGATCACCATTTCAGAAGTGAAGCGTGGTGAGTTCAAGGAATATATTCCTCAGACAGGCATTGTTGAGCCCAGTCAGCAGGTGTTCCTGGATGCCATCGAAGGTGGTAACATCAAGCGGATCATCCGTGAGAGCGGGGCCATCGTCAAAAGAGGCGACCCGATCCTGGAGATCTCGAACCTCAACCGCGAGATCGCGGTCCTGCAGCAGGAAGCTGAACTCATCCAAAGCATTAACCGGGCCCGGGACACAAGAATTGCTCTCCTGGGCAGGGACATGGACCAACTCCAGGCACTGGCCCAGATCGACAACCAACTGGCGATCTTCAGGCCGCAATACGAACGGCAGAAAGTACTGCTTGAAAAGAAGCTGATTGCCAAGCAGGATTTTGAACGGACCGAAGCAGATTACAAGTATAATTTGGCGCGGCGCAAATTTACCTATGAGGCCTATCGCCGTGACTCATCGGGCCGGGTTCTTGCCCTCAAGGATATTGATTTATCCGAGGACCGGATGAAACAGAATCTTATATCGGTTCGGACCATCCTGGATAACCTGAACATCAAGGCGCCGATTGACGGTCAGCTGACCATGGGCCACTGGGAAATCGGACAGTCCGTTACCCAGGGACAGCGGATGGGACAGGTGGATATTGTGGGGAGTTACAAGGTGCGCGTGCCCATTGATGAATTGTACCTGCCCAGGATCTCCCAAGGGCTCCACGCCACTACTGATTTTGCCGGCAAGACCTACGATCTGGTGATCGCTTATATTTATCCGAACATCATTGCCGGTCGGTTTGAGGTGGACATGAAATTTGAAGGCGAAACACCCCAGGGCATCCGGCGCGGACAGTCCCTCCGGATGCGGATCGAACTGGGACAGTCATCTGAAGAACTGTTGCTGGCCATGGGTGGTTTCTACAAGGACACCGGCGGGAACTGGGTGTTTATCCTGGATGGTGAGAACAAGGCAATTCGCCGTGACATTAAACTGGGGCGCAAGATGGGCAGCGAGTATTTTGAAGTTCTGGAAGGACTGAAACCGGGTGACAAGGTGATCACGTCGTCCTATGAGAATTTTGGTAACAGCGAGGTATTAATCCTGGACTAGTGCAACCATTTGGCTGAGAAAGCGTCTAATGGTCTGTAACTATCCTCAAAAATGAAAGTATAAATAGAACTAATTCTTATTGTTTGACATCTAAACATCTAAATCACCTGATACTATGATACGTTTAAAGAACCTGGAAAAAGTCTACACCACCGAAGAGGTGGAAACCACCGCCCTCAACAGCATTAACCTGGAGATCAAGGATGGTGAATTCGTAGCCATCATGGGTCCTTCCGGTTGCGGCAAGTCTACCTTGCTCAACATCCTTGGACTGCTAGACAATCCTTCTAATGGGGAGTACCATTTTGGAGAGCACGAGGTAGCCAAGTACAGCGAGCGCCAGCGCGCGAAACTACGCAAAGGCTCAATAGGCTTTGTGTTCCAGAGTTTTAACCTGATCGATGAACTGACCGTCTTTGAAAATGTAGAACTTCCGTTGTTGTACATGAAGGTTCCTGCTGCCGAAAGGAAGCTTCGGGTGGAGGAAGTGCTGGAGCGGATGAACATCATGCACCGCAGGAACCACTTCCCACAGCAGTTATCAGGAGGGCAGCAGCAACGCGTGGCCATATCAAGGGCGATAGTAGCCAAACCCAAAGTGATCCTGGCCGATGAACCTACAGGTAACCTGGATTCAGCGAATGGTGAAGAAGTGATGAAACTTCTGTCACAGTTGAACGAGGAAGGAACAACCATCGTGATGGTAACACACTCGCCGTATGATGCGAATTACGCGCACCGCATTGTCAACCTGTTCGACGGCAAGGTGGTAACAGAGAATATCAAAGAGCATTTCCATATTTAGGTTTCGGCGGGCTCAGCCTGACGCTGCCGTCGTGGGTTGCCAGCCTGGGTTTATCGAAAGAAGATTTCAGGCATCCGATGTCCTGATGCGTTCTTCATAGTTTAGGTTAGAATAAGGCCCATGCTGCGTTGATCAAAGTCAATAGCAAGTGTGGGTTTTGTTTTTTTGGAGTGTTGACGACCTGTGAAGAGGACTGGCGCAAACCGAACATCATCTGTTCACGGGTGAACAGTAGCCGGCTGTTAGGTATTCAAACAGCCTGCATTCTGCGATGGTACGGTTATTGGCGGCATGCAACCATTGCCTTGTGGTTGGAGTCTGTTTCTTAAATTTTATTAATCGGATATCCATGCTGAAAAATTACCTTCTTATTGCCCTTCGCAGCCTGATGAAGAACAAGTTGTTCATTCTCATCAATGTATTTGGCATGGGCATTGCCATTGCCTGCTGCATTGTCGCTTACCTCAACTGGCATTTCAGCGATACCTACGACAGGAATCATTTAAATGCGAAGTCAATCTACCGTGTCCAGTTCAATCGCGAATTCCAGGGGCGTTCAGACCGGTATGGCATGGCTCCGATGCCGCTGGGTCTTGCCATCCGGCAAAATTTCAGGGATGTAAAAAAGGTCGTCCGATTTATGCCGGCCGACGGCGCTATCCGTATCGGTGATGAACTGTTCAATACGTACATTTCTTATGTAGACTCAGCGTTCTTTGATCTGTTCACTTATGAGATGAAGCAGGGTGTGGCTTCCGACCTTCACGACAAGGGTAAGATCTTTATCAATGATGAAATCGCCAGAAAGTATTTTAACCGAGAGGACATTGTAGGGGAGTCCCTCACGCAAATTATTAACGGCAAGCCCAGGGAGTTTATCATCGGGGGAGTATTCAAAAAACAGCCACTCAACTCCAGTTTTTACTCAGAGGCCATTACCCTTTTTGACAACTATTGGGCGACCACGACGGATCCGGAGATGTATGAAACAAACTGGAAGCGCTGGAATACATTGTTTCTATTGATCGATGACCCCTCCCGTATCCCGGCCATTACGCAGCAGTTGCAAGGCTATGTCGAGCCACAGAACAAGGTGCGGGAAGACTTTAAGATCAGAAATTACTACCTGGAGAATTTCGAGGGTATGGCTCTTCGTGGGAGGGAAAATCCACGTGTGCAGGGAGACTGGCTTAATGGCGGCCTCCCGAAGGAGGCTGTTACCGTGCCCGGGATCGTGGCGTTCATGCTGCTGCTGCTCGCCTGTTTCAATTTTACCAATACCTCCATTGCTGTTTCTAGCCGGCGGCTGAAGGAGATTGGTATAAGAAAGGTAATGGGCGGGCAGCGCAAGCAGCTCATCGTGCAGTTCCTGGGAGAGAACCTCTTGCTGTGTTTCTTTGGGTTGGTGGTCGGTCTGATCCTCGCGGAGTTTCTTGTTCCGGCCTATGATAGTATGTGGAACTGGCTGGACCTTACCTACACGTATACTGAAAATGCCGGCTTTTTCCTCTTTCTTATTCTGCTCCTTTTTCTGACAGCCATCATCGCCGGGAGTTACCCGGCGGTGTACATAACCTCGTTTGAGCCAATCAGCATCCTTAAGGGGAAAATGAAGTTTGGGGGAACAAACTGGTTTACCCGTGTATTGCTCTGCGGCCAGTTTATCATTTCACTGCTCGCCATCATAATGGGTGTGGGTTTTTACAGCAATGCCCAATACCAGAAGAACTATGACCTGGGGTTCGCCACGCATGGTGTGATTTCCACTTTTGTAAATGACGAGGGCGCCTTCAATACCTACCGCGACGCCCTGGCTTCCAATACCGACATCAAGGTTATTGCCGGTACCAGGAACCATGTGGCGACTTCTTATTACAATGACCCGATCAAATGGGAGGCCCTTGAAAAGGAGGTGGATATCATGGATGTCGGCGACCATTACCTGCAGGCCATGGACATGAAGGTGATAGCGGGCCGCAGTTTTATTAAGGATTCCGAGACGGACCGGAAGGAATCCGTACTGGTGACGGAGGAGTTTGTTAAGCAATTCGGATGGAAGGATGATGCCATTGGCAGGCGCGTGATCTGGATGGATACAGTGCAGTTGTATGTCATTGGTGTAATAAAAAACATCTATTCAAATGCCCTGTGGGCCCCGATTGAGCCGATGATGCTGCGGTACGTTGCACCAAAGATGTACCAGCAGCTGGTGGTCAGTACTGACCCGGAAAAGGTTGCCGGGGTAAACGCTTTTATGGAAAAGAAATGGAAAGAGGTATTCCCGAACACTGTTTACAATGGTCAGCTGATAGACCGTGTACTTCAGGAAACCATGGAAATCAACAACAACGTGCTGAAGATGTTTGCTTTCCTGGGATTCTTTGCGGCGCTCATGTCCGCTGTAGGGTTGTATACGCTCGTATCGCTGAACATCCTGAAGAAAATGAAGGAGATTGGTGTGCGCAAAGTCCTGGGTGCGTCCCTGGTCAATATTGTGGGGGTCATTAATTATGAGTTTGCTGTGATACTGTCCGTTGCTGGTGTGGCTGGCGGTGTGCTGGGATATTTTGCGGCTGATTCGCTGATGGACTCCCTGTGGGAGTACTACCTGAAAATGAACGTATTTATACTTGGATCTTCCGTGCTGGCTATGTTTGTGCTGGCCATGCTCACGGTGGGCTTCAAAACGGTCAGTACCGCGTCGTTGAATCCAACGAAGACCCTTCGCGATGAATAAACAGAACTTTCATGTAACCTATAGAGACGCGGTTCGTCTAATAAGCTATTGATTGCCGGGTATTGCTTTTGCACCGGGCGCTGTCAGTTGTACACTAAAAATTTTAACCATGTTCCAGAACTACCTCAAGATTGCCATCCGTAACATCCTCAAGTACAAGTTCTTTTCAGCCATCAATGTGCTGGGCATGACCATTGGCATCACATCCTGCCTGATGCTGATCCTGTATGTTTCGCATGAATTGAGCTACGACCAGTTCCACCAGGATGCTGACCGCATCTATGAGGTGGGGTTGCATGGAAAGATTGGAGGCCAGGATATCCGGGTGGCCAACACGTGTCCACCCATGGCTGCGGCACTCGTGGCGGATATTCCTGAGGTTGAAGCGTCTACGCGAATCCAACAGTGGGGAACGCCGGTGGTGAGAAATGGCGAAAGGATATTCAAAGAGGAAAAGGTATTTGCGGTTGATTCGAACTTCTTTGAATTTTTCAGCTATCAATTAAAAGAGGGCGAAGTCAAGACGGTTTTGCGTGAGCCCAACACCATTGTGCTGACTGAGAAAACTGCAAAAAAATATTTTGGTGATGAGAGCCCGGTGGGAAAACTCCTTACAGTGGGTGATGATAAAAAGACCTACAAAGTAACCGGGGTTGCGGCCAACCCGCCTTCCAATTCGTTTTTTGTTTTCAATGTGCTGGTGTCGGCCGCTTCCTCCGATGCTTTGCAGCGACCTACCTGGTTGAATAACTTCATGTTTACCTATCTGAAAACCCGGCCCAATACATCCGTGAGTGACGTTGACAAGAAGTTTCTGCCCATGGTTGAAAAGTATGTGGGGCCGGAGATTGAAAAGTTCATGGGTACTACATTGAAGCAGATGAAGGAGGCGGGTGGAGAATATGGATATTTCACCACCAACATCAGGGATATCCATTTGCATTCTACTGTCCAGGGCGAACTTGAGCCGGGCGGCAGCATGATGTATGTCTATTTCTTTGGGGGTATTGGACTGTTTATCATTGTCATTGCCTGCATCAATTTCATGAACCTCTCCACGGCCCGGTCTTCAGGACGTGCCAAGGAGGTGGGGCTGAGGAAGACGCTAGGATCACTTCGCGGTCAAATGGTTTTCCAGTTTCTGGCCGAGTCGATGGTTTACAGCATAGCTTCTGTTTTGCTTGCGCTCGTGGCGTGTTACTTTCTGCTTCCCTCCTTCAATTTGCTGGCGGGAAAGGAACTGGGCATGGAGATTTTCAAAACTCCTGTTTTTATAGGCGGAATCCTGGCACTGACATTATTCGTGGGTATGGCCGCCGGAAGTTATCCGGCCTTCTACCTGACATCGTTCAGTGCGGTGGAGGTATTGAAAGGTAAAGTCCGTGCCGGAATGAAAAGCAGGGGCATCCGCAGTTTCCTCGTGGTGTTTCAATTTGCCTTGTCTATTTTCCTGATCATTTTCACCATGGTGGTCTATCAGCAAATCCGTTACATGCAGGAGAAGAACCTGGGCATCGACAAGGATAACATCCTTGTCTTGGAAGATGCGGACCGGTTGGGTAAGAACAAGGAGGCCTTCCGCAATGCACTATCACAATTGTCGGGTATTGCAAAGGTGAGCTATACCAATAACTCCTTTCCGGGGGTAAATAACACAACGGTTTTCAAGAGTGTCGGCTCTGAACAGGATCACATCATGGGTGCCTATTATGCGGATTATGATCACCAGGACGTCATGAAATTTGAGTTGAAGGAGGGTCGCTATTTTTCGCGCGACTTTCCTTCCGATTCAATGACCATGCTGATCAATGAAGCAGCAGCCAAGGAATTCGGATTTGCCAATGCCGTGGGTGAGGAATTGCTCTACAATGACAATGGCACAGGATTGCGGAAGTTCAAGATCATTGGTGTAATCAAGAATTTTAATTTTGAATCTTTCAAATCTGAGGTCAGGCCATTGTCCATCTTTTTGACCAAGACGGCGGGCAGCCTGCTGATTCGCTATGACGGCAAAGCTTCGGATGTGGTGGCCAACGTTGAAAAGCTTTGGAAGGAGCATGCTTCGAGTGAGCCGTTCGAGTATGCCTTCCTGGACCAGAATTTTGATCGCCTGTTTCGCGCCGAGCAGCGCATGGGGCAACTCTTCAGTATTTTCTCAGGGTTAGCTATTTTCATCGCCAGTCTTGGACTGTTCGCCCTTGCGGCATTTACTTCAGAACAACGAGCCAAAGAAATCGGGGTAAGAAAATCAATGGGGGCCTCTGTCTTCAATCTTACTTTGCTATTGTCCAATGAGTTTACCAGGCTTGTAGTGATTGCCTTTGTGCCGGCATCCATTCTGGCCTGGTACACAGCCAATACCTGGCTCCAGGGATTCGCCTACCGGATTGAGATCAGTCCTTTTGTATTTGTTTTCAGCGGGCTGGCCTCCATCGCGATTGCCTGGCTGACTGTCAGCTACCAGTCCATCAGGGCGGCTGCCGCCAACCCGGTGGATTCATTACGATACGAGTAGGCCGGCGTCAGACACCTTCGTGGTGTCAGACGCCTATTTCTATCAGGGCCGCAGTCTCGTGCCCATGGATCAGGCGGAAAGGACAAAAATCCATTAGGCGGGTGCAACGGCCCAGGGTTTTGATCGCAGTCGTCAGACACCTTTGGGGTGTCAGACGCCTATTTCTATCAGGTACGCAGTCTCGTGCCCATGGATCAGGCGAAAAGGACAAAAATCCATTAGGCGGGTACAACGACCCAGGGCTTTGATCGCAGGCGTCAGACACCTTCGGGGTGTCAGACGCCTCTTCTTCATCAGGTCCGTAGCCTCGCACCCGTTGATCAGACGGAAAGGACAATAATCCATTAGGCGGGGGCAACGAAGTCAGGGTTTTGATCGCAGGCGTCAGACACCTTCGGGGTGTCAGACGCCTCTTCTCCATCAGGTCCGTAGCCTCCTACCCGCGGATCAGGCGAAAAGGTGAAAAATCTATACAGCAGGTGCAACGAAGCCGGAGTTTTGATCGTCTAAGATCGTGGTGATAGGCGCCTACCCCTTAATCAAGCTTGCCTCATGCTTAGAAACTACATTGTCGTTGCTCTCCGGAACATCCTCAAGCACAAATTTTTTTCAGCCATCAACATCGTCGGGCTGATGATCGGTATGGCTTGTTGCCTGCTGATTTTTGTTTACGTCAAGGATGAGTTGAGCTATGACCGGTTTCACAAGGGTTATGAGAATATCTACCGTGTGGCCCTCCATGGCAGAATCTCCGGCCAGGAAATCAAGGCAACCACCTCCAGCCTGCCGGTAGGGCCGACGATGAAAAGTGAAATCCCGGGCATCGAGGAAATCACCCGACTCTTCCCGGTTGGGTCCGGGATGGCCTTCCGTTGTGAAGACAAGTCCTTTACAGAGGACAAAGTGTTCTATGCAGATTCCAACTTTTTTGAGTTCTTCAGTTTTAACCTGATTGAAGGTGATGTAAAAACCCTCCTTCGGGAGCCCAACTCCATTGTCATCACAAAGACCATTGCAAATAAATACTTTGGTAAAGAGGATGCGATGGGTAAAATTATGATTGTCGGCCTGGATAAATACCCTTGCAAAGTGACCGGCATCACAGAAGACACTCCTGCCAACTCGCATTTCCGGTACAACGCGATTATCTCATTTGTAACCGGAGAAAAGAACTATTTCGCGGGATGGACAGGCAACTCCATTCAAACCTACATTCGAAAAACACCCGGGACGCTGGTGTCCGACGTCAATAAGAAACTGGAAGACATTGTTGAAAAGTATGTGGGTAAGGAATTACAGGCAGGGCTGGGCATTACGTTTGAGCAGTTCAGGAAACAGGGAGGGATTTATGCTTATTATATTTTTCCCCTTGCGGATTCACATTTGCAGTCGGGGGTGTACAACGACCTGGAACCGAACGGCGATATCCGGTACATCTATATATTCTCGGGTGTTGGAATATTCATTCTTCTGATCGCCTGCATCAACTTTATGAACCTGGCCACCGCCCAGTCAGCGGGACGTGCCAAAGAGGTGGGATTAAGAAAAACGCTTGGTTCGCAACGGTCGCAAATGATCTGGCAATTTCTTGCAGAGTCATTTATCTACAGCCTGGTGGCGGTGATGTTGGCCATTGGGCTCACTTTCGTGGCATTACCTTATTTTAATTTGCTGGCAGGCAAGGAACTCACGCTGTCGGCGCTGATGAGCCCTGCCTTCATCACAGCCATTTTGCTCCTTATGATCCTGGTTGGTGTGGTGGCTGGGAGTTACCCGGCTTTCTACCTGACCTCATTCAGCGTGGTGGAAGTAATTAAGGGAAAAGTGCGCTCCGGCATGAAGAGCAAAGGAGTACGCAGTTCACTGGTGGTCTTCCAGTTTGCCGTTTCCACATTCCTGATTATTGTCACAGTGGTAGTATTTCAGCAATTGAATTACATGCAGGCACGGGATCTGGGCCTCGACAAGAGCAACGTAATAAAGATTTCGGGGGGCAGGCGATTGGCCAACAACATGGAGGCCTTCAAGACCTCCGTCGAAAGCCAGGCTGGAATTTTAAAGGTAAGTTATACGGACAATGATTTTCCCGGCATCGATAACATCACCGTGTTCCGTGAGCAGGGCAAGGACGTTGATCACCTGGTGGGCAAGTATGAGGCTGATTGGGATCACCTGGAAGTCATGAAGATGGAACTGAAAATCGGCCGTTTCTTTTCCAGGGATTTTAAGACGGACTCTGTCGCGGCCGTGATCAACGAAGCGGCGGTGAAGGAGTTTGGATTCCAGAATCCGTTGCAGGGCGAGCTTGTCGATTACAATGGAATTAAACCTCAGACCGTTAAGGTCATTGGCGTAGTGAAAGATTTTAATTTTGAAAACCTAAAAACCAACATCCGCCCGGTTGTCATCCGGCTGACGCCGAAGGGAAGAAAGATCATGGTTCGCTACGAAGGAGATTCTCGTAAGGTCGTGGCGTTACTGGAACAGCAATGGAAGAACCTGGCTCCCGGAGAGCCATTTGAATACGCTTTCCTGGACCTGGAGTATGACACACTCTTCAGAAGTGAAATGAGACTGCGGGACATTTTCACCGTATTTTCTTCGCTGGCCATTTTCATTGCCTGCCTCGGCCTGTTTGCGTTGGCGGCTTTCACCACGGAACAGCGAACGAAGGAGATTGGTGTGCGGAAGGCGATGGGGGCCTCTGTCACAAGTCTTACCTTGTTGCTGTCCAAAGAGTTTACCCGGCTTGTACTCATCGCCATTCTTCCGGCAGTGGCGGCAGGATGGTTTGTGGCCAATTGGTGGCTGAGTGATTTTGTTTACCGGATCAGCCTGAGTCCCTTCCTGTTCATCGCCAGTGCCCTCGGTGCTATCGTGATTGCCTGGGTTACGGTATCTTATC
The DNA here is from genome assembly GCA_043744235.1 of Cyclobacteriaceae bacterium. Classification (GTDB taxonomy): domain Bacteria; phylum Bacteroidota; class Bacteroidia; order Cytophagales; family Cyclobacteriaceae; genus ELB16-189. Next base: position 8,218 of record JAYTVB010000040.1, on the reverse strand, counting down.
AGTCGATCAAGGCGGCCTCTTCAAACCCGGTCCATTCACTTCGGTATGAGTAAACCATTTGGGGGATGGATAGCGCCAGCCCATGACTGATGTCTGGTTTTATCCACAATTTCAAGGGTAATCAATTGTTGATCAGGCAATTCAAATTGTTGAACAATTGTTGATCTCTTGGGTCAGCCCAAAATTCAATATTCCGCGGGTCATGGTAGCTTTGAAATAGAAAAAAGACAATCCCATGGAAAAAATCAAAGTATCAAAGAAGGCCTTGCGAAGCCTGTTGAAGGACTCCTATGAGCAGACCATTGGTCAGCTGGAGTTGCCAAAGCCCAATAAGAAGGTTATTAAACTCATTGACAGGACCACGCGTAAGATGGCCGCGGAGTTTGCTGGTCTATTGAAAAAGGAATTCAAGAAGGCCAAATCCAAAGTGAATAAATCTGAAAAGCCTAAGGCCAAAAAGGCTAAGTCCGGGAAGAACAAGGATGCGGCTCCTGTAAACGCATAACCAGTCCGCTCATCAAAATACTATAACCCTGCGTCAGGCATCAGGTTGTAGAAATGCTCAAGGGGTAGTACTTTTCATAAATTGAAATTTATGAAGAAGCTACCCCTGATTTTTTATATGCTGACTGCCTACCTGTCCGTGCAGGCACAGTCCATCGATCCCAAGGCATTCTCACAGCTCAACTTCCGGTTTATTGGTCCTCATGGCAACCGTGCCATCGCGGTAGTCGGGGAGCCTGGCAATCCAAACGTTTCTTACATTGGTGCAGCCTCAGGCGGCGTGTGGAAAACCGAAGACATGGGTTTCCACTGGCGGCCCATCTTTGACAAGATGGATGATTCTTCCATCGGCGCCATGGCGCTGGCACCCTCCAATCCCAAACAGGTCTGGGTAGGTACCGGTGAGACATTTCTGATCCGGCCGGCGCATGCCGTTGGCAACGGTGTCTATAAATCCTCGGATGCGGGCAAGACCTGGAAGAACGTAGGACTGGAGAAGACCTTGAGGATCAGCAGGGTGATCGTACACCCCACAGACACAAACATCGTCTATGTCGCTTCTCTCGGACATGCATCAGGTCCACAACAGGAGCGGGGCGTCTATAAAACTACGAATGGCGGAAAGAGCTGGGAGCGTGTTTTCTTTCTGAATGAAAATACCGGGTGTTCAGATTTGAGCATCGATCCTAAGAATCCGGAAATCCTGTATGCCGCGATGTGGGAAGTGGAAATAAAGACCTGGAACCTCAAGAGCGGCGGCGCCGCCAGCGGTATTTACAGAACCAAAGACGGAGGGAAGACCTGGGAGCCATTGCGCAACGGACTGGAAAGCGGTCCGGGCCATCCTGTGGGCAAGACTTCCGTGGATGTGGCATACACGAATCCCAATGTGGTCTATGCCCTGGTTGAGGATACCGAACCCCGGTTGTATCGTTCTGATAATGGCGGCGACAACTGGAAGTTGATGCAGAAGGACAATTCCATGGGCCAACGGGCCGGCTACTATACACGCCTTCGCGTTTCAACCAAGAGTGAGAATGAGGTATATACCATTTGCGTGGGAATCAGGAAGTCCATCGATGGCGGGAAGACCTTCGTTAAGAATTACAACCAATGGGCCCCCGGCGGCGATAACCACGATTTGTGGTTCGATCCGATACTAACCGACCGTATCATGTGTGCCCACGATGGCTGTGCGAACCTATCCTTCAACGGAGGAAAGACCTGGACCAACATCAATGTGCCTATAGCGCAGATGTATCACATTGCTGTGGATGACCGTGTTCCCTATTATGTGTATTCGAACCGGCAGGATGCATGGTCATACCGAGGCCCCAGCAACAGCCTGGAGGGTTGGTCAATCCCATTGAGCCTTTGGCATGGCGTGGGCGGTTGCGAGAGTGGCTTCGCCCAGCCTGATCCGTTTGATAACAACACCGTCTGGTCCGGTTGCTATGACGGCGGCCTGGATATTTTTGATCTGACCACACACACCATGCGTGATGTGCGTGTATGGCCTCAAACCCAGATCGGGAATACACCGGCTAATGCGAAGTTCCGCTGGCACTGGAATTTTCCCATGGTATTGTCCAGGCATGTCCCTGGCAAAGTATGGGTCGGCAGCCAGTTTGTTCATGAGACATCGAACCGCGGACAGTCCTGGAAGGAGATCAGTCCTGACCTGACCACCAATGATAAAACCCACCAGCAAAATTCAGGAGGCATGGCCAGCGACAACCTCATGACCTGGGACGGTTGCACGTTGTATTCCCTCGCTGAATCACCGGTGAAGGAGGGTGTACTCTGGGCCGGGAGCAATGACGGTGTGTTGAGTGTTACCCAGGACGGCGGGAAGACCTGGACCAATGTTTCGGCCAATATTCCAGGACTTCCCAGGTGGGCAACCATACGGCACATCGATGCTTCCTGGTTTAATGCCGGAACTGCATACATCGCTGTGGCGGCTAATCACAATGGTGATTTTGGTACCTACGCCTACACCACCAGTGATTTTGGTAAGTCATGGACGAGGCTCACGATTAATCTTCCAGCCTCCAACTCAAATTACCTCCACCAGATTATAGAAGACCCTGGCAAACAGGGCCTCCTTTGGATTGGGACTGACAATGGCTTGTATTTTTCTCCTGACTATGGCAAGCAATGGATACGCATGAAGAACAACCTGCCCCCGGTGCCGATTTACGGCATCACGGTGCAAAGGAATTTCCGCGACCTGGTGCTGGCCACCTACGGCCGCGGCATTTATATCTTGGATGACCTTACACCCATTCGTGAATTTTCCGGGCAGGTGCAAAATGAGGATGCACACCTGTTCTCGCTCAAGCAGGCTTACCGCTTCCAAATGAAAGATGCGATCAAGTCGGAAGGAACCTTGTCTGACGGACAAAATCCGCGCTATGGAGCGGATATTAATTACTACCTCAAGACCAAGTCCCAGGACAGCGTTCAGGTTTTGGTGTTGAATGCCAAGGGTGAAACGGTTCAGACAATACCAGCACGCAACCGACCAGGCATCAACCGGATCTATTGGGACCTCCGCCTCCAGGATTATGAGTTACCCCAGCTGCGGACAAAGCCCAGAGGCAAGGACTGGGTGAAACTGGATACAACCGGTGCACGCAACATGTTCATCTACGACCTGGATATCGGACCCGGCCTGTCTGCTCCGCTGGTGCCGCCGGGACAATATACGATTGTGCTGAAGGCGCACGGCAAGGAACTGCGACAGCCGGTTCAGGTGCTGAAAGATCCAAACACCAGGGCTTCGGAGGCGGATATTCAGAACCAGTTTAATCATGGTATCGTGCTTTTCAATTCCATCAACAGCACATTGAAACTCATCGATGAAATGGAGCGCACGCGCGCCAAGCTCCTGACGATGGTCAACGACAAGAAGACGGGTAAGGCAGCGGCGGCGCTGGAAGAAAAGATTTACCAGTTGGAAGCCAAACTGCATGACGTTCACCAGACCGGCGCTCGCATGGATATTTTCAGAAACCCTCCCCAGGTATTGGAACGCTTCCTGGCCATGAGCAAGGAGGGGATCGTATCAAGTGCTGACAGTCCGCCTACTGACCAGCAGAAGGAAGTGTATGCAATCACCAATCAGCAACTCTCGGACGTGGAGAAGGCATTTGTGTTGCTGAAGCAGAATACGGAGTGGAAGAACATGAAACTGAATTAGCTCCTGTCTTCTGGTCGATGGAGGTTGGTGCCAGTATTGAGGGTGGGTTCAGCTTCGTTGTTCGATATTCAGTGTTCGATATTGGTTATTTAATACCGAACATTGAATGTCCAACATCGAATATCGAAGTGTGGAGATTCCCATACTAGCACACATTACCAATTATTCAGTGAGGATTTTGTCGCTGGAGCGAAGCAGCCAGAAACCGGCAGCCGGCAGCAAGGTGTTCAAGGCAAGGTGTTCCGGGTTACTTAATTTTAATAAATACCCCTTCTCCAATATCTCCATTGGTCACCTGGTACACCACAATCCCGGAAGGAGACTTATAGCCATTGTTCTCGGAAGGGCCGATGACAGCGGCCGTCTGTTCAAAACGTGTTTGTTGAGCGTCCATTTCCAGAAAAAACAGCTGACGTGAATGATGGTGGCCGGCCAATGCAAGGGGATAGGGGTGCTGTTGCAGGATGCCAATGACTTGCGCGGCATTCGAGACAACATGCCTGAACTGCAGGACGCCTTTCTCACGCTCCAGGGTGCGGCCTGGACCTGATTCCGTGTATCCGCCCACACTGAGGCCGCCGGAAAGAAATGGAACATGCTGAAAAGTAACGACCGGTGTGGATGGGGCGAGGTTGGCGAGATCTTTCTTGAGCCAGTCGCGCTGCAATGAATCAATCGAGCCATAGTACCACATGTCATCAAATTCGAGCGAGTTCAGGCCGACGAAGTGGATGCCCCCGTAGTTGAAGGAGTAGTAATCCGGGCCGAGGTAGGAGCGGTACATGTTCCTGCCATACAGTGGGTTCCCCGGGCTTACCTTGGATAACTCACGTTCGATGCCGAATATTTCATGGTTGCCCGGGACATTCCATACTGGCGCGGTGATCTTCAGGGTTTCATTTTTGTACAATTCATACAAAGTGCTGGCCTCCTTTTCAGGAACGCGCAAAGCGTCCTTTACAAGATCACCGGTGATCAGCACAAAATCAGGACGAAGGGAGTCCACCAATGCCCTGAACTTGTCCATCCGGTCGATGCTCTTGTCGCTGATGTGGGTGTCGGAGGCATGGACGAACGTGAATCGGGTTGGCGCGTTGCCTTTGATCAGCGCGAAATCCACCATGTTGTTGGCTGCCTTCAGGTCGACCTTGTGGAAAAACTGCCTGACGGCTTTGAAACCGGAAGGAAGTGAAATCATGACGAAGCCATACCCTTTGGCAGCGGGGATCCTGTAAAAGCCATTGGCGTCGGTGAGGACGACGTTGACCTGGTCGGACACGGTTACCCCCTTGAGACCTGCCTCACTTGATTCACGGATGCCATTGCCGTTGGTGTCGTTGAAGACGACGCCTGAGATGCTGGCTGAAAACAGATTGGAAGAGGTAATGCACAGAAGGAAGAGGACTCGTTTCATGAACGTGAGGATTTTCTTGGTTGCCAAAAATACAAATGTTTCAGGCAATGGCGCAAAGGATGGCAATCAGACTCGTCACAGGGCGAGGTTACAAGTGATGTATTTAATTCTACTTACCTGGCGGATAACTAATTTTCCGCAAGAGACGGCTGCCGATAGGCCCGTGCGGTTAATGCATTTTGAATTACCCGCTGGATTGGACTGGCAGAGCAATTCTTAATGTTCCCCATGTCATGTTGATCGAACCCGGACTTTGTTCAATGGTGTACATCAATCGCTCCTGGGGTTGGCTCAGTATTTCCGGGTTGACCATCACCCTGATGACATCCTTATTCTGGTCGTAGTCATCAGCCAGGTGCTGGTCCCAGTTCCTGTTAATGATGACGATCCATGATTCCCTGCCTGGAATTGTGAAGAGGGCATATTTACCAGCGTCAACACGTTTGTCGCCGATTATCACCTCCTGGTCAAATTCGATGCTGGTGGCACGGTGCGCGCCTGTCACCCAGACTTTATCAAAAGCGACAAGCCCGCCCCAGATGATTCTTTCACGAACAGCTGGCGAATAGTAGTTGAGGGTGATCCCGGTAGTCCCTATTGTTCCCATCGCCTTGGCCTTCAGGCTTCCCTTCAGTGTATCCGGTGTGCTCTGTTCGACAATGATGTGAATGTCTTCTCTTGTTGGCGCGACAATTTGTGATGATTTTTCTCCGCTGTCGTTTTTTGGAGTATTGGAACACTGGTAAAACAAACCAGCCAGGAGGATGAGAAATAGAAATCGTTTCATTGAATGTTTTGAGTCATGTTTATTAATAGTAGAGGCTGGCTACCTTGATGTTGTTTTCTTTATTATCCGTCCACGCGAAGATGATCTCCTTGCCTGACCTGGTCATTTGAGGAAACCCGCTTGACCGCGATTCGGAAGAGGCAGCGATCGTCATGGCTGACCCTCGTTCACCGTTGCGGTAAACCCTGGATGCCTTGATCACGCTACCTTCCATCCAGGACACCATGGCGCTTTCATCGTCCAGCAATTCAATGTCAACCCTGCCAATGGGTTGTCCCTCATCCATTCGTATGGGAGCCTCAAAGGTAGCGCCTGCATCTGCCGAGAACGCAACTTTCACCTGGGTGCTGTCTCCTGCCGAGAACCAGGCTACTGCCATACGATTGCCATCCGCCGCGATCCTGGGCCCGTTGACGGGACAGCCGGCAATTTTCCAATGATCGTTGTGAATGGATTTCGGCTCCGTCCACTGGCCGTTGACCAGCCTCACGATGGAGATGTCGCGGATTTCCTCATCGGAGCGGTCGCGGTAGACAACCACGGGACCGCTATCCGTTATGGCTGCGCTGGTCTGACAGCAGTCGCATGTTTTGTTGTCGAGTTCCCATTCCTTTAATTTCTTTCCGCTGACATCCACGATGGCAGCCCGCAGGCTCATGGATCCGTGATGTCCTTCTTCGTGGTTCATGCCTTCCATTCCTTCCATCACCGTGTTTCGTCCGTCAAGCCAGGTGATGAAGAAATTGTTTTCATAGGGCAGGATGGTGACAAAACCATGCTCCGCCTTCTTGTTGTCGTCATGCAGGACCACCGGCGCAGACCAGGTTTTGCTCTGGTTCATGGATCCCGTTAGCTTAATATCGTACGCGTATGCGCTGTTGCCGCTCTTATCGAGGAAGTGAGCCAGGAATTGCGAACCGTTGGTGGCAAGCATGGGGTAGTCCGCCCAATTGATGAACCAGGTATTGCCGGATGCGATGACTGATGGCGCCGACCATTGACCATTTTTCATGCTGGAGTACCGGAGCGTGGAGTTTTCATTGTTCTTTTCAATCCAGGACAGGAAGATGGTGCCGTCTTTCCCTGTGTATAAATGCGGTTCTGCGCTCCCTGTATTGGACGGAGAAGGCAGTAAAGTAATGGAGGGTTGATTTTGCTTCGGCGAGCAGGCCACCGTGAGGATCAGCAAAAGGATCAGTCTATTTTTCAGCATGGTTGATGATGGCGTTAATCATGGTCAAATTTTCAGGGTCATCCCATGAACGGTAGCCCGCTTCAGAGAACCTGAGTTGTCCCGCCCGGTCGAAAATGAAGGTGGTAGGCAGTGCCTGAATATTCAGTTCTTCGAGGTTTTCAATCTTTACGTAATGGAAGGGGAAGCCGCGTTTCTTCGCGAAGTTCTCTATTTCGTTTGACTCCTCGTTGGAGGCGAACAGGAAGATAATATTTTCATCCTTCAGGCTTTCCTGCAGCCTGGCGATTGTCGGCATTTCCTGGATGCAAGGCTTGCACCAGGTGGCCCAGAAGTTGACAAACACAGTCTTGCCTTCGAAGGTGGCAATGTCAACGGCCTTGCCATCCAGTTCGCTCAGGCTGATGCGGGCAAGGCTGATTTCAGCCGCATCGGTTCTCGGCTCTTTCCTCCCTCCCTGGCAGCTTCCAAGGAGGATGGAAAGAAGAACCAATGAAATCCGTGTGACGGTCAACGGATGGTTTCCTTTACAGTTCCGCACTTCAGCATTTTGCTGCCGAAATAGGGATTTTTGATTTCTTTCTCGTTCGAAAGCCAGTAAGCGCCGGTGTTGTTGTTGGCCATGGGGCAATACTCAAGATAGAGCGATCCGGTTGACAGCTGTTCGCCTTTCACGAGTGCAGCCATTTCATTGCTAAGCGTGGCAAATGCCAGTCGTGCGGAGGCCAGATCAGCTGCCGTGGCGATCTGCTTTGCCTGCAGCGCGGCTTTTTCACTTCCTTTAACCGCGGAAAGACTGTTTTGCAGTTTAGCTGCCACTTCCTTCGATGCCGCTTCGTTCGAAGCGACGAGTGCGTCCTTCAGGCTGACATACGTTTCATAGGATGCGCCAAGTTTCGGATCCTTGAAGGCAGGCTTCCCTGCATTATCCTGGGCAACGAGCGCCGCCGATGCAATAAACATGAACGCTAAAGTCAAAATGGTGTTTTTCATAATGTTAGAATTTTGTTTTTTTATTTCACTTACCGATTACCGATTACCGATTACCGATTACCGATTACCGATTACCGATTACCGATTACCGATTACCGATTACCGATTACCGATTACCGATTA
>JAYTVB010000039.1:0-13777 GCA_043744235.1 Cyclobacteriaceae bacterium | reverse complement strand
TCTAGGAATCAAATCGTCACGATCATTTTGGTAACCTAACCTTCTGTAAATCAACATGTCAAAGAACAGCCTAACTATTTTAATAGGACGCTAGTGATATCCGACCCTTCGCCATCAGGAAATCAAGGTCCATTCCTTCAAATCAATATTCCATGTTCGAAAACTATTTCAAAATCGCCTGGCGCAATTTGTATCACCAGAAGATGTACTCGTTTATCAAGATTGGAGGTTTCGCCCTGGGTGTTGCCGCCTGCCTGCTCATTGCACTGTTCATCAAAGATGAACTCAGTTATGATCTTCAGATACCCAATGCCGATCGTTTGTATCGTGTCGTAGGAGTCTCGGCGAACAATGGAGAAGTCAACAAGAATGTGTGGATGCCCCCTCCCTTTGCCAACGCGCTGAAGGAGGATTATCCGGAAGTAGAAGCCGTTGGTCGCATCAATACGGTGCAGCTGTTCGGGGCCGGGGCCAACGAAATCAGGAGGGCTGACCAGAACCAGAACACATTTGAAGAAGGATTTCTATATGCCGATCCTGAATGGCTGACCCTGTTGGGAGTACCCATGGTCTATGGAGATCAGACCAAGGCACTGGCCGCACCAAACACCATCGTCATTAGTAAAAGCATGTCGGACAAATATTTTCCTAATGAAAATCCGCTGGGAAAAACACTGATCATTAACAATCATGACGACCGCCCCTATTCTATCGGGGGTGTGATCGAGGACATACCAGTTACTACCCACCTTCATTTCAGTTTTGTTTTGACGATGAAGGGAAAGGAGTTTTGGCCGGGTGAACAAACATCCTGGGGATCCAGTAATTATCACACCTATGCCTTGCTTCGACCGGGAACTGATCCGGTGGAATTCGCCGGCAAAATGACAACAGGCGTCATTGAGAAATATGTCCTTCCAAGTATGCTGGCCGATGGGGCAGTCGATGCCAGGGAACAGTTGAAAGGAGTGTACCTTGAATTTCAGCCTGTCCGGGACATTCACCTCAGATCGGAAGGCATCAAAGACGGGCTGTTACATGGTGATATCCGGTTCGTGCTTTTGTTTGGATCCGTCGCCGGATTCATACTCATCATTGCCTGCATAAACTTTATTAACCTCTCTACGGCCAGGTCCGCAAACCGGGCCAGGGAAGTCGGCCTCAGGAAAGTGGTTGGCTCTTTCCGAACCAACCTTATCAGTCAGTTCCTGACTGAGTCACTGTTGTTTAGCCTGCTTTCCTTTGCCCTTGGCATGCTGCTGGCCTGGTCGCTCCTGCCTTACTTCAATACCCTTGCTGCCAAATCCATCATATTCCCCTGGAAAGAATGGTGGCTCATGCCCGTCATCACGACTGCTTCCCTGGTTGTTGGATTTTGCGCCGGCCTATACCCTGCCCTTTACCTGTCGGCGTTCAGGCCAATCCAGGTACTCAAAGGAACCCTTAGCACAGGAAGCAAAAGTTCAGCCCTCCGAAGTGGTTTGGTTGTATTTCAATTTACAACCTCCATCATCCTCATCATCGGCACATTCACCATCAACCGGCAGATGACCTACATGCTAAGTAAAAAAATAGGCTTCGATAAGGAGCAGGTCCTGCTGCTTCAAGGAACCAATACGCTTGGCGAGACTATTATTCCCTTCAAAAAGGAATTGGTGCGCCTGCCGGGAGTAAAGAGCGCCAGCATCAGCGACTACCTGCCGGTTGCGCCCTCCAGGCGAAATGGCAATTCTTTCTGGCTCGAAGGCAAAACCAGGACTGAAAAATCTGTCGGCGGGCAATTCTGGCAGGTGGACCATGATTATATCAAGACCATGGGCATGAACATTGTCCAAGGCAGAGATTTTTCCTTTGACATCAGAACCGATTCACAGGCGTGCATCATCAACCAGGCTCTTGCCCGCGAGCTTGGCCTAACGAATCCTGTGGGTGAGCGGATTACCAACAAATCAGACGGGTCACGGTCTTTTCAAATCATAGGTGTTGTCGAGGATTTTCACTTCGAAACCATGAAAGAAAATATCTACGGGTTGTGCATGGTTATCGGACGAAGCCCCCGTATCCTTTCCGTGAAAGTGAGTTCGGAGGATATGGCAGGTACTATCCAATCGGTAGAGACACTCTGGAAATCTTTTTCTCCCAACCAGCCAATTCGTTACAACTTCATGGATGACCGGTTTGCCATGATGTATGCCGACATTCAAAGAATGGGACTGATCTTCACCAGTTTTGCAATCCTGGCGATCATTGTCGCCTGCCTTGGCTTGTTTGCCCTTTCCGCCTTCATGACGGAACAGCGAAGCAAGGAAATTGGCGTCCGGCTGGTGCTGGGCGCGTCGGTAAACAGTGTATTTGCCATGCTGACGAAAGACTTCGTGTTACTGGTCCTGATCTCCCTGCTCATCGCTTCACCCCTTTCCTGGATGATGATGCAGCAATGGCTGCAGGACTTCGCCTACCGGATTGACATCAGCTGGGATATCTTCCTGCTGGCTGGCCTGATTGCCATCAGCATTGCCATCCTCACGATCAGCTACCAATCGATTCGGGCGGCCATGGCAAATCCCGTGAACAGCCTGAGGTCAGAATAGTAACAATCAATCACCGCCTGTTGCGTTCACCGGACTGAAAAAAGTGTCACTTGGTCCTGTTGAGGCAACATCGAATGGCGTTCGAACGTTAATATTAGCTTTCCATTATACTATCAGTAACGGTGCAGGAAAACGAGGCGATGGGTGTGGCAATAGTAATGGTAAAACCGGTCACACCGCATGAAATTCAGAATCTCCATGTTCCTCTTGTCTTTGTTTTGCCTTCAGGCAAGGTCTCAGAGCGGCGCATCGAAAGCCGCTGCAGATTCTGTTAAGTCCCATGCTGATTCCGTCAAGGCCCGGGTAGACCCGCTGAAATCCTACACCACGGCTTGGTTGCAGGGAGAGCCACCGAAGATAGACGGACTAATCAATGATGCCGCCTGGGACCGCGTTCCCTGGGGTGGCGGCGATTTCAGGCAGCTTTCTCCCGATGCTGGAGCCGCACCTTCAGCGCAAACCAAATTCAAGATCCTCTACGACGCCAAGAATCTCTACATCATCGTCAGGGCCCTTGACCCTGATCCTTCCAAAATCGTGAGCCGGATGTCGCGCCGGGATGGGTTCGACGGTGACTGGGTGGAGGTGAACATCGACAGTTATTACGACAAGCGCACCGCGTTTTCATTTACCGCTTCGGTCTCCGGCGTGAAGGGAGATGAATATGTCTCCAACAACGGTGAAAACTGGGATACCAGCTGGGAGCCGATCTGGTACCTCAAGACAAGCATCGATGCCGAAGGCTGGGTGGCTGAGATGAGAATTCCCTTAAGTCAATTGAGGTTTGCATTTAAACCTGAACTGACCTGGGGCATTCAGTTTACCAGGCTCTTCTACCGAAACCAGGAGCGGTCAAACTGGCAATACATCCCTCCCACTGCACCGGGCTGGGTTCACTTGTTTCCAGAGCTTCATGGGATCAAAGGAATCAAGCCACAGCAACAACTGGAGATACAGCCTTACATCGTTGCCAAAGCGGAAACAGCTCAGAAAGAAGAAGGCAATCCGTTTGCTACCGGTCAGTCAACCAGCGAGTATGTCGGACTCGACGCGAAAATCGGCATCACCAGTGATGTTACCCTTGACCTCACAGTCAACCCGGATTTTGGACAGGTGGAAGCAGATCCATCGCGTGTGAACCTCACCGCCTTTGAACTCTTCTTCCAGGAACGACGCCCATTTTTCATTGAAGGAAATAATACCCTAAACTTCCCCATCACAGATTTTGGCAGCGACAACAACCTGTTCTATTCCAGGCGGATCGGGAGAATTCCGCAGGGATCCGTGACAACCGATGCCCAGGGTGATGATGGAGTGAATGAATACTCCAAACAGAACAGCCGCACGGCGATCCTGGGTGCCGCCAAGCTCACTGGCAAAAACAAAAAGGGTTTTTCGTGGGGTTTGCTGGAGTCAGTGACAAACCCGGAGCACGCGACCATTGACAGCCTTGGCTACAGGCGGGAGCAGACTATTGAGCCGCTGTCCAACTACTTCGTGGGAAGGGCTCAACAGGACATCAACAAGGGCAATACAGTCGTGGGTGGAATATTCACGGCGGTGAACCGGAATATCAAAGACCCACAACTGAACTTTCTTCCAACGGCCGCATATTCCGGCGGGCTCGACTTCCTGCACAATTGGAAAGCCAGGACCTTCTATGTCAGCGGAAAATACTTTATGAGCCACCTGGAAGGAAGTACAGAGTCCATGATCGCCACGCAGCGCTCCTCCGAGCGCTATTTCCAGCGACCGGATAATAACCATGCCTTTGTAGACTCCACCCGCCGATCGATGACCGGCAGCGGCGGCAAATTCGTCTTTGGAAAGCGAAGCGGCCGCCTGGTGTTTGATGTCGGCGGCAGCTGGCTTTCGCCGCAGCTGGACCTGAACGACATCGGCTACCTCCGGCAGACCGACCAGGTCCAGCAATGGGCCTGGGTGCAATACAGGATCCTCAACCCGGTGGGCATATTCCGTTCCCAGCGGTATTTCGCCGGACAGGACCTTGGCTGGGACTTCGACGGACGCAACATCTCCAGGGACTTTTGGGTTGACTTCTTTGTCGAATTCAAGAACTTCTGGTCGCTGGACATCGGGACACAGCAGGTTGTGCACAATACCTCCAATGCCGACTTGCGTGGCGGCCCGGCGATCCGCTATCCCGGGGCCAGTGCCTATTGGTTCTTTGCGACTACAGACAAACGAAAGAAGATTGCCCTGTCTGTCAATCCGCAATGGCAGATCGGAAACGACAGTTACCTGCGCACGGAGGACCTGGACATCAACCTGACCTACCGGCCCACCGATGCGCTCAATATTTCCATCAACCCCATCTTCAGCCACAATGAGAACCAACTGCAATATGTAACTACCGGCAACGCCAACGGTGAAAACCGGTACGTGATGGCAGAGATTGACCAGACCAGCTTCCGGATGCAACTGCGGGTGACCTACATGATCACGCCCAACCTTTCATTCCAGTATTGGGGCCAGCCCTTTGGAACAGCCGGTAATTACACCAACTACAAATACATTGTCAATGGCAGTGCTTCCGAATACCACGAGCGGTATGTATCCGTTCCCAACGACTGGCTCACCTTGAACAATGGCATCTACTCCGTGGATGAAAACAACAAAGGTTCCGTTGACTATACTTTCTCCCAGCCCAACTTCAACATCGGGCAATTCCGGTCCAACATGGTGCTTCGCTGGGAGTATATTCCCGGCTCCACCCTGTTCCTGGTATGGAACCAGGAGATGAATGGCAATTTCTACCACAACCCAGGTTCACTGTCCCAGCGCTACCAATTCGACTTTAACCAGCAGGCGCATAACACGTTCCTGATGAAGTTTACGTATAGGTTTGTGTTGTAAGTGGAAGAAAGTTCAAGGTTGAAGGGTTCAAGGTTCAAGGTTCAAGGTTCTTTTCCATTGTTGGTGTTCGGATGCTGAAAGGCTTTATCAAAATGCGAACACAAACTAATTTAGGTATTCTTTCATTATGAAACTGGCATCAGGTCACCAACAACAATTGGGAACTGATTATTTGTTGTTGGTGACCCGATGCTAATTTCAAATTGAAATTGTCAGAAACGAAAAATGTCGTTTTTAATGAAATGGATAGAAGCATCGGAACACCAACAACTGAAAAACATGAACCATCAGAAAGTAAGTTGAACCTTGTTCTCTTGAATGCCTTACCATCCTGGCCGTGCAGGGATAGGCTGGTACTTCTTCCTGAGCTTCTTTGTTAACCGGTAAACCTTCTGGCGATCACCATGAATATTATATGATTTCCCGCCCGCAATTGCGACACCGATAAATGGGCTGAAAACAGCTAACACAACCAAGAACCCACCCAAGACTGGACTAATATAACTAACTCCATATGCAACTGACGCCAGGAAAGGGAGTACTGTGATACCAACAATGAATCCTGCTACAGCGTTTCCCTTCACCCATACAGATCTTATTTTGGACAATCCTATGTAGGTGCCATGGAACTCCTGGATGTCGATATCCAATCGGCAATGTATCAATTCGAGATTGGTAATATTGCTAATCAATAGATTCTGGCGGTAAGGCGGTTCGCTCACCGCCATCACCAAGACCGAATCATCGACGGCGATCACATCGCCCTCAAGGTTAGCCCTGGGATTTTTGTACGTAAACTTCACATGGCACCCAGCGGCGGCCTTGTGGTCCTCCATCAGTAGCAAAGAATCCCCGGCAACACCGACTATCCTTCCGTACAATCGCGTGCCGTCATTCAAATACACTTTTACCTTTGCTGCTTTAAACACAATTTGCTCTCCCGCCTGAGCCAACATTTCTCCACAAGGCAAAAGAAGTAAGGATATCAGGGTCAGTGCTACAAATTTCATAGCTCATTAATTAATCTTGTGCAATTCAATTCCATTCCGCAGGTCTAAGAATCGTTTACAGAAACTCATCCTCAATGCCATTCCAGTGGAGGACTCGCAAGCAGTGAGTGTTCCTTAAACAACTTTTGAAATTGACGAAGGTCTTTCTGGTTTTCCATCAGCAGGTGTTTATGTACCGGCTGCGATAAAAGGGCTCCGATCAGGGCCCCTACCACTCCTAGAGTGACTGCGGCTCCCAATGCTGTAGACGCAGGACCGAGAGGGGACGGCCTGAGGCCGGGAAACCAAGACTGGGAGATGGGCGGCGATTGATCAGGGGTGGATGCAAGGCCGCCGACAATGGCACCTGTTACAAATCCAGCGGTAAAGCCGATAGCTGCATTTTGGCCCGTGGCTCCCTTTGCATCCAGTTTTATCTCCTGAATCCGACCAAATAATATTTTTTCCGTCACCTTTTCCGGATGCCCGGGCACATAGGGGACCGGATCCATCCAAAGCATCATGGATGCGCTGTCACCATATAACATGAATCCAGCAACCACACGGCCATCTTTCAGGCTTACGGTTGCCTTTGCTTTGATCTTAGGCTTTCTGTTCCCGAAAATAATTTTCTGATACATAGGCATAGAAATATCGTACTCCCCCCTGCTCTCTTTAATGCGGACACTGGTGGGTGAATACACCGTAATAACCTCGGCTGCAAGGATGCTACCATCCTGAAGTAACACGTAATCCTGTCCGCGCAGGGGCTGGCATGCAAACCACAGTGTGATCACAACCAATACTTTTTTGGCATTTAACATCATGGGCGAGTTTCGTTGCTCGCTGTAAAACTAGAGGCTGCGTTGCCTTTCTCACCGCGTTCTTCGCAACGCTCCGGAAAATGATTATTGAATTCCGCAAATCCAGGGGCAGTC
Organism: Cyclobacteriaceae bacterium; assembly: GCA_043744235.1. GTDB lineage: Bacteria > Bacteroidota > Bacteroidia > Cytophagales > Cyclobacteriaceae > ELB16-189. The sequence goes on along the minus strand of JAYTVB010000039.1, from coordinate 6,382 downwards.
AGTGGAAATCAAGCTAGTTTTGCTTGCTTTTGCCAGTACATCGCCAGCAGCCCGAGGACCGGTCCGGCGGCCAGGATCACAAAGAGGTACTCCGGTCTTACGAAGTCTTTCAATAAGTTGACCGATTGAATGCTGACGATGGTAATCGAAAAGCCGATACAATTCACGATCGTCAGCGCAGAACCTCTTCCCTCCGCCGGAGCATTTTGCGCCACCAATGTGGAGAACAAAGGTGAGTCGGCGATGACAAATAGTCCCCACAGAACGAGAAACCCAATCCACACACCAGGTGAATCAACCCTGAATGCGAAAGGTGAAAGCAGGCAGCATGTACATGACAAGGCCAATGCCGCAGCGGCAACCCTCTTTGCACTGAAGTTCAAAGCCAGGTATCCTGCCGCCACACAGGCCAGTCCGCCGAGCCCGATAATCAGAAAGGAAAGTAACGGAACATTAAACACGGCCTCCGGATGCATGGTCATGTAAGCGGTTAGCATGAAAGGCACAAAAGCCCAAAAAGTGTACAACTCCCACATGTGTCCGAAGTACCCCAATGCTGCTGAACGAAAAGGTTTGTTGCGGAATACCTTGAACGCTGCACCAAGGTCGATCCCCTGCGCTTCTTTCTTGTAAGGCCCGTCGGATACAAACATCAGCATCATCACCCCGCCTGAAGCCGCCAGCGTTGAAGTCAGGATCATGACCGACCTCCACGGAAGCTGTGCGGTGAATACTTTCATCAGGTGCGGCGATGCGGTGCCGAGAACGAGGGCGCCGACCAGGAAGCCCAAGGATTTACCAAGGCCTTTTTCATAATGATCCGAGGCGATCTTCATTCCGACCGGGTAGATGCCAGCCAAAAAGAAGCCCGTCAGAAAACGAAAGCCCACCAGGCTCAGCAGGGTATTGCTATCCTGCAGGACACCAAGGTTCAGGGCAGCGCCGAGCAAAGCACAGACAAAAAATACCTTGGATGGAGAAAATCGATCAGCAATACTGACGACGGCAAACACGAGCGTGCCCGTGATGAACCCCAGCTGCACGGCCGAGGTCAGGTGGCCCAGCGCGAAGCCATCCAGGTGAAAGGTCAACGCGAGGTCGCTCATCACGCCGTTGCCGGCAAACCACAACGATGTGCAGCAGAATTGGGAGATGACAATGGTGGGAAGGATCCGTTTCATGGGGATGGTTGAATCGGCAAAAGACAAAGGTTTAAGGTTCGAGGTTCAAGAGTACGTTCAAGGTTCAAATGTTCGAGGTTCAAGGGTTCAAAGTTCAATGTTCAAGCCTCGCCCGCCGTAGCTGTCGCAGCAAAGGCGGGGGTTCAAAAGTTCATAGTTCAGCCAAGACCCAACAGCCACAGCCTACTTCACCGGCAGCTTGTATTCAATATCTCAGCTTTATATCCATTTTCATAATCTAATGTTTTACCTCAACCTGGTCATTTGTTTTATCCCCGATGGAAAGCCGATAGCACAGTATTGATGACATCAGGGTTAATGGTGTAAAAACCAATCTTTCTGTTTCATTGACCGAGAAAATATTGCTCACCGTATTGAGGAAGAACAACCCGGCCATCACCCACAGCGCGATGCGGACGGGCTTTTGACTCAGGCTGGACTTGACATAACCTCCCCGCACGGCAACAATGGCAAGCATGATGATATTCACCACGATCGACACGGCCTCATAAGCATACATCTCGGAAGCATTTGTAAGTCGACCGCCCCAAACGATGCCATACGGTATGATCCGAACGACAATCAGTAAATGAAACACGAGCACCAATGAAAAAAGGATTGTCAGGGATACCCCGGCAATCCTTTCAGAAATGAAATCCCTCACGTGGTGGCGCTTACCAAATCTTCACCCTCTTCTCCGGCGCCAGGTACAACGAATCTCCAGGCTTGATGCCAAACGCATCATAGAAAGCGGGGATGTTTCTCACCACACCGTTCACCCTGAATTTTGCCGGTGAGTGAGGATCCGTGTTGACCTGCATGCGCAAGGACTGCTCACGGGATTTTGAGCGCCAGCCCTGGGCCCAGCCGAGGAACACGCGCTGCGTTCCTGTAAAGCCATCCATCACGGGTGCCTCTTTTCCATTGAGGCTCATCTGATACGCTCTCAGTCCGATGCTCAACCCGCCGAGGTCTCCAATATTTTCACCTTGTGTATACTCACCGTTGACGTTCAGGTCAGGGAACACCTTGAATTCGCTATACTGCGCAACAAGGGCTCCGGTGCGTTTCTTGAATTCTTCACGGTCTTTGTCCGTCCACCAGTTCTTCAATATGCCGTCGCCATTGAACGTGCTGCCCTGGTCGTCGAAGCCGTGTCCGATTTCATGACCGATGACTGCGCCGATGGCACCATAGTTTACAGCGTCTTCTGCATTCATATCAAAATAAGGCGGCTGCAGGATAGCGGCAGGGAACACAATCTCATTCTTGGTAGGGTCATAGTAGGCATTGACCTCTTGTGGATTCATGCCCCATTCTGTCTTGTCAATCGGCTTGCCCACTTTGGCCAACTGCTCCTTGTGGTTAGCCAACCTGGCGCTTTGAACATTTCCAAAGAGGTTGTCCTTGCTGATGTTAACCGAATCATAGTTCTTCCATTTGTCAGGGTAGCCGATCTTGGGCGTGAACTTGGCCAGCTTATCCAGGGCCTGCATTTTGGTTTCAGAGCCCATCCAATCGAGCTCATTGATGCTGGCCTTGTACGCCTGGATCAGGTTGCCCACCAGCACCGTCATCTTCGCCTTTGCTTCTGCCGGGAAATGCTTCTTCACGTAAACCTTGCCCACCACTTCACCGAGGTTATTGTTGACAACATCCACGCCCCTTCTCCACGAGGGCTCCTGTTCCTTTTTGCCCGTCATCGTCATACCGTAGAACTTGAAATTCTGCTCATCCATGGCCGTCGTCAGCTGGCTCGCGCTGGCATTGATGACGCTCCACTTCAGGTAAGCCTTCCATGTGTCCATGCTGACGGATGGAACCATGTCATTCACCGCCATGGTGAACGAAGGCTGGGTGACCACCATCTTCTCGAGGTCATTTACACCGGCGCCCGTCAGGAAAGCACGCAGGTCAAATTGGCCCATTGCCTTATCCAGTGAATCCACCGACATCATGTTGTACATTTTCTGCATGTCGCGGGTCTCTTCCTTCTTGATGTGCTTGTTGGCGAGGCCTGTCTCCAGGGCCATGATGTTTTTCGCCAGTATCTTACTGTCCTTCATGCCAGCCAGGTCAAGCATGGCGGCGATATGCTCCAAGTATGCCTTTCTGATGTCGGGGAATTTGTCCGCATTGCTGGTGTAATACTCGCGGTCAGGCAGTCCCAGGCCGGATTGAAAATTATACAGAGAGTACTCCGTCGGGTTCTTCATGTCCGGGTAGACAAACAATGCGATGGGCGTGCCGTAGCCATAAATGTTGGCATAGCCAAAATATTTCACCAGCTCCGTTGTGTTTTTGATGGCATCAATTTTTTCAAACTCGGGTGCCAGCGGCTTGCTGCCCAGTTCATCACGCTTCTTCATGTCGACATAAGACGCGAAGAGGTCTCCCACCTTCTGCTCATCGGTTCCGACCGCTTTGTTAGCGGCAGCAGACTCCTCGATGATGTTCTTGACGTCTTCCTGTGATTTGTCATGCAGGATCCTGCCGATGCCATAGCTCGACTTGTCGGCCGGGATTTCGGTGTTCTTGATCCAGGTGCCGTTGACGTACATCTGGAAGTTATCGCCGGGCCTGATGGTGGTGTCCATGTTTTCCCTGTAGAGGCCGGAGGTAAGGGGTTTGGCGGCTTCCTTTTTCTCAGTGGAACAGGAGGCGATGGCAAATACCACAGCCAGGAGGATGAGTAAGTTCTTTTTCATAGAAGGGATTGAAGGGTTAATAAATGCAGGATCAGGATTACAGGTTTTGGGGATTCTGAACGGCAAAGATAGCATATAGGTTACTGACAAGCACACGGCCAAAAGCCAAAGGCTAAGAGCGCCAAAGGCCAAAGGCTATCGGCCATACGCCGACCTCCACCCAACGCTACACCTTCCGCGCTCTTTCCTTCAACAGCCAGTAGCCCAGAAGTGCCAAAGCGGGAGCCGCAATCCAGCTTGCCCAGACCGGGATCTCAAAGCCCGCTGCCAGGACCTGTACCCCGGCCATGGCGCGGAGCACCTGCATGACCCCGGCAAAAATTAGAAATATGCCTGTTATCAGTGATGCTGGTCGGTACATAATGCCTCCTCTTATATTGATACCCCAAGTTCGCGTCTTTCAAAGTGAATACCTAGTGATGACTATGGTTGTCATTTTTGATAACCAGCACAATTTTCAAGACTTGCTACATATTAGAATCAAGTCTGAGCGGCACAAAAGTTCAAAACCTGCACTAGCACCCTCAGAATCGAATTGAAGCAATAGTTTATAAATAGTTATTGGCAGAACATGACTCGTAATACAACTTAAAATGCTAGATATTAAGGCTGCACATGTTCAATTTTGTTGATAACATGCAATTTCAAAACCTTCGCTACTTTACAGGAAAATAAATTATCTTCGTGTGACCTCTTCTTTTCACCTAAAATCCAGAAATATGAAAAAAATTGAATTGGTGCCTCTGATTCTATTTTCTACCCTTACGATTTTTTGTTTCGGGCAACAACCAAAATTTGTCTATTGTCAAATTGTCTGCTCCGGAGGCGTTAACCCACTTGCCTCAAGTAACACTCTTCAATTTTCATTTGGAGATAACTTGAAGCTTTATGAGGAAAAGTTAATGAAGGATGGTACAGGAAAAAAAATCAAAATTAATGGAACGACAAACGCGTTGAATTTTATGGCAAAAAATGGATGGGAATTGGATCAAACTTCTTCATTAGCCCTCCAAGAGAGTTCTATCCATGAATTGGTTTATATCTATATTTTAAGAAAGAATTTCGCTGACTTGGAAGAAGATGTAAAACAAGATTTTCTAAAAAATTAGGTTAAAGCCCCGTATGGCGCGTGTTCTTAACACGGGCCGTTGTGAACTATTCGTCAGGTCATCACGCATCACATGGCTTCGATTTCCCTCGGAGTTGTCACCCAGCCAACTGCTTGCCTGAATCCAGCGGTCGGGACAACATCTACCGTAAGTACAATGCTCCCAAGTTGCTAGAGCCGTAGGCTCGGGCCATTCTAAAACGAGCTCAATTATGAAACTGGACGAAGCAACCCATCTCTGTCCACAACCTGCCGGGAACAACTCAACGCTCCCAAGTTGCAAGAGCCGTAGGCTCGGACCATGTCTATACAATATCCTGAAAGATATACAGCTCATCATGGTCCACGTTGAACTCCTTTAGCAAATTAAGATACTCACTCCTGAAGATTTGCTTTTTATGATGTTCCTCCTGGTTCTGGATATACCTATAAACCGCCTCCACCTGCCTCTGACTATACGAAAATACACCATAGCCCTCTTGCCATTCAAAACGGCTTCGCGTCAGTGAATTGTCATTGATATACTTGGATGACTTGGCTTTTACGACCTTCATTAATTCTGAAATGGAAACAGCTGGCCTTAGACCCAGAAAACAATGAACATGGTCTTCCACTCCGTTGACAATAATCGTTTTGCAGTGGGCTTCATTTATCAGGTTGCCAATGACGCCAAATAATTTCCCTTTCCAGGCTCTGTCAATTACGGCGTTCCGGTACTTCACTGCGAACACCGCTTGAAGGTAAACTTGATGATACGTGTTTGCCATGGGGATATGATTTTTGGTCTATATGGATCGAACCTACGGTTCTCTCATCTATCTCTAGGTTCATTACCAACGGACTGAAGTCCGTTGGTACAATATAAGCCGAGGCTACGCCTCTTGCTGCCAGAATCCCTGAAGGAAAACATGATAAAATAAGAGCTGTAGCACAATGCTCCCAAGTAGCAAGAGCCGAAGGCTCGGACCATTTAAAAACAACGGGTTTTAACCCGTTGAAGGCAACTGGTGCACAAAGCAAAGTGCCGTAGGCACGGGGAATCCTGGTATGGCGCATCTTTTTAACATGTGGCGCTGTGACATCATCCTCTGTGACGCATGCCGGTCAAATGCATTTAAATGCAAACCGATTAGCTGGAGCTTATACGTTTGCCATGGGGATACGCATTGCTGGTCTATATGGATCGAACCTACGGTTCTCTGATCCATCTATAGGTTCATTATCAACGGACTGAAGTCCGTTGGTACAATATAGGCCGAGGCTACGCCTCTTACTGCAAGATTTCCCGGAGGAAAACATGACAAAATAAAAGCTACAGGCTCTCATGGATACAGCCGCAGACACGGCATATCGCAGAATTAATAACCATAGAGCTTGATGGATAG
>JAYTVB010000038.1:0-51763 GCA_043744235.1 Cyclobacteriaceae bacterium | reverse complement strand
GTTGTCCCCAATGCTCCGTAGGAGGTGATGACGTTAATTAAGGTAACGAATCTATCCATTCTAATGAAATTGTTACAATGACATATGTATGGACAAACAGGCCGCTCCTACGGAGCTACCGAACTTAATGCGCCTAATGGCGCTATAAACGGGGCGCTCCTTCGGAGCTAAACCGGACGCTCCTACGTAGCCATAATCTAATTCTCCCCAATGCTCCAGAGGAGCGCCCTGTCTGTAGAAACCAGTGGTTGGGATTTGGAATTAGCTCCGTAGGAGCGGCCTGTTTGTTCAGCCAATTGTTGGGATTTGGAAACCAGCTCCGTAGAAGCGCCCTGTTATGGATTTGTTTAAAGCAAATTATCTAATTGAAAGGAATTGTTCCTGGATGTTGAACTTATTGCATTCAATAATTCTATCCATCATTTCAATTTCAACAGTATGGCCTGAAAGGCCTTGTCTTCTTTAATGGACTGGAAATACCGGTCATTCTCCAGCAACCTTCTGTCGGTAAGGCCCAGGGCAACAGATTTCTTCAGCGATTGAATGGCCTCGCGCTTCATCTCCCGGGCAGCGTAGGTCCTGGCCAGTGCAAGCTGGTTACGAAAGGAATTTTCCAGCAATGTCATCAGCCGGGCGTTAAGGGTGGCATGGAAATAATCTTTGTTCCGGAACTGGGCACTGTACTCTTCAAAACAGTTGCCGCGCATCCACGCAAGCACACGCTGACCCATCAGTGACTCCTGCCTGTCCTTTGCTTGCGCCCGCCTGTTTTGCCGGGCAATGAAGTTCTTCCATTCTCCTTCCCTGAAGGCGGAGTCTGCTGTCGCCCCTCGCAGAAGGGCGAACCTAAGGTAGAATTCATCCCTGATGGTTTCTTCCTCCCGCAGCAAGCCGGGAAAACTGCTCTGCTGTTCCTTGAATCCGGGGTTGGACTTGACTGCGGTTTCCAGGGAATCCAGAAATTCCCTGCGTACTCCCTGTAGAGACGAACCTGACATATTCACATAGGCATGGTACGCGTCAGTGGAGTCCAGTTGTTGCTTTACCAGGCTCCTGAAAATTTGTTCGTTGTGACGTTGATCTGGCGCCCCGAGGCCTTTCAGGCACAGCAACAGGTACAGGGCATGATCATAAACGTTCACCGGTGGCCATTGGTGCGGACCTTCAAACAGGATGAGTGTTTGTGGATACCGGATCTGCTCGCGGTAGCTTTTCATGGCAAAGGCGCCGGCAAAATTCATGTCCTGGTTGCCAATGATCTCGACGATTGGAACGGGTTCCTTCGGCGTCAGGCGGTCGTCTGGATTAAAGGGTGTGCCGCAGGCAATGACGCCGGCATAAACCGGGTTTCGTGAGGTGAGGAAAACAGAGGCGCGTGCTCCGCCGGAGAAACCGGAGATGAACATCCTGTCGCTGTTAATGGCGAATCGCTCTTTCACATCAGGCAGCAGGGCTGCTTCCGCGTCGATCGGTAATGTGAACGGCCCGTTGTGCGATTGATTTGAGGATACCAGGATGAGGTGATACCGCTCGGCCAACTCCCGGTAGCGGCCCAGGGGTACAACACCGCGCGCCCCGGGATCATAGAAGAAAATGACGCCGATCGGGTGATCACCGGAGTAATCCCTGGGGAGGTACAGGGCATAAGTCTGCTTTGGTGTTTTCCGGCAGGCAACCGTATCCATGATCTTGCCGGGTTCAATCTTTGGTTCAGGCGACTGCGACCAGGCAGTCATCGAAAGCAAACTCAGGATAAAAGCTGGCAGAATGCGCATGTTCATTCTTTCGGCAACAACTCAAACGCAATGGAAGGTTTCCTGCCTGTTGGCTTTCTTTCAAACAAGGTATTCGGCACGGCGTAGGAAGAAAAGAAACCGCAGTTGCGCAAAAAGAACTGATCACCATCCGCGCCTCCGGCGAAGTCCATTCGCGCCTTCTTTTTTCCCGTAGCATCGGTGGTAAATCTGGCCCTGGTCAGTTCCGTCCATTGGCCTTCGGTATCGCAAACCCATTGGTTGCCATACATGCCCTTGCGGGTCTCGGCTCCTGTTTCGGGCATAAAGTTCTCCAGAAAAGAATGTGGACGCTCAAGCAAGGTGTCGGTTTGCGGCCGGAGGAATGAGGCGATTAGGAGCCAGCGGCCGGTGAGCGGGTCTAGAAAATAGGATGTGTACGTGGTGGAACCATTTCCTTGCGGGGTGATGCACGTCAGGAATGCGTACGTCACGCCGGCCTTCCAGAAGTACTTCAAATAACTCTGGCCACCTGAGCCTTCGTTTCCGAATTCTCCCGTGTACACGTCTTTCCCCTTTGCCAGCAATTTTACCCTAGCTGAATCGGGTATCGACTTTGGATTGTCCGTCTTGAACGGACTCCACACCGAGAAGAGAATCCGCCTTTCGGTTTCGCTGTTCACCTGGATGCCGAAGTAGCCTTCCTTAAATCCATTGGCCATGTAATACGAGCCGATCACATCCATGCCTGCGGGAATGGTTACTTCATTGTAAAACCATTGTATCTTTTTCCCTGCCGGCATTGTGTAGGAGAGGTGCACGGAAGGGCCGCGGCGTCCCCAGTAGAAATCATCTTTCACGAATTGCAGCTGACCTGGCGGAGCCGCGATTTCAATTGACTGAATCTCTGCGAATGCAGCGCCCTGCTTCCGGATACCTTCGAGCCTGATGCAAACATAGCCGCTGTCGACGATGGCAAAAGAGCCGGCATCGTATTTCTTCCATTCATGTCCGCCGATGGGGACATCAAGGCTACTGGCTTCAATCGTGATACGGATTGTGCTGGGCTGCACGCCCTTCGCACGCAGGCAGAAACGGTATTCACCTGGCTTCATGAACCTCACGAACACCTTCGCCTCGGTATTGGCATCGGACCACTGGCTGATGCCGTTGTCCGAAAGGGTGATGCCCTTTTCCTGCCTATCGAAGAATGTATTTCCCGCGAGGGGAATAACCGTGGTCGTTTGACCCGATTCCGGTTGAGCGAAGGCCATTGCACAACAGAGGAGGCCCATGGCATTCATCAAGACTCTCGATCGGGGTAGCGTATGGACCACAGGCGAAATTCTTCAAAATAAAGATGATTCAGAAGCCAGGGCTGAGTATTTGATCGCTTCATACCGGGATTAGCGGTATGAAGGGCCGTTTGGGTGCCTCGACTTTTGGAGATGCCTGCTTCCTTTCTAACTTGCTGTAATTAACTGGCCATTATGACTTTATCCTTGTTGTTTTTTCTTTTGTCTTCGCTCGTTCAGAATGATGTGCCGTATAAACCCAGCGAGGAATTTAAGCTGGAGATGGACTACAATTTCAAACAGCGCAGCTCGGCCAGCACTTCGACAACCTCGAGCAGTTCCTCAAGCGTTGATATCAGTGAAACGGTGAGTGAGCATGAGAAGAAGATGCGCAGCGGTGGACCATTGCCGTACCTGATTATCAAACTGAAATTGCTTAAGTTGGGCGAAGGGGAAGTGAAGGTGCGGATCATGACGGGCAACGGCAAGCTGATCTACAACAAGAAGGCTGACCTGGAAGCCCTCTACAAGATTGACCTTGGGTTTACGGATGACGTCAAGGACTGGGTGACACCTCACGAATACAACATCTACCTGATGTCTGCGGAGAAAAAGGAACTCAGCCGCATACACCTGTTTGTCCAGAAGGACGGTGAATTTTTTGTGAACAACGAAAAACGCGGCAAATTCTGATGAATGGTGTTTTGAAGGCGCTGACCTTTTTTACCTTGCATTCCTGATTTTTTGTAAATACAATCTTATGAAGAAGTTATTCTTCCTGGTTCTTATAGTGTGCCTCGTTCAAGGCCTCCATGCACAATACAGGCAGCCGGGAGCATCGGCCATTCAGCTTAAACTCAAGAAGCTGAATGTGCTGGCGTCGGTCCTTTATGTCGCTGCACACCCGGATGATGAGAACACCAGGGCCATCACGTTCATGGGCAACGACAGGCTTGCCGCGGCTGCCTATCTTTCCATGACGCGCGGCGACGGCGGTCAGAACCTCATCGGCCCGGAAATCCGGGATCAACTGGGCCTCATACGCACACAGGAATTGCTTGCCGCCAGGCGCATCGACGGCGGCCAGCAGTTTTTTACGCGTGCCAATGACTTTGGATTTTCAAAGAATGTGGACGAGACCTTCGCCATCTGGGGAAAGGATGAAGTACTTTCTGATGTTGTTCGGATCATCCGGCAATTCAAGCCCGACATTATCCTCACGCGCTTTCCTCCTGATGCCAGGGCAGGGCATGGCCACCACACCGCATCGGCAGTACTGGCCCAGGAGGCCTTCGACCTGACCAACCGGGCGGACTACCTTCCTGACCAGGTGAAGGAATACGGGACATGGCAGGTGAAACGACTCTACATGAACACGGGTCGGTTCTTCGATCAGACGATCAACGAAACAACACCGGGCGTGGTGAATCTCAACATGGGGACGTACAACACCTTGTTGGGAAAATCCTATAGTGAGATCGCCGCCGAAAGCCGTTCGCAGCACAAGAGCCAGGGATTTGGTTCAGCAGGCAGGAGAGGCGATTCACCGGAGTTCTTCGTATTTGCCAAGGGCGAAAAGGCCGACAAAGATCTCTTTGAGGGTGTTAATACCACGTGGAGCCGCCTCAAGGGCGGGGAGAGAGTCCAGCCGCTGGTGGATAAGCTCATCCGGGAGTTTGTGGCCGAACAACCTGCAGCTTCCATTCCAACCTTGCTTCTCGTGAGGAAGGAGATCAGCAACCTGCCGGCCTCCGTGTGGAAGGAAAGAAAGTTCAAGGAGGCGACTCAACTGATCCAGGATTGCGCCGGACTGTATCTCGAGGTTTCTGCCGATCAGCCATGGGTCGCTCCGGGAGAGTTTGTGACCAGCTCTTTCGAAGTAGTCAACCGCTCCAATGCAAACATCAGGCTGGTTCAGATCAAGGGGACATCCCTGACCATTGATTCGGTATTGAATACGGACCTTGGGTTTAACAAGCTTTTCACCTTCAAAACCAAACGCAATTTATCCGGATCAAGTACTTACTCGGATCCGTATTGGCTGCGCGAAGAGCATTCGGAGGGTTTGTTCAAGGTCCCTGCCAGCTCGTTTATCGGGAAACCTGAAAATGATCCGGCTGTGATGATCGACTTTGCCATGGATGTCAATGGCGAGCGCCTGGACTTCACTGTCCCGCTGATCTACAAGTGGACAGATCCTGAGAAGGGCGAACTGATGCGGCCTTTTGAAATTGTGCCTCCAGTTTTTCTGAACATGTCTCAAAAAGTGTTTGTGTTTGGCGACAGCCAGCCAAAGGACATCGGCGTGCTGGTGAAGTCATCGTCGGGAAACAAAGTGACGGGCACCGTCAAGTTGATGTTGCCGGCCGGATGGAGATCCGAACCACCCACCTGGAATGTTGAGCTGGCCAGGAGGGGAGAAGAAAGGAAGATTGATTTTGTGGTCTATCCGGGTCCGGGCGAAGGTACATTTGCTGTGAATGCCGTAGCGGAAGCCGGCGGCAAGACCTACCAGACATCGGTACAGACCATTGCCTACGATCACATCCCCTTCCAGACACTATTGCCCCCATCCAAGGCGAAAGTAGTCAGGCTGGACATCAGGAAGGAGGGAAAGTTGGTCGGTTATGTGCAGGGTGCCGGCGATGAAGTGCCCGATGCGTTGAAAAATATGGGCTATGAAGTGTGGCAGATGAAAGATGAGGAAGTGACACCAGCCAACCTGAAAAAACTGGACGCGGTCGTGCTTGGCGTGCGTGCCCTCAACACCAATGAGCGCATCAGGCACTACATGAATGATCTGCTGGACTATGTAAATAAGGGCGGCACGATGATCGTGCAGTACAACACCAACTTTGCGACGAAAGTGGATAAGTACTCTCCGTACCCGCTGAGCATTTCCCGAGAACGGGTCACCGAAGAGAACAGTGAGGTGAGAATTCTGAAGCCGGATCATGCGGCGCTGAACTACCCCAACAAGATTACCGCTGATGATTTCAACGGGTGGGTGCAGGAGCGCGGTCTTTACTTTCCTGACAAGTGGGACCCTGCATTTGAGGCCCTGATTTCCAGCAATGACAAGGGTGAACCTGCCAGGGACGGAGGCCTGCTCATCGCCAAGTATGGAAACGGTTATTACGTGTATACGGGATTGTCGTTCTTCAGAGAATTGCCAGAGGGCGTTTCGGGTGCATACAAACTGTTTGCAAACCTGGCGTCGCTGGGAAAGACTTCAAAGCCTAACCCTCAGAAAGTCAAACCTGCGAAATAATGGAATCTTCATCGAATGAAAAGCCCCCTTTGTTCAGTCGCTGGAGTGGCTGGTACTGGCTGGTATTGGGTGTGATGGCAGTCCAGGTCATCCTCTATTCAATCATCACCTTCTCTTTTGCATGAATACCATTGATTGGATCGTGCTGTTCGGCACGCTGCTGGCCATCGTGGGATTTGGTGCCTGGAAGACCCGCGGGGCCACCAACATGCAGGGATATTTGCTGGGCAACAGAAGCCTTCCCTGGTGGACGGTAGGCCTTTCCATCATGGCAACCCAGGCCAGTGCAATCACTTTCCTGTCCACGACCGGGCAAGCCTATGAAGACGGCATGCGCTTCCTTCAGTTCTATTTTGGACTGCCGCTGGCGATGATCATCCTGTCAGTCACCGCGGTGCCGTTGTATCACAAACTCAAAGTGTTTACAGCATACGAGTACCTGGAATCGCGTTTCGACCGCAAGACCAGGACCCTGGCTGCCTTCTTCTTCCTGATGCTGCGCGGACTTTCCGTGGGCATTACTGTGTATGCACCGGCACTGATATTGTCTTCGATTCTGGGATGGAACATCAACCTCACCACGATCCTGATTGGAACCCTTGTGTTGATCTACACACTGACGGGTGGAACAAAGGCCGTGAGTGTAACACAGAAGTATCAACTGACCATCATCATGGCAGGTATGATCACCGCAGGGCTGATCGCTTATTCCATGCTTCCGGACGGCGTCTCTTTCGGAGATACATTCAGGATGGCCGGGGCCATGGGCAAACTCAACCTCATCAATATTTCATTCGACCTGTCAGACCGGTACAACATCTGGTCGGGCCTGATCGGCGGATTATTTTTGTTCCTTTCTTATTTCGGTGCTGACCAGTCGCAGGTGGGTCGTTACTTATCGGGCGGATCCATTACTGAAAGCAGGCTGGGCTTGATTTTCAACGGCCTTCTCAAGATACCCATGCAGTTCATCATCCTTTACATTGGGATCCTGGTATTTGCCTTCTATCAGTTCCACCAGGCGCCGCTGATGCACAACCGGGCACTGCGTGAGGCAGCCATGGAGACATCAGCCGCTGCGGAAATCACCGAACTGGAGAGCAGGTATGAGGGGGTTTTCAATCAACGAAAGGATGCGGCCGGCCAATTGATGAAGGGTATCCAGGATAAAAATGATGTACAAATTGGGGAGTCCAGGGAAAAACTTGGAGCCATCCACCAGTCGGAGACCGAGTTGAGGGTTAAAACAAAGGCAGCGATAAAGAAGGGGCTCCCCGGTGCGAACACAAACGATAAGGACTATGTGTTCATCAACTTCGTCATGACCTATTTGCCGCATGGGTTGATTGGATTATTGCTGGCGGTGGTTTTTTCTGCTGCCATGTCGTCGATGGCCTCGGAGTTGAATGCCCTGGCGTCCACTACAGCAGTGGATATCTACAAGCGTTCCATCAGACCCAATGAAGCCGACCATCACTATGTTACGGCTTCGAAGTGGCTGACGGCAGGGTGGGCGGGATTCGCGATTCTGTTTGCATCACTGGCGAACCAGGCGGAGAACCTCATTCAGTTTGTGAACATTGTGGGTTCCCTGTTTTACGGAACGATTCTGGGGATTTTTCTTTCTGCTTTCTATATCAAATACCTTAAGTCCACGGCAGTTTTTTGGGCGGCCATTCTAGCTGAGATGATTATCCTGTATTTGTATTTCTATACAGACGTCGCCTTCTTGTTGTATAACATTATTGGGTGTTTGGCGGTGATAGGGATTGCGAGTGTGTTTCAGTTTTTTGGAGGGAGGGAGGAAGGGAGGTAGGGCTTGCTGTTGGCCTTTGGCTTCAATAAAAACGTCCCGCAAACCTTGGTCTGCGGGACGTCTTTATGATTGTACTTCTAAAAGAAAATTACTTCAGGCCTTTGATCAGGTCGTCGTTCATTTTCACATAGTCGTTGTTCTTGGCTTTCTCGGCGGCTGCCCTGGAGGCTGTTGCAGATTCCGTTGCGCCTTTCTTGTCGCCGATGGCCTTTTGGATTTTGGCCTTCAGGTGCGACATCCAGTACGCGTCCGAATTGGAAGCAGCTGCTGTCGTTGCCCAATCCAGTGCCTGCTTCATGTCCTTGCCGTTCTCAAAATAATAGGTAGCAGCATTGTAGAGGTTATTCGGATTCACTTTCGTGCTGGCCTCAATGCTCTTCATCACTTTCGCGTCGAAGTCGACCGTGATGCCCACCTTCACGGAAGTGCTCTCCCAGGAAAGCTGGAGGTTGGCAGTCTTGCCGTTCTCAGACAGGTCGGAGATGCCAAGGGTGAATGTTTCAACCTTTTCAGTCAGTTTCTCTGATTTAACCGTCACGCGTGCCTGGTCATTTTCCTGCTTGTAGGCAGACATGTCACCTCCGATGGAGGCGTCTTTGTACAGGATAACGGTCCACTCAGCGGCTCCAGGGATGGTCAAAAGCAGGTAAGTGCCTTTGGGAACATCTGAACCGCCAAACTTAACGTCATCGCTGAAAGTGACTTTCGAACCGTTGTTGGCACCTGTGCGCCATACCTGTCCAAAAGGAACGAGGAATTCAGCGCCAGCGCCAAAAATCTTGCGTCCTTTTGCCTTGGGGCGTGAATATTCAATTTTGACATCGGTAAGGCCGACCACGGTGCTGGCCATGGCCGCAGGGCTTGCTGCAGGTGTCTGAACCTGAGCCTGAACCGCTACTGTGGCGACCAGGAGAAGAATGATTAGGGCTTTTTTCATGTTTGTTATTTTTGGTAAATGTTTAACATTTTGCGGGTGCAAAATTAGGATACTTTACCTTTCTAACAAACCGGGGATTTCCTGTCGCAGCCGATGATTTTGGACCCTTCATTCTACCATCGCACGGAGGTTGTTATGATCGCCAGGGAATTGTTGGGCAAGTGCCTCTTCACCCGCAAGCAAGGCAAAACAACCGGTGGGATCATCGTCGAAACAGAGGCCTATTCAAGTAAGGAGAAGGGTTGCCATGCCTATAGGAACCGTATGACGAAACGCAATGAGGTTATGTTTAGGGAGGGAGGTCATGCGTATGTGTATTTGTGTTATGGAATTCACAACCTCTTCAACGTTGTCACGAACGTTGAAGGTGATGCAGACGCCGTTCTCATCAGGGCCCTTGAGCCGGTGGAAGGCATACCGCTGATGATGAAGCGGGTGAGCGCGCAAAGTGAAGTGCGCATTACCTCTGGCCCTGGCAAATTAACCAAAGCGCTGGCCATTGACCGGAAATTGAATGGTGAATTGCTTTGGTCGAAGCAACTTTGGGTAGAAGACTCCGGCAACCGGATCCATCCACCCGATATATTGGCCAGTCCCCGGATCGGAATCGACTACGCCGGAAAGGATGCCTTGCTGCCGTGGCGCTTCACCGTTAAAGGAAACACTTGGCTAAGTAAATAGTAACTTTGAACCCATTGAGTTAATTGATTGAAATGATGAACTGGCGCCCAAACTTTGATGTTCGATATTCTTCCCGATTACTAACGGGATTCATACTTCGATATTCAGCCTGGATCCTGTTGGTTTCTTTTGGATCAAATTCCCTTGCCCAGCCGATGTCCCAAAAGTCTTTCGGCTATGTCAATTCAAAATACGATGAACAGTCGCCGATCATCAGTCCCGACGGCAAAGTGCTGTACTGGACTGTGTCCAATCACCCGGACAACATCGGGGGCAAGAAAGATTTGGGAGACATCTGGTATTCGGTCTGGACCGGAGAGGAGTGGTCATTGCCGATCCATGGCGGCAAGAACATCAATGATGCCGGGTACAATGGCGTTGCTGGATTTTCCAACGATGGTCAGCGGATGTTCCTGCTCAGTCATTACACGGCGAACGGAGCACCAGCCGGGTCACAGGGGATAGCGATGTCGCTTCGTTCCAGTGACGGATGGGCCCCGCCGGAGAATATCAACATTCCGTATTTCCTGAACCGGTCTTCCGCCATGCAGGGTTACCTGTCAACAGCCCTTGAAGCGTTTGTATTTTCTGCAGATTCCTACAGCACGGCAGGCGCAGAAGACCTCTATGTTTCCCTGCTCACCGCCGGCAGATGGTCGGAGCCGAAGAACCTCGGAAAGAAGATCAATACGACCTTCCAGGAAATGAGCCCAAGCCTCAGCGCCGACGGTAAGTACCTGTTCTTCGCGTCTAATGGCCGCAAGGGCTACGGCAGTTTTGATATCTATTTTTCTGAAAGGCTGGACGACACCTGGACCAACTGGTCTGAACCGGTAAACATGGGTGCCAATATCAATTCCGAAGGCAGGGAACTCTATTACCGGACTTATCCCGGCCAGAAATTTGTTTTGTTCACCAGCACCATCAACAGTGATGGCTATGGTGACGTCAAGTTTTACCGTCCGCCCGAGAATCTGCCCGATTCCCTCATCCAGCAACGGCCCGATACGATTGTGAAGATGATCGAGATCAAACGCGAGAAGCCCATTGCCGGCGACGAAAAAATATTCCAGGTTTTCGGCCGGGTAACGAATGGAAAGACCGGTGCGCCGCTTACCGCAACGCTCACATTTCATTCGGATTCACTCTACCAATCGGTCGCGGCACCGGATGGCCGTTACCGGATCAGGATTCCTTCTGTGCATGAGTACACGATTCGGGTCGAGGCATCAGGCTTCCTCGGGAACTTTGAAAAACTCGACGTCCGCACGTATGAGATGAAGTCGCTGGAGATGAACTTCAAGCTGCAGCCCATCGAGATCGGAGCGACGGTGAATCTTAAAAGCGTTTTGTTTCAGCAAAGCACCTACAACCTGCTGCCGGAATCGTACGATGAACTGGACCTGGTCGTGTCTTTCCTGAAGGCCAATCCAAAAGTGGAAATTCAGTTGTCGGGCCACACTGACAACCGCGGTCAGGCTGACCATAACCTGCGGCTTTCGCAGAAGCGGGTTGAGCGTGTGAAAGGCTACCTGGTGTCGAAGGGCGTTAATGGAAAACGCATTACGGGCAAAGGGCTCGGAGGATCGAAGCCCATTGCCGATAATAATTCCGAGGAGACGAGGAGACTCAACAGGAGGGTGGAGTTCACGATCCTGAAAGATTGATTGGTTACCGGGTACTGATCTGGTTGGACCGGAGTCCAGCTGCCAGCAGCTAGAATCCCCTCGCCGTGTTGTCCCCCCGGCTATGGTCGGCCCCGCCTTCCAGCTTCCCGTCCTTCAGTACCAGCACTGCATCCACACGTCCAACCCCGCGCGTATTCAACACCTTCAAGGGCTGTATGTTGTGTCCCATCCTGACGAGTTCCAGGCTGTCTGTCTGGGTGAGTGAACCGGTTTCAGGAAAGATCGCATCCGGCAGCCACTGGCTGTGAAGGCGACGGGCATCGACGGCTTCCTGCATGCCCATGCTGTGTTCAACAACATTGAGAAACACCTGGAAGACTGCTGTGATAATCCTGGCGCCTCCGGGCGACCCCAATACCATAAAGAGTTTGTTGTCCTTTTCAACGATGGTGGGTGTCATGGCGCTCAGCATGCGCTTGCGCGGTTCAATCTTGTTGCCCTCACCCCCAAGGAGCCCATACATGTTGGGTACGCCTGGTTTTGAACTGAAATCATCCATTTCGTCATTGAGAAGGAATCCTGAACCGGCTACCACAACTTTGTTTCCGTACCATTCATTGAGTGTGGTGGTTACTGATACCGCATTGCCTTCAGGATCGACAATGGAGACTTGTGTGGTCTCGACAGATTCATAACCCTGGATTGTGCCGGGCAGGACATCTTTGCTGTTGGCGGCAGTGTTGTCGTTGTATATTTCCATCCGCCCGCTGATGTAATTACTGTCAAGCAGTTCCTTGATGGGCACCTTGAAGAAATCCGGATCGCCGAAATATTTTGAACGATCGGCGTACACCCATCGTTCTGCCTCTGTCATGAGGTGGATGGTGCTTGCCTTGTTGTGACCCCACTGCTGAACCGGGTAGGGTTCGACTGACTTCAGCAACTGAGCGAGGCATATCCCGCCCGACGAAGGGGGGGGCATGGTGATGAGCCGGTAGGATTTGTAATTGGCGATGATGGGTTCCCTCCAGGCCGACTTATAATTCTTAAGGTCTTCCGCTGAAATGAGGCCTTTACCCCGTTTCATTTCAGCGAGGATGTCTTCCGCGGTCTTGCCTTCATAGAAACCAGCGCGGCCCTGGTCGCGGATGCGCTCAAGGGTATGGCCGAGATCTGTCCATTGAATGCTGTCACCCGCTTTCCAGTCTTTCAGCAGAAAGTCAGGAGCGATGGTATTGAATTGAATTAGGACGTCATGCAAATCGTTGAAATTGGAAGCTTCCCGTTCTGTCAGGGTAAACCCGTTCATGGCGAGATCAATAGCAGGCTGCACCAGGTCCTTCCAGGGGAGTTTGCCATATTTCTGGTGCGCTTCGATCATGCCGTCGACCGATCCTGGAACGCCGGCCGCCAGGTGACCCACGGTGCTCATATTTGGGATGACGTTGCCATCCTTGTCCAGGTACATGTTTGTGCTCGCCAGGGCAGGTGCCTTTTCCCGATAGTCCAGGGAATTGACGGTACCGTCAGACAACCTGACCACCATGAAGCCACCGCCTCCGATGTTACCCGCGGCAGGAAAGACGACGGTCAGTGCCAATTGAACGGCCACGGCCGCATCAATGGCATTGCCACCTTTCTTCATGATGGCCACGCCAACGTCAGAGGCGAGGGGATGCGCAGACACGACCATGGCTTTGTCGGCGATGAGACCGATAACCGGGGATTTCTTCTCATGGGTATTGCACGAAAGAAGAATAACGGTAAGTAAAAGGATGAAACGACTCTTCATGGAATAATCTTTTGGTTATTGCTCCTAAATGTATTACTTCAACCCGAAGAAAACCATGAGTCTGCGGAAAGAAAAGGCTGCACGCCTTAAGTTGGCGGTGCTGGAACAAACACTAAAGCTGATTGGCAAAAAGCCTTTTGACGATCTCTACGTCGAAGACATTTGTCAGAAAGTGAAGATCTCAAAAGTCACCCTGTTCAAGTATTTCCCTACCAAGGAAGATATCCTGGCCTACTATTTCCGTATTTGGTGCCTGAGGCGGGCAGTCGAGCTTAAAGAAAAACCGAAGGAGGGCATGCAGGGTGTGTTCTACCTGTTTGATAAGCTGAGTGAAGATGCGGAGAACCACCCCGGAATCATCCTGGGCATGATTGCATACCTGACCAATCCAAAGCGGCCGCCCAAGCCCTTTCCCGTCAAGGCTGAAGAAAAGAAACTACTGTTTCCCGCTGTGGATGATGTCCTCTCAATCGAAATTCAGTCGGTAGACCACATGTTTGAAAAATTTGTCCTTGAGGCAATCTTCAGGAAGGAGATTAAAGCAACCTCCACACGGGATGTTACAAATCTTTTCAGTAGCCTCTTTTACGGCGCTATTGTTACATCCCATCTGTTGCAGGTGAGCCCGCTGAAAATTTTTTTCCGGAGACAGGTGGAGCTGGCAGTGAAGGGGATGCAGTAGGGGGGCTGGTGGCTGGTAGCTGGATGCCGGTATCAGGAGGCTGGTTAATACATCCTAACCGTCTTCACCCCCTGCTTCTCAAACCACCGTATCCTGACGCGACCAACCTGGATCTTCTTGTGCCAGCGGCTGTTCTTATACCAGGTGTGGTGGTACACCGGCTTGGTCACCTTGACACTATGCGCCTTATCTGAGCTTCCGCAGGCGCTCAATACCAGCATAAAACCGATGGCAACCAGGTATTTCATGTATGAATAACGTCCTAAAATAGTTATTTATTTCTTTATACATTCCTGACAAATACGGGCAGGCGGCCGAGTCCCTGTCCGTGGATGTTATTAAACTTTGTTTATTGATGATGATACCCAGCACCACCATGACCATTTTGTCACGGTCCCGAAATGCCAGGAGGCTCCTTCTGGCCCTGACAGGTTTTCTGATCTTTGGAACAGGCACCGCGCAGACGACAGTGAACCTCGGTGGGGGTGCGGTCAGTTCTGTGACTATTGGTGGTGTTACCTATGCCGTTGCAAGACCGACCGTTTCCTACATGATAGGAGACAGGGCATACACGTCGTCAGAAAGCTCGCCGCTCAGCATTTCCACCTCGCCTGGCACCGCCGCCGGAAGTTCGCTGACTCTGACATTCCTGAATACTTCAAAAGACACCCTTCACCTTCGCAATGTTCTTCCGTTTGCCCCAGGTGAGAAGGACATTTACATCACCGGAAAAGGTACCCACCGGCTTTCGCGGACCCACTTGTTTCAGCCTGGCCGACTCCCGGTGAATGTGATTGTCCCTGATAACGCATGGGAACTGGGGTATGTCAGTTTTCCGGTGGGGACCAATACCAGTCTGTTTGGATTGACCCGGAGGGACAGCAAGTCCGTCAGCAATGCCAAAGAAAAGCGGTTTGAGACCATCATCAACCCGGGCGGATCGGTGTCGTATTGGCTGTATAGTGATGTATTCACCGGCAACTGGCAGGAAGGATTGCGCAAATGTTTCCAGGAAAAGAAGTTGTATGACCTGACCGCTTTTGATGAGTCGTTGTATAAGCGCGAAGACCTTCAATGGGTGCGCAAGGCATACGTCATGCACCTCATGATGGCATGGGACAAGGACTACTATGATGCAGCGACGGGCCGGTTCAACTGGACAAAGTTCAATGAGAAAGGAAGAAAGTTGTACGGTGGTGATGACGTATTGTGTGTATGGCCTACCTGGCCGACACTCGGACTGGACAAGCGCAACCAGTTTGACCTATACCGGGATTTGCCGGGAGGATTGAAAACCCTCCGTGCTTTGGCCGACACAATGCGGCAACAACACGTGAAGCTTTTCATTGCCTACAATCCCTGGGACGAAAGCACGCGCAGCGAGGGACACCTGCAGGGTCTTGCATACCTTATCCGGGAGACATCGGCTGATGGCGTGGTGCTGGACACCAAGGGTGAGTCATCACGTGAACTGCAGGAGGCGGCCGACAAAGTTCGCGCCGGCGTGATCATGTACAGTGAAGGGATGGCAGTCCCGAAGGATATGCCCAACATTGTTTCAGGCCGGGTACACAATGCCTTGTACTATCCGCCCATGCTCAACCTCAACAAACTGATCCGTCCGGATTTTGCCATTTTCCGCGTGGCCGAAGTTTACAAGGAACCCATACAACGGGAATATGCCGTTTCGTTTTTCAACGGATATGGAACAGAGATTAACCAGTTCGCGCCCGGGCATCCGGAATATGAAGAGGAGCAATACCGTTACCTCGGCAGGACTTCCAGAATCCTGCGTGAGAACAGTTCGAACTTTTTGGTAAACTACTTCGTGCCGCTGGTGCAAACCCTGCGCGACAGCGTGTGGGTGAACCGCTGGCCGTCGGGGGATAAGACCATTTTCACCGTGCTGAGCCTCAAGCCGGAAGGATACAAGGGGCCGTTGCTGGAAGTCGCGCAAAGAAATGGTTTCCATTGGGTTGACCTGTGGAAACACCAGGAAATCAAACTGGTCGAGCTGAAAGGCACGACGTATGCCGCCGCAGACATCGATTCTTTTAATCAATCCTATCTGGGAACCAACAATGAAGGTCAGGTTACTTGCCTGGCTGAGTTGCCCGTCACTTTGAATTGCAAAATGCAGGGCTATGAACTTTTGATTTCATCTTCAAAGGGAAATGAAATCAGGGTGTATCAAGGTAATCCTGCCTACGACAAGAACCCTGTAACGCTCGCCGGTGGAAGTCACAGCCTGGACATCCGGGAGAAGTTTGGCCGTCATGAAGGCAAGTTGGTCGTGCAGGCATTCGACGGCGGTGAGCTCGTGGACGAATTGGTTGTGTATACTGCACCTGGAACAGCCAGGCTTGTTTCCAGGACGGAAAGGACATCTTCCGTCGCTGCAACCGATGGCATGGTGAAGATCCCGGCAGGAAAGTTCCAGTTCAAGGCAACGCAGGGCGATGCCTTCATTCCTTACCCGGCCGTACAGCAAAATGTCACGCATGACATGCAGGCATTTTGGATGGATCGCTTCCCCGTCACCAATACTCAGTTTAAAGCCTTTCTGGATGCAGCGAAGTACAAACCCACCGACACGGCCAATTTTCTAAAACATTGGAAAGGCGGCAGGATTCCTAAAGGAGAGGAGCGTTTCCCTGTGGTGTACGTTTCTTATGAGGATGCCATCGCCTATGCGCAGTGGGCTGGAAAGAGACTGCCTGCTGAAATTGAGTGGCAATATGCTGCCCAGACCGATAAGTTGAATGAGTGGCCATGGAAGCAGACGAAGCCCGTTACACGGAAGGAGCAATTTGTAACCGAGACATTAACTGTATCAGCCCTGGAAGGCATCGATGCCTCGCATTGCAACCTGGGTGATGGCAAGCCGTACGCGGTGGGACGCTATCCGAAAGGCGCCAATCCGTTTGGTCTGCAGGACCTGGTGGGCTGTGTGTGGCAGCTGACGAACGACGTGTATGAAAGCGGCAGTTACCGGGGGATCATTCTGAAAGGAGGGAGCTTCTTCAAACCCTCTTCCAGCTGGTGGTATGTCCAGGGCGGCCCAAGGGAATTGCACTACCGCCAATACTTGCTGCGGGTATCACAGGGCTTTGAGCGGAATGCCACCGTTGGTTTCCGGTGTATGCGGGACTAGGGGAACTCTGACAACTGTTTGCTGGCTTCTTGTTAGTAATGACGAGGCGCTGATTGCAAACTACCAATTCAATACCCTTCTGACATGGCGGACGCCATCACCCTGAATGATGATGAGGTAAATGCCAGGGGAAGCACCCGAGAGATTAAATTCCTGTGAGCCCCTTGCTGTTTGCATTATTTGTCCGGTGATGTTGCAGAGGGAGACTTCAGAACCTGACAGTGATGATGAGAGGCTAACAATAACCGTCTTGCCTGATTGGTAAACACTGAAACCGGTATTTAGAACGGGCTCCAGACCAGTAACATAGTCAGGCGAACTTATTCTGGCGATCGGGGGAGGATTCATGAGCGACCTTGTTGCCGGGTTGTTGATGAGTCCGGGCCGTGCGTTTTGCAGGACTATTTTCATCCGGTCAGCCTGCAGCACGGTAAATAGGTTCATGCAGTCATCCGGTGTGTAATCCATGTAGTTTTGATACATCCGGTTTATCCCAGTTGTGCAACTGGGCGGGGGAGAAGGTGGGCAATAAGATGTCGAATGATCTTGAGGGGGTGTGTCATCAATGTAATCGGTATAGAGGCAGCCCAGGTTGTCGGTGTCATCAAAGATGTGCAGGAGTCCTAAGTAATGGACTAATTCGTGTGTCAATGTTCTGCCCCTGTTATACAACCCCGATGTCAGCCCGAGCACATTGAAGTCGATGGTCACGCCATCGAGGCGGGGGTCAAGCGGGGCCGGCATGCCAGGCAGGATGTAATCCGGGAAGCTAGAGCTCCCAATATTGCCCGGCTCGTTGATGTTGATTACCCAGATGTTGAGATACCGATCATTGGGCCAGGACGAGAGTAGCTTATAGGCAGCTCCATCATTGCTTTTGATGTAGTACCCATCCGCCATCGTTGAAACAATTTCAACTCCGCATGTTGGATGGCCCAGTGGATCCTGGCTGGCCGGTACAAATTCAATTTTTAGTTTTCCTGCAACCGGTGCAAATTCTGATGGCGTTCTAATAGTGTCGGCATTGAGCCTGTTGTAATCAGCATTCAGGACCCGCAGCTGAGCGATAACCTGTGTCGGATCAAAATCCTTCAGCTGATCATCATTCAGAACAATGTGAAAAATTACCGGTACTCGCATCACGGACTCTGCCTGGGTATTTAACGACTGCCTCACAGGAATCGAATTGATCCACCGGGCAAATGCCTCTGCCCTTGCAGGCAGAATGGTGACCGGGCACCGCTGGGCAGCAACGGGAAGGCTGAGGATGATGAATACGGCAGGGTATAGGAACCTCATTTGTGCAAAGTTAACTGGTTGCTGTTATTTAAGTTCAGCGGTCGAATGCAGCCTCCAAAACCTTCTGACCGATTACTAAATACCCCTTACCCCACAGCCTCCCTCCATCTGCGTTAATTTGTCTTCTTCAAAGTATTTGATTTTGAAAAATGCTTCATTATCAATACTTTAGCCTAATAGTTCTGTTTTTTTAGTTTAATCATTATTTTTTCAATATGAGAGCTATCTGGAAAGGTCATATCCGCTTCTCCCTGGTCACCATTCCCATCCGGGTCTATAATGCCATTGATGCCGGGCAGACCATCAGTTTCAACCTGCTGTCCAAAGAGGGCCACAACCAGGTGAGCTACGAGAAGAAGGACAAGGTCACAGGCAAGACCCTCAGGACGGAAGATATCGTGAAGGGCTATCAGTACGAGCCAGGGCAGTTTGTGATCATCGATGATGATGACTTTTCAAAAGTGAGGTTGAAGAGTACCAAGGTGATCGATATTGAAGGATTTGTGAAAGCCACAGAGGTTCATCCAACCCTGTTTGATGCACCCTATTTTATAGGACCCGATGGAGAGGTGGCGGCCAAGACTTATTCGTTGCTTGCCAAAACCCTGAAGGAAACCGGCAGGGTAGGTGTGGGCCGCGTGGTGTTGCGCGACCGCGAGACGGTGGTGCTGATGACCCCTGAGCAGAATGGCATTTTGCTCTACAAGCTTCGTTATCCAAACGAAGTAAAAAGCATAGGTGAGGTCCCACAACTGCTTGAAGATGTTAAGGTTGATAAAGAGCAGATCAAGATGGCCAAGATGCTGGTGGATTCCATGTCCAAACAGTTTGTTGATATTGAAATGAAGGACCACTACCAGGATGCTTTGAGGAGCATGATCAAAGCCAAGATCGAAGGCAAGGAAATTGTTTCCGTCCAGGAAGAAGAGACTCCGGTGGTTGACATCATGACAGCCCTGAAGGCCAGCATTGAGAAAGCGAAGAAGCCCATGGAGAAGGCCAAGGGAACGGCTGCGAAAGAAAAGAAAAAGGTCCAGAAGGATACCAAACTGCGGCGAAAAGCCAGCTGAGCAAACCCCAGAATTCCGGCATTCAAAGTAGGAGAAGGCCGCACCATGCGTATCTTTGCGGCATGGCTAAGGTGGTCAAATTTCCAGTTCAGGCACCGGAAAAGTTCGGCTTCAGGCCCGTCCGGAAAAGGCGCCCTGCTCCACCCGAGCGACCCGGCCAGCTTAACCTGTTTACCGGGGGAAAGGTTGTCAAGCTGAACCAGCTCAGCGCATTTGAAGAAGCCCTCATGCTCGATGAGCATGGTGACGATCGGGCCAAAGACCATTACATGACGGCCATCAGGGAATTTGACAGCGTTGCTGATGCCTATTGCAACCTTGGCATTATTGAATCACGGCACCACAGCAATACAAAGGCTATTGATTGTTTCACCCTGAGCCTGAAAGAGGATCCAAGGCACTTTGAATCGCATTATAACCTGGCCAACCTGTATGCCGAGTTGGGCAACCTGCCTTTGGCCAAGGTACACTACCAGATGTCGATCAGCATTGAGCCGGAATTTCCCAATAGCTACTTCAACCTGGGACTAACCCTGGCGATGAACAAGGAGATCGACGAGGCGATCCAAACGCTGCAAACCTACCGGAAGATCACGACCCAGGAAGATCATCAGCAGGTGGATGAGTTGATTGAGAGCCTGGCCAGGACGATCCGGTAGCCCTGGAACTTACTGATTTGCAGTCAGCACGATGAGTGTGATGATCACAACACAGGTCAGGCAAACCAGGACCAGTTTTAGCCATGCGGGAAGTCTTTTCATAGGAATTTCATTCACAAGGTCACTACATTAAAGAGATGCCATTGTCGCATAGAACAATATTGCACGGTATACTTCGAGGGCAACCTTGAGCATGGCAATCATCAGCAGGGATTTGGCAACAAGCATAACACCTCGCTGTTCATAGAAAGTCCAGCCTGATCGAAGCAGGAAATAGAGGTTCGTGGTAATGAATATCCCCGTCAGAACGGTCTCATCCAGGTAACTTCCGAGCCTGAAGAGATTAACCAGCAAAGTCAGCAGCAGCGCATTGATTGCCAGGTTGAAGCAAACCAGTTCAACGGCCAGCCCCACATGGTCGGTGAAATACCGCTGGCGGGCACGGTAGATCAGGTTGAGCAGAAGGGAGACCAGCACGGCAAACAGCACGACCATCATCTTGGCAAAGCCAGTGGTTTTCTGATCATACAGAATGGCAAACGAATTGACATCCTTGACCTGAAGGCTGGTCATTTTGTCCGCAACGACCTGGATGGCCACCCTGCCATGGAATGAATTCACCTGCGTCCGAAGTGAGGCGTTGAATAATTGGATCAGGGGGAAAAGGAAATAGATGAGGTTGAGAACAAAGAAAAGTGAAAGCGGGGAGAGGTACTTCACCCTGCGGCCCTCAGCATATTCCCGTGACAAGAACCCGGGCTTCCGGATAACCAGCCAAAGGGTCTTGAGAAATTTGCTGTCTGCCAGCGTGAGGGCTCGAAAGATACTTTTGGCAAAAGTGCGGAATGAGCGATCCTGAGGCCCCAGGACTTTCTCCCCACAGGCGTTGCAGTAATGTCCGGCAAAAACGTTGCCGCAGCTTTTACAGGTGTGTTGGAGGGGAGGTTCGCTCATGAAGGTATGCGGGGCGAAGGTAGGATTTGGAGATGGTTTTTAACGGACCGCTGCTGGTTTTGATCCATTAGTCCCTGGCCTGGGGAGCTTTTCGCAGAGTCAAGTCATCACAAATAATAGGCGATTGGCCACTTTTCCGTGCTCAATTACCATGCTCATTATCAATAATTTACTTTAAGGTAAGTAACATAAACAGCTGATAATTAGGATATATACAGGCATAGTTCATACTTTGGTATCAACTTAAACGATAAGTGCCATGCCTGTATTTTTTGCTGTCGTTGCGTTCCTTGTATTTCAACTTGGCCATTGCCTGTTGTGCCTGTACCTGATAGGCTCACAGAAACACCGCCGGTTGTTACGCGGAAACCTCACATCAGTCTTTTAGTCCCAGCACCAACGAAATCTCATTGGATACCTGTTTGGGTCGCCCGGTTTGGGGATCAAGGAGACACCATGTCGTGCAGGCAGAGGCAAGCACCCTGGAGTCGTTGGTTCTTTTAATGGATACATACCGTTTCTGACGGACTCCTTTCGCGGGATCAATCCACGTACTGGCCTCTACCAAATCACCGGGAAGGGCAGGCGCGTGATAATCGATTTCATGACGCAATACAACCCAACGGCACTGGTGCTTGAGCTCTTCCGGGGCCATCGTGTCCCAGTGGGCGAAGGCAACGTCCTGGATCCAGCGCACATAGACCACATTGTTCACATGGTTCAGTTCATCGATGTCTGCCGGCATGACCGTGATGGGCAGCCTGAATACTGTACGGTCGGTAGGAATGAGCAGCATACTACCTGACCTTTCGCGCAGCAGCCATAAACCTCTCTTTCACTACTTTTCTAAACCAGGTGGGTGCCAGGCGCTTCAGGCGCCACATCTTTCTTGCGGCTTCAGGCAGGATGATGTAGAACTCGCCCTTACCGGCCCTGATGAGAATTTCGTTCGCAACATCTTTGGCCTCCAGTCCGGAGTGATCGATAAAAAACTGTGAGGTCTTTTTAATCAGTTCGCCGCCCCGGGCGCTTTGCGCGATGTTGGTCTTGAAATAGGCAGGCTGGATGCACGAGACTTTCACCCCATAGTCCAGCAGTTCGCCGTAGAGCGTCTCGCTGATGGCTACCACCGCTGCTTTGGTCACATTGTACGCGCCCATGGTAGGGGCGCAGGTAATGGCCGCCAGGCTGGCGGTATTGAGGATATGGCCGGATCGCTGTTTCTTGAATGCCGGCAGAAAGTAGTGGCAACCATAGATCACGCTGTTCAGGTTGACGCGTATCATCCAGTCCCAGTTCTCGAGGGAATACTCTTCAAACAATCCGCCGTCTCCCACACCGGCGTTGTTGAAAAGCAGGTCGATGCCACCAGCCTTGGCAAGGAACGCGTCCGCTGCAGCCTTGTACTGGTCCCTATCGGATACATCCAGGTGAAAGGGAAATATCCTGCCGCCCAGGGATTCAAACTCCAGGGCTGCGGTCCCAAGCTGCTCCTGGTTGATATCCGCGATGCCCAAAGTCCAGCCATCCTGTGCGAGGGCTTTGCTGAATTCCTTGCCGAGACCGGATGCCGCACCGGTAATGAATGCGCGCTTGCCTGGAAATTGCCTTGTCAGTTCGTATTTCATTGAAGTGATTTAATGGATTGACGATCAACGATCAAATGGAATTGGCCTCCACTGCTTTTGCTCCCCGTATGGCAAGGTTTCGAATGACATGAATCAGTTCTCCGAACCTGGGATCTTTAGTAAACCCCTGTTTCCACCGGGCATAGATCTGCTGGGCGATCACGGCATTTTTGTATAGCCCAAAGACATAATAGAACACAGGGCTTACCACCACTCGACCACTTTTTTCCGAATAGCGTTCTACTACTTCCCTCCGGGTCAGGTTGCCCGGAAGCCAGGAGATGTTAAATACCTTGGCGAGGTCATCATCGCCGGCCTCGGCCCAATAGGCGAGGGATGCCCCCAGGTCCATCCAGGGATCACCAACCGTCGTCATTTCCCAATCCAGCACACCAATGATCACGGGAAGATTGTCTTCCTGCAGAACTACGTTGTCATACTTATAATCGTTGTGCAGTAGGGTGGGCGCGGTTTCTTTCGGCTGGCTTTGGTTCAGCCAGGTACTGAGCGATTCCATGGCATCGATCTTGTCTGTCTGGGCGGCAGCGTACCGCCTGGTCCAGCCTTCCACCTGCCGCTGGATGTATCCTTCCGGCTTTCCAAGCTGGTCGAGCCCGGTCTTGTGGATATCAATGGAATGCAGGGCCGCCAGGTTGTCAACAAGCATTTCAGAGATCCGGCGCATCTCATCCGGGGCAATGCGGATGTTTTTCACGTTGGAGGGCCTGAGGATGATACCCTTGATTCTCTCCATGATGTAGAAAGGCACACCGATCACATCCGGAGAATCGCAGTAAATGATGGGTGCCGGGATTTTAGCATAATGGCCGCGGAGCAACGACAGTACTTTGAATTCCCTGCCCATGTCATGGGCGGACTTGATCGCCGCACCGGACGGGGGCCGGCGTAGAATGTATTCTCCGGATGCTGTCCGAAGGAGATAGGTGAGGTTTGAATACCCTCCCGGGAACTGCATGATCTCCATGACAGGTCCGCTCATCACCCCTTCCTTCTTCAGGTAATCATTGAGTGAGTCAAGGTTGATTTCCTCTCCGCGCCTGACAGGCACAGGCTGATCGGGTGCGATCATAGCGCCCGTTTCTTTTTCTTGATGTCGAGGCCATACTTTTTCAGGATGTTCAGCGCCATGCTCTGCTTGTGGACTTCATCAGCGCCGTCCCAGATTCGCGCGCCGCGTTCATGCTGAAACATGGTGGCGAGCATGGTGCCATCCGATACACCCAATGCACCGTGCACCTGGATGGCCCGGTCCAGCACCTTGAGCATCATGTTGGCCGCGTAGAACTTGATTCCGGATATTTCGTGACGGGCGGCGGCTGCACCTTCCGCATCGATGTTTGCAGCCGTTCTCAACACCAGCAGGCGGGCAGCGTCTATCTCAACGCGGCTTTCCGCAATGAATCCCTGGATGAATTGTTTCTCGCCCAGCATCACGCCTTCTTCCATCTCCCTGGTTACTGCGCGTTTGCACATGAGGTCCAGTGCTTTTTCAGCCATTCCGATCCAGCGCATGCAATGATGGATGCGGCCAGGGCCCAAACGTTCCTGTGCCAACAGGAACCCTGAGCCTTCTTCATGGATCAGGTTGGCTACAGGGACTTCACAGTTTTCAAATCGCAATTCTGAATGGCTGGCCCATCCCGCACCGGCTTCACCAAAGATGGGAATCTTGCGGACGTGCCGGTAACCAGGCGTATCGGTTGGCACAATGATCATGCTGGCCCGCTGGTGTTTGGGTGCGTCCGGATTGGTGACAGCCATCACAATGGCAAAGCTTGCGCCCTCTGCACTGGAGGCGAACCATTTGTGACCGTTGATGACATAATTGTCTCCTTTTCGCACGGCAAGGGTGGCGAGTTTGGTTGGGTTGGAGCCGGCATGTTCCGGTTCCGTCATGGCGAAACAACTCCTGATTTTCCCTTGCGACAGGGGATGCAGGTACCTGCTCTTCTGTTCGGCATTGCCAAACTTGCTGAGTAATTCCGTGTTGCCGATATCGGGTGCCTGGCAGTTGAATGTATAGTGGCCATAGAATGGCGTCTGTGCCAGTGCTTCACTGATCTGTCCGAATTCACACAAAGTCAATCCTTGCCCTCCTTCATCCTTCGGCAAGTGCAGTCCCCACAGTCCTGCCGCCTTCACCTTTTCGCGCCTGGCATCCAGCAAGGCATAGGTTTCTTCGACCGTCCGCGTATGATGCCCGATCTCCAGCGGAAGCAACTCTTCCTGAACGAAAGCCTTCACCCTGGGCAATAATTCCCGCAGGCGATCAGTGGCAAATATTTTTTCCATATGGTTTCAATTGACAAGTTGAATCAGATGGTGGTTCCACCATCGGCATAGAACAGTGTGCCGGTGCAATAACCGGAGGCATCCAAAGCCAGGAAGACGGCGAGGTTCGCGATTTCATCCGTTGTTCCCATCCGGCCCATCGGCACCATCTTCATGAACTTTTTTAGAATGTTCTCATCCTGCCACAAGGCCTGTGAGAATTTTGTTTTGATCAGGCCGGGGCAGATGGCATTGACGCGAATGTTGTCGGGGCCCCATTCCTTGGCCATCACCTTGGTGAGCATGTTAAGCGCCGCCTTTGATACGGAATAGATTCCCAATCCAGGATCGGGGGTATCGCCTGCGATGGAACTGATGTTGATCACCGAACCGCCGCCGCGTTGTTTCAGGTAGGGGTAGGCAAGTTTGGAAAGCTCAAAGGGCGCCTTCACGTTCACTCCCATAATCTTGTCATAGGCCCAGGATTCTGTCTGCACCACGGGACCAAAGACGGGGTTGGATGCGGCATTGTTCACGAGAATATCAAGCCCTCCAAATTTCTCAACCGTCTTTTCAATCAAA
Source organism: Cyclobacteriaceae bacterium (assembly GCA_043744235.1). GTDB lineage: Bacteria > Bacteroidota > Bacteroidia > Cytophagales > Cyclobacteriaceae > ELB16-189. The sequence continues at coordinate 26,290 of JAYTVB010000038.1, read as the reverse complement.
GTTTTGACCGATGCCTCGTCGCCGGTGTTGCCGGCGAGTGCCAGGCATTGAGCTCCGGCAGACCTGATCCGCTCAGCCACTTTTTCAAGTTCCTCCTGCTTCCGGGAATTGATCACCACCCTGGCGCCCTGGGCAGCAAGTCCGGTTGCAATCGCTTCGCCGATGCCTTTGCTGGCACCTGTGACCAGCGCTACTTTATTCCTGAGATTGAATTCCATGTGTCGTCAGTTAAGTTCTTTCAGCCCTGCTTTCCTGAGCTGCTTGTTCAGTTCTGTTTTTCCTGCAGCGATTTCGTTAAACTGTCCCTGCACCCTGATCACGCCTTCCTTCGCCTGGGTAGTCGGCGTCATCTCCGTTTCCTGAAAAATGCCAAGCAATGAACCCATCGTGTCACTTAGCCTATCCAGGCCCGGTGTAACTGATCCCCGAGGCGCGCTTTCCATTGCAGCCAGTCTTTTATCCAGATCCGACAGTTGTGCGCTTTTTGATTTGGTCATTTTGGCTTTGAGCTGCTCCCGGGCAGACCGTACCTGCTGCAGCATGCTGAGGCATTGCTGACGGAGTTGGTAGCACGTCACTGAAAGTTGATGCTGCTGAGCCAGGTCTTCTGTGGTAGCCTTCACCCGCGGGTCAAGCTTGATCGTGAGCGGCTGGGTTTGGGCGACGCCATTCACCGTCAGTTTCACAGTATAACTTCCCGGCATTACCCACGGCGATGTGAACTCGGGTGCCGTTTGGCCAGGGATAGCAGAGATAGGGTAGGATGGCGGAAGGTCAAGCGGCGCATAATGCATGTCCCACAGGAAGCGGTGTGACCCGGCCTCAGCCGAGAGGATTTGCTGCGGCCTGATCCAGTACAGGGGGATGTTTACATCGCCCACAGTATAAGGCTTGTCGTCGCTACTGAACCTGCGGACCACCTGCTGCTTGCTGTCAAGAATTTCCAGCGTGACTGGGCCGGTAGCTTTTGATTTCAGGAAGTAGTTGATGACGGCGCCGTCAGGCGGATTTTGTCCGGCGGGTTCTTCCGGAGGCAGCGGGGTGTCGGGCCACATGCTCCAGCGGACACGGATGGAAGTTTGCGGCTTGTACAACATGACATTGCTGGTCGATGTTGCTGCAGTAACCTGCCGGAGGGGCGTAATGTCATCCAGGATCCAGAATGAGCGGCCGTGGGTGCCGATAACGAGATCATCATCCTTGATCACCAGGTCGCGGACAGAAGTGGCAGGCATATTAAGCCTCAGGGACTGCCAGTTGTCGCCGTCGTCGAATGAAACGTAGACTGCATTTTCAGAACCGGCAAACAGAAGTCCCTGCCGAAGCGGGTCTTCTTTCACTGCGTTGATGGGCTGGTTGGGCAGGCCCTTGACAATTTCAGTCCAGGTCTTGCCGCCATCGCGTGTGCGGAAGATGTGCGGCTTCATGTCGTCGAGGCGGATGCTGTTGACCGCGGCATAGGCTGTATTCACGTCAAAATGACTGGCGTCCATGACCGATACTTTGCTCCAGGAAGTGATGGCCGGAGGGGTCACATTTTTCCAATTCTTTCCCCCGTCGTTGGTAACCTGAATCAAACCGTCATCCGTTCCTGCCCATAGCGTGTTGATGTCTTTGTAAGACGGAGCGATGGTATACACCACACCCCGTCGCGCCATGGTTTTCATTTCGGGTGATGTAAATACGCCTACACTTGCCGGAACGTCAAAGACCTCACGGGTAAGATCGGGGCTGATGACCTCCCAGGAGTTGCCTCCATTCTGTGTTTTGAAGATGACGTTGCCGGAGAAGTAAAGTGTTTTCGGATCGATGGGAGAGAAGAGCACAGGGGCTGTTCTTATAAAGCGGTACTTCCCGCTGCGTACGGCCTCGGGGGCAATGTTCTGAATCTGTCCGGTCTTCTTGTTGTAACGTGTAATCTTTCCGCCATAGATCATGTTCGGATCTAGCGGATCAACCGCCACATAGCCATATTCTTCCACACCGGCCGGATGCCAGTCGCGGAATGTAATCTGACCGTCGTTGCTGCGGCTGGCAACACCAACGGATCCGCTTTCCTGCTGACCGCCGTAAACGTTGTAAGGAAATTCATTGTCCGTGCTGACATGGTAGAACTGTGCTGTGGGTTGGTTGTACCAGGAACTCCAGGTTTCGCCGCCGTTAACGGTGATGGTGGCGCCCTGATCCAGGCCAAGCAGGATGATGTCTGGATTATCGGGGTTGATCCATATCCGGTGGTAGTCATCGCCGCCGGGCGCGCCCTTGATGCCAGTCCAGTTTTTGCCGCCGTCGGTAGACTTCCAGGTTACCACGTTTGCACTGTACAGGATGTCAGGATTCTTGGGATGCACTTTCACTTCAGCGAAGTCGCTGCCTCTGCTCCAGATCCTGGCGTCGCTGGTGGTCCGGTACCACGAAGCGCCAGCGTCATCACTGCGGTAGATTCCGCCAAGTTGCTGCGAATCCACCGTGGCATACAACCGGTTGGGATCACTGGGTGCGATGCAGAAGCCGATGCGGCCAAGACCCTGTTCGAAGGTAGGGAGTCCTTTGGTTAGTTTTGACCAGGTGTTGCCTCCGTCAGTGGATTTGTATAATCCGCTGGCAGGTCCTTGCCAGGCGCCGTTTTCCCATGGGCCCTGGCGTGCCGCCCAGATGTCGGCATAGATGATGTTTGAGTTTTTCGGATCAAGCGTGACTTGTGCTGCGCCGGAATTCTCATCGATGTAAAACACGCGATCCCAGGTTTGTCCGCCGTTCATCGTCCGGAAGATTCCGCGTTCCGTGTTGGGTCCGTAAGGGTGACCCAGTACGGCAGCGAAGACCCGGTTTTCATTTTGCGGGTCGATGGCAAGGCCGCCGATCTGCTGCCCGTCGTGGATGCCGGTGTTCTTCCAGGTTTTGCCAGCGTCGGTAGATTTGTAGATTCCATCACCGATGGAAAGGTCGGGACGCTGAATACCTTCACCGCTTGCCACATACAGCACATTGGGATTGGATGGTGCAACCACCACATCGCCGACAGAGCCGGTAGGCTGGTCGTCAAAGATCGGATTCCACGTACGGCCGTAGTCGTTGGTCTTCCAAACGCCTCCGTTGTTTACACCCATGTAAAACACACTGGGCTGCGACGGCACACCCACGGCGCCTACGGTTCTGCCGGCACGGTGAGGACCGATCATGCGCCACTTCATGGCATTGAACAGGGAAGGATCGTAAGACTGTGCGTGTGCCTGACCTGCCATGGTCATGATCAGGATAAAACAAAGCAGATTATTTTTCATAGGGAATGTTTTTGATAAGGTTTGTCTGGTGTTGCATGGTGTTGGTGCCTGGGACTGGTTTGATAAAATGCCATGCAACGAAGACACGAATTCAGAAGCAGGGCAGCATTATTGCCGCCTCTAAAAATATCCAGAAGCATTAAGAATTGCTATACATTTTTTACGAATGATTGTACCTTGGGTGCTTCACCAATTGTCTGAAATCATGAGAAGAGTCATTGCCGCTGTATCCCCAGTATTGCTCACCGTACTGCTGCTTTCCTGCCAGAAAAAGGCAGCCGAAACTGCTCCGCATTCTTCATCCTTTGCGCTTGACCAGGAGTCAATCGCAGAAAAGCTCATGGAGCGGAGCAACCTGCAGCCTGGTGAGCGGGTTGTTATGATCGGGCTACCGGGCGAGTTTGATTCATTGGTATTCAAATTGGCCGACAAGATATCGGCCAGGGGCGCTGTTTACCTGGGCACGGTATCCGTTGATTCTGCGTCCTGGCCGGCCGACTGGAAAACAGAATTTACAACCACGCTGAATAGAAAAAACCAGGCTGAAATGTCGGGCCTGTTGGCTGATGTTGACCTGGGAATCATGCTGCCGGGAGCAAGCCCTGACCATGCACCCTATGCGGCCATGCAGGAAGTGCTGCGGAAGGGCAAAGGCAGGACCATCCACTTCCATTGGGTTGGCGCTTACGATTTCTCAACCAGGCCGATACCCGTTGACAGCAACGTGAGTAAGCTCTACCAGAAGGCTTTGCTCGAAACGGACTATCAGGGAGTTTCAGCCATCATGGAAAAATTTGACAGCGCCGTGCGCATGGGTGAAGTAACGATCACCACACCAGCAGGAACAAACCTGCATTTCAAGGTTGGAGACCGACCTGTAACAAAGCAGAATGGCGATGCCTCGCTGACCAGGACAAAAAGAGCCCGCAACCTCATCGACCGCGAGATTGAACTGCCAGCCGGCGCAATACGTGTGGCTCCGTTGGAGGAAACAGTAGAGGGGACCATTGCATTTCCTGATGCCCAATGGAACGGACAGCCGGCAGAAGGATTGGTATTGACTTTTAAGAAAGGAAAGGTAAAGGATATCAGAGCCAGTGCAGGAGCAGAAGCAGTTAAAGCGGAACTTGATAAGGCTGGTCAGGCTGGCTATGCGTTCCGGGAACTCGCCCTCGGCTTCAATCCGCTTTTGGCCATCCCGGCGGACAGGCCGTGGATTCCCTACTATGGTTATGGTGCCGGAGTCGTGCGCCTGTCGCTCGGAGATAATTCAGAACTCGGAGGGAAGGTGACCGGCGGATACGTTCGTTGGAATTTGTTCACTGACGCAACGGTCATGGTTGGTAACGAGACCTGGGTACTGAATGGAAAACTGGTAAAGCAATGATGAAATTCAACCTGTTGATTTTCCTGCTGGCGTTTAGTTTGGTTCAGGCCCAGAAACAGAAGGCAAAGCCAGTCAGTCCTGACTACTATCCCGGCGCCGACCGGGATTGGGTGAAGAAAACCCCTGAAGAGACAGGAATGAGTTCGGCCAAACTGAAGGATGCCGCGGCGTTTTCGATCAGCCATGAAGCAAAGAACCCCCGTGACATGGAGCAGTCGCACTACCAGAGTTTCGGCAAGGAGCCTTATGGGTATGGAATTGGCCCTTTCAAGGAGCGGGGTGATGTCACAGGCCTGGTTATCCGCCATGGATACATCGTGGCCGGGTGGGGTGATCCAGAAAGGGTAGACATGAGCCACAGTGTCACCAAGAGCTTCCTTTCCTCCGTTATCGGGTTGGCCGTTGACAGGGGAATGATCAGGAGCGTGCATGATACCGTGTGGAGGTATGTGCCGCCCGTTCTTCCCTATACACTCATAACCGTTTCGGATAAGGCTACTCAATCATCTCAATCACAATGGATTAACCTATTTGATACAAAGCATAATAAGAAGATCACATGGGACCACCTGCTTCGTCAGGTAAGCGACTGGGAGGGTACACTGTGGGGCAAGCCGGAGTGGGCAGACCGGCCCAGCCCGGATCCAAAAGAATGGCGGACACGGGAACGGAAGGAGCCTGGTTCGGCATACGAATACAACGATGTGCGGGTGAATGCCCTGGCCCTGGCTGGTCTTTCAGTGTGGCGAAAGCCGCTGCCGCAAGTGCTCAAAGAGAACATCATGGATCCCATTGGTGCTTCGAATACCTGGCGCTGGTACGGCTATGAGAATTCCTACGTCGTGCTGGACGGACAGGTCATGCAGTCTGTCAGCGGCGGTGGACACTGGGGTGGTGGGATGATCATTAGTGCACGCGACATGGCACGGTTCGGCTACCTCACACTGAGAAGCGGAAAGTGGAAAGACACGCAGCTGATTTCAGAGAATTGGATCAGGTTGTCCCAGGTGCCAACACCAGCGCAACCAACGTACGGTTTCATGAACTATTTTCTGAACACGGACAAGAAATTGATTCCTGGCGCACCAGCCAGCGCATTCTATCACCTGGGCAACGGGAACAATGTTGTGTATGTTGACCGAGAGAATGACCTGGTGGTGGTAGTCAGGTGGATTGATGGCGACGCGTTGGCTGAGTTTATTGGGAAGGTTGTGGCAGCCGTAGAATTGAAGAAATAGAAAACCTGAAAACAGAAAATTGAGAGCCTTGCTATGAACGCCGTCAAGAAATTCTTCAAGATAAATTCCCACAGTGTTGTGCTGAAGCCGTTGGCAGGCCTGGGCAGGTCGATCAACCGCATTTATGAGAACTGGAATCATGACTCCGGAACCAATGGAGAACTCACCGTACTCAAGAAACTTTCACAACTCAATCCCAGGTTGATTCTGGATGTCGGCGCCAATACGGGAGAATATGCCCTTTCGGCGGCTGAATATTGCAAGGATGCGACGGTATACAGCTTTGAGCCTGTGAAGTCAACCTTTGACGTGTTACAGGCCAGCATTGACAAAAGCGGCAACAAACTTATCACGGCAATCAATAAAGGACTTTACAAAGCCAATGGTCAGTTTCATATCAATGTTTATCCCCGCAATGCACTGGCGTCCTTGTATGATATACGCGGACTTGATTACCCGGTGGTTGGCCAGGAGATTATCGAAGTGATTACCGGTGATGACTTCATCAGGGAGCACAAACTCAGTAGCATTGACTTCCTGAAAATGGATGTGGAAGGAGCGGAGATGGATGTGCTTGAAGGCATGAAGGAGGCCTTTGGCAGAAAGGTGGTCAGGCTCGTTCAATTTGAGTATGGATACATCAACATTACCACCAAGAACCTGCTGGCTGACTACCATGAATTTTTCAAGGGCCACGGCTACATCGTTGGCAAAATATACCCTAAATCCGTTGAATTCAGGGATTATTCATTCAAGCACGAGGATTTTATAGGGCCTAATTTTGTGGCGGTGAAGCGGGAGGATGAGGAGTTAATCAGGATTTTGTCTGAGGGATGAACATAGGATTAATGTAAAATGCAGAAGGCTGGAGGTAAAATATAAAAGGGGCTCCTGGTTGCAGGGCCCCTTTTACACAGGTTCTTAATTATTCAATATTCGGTTTCTCAATACTTGGCCGGCTGTCCCTTCTTCGGTGTGGACTTCAAAATAAACTCACGGATATCCTCATTGGCTGTCACCAGGTCCTCAGCCCTCAGGTACATCATGTGCCCGCTGCGATAGCCTTTCCAGCTGAAGCGGTCTTTCATCTTGCCGCTGGGATCCATCTGCCACATGCTGTACTTCGCATTGAAATAGTCACAGGCACCATCGTAGTAGCCCGACTGGATCATGACATTCATGTAAGGATTTTCAGCCATGGCCTGGCGAAGGTTCTCGCCGGTACGATCGCCGTCGCGGTTCCAGGGATTCACCGGCCCGAACATGTTGTATTTGACATCCGTCTTGTACTTCAGCACATCGCGCAGGTAGTAGTTGATGGCTGGGGTGAACGAGTGTAGCCACGAGGTGAGTTCAGAGTTGAAATCCGGCGCCACACCTGCTTCCTTGCGATCAATGCCTTTGTACCTGGAGTCGAGGCGTCCTACCGTGTAACCGCCTTTTTCGCGAAGCAGGTCTTTCCAGAAAAATTGTGTGGGTACATCGAGGTTGTTCTGAAGAATCGACTTCTCCGACAAGCCTGAATACCGGGCTATTTTTGTTGCCAGCTCTTTCCTTTTCTGTTCCGGAAGGAAGCCGCCGCGGACCATGGCAGGAACCAATTCGTTGATGGTGAATTCTTCTACTTCGGGCAGCATGTCTGTCAGGTCTTTCTGCTGAAGGTCGGCGGGAAGCATCTTGTGATACCAGGCTGTGGCCGCATAGTAGGGAAGGCGTAAGGCAGCGTCGACACCCCCACGCTCAATGCCCAGGTCCGTGGGTGATACAAGGATTACACCGTTGAGGTACATCCAGTGCGTGTTCTGCAGTTCAAGGGCGAGGCCTGATACCCGGGTGGTGCCATAGCTTTCGCCGATGATGTACTTGGGTGATGTCCAACGGCTTTTCCGCGTTACGAAGTTATTCAGCCACTCTGCCAGGTATTTGATATCGGCATTCACACCAAAGAATTTTTCCTTGGGTGTGTCCTTGATAAGAATGCGGGAATAGCCGGTGTTGACCGGGTTCACAAAGACAATGTCCGCCACGTCCAGAATGGAATAGGGATTTTCCTTGATGCCGTAAGGCTGCACAGGATAGCCCTCACTGTCGATCTCCAGGATGCGGGGACCGGTGTAGGCGATGTGCATCCAAACCGAGGCAGAACCTGGCCCGCCGTTGAAGGAGATTACCAGGGGACGGGCAGCCTTGTTGGTGACATCGGTACGCTCATAATAGGTGTATTCGAGTGCCGCAATAGCCTTGCCGTCCTCATCCCATACGGGCTGGGTGCCGGTGGTGGCCGTATACGGGAATCTCTTGCCCTTGACCGTCACTTCCCAGCTCGTGGTAATGGTCGAATCTCCCGGGAGCTTGCGGGTCTTTTGTGCGGAAAGTGACACGCTTAAGGCCAGGCAAAGCAGTATTGGAATAATTCTCATATTCTGTTATAAAAGTTTGATTATTAATTTGTTAGGCTTGCTTGATTAACCAAAAGGTTGGTCAACAGCTACACTTGGCAACGAGAACCATTTAACGCCCTCTTCGGTCATGTAGGCACAATCTTCGAGGCGCACGCCAAACTCTCCATAGATGGAAATATTGGGTTCTATGCTGAAGCACATGCCAGGCATGAGGGGTTGTTTGTTCCCGAGGACCATGTTGCCCCATTCGTGACCATCCATGCCAATTCCATGGCCGGTGCGGTGTGGCAGGCCGGGTACTTTGTAGCCTGGTCCGAAGCCAGCATCGGTAATGACCTTTCGTGCGGCGATGTCCACGTTTTCACATGGATCGCCCAATTTGGCTGCGGCAAAACCGGCAGCTTGCGCTTCCCTTTCGAGGTTCCAGATCTCAATTTGTCTCTTGGAAGCCTCACCAAACACTACTGTGCGGCTGATATCAGATGAATAGCCTTCCACTTTGCATCCACCGTCCATGAGCACGATGTCGCCCTGCTTCAATTGCTGGGGTTCGATGCTGCCGTGGGGGAAAGCGGTAGGCGCGCCGAAAGAGGCTCCGGCTCCTCCGCTTACACCCATCCTTGAATGGGCATCGGAAGTGATCTTTGAAAATTCGCCCTGTGACATGCCCTCGCGGAGCATGGGTATGGCCACTTTGTATGAAGCGATGGTGATGTCATTGGCCCTTTGCATGAGGGCTAATTCTGTCTTGCTCTTAATCAGCCGGCATTGGACGGTCACTGGGTCAGCACTGGTGTATGCGAGGTGGGGGGCTTCTTGCCTGACTCCGTCATACAGGAAGAATCTTACCCGCTCTTCCATTCCAATTTTTCCTGTACGAATACCGTAATCTTTCAGGATTCCGGCCACTACTTTATAGGGACTTTCATGTTCTTCCCACACGCGCACATCCGACCCAATGGTCACCAATTCCCGAAAGCGGGCCTCTTCAAAATGCGGGCTGACATAACTCACTTCACCTTTGGCGGGAATGATGGCACATCCCAGGCGTTCGCTGTTCCACCATTTGACACCCGTAAAGTACTCCATCCCGGTGCCGCCATCCAGGTAAATGGCGTCAATCTTGTTTTCGACCATCAGGCGCTGGGCTTTTTCGATGCGGCCTTTCCTTTCCTCAACGGAAATGGGCACAATATCCTTCGTCATGGAAGTCAGATCATCCAGCGGCGTCCTGGCGGCTGCCTTCTCTTTCTCCGGCGTAGCGCAGGAAGAAAGTCCAGATAATAAAGTGGCAGCTCCTGCGGTTACAGCGGAAGTCCTGATGAAGTTTCTGCGGTTTAATGACATATGGGTATGGTTATAGGGTACAATGTAAATCTAGTGGATTAATCAGGGCGGGCAAGGGTGATTTATATGAATGGCACGCTTTGGTAAGCCTTCGGCAGTCCCGGGCCGACACGGCCGGTTGAGTTCTGCCGGTCAAAACCTGTCGTAAAATTGACTTCAGAATAGTTGAAATTTTCAGCTAAATTTTAGACTTAAATGAAACCCATGATGAAATCAATATTCACCACAGCCTGGGTGCTTTGCATCACCACGCTGGCCTCCTGGTCCCAGTCGCCAAGCCTCGAGTCGATCAAAAGCTATCCCTTTCCCACGGAACTGACCGCTGCTTCTCAGGGTTCACGGATTGCGTGGGCGCTGGATGAGCAAGGTAAACGCAATGTCTATGTTGCGGAAGGTCCTGACTTCAAGCCGAGGAGGCTTACGAACTATATGCAGGACGACGGCCAGGAGATTTCCAGTCTTACGTTGTCATCCAATGGTCAGTGGGTGGTGTTCGTCCGCGGCGGCGACCATGGATCCAACTGGGACGATGAATTGCCCATCAACCCTTCATTCGCTGCCACACCAAACAAAGTAAAAGTGATGAGCATTCCTTTCGCCGGCGGCGAACCCAAGGCTTTGTCTGAGGGAGATGCCCCGGCTGTTTCACCGAAAGGTGATGTGGTCTCATTCATAAAAAACAACCAGGTGTGGACCGTGCCGATCGACGGAAGTGCTGAGGCAAAGAATCTTTTCACCACCCGTGGCCACGTCAGCTCCGTGCAGTGGTCGCCCGATGGATCGCGGCTGGCCTTTGTCGCCACGCGAACGGATCATGCTTTTGTGGGTGTGTTCGCCAATGCTGAAACACCCATCCAATGGATCGCGCCTTCCTTTGCACGCGACGGCTCGCCGCGCTGGTCTCCCGATGGAACTCGCATCGCTTTCATCCGTACGCCGGGAGCAGGGGGAAGCCCCGACTCTGTTCTCCAAAGACGTCATTCTCCCTGGGCTGTGTGGACCGGCGAGGTGAAGACCGGAACAGCAACGCAGTTGTGGAAAGCGCCGATGACTTTGGCCGGATCATTCCCAACTACCCATGGAACGACCAACCTGCATTGGGCAGCCGGCGACCGAATCGCCCTTCTTTCCTACCATGACGGCTGGCCCCACCTGTATTCGATTTCCGCACAGGGTGGAACACCATTGCTGCTGACGCCTGGATCATTCATGGCGGAGTATATCAAACTCAGTCCTGACGGTAAGTGGCTGGTGTTTACGGCCAACACGGGGCCTGACAAGATGGACATTGACCGGAGGCATGTTGTCCGTGTTCCCGTAGACAAGTCTGCCATGGAAGTGATGACACCGGGTACCGGATTGGAGTGGACTCCTGCTGTGACTGGTGATGGAACAACCATGGCCCTGATCAGTGCCACGGCCCAGCGACCCCCGGTACCGGCGGTGATGGGTTTCTCTGCAAAGTCCGCGATGAAACTGACCGGTCAGGAATTTATTCCGAAGGATTACCCGGAGAAGAATCTCGCCGTACCGAAGCAGGTAACATTCAAATCGCCTGACGGGTTTACCGTTCACGGTCAATTGTTTGAACCCGCAGGCGGACCAGCCAGAAAACCTGCGGTCATCTTCGTGCATGGCGGTCCTCCCAGGCAAATGCTGCTTGGCTGGCATTATTCAGAATACTATTCAAATGCCTATGCCATGAACCAATATCTTCAGAGTCTTGGCTTCGTGGTGCTGACGGTGAACTACCGGCTGGGCATCGGCTATGGATTTGAGTTTCATCGTCCGGACAAGGCGGGTGCCACAGGAGCTTCTGAGTACCTGGACGTGAAGGCGGCTGGTGAGTGGCTGGCATCCCAACCACAGGTTGATCCAGCCCGCATTGGAATCTATGGTGGTTCCTACGGCGGTTTCCTGACTGCCATGGCGCTGGGTAAAGATTCAAAACTCTTTGCCGCGGGTGTTGACATTCATGGCGTGCATGACTGGACCGTGGACCGCACGCGGACTGTTGTCGGGCCAGACCGGTATGAGCGCGCTCCTGATGCGGACAAAGCCGTGCAGACGGCCTGGGAGTCGTCGCCGACAGCCTACGTTTCGACATGGACATCACCCGTGCTGATCATTCATGGCGATGATGACCGCAATGTAAGATTCAACCAAAGCACAGACCTCGTCCGAAGGCTGGAGAAGAAAGGGGTACCCTATGAGATGCTGGTGATCGTTGATGATACGCACCACTGGATGAAGCATGGCAATGCGGTGAAGATTGACGGTGCCACTGCCGACTTCTTTGTGAGGAAATTCATGAAGAAATAGGCTGGATTTTACCTTTTTTGATAAGAGTCACGTTAGGGGATGATAATCATCATGATAAAATATTGCATTGATTCTAGCTTTGTAGTACCAACAACTCAGATATGAAAAAGAGGATATTCGTCCTGCTGGTACTTTCTTTCGTTGCTGCAAGCTGTGCGGTTAACGTCAAAACGGTTTATGATCACCAGGTGGATTTTTCGAAGTACAAGACATTCTGCTGGATGACGGGCTGCGAGTTCAAGTTCGATGGACCGACGTACCTGAATGACAGTTTGCTGCGGGAGAGCCTGAAGACTTCCATCATTGAAGAACTGGAGACCAAAGGACTGAAGCAGGATATCAACAACCCGGACTTGCTGGTTGGGTTCACCATTACGGTCCAGGATGAGAAGGCCATTATCTACCATCCATCAACAGAACAGCCTTTTTACCGGCCGTTGGACAATGACCGCAGGGAGGTTACTTACCTGAAGGGTACGTTGGTTGTTGGAATGGCAGATGCAAAGGAAAGCAGGATCGTCTGGGAATCCTTCGCCGTGAGCTACATGGAATTGCAGCCGGACTTCACTGAACCCCGGATTCACAAAGGAATACGTTTGGTGCTCCGCGAATATCCTCCTGTAAAGAAGTAGATGACTTCACCTGAAAGATTCAAGGTTTCTGTTTCCGGCAGCATCGGTCAGGTTTCTGCTATTCTAACCGCGCCGGCCAATCCAAAGGCGTTGCTGGTCTTGGCACACGGGGCCGGGGCAGGAATGGAACATCCCTTTATGAACAGCCTGGCCGTTGAACTTGCGTTGAGGTGCATGGCCACCGTTCGATACAATTTTCCATACATGGAGAAAGGCAAGAAACGTCCCGACCTGCCCGCTGTCGCTGAAAAGACTGTCAAGCATGTCATGGAGGAGGCGAGGAGTCGTTGCATGGCCCCGCTGTTTGCCGCCGGCAAATCCTTTGGCGGCAGGATGAGTTCGCATTACCTTTCCAAAGAGTGTCCACGGGATGTCAGGGGCATTGTCTTTTTTGGATTTCCCCTTCACCCGGCAGGAGCACCCAGTGTTGAAAGGGCGGCGCACCTTAAAATGATTGCTGTGCCGATGCTGTTCCTTCAAGGCACCAGGGATGCACTGGCGGACCTGAAACTCATTCAGAAGACGGTGAAGGGTCTGCCGACGGCGTCGTTGAGAACATTCGAAGGTGCAGACCATTCTTTCAAAGTCTCAAAGCGACAGATCATCGACCTGCTTGCCCAGGAGACCAGTGAGTGGATAGATTCTATTTTGAAAAGAAACAAATCAACGCTATGAGAGTAATGATTTTATTGGTGCTGTTTGCCTTTCCGTTTGCCGGATGCCAGCCTGGTCGGATGGAGGAGCATGGCGATGAACACCAGATCCGGCAGGTGAGGGATGCTTCGAACAAGGCCATTGCAGGCCGCGATACGATTGCGCTGGCAGGCACCCTGGCCGAAGACTACCACGTGATCACTTCCCGCAATGCCGAATCCAGCGGACGTGCGGTCATGCTGGCGCGCTTCAAGGACGATTTTTCCACCAAGCCCGATATCATCTATATCCGAACCGCAGACCAGGTGGATGTATTTACCGAATGGAAGATGGCGGCAGAGTCGGGGACATGGGTAGGACGATGGACCGAAAATGGTGAGCGTGTGGAATTGACAGGCAGGTATTTTGCAAAGTGGCACAAGATCAATGGCCAATGGATGATTCGCGCGGAGATATTTGTGCCGCTGAGCTGCGCAGGAGATGAGTTTTGCAAGAAGGCGCCTATCTGGTGAAAGGCAGGGTCACGCCGGACACAAAGTGTTGCCTAGTTCTTCAAAGGACTCTCCACATACGTCTCATCCCTCAGCACCGGTATTTCGGCCCTTCTTACATTCACTTCTTCAAGAAGAATTGCGGAAGGCACAATGAAGGACGCAATGCCTGTGCCGCTGGTGCCGCGCACCTGGGTGTGGTACACCATGGATTCAGTGGATGCGCTCATCAATTTTTTTAATTCACGGAAGGTGAGGCCCGCGATGCCTGCCGAGCGCAGGAGTTCTTCCTTGCCGTCGGCGAGTGATACCCGGTACACGTTCACCAATCCCAGTTTTCCAACGGGCAGTTCCCTGACGATCAGTGCATAGTCAAGGCCGTCGGACTTGGCTTTCGCTATCAGCTTTTCCTTGAGGGCCTGCACGGTCTCACCCGTTTTTACGTTCACAGAAACTACTCCTGGTCCTGAACCGTAGCCATTAGCCACCTGCCCTCGCAGCAGGATGCTACGGTCGTGGAGCATGGACTTCAGCACTCCGTTCTCAACAACCAGGAGGTCGTTGACCGGCTCAACACCCTCGTCGTCCACTTCGAACGCACCAAGCAGGTCGGTATCTCCATATTTCTTCTTGTGTGGTGTCATCCTGATGGTCATCGACTCGGACAAAACAGGCTTGCCGATCTTTGAATCCAGGCCTGTATTTTCGTAACGGTAACCACTGAGGTTTGGAAGGTTGTTGGAAGCAATCAGTCCTTCACGGTCAGAGAAAAGCGTACTGGCAAGCACTTCTCCGGAAGCATCTCCCACAAAGAGGACGGGGCCTGAATAGTCATCGTCGAATGGCCGGGTCGCTGAGGTCTTGTCAAGTCTGGTGAGCATGGTGTTTACTTCGGATCTCATGCGTTCAGGGGTTGGCAGCTTATCCGGTGAAACGGCGTAGTGAACCATTTGCTCAAAGGCACTTTCACCCTTGTCGGTCAGGTACTGTGCCGTGATCTGCAGCATCGCCAGGCTTTGAGGCGTCTTCACGCGCGTGCCTTCGCTGTTGACGAAGTAATCATGACCATTGATAAACGTGAGGACCACGCTGGATGCGTTGATCCGCATGTTAGACTTAAACAGGGCGGAGATGTCGCGGATATAAGTGTCAAGCGCGGCCTTGTTGACAGCTATTAGCGGACTGGTAATGATTTTCTGTACTGGCGGTACTTTCGAAAAGGTGCGGTGCGGGAGTTCATCGAGGGACTTCTTTTGCTCGGCCAGCGTCGCCTTGTTCTTGTCATAATGCCTTGCAGCATTCTTGTAGACGTTGTCGGTGGTCACCCAGAAGGCCCGGCGTATGCCCAGGTAATCATTCTCCATCGGAAGGTCAATCTCGTTGGCCTCCGGAAAACTGAAGATGTCATTGTCGACGGTTTCATCGTTTATTTCATAATTGCCGACCAGCAGCCGGACCGCCTTGGCGCGAAGCGGCGTTTCCGATGAGCGGATGATGGCGCCGAGCGAACCCAGGATATTGAGGCTGTTGACATCGGTAATCGTGTAGCTGATGAAAAACGGCTTGTCGAACCGTTCATAGGTCAACTGGTCCATACTTCTCTTCAATTCATCCTGCATGGCCTGAAAAATGATTTTGTCTCCCTCAGACTCCTGGGCCTGGACAAAGCCGGGCAGCAACAGGGCGGTGCAGAGGATAAGTGCTTTGTTAATATGGCGATAGGTAAATGGCATGCCGGTGAGTTTATTTGATCAGGCTGGGTTTGTTGAGCAAGGTCGCATCGACCATGGACTTGGCTTTCTTCTGTGTTTCGATTCTTTTCACAAAGAGGGCAGGAGAGACTGCGCTTACCGGGACACTTCCCGACTCGGCACCGCAAAAGCCCGTAAATATTTCAGGCTTGTCGCCGGCGGCTTCAATCTCCGCAAACATGGCCAACGGCGTACCGATCAGGTCAACGCCGCGGACAAGTTCATCGGCCCGGCCGTCGACATACACGCGATAAACTTCGACTGGAAAAATATTGAAAGCGTTGGGCATTTGTCGTTCTGTAGTGGTGAAGCCGCCAATGACGTTTCTGAAAAAGTAGCCATAGCTCTTGCCTTGCTTCTGACATTCCTTCACGAGCATTTTGCGGAGATCATCCGTGGTGTATGTTTTGGTTGAAGAGACGATCAGGTTGGACTGCCTGGATACGGGCTTGTCACCGGCATCAGCGCGCCCGTGGCCGTTTGATTGGGGAATGCCTTCCAGCGGTGTCCGGGACATGAGGAAAGTCCGGAGCATGCCTTTTTCTACAGCAAGCACGCGTTGGCCTGCAACACCCTCGTCATCATAGCGGAAGTAGCCATTCAATGCCATGCCGTTCAGTTCTTTTTTTGTCGGGTCGAATACCACGTCAATGGTCTTGGGCAAAACCTGTTCGCCAATTTTGGCTTTGAAAGTCTGTCCGTCGGTTTCGTCTTTGAGCCGGTGGCCTTCGACGCGGTGACCAAATATCTCATGGAAGAAAACGCCGGCGGTTTGGGCGTGGAGGATGGCAGGACCGGTATAGGGTTCTGCCAGCGGCGCCTTTTTCAGCTGCTTCAGCTTCTCAATCATGGTGGCAATGTCTTTCTGGATCAACTCCGTCGCAGGCAGTCCGGCCGCCAGCGGCGAAAAGTAGGACGCATGCAGCGGTACCACTTCTCCGTCATTGGCGCGGATGCTGCCCGTCACGTTGAGGTACGCTGCGGTCACATTCTGCGCGATGCGCGAACCTTCAGAAGAAAGATAATATTTTCGTTCGGCGACCACCCGCAGTGATACATCGCCTCCGATCAGGTCGACCTCATTGAGGAATAATTTGGAAAGGTCCTTGGTCTTTTGTTCCCATTCCTGCTTGTTAAAGATCGTGGCGAAATCCGGCAGTGGCTGGTCGATGAATGTGGATGGTTTTTCAACGGAGAAGTCGTTGACGCCCTTGTAACTGATTTTTTCAGCGCTGGAGCTTTTAACCACCTTGTAAGCTTGCAGCGCTTGTTTGTAATCCTTTTGTGTGGCTTGCCACAGGTAGTATTTCACCGCGTCCGCATTGTCTTCGATGGGGAGCGGAGCACCGCCCGGCGCTCCCATGGACCCGAAGTCGCGGCCGCCCAATGCGTGGGTATTGTCCATCTGGTAATCACCGACGCGCACCTGTGTGGCCAGCACCCGTTCTTTGCCTATGTTGGATTCCACCAGGCTGCCGAAGGATGCGCTCACCACAGCTTGCTGGAGGTCCGTGATCCGGTAGGAAATGAAATAGGGTGGTGTCGCTGCTTTTTTGAACTGATCAATTTCCCGGGTCAGTTCGTCAGAGGCCATTTTCAACAGCGGGTCATTGGATTCCTGTGCGAGGGCAGAAATTGAAAGCAGCAAACAGAAAATTGATAGCTTCGTGATCTTATGCATATAACCTGTTGAACGTGAAATCAAGCGGTATTCTTACAAGCCTAATGCCATAAATATACAGATGACACAAACAGGCCCAAAGTTTATTTCTTCGATGACAATCTCCGTGACCTCCTTGATGTATTGCCGCTGGCCTCTGTGTTTCCTGCGTTCAACGTACGGTGATGGTAGCTGCCAATGATTGCATGCAGCCTGTGTTTTGCAACGCCGGGTCGCGTCGAAATTGAGATTACGATGGATTTTCGCCCACCATGGCCTCCGCTTCCATCTCCACCAGGTAGTCATCGCCCACAAGATCAGCCCGTACCATGGTGTTGGCGGGCTGGATTTCCCGGAAGCGCTCGCCGTGCACACGGGCAATTGCTTCCCAGTCGGACATGTTCCTGATAAAGATCCTGGTCCTGACCACCTCTTCCAGTTTGCTGCCCAGCGACTGCAATGCGCCTTCAATCTTGTCGATGACAAAATGTGCCTGGGCAACGGGGTCGTTGCCGCCGATGGCGTGCGTGCCGTGTGTCGCCGTTGTTCCGGAAATTAATATCCTGTTTCCTTTGCGGACGGCCCGGCTGAAGCCAGCCAGTTCTTCCCAGACTGTTCCGCTCAGCGCTTTTGTTCTGCCGTCACTGCCTTGGCTGGTGGGAAACGGAGTTGGCATTTTTTCAATGTGGTGACTGAGGTCGCCGGATGCCGTGAGGAACGGAGGCTTTCTGTATTCATCACCGCAGTCGCCGGGGATTGGCATTAAATGCGTGTGAAGGGCATGATGGATTTCTTCACGGTCCCTTTCGCTGAGGGAAAACGAGGAGAGCCTGAGGTTCTCCTGGATGTGTTCACTTTTTCCAAGACGTGCTCCGATGATCACGCCGGCGACGGCAGGCTGGTCAAGGATGTAGCGGGAGGCCACGTTGGACAGGCTGACGTTATTGCGTTTGGCAACAGCATGGATGACATGGAGAAGCAGCTGGAATCTTTCCCAGCCCCCCGCCGCGTCGATGTAGCGTTTGTATTTCATCTGTGACCACGTGGTGAGCGCCTCCATGGAAGGTTCCTTCTGGTCCGCCCATTTCTCCGTGAGGAATCCCCCGGCAATGGTACCGAATGCCAGGAGTTTGATTCCGTGCTTTTGACAGTACTCCGCCATAGCCCCGGACGCCCGCTGGTCGAGCAGGGAGTAGCACACCTGGTTGGACACTATGGGTATGCCGGTCGTGACGGCGATCCGGAGGTGGGCTGTGTCGAAATTCGTAAGGCCTATGTGCTGGATGTAGCCCTCCCCGCGAAGTTCGTTCAACCAGTAAAGGCAATCGAGCCATCGGGGGTCTGCATAGTTCCAGGCGTGGAACTGCATCAGGTCGATCTTCCTGACCTGGAGGCGCTCCATGGCTTTGAGAACGGCAGCGCGGACATCGTTGCGGGTGACCGGGCCGGGTGTAGGCACCCACTTGGTAAACAATTTTGGTTCCGTCTGGCCGGCGTATTTCTTTCTGAAGACACCTGAAATAATTTCAGCCGATCCATAGTGGTCGGCCATGTCGAACGTGTTGAATCCTGCCTCGGCATAAGGAGCCATCATTTTGGCGGCTTCGTTCGGGGCAAGGGTCTTGCCATCCCGCTCCAGGTCCGCGATTTGCCAGAGGCCGGTGAGAACGCGGGAGATGATGAGGCCGTTGGCGAGGACAGTTTGTTCTGCTTTCATGGTCGGAGCTTCAAAACTAATTGTGCCGAAAGTTAAAAACAAATGCATTTAACCGCGGAGGGCGCTGAGTTAATTTACGCAGAGGACGCTGAGTCTTTCTCGGCGACCTTTTTATCCCAATTAATAAATCACTGTTGACCCAACTTCGATATTCGATATTCCTTGTTCGATATTCAATATTCATGCATTCAAATCATTCTTTATACCTGCACTTAACCCAACTTCGATATTCGATATTCGTTATTCTTTGTTCAATATTTCTTATTCGATATTCTATATTCATGCCTTCAAATCATTCTTTATACCTGCACTTAAGTTGAAAACGAATGCATTTAACCGCAGAGGACGCTGAGGTAGTTTACGCAGAGGATGCTGAGTTCTTCTCGGCGACCTTTGCGTAGCTTTTCTCTGCGTACTTAGCGGTTAAGTTATTATTATGGTTCCGAAAGTTGAAAACAAAATGCAATTAACCGCAGAGGACGCTGAGTTAGTTTACACAGAGGACGCTGAGTCATTCTTTGCGACCTTTGCGTAGCTTTTCTCTGCGTACTTAGCGGTTAAGTTATTTATGTTGCCGAAAGTTGAAAACAAAATGCATTTAACCGCGGAGTGCGATGAGTTAATTTACGCAGAGGACGCTGAGTCTTTCTCGGCGACCTTATCCCAATTAATAAATCAATCTTGACCGAAACCTCGATATTCGTTATTCAATATTCCTTGTTCGATATTCTGTATTCATGAAATAAATAAATCACTGTTGACCCAACTTCGATATTCGATATTCCTTGTTCGATATTCGATATTCTTTGTTCAATATTTCTTATTCGATATTCTATATTCATGCATTCAAATCATTCTTTATACCTGCACTTAAGTTGAAAACAAAATGCATTTAACCGCGGAGGACGCTGAGTTAATTACTTAGCGGTTAAGTTACTTTTATTCCTCCGGCAACCTTGAGAATAGCGTCTGGGTGTCAACCTTTTCCCGTTTGAGTTTTCTCAATTCCCGAAAATAGATGACCGATGCCACCGCCATAATAATCACCCACACCGGCGTGGAATGGAAATACCAGACTTCAACGGTAGAAGAAAGGTCTTTGATGATGTGAATCACGAGAAATCCTGAAAGGATGATGGCACCCAGCGTTGCCAGGGTCAATTGCACCGGCCTGGACCGGAGGACCCTGATTCCCTTGTACAAGGCAGGGTTGTGGATGGGAAACGTGATGACCGACACACACATCAGCAGGAAGTTCACAAGCATGGATGTAACCATGATGTCAATGCCCAGGAAAAAGTCACCGGCGAAATGACAGCCGAGGATTCCAATACTGGCCATCACGCCGCTGATCAGGATGGCGACGTGCGGCGTGTGGAAGGTGGGATGAACTTTCGTAACCAATTTTGGAAAGATGCCATCTTCCGCCCATGCGAACATCAGCCGGGAGACGGAGAGCAGCATGGCCGGCAGGTCGTTGGTCAATGCCACCGCTGCGCCGGCTACGATGGCGAGCGTCCAGCCGGCGGGAAGAAAGTAACTCATCATCCCCGGTGCGGAAATGTCTTTGGTGGCTGCTTCGTCCGCAATGAAGCTCCAGGGCACAACATGGTAGACAGCCTTGGTAAAAAGAAAGTAAAACGATCCGACCGTCACCATGGCAATACCGATGGCGAGCGGGAGTGACCGCTCGGGGTTCTTCGCTTCGCCGCCGGCCTGCGCGATCGAGTCGAATCCGATGAAGCTGGAAAACAATACCGCTGATGCGGAGAGGAACACGGACCAGTCAAAGACGGATGGCTTTTCAATTACCGATCTCCCTTCCCGCGCAAGCAAGGTTGCTGCGAAATCTTCCTGGTTGAAATGGAAGCCGGCAATGATGACAATGGCACCCAGGGCAAACATGAGGAACATGAGGGGAATCACCGTTCGTTCATAGACGCGTATCCCGCGGATGTTCACCCAGACAAAGAACCACAGCACAACCAGGGCGAGGGTCACCCGAACGATGCCGGTATCGAGCCATGCGGCCAGTACATCCCAGTCGAGCGCCGCCGCGATGTCGCGGATGAAGGGGATGATCACATAAGACACCACACCGATGGCGATGGAAAGACCGAACCATTGTGAAAAACTCGCAGCGAAACCCAGGTAGGGATGAAGTGCACGGCTGGCGTAAATGTAGGTTCCGCCAGCACGGGGCATGGCCGAAGCAAGGATGCTGTAGGCGAAGGCCGCGAGCACAGCGGGTATGGCGGCGAAGAGAAAGGCAGGTAGCACATACGGTCCGATGCCTGGCACGTTTCGCTGAATCATAAAAGGCACCACGTAAATCGACGCTCCCAGCATGGAACATATCCCGGTCGAGGCCAGTCCGAGGAGACCCATCTGGCGGGAAAGGCCGGTGGCGTGGGTGGGTGTGGGTTCCATAAATTACTTTATAACAAGTTGCACTTCGATAAACACAGTGCGACAGTTTATTTAAACGTGAGGACAATAAGCTAATTTTATCCCCCGTCCACAAATTCCGCCGATGAAAAGAACTATTATTTTATTGATTGTCGTTTTAGGTGTCGGCTCATTCTACCTGATCAAGACGCCGCGCCACGCCATCGGGGAATTGTATGAGGGCACCGACCAGCATGCCCTGGCTTCGCTGGATTCTCTTCGGGCGCTTCCGCTCAAGTCGATTGTGGTGGATGGGCAGACCTGGGATTATCTCTCTGTGGGGCAAGGCAGGGAGTGCATACTCTTCCTTCACGGGATGGCCGGCAGTTACGATATCTGGTGGCAGCAAATCAGCACCTTCAGCAAGAGGTACCGCATCATTACACTGACATACCCGCCATCCCGTTCCCTTCAGGCAATGCGGGACGCTGTCATCAAGATCCTGGACCAGGAAGGTATCCCTGAAACACATGTGATCGGCTCATCCCTGGGCGGTTACTTCGCACAATATCTCTTCACCACCTATCCTGACCGTTTCAAGAAGGCTGTATTCGGCAACACCTTTCCACCCAACGACATCTACAAAGAGAAGAACCACAGCATGGCACTGTTGGCACGCTATCTCCCGGACTGGCTGGTGATGTACGTATTCAGGAGCAGCATCAGGAGCAGGGTGGTGCCTGCTTCCGAGTACTCGCCCATCACCGAAGCCTACCTGCTGGAGCAATCGTACGGCGGCATGAGCAAAGAGCAATTCCTGGCCCGGTACTTTTGCGTGATCGACAAGTTCGAGCCGAACCCGGACTTAAGTGATAATCACAAAATCCTGATCATCGAATCGAACAACGATCCGCTCATCTTCCCGGAACTCCGGCAGCGGCTCAGGGAAATCTATCCCCGTGCGCGGGTTTTTACCTTCCGTGGCAAGGGGCACTTTCCATACCTGAACGAACCGAGGGCCTACAATAATGTGATTGCCGATTTTCTCGACAAGCCCTGATTACATTTCACTCTTGATGCCCTGCTGAAGGAGGAAGATACGGTCTGCCTGCTCTTTCAGTTCAGTGTACCGATCTTGCACGTCTTTGCCCAGGCGCTGGTCAGACTGGTCCAGCAAATTCTTCAGGTAGTTGAGCTGATCCAGCAGCACCGGCATCTGGTACGGGCCGTCCTTGGTGAATAACTCATCTTCCATTTTGGCCAGTTGCTTCTCGCGTTCAATTTGCTGGGGCGTTGCTTTCTTGTCCTTGATGAGTGTGCCGAGCTGCTTGCGCTCCACTTTTACTTTTTCCGCGATGCGCTTCACGCTGTCTTCCAGGTCACGGGTCTGCAGCGCCAGCTTCTCTTGTTCAGCCAGATCGCTTTCACTGACTTTGCCCTGCAGGCGCGGATCAGGCAGAATCCTGAATGACCTTGACGTCACTTGTCCATTGACAGACATGCGCGCTTCATAGGCTCCGGGCCTGACCATGGGTCCGCCTTTTTTTGACTTGGCCGGATCCTTGTCCCACGGACCTTCATGCAGCATGTCCCAGCGGAAGCGATGTGCGCCAATGGATTTATCCAGGTCTGCTTTCAAATCCTTCTTAACAAACCCGGTGGCCATGTCTTTTCCCTGGGCCCTGGTGGTATCCCTGGGAGGAGCAAGGCTGGTGAAAGAACGAATGACTTTGTTGTCGGCGAGAATATCGATGCGGACGTCGCCTGCCGGTTTTGATTTGAGGTAGTAGTCGAAAATCACAGAAGGAGCAGGGTAGTTGGGTATCTCATTCTTGCCGCTGGGCGGGTAGTGAAAACGGTACGTGTCAACGGGCTTGTACAGGAATGCCTCAGCCTTCTTCGCGTCAGCCAGCTGGTGCAGGTTTGAAATATTGTCCAGGATCCAGAACGAACGACCCATGGTAGAGATCATCAGGTCTTTTCTGAAAATCTTGATGTCCGTCACAGGCGTGATGGGCAGGTTTTGCTGGAAGGATTTCCAGGTAAGCCCGTCATCCATCGAAATGAACAACCCGTATTCCGTTCCGGCGTACAACAATCCTTCGTGGTCCGGATCTTCGCGAATGACGCGCACCGGATAATTGTCTGGTATGCCGTTCGATCCGGTGGTGAGCAGCGTCCAATGCTGACCGTAATCCAACGTCTTATAAACGTAAGGCTTCCAGTCGCCAAGCTGATAACGCAGCACTGCGAAATAGGCCTTGCCTTCCTTGTGGGGAGAGGGCTCCACACAATCCACACGGCCGCCGGTGGCCAGGTCCTTGGGCGTGACATTGTCCCACTTCTTGCCGCCGTCGCGGGTCACATGCACAGGCCCGTCGTTGGCACCCACCCAGATGAGGCCTTCTTTCAGTGAAGATTCTTTCACGTCATAGATGGTGCTGAAATATTCCTCGCCTGTGATATCGCGGGTGATCGGAGAACCGGAGGGAACCTGCGTGCGTGGCTCCCTGGCCGTCAGGTCAGGGGAGATGACTTCCCAGGTGAGGCCTTCGTTGGTGGTTTTGTGAACATACTGTGAGGCGTGATAAACCACATTGGAATTGTGCGGCGATACGTGAATGGGAGACACGCGCTGAAAGCGGAATTTCAAATCATCCGGATCGTGGCCGTACAGGTTGGATGCGCCAACCACGTACATCTTCTCCTGGCCGGTGCGCTTGTCGTATACACCGAAGCGCCCTTTGCAGTTTGAATAGACAATGTTGGGATCGCCGGGCTTTGGAATGGCCGGGCCTGTTTCACATCCGCCAACGTCGAGCCAGAAACTCATGGGGCCGCCGGGCGCATTGTAAGGAGGAAGGCTGGGCACGGCGATGGTCGTGTTGTCCTGCTGTCCGGCATAGATCCAATACGGATACTGGTCGTCGGCCTCGATCTGGTACAATTCGGCCGTAGGCTGGTTGCTTTGCAGCGACCAGGTCCTGCCGCCGTTGATGGAGACGTTCGCTCCGCCGTCGTTGGACTGGATCATGATGGACGTGTCGCGCTTGTTGATCCAGAGATCGTGGTTGTCGCCATGCGGGGGTGTGATCGTCTTCCATGTTTTACCCGCGTCAGTGGATTTCCAGAATTCGGTGGCCATCACAAAGAGGACATCGGCATTCAGCGGGTTGGATTCCAGGTTGCAGTAATAAAAGGGCCGGTCGATCAGCTGTTTCTTATCGCTGACCAGCTTGAAGGATTCACCCTGGTCGTCCGAGCGGTATACCCCGCCTTCGCCCTTGGGTGCTTCCACGAGGGCATAGAGTCTTTTGGGATCGGCAGGAGAAACCGTGAGGTCAATTTTTCCGATCAGTCCCTGCGGAAGCCCGTTGCTTAATTTCTTCCACGTACTTCCTCCATCAGTTGATTTATAGATTCCGCCTGCCTGTTGTCCGCCACTGATGATGGTCCAGGGTTTGCGTTCGCCCCTCCACATGGAAGCGTAGATGATTTCAGGATTGTTGGGTGCGAATTCGAGATCAGCCGAACCGATGGTGTCAGCAAGGAACAACACCTGCTCCCAGGTCTTTCCGCCGTTCCGGGTGCGGTACACGCCGCGTTCCTTGTTGGGCTGGAAGGGCTGGCCGATGGCTGAAACAAAAACAGTATCGGAGTGGGTGGGATGAATTTCTACGGCACCAATTTGCCCCACCAGTTCCAACCCGATATTTTTCCAGGTCTTGCCCGCATCAGTACTCTTGTAGACACCTTTGCCTGCGATCACATTGGACCGGATACCATCAGAGCCTGTTCCGACGTAGACAATTTTGGGATTTCGTTGAAAGACCCTGATTGCGCCGATGGAAGGCGTCGCAAAGAATCCATCGGAAATATTTTTCCAGGTGATGCCGTTGTCATCCGTCTTCCACACGCCGCCGCCGGTGGCGCCCATGTAGAAAGTCGAAGGCTGCGACGCGATGCCGGCCACTGCCGTGACGCGCCCGCCGCGTGTGGGTCCGACATTGCGGTATTGCATGGCTTTGAAGTAGCTCGTGTCGGAGAGGGCTGAGGGAGGTGGGATAACTGGTGTCCTGGCTTTCTTCTGAGCGACGGTGGTGATGGACAGAAGAGCCATGAGGAAGAGGAGATATTTCATGTAGAAGAAGTTTCAGGTCAAATATTCAAAAATGATTTAGTAAATACATATTTCCAGGAGATTAACGCTGACGCAATGCACCGCCTTTGGTCGTCTTTCTGATGTTGGATTTCCATATGGTGGAAAGCCATGTTCCTCGTATCTTTGCCCCTCATTTTAACAATAAACCGTGAACTACCTCTCAGCCGAGCTCATTTCCAAGGCATTTAATGATAAATGGCTGTTTAAAGACATATCCCTGGGCATCTCCCAGGGCGAGAAGTTCGCGATGGTGGGCAACAACGGCGTCGGTAAATCCACCTTGTTGAAGATTCTTACCGGCGAACTTCATACGGATACGGGTAATGTTGTCACGCGTGACGGCATACGCGTGGGCTACCTTACACAACAGCACCAGGTGGACAACAACCTCTTTGTTAAGGATGTGTTGTTTGACGAATCCAACAAAGTAGCCAAAGCGGTCAAGGAATATGAGGATTGCCTCCATCACCCGGAGGTGCCTGCCCAGCGCATGCAGGATGCCCTGGAGAAGATGGAAGAGTACAATGCCTGGGACTATGATGCGAAAGTGCATGAGGTGACAACCAAGCTTGATGTTCCGGACCTGGACAAGAAATTCGGCGAGCTTTCAGGCGGACAGAAGAAACGCATCTTCCTCGCACAGCTGCTGCTGGCCACCCCGGACCTCATCATCATGGATGAGCCGACCAACCACCTGGACCTGACGGCCATTGAATGGCTGGAGGAATACCTCTCTGGCCCTAACATCACGCTGATTATGGTCACCCACGACCGCTATTTTCTCGACAACGTCGCCACGGAGATCATTGAACTGGACCGCGGACAGCTTTTCAGGTACAAGGGCAACTATGCCTA
>JAYTVB010000037.1:0-14450 GCA_043744235.1 Cyclobacteriaceae bacterium | reverse complement strand
TCTTTTTTGCCTTGACGCAAAAAAGAACCAAAAAAAGTCAAGAAAAAACGATGCTCCTGCCCGCAGTGCCGGCGCACGCCCGCCGTTTTTTCGGGCCCACGCACTGGCGGTTCTTTAAGGCATAGGGCTTGGAGGAAGCATTACTAAGACTCGATTTGCCTTGGGTTGGTGTTTTCACCAACCCTGACAGAGTAGATGCGGTCGGTGACAATACCGACCGAAGGCAGAAAAGTAACAATGCTTTAAAATAGATGGATGCCACCTATTCTATTTGGATTTTGTGAAACTTCTTCTCTCATCAAACTATTTAGTCTTTGTTCTTTTTTGCCTTGACGCTAAAAAGAACCAAAAAAGGTCAAGAAAAAACGATGCTCCTGCGCGCGGTGCCGGCGCACGCCCGCCGTTTTTTCGGGCCCGCGCACTGGCGGTTCTCTAAGGCAGAGGTCTTGTTGGAAGCATTTCTAAGACTCGATTTGCCTTGGGTTGGTGTTTTCACCAACCCCGGCAGAGTAGATGCGGTCGGTGACAACACCGACCGAAGGCAGAACCCCCTCCTACGTCCCGAAAGCATTCGGGACTCCGGCGGGCGAGGCTTGAACTTTAAACCTTGAACTCTTGAACCCTGGCTCTTGGCTTGTATCGCTGTTAGCTGTGTTGCCTTGGGTTGGTGTTTTCACCAACCCAGACAGAGTAGATGCGGTCGGTGACAATGCCGACCGAAGGCAACCTTGAACTATTGAACTTTGAACGAGGGCTTTTGGCTTTTGGCTTATAGCGCTGTTTGCCTTGGGTGCCTATTTCTTCTTGTCAATAATCCCTTTCATCTGCTTATTCATCAGCATCGGATTCAGTCCGTCGATGCCGGTCTTCAGGGTATTATCGAGTTTGGCTAGATGGCCGTCGAGTTCTTTGCTGAGTTCATCAAAGACTTTGTAGACACCCGCCGTCGGCTTGCCGTCGCCCCGCTCGAGGCTGGCACGCAGGGCGGAGATGCGGTTACCCAGCTTGATGGGGAAGTTAAGCGGATCCTGCCCGCTGCGATTGCGCACCTGGTAGAGGTCCTCCTCGATTGCACTCAGTTTTGTAGTCAGGTCCTTCGCGTAGGCCGTAATGGTGGGATCTGAGGTTTCTTTCAAATCGGTGTCAATCTGCTTCTTGATTTCACGGATGCGGATCACCGCTTCGTTCGCGGCGCTCTCCCGGTCGCGGATCTTCATCGCCACATCAAACGTCTCCTTCATGTCCGCCTCAGTCACCCCTTTCAGGTTTGGATTTATTTTTAGTGCGAAAGGATAAGTCTGTGAATAACCCTTCGAGCTGAACCGGACCTGGTACTTGCCCACCATTGCTTCCGGCCCGGCCTTGGGATTCGTTCCCCATAGAATCATGCCGTCAAAAACAGTGGCACCAGGGTAACGGAGATTCCAGGAAAAGGTATTGAGCCCCTGCGCCGTTGTTGGCATGGAAGGTTCCCGCTCCCAACGTGGAATGCTGGGATCGGCCTTGTATTCGGGCTTGGTCCCCTTGAAGGTCTGTACCACGCTTCCCTGCGCATCGAGGATCTCTATCCTGACCGTATCCACTTTGTCTTTCAGGTAATATTGAAATACAGCATCATACACACCACGGATCGCATCGCCCGGCTGAAACAAAATAGCGTCCAGCTTCATCAACTCAGGTGTCAGCTGCCGCAAAGGCTGGATGTCGTCGAGGATCCAGAAGCCGCGGCCATGGGTTCCCAACACCACATCATTGTCTTTTACCACGAGGTCACGGATAGGGGTGTCAGGCAGGTTCAGCTGCAGCGGCTGCCAGTTGTCGCCGGCATTAAAAGAAACATACGCTCCATGTTCGGTGCCCAGGAACAACAATCCCGGACGAACATGATCTTCGCGCACCGACCTTGAGAAATGCCCGTCTTTGATACCGGTAACTATCTTCGTCCATGTCTTTCCATAATCCTTTGTTCTAAAGACATACGGCTGACGGTCGTCCACCTGGTAACGGAACGCCGCTAAATAGACTGTGCCGGCATTGTGCCTGGATTCGTCGATGATGGCCACAACAGAATTCTTTGGCAAATCCTTAGGGGTAATGTCCGTCCAGTTCTTGCCGCCATTGCGGGTGATGTTGATCTTCCCGTCATCGGATCCGGCCCAGATGGTATTCGCATCATGGAAAGACGGCGCCAGCGCAAACACGGTTCCATAGATTTCAGGTCCGTTCATGTCGCGGGTGATAATACCCCCTGAAATGCCGAGGGTTTCAGGATCAGCATAGGTCAGGTCGGGGCTGATCTTCTCCCAGCTCTGGCCGTCGTCAACCGTTTTCCAAACATGCTGCGAACAGGTGTATAATACTTTGGAATCGAGGGGAGAGAAAACAATCGGGTAAGTCCATTGCCAGCGTTCCGGCAATTCACTGGCGGGTTCACCGGAAAAGAATCTTGGGTACACCTGGATGTCGCGCATCTGTCCTGAAGTGCGGTCAAGTTTAGTCAGCAAAGCCCCCTGGCTGCCTGCATAAAAAAGATCGGGGTTCTGCGGGTGTGATGTGATGTAG
The DNA here is from genome assembly GCA_043744235.1 of Cyclobacteriaceae bacterium. Taxonomy (GTDB): domain Bacteria; phylum Bacteroidota; class Bacteroidia; order Cytophagales; family Cyclobacteriaceae; genus ELB16-189. The sequence goes on along the minus strand of JAYTVB010000037.1, from coordinate 11,888 downwards.
CCGCTTTCGCCTCCGCCCACATCATAGCCCCAGGCACCAAGGACATTGCCATGCCTCCATCCGTCGCTCGGTACGGCAATGGTAGAATTGTCCTGCTGCGCGCCGGCCACATGATAGGGAACATGATTGGTCGTCGTGACGTGATAGAACTGTGTGGTGATGTAATCCTGGTCTGTCCAGCTCTTGCCTCCGTTCACCGAGACCGAACCGCCGCCGTCGTCTGCGAGGATCATGCGCTGCGGATTATTGGGGTCGATCCACAAATCGTGATGGTCGCCGTGCTTGCCGAAGATCTGGTGGTCAAACTTAACGCCACCGTCGGTCGACTTGAAGAAATCAACATTGAGGCAATACACCGTTTCGCGGTCGAACGGATCGGCATAAATGCGTGAGTAGTAGAATGCCCTTTGGCGGAGTTTGCGGTCGTCGTTGGTTTTCTTCCATGTCGCGCCGGCATCATCGCTGCGGTATACCCCGCCGTCATTGGCCTCCACGATGGCCCACAGGCGACGGTTGTCAACCGGAGAAACGGTGATACCAATCTTGCCCAAGGGTCCTTCCGGCATGCCGGGATTTTTGGAGATGTCATTCCAGGTTTCGCCGCCATTCTCAGACTTCCATAATTTACAGTCTGGTCCGCCGCCCCACATCTTCCAGGTCTTGCGGTACACCTGCCAGGTGGAGGCATACAATATTTTGGGATTTGTGCGGTCAATAATCAGGTCCACGGCTCCGGCTTTGGGACTCACATACAATACTTTCTTCCAGGTGATGCCGCCGTCGATGGATTTGAATACGCCACGCTCTTCATTGTCGCCGTAAGGATGGCCTAGTGCTGCCACGTAAACCACATCCGGGTTGGTCGGATGAACACGGATACGGGAAATAGCCTGTGTTTCTCTCAGACCCATGTGCCGCCAGGTTTTTCCTCCGTCGGTAGTTTTGTAAACCCCGTCGCCCTGGGTGATGCTTCCGCGAAGTTCAGTCTCGCCCCCTCCTATATATACAATGTCAGGGTTGGTCTCGGCCACGGCCACCGCACCGATGGATGAGCTGCTGATCTGGCCGTCGGTAACCGGCGCCCAGTCCTGCCCGCCGTCGGTGGTTTTCCAAAGGCCGCCGCCTGTCGCACCAAAATAGTATTCATTGGGCCGGCCGGGGCTGCCCGAAGCGCCGATGGAGCGTCCGCCGCGGGGCGGGCCTATGTTTCTCCACTTCAACTTGTCAAAGTATTTAGGGTCATAATTTGTCGCGGCCGCTGGCTGGGTTTGAGCCCACGCCTGGAGTATCAGTCCAGACAAAAAGAGGAAGAGCAGTGAAATTCGTTTCATGGTCATCAGGATTTAGATTGAGGAAAAGGTAACCAAAACCCCCAAACGGCCAAATGATATCTGTCCCCAACGGGGATCAACAGGTATGTGCGGTCATGACTCTCCGGTCATAGAAAGTTGATTGCGATAACCGCACCCGCTCTTTATCTTGTACGATGACTTCAAGAAGACACTTTATCAAAGCTGCCGGGCTGCTGGGCGGACTGACAGCCCTCCCCTCGCTGGGAATGGGCAACATCCCTACTCCCGGTACTTTTTCATCAGACCTGCTTGAAACCTCGAGCGATGACGACTTATTCCGCATGGTAAGAAAGCAGCTGCTCGTTCCTGAAAACAGGATCTACCTGAATACCGGAAGCCTTGGCCCCAGCCCGGTTGCCGTTGTTGACACCGTCCATGGGCTGATGCGACAGCTGGAGATGAACCCGGTCGGAGAAAACTGGGGGCCGCTCGGCAACCAGATGGAATCAGTGCGGAAAAAGGTAGCCGACTTTATTCATGCCGACGTGGAGGAAGTCCTCCTCACCCGGAACACAACCGAAGGACTAAGCCTCATCGGCCAATCCCTCAACCTGGGCAAGGGCGACGAGATGCTCACCACAACCGATGAACACGGGGGAGGCGAAGTGGGCTTTGACTACCTGGCCGCTCGCAAGGGCGCAATTTTCCGCAAGTTCGACATGCCGCTCCCAGCCATGAGCCGGGAAGAAGTAGTCCAGGCCGTGGAGAAGAACATCACGGCAAAGACCAAACTCATCATGCTGAGCCACATCAACACCAGTTCAGGTATGTTGATGCCCTTTGAAGAAATTTCCAGGATCACCCAGGCCAAAGGAATATACCTGATCTCCGACGGGGCGCAGGCACCCGGACTGACACCCGTGGATGTGAAAGCTTTGGGCGTTGATGCCTATGCCGCCAGTGGACACAAATGGATGCTGGGACCAAAGGAGACCGGATTCCTCTACCTGAAGAAGAGTTTCCAGGACAAAGTGCAGCCGGTATTCTCTTCGTCAGGTTTTGCCACCTACACCGCCTCTTCCGGAACCCGCAACGTGGCGACCATCAGCGGGCTGGGCGCGGCCATCGACTGGATCAACCTCATCGGCATGCAAAGAATTCAGCAGCGCTGCCTGGAAACGAGAAACTACTGCCTGGGCCAATTGAAGAATTTGGCGGGCCTCAGGATCATCAGCCCGGAGGTGGCATCGTTGTCGACGGGCATTGTCAGCTTCTCACTGGAGAAGGCGAAGAATGCGGACATCTTCAACAAGCTGAAAGACCAGGACATCATCGTCAAGCTGTTGTCGAAGCACAATGCGATCAGGATATCCTGTCACATGTTTGTGTCGAGGGAAGATATTGATGCCTTTATCAAGGCGTTGAAGCCTTTGCTTTGATGGCTTAACCGCGGAGGGCACTGAGTTTGTATTCTCTGAGCCCTCTGCGGTTAAGTTCCATTACCCCCTACTCCAATATTACCCGCTTTAAATAATAACCATTCGGATCGATCTGGGGTGCACTCTGGCTGGTAATGGTTATGCCTTTCTTGTCAACCATGCTCCTGGTAACTGTGCCATCAGTCAGGATCTCCACCGGCAGGGCGCCGTCATAATTCAGCAACTTGACCAGGTATTTGTTTTGATCAGTCTGTTTCACATCAATGTCCAGTTTCTGCGTGGTGCGGAGGTAGAAGTCGAACAGCGGTTTCAGGTCGGTATGTGACTCCGTGCTGAAGAGTTTCTCCACATCATCAGTAGTCACAAAATTGTCATACGTATAGCGGGGATCCGTCGCCAGTTTCTTCAGGATGGGAAAGAAGAGGCTGTCGCCAATGACGAACCGTAACGAATGCATGAAGAATGCGCCTTTGCCGTAGATGTCGCCAATGTAGGCTTCATCGGAATCCATCACCTCACCCTGCACAACGGGCTTTTCATTGCGCGTATTGCGGCCGGTCTGCTGCATGCGCTTCAGGTAGGACTCCTCGCCCTCCATGTCACGTACATACAGTGCATCACCAAAACTTCCGATCCCTTCCTGGATCCACATGTGCGCCCAGTCCTTGTTCGTCACCTTGTTGGCCCACCACTCGTGTCCGAATTCATGGTTGAGCAGCCAGTCGAAATCTTCCCCGCCGACATTAGTGTAGTTGAACTTGTTGCCATAGGCGATCATGGATTGATGTTCCATGCCCAGGTGCGGCGTTTCAGCGAGGCCTATCTTTTCCTTGGCCCACGGGTACTCACCAAAATACTTTTCGAGGATGTGACACGTACGGTCCAGCATTTCCAGCATGTGGGCCGCCTTGTCGGCGTGACCCTCCGTCACATAAAATTCCATGGGCACCTTATTGCCGTCAACCGTTTTGTAATCGCGCTTCACCACGCTGTACTTACCTATATTAAATACAATGCAATAATTGCTGATGGTATAGTTCGTTTTCCAGTGCCATGTGGATTTGTTTTTTGAGTTTTTCACTTCCTTGAGCAGGCCAGGTGCTGCTACGGAAAGCCCCCGGGGTACGGTGATGATCATGTCGGCTCCCTCATTGGGCTCATCGCTGGGGTGGTCTTTACACGGGAAGTAGATCTTCGCCCCTTCCGACTGGCAGGTGACCGCCACCCACGGATTGCCCTGCTCATCCTTGCTCCACTGAAATCCGCCGGTCCATGGCGGCCGTACCGCGACACCCGGTTTGCCCCCGTAGGTGACTTTTACTTTAGCCTTGCCGGCGGCGAAAAGTTTATCGGCTGTAATGTAGATCAGATCATTCTCCGTGTGGGAAAAGCGTTCCTTCTTTCCGTTGACCCATACCTGGTCTACCGTGAGTCCATGCCAAAAGTCCAGGAGGATCACCGGTGCGGCCTGGGCCAGCCTCATGTCAATTTCGGTGTACCCTTTTATGGATTGCTGCACCGGATCAACATCCAGCGCTACCGTATAGTGGCGGATATCCATGTTGGCCTGTTCAGGTTTCAGCACGCCGCCTGATTTCAGGTTCTGGGCCTGCAGCACGGGAGTCAGGAAGAGAAAAAGAAGGACAGCAATTCTCATGGTGAACAATTTATTGTTGAATCAATTGAAGTCTCATTGATTATTAACTGCAGAGATTCCTCAGCATCTTTGCGCTACTGCGGTAAATTTTATTTCACCCGCTTTGGATCAAGGTCATGAAAGTCAAAACTGAAATCAGTTAACGGGCTTATGGCTTTCATCCTAAAGCTTTCCGCTTTGCCTTGAGGATCCAGCTGGAAGGTGATAAAAGCATCTGCATCAAAGCTGCGGTCGTCCCACCGGATGATCAGGGTGCTGCCCTTGTACGGCTCAATCTTTCCCCTGAGCCGGGGTGAGCGTTTGGAAGCCCATCGCAACGTGCCATTCACCTGGCTGATGATGATCTCCCCAAACCATGAATCTTTGTATGTTCCTTCGAGTGAAGCAGCATCCATCCTGGCGCCGCCGCTCTTTTGTGCTTCGGCTATGGAAGAAGCGACATCCGCCAGGATTTTGTCGGCCTCCACCTTCCGGGCTTTCACATCGTCGCTGTATTGTTTCACCCGGTCTGCGGCCGGGATTCCCAGGTAACTGTCCTTGATGGTGTTGGTGATGGCGCTGAAGGCCGCGCCTTCCTGCTGGTTGGTGAGGACAATGATGGCCAGGTTCAATTCATGGAACAGTGTCAACTGTGTGACCATTCCAGCCAGGCCGCCGGTGTGACTGATTTGTTTATATCCCTTCACATCGGTTAGCCCCCAGCCAAGTCCGTAGGCTGAAAAGTGCCGGTTGTAGGGCGGCGCAGTATTTACATCCTGGATGGTCTGCGGTTTCCACATCTCCTCGTGGACGGTTTCGCTGAAGAGCTGCTTGCTGAGGCCTTCTCCATATTTTCCATGGTTCAGGTGCAGCATGGCCCACTTGCTTAAGTCGTTGATTGAAGAATAGACACCAGCTGCACCGCCAAACACCGTATTCATGTCGCGCTTGATAACCTGCACTTTTCCATTCACGACAAAATGAGCATCAATCACATTGTCGGTGCTCTTCAGGCGGTACCAGGAGGCTGCGCTTTGGGTCATGCCAAGGGGCTGAAGTATCCGCTCTTCCACGAAGGCTTCCCAGCTTTTGCCGCTGACGCGGGCCACCACTTCGCCGGCGATGATGTACAGCAGGTTATCATAATCATATTTTGTTCTGAACCCGGATACCGGTTTGAGGTAGCGCATGCCGTGGAGGATGTCGGCCACCTTAAAATCACTGGAGTCCGGCCAAAACATCAGGTCGCCTGCACCGAGGCCCAGGCCGCTGCGGTGGGTGAGCAGGTCGCGGATGGTGAACTCATCGGTGACATAGGGATTATACATGCGGAACTCGGGGATGTAGTCGATCACCTTGTCGTCCCATTTCAGCTTGCCTTCATCCACCAGGATTCCAAGGGAGGCTGTGGTAAAGGCCTTGCTGATGGATGCAATGCCAAACAGAGTATTCGGATCGACTTTCTGCTGTGTCTTGAGCGACCGTACGCCGTATCCTTTCGCGTGCACCATCTTCCCATCTTTAATCACTGCCACCGCTACGCCCGGTACATCGAAGGTCTTAAGGGTTCGTTCCGCCACAACATCAATCTGGGAGGAGGTGATGATCTGTCCCAAAAGGAGGCCAGGAAGGACGATGAAACAGAGGACGAGCAACAGGCGCGATGCGGATTTCATGGATGAGAATTTAGTATGTCGAAGCTAGCAAAAAGCGGTAAGTATTTGTCGCCGAGGGCGGATACTAATTGCGATTCATGACTACTTTTACTGGCCATTGAAGAATCTGAGCGTCATACAAATCCTGGGTTGGGCCATCGGCGCCGTGGCATTGATCTGCCTCATGACTACCCTACTGTTTTACGGGTTCCAGGACCGGGTTTTGTTCCAGGGAACGACCCTTCCCAAAGATTACGTATTCACTTTTGAGAGGGAATTTGAGGAGTATTTCATTCCAACCGAAGACGGAGAATTGCTGAACGCCGTGTTGTTCAGGTCCCCGGGTACATCCAAGGGACTCATCCTTTACTTTCATGGCAACAAGGACAATCTTCAGCGGTGGGGCGGGTACGCCACTGACTTTGTCCAGCAAGGCTATGACGTACTGATGATGGATTACCGCGGGTACGGCAAAAGTACGGGTACTCCGTCAGAAGGCCGCCTGTACTCGGATGCCGAAACGGTATTGCGGTGGTCCAAGCGCAACCTCCTCCACGACCGCGTGATTTTCTACGGCCGTTCGCTGGGCTCGGCGGTGGCGTCACAGCTGGCCACCGTGCGTGAACCTGAAATACTTTTCCTCGAAACGCCCTTCGATGAAATCAGCGGGGCGACGTATGTTCCACTCCGGCTGATTGTCAACATTTTTCCATTGAAGTACAAGTTCCCAAACAATACATTCCTTTCTCGGGTCAAATGCAGAAAGATCCTCATTCACGGAACGGATGATTGGGTAGTACCGCTTTCCTCCGCGTTGAGGCTAAAGCCCCTGTTGTCAAAGGATGATCAATTTGTGATTATAGAAGGCGGAGGGCACAGAGACCTGAGTAAGTTCTCGGCGTATCACCAAACATTGACGGAGACGCTGCGGTAGGCAGGCGTATAGGCGTCTGACACCTTCGAGGTGTCTGACGCCTATACGCCTATATCCCTGACTATACCTCCCCACGGTCGAGCTTTCTGAGGCGTGCGGCTGTAACCCCATGCTTAAACTCAAGGGGATTTGCCTTTACCCGCTTTATGGCTTTCCTGATCTTTTGGCGATCCAGGTAATCCGTCAAGGCGATCAAAAGGCTTTCGGTAATGTTTTTACCGCCCGAATACTTTTGCGTCTCAGCAACGATGTCATCGGGAATCAGGGCTGTAACTTTCATAACTGCAATTTATTTCAAAAATTGGATACTCCCTCGTGGAATACCAGCTTCGGAACGACCTATGCACCTGCAGAAGGCCAGGCGAAATATATTGATGAGACGTCTGACACCTTCGAGGTGTCTGACGCCTCCCCCCTCCCCCTCATAGAATTCAATTTTATATTGAATAAATTAAGGGCATCATGACCACCCTGGCCTTCACCCTGATCCTTCTTTACATTGGCATTTGCCTGGGGTTCTACTTTTTCCAGCACTTCCTGTTTTTCCGGCCCGAACGGCTTGCCACTCATTTTCAATACAAATACCCATTCCCCTTCGAAGAAATTGACTTCAATATGGAAGATGGAGGCAAGATCAACGCCATCCACTTCAAGGTGCCCAATTCACGGGGCGTCGTCTATTACCTGAAAGGCAATTCAAAAAGCATCAAAGGCTGGGGCAAGTTCGCCAAGGACTTTGTCAGCAACGGTTACGATTTCTTCATGATGGACTACCGTGGTTTTGGCAAGAGCCAGGGCAAAAGAAATCAGGCCACCTTGTTCAACGATGCGCAGTTTATTTACCAATGGCTGACCAAATTGTACCCGGAACACAAAATCATTCTATACGGCCGCTCCCTGGGCAGCGGCGTGGCCGCACGCCTCGCGGGATGGAACAAGCCGCGGATCCTCATTTTGGATTCTCCTTACTTCAGCTTCTATTATAACATCAACCGCTTCATGTTCTTCATTCCCATCCGGCTCCTGCTCCGCTACAACGTGCAGACGGATCAATATTTGAAAGAGGCCGCCTGCCCCGTACACATTGTGCACGGCACGCACGACCGGCTCATTTCCTTTTCGCAAAGTGAGAAACTGAAGGCCCTCTATCCCGACAAGGTCATCCTCCACCGCGTGGAGGGGGCCCGTCACAACAACCTGCCGGATTTTCCCGAGTTTTTCGAAATCCTCTACGACGTGCTGTACGTCAAGCCCGCTGCGGAAAGAACAAACTGATCGCCATGGAGATTACAAAAACGACCACGATCGACTTCACCCGCATCTTTGATATCCCGGAATATCAGCGGGAAAAATATCCCAACGCGAAGGCCCTGAACTTTTTTGCTGAAGGCAGCTGGCATTCCCTCCCGATTGCCGATGTGCAGAAGAAGGCCGACGCGCTCGCCTGCTGGTTCATCCGGTCAGGATATGTCAAGGGCGAGAAGATCATCATTGTTCCCATCATGGGCGACCCGGCATGGATGATCCTGGACTTTGCGGCGCAACAGGCTGGCATTATTGTCGTGCCGATACATCCCACTGCCCGCACCGAAGAAATTTCCCTCATCCTCACGGAAACCCACGCGAAACTCTGCATCACCGCCGATGTACCATTGCATGATCGATTCCTGAGCATCATCGAACAGTCCGGAAAAGTAGTCCCGGTCTATCACCTCGTTAAAGGCCACCCTGCGTATTTCGAAGCCATGGAAACCCTAAACCCGGCGACTGAAGAATTCGAAAGACTGGGCGCACTGAAAAACAGCATTAGCGATCAGGATATTTTAACCATCCTGTACACGTCGGGCAGTTCAGGCACGCCCAAGGGTGTCGCGCTCACCCACCACAATGTGGTTTCAAACATCAAAGCCATCCTGACGCTACTGCCCCTGGAGCCGCAGCACAGGGTGCTGAGCTTCCTGCCCTTCAGCCACATCTTCGAGCGCAACACCTGCTATGCCTACCTGGCCTTTGGTGTTTCACTGTACTTCAGCCAGAACAAAGAGACGTTTGCGCGCGATTTCAAAATGGTCCGGCCTCATTTCTGCACCTGCGTGCCCAGGGTCCTCGAAAAAATGTACGACTTCATGCAGGAACAGCTGCTGGACAAGAACCTCTTTAAGAAAAAACTCATCCGATGGGCCATGGCCATTGGCAAACAATACAAAGTAAGGGGGCGTGTTGATCCGGTGTACGTCGTGAAGCTGTTCATCGCCCGAATGCTGGTGCTGAACCAATGGAGAAGGAATCTGGGAGGCCAAATGAGGTATATGGCGGTGGGGGCCGCCTCTCTTCGGCCCGACATAGGGAGGCTGTTCACCGCTGCCGGCATCCAGGTGGTGGAAGGCTACGGCATGACGGAGACGTCGCCGATCATCACCATGAACAGGTATGAGCCGGGGCTGAACCGTTTCGGCACGGTAGGCATGGCCATCCCCGGTGTAGAAATAAAAATTGATCAGCCTAACGCAGAACAGGAAGGAGAAATCCTCGTGAAGGGACCCAACGTGATGAAGGGTTATTATCTCAAGCCTGATCTCACCCGCGAGGTCTTCACGGAAGACGGGTGGTTCAGGACCGGTGACGTCGGCAAGCTGGTGCATCAACGCTTCCTCCAGATCACTGACCGGAAGAAAGATATTTTCAAAACCTCGGCGGGAAAATACGTCGCCCCCCTCCCCTTGCAGAATCGTTTCACCAAATCACCTTTCATCCAGCGTTGCCTCATCATCGGTTTTCAGCGGCCGTTTGTGGCCGCGCTCATCGTACCGCACTTCTCCCTGCTGGAAGCCTGGTGCGTTGAGGAGGGGATTCACTGGACGTCACCGCAGTTTATGGTGCACAACATCAAGGTGAGGGCCAAAATGAAACAGGAAATTGATGCACTGAATGAAGGACTTGAAAATTTTCAGCGGGTCCGGGATTTTGTGCTGTGCCATGAGGAATGGACGGTGGAGAACGGGGAGATCACCAACACGCTCAAACCTGTGCGGCACCGGCTGGTGGAACACCACCAGGCCGCGATTGACAAGATGTATGCGTCAGCCTGAACGCCTTACTTGTTCAGGTCTTTCTCCAGTGAATTCCTGCGGGAGATGACAAAAGTAATTGACGTGTTCATATCTCCCTTCGCCTGGTCCATGACAAATGGTTCTTTACCAAGGAACATGGATGCCTTCGCAGAAACGGCGTCGCGGTTCAGGGACTCCAATTCTGCCATCACCTGTGTGGCCGTTGCCTGGAGGCTCTCCGCCGGAAGGGTTTTTAGTAATTTCCTGAATTCCTCCTCATACATCTTGTAGACATAATCATCAGACCCGATGGCGCGGTCCAGCGGGTCTTCGCTGGAAAACACCAGTTTGTTCTTCAGCGACTGCACCGCATTGCGCGCGCGGATGCCCTCGTGCGGAGCGGGACGAAGGATGTCATCGTAATCCCAGGGGATCACATCAAACTGACCGGTTTTTGGCAGGATGTAGAGGTAGAGCTCATCCATGTAGTCGCCGTTCATGATGAGGTAATTGAACGCCATCCAGTTGAAATAGTGTTCGAGGTACAGGGAGGCATTCAGTTTCTTATGGAGCTCCTCCCCTTTGAACTTGCTGATGTCATCGTACAAAGCCTGAAACTGCTTCTTGTATTTCTTCGCATCATCCTTGACATCCGTATCAATATACTCACCCTCGATGTTGTGCTCAGGTCCGCGTCTGATCATGTACGGGCTCTTTGCATCACCGGCCGTGTAATGGCGCGGCTTTTCCACCAACAGGTAGATCCCCTGCGGCTGGTCATTGATCCACACCGTGCAATAGGTATTGAACAAGGGGAAAATTCCGACCTTGGCCATGTTCATAAACGCCCAGCGGTTGTGCCAGAGATTCTTGTCCATGACCAGGTTCATCAGGTCAAATTTCTTCAGCTTTACCTTCTTGCCATTCCCGGAAACAGTAACAGCCTTTTCGAGTTCTACCGAGAGGGATTTGTGTTCGAAGGTCAGTGAGTTATTGCCACGGCTGTGTATCTCCCTGACAACGGCCGTCTCCTCGTTGACGGTCATGACCGGGCTTTTGAGGACCATTTTCTCACCCTTGCTGAGCAGCAAATTATTAAGCTGATTGGGCGATATCCGGATCCTGATTTGGGGAAAAGAGGAATCCATAGGCTGGCCGTAGGTTCCAACGGACACCAACAAGACCAGGTATAGGCTCAGGGCAACTTTCATGGGCAGGTGTTAATGACTCAAATTATTGAAAATATCATGGTTTGACAAGGCGCGGCATGATGCAAGTCAGTAACCGCAAAGGTGCCAGGGCGCAGGTATGTAGACTACCGTTACCAAGGCCTTGTGGTTGAGGCAGCGATAGACTGGGCTTGTTGATTGAGGGCCTGAGGCATTAAGCACCCATTTGCTTTATCAATCAATGATTTCTTATTATTTTTGATCAAACTAATCTTTATCGCTATGTCAAAAGGACAAGACAAAAAGAAAGAAGACAAAAAGAAGCCGCTGAAGACCTTGAAAGAAAAGCGCGCTGAAAAGAAGGCCAAGAAAGACGGAAGGATCTGATTTCCTGGGCTTGTAACACGAGGGAACTTTCAATAGCGGATATTGAGGGTTCCCTTTTTTTAATTCGGTGTTTGCAACAAATTCAACATACAAGAATAATTCCTTTCAATGGGACAATTCACAATAAACAAATCAATAACAGGCCGCTCCTCCGGAGCTTATCCCAAATCCCAATCATTGGTTTCTACAGACAGGACGCTCCTCCGGAACATTGGGTTGAATTAGATTATAGCTCTGGACCGGCCCCGCTTGTAGCTCCGCAGGAGCGTCCTTTTTAGCTCCAGAGGAGCGCCCTGCTTGTAGCGCCGTCAGGCGCGCGTTAGGTT
>JAYTVB010000036.1:0-55394 GCA_043744235.1 Cyclobacteriaceae bacterium | reverse complement strand
ACGGATGCTGCCCCTGTCCATACATACGGAGCCATCGGGACGTATACCGTTTCCATGAACCTGACTAATCGGTGCGGGCTCGACACCACACTGGTAAAACCAGTCACCATTTTTGCGCCGCCTCAGAAGCCCACCATACCTGGCGCATCCGCACTCTGCAACGGACCCGTACTGCTGGATGCCAACACAGGCAACCTGCCAGGCCTCACTTACCTGTGGACCGGTGGGATTACAACGAAGACCTTCACCGTATCACAACAATCAATTGTCTCTGTTACGCTCACTGATGTTAATGGCTGCACTTCCAAAGGAACAACCCTGGTTGCCGACAACCAGCCGCAGCTTGACCTTGGGCCTGATATCACCTTGTGTCAGAATGCCTTTACTACCGCACTCGATGCACAAAATCCAGGGGCCAACTATGCCTGGACAGTAACTGGTGCCCCACCCACCAGCGCGCAAGTCAGGCCGATTGACTCAACCTTGCCTGGAACATTCACTTACCGCGTGGTAGTCACTGACCCGATCACCACCTGTACCGTCACGGACCAGGCCATCCTTACCATAGTGGCCTCTCCTTCGTTCACGCTTGGCGGAACCAATCCGACAGGATGTGGTGTATCCGATGGTACCCTGGCCCTGACCCTGGCCGCCACGGTACCTGCGACTGGTCCCTATTCCTATTTTCTCACCGGCCCCGGCGCATTCAACCAGCAGGCCATTGATCAGGTAGCACCGAACCTATTCAATTTTAACCTGTTGGCAGCAGGAACCTACTCAGGTGTTGTCAACGACCAGGTGTCAGGCTGCACCATTTCGCAATCCTTTGGGTTGTCGAGCGCACCGCCCGGTTCAGCTACTGCCCTACCGGTCACTTTCTGCGATCCTGAAACCATTGAGATTACTACATCGCTTGGCTTTCCCCTTACCTACCAGGTTACCAACAATGGTACCGGCACCGTTACAGGGCCTACGGCGTCTGCGGGGCCTTCTCCGTTTAACCTGGCAACTCCCCTTTCAGCGGGAACCTACACCATCCAGTTGACGTCCGGCACTTGTGTATTCAACATCAACAACTACGTAGTAACACCGAATGCACCCATTGCCATGACCGTCACGCCAGGAGTTTGTGCGACGCCTCCAACCATCACAGCCAGCGGAGCAGCAAGTTCCTACGTGTGGACAGGGCCGGGTATTGTATCGGGTGCCAATACGCCAACCGTGACCATATCAGGTCAAGGTCAATTTACATACTCTGTCACAGGTTCGCTGATCGGCAATTGCCCCAATACACAGCCCATCACGGTGGTCCTTGACAATCCAACGCCTGCATTCACGCAAAGTGACCCTTGCCAAAATACGGTGCAATTGACAGGATCCCCTTCCGGCAACTACACGTATCGCTGGTATAAGGCAGGTGTGTTTCAGCCCGCATTGCTGGGCCAGTTCATTTCCCTGGGGCTTTCCGAAAACGGCGCTTCTTACCAAACCGAAACATTGAACGCACTGAATGGTTGCGCTGTAAAATCCAATCCGCCAACCCTGGTCCAGGTGTTTGGCCAGGTCGATGCAAGCATTTCATCCACACCAGCATGCGATGACAATAAGCCTTTTACCATTTCCGCAACGACCAATGCAACGGGGATCAATTATGCATGGTTCAAGAACAACACCCTGATCAGCGGTGAAACTTCTCCGTCCATCAGTCAACTGGATGCCGCTACCTATAAAGTGGAGATCAGCAAGACCAGCAGCGCAGCCTGCAAGGCCAATGCATCACTGACCATCGTGAAGGCCCCGCTGCCTGTGGGCACCCTTCCCAACCGGGAGATTATCTGCAACGATCCAGGCAACACGGATCCGAAGACCAGCCAGGTGGATCTTAATCCTGGCAGGTTCACGGCCTATGACTGGTTCAAGAATGACCTGACATTGAACTACAAGACCCAGGTATTTACTGCAGACAGCCAGGGGAAATACCGTGTCGAACTTACCAATTCATTTGGATGCGTGGCCTCTGACGAAACGGATGTCAGGAATGAGTGTCTTCCCATTGTGGAGGCACCCAATGCTTTTCGTCCGGGAAGCGCGGTGACCAACTCAGAAGACCCGTCCCTTAAGAACTCTGAGTTCTGGATCATGGGCAAGTTTATCAAAGACGGCAGCCTGGAAGTCTTCATCTACAGCCGTTGGGGTGAACTGGTTTACCATACCAATACAGCAGAGGTCACCCAGTCAGGTTCTGTCATTGTGAAATGGAATGGCGGATACAATGGCGCGCCCAATCAGCCGTTGCCCAGTGGCGCATACGGCTATGTGGTGCGGTATGTCAGTTCCTTTCATCCTGAGCGCGGCGTGATGGAAAAACGCGGCGGCGTAGCGTTGCTTCGCTAGCCTTGTAAAATACCTTTCAAATTTCACCTGAGTTGTCTAACTATGGGGACAGGAAGTTTCCTGATGAAACAACTATCCCCATGAGACGATCGTCCCTGCTTTTTTCAATCATCATCCTGATGACGGCGTGCAGTAAGGAGAAACCTGCTGAAGTAGCCATTGTTCCCAAACCCGTGTCGGTCAGTATTTCCGGCGACGCGCTTGACTGGGGAGGGCAGGTTCGGGTAACCTCGCCTTCTGAGGAGGCAGTTATTCCAGTGGTGAAATATCTGTCTGATGCACTTGCCGGTAAAACCATCCCGATGGGTGCCGAGGGCGGTACAAGCATTGATCTCCAACTGGTCAAATACGATTCAGTGGTACCGGAGGGATTCTACAGGCTTATGGTGGCCTCAAAAGGCATTACCATCGAATCCAACACCAGTACGGGACTGTTTTATGGCACCATCAGCCTGCTCCAGATAATGCCGGGCAAGGAGCAGGCCGCCCGCATTCCCTATCTTGAAATCCGTGACTATCCCCGGTTCCCTTACCGGGGACAGATGCTCGACGTCAGCCGGCATTTCTTTCCAACCAGCTTCATCAAGCAATACATTGACTGGCTGGCCTTTCACAAGTTCAATTATTTTCACTGGCACCTGACCGATGACCAGGGCTGGCGCGTGGAAATCAAGCAGTATTCAAAACTTCAGGAAGTCGGCGCTTTCCGGAAAGAGACACTGGTGGGTCATTACGCTGATCAACCGCAGAAATTTGACGGGCTGCGCTATGGAGGATTTTATACCCAGGAAGAAATCAAGGACATCGTCCAATATGCTGCCGAGCGCTTTGTCACGGTCATCCCTGAAATCGAAATGCCCGGCCATGCCTTAGCCGCGCTGGCAGCCTACCCAGAGCTGGGTTGCACCGGGGGACCCTACGAAGTGGGCAAGGTCTGGGGCGTACATGAGGATGTGTTTTGTGCCGGGAAAGAAGAAACCTTTCAGTTTCTTCAGGCTGTCCTGGATGAAGTAATCACCCTGTTTCCGTCCCCGTACATTCACATTGGGGGCGACGAATGCCCGAAGGACCGATGGAAGAAATGTCCCAATTGCCAGAAGCGCATGAAGAAGGAAGGACTCAAAGATGAGCATGAACTTCAAAGCTATTTCACTCAGCGCATTGAAAAATACCTCAACAGCAAAGGGAAACAGATCATTGGCTGGGATGAAATTCTTGAAGGAGGCCTGGCGCCCAATGCCACCGTAATGAGCTGGCGTGGCGAGGAAGGAGGTATTGCAGCGGCCAAACTTCAGCACGACGTGATCATGACTCCTACAGGCTGGTGCTACTTCGATTACTACCAGGACACCACCGGACAGGAGCCATTGGCCATTGGCGGATACCTTCCACTCAGAAAAGTATATGACTATGAGCCGGTGACCGCGGCCTTATCAGCGGAAGAAGCCAAACACATACTCGGCACCCAGGGTAACCTGTGGACGGAGTACCTGGGTACACCGGAGTCTGTTGAATACATGGTTTATCCAAGGGCTTCCGCGCTGGCTGAAGTCGCCTGGTCACCGAAGGCATTACGAAACTACGATGATTTCCTCATCCGCATGAACGCGCACCTCAGGAGAATGGATGATCTTCACATCCGTTATGCCCGGCACATTGAAAAAGAAATCAAGTCAATTAAAAGTCAATCAAAATGAAAAAGCTCGCCCTTCTTTCCATTGTCTTTCTTTTCGCTGCCGTGCAGGCAGAGGCGCAATTTATCAAAACCTCACTGACGGTTACAGTCAGGGACGAACTCGGCAATACAGCTGACAGTGTTGCGGTAAAAATATATGAGAACGAAGCAGATTACAATGCGGAGAAGAATCCCGCAGCGGAAGGAACAACGGATGCCAAGGGAGTAGTCAAGTTCAAGGAACTGAAAGCCATCTCCTATTATGTGCTCGCCCGCAAAGGGGACAAAGACAATGCCGGTGGCGGAGAGAAGATCGGGAAGCTGGAAGAAAAGAAGATCAATAAGGTCACGATCATCATACAGTAAGCCAGAAGCTGAAGGTTGAAAGAAGGGTATGCAAGAACTATTGGACCGCGGGAATTTCCTGGAGGCGTTGAAAAAATACCGAACTTATTTTTCGGAAGAGCAGCCTTTTCGAGAAAGATTCCTGACCTTACTTGAAGCGGAGGACGCTTTCCAGCGCACCCACTTGCCCGGGCATATTACAGGGTCTGCCTTCATTGTTTCAGAGGATTTCCGATCCACCTTGCTGGTGCACCACGCCAAGCTGAACCGCTGGCTTCAACCAGGGGGCCACGCTGACGGTGATACCAATGTTGTGCGTGTGGCTACCCGGGAAGCAAATGAAGAGACAGGATTGATGAACCTCACCCTGATCACCCATGAGATCTTTGATCTTGACATACACCCTATTCCCGAAAGAAAAGATTTTTGTGCCCACGATCACTATGACGTTCGTTACCTCTTAAAGGGCTCCATGCAGGATAAAGTCGTGGTGAGCGAGGAGTCTCACGATGTCAAATGGATACGCCTGGATGAACTCGAAAAATACAACCATGAGCCATCCATTTTGAGGCTGCGGGAAAAGCTGGCAAAGTTGAAGCATTAAGGTGAGTTGATATTGGGAAGCTGAAGGGTTGAAATATCAAATTTTCATTCAACTTGCACTTTCATTTTCCTCATGGCATTGATTGGTCAGGACATTCTGCACGCAAAGCTACTCCTGGAGGCGGGGGAACTGGTGGCCATACCAACCGAAACGGTTTACGGACTGGCCGCTAACGCGCTCAATGTGGATGCTGTGGCCAGGATCTTTGAAGTGAAAGACCGCCCCTACTTTGATCCGCTGATTGTTCATGTTTCGTCGTTGGAATCAGCAGGTCCATTCATCAGCGAGGTCCCATCCCAGGCAAAACAATTGGCCGATCGATTTTGGCCCGGCCCGCTTACCCTGCTCCTTCCGAAGAAAGAAATCATTCCCGACCTGGTCACCGCGGGTCTGGACCGCGTAGGCATCCGGTGCCCGGATCATCCCCTGACACGGGCGTTGCTTGCGTCCATTGACTTTCCATTGGCTGCACCGAGCGCCAACCCATTCGGATATGTCAGTCCAACTACTGCGGCGCATGTGCAGGAGCAGTTGGGAAATAAAATACCCTACATCCTGGATGGCGGACCATGCCAGGTGGGAATAGAATCAACCATTGTGGGCTGGGAAGATGGCGGCCCGGTCGTGTACCGGCTTGGGGGGATTCCTGTAGAGTTGATTGAATCAATTATCGGCAGCGTGAAAATACGATCACATTCTGCTTCACAACCGGATGCACCGGGCCAGTTAACGAGTCATTACGCTCCGCAAAAAAAATTCTACCTGGGAGAAATTGAAAGCCTGATCCGGGACCATTCAAATGAACGGGCAGCCATACTGACATTTCAGAATAGCATCATCCCCCACATCAAACCAAATCTGAAACTGGCACTCTCTTCCAGCGGTGATCTGCATGAAGCGGCACGCAACCTGTTTTCCATGCTCAGAAGCCTTGACAAAATGGACGTGGATGTTGTTTTGGCCGAAGAAGTTCCAAATATCGGCATAGGCCGGGCGATCAATGATCGGCTGCGCAGGGCGGCAGCGGAACCGAAGAACTAATATCACCGCATTCCGAACTTCTCTTCAATCCCCAATCCGAACAGGGCGAAATCATATTTTACAGGATCCACGGGGTCAAGTTTGCGAAGCTGCGCGGTGAGCTCAATGGCGGTCTGCCAATCCAGCTGCTTTCGCCGGATGAGTTTAAGTTTTCGGGCTACTCGTTCGACATGAAGATCCACCGGGCATACCAGCTGGCTGGGAGAAATCCTACGCCACAATCCGAAATCTACCCCATTCTTATCCCGCCTGACCATCCAGCGCAGGAACATGTTCATTCTCTTGCAGGCCGACTTTCGCTCAGGTGTCGCCACATGCTTTCGGGTTCGAGGCGGATAGTCCGGCAAGCTGAACACAGCGCGGTGAAAATTGACCAGCCCGCTTTCAATGGTCAGCGCACCAGGCTTTGGCAGAAAAAGCACTTCCAGTGACGAATTCATCCGGTAATGTGATTTCAGGAATGAAACCAGGTAGATCAAATCGGTTGAGTTGAAAGTCCGGTGTTTGAAATGCGCCAACCGTTTAAGATCAGAAGCCGTATGGTTCAAAATAAAATCCTTCGGGGCATTGTCCATGGCCTTCATCAAGGACTGACAACTCTTAATAATCGTTTTCCTTTGCCCCCAGGCCAACAGGGCAGCAAAGAGCCCGGATATTTCGATATCCTGTTGGCCGGTGAAGAGATGCGGAATGGAGACAGGATCATTTTCAATGAAGGAAGGGCTGTTATAATACTCCGCCTTCTCATTCAGAAAGGCCTTCAGGTCTTCCGTCAGGATTGGTTTTCGTGCCACGATGAATTGGTCTGGGGCGTGCCGGGCTACTTCAAGAACCTCACTTCCACCCTTCGGTTAAGGGTCCTGGCAGCGTCCTCCTTCGACATGAGCAAGGGCCGTTGTTTCCCATAACCGATAATGCTGAGCCGCTGGCCTGCAATTCCCTTGGACTTGAGGTATTCGCCCACGCTGTTGGCACGGTTGCGGGAAAGCTCCTGGTTATACTCATCGCTTCCGACATCATCGGTATGCCCGCTCAACTCGGCCTTCCATTCCGGCTTTTGATTCAGGATCTTAACCAGCTTGTCCAGCTCCGGATACGAAACCGGCAACAGGACATACCGGTCAAACTCGAATTGTATGTTTTCCAGTATGTAAATCTCCTCCGGCTTGATCTCCTGCCCGTCGTTCCATACCAAAGGCTGGGGAACACTCTCCTCCGGGTCCAGCGGAACAACCGCTACATCATCAATGTACAGGTAAGCGCTTCCCGACAGCATGGGGCTTTTTCCTTTCCGGCTGTCGAGTTGGGTAAACTGGGTAGTGAGGTTGTCAAAGAAGTTTCCAATGATGACATATTTTTCACCTCCCCTGGATACGTATTCCATCTCACCTTTGTCCCAGCCGCTCTTGGTAAATGGTTCGCTTCGGATAACCGATAATGTTGGAGGTTCGGTCACCAGCTGGTCTCCCGAAGTGACATAGGCAGAATCGCGCAACAGCAAGCCAATACGGTCAACGGTATAGACAGAATAGGAAGCCAGCTTAAAATAGAACTCGATGTGGTATCGCTTGCCCTTTTTCAGCGGCTCCTTCAACTCACCATGCAGGTACTCACGGTAACTGCGCGGTTTGTTGTTGGGTCTGTTCCAGACATAGATTCCCGCATAGGCAAACCCATTGTGTGCGTTGGACTCACCCGCCCAGTTGAAAGGAACATCACATTCTCCCCAGCTGCATTGGTGGTAATAGTCCGGTGTTCCGGTATTGGCTGACCGCCAGCCAGGCAAAGAAAATTCTTTGCTGGTCGTTGTGAAATTATTCGGGCACTTGTAATGCTCCTCAAAACTGGGATTGATCACCAGGTTCTGTGCCGTCGTTACCCCGGCACACATCAGTACCCAGCATACAATAAAACAAAACTTCATTCCGCTATTTGTAGTAGGTAATTTCTGCCCTGAACTTTGCTTCCGTGGCACCCAGTCGGTCATAGGCAGACTTTGAAATCAGGATAAATGTCTCTGAATCCAGGGTCGGCAGGGTACCGGTTATCCTGACAAACACTTCCTGGTTTGTCGCGAGATCCCTGACCTTGAGAATGGTACCCGGCTTGATGGTCCGGTGCTGGGCCAGGTACTTCCTGTTGCCTTCAGTTCCTTCAATCAGCCCGGCCATTCCAACCTCTTTAATCTCTTCCGTACCGCTTACACTTTCTGATATTTTCAATGTGGTTCCCGGAGTGACGGCAGGTGCAGCGCCGGCGGCAGACACGGTCAATACTTGTCCTATCCTCAGGTCGTTGCTGGTCAGGTTATTCCACTCCTTTAGCTGAGGCACCGTCATCCCGTACTGCCTGGCAATGGAAAACATCGTTTC
The DNA here is from genome assembly GCA_043744235.1 of Cyclobacteriaceae bacterium. Classification (GTDB taxonomy): domain Bacteria; phylum Bacteroidota; class Bacteroidia; order Cytophagales; family Cyclobacteriaceae; genus ELB16-189. The sequence goes on along the minus strand of JAYTVB010000036.1, from coordinate 46,963 downwards.
CTTAGGCGCCACGGTGTGGGTCCTGGCTGACACAGGCGTTGGCGTCACAACAACCTTTATCTCAGTTGCGGTTTCCTTCTTCCGGACAATGATCTCTTGTCCTGTTGAAAGCGAGCCATCCTTCAGGTTGTTCCATGCCTTGATATCATCAACGGATACGTTGTAAGTCCTGGCAATAGAGAAAAGGGTCTCTTTGGGTGCCACTGTATGAATCAACCCGGCTGAAGTCTGAACGGCAGGGTTGGCCTTTGGCCTTGGCAAATATGGAATCCTCAGGATCTGTCCCACTTCCAATCCACCATCGGCATTCGGGTTCTGTTCCAGTATTCCTTCTACGGTGGAGCCATACCTCCTGGAAAGGCCATAGAGTGTTTCCTTCTCGCCGACCTGGTGGATCACGTACGGCTTTCCATTGATCATCTCCATCCTGAGCGAGTCAGCCGGAGCGGAGAGGGTCAGAGCAAAAAGTAATATTCCAAACATAGAACTCAATTCTAACGAAAATTACCACTTCCGTCGTGCATCGCGCAACCGAAACACGTTGATTTACTTAGTATTTTTGTCAAAATCCCATTTATGAAGGCCTTGCTGCTGGCACTCCCATTATTCTTTTCAACGCTTCCCATGCTCAGGGCACAGGAAAAGCCAATCGTGATGGTTATGGAGGTGAAAAGCGAGATCGATCCCCGCATGTTCAGGTATGTAACCGTCGCCCTCGAAAACGCCGAAACCATCAAGGCGGATTACGTCATTGTTGAAATGGACACCTACGGGGGCGTATTGACCGATGCGAAGGAAATTGTTGACCTGATTATGGACTTCAAGAAGCCCATATGGGTTTACATCAATTCGGACGCAGCCAGTGCTGGCGCCCTTATCTCCATCGCCTGCGACAGTATTTACATGTCTCCGGGAGCAAGCATCGGAGCCGCCACAGTCGTTGAGGGCGCTGGCGGGCAGGCTGCGCCTGACAAGTATCAATCCTACATGCGGTCCATCATGCGATCAACGGCGGAAGAGAACGGAAGGGACCCGGGGATTGCCGAAGGAATGGTGGATGAAAAAGTAGTAATCGACAGTGTGAAGCAAGCCGGAAAAGTCATCACCTTCACAACCTCTGAAGCACTGAAGTACGGCTACTGCGAAGCCAAAGTGAACTCCATCGAAGAAATACTGAAGAGAAACAAAATTGAAAATTATGAACTCGTTCGTTTCAAACTTGGGGCTTCGGAAAAGATCATTGCCATTTTCCTGAACCCGTTCATCAGCGGCTTGCTCATCCTGGTCATCATTGGAGGAATTTATTTTGAACTTCAGACACCCGGAGTCGGGTTTCCGCTGTTTGCCGCCCTCGTGGCACTTGTACTGTACCTGGTGCCATATTACCTCAATGGACTCGCTGAATACTGGGAGATCCTGACGCTGTTTGTCGGGATCATCCTGATTATTCTTGAAATTTTTGTGATCCCTGGATTTGGTGTCGCGGGTGTGTTGGGCATAGGCCTGACCGTGGGATCCATGGTGCTTATTATGCTGAACAACGATTTCTTCAACTTTGATTTCGTTCCATTAGGCGACATTGTTATCGCGACCTTTGCCACCTTGGGAGGTATTTCCGGAGGGGCCCTGCTGTTGTTCTTTGGCGGCGCCCGCTTGACACAAACCAGGGCTTTCAGCCGCATTGCATTGACTGACACGCAACAGACACAGTCCGGTTACACTTCCAATTTCAACGAGACGAGTATGGTGGGCAGGACCGGAACAGCATTCACGGTGCTCCGGCCGAGCGGTAAGGCCATGATTGAAGGCAACTTATATGACGCTTTCACCCGGGGTGAATACATCGAAAAAGGAGAACCCATTGAAGTAATCAGCTCAGAAGGATCTACCCTGCGTGTGAAAAAAATATCAGCATGAAAATACTGGGAGTAATACCGGCCCGCTACGCCTCCACGCGATTTCCTGGCAAGCCGCTTGCCGATCTGTTGGGTAAGTCAATGGTCCAGCGCGTATACCTTCAATGCGCGAAATCGAGGTGCCTCACGGACATCATCGTGGCGACTGACCATGCCGGAATCCTGGACCATGTCGTTTCGTTTGGAGGCAACGCCTGCCTGACATCCGACCAGCATCCCAGCGGAACCGACCGGTGCTGCGAAGCCATGGAACTCAGCAAGCCAGTCTATGATTTCGTTGTAAACATCCAGGGTGATGAGCCCTTCATTGATCCCCTGCAAATTGATTTGCTATGCTCCTCCCTGGATGACCGGGTGGAACTGGCTACCCTGATACAAAAAATTAAGACCCTGGACCAGTTGCTCTCGCCGAATGAAGCCAAGGTGATTGTGAACAGCCGGAAGGAGGCGCTCTATTTCAGCCGCGCACCGATACCCTATGTGCAAAAAAGGGAGCAGGCAGATTGGTTGTCGGGCACGACCTTCTATCGTCATGTCGGCTTGTATGCCTACCGTTCGGATATTCTGAAAAGAATCACCCAACTCCAGGTTTCAGACCTGGAGAAAGCTGAATCCCTTGAACAGCTTCGCTGGCTTGAAAGCGGCTTCACGATCAGGACGGTAGAGACAGACGCTGAAGAAGGCATGTGCATCGACACGCCTGAGGACCTGGAAAAGGCCCGCTTGTACCTCGCCGGCATCACTCATGCACGGGTGTCATCCTGAGTTTTTCAACGGCAAATTTTCTTGCCTCGCGGGATACGGATTCGATGTCCTTTGACTTCACTGGAGACCCCAGCACATGGCCACCCGCATCCGGAATTGGAACCGCTGCCTTAAGCGTGTCAGGTGTGCCCAGCATATCATGCATGCTCAACATGGCACTCACCTTGACGGTGGCATCCTGCTCTTGCTCATTCTTGAAATAGTACAAGGTCAGGCACGGCTGTTTAACCCTCTCAAACGTTGAACGATTCATCTTGTCTTCCAGCATTTCCTGCAGCTGACAACCCGACTCCACGCGGTACCTCCGGTTCCAGTATTGTCCGTACAACGTCGTGTCGACATCAGGTTCCAGGTTCGCCGTGAGGAGGTTACCCCCTTTCACCAGCCGCGCCAACTGCAGCCCCCAGGGATTGTTGGCCAATCCGGCCAACGGATCATTGATCGCAATGTTGGGCGACATATTGATCAAGGCAAATACATCTTGTGGAAATGCGGCGGCAAGAATCAAGGCCATGGTGCCCCCGGTGGAGGTACTCATAACAATGACTTTCCGACCCAGCGACTTCCCGATAGCCAGTGCCTCCTTGCTGCTCTTCCACCAGCGATCGGCTGTAAAGTACAGCAACTGGTCCGTCGTGTCCACCCCGTGATCGGCCATCCGGGCCAGGTAAAGGTTGCACCCAAAGGTCCTGGCAAACCGCCTGTGCACCGGATCACCTTCCTCCTGGCTGGCAGAGAACCCATGCAGGTAGATCACACTGTATTCGGTCTGTCTTCTGGAACTATCTGCCCACACAATACGCGCCTCATTGTCGGGCTTGAGTTTGTGCTTTGACTCCTGGTCTGCCACGTAGCGCTCAAGCGCTGCCGGTTCGGCAGGAACTTCAGCGACATCCATGCTCCAAACCGGCCGCTCCGGCTCAGGCCCCATGAAATAGATTCCAAAAACCAAAATAATCGGGAAGGTGATGTAGAGAACTTTTTTGGACATGGCTCAGTGTTTGGCTAAAGATAGGAAATGCCAGGGTCCATAAAAAAGAAGAAGCCGCCCCACGTACAGGGCGGCTTCCAGCTTAAAAAATCATTCGACCAGGGGCAGTAAAAAGTTAATGTTCTGCCAAACTATTCCTGATCAAAAAGAAGGCACTCCGGCACCGGCAAAAAATATTTACAACCAACAACCACTACGTATGGAGTAAATTACCTGTCATGCCGGAAATGCCATATCTTAAAATCCGCCGCTCACTGACCACCCTGGCAAGCCTGAACGGAGCAACCCTCTCAGACCAGTCTATGCGGTCAATTCCAGGCGAATCAGTCAACATTGTCATGCAGGAATTTATTGTTGCCTAACAAGTTGTTGTCATCGTTCAGGTTATACTTGGAAATAAACCGCTCTGAAGAATGCGGAACATTGTCCATCTTCACTCCCCGGCGCATGTAGGCCGGAAGGGTCCACTTTTCATTGAACTCTTCCTTGCTCATCTCCTGCTTCTTGGATGCCTTCAGGCGCTCGCGGCGCTCCTTGGCCTGCTGCTCCAGTCTTTGCTTGGTCTTGCGTATTTCCATCATACCCTCCTCGTTGATTACCTGGTCAGCAGAAATTTCCTTTCCGGTTACGAACTCTTCGTCCTGATCCCTGAATTTGCTAATGTCGTCGTCCTCATCGTCTTCCTCCTCAGCATGCTCATTGACTTTCTTTGCAACAACATCTTCCTGGTCAAACAGGCTCAGCGTATAGTTCCTTTCTTCCAGCGGAGTTTCCTCCTTTTTGGAAGGCTTGGGTTCCGGTTTGAAAACCTGCTTTTCCTCAGCCTTCTCAATCGGCTTCTTCATAACAGGCACTTCCTCCTGCTTGATGACCGGCACCTCTGGCTGCTTCATCACTGGGGCCTCTTCAGGCTTGCTCATCACCGGAACTTCCTCCTCCTTCACCGGTACTGGCTCCACCATGACCGGCTCAGCCACGTAAAAGCTTTCTTCCTGAATCATGTCAAAAAACGGTTCATCAGTGACTGGTTCAGAAAATACCATTTCATCAGAAATTTTCAGTTCTATCTCATGATACTGTTCATTGACTGAATTGTCTGCAACCACTTCCAGGGTAATGCTCTTCTCCAGGTCGAGCACTTTCTTCTCCTCCACTTTCCTGGCAGCCATTCGTCCTTCACCTGCGAATCCCGTTGCAATGACCGTGACACGGATGCGTTCACCCAGGGCATCGTCTACCCCGTGACCAAAGATCACTTCGCACTCGTCACCTGCCTGTTCCTGGATATACTCCGTAATTTCACTCAGTTCGTCCATCTGGAGTTCAGCCTGTTCGCCGGAAATGATCGACAAGAGGATTCGTTTGGCACCCATGATGTCCTTATTGTCAAGGAGCGGGGATGCCAGGGCTTGTTGTGCCGCCCGGATGGCACGGCTGTCACCTGAAGTCTCGGCAGATCCCATGACGGCAGCACCTGCGTTCAGCATGACGGTGCGTACATCCTGAAAATCAACGTTGACATAACCCGCCAGGGTAATGATCTCAGCAATGCCCTTCGCTGCGGTTGTGAGTACACCATCCGCTTCTCCAAAAGCCTGACTGATGGACAGGTTTCCAAACATTTGTCTCAGCTGATCGTTGAGGATCGCCAGGACGGTATCGCATGAACCCCGCATGGCATCAAGGCCAGCCTGGGCTTGCGCAATTTTCTTTCTGCCCTCAAATCCAAAAGGCATCGTGACAATACCCACGGTCAGGATGTCCATCTCCTTTGCGATCTTGGCTATGATGGGCGCAGCACCCGTTCCCGTGCCGCCGCCCATGCCGGCAGTAATGAACACCATTTTGGTGTTGGCCAGGACTTCTCGGATTTGCTCCTTGCTTTCCATGGCGGCAGCGCGGCCTACTTCAGGGTTTGCGCCGCATCCAAGACCTTCCGTGAGGTTGGTTCCGATCTGCAACTTGTTCGGCACGGGACTGCTGTTGAGTGCCTGCAAGTCAGTATTGCACACGATGAACTCAACATCCTTGATGCCGAGCCGGTACATGTGGTTGACCGCGTTGCTGCCGCCGCCACCCACACCGATCACCTTGATGATCGATTTGCTGTGCCTCGGCAAGTCAAATTTGTATGTTGCTCCAGGTTGAAACATGACAATATTATTTAAGTGGTTTAGTATTCATTTTTTCCGTCGAGGTCGTCGATCAGCAGTCCTTTGGTCTTGTTCAGGATGCTGGTGAAGAAATCTGAAGTAGGCTTCACTTTCTTCACTTTTGCAATGATCTTGTTCTCCTTTGCTTCGCGGTAACGCTCTTCGCGTTCATCCAGCGACCGGAATCCGGCAAGGACCAGGCCTACGGCCGTCGCATACATGGGGCTCTTCACCGCCTCCAGTTTGCTCTTGCCGAGGTGTTCATTGGGATACCCGATCCGGGTGTCCATTCCGGTCATATACTCGACCAGGTGTTTGAGGCTGCTCAGCTGTGAACCTCCGCCGGTGATGACAATGCCGCCTGCCAGCCGGTTCTCAAAGCCGCAGCTGATGATTTCCGTGTGAACCATTTCCACAATTTCTTCCATGCGTGCCTGGATGATGTTGGACAGGTTCTTGACAGAAATCTCCTTGGCAGCGCGGTTGCGGATGCCCGGTATAGAAACGATCTCGTTAGGGCTTGCCTCTTCGGCGATGGCTTTTCCAAACTTGGTTTTCAATTGCTCAGCCTGCTTGGCCATCACCATCAGTCCAGTCTGGATGTCGTTGGTGAGGATGTTGCCACCAAACGGAATAACCGAAGTGTGCCGGATGATGTTGTCATAGAAAATGGCGATGTCTGTGGTACCGCCCCCAATGTCGATGAGGCACACACCCGCTTCCTTCTCTTCATCGCTCAACACGGCGAGGCTGGAGGCGAGGGGCTCCAGGATCAGGTCCTGAATCTCAAGACCGGCGCGGCGAACGCACTTGTTGATGTTGTTGATCGCGCTGGTTTGGGCCGTAATGATGTGGAAGTCGGCTTCCAGCTTGACGCCGCTCATGCCGACCGGGTCTTTAATGCCTTCCTCGTAATCCACGGTGTAATCCTGTGGCATGACGTGAATGATTTCACTTCCGGGCGGGATGACAATGCGGTACATGTCTTCCGTCAAACGACTTACGTCTTCAATGCTGATTTCATCATCATTGGACGTGCGGGTGATGCTGCCATGGTGAATCGTGCTGCGGATATGCTGGCCGGCGATACCCACATTGACCACACCGATGTCAATGCCGGACATGTCGCTTGCTTCCTTCACCGCTTTGTCAATAGCATAGACCGTCTTGTCGATGTTGGTCACGATGCCCTTGATGACACCTTCAGACTCGGCCTTGCCCAGGCCAAGTACTTCGAGTTTTCCAAACTCGTTCTTGCGACCCACGATCGCACAAATCTTGGTTGTGCCGATGTCAAGGCCTACTACTATTTTTTCCTTTTCCATGGTTGTAAATCGTTTATAGTGGTTGTTTAAAAAATTTCATTATTGTGCGATGACTTGTCCTTCAAATTTCAGATTGACCTTCTCGTACCGGGTCCAGCCCTTTTGAGGAAGAACCTCTTTGTAAAACACCATTAGCTTCCTGAACTTCGCTTCAAAACCTTCGGGTGTGCCAAACTCCACAAGCTGCCCTGTCACCTGGGGATAGATGGTAATGTCTCCACGTGTGTTTATGTCCATTTGGGCCACCTGGGCTTTCCAGAATTCACTTGCATTGATAAACCGGATCATTTCCATGAGGAGGAGTCCTTCATCAAATTTCATGAGGTCCCCCTTTTCCAACAGCTGTTTGACATATTTCCCGCTGATCACCATGACCCGTGAGGTGAACTTGTCGGAGACCCCCATGATCACACCCTCTTCCGACACGTATGCATCCGGGCCATCGTCCTGTATTATTCTCGCCAGGGGCCTTCTCAACTCGACCTTCACAATCAGGTTTCCTTTCAGGTCGCCATAGAGTTCGGCATCCATGATGTGCTTGTCATACTTCAGCTTGTCTTCAATCGCCTTCAGGTTAATTCGCGAAATGTTCGTTCCCTTGATTTGCTGACCGCTGCTTTCCACCAGCCGCATCACATCAGCCTCATCCAGGAAATGGTTGTCATTGATGTTTTCCAGCTCAACGATGATATTCCTGCACACACCACTACCCTGCTTCCGTTCACTGAAAGCAATCAGGAATGAAAGGCCTATGATGGCCGCCGCGATCCTGATCTCTTTTCTGATGCTGAACGATAATTTCATTTCTTCTTGTTATAAAAATCCCTGATCGGCTTCACCATCGTATCAATGTCCCCGGCTCCCACCGTGGCAAGCACTTCAACATTCATTTTCGCCAACGTATCTACCAACTCCGCCTTGCTGCTGGTGAGTTTCACCGGACTGGTAACCCGACTGAATACAATATCAGACGTCACGCCGGGAATGGGCAGTTCCCTGGCCGGGTATATGTCTAACATAACCAGCTGATCGGCCAGGCTGAGGCTCTTCGCAAATCCTTCCGCGAAGTCGCGCGTACGTGTAAACAAATGAGGCTGAAATACCACCGTCACTTTCTTGCCGGGGTACATCGCTTTTAAAGACCTGAGAAATGCTTCGATTTCAGCGGGGTGATGGGCGTAGTCATCCACATACACAAAGTGATCCTGCCGGATAACAAACTCAAAGCGCCGCTTGACTCCTTTGAAGGATGCCAGGGCACTCTTGATCACCTGCTCCTCCACACCAACCTGCTTCGCCGCCACAAATGCCGCGATCGCATTTTCAACATTATGGAAGCCGGGGACGCCAAGATGAATGCCTTTGATTTTCTTGTCAAAGCCAACCAGATCAAACGCAAAAAATCCACCCTTTGTGGTAATGTTCTCGGCAAAAAATTGCCCCCGATCCAAACCATAAGATTTTATATGAATGTGCACATTGGACTGCGCCAATGACTTCACTGAGTCATGAATCACCAGTGTGCCCTTCTTGTCTACCTGGCTGATGAAGTCCCCGAATGACTTGAGCAAACTCGCGTGGTCACCGTAAATATCCAGGTGATCAGCGTCCGCTGAAGTTACCACAGCAATCTCGGGAAACAGGCGCAGGAAAGAACGGTCAAACTCATCCGCCTCTGCCACAACGACTGTATCCTTTTTCACCTCGCCCCGCATCACCAAATTGGAATCGTAGTTGGAAGCAATGCCGCCGAGGAACGCCACCATGTCCTTCCCGGCTTCGTAGAGGATGTGTGCAATGAGGGAGGAAGTCGTGGTCTTGCCATGGGTCCCCGCTACGGCAATGGTCCGGTAATCCTTTGAAATCAAACCAAGTACTTCTGACCTTTTTAGAATTGCGAATCCCCGGTCGATCAGGTAGTTGTGCTCTGCTGAATCCCTGGGGATGGCCGGTGTATAAACAACGAGGGTCTTCTCCTTCGACAGGTAGCCGGGTATGAATTCCACTTTATCGTCAAAGTGAAGTTCCATGCCTTCCTCCATGAGCTCATGGGTAAGGGGTGTGGGTGTACGGTCATAGCCGGCCACGCGCAGTCCCTTCTGCTTAAACCAGCGTGCCAAGGCGCTCATGCCTATACCGCCAATTCCCAGGAAATAAATACTATCGTATTCGTTGAACCTCACGCTATCAGTTTTTCAATTTCATCGACAATCTCTTCAGCCGCCATCGGCTTGCCCAGCTTCCCGATATTTTCGCTCAGTGCAAGGCAACGCTTGTCATCAAAAAGCAGCTGAATGGCGTCCCCAACCAGCTTTTCCCTTGCCTCCTGGTCTGTCACCATCAGGGCGGCCTCCTCATTCACCAGGGCCATTGCATTTTTAGTTTGATGATCCTCCGCCACATTGGGCGACGGCACCAGTACCGCCGGCTTTTTCGCCAGGCACAACTCAGAAATAGACAAGGCCCCTGCACGCGACACCACGGTATTGGCGGCCGCATAGGCGAGGTCCATCTCCTTCAGAAAATCATAAAGCCGTATCTTTCTCAGGTCCTTGTTAGCGATCTGTGCTTTAACACTTTCGAAATAGACTTTGCCGGTTTGCCAGATCAGCTGAACATCCGCGTCAATCAATGTGTCCAGTCCAGCCATGATGCTCTCATTGATGGTCCGTGCACCGCCGCTTCCACCCAGCACCAGGAGCGTACGGCTGCCGGCCGCAAACCCGAAATGACCCAGTGCCTTGTCGCGCCTGGATTCCAGGTTGATGATGTCCTTTCTCACCGGGTTGCCGGTCAGTTTTATTTTCGACTTCGGGAAATACTTTTCCATGCCAGGGTAGGCCACGCAAATGCGCTGGACCTTGTCCGCCAGCTGCTTGTTGGTCAGTCCGGCGTATGAGTTCTGCTCCTGGAGCACGGTGGGAATATTCAATCGTGTGGCTGCAATCATCATCGGACCGCTTGCATATCCTCCGGTACCAATGGCCGCATGAGGCCTGAAGTTCTTCACAATCTTCCGGGCCTTCCAGTAGCTGGCTAACAATTTGACGGGCACCAGCAGGTTCGACAGGGACAAGCTTCTCTTGATTCCGGAAATCCACAATCCAATAATCCTATAGCCGGCCTCAGGGACGCGGACCATTTCCATTTTGCCTTCCGCACCAACAAAAAGAATGTCGGCCGACGGGTGGCGCTCACGGAACGCGTTGGCGATTGCAATGGCCGGGAACACGTGTCCGCCGGTACCGCCGCCGCTGATGATTAGCCGATATGGTTCGCTCTTTTCCAATTCTCTAAGCCGCTTTCATTTCCATGTTCTTGCTGTCCTTGCTTCCTTCCGCCTCAGCCTGTCCCCAGTTCTCTTCCTGCTCGCCACGACTGACACTCAGAATAATGCCTACGGACAATCCCGTAAACACCAGGGCTGTCCCTCCCATGCTGATGAGCGGCAGGGGTTGTCCTGTGATGGGTCCCAGTCCGACCACCACACCCATGTTCACCATCGCCTGGCACACCAGGTCGAAGCTCAGGCCGGCCGAGAGCAATCCTCCGAACGCTCTCTCAGAATTGTAAGCGGCTTTCATGCCGCGGTGAAGCAGGATCAGGTAGAGCAACAGCACGATGACCCCTCCTATCATTCCATACTCTTCAATGACGATGGCATAGACAAAATCCGAATAAGGGTGGGGCAGTACATTGCGCTGGTCGCTGTTGCCCGGACCCTTTCCGACCACCCCACCTGTTGCTACAGCAATGCGGGCATGTTTGGCCTGGAAAGGAAGTTCACTTCCATTGACGAAACTCAGGATTCTGTTCTTGGCTGTTTCGCCGCGAACACCAAACTTCAATGCCACGGCGCCTGCCAGCAGTCCAACCAGCACCAGCATCGCCAAATATTTCAACGGCACCCTGCCGATAAACATAACCAGCATGCAGGTCGCGAAGAGAAGCACAGCGGTCGATAAGTTGGTCAGCGCAATCAGGCCGCAAATCACCCCACACCAGATCAGCATCGGGATCAGTGATTCCTTGATGTCTTCAATGTTCTGCTGCTTCTTGGAAAGCATGCTGGCGAGGTTGATGATCAGGGCAAGGCTGGCAAAGTCAGAGGGCTGAAAGGATGTATTCAGTATCGGCAGCGTGATCCAGCGGGCGGCGTCGTTAATCGTTGTTCCGTTGGTAAATGTGTAGATCAGCAGTGGCACACTCAACCATAAAGCGAGCCTCGATATTTTAGAATAGTATCGGTAATCTACCTTGTGGGCAAACCACATGGCAGCCAAACCCAGGAATACCATGAAAGTGTGCTTCACCAGGTACATTTCAGGGCTTACGGTGCGCTTGTAGGCCAGGGTTCCGATCGAGCTGTAGACGACCAACACGCTGATCATCGACAAGGCAAAGACCACGGCCCAGATAACAGGATCCCCCTGCAAATTCTGGTCTGACCATTCCTTTATTTTCTTCATTGTCATACGTTGCCCGGCTTACGCCTTTACGTTTTCAATTTCTGCTTTCAACTTCAATACCTGCTCCCTGAACTGATCACCCCTGTCTTCATAATTTTTGAACAAATCGAAACTGGCACAGGCCGGTGAAAGCAACACGATGTCGCCCTTCTCTGCCGATTGCAGGGCGAGGTGTACCAGCTCCTTCACGCTTTGGGTCTCCAGGATCCTGGGAACAGTCTTGCCAAAGAATTTCTTCAGCTTGTCATTGTCCTTGCCCAGGCAGATCAGTGTCTTCACCTTCTTCTCCACCTCTCCTTTGATCAGGTTGTAATCGTTGCCCTTGTCAATGCCACCCGCTATCCAAATCAATGGCTTGTCATAGCTGCCGAGGGCATAGACAACGGAGTCCACATTGGTGGCCTTGGAGTCATTTACAAATTCCACCCCATTGATGGTTGCGATGGACTCCAGCCGGTGGGGAGCGTTCTTGAAAGTCTTCAGTCCTTCACGGATTTTCGTGTCAGGTACTTTGGCCAGGTAGGCTGCAGACACGGCGGCCATGGTGTTGATCAGGTTGTGCGTACCCTTGAGGGTTGTATCGGCCTGGGCGATTTTGAATGACTTCTTCCCAAACTGGAAAACCATCTTCTTTCCATCATAGTGAGCAGACGTGATGGCCTCGTGATCCAAAGAGATTTCGACGCGGTAAGCCTCAGTCGATCTTTGCTTGGCTTCACTTCCTGCGATCGGATCATCGACATAGTAAACAAAATAATCCTTCGACCCCATGTTCTTCACCAGCTTGAACTTGCTGTTCGTGTAGTTCGCCATTTTGTTATCATAGCGATCCAGGTGGTCGGGTGTTATGTTCAGCAGGATGCCGATGTGCGGATGGAAAGTCTGTGTGCCATCCAACTGGAAGCTGCTGATCTCCACCACGTACCAGTCGTGCTCTTCCGTTGCCACTTTTCGTGCCAGGCTCTCGCCAACATTGCCCGCCAGCGCCACCTTCTTCTCCGCGTGTTTCAGGAGGTGGTGGGTGAGCAGGGTAGTGGTGGTCTTGCCGTTGGTGCCTGTGATGCCGATCACCTTTCCCTTCAGGTAGCGAAAGGCAAACTCGATTTCATCGATGATGCTGATCTTCTTTGCCTTGATTTTTTTAACAATTTCAGTCTTCTCCGGTATGCCGGGGCTTTTGATAACCAACTGGGCATTCAGAATTTTCTCTTCCGTGTGTTTGCCTTCTTCAAAATCTATGGCATGCTCCACCAGGTCCCTTTTGTACTTTTCCTTCAGCTGACCCTGGTCTGACACAAATACCTCAAAGCCCTTGACCTTCGCCAGGATGGCAGCACCCGTTCCGCTTTCTCCTCCTCCCAATATGACTATTCTTTCCGCCATAGGTTTTGATCAACGAAGTTTTAAGGTTGCGAGACTGAAAATTGCCAACAGTATTCCCACGACCCAGAAGCGTGTGACAATCTTGGATTCGTGAATGTTTTTCTTTTGATAATGGTGGTGAAGGGGTGACATCAGGAAAATCCTGCGCCCCTCGCCGTATTTTCTTTTCGTGTATTTGAACCAGGAGACCTGCATAATCACGGATACGTTTTCTATGACAAAAATTCCGCAAAGCAGCGGAATCATCAGCTCTTTGCGTACCGCCAATGCCAGCACAGCAATGATTCCGCCGAGAGACAAACTTCCGGTGTCTCCCATGAAAACCTGGGCGGGGTAAGCATTATACCAAAGGAAGCCCAGGCAGGCGCCGACAAATGCGGTGCAGAAAATCACAAGCTCACCCAGGTTCGGGATATACATGATGTTGAGGTAATTGCTGAAGTCAACACGGCCCGAGAGGTAAGCGAAGATGGCCAGCGTCAGGCCAATGATGGCCGACGTTCCGGCTGCCAGCCCGTCGATGCCATCGGTGATATTGGCTCCGTTGGAAACGGCAGTCAGTATCAGAACCACCATCAAGGTGTAGACAATCCAGGTATAGCTCTTGTCAAACCACGGGATCAGGCTGCTGTAATCAAATTCATTGTTCTTAAGGAAGGGCACTGTTGTCTTCGTCGACTTGACGCCCGTTTCAAGCGCTGAAGAAGAAGCCTCCACCGTCACCGGCGCCGTTGTATTCTCCCGGATGACAACGTGTTCATTGAAGTACAGCGTGAGGCCTACAATGAGGCCGATAGCCACCTGCCCTACAATCTTAAATCGTCCGGCCAGGCCTTCTTTATTCTTCTTGAATACCTTGATGTAGTCATCCAGAAATCCGATGAGCCCCAGGCCAACCGTGGCCATGATCAGCAGCAACACGTAAACATTGTCAAGCCTGGCGAACAGCAGTGTGGGAACCAGGATGGCCAGTAAAATAATCAGGCCGCCCATGGTGGGTGTTCCCTTCTTCTGCATCTGGCCTTCGAGTCCCAGGTCCCTGATGTCTTCACCAACCTGCTTCCTTCTCAGGAAGCCGATCAGTTTTTCGCCAAAGATGATGGTGATCAACAACGACAATACCGCAGCTGAACCAGCGCGGAATGAAATGTACTGAAACAGTCCGGCTCCCGGGAAATCAAATTGCTTATCAATATAGTTGAACAGGTAGTAGAGCATTCAATTAAACAATTTGAGGTTTATAAATTTGAAAATGCCCGCTACGTAAAACATACTATTTCTCCTTCGGGTCATTTTCAAATTTTCAAATTGATTCATTTTTAAATCAGTTAGAAAATAGTTTCAACATACGTTCCAGCACTTCCTTATCATCGAATGGGTACTTGACACCCCTGATCTCCTGGTAATTTTCATGTCCCTTTCCGGCCACGAGGATAATGTCCTTCTCCCTGGCCAACATGCAGGCTGTCTTAATGGCTTCCTCCCGGTTAACCATGACGAGGGTCTTTCTTGCATCGGAAGGACCCACGCCCTTCTGCATTTCCCTGATAATCTGAAGCGGGTCTTCGCTGCGCGGATTGTCGGAAGTAAAAATCACCTTGTTGGAATACTTGCAGACCACGGCACCCATGAGCGGCCGCTTGGTTCGGTCACGGTCTCCCCCGCATCCAACCACAGAAATTACCTGCTCCTGCCCGGTGCGGAAATGTTCGATCGTTTCCAGCACATTTTTCAATGCGTCTGGCGTATGGGCATAGTCGACAATCGCAGTGAACTTAGAGCCCGGCATGATCAGCTCAAATCTCCCGGGAGCGCTCGTCAGGGCAGACAATTTCAACAGTACGGTTTCACGATCTTCGCCCAACTCGCACGCTGTGCCATACACGGCCAGCAAATTGTAGGCGTTAAAGTCGCCAATCAGTTTGAACCAGACATGGCGTTCATCCATCTCCAGTTCAAGACCTTCAATGGTATTGGTCATGATCTTGGCCTTGTAATCAGCCATTTTCTTCAGACCATAGGTCAGTTTTTTCGCCTTGCAATTCTGCAGCATGACCATGCCCCGCTTATCGTCAACATTCACCAGGGCGAATGCATCGGAAGACAGTCCATCGAAGAATCCTTTCTTGGCGCGGATGTAGCTCTCAAAAGTATGGTGATAGTCCAGGTGATCGTGCGTGATGTTGGTAAAGATGGAACCGGTGAAGTGCAGGCCTTCAATGCGGCCCTGGTCTACCGCATGTGAGCTGACCTCCATGAAGGCATGTGAGCAGCCTGCCTCAACCATCCGGATGAGCATTTCATTGATTTGAATGGGATCCGGTGTGGTGTGGGTCGATGGCAGGACTTCATCCTGAATACGATTCTCCACGGTGGAGAGCATTCCGCAGGAATATCCAAGGGAGCGGAACAGTTTGTAAAGAAGGGTCGCAACGGTCGTTTTGCCGTTTGTGCCTGTTACGCCAACCAGTTTTAGTTTTTTGGAAGGAGATCCGTAAAAGTTATTACAAATTTTACCAAGGGAATGCGCGCTGTTCTTGACACCGATAAACGTGACGGCATCATTGATGTTTTCCGGTAATTTTTCACAAACCACCGCCGATGCTCCTGCGGAAATGGCCTTTTCAATAAAGGCATGCCCGTCGGACTGAGTCCCTTTGATGGCCACAAACAGAAATCCCGGCTTCACTTTTCGTGAATCAAAGGCTACCCCCTTCACATCGATGCTCATGTCACCGGAGGTAGATGTGATGTGCACAGTATACAATATGTCTCGTAATGCGGCCATCAGCTCAGACGAATATGAATTCTCGAACCCCTTGAAATCCTGGTACCTGGTGAAATGGACTGATCAGCTACCCTGCCTTTGCCTTCGTGCACCACGCGCAAACCTGTTTTTTCCAAAAGAAAAATGGCATCGCGCAACGTCATCCCCTGCACATCTGGCACACGGTCTTTCAACACCGGGTTTTTTCTCCAGCTCACCGCGCTGCCGCTCTTTACTGCCTTGATCCACTCTTCTTCTGTATTGGAGTGGTTGGAAACGCCCAGTTCATTGCACAGCATGGTCAATTCCGATTGCTTGCCGGCGCGGATGGTTGGAAATACACCTTGCTCGGGAACGGCCTTCTTTTCCATGGCAAGGTGCAACTGCAGGTCGCGTGAATATATATTGTCAGCAATCTCCTTGAACACAGGGCCGGCCACGCTGTTGCCATATTGATAAATTCCTTTGGGGTTCGTGACCAGGACAATCGCGGTGTACTTCGGAGCGTGGGCGGGGAAGTATCCGACAAATGATGTGATGTACTTTTTTTCGTAACGGCCATCCTTGAGGATTTGGGCCGTACCCGTTTTTCCAGCAATGCGGTAATAGGAATTCTTCAGGTTCTTGGCTGTACCGTGGTCCACGACACCATCCAGGAGCAGCCGCAACTGGTTCAGTGTTTTCTTTGAACAGATTTTGGAGTTCATGGTCTCTGTTTCAAACTCCTGGACAGGCTCATCGGCCTGACTGACAGAGGTCACAAACATCGGCTTGATCATCTTGCCGTCATTGGCAATGGCATTGTATAAGGCCAGGGTGTGCATCGGCGATATCTCAAATCCATAACCATAGGCCATCCAGGGGAGTGTAATGCCGCTCCAGTTCTTGTCTTTTGGCCGCGTGATTTTTGGGAATGACTCTCCGGTGATTTGCAGGCCGAGGGGCTTGGAGAGATGCAGTTCATCAATGTGTTCCAGGAATTTCGCCGGGCGGGTGCCAAAATGCTTATCGACCATCTTCGCCATCGCGATGTTGGATGATCGCTCAAACGCATCCTGCACCGTAATCCTTCCGTAACCGCCTTCCTCGTGGTCGCGTACTTTCTTATTGTAAAAGGTATATTCACCGTTACCGGTGTTGATGCTGTCTGACAGCTCAACATTGGTATCCTCCAGCAGGGCCATCATGGTCACAAGCTTAAAGGTGGATCCGGGCTCAAGCGAACCGCCGACAGCGTGGTTAAACTCTTCGTGGTATCCGCCCTTTCCATCGTTACTCAGGTTTGAGATGGCCTTGATGTGGCCCGTCTTCACTTCCATCACGACTACCGTACCCAGGTCGGCATTGTGCTGCTGCATGGCACGGTACAGTGAGGTCTCCGCCACATCCTGCAGGTTAATATCGATGGTAGTCTGTATATCCAGGCCATCAACGGCCTTCACATTGTTCGCATCAAAGACAGGCTTCCATGTATCCCCGGCAAGTTTTTGGAAGAGCGCCTCGCCGTTCTGACCACCCAGGGCATCTTCAAAGCTATATTCCAGGCCCACGCCTTTTCCATTTTCATTGACGAACCCGATGGTACGCCGGCTGAGGTTGCTGAACGGCCTGTAACGCACATCCATTTTCTCAAAGATTACGCCCCCACGCAGCCTGCCCTCCCGGAAAATCGGCCAGCCCGACATTTCCTTTTTCTGCTGGTAGTTTATTTGCTTGCGGTTAAGGGTGATATACTGCTTGTCGCTCTCGCGTGCATCACGAATCATCCTTTTGTAGTCAGTGGCGGAACGATCCTTGTAATACCGCGACAGCAGGAAGGCCAAGGAATCGATACCACTTTTGAAGACTTCATTTTTGACGAGGGTGGGGTCCATGGCCACTTTGTAGAACGGAAGGGAGGTCGCCAGCAGGCTTCCATTATCCGAGTAGATATTGCCGCGGGTGGCCTTGACTTTCTTGTAATCAAATGAAATCTCGTTTCCGATCTTGGTCCACTTTTCTCCTTCGACAAACTGGATATGACCAATTTTCGCCGCGACTGACACAGCAAAAATCACTACCGCCAGGAATGCGATTCGGACTCTGATTAATATCGATTTCTTAATATTCACCTTGTTCGACAACTACTTTAGAGGGCGGATTCGTACTTTCTTTCAAGCCTATGGACTTTACTCTCCTGGCCACTTCACTTTGCTTGCTGGCAAACATGAGGTCTGATTTGAGCGTCGTATAATCGGCACGCAGGTCTTCCACATCCGACTGAACGTGATCAATCCTGCGTACTGTTTTTTCGGCGTAATGGGTATTGCTGATGTAAAGCAGTCCCAGCATCATGACGAACAGGATCTTGGGGAGATACTGTACCGGGAATCCTTCTTCGAAGTAAGTCTCCAGTTTAAGCCTGCTTTCCACGCCCGAAAAGAAGCTCTTGCCCTCACCTGAAGATTTGATGCGGGCTTCATTGCTGCGTTCCGGTCCAATTCTGAATTTATTCTCGCTCACAACTTTGTTAATTCGTCATTCATCTATATTCTCTCCGCTACCCTCAGCTTGGCACTTCTGGCCCTGTTATTCTCAGCCACTTCTTCTTCACCGGGCACTATCGGTTTCCTGTTCACCGCCTGGAAAGGCCTTACCGGGTTGCCAAAAAAATCTTTCTCCAGATCTCCAAACACCTTCCCGGTATTGATGTAGTTCTTCACCATCCTGTCTTCCATCGAGTGGTAGCTCATCACCACCAGCCGCCCCCCCTTTTCAATAACATCACCACATTGTGTCAAAAAGCTTTCCAGCGCCTCCATCTCCTGATTGACTTCAATCCTCAGCGCCTGGAACACCTGGGCGTAATACTTGAATTCTTTTCCCCTCGGCGCCAGCGGCTTCAGCAGTCCAATCAGGTCAGCACTGCTTTCCCATTTCATACCCCGGTGCCCGGACAGAGTCCGTGCCACGGTCTTTGCATTCTTGACTTCGCCGTACATCCCGAAAATCTTATGCAGTTTTTCTTCGGGATACTCCTGCAGTATTTTGGCTGCCGTGAGGGCAGACCGCTTGTCCATGCGCATGTCGAGCGGTCCGTCAAACCGGGTTGAAAAGCCCCGTTCCGGTGAATCAATCTGGTGTGACGATATGCCTAGATCAGCCAGCACACCATCTACCCGGGTTACGCCCAGGGATTTCAAATACTGTTTCATGTATTTGAAATTGGCCTGACAAAATGTGAAAGAACGACTTTGAATATTTTCAGCCTGCCGCCTGGCATCTTCATCCTGGTCAAAAGCGATCAACTGTCCGCCTGTCAGCTGTTCCAATATCTTGAGACTGTGCCCTCCACCACCAAAAGTCACGTCTACATAGGTGCCTTCCGGTTTGATCTTCAGGCCATCAAGGCACTCAGCAACCATCACGGGTTTGTGATAGCTCATATCACGCGCTGATTATGCATTCAAGTTCCGAAGTCAGTCGATGGAAGCATTCCGCCCGTACCCGATGGATCAACGTGCGTCTTGCCCATCCCTATTCATTCAGGTATTTCTCAGCAAGCTTGGACAACTCACCGGGGTCTTGGATCAGGTGCTTCTCGTAGATGGAAGGGTTCCAGATCTCAACTTTGCTTCCTGTGCCCACCAGCATCGCTTCCTTGTCGATCTGGGCGTAGGTCAGCATGTTTTTGGGGATGAGAAACCGTCCGTTGCCGTCCAGTTCTACCGTCACCACACCAGACAAAAAGTTCCGCTGAAGTTTGCGGTACTCTTCGTTAAACTCGTTAAGACCAGAAATTTTTGAGAAGACCTTTTTGAACTCCACCATAGGGTATACGATGAGGCATGGCTCAAAGCCCCGGCGGATGACCAGCTCCTGGCTGTCCCCCTCGGGAAGCTGGGCCTTAATCCGCGCAGGCAGTACCAGCCTGCCCTTGGCATCAAGTTTACTCTCGTACTCACTAGTGAAGAAAGTCATAGACGTAGTGGTTGTCTTTGCTCCCCCCGATTTTTCGGGGATCACCTTAGCAAACTTAAGGAGAAAAATAACATTATCAACCACTTTATCCCACTTTGCTCCACTTCACATCGCTAAATGAGCGTTTTTGCACCATCAGAACGGGATATTGGTGCTCTTAGGTGCCTGGCCGGAATAGGTCAGCTAGCCTCTTCAAAGGGTCTGCTTTACAGCACTTTGCCGCGACTCGTTTCTTTCTTTACTGAAAGAGGCCAAAAAGGGGCTTTGGGGGTGACAATCGGCGTTTTGTAATTTCTTTGAAATAAATGTCAAAATCTCCCGATCCAGGAGGTTCTTCTGTATCAATTACTCATGGGCGAAGAAATAATCGATTGATTTCCCATCCCCGGAAATGGTCGCCTTCAATCTTCCATCCTTCAACTGGTAAGCGATCTTCTTTGGAAAATCATGACCTTGATTTTCGAAAACAAAACCCTCCTGTGAAATTTCAGTCAGCCTGAAGTAGACTGGTGCCTGATTTTCCGGCACATCAGCAACATAGCAGATCACCTTGTCGCGAACCAGTATCCGGAGTCTTTCGACGAACAGCGTGTCTTCACCAGCCAGCCTTACTCCTACTCCCCGCAGCTCAACCGGAGAAACCTTTGTCCATTGCTCAAATCCAGAGCGACCGGGTTTTGGATCGACCATCTCCCACCGGGCCACCAGCCAGCCCAGTTTGTCAAATACCTGTTTGTCCCCCGACGACATGGCCTGTGCGCCAGCCCTGCCCGATGCTGCAGCCACCAATAGAATCAATAAGGCTATTTCCCTCATGGTCTTGTTATGCCACCGACAATCCGGCTACATCAAAATTAACAGGTCACCCCTGTCAACCATGGGTCATTAAATCTATATTTACAAAAAGTGCTCCCATTTCATGAGGTCCAAGCCATCCATCAGGAATCTCCTCGTCGGAAAAGGCCGCATTGAATCAAGGCTGAATTATAAAAGCGCCATGCTCAGGGGTTACATGGCAGCCATTGCAATGGCTGTCGGCCTGGTGTACATGCTGATTGATTATTTCAATGATCTCAGCCTGAACTTTCCCTATTACATCTTCGTCATCCTGCTTTCCTTCGCCACGATCGTGCTGAACAGGCGCCATCAATTTCACGCGGCTAATCTATTGTTCCTGGTGAACTTAAATGTTCTCATCTTCCTGTTCGCTTCGAGGGATTCTTACAGGACAGGAATATACCAGTTCTTCATCTGTGTCAGCCTTTCCGCTTTTGCCCTCCTGGGATTCAAGCGCATCCGGTATGCCTTTCTCTTTGCAGGAATATCACTCTGCCTGTTCCTTCTTTCCTACTGGGGAAACTATTCGTTCCTCCCGGCCATCATGCATAATGAGGCATACATCACCCTTAACTTCGCCATCAATTTTCTCGTCGCCCTGGTAACTTCCGTGTTGATCGTCTACTTCTTAATCGACATTAACCACCGGTCTGAAGAAGACCTCCTGAAAACCACGGTAGCGTTGCAAAACAGCCGCGAACGAAATGAAATGGTTGTTGAGGCGGTGAATGCCGGAATCTACGAGTGGCAGCACGTGAATCAGACCATCATGGTGAGCCCAACCTGGAAAAGACTTCTTGGCTATGAAGATCATGAACTCCAGTCAGTGGGCATGAATTTCTATTTTTCCTCCTTGCATCCCGATGACGTCGGGAGGGTGCAGGAGACAATGCAGAATCACCTGGAGACCAAAAGGCCCTACATCAATGAATACCGGCTCAAGAATAAGGACGGGCATTTTATGTGGTTCCTCGACAGCGGGATCACCCGGTTCAACCACGAGGGGCAGCCCGTAGTCACGGTAGGATCGATTATTAATGTAAACGACAGGAAACTCGCCGAAGCCAGGATCCTGGAACAGAATGAGCTCCTTGTGAAGACAAACAAAGAACTTGATCATTTTGTCTACAGTGTTTCCCATGACTTACGTGCCCCCCTCAGTTCCATATTGGGACTGACCAATGTATTCAAACTTTCAGATGATCGCAGCGAAAGGGAATCCATTGTCAAGCTGATCCACGAAAGGGCAAACACGCTGGATCTTTTCATCCGGGAAATTCTTGACTACTCCCGCAACACCCGGACCGCTGTGAGAATCAAACCAGTTTTGGTGCTGCAGCTTGTTAATGAAGTCCTGGAAACGCTGGCGCACATGAGCGGACTTGACAAGATGAAGGTGGAGATTGATATTTCACCTGACCTCGAGGTTGACACAGACCGCGAGCGTGTCAAAGTGATCCTGAACAACATTGTCAGCAACGCGATCAAGTACAGCGACTTCGGGAAAAAGTCCTTCATCAACATTCATTCGGCCAGGAATGAAGAGCATTGGTCCCTCGCCATCCGGGACAATGGCGTAGGCATCAAGCAGGAACACCATGAACGAATATTTGATATGTTCTACCAGGCTCATGAGCATTCCAACGGCTCGGGGCTTGGCCTTTACATTGTTACTGAAGCTGTTCAGAAGCTGAATGGAAAAATAAAGGTTGAATCAGAGTACGGCAAAGGGTCAGTCTTTACCTTCCAGTTTCCTTTGGATCAAAATGGATAGCTATTTTTTTGTCGTTTCCATGGGCAGGGATTCAATCCTGCTCCATTCCTGCATGGACCCATCATACAGTTTCATTTCATATCCGAGAATGCGGCCAGCCATGTACACTACACTGGCCGTCTGACCGATAAAGCAATACGCAACCAGTTCCTTGTTCCTGTCAGGTGCCACAGGCGTGAAATAGGCCTGCAGTTGATCCTGCGGCTTGAACAGGTTGGCGGCATCCACCATTTCCGTATAAGGAATATTCTTCGCTCCAGCGATGTGGCCGTCCCTGGGATTGCCTGTTGGCTCACCATCGTAAAACCGCTGCATCCGCGCGTCCACCACAATCCCCTTTTGTGTGTTGAGGTCGTTCAGGACATAATCCTTGTCCACCAACAAGGTGCCCGGACTCACTTTCATGTTTCCCTTCTTAACCAGAGGCAAATCCTTCGTTACCGGAAATTCTGCTTTTCTCCAGGCATCCATCCCGCCATTGAGGTAATGCACCCTCCCCTTCAGTCCCAGGTTTTCAAGCGTCAGGAACATTCTTGCCGTCACGCTCACTTCATTTCGAATGTGGTAGAGCACAACCCTTGAATCCTTTGAGATTCCCAATTCCCTTAAAATCCGGGTTGCCTGCTTCGGATCCGGCGCATTGTAATTTCCATACGGCGAATCCGGAGCAAGCGAGCCTGGCCACAAATACCGGGCGCCGGCAATGTGCTCCTTGTCATATTCGAATTTCAGGAAAGTCACCTGGAGCACAATCAGGTCAGGGTCCTTCATATGCTCATGGAGCCACTGGGGCGTAACCAGGATCTGACTGTCCTGCCCGAAGACCCCGGTCAGCGACAGCATCAGCATAAACACAAGTACAGTCTTATTCATGATGATCGGGATGATAGTGTTTAATCGAAAACGGGTAATAAAAGTTGCCAGCTAGAGGTTCATTCTTGTTACCTGGCTGGCGTGATTACATGCCAATATTCCCCATACTGCATTAAATCGGCAAAATGACGCCTACGGTATTGGTCGCTGAAACTATTTACCTTGCCCCAACGTCCAAGAGTCAGAATACCAATCAAAAAATTATCAACATGAAGCACATGCTCGCCATCCTCATTATCGCAACAAGTTTCACGGCCGCCCTCTGCCAGGATACCAAGGAGGCGGTCATGGAAAAAAGGGCCCGGGAACTTCACCGGATTATCGGCCTGTCGGACGAGGCACAGTGGAGGAAGTATATCCAGGAAAACTATACACAGGCCTTAATTGACAAACCCATGCGCACTGCCGTGAAAGAGGGTGACCAGGGTCCGGCCGTCACCTCTGAAGTGAAGTCTTCCAATAACCTGGATGCCAAGGTAAAAATGTTCGGGCGGCTGCATGATGACTTTGGTGGAGCCAAACTTGTATCGATCAAATCAACCGGCGAAACCCTGAACATGAACCTTGATAATGGCGATGGGCTCATTGGCACTTTCAAATTGAAGTTTGAAAACAACAAGCCTTACCGCATTGACGGAATAGGAATTCAGGCCGGAAACTAGATTCAGGCATCATTGTATTTACCGGCCAACATCCGGCGATCGTCTTTTTGCTATCTTGGATTATTACTTTCAGGAAAAATGAGCAAATTGATCATCAGCAGCCACCAGGAATTTGAAACCCATGTCGGTAAAGAACTGGGTGTTTCAGAATACCTGACCATTACCCAGGAACAGATCAATCAGTTTGCCGATGCCACACTGGATCATCAGTGGATTCACACTGACCCCAAAAGGGCCAGCCGGGAGACGACTTTCAAGAGCACCATTGCCCACGGTTACCTTACACTTTCACTGATCCCCCACCTCTGGGACCAGATCACGGAGTTTCATAACATCAAGATGATGATCAACTACGGGATAGAGAAACTGAAATTCAATCAGCCGGTTATGGTCAACAGCGAGGTGAGGCTTCGGGCAAAGCTGCATTCCATCGCCAACCTGAGGGGTGTTACGAAGTTTGAGGTTGACGTAACCCTCGAAATAAAAGACAACCCTAAACCCGCCTTCAAGGGGGTTTTGGTCTTCCTCTATCATTTCAGGTAGTCCCCCTTTCGGCAGACCTCCCTTTTTTTAATCCTCCAGGTCAAGGTATATTTAGACCCAAATAACGAGCATGACCACCTTATGAGGCTTGGACAATTGGCCAGAAAACTGGCACTTCGACCCGTTCAGATCATTGATTTTCTTTCCCAGCACCAGATCCAGGTGCCCAACGATTCCAATGCGAAACTGGATGATCAGCATGTTGCGCTGATCGTGGATAAATTTTCACCCGGCACAGCTTTGGAAATACTGACATCGGTGGAGGATAAACAAGAAGAGGTCCCAACCGCGAAAGAAGAGACTAAGGGTGAAGAACAAGTGGTTCTTCCTGCCGAATCCACATCGGATGAACCCCAAAAAGTGGAATTGATCAAAGCGCCCAAAGTTGAGCTCTCTGGACTCAAGGTGCTTGGCAAGATAGAACTCCCGGAACCCAGGAAGAAAGATTTTGCACCCGTCCCCGAGGACGCCAGTGAAAACAGCAAAACCGAACCACCTGTAAGACCGAGGCAGGAATACCGGAAGGCACAGCCCAGGAGGGAAAGATCCTATCAGTCCGATAAGAACCCCATCGCCCTTCAGCGTGAACGGGAAGCCCGGGAAGCAGAGAAAAAAAGGGAGGAAGAACTGGAACGTCAAAAACAGAAACGCACCGAGTACTATCAAAAGAGAGTGAAGGCTGCCCCTCCAACCAAACGCGTAAGGATGGTGGATGAGCCACTGGAGGAATTATCGGCCGCCGAACTAGCCGAACCGCCGAAGACCTGGTGGGGAAAGTTTATGAAGTGGTTGAATACATAACCATGATTCCAGGATAAGCAGGATCAAGGATTGGGAGGAATAGCTAAGCAAAGCAGTACCATTGAAAAAGAAAGAGTGCCCTTCGTGTGCGATGGAGGTGGATGCGCGAAGCAAGGTTTGCCCCATTTGCGGTTACGAGTTTACAGGCACCGGCCTGGGGTTGAAACTCGTGGCATTGTTACTGGTGATGCTGTTTCTTTACCTGATTTTCTTTTAGTTGGCTTTTGGCAGGAAGTATCCTAATTTTAAATCATGGCAAAGAAATCTCTCTTCAGGATTCTGGCAATGATCAACAAGGTCATCATGCCGCGCTACAGTCAGCGTGACATTACCAAATTATCAAAAGTTGACAAAGTGCTGGTTGCCTACCGCTATTGGGTCACCACCAATGCCCTCGGTTAGCCCCTTCCTCAGGCGACGCCCAGTCTGCGGATGTGAAAAAGGTGTGAGTGAATCGCCTTCAGCATGGATGAATATTCCATGTACTTCACATTGTACTCAAGGCAGGTCTCTTTTACAATTTTACTGATATCCGGATAGTGGACATGGCTGATCCTTGGGAACAAGTGGTGCTCAATCTGAAAATTCAGGCCACCCAACAGCCAGGAGATAACCTTATTGTGCGTACCAAAATTGGCAGTTGTCGTAATCTGGTGGACAGCCCACTCCTGCTCAATCCTATTGGCCTGGTCGTGTTCCGCTACCGAGAATTTTGTTCCCTCCACCACATGGGCCAACTGAAACACAATGCTGATGGCTAATCCACAGACAAAGGTAATGATCAGAAACCCGGTCAGCGCCTGAACCCATCCAACCATGATGATGGGGATAACCAGATAGATGCCGATGTAAAATAACTTCGTAGTCCAGAAAATGAAATGCTCTCTCAGGGCTATTTTCTTCACCTCTGAATTCGGTGATATCTTTCCGCTGACATACTTCTTGAAATCGTCATAGAAGATCCAGGCGATGTAAGAAACTCCGTACAGGAACACAAAGTAAACATGCTGAAAACGGTGGAACCAGTATCGCGGCTGCGATTCGTGCAGCCGCATGAAGGGTTTCACATCTATGTCAGAGTCCATACCCTCGATGTTGGTGTACGTGTGGTGATTGATGTTGTGCTTGATTTTCCAGAAATAGGAATTGCCACCGAGTATATTAAGGGAATAGGCCGAAATATTATTAAGCCACTTGTACTTTGAGAAACTCTGGTGTCCGCCTTCATGCATGATATTGAAACCGATGGCAGCCATATTCAATCCGAACAGGGCACATAACAAAATCGCTACCCAGGTCACCGGAGTAAAGAAAACCAGGGTAACATACAGGATAATGGCAGAGGCTACCACTATGGCACCTTTGAAAAACAGGGAGCGGTCACCGGAGGGATCGATGTTCTTCGTAGTGAAATAATGATCGACTTTAGCCTTCAGCGCCGTGAAAAAGGGGCTGTCGCTGTTATCGAAGGTAACTTTTAACATAATTCAATCAATTATATTAACACAACGTTTTTCGCAGGCACTTTGTTCATCACCGGTCTGGCATCACCGCATTGACAGCCTGAAGAAATCAAACGGTTCCCTCTGTGGCGGTTGCAGCAACTTCAACCTTGCGCGTAACGTGAAAAATAAACTGCTTGTCAAGGCGCAGCTCATAAACGGCCTCGCTCATGAGCTGAGATGCCTTCTGAGACTGTTGCAGAACACCCAGCAGGTCGCGGGCAACCATTGAATCCTTGATCTTATTGAGTGCTTTCCCATGGGAAACTTCCAGGGAAAATGAATACCCTGTCTTCTCCCGCTGGCCTACCGCCTTGAATTCATGAGGAAATAACTTGTATTGCTGCGGATCCTTTTCAGCCGCCACCATCAATTTCAAAATCATGGGGCGGTACTTGTTCCAGAGGGACGTGTAGGGGTTCGATTCAAAAAGCATGATGGCCAAGGGTATTTTGCGGTTTTGTGGCGACAAAGAGACGCAATATACCACATTTTGTGCCCCTTCATCCAGTTCAATTAATTCCGGTAAAATTCAATTTACAACGGCAATTATCCAATCATTTTGTCCAGCTCAGTCTCTATTTCCGCTGTGTGCTGGCCGAACCTGGGCGGCGGCATCAAGGGCACCGTAGAACGGTCCGGGCCGTTCGCCACGAAACTCCGAACACCCTGCAAATCACCTGACTGTAGCATGAGGCCTGCTGCCTCGGGCATCGCCAAGGCTTCCCTGATGTTCTGGATAGAACCTGCCGGTACCTTCACCCGATCCATAGCATCCAATAATTCCCTCGCTTTCCACTGGCGAATAATAACGGACAACTGCCGATTAAGCTCCGTCCGGTGAGCCACCCTTTGTTCATTGGAAATAAAGGGTGACTGCTGCGCGAGGGACTCATGTCCCAGTGCTGAACACAGGCTCCTGAACTGCTTGTCATTTCCAACAGCCAGCAATATTCTTTTGTCGTCTTTGGTTTCATACACATCTCCGTACGGAGCGATATTGGGATGAGAGGATCCCTGCCGGACCGGAAGCTTTTTGGCTACGAGCCAATTCGTCGCCTGGTTCACCAGTGAGGCGATGGCTGCCTGTATCAGGGACACTTCTACCAGCCCTCCAGCACCTGTCCGCTCTCGCCTCAGCATGGCCACGAGCAGTCCTTCTTTCAGGTGATGGGCGGCCATGATATCAATCAACGCCACCGGCATTTTTATGGGAGGACCGCCAGGCTCACCATTCAAATCCATGAAGCCCGCTTCAGCCTGAACCACCGCATCGTAACCTACGCGTTCATTGTCATCACCATAGCCGGTGATCTGACCATAAATCAACCGAGAGTTAAGGCCAGTCAGCGCCTCGTAGGAGACGTCCAGTTTGTCCGAGTCACCCGGCTTGAAACTGGCGATCACAAGATCAGCCCGCATCACAAGTTTCCGAACCACTTCCTTTCCCTTCTGGGATGACAAATCAACGGCGATCGATTTCTTGCCCCAGTTGCAGCATGAGAAATAAGCTGAAATATCCCCCGCCTTTTCTCCGGAGGCTTTCCAGGTCCGCGTGACATCACCGCCGGTTTTCGTGTTTTCAACCTTGATCACTTCGGCACCCAGCTCAGCAAAGAACTGGCCCACCAGCGGACCGGCCAGTACAGAAGCTAATTCCACCACCTTCAACCCACTGAACATTTCTTTATTTTGCACCGTTTTGTTATGTAAAAATCAAAAATAATGAGGTTACTGTCACTTCTTGCCGTCAGCGCACTGTTTTATGGATGTTCCGCTCCAAAGACCGATCTCAGAACCGGCTGGTGGCGGGGGGAAATTGCCCTCCAGGGTCAGAAACTTCCTTTTAATTTTGAAGTCACCCGGTCAGCAGAAGGGCACTACGAGGCCTACCTCAGGAACGCGGTGGAGCGAATCAAACTGGACGAAATCAAATTCGAAGATGATTCTGTCATTTTCAGGATGCACATCTTCGATACAGAACTCAAAGGAAAACTGGAGGGCGACAGCCTGAAAGGCTATTACATCAAGAATTTTGAAAAGAACTACCGCCTTCCCTTTCGCGCTGCAGCCGCACAGGATTTCAGGTTCTCAACCACTTCATCCTCCACTCCCGACTATACAGGCAAGTATTCCCTGTACTTTACCAACCCGGATGAAAGCACCGTAGCCGTTGGCGTTTTCACTCAGACTGCCACCGGGCTCGAAGGAACCTTTCTCACACCCATGGGCGACTACCGATACCTAGAGGGCAACGTTGAAAACGGGCAGATGAACCTGAGCACGTTTGACGGCCATCATGCGTTCCTGTTCACAGCCTCAATGTCCGGTGATTCCATTAAGGGAGATTACTGGTCAGGGAAAAGTTTTCATCAGGTATGGTACGGGGTAAAAGATGAGAAAGCCCAATTGCCCGACGCTGAATCCCTGACCCTGCTGAAGAAAGGCTACGACAAGATTGACTTCAGTTTCCCCGACGTGAATGGAAAGAAGATCAGTCCCTCGGACGAAAAATTCAAAAACAAAGTCCTGATCCTCCAGCTATTCGGAACGTGGTGCCCCAACTGCATGGACGAAACTAAATTTCTGACGGCCTGGTACAAGGACCACAGCGACAAGGGAATTGAAATTCTGGGCCTTGCCTATGAGCGCAAGGCTGACTTTGACTATGCCAGCGGACGGGTCAGGAAAATGAAAGAGAAACTGGGCGTTCCTTATGACTTTGTGATCGCAGGTACATACGACAAAACGGAAGCAGCCAAGACGCTGCCAATGCTGAACCAGGTCCTCGCCTTCCCCACCACAATCTTCATCGGCAAGGATGGCAAGGTCAGGCACATCCGCACCGGTTTTGAAGGCCCCGGCACAGGCATCTACCATGAACAGTTTAAACAGCGTTTTAATGAGATCATCGAGGAAC
Organism: Cyclobacteriaceae bacterium; assembly: GCA_043744235.1. GTDB lineage: Bacteria > Bacteroidota > Bacteroidia > Cytophagales > Cyclobacteriaceae > ELB16-189. The sequence goes on along the minus strand of JAYTVB010000036.1, from coordinate 17,322 downwards.
TTTTAAACGAGAATTTGGCTTCTGGGAAATAGCCAATTTTGGATCAATCATGAAAAGAGTCGTTGTCGGTCTGTCGGGGGGTGTGGACTCCAGTGTAACAGCGTACCTGCTGAAAGAGCAGGGGTACGAGGTCATCGGCATGTTCATGAAGAACTGGCACGATGACTCCGTTACCATCAGTGCGGAATGTCCCTGGCTGGACGACAGCAATGATGCCATGATCGTTGCGCAGCAGCTCGGCATACCCTTCCAGGCCATCGACCTCAGCAAGGAATACAAAGAGCGGATCGTTGACTATATGTTCGCCGAATACCAACGGGGACGCACGCCTAACCCGGATGTATTGTGCAACCGTGAAATAAAATTTGACGTGTTCCTCAACGCGGCGATGAAATTGGGTGCTGACTATGTAGCGACCGGACACTATTGTCAAAAAGGCGAGACCGTGGTTGAAGGCCGGACCCGCTACCGGTTGTTGGCGGGCGCGGATCCCAACAAGGACCAAAGTTACTTTCTTTGCCAGCTTACCCAGGCGCAACTGTCGCGGGCATTATTTCCCATTGGTCACCTGCTGAAACCCGAGGTGAGGGAAATTGCCAAAAAAGCAGGATTGGCTACGGCCGCCAAAAAGGATTCACAAGGACTCTGCTTTGTGGGAAAGGTGCATTTGCCGGACTTCCTGCAGCAACAACTGCTGCCAAAAAAAGGCAACGTCATTGAGGTGGCCATGGATGCATCGGTTTTCCAAAATGGAGCCTCTGCCGACGACCTGGCGCACATCACCCAGCCGTATGCACTTACACCCGAACTGGGCCATGTGGTGGGCAAGCACAACGGTGCCCATTACTACACCATTGGGCAGCGTCGGGGTTTGAACATCGGCGGTTTTGAAAAACCCCTGTTTGTGATCGGCACTGATACGGACAAGAACCTCATTTACATGGGCATGGGTGAAGACCATCCGGGCCTGTACCGGAAAGGACTGTTTGTGCCCACCGCCGACGAGCATTGGGTGCGGACTGACTTTAAATTACCGGAAGGGGATTCAAGAAAATTCATGGCACGGATCCGCTACCGCCAGCCGCTGGAGGCCTGCACCCTGCATCAAAGAGCAGAAGGACTTTACATCATCTTCGACCGGCTTCAGCGCGGCATCACCCCCGGGCAGTTTGCGGCGTGGTATGAGGGGCAGGAATTGATCGGTTCAGGGTTAATTCATTAGGATTAGTGCCTTAACCGCGATTTTCTTCAGGCCTGCGGGCCTGCAGGCAGAATTCCTTTCGAGGCGCTCCCAATACCTACCAATACTCTCTCAATACTTATCAATACCCTACCAATACTTTCCCAATACTTATCAATACCCTGGCAATACTTATCAATACCCTGGCAATACCCTACCAATACTTTCCCAATACTCTACCAATACCTTCCCAATACTTTCCAATGCACGCGGTACTGTGTGCTACTTGCCTTTGGGACGCGTGCCGCCGCGACAACGACCACAAGCAAACAAGCGCCATACCCAGGCTTTTTATAATGATTTGTTTGCCACGGATTTCAGGATTTACACGGACACTGTATAGCGCGCGTCTTTGAACGCGTGCCACCTTGCCCTCGTTGGCGCCTGCCAGTCCGGCAGCCAGGTTCTTCACCTCGCCCTTGTTGGTGTTCTTCACCAACAAGCCCTCACGTTATTGGTACCTGCCCACCCTCAACCTCGCCCTTGTTGGTGCTCTTCACCAACAAGACCTCCCAATACCCTTCATCCATCGTAATGACTGAGAAAATCCCAATTCTTTTCGCTACAAATATAAAACCGCGCACTTGAGTATGGGTAGTCTTCCGGATATTGGCATAGCCCTGCCCTCACTGGATTATTGTGAATGTAATTAAGTTTTTGAATTAAAACAGATTGGGTCCATAATGGAATACTTAATGAGTTGCGCTCCCATACCTGGCGCTTCCGGTCCTTGACGCCCACCATCAACTCCTCCAATAATGACGAATGCTCATTTCTTAAATTCATAAGAATTTTCTGACCGGTATACTTTAGAAAATCCCTTTGCACATCCGCTTGTTTATGGCCGCGCATGATCTGCCAGATCAAGTGAAAATGATTTTCCATCAAGACAAAAGCATATACGACTACCCTTTCCTCCTTTACAAGAAATCGCAAGCTCTCAATAATCAGGTCCTTAAAGCAATTATCCCTGAGAATGGGCTTCCAATCCAGGCATGTTGTTGTCATGTAATCCGGATACTCGGTGGAATAAAGCATCACCCCAAACTACCACAGTCTTCATGTCCATGAAATCACATATTCCGGACTAAGTGATGATTTCTGGTAGTTTAGTTCAGATGTTTGTTGGTGAAGAACACCAACAAAGGCGTGAGAACACCAACAAAGGCGTGGTTGCATTACAATCACCAATCCACTGCGACTATAGGGTAGTAAACGACACGATGTTTGCGTAGTAGATCTTCGAGTAGTCTGCGTTGGCTGCAAAGCCACGGTAATAGTAAGTAGTGGCAGGTGTCAGGTTGTCCAGCTTGATGCTGTAGGTGCGTAAGTCACTGGTAGATCCCAGAACCAATTTGTTCTTGGACCCAACCAGGGTAAGGTCCTGGCTGGTATCCCACAGGAATCCGTAATTGATTGGCTTCACCGGGCCCACGGCCTCAATCTTGGCACCCATCACAACGCTGGTCGCGCCGATCTGCTGGGCGTCCTGGGTCACCACGCCGGGCGTGTCTGGTTCGTTCTCCTGGCAGGCCAGCAGCAGCACAAAACAAATCAGGCCCAGCTTCTTCATGTTGACAAAGATAAGGATCGCCCTCAGGATTCCTTGAACCCGGATATGCCACCGGATACGATAAACTTCATGGCTGCCGCACCGGAAACATTCAACGGCCTGATGTTGTCCCTCGAAACCAGAAACGGATCACCGGCCACGGCATAGGACTGCGGAAAATATACCACGATCATATCCGGCAGTCCAATCTCAGTCAGGTCCGACTGCGTGATGAATCCGATCTTATACAAATTGTTTTCCTTGTTGATGGTCACCAGCACCGGCTTGTCGAATTTGCGCTTGTCTCCCACAAAGGCCGCGAGCAGATCTTTCACCGCCGAGTAGATCAGCTTGACAAATGGGATACGGTTCATCACCTGGTCAAACCAATCCGTCATGGTCCGGAATGCGAAGTTGGTGGTGAGGTAACCAAATAGGGTAATCGCCGTAAGGATAATGACAAACCCCACGCCCGGGTAAGGGAGATCCAACCGACTGTCCAGCCATTGGAAGGCCTGGATAATAAAATACGCGGTGGCGGTCAATGGAACGATGAACAGGGTGCCATTGAAAAAATACCGAACGATCTTTCCGAAAAAATTCTTCATACCCTTGAAATTTAAAAGGCTTCTTTACCGAACCCGGTGACCAGGGCCGGACAGAAGCCTTCCATTTGCCTTGACCGCTGACTACAACGAGAATCCGAGGAAGCTCAGGAATCCCAATGACATCAAACCGACCAGGATAAAGGTGATGCCCAGTCCGCGCAGCGGCGCCGGCACATTCGAATATTTCATTTTTTCGCGAACACCGGCGAGGGCCACAATGGCCAGCATCCAGCCTACTCCTGAACCGAGGCCGAATACCGTAGCCTCCGTCAGGTTGTATGGACGACCCACCATAAACAATGCGGCGCCCAACACGGAACAATTCACTGCAATGAGGGGAAGGAAGATACCCAGGGTGCCATACAAGGCAGGAGAAAACTTCTCAACAGCCATCTCGGTTAGCTGGGTCATGGCAGCGATCACAGAAATGAATACAATGAACTGAAGAAAGCTGAGGTCAATGTTGGCGAAGTCTTCACCCAGCCAGGCGAGTGATCCGGCCGTGAGCACATAATTTTGAATGATCCAATTGATGGGCACGGTGATGCCGATCACAAAGATCACGGCGATACCCAGGCCAAAGGCTGTCTTCACTTTCTTCGAAATGGCAAGAAAAGAGCACATCCCGAGGAAATAGGCGAATATCATGTTGTCGATAAAAATCGACCGAATTCCTATGTTGACTAAGTTTTCCATATTCTGTCTGTTAATGCGACTCGCGAAAACCGTTCAGTGACCGCTGCACCCATATCAGTACGCCCAGCAGGATACAGGCACCTGCCGGAAGCAGCAGCAAACCATTGCCCTGATACGGAATCCCCATCGCTGCAAAAACCTTGAAACCAAACAGAGAGCCTGCTCCAAAAAGTTCACGGAAAAAAGCAAGGATCATCAGGATCATGCCATAACCCAGTCCGTTACCCATTCCGTCCAGGAATGAAGGCCAGGGCTTGTTGCCCATGGCATATGCTTCAAGGCGGCCCATCACGATGCAGTTGGTGATGATGAGTCCGACAAAAACGGAAAGCTGTTTCGAAACATCATACACGTAGGCCTTCAGGACCTGGTCTACCAGGATTACCCACAATGAAACAATAGCCAGCTGAACAATAATCCGGATCCGTGAAGGAATAGTATTGCGCATCATGGATATGGCGACGTTGGAACATGCCGTAACGATGGTCAGACCGATCGCCATAACGAAAGCTGGCTTCATCTGCGTGGTGACGGCCAGGGCAGAGCATACGCCCAGGATCTGAACCGTGATTGGGTTGTCAATATCCAGCGGATTTGAAATCAGTTTCCTGTTCTTCTTGGAGAAAAGAGGCTCTGCCTTCTTCTCCACAACCTTCTCGACAACGGCTGCTTCGGTGCTCATAAGTTTGATTGTGTTTTACTCTCCACGTTCTTCTTCAAATACTTTTCATAACATGCCATGTAGTCCTTCAACATGTTGTTGACACCCTTGCCCGTCAGGGTTGCCCCCGACATGCCGTCCACCTTGTGCGGGCTGCTGGAGTAATCATTACCCTCTCCTTTTTGCATGGAAACGGATGCCAATGTACCGCTCTCAAATATTTTCTTACCCTTATACCGGTCCGCTATTTCATCGGTAACAATCCTTGCGCCCAGGCCAGGTGTCTCACCGGCATGCTGGAACTTCACACCCTGCACTGTATTGAAGTCGGACTGGACTGCAACAAATCCCCAGATGTTGTTCCACAGCCCATAGCCATAGACCGGCATAACCGCGAACTCAACCTGGTTGGAGTCATTGCGGAATTCATAGACCGGGAGGAGCCTGTCCTTCGGACCCTTCTTATATTCGGCCGCGATCACGATCTGCTGGGGCTGCAATCCATCCTTCAGGTTTCCATCATAATCGATAACAAACCCCTTCACCTTTTTAGCATAGATCTCTTCGATGTTGTCACCCTCCTGAAGGGCGATGACAGAAGCCAGGATATTCTGTTTCTGCTCCAGGGCAATGTTGGCATCCTGCTTGTCCTTCAGGCTGGTAGAGGCAAATGCCAGTAATCCGCCGCACACGATGGTGATCGCGGCCGAGTATAGGATGATGTAAGTGTTAGATTGTCGCACGTTGTATTCTCCTTTTTTTGTTGGCCCCGACGACAAAATAATCGATCAGCGGAGCAAATACGTTCATCAATAATATCGCAAGCATGATTCCCTCCGGGTAGGCAGGGTTAAATACCCTGATCATCACGGTAAACATACCGATCAAAAGGCCATAGAACCACTTTCCGGTTTCAGTCTGGGCGGCAGTCACCGGGTCGGTAGCCATGAACACGGCACCAAAGGCAAGCCCGCCGATTACGAGGTGATAGTGCGCGGGCATCTGCGTGAAGGGCGAAGCGCCAACCGCATTCAGAAAAAGACCCATGCCCCAGGCACCTGCAAATACACTGACGATGATCTTCCAGCTGCCCACTCCGGTCATAATGAGGATGGCTGCACCAATGAGGCACATCAGTGTTGAGGTTTCACCAATACATCCAGGCATTACACCCAGAAACATGTTCCAGAAACTGTATATCCCATCAGCCCACCCAGACCCAAACGTATTCAAGTCCTGCACCACGTTGCCTGTGGACGACGCTGCCAAGGCAAGGGGTGTCGCGCCGGAATAGCCGGAAACAACCTTGGTCCCTTCGCCAAGGTAAGCCCACACTTCGCCGGAAATCTGAGAAGGGTATGCGAAATAAAGAAATGCGCGGGCCGTCAACGCTACGTTGAGTACGTTCATTCCGGTTCCGCCAAAAGCTTCCTTTCCAATGACCACGGCAAAGACCACAGCGATTGCCACTTGCCAAAGCGGAATACCCGCCGGCATCACGAGGGGGATCAGCATTCCCGTCACGAGATAACCTTCGTTGACCGGGTGTCTGCGTAAGGTCGCGAAAATAAATTCAATTCCCAGGCCAACGCCGTAGGATACAATGATGAGAGGCACCGTCCTGACCAGGCCGATCCAGAATTCCTGCTGTATGGTACCCGTTTGCCCGAGGGCTACAAAATGCTGGTGCCCCGTATTCCACATGCCAAAGATGAGGCAGGGGACCATCGCAATGACGACGGTCATCATCAGTCTCTTGAGGTCAACGGCATCGCGGACCTGAACACCCTTTACATCGGCTGTCGTGGCCGGTGAAAACAAGAACGTGTCAAAGGCTTCGTACGCGAAATAGTACTTCTCCCACTTTCCACCCTTTTCAAAATTGTGCTTGACCGAGTCAAGCTGGTTTCTTAAAAACTTCATATTCTCGTTAACTCGTTCTTAACAATTCAAGGCCGTCGCGCAAAATTTCCTGGACATTGTGTTTGGACACGTCCACAAACTCGCAAAGTGCCAGGTCTTCTTCGAGCACCTCATAGATGCCGAGCGCCTCCATTTCATCAATGTCCTCCGCCAGGATACTTTTCAGCAACTGGGTCGGCAGGATGTCCATGGGCATCACTTGCTCGAAAATGCCGGACTGCACAAATGCACGAGGCTCGCCATGGGTGTTGGTATCCAACTTGAATTCCCTGCCCGGTGTCAGGAATGAGAACAAGCCCCAGGCACGGTGAAAGCTGAGCTTGTTGGCACCGGGAGCAATCCAGCCAACAAATTCATGATGATTCCCTTCCGGCAGAACAGTCAACTGATGGTCATGAAAACCCAGGTGCCCGTCTTTGCCGATGTTGGTTCCTGTGAGGGGATTGCCGGAGATGTATCGCACGTTCTCACCATGCACATTGTCGGCAATGAACTTCCTGATCGAAGCCCCGGTGACCGACTTATAATATTGAGGGTTCTTGACCTCAGAACCAACGACCGCCACCAGTTTTGACGCGTCATAGATTCCATTAGTGAAGAGCTTGCCTATCTGGATAACGCCGAAAGGGTTAATGGTCCAGACAATATCTCCTTTGTTAATGGGGTCAAGGTGATGGATCTGCACACCTACACAGCTGGCGGGATGAGGTCCGGAGAACTTGTTTACCTCAGCGCCCTTCACCTGTGAAAACACGGTTGAAATCTCGCTGGTGGTATGGGTATTGACGTGCACTGCACCTGATGTAAGTTTCTTCAGGATATCCACGCCTACCTGGAAGTGCTGGTCCTGGCCTTTGAACAGGATGCTGTAATCGGGTGCCAGGGGATGGGTATCAAATGCGGAAATATGGATGGCTTTGGGCGTAACAGCAGGATCGGCAAAAGTTCCGAAGGGCCTTTGCACCAGGTTCAGCCAGGTGCCGGAAGCCAGCATCTGCGCCTTGATGGCCTCTGCCGACAGGTTCGCTATTTCGGAAATGGTGTATTTCTTAAAATCGACGTACTCACTCTTCTTGTCGGCAAGGATTTTGACCTCCAGGAGCAGTCTTTTCTCACCTCGCCTGACTTCCACGACTTCTCCGCTTACGGGAGAAGTAAACTGAATGTCTTCATGCTTCTTGTCGTGGAACAGCGGGGTACCGGCTTTGACCGAATCGCCTTCCTTGACGACAACCTTGGGCATGTACAAGCCATGGAAATCCCCAGGCTTGATGGATACCGTTTCGGCTGGCTCAACCTCAGCGATTTTGGGGGCCGCTTTGCCCGCCAGATTGATTGTAAATCCCTTCTTGAGACGAATAAATTTGCCCATGGATGTGAGTGGCGCCTATAAGATTTAGGCCGGGGCAAAATTAGCAATTATCCGTACCCGGCAAGGGCTTTTTGGGCTTTTCTTGGCTGATTTCAGGTAGGTAATTCCCGCACTTTTTATTTGCTGGCGACCATGCGGCCGAGGGCCAGACGGATGACCTCATCCACCTCCTCTTCCACCGTAATGTGGGTGGTGTCGATTTCAATTGCGTCCTCAGCCTTGCGCAACGGACTTTCCTTCCGGGTACTGTCGATCTGGTCTCTTTTCCGGAGATTTTCAACGATGGCATCGATGTCAATCAACTCATCGCGGTACAGCAGTTCCTTTTGCCTTCTGAATGCCCTGACCAGGATGTCGGCCGTCAGGAACAATTTGAGTTCCGCGTCCGGAAACACCACGGTTCCAATGTCGCGCCCATCCATCACAATGGCCCTTTCTTTTCCCATCCTGCGCTGCTGCTCCACCATGGCGTGCCGCACCGGGGCCAGGGTGCTCACCTGGCTAACATTTTCAGACACACGCATGTCCCGGATTTCATCCTCCACGATGCGGCTGTTCAGGTAGGTCTGGGTTTTCCCCTTCCCATCGACATGAAATGATATTTTGATCTGATCCAGGGCACGGCTCACTTCTTTCGGATTGGTGAGCGCCACATGGTGATCCAGGAAATGAAGGGTCACAGCACGGTACATGGCGCCGGAATCAATGTATCGAAAGCCCAGGATTTTGGCTGTCTCCTTTGCGGTGGTGCTTTTCCCACAGGCCGAATATCCGTCGATGGCAATGATGATTTTCCGCATAATCAGCAGTCTTTCAAGGGGCAGGGTATCGGCTTTCCCTTCTTCAGTTTCTTGTGCGGCTGCCTGGAAGAAGCACAGGAGAAAACAAACATCAGAACAACCAATGACAGGAAACCAATTCTAAGCTTTCTGAAAATCATAATGTTGTGGCCAGCACCAAAAATACTCTTTTCCGTAGTTTGGAATTCAACTGCAGTCAAAACTTTGTTGAGTCAGGCTTCAGGCTTGCCAAGGTAGCTCATCCTGAAACCAATTTTCTGCCCGGCTCCGAGCTCCTGTGTCTTTTCAAGTTTCTGGTACAGGGTGATGAATTTTACATCGGGATAAGGAGGTGCCATCAGGTCATTTTCAATCGCCAGGGTCAGGGCCAGCTTGACCAGTGTGTTCAGATCATGCTCAGTGATCGGGGCAGGGGAAATCTGGCTGTACACCACGCCGAGCTTTCCTTCTCCTTCCACGATGTACCGTCCCTCATGATTGACCAGTAGTCTTGCCAGGAGGTAGCCCGGGTCATTGACACGGTTGAACTTGATGGAGTCTGACATGAAATTGTAAATCATGATCTGACCAAAGTACCGGTTAATGTCATTCTCTTTAATATAAGGGTCCTTCATGACCTCATGACCCTCATCAAAGGTGACGATGTTGGTATGAACCACAAAGATCAGAAGATCACCCGCCAGCTTCACCTGGAACTCGTGCTCGTTGATTCGCTTAAAATCAACAGTCACATCCTGGTCACTGGGTTTAACCTTCTTCTTCAGTTCGCCAACTACCCTTTTTGATTCCTTTGCGAGGGACTCAAATGCATGGATGAGAATCTTGTAAGTAATCTGTTTTGCCGTAGACTTATTTTCCAGCATGCGCTGGATATGTTCAAGCTGATCCTTTTCTGCTTCCATGGGGATTTACCAATAAGTCTGTAATTTAGGGAAACAATAAAGAAACCACAGAATATGGAACCCAAGGATGAAGGAAAGGCTGAAACGTTTTTCAGGGATTTCGGCAAAAAACTAGACCAGTTTATGTTTGAGGCCAGGGATGCAAGCACGCGCGTGGAAGCGGACCTGAAGAAAAAGTATGAAGAATTGAAAGTGGCCGCCGACAAACTCAGGAATGACGCCCAAAACAAGGAGCGCTGGAAAGAAGTGGAGGCCAGTCTGAAAAAGGCCGGCGAGGAACTGGAGAAGGCGGCGAAGGCGGCGTTTAAGAAGAGGGAACCTGGTAGCTAGTTGCTGGTTTCTGGTATCTGGTGGCTGGCACTCACCCAAACAGCAACCATCTCTAAATCTTCACCCCCTTCCACTTCCCCCTTCTGAACACCACAATCGCCACGACAGCCAGGGCTGATTCAGCAATCGCGATGGCCCAAAAAGCGCCTGATGCTCCAAAGTCAAGTTTCACGGCAAGCAGGTAAGCCAGCGGGATCTGGAACAGCCAGTAGCCGAACAAGTTCAGGACGGTCGGTGTACGCGAGTCGCCTGCACCGTTGAAAGCCTGGACGATGACCATGCCGTAGCCGTAGAAGACATAACCGAATGCCACGATGCGAAGGCATTGGGTTCCGTATTGCACAACCTCCGGATCAGCAGAAAAGAACAGCATGATGGGTTCGGATAGGAAATAGAAGAACAGGGAAATCAGTCCGAGAAAGACCATGTTCAGAAATCCCGCCTTCCACACGGACGCTTCTGCCCGCTCGGGCTTTCCGGCGCCGAGGTTCTGTCCCACGAGGGTCGCAGCGGCATTGGCCATGCCCCATGAAGGCAGGATCGTGAAGATGATGATCCTGATGGCAAACTGGTAACCCGCGAAAGCGCCGCTGCCAAAGGTGACGATGATCCGGGCGAGGAAGAGCCAGCTGGCTGTGGAAATGAGGAATTGCCCCACGTTGCCCGCCGCAATATTGAGTAACCGTCGGATGATCGTCCTGTCGATGTGGACATTGTCCTTGTGTATTTTGATTATTCCTTTTTCGCCCATGAGGTAGTAGACCTGGTACAGCACGCCGGCCAGGCGGCCGATGTTGGTGGCGATGGCCGCACCTTCCACGCCCATGGCCGGCACAGGACCCCATCCAAAAATCAGGAGAGGATCCAGCACCATGTTCAGGATATTGGCAATCCACAGTGATTGCATGGCGATGGCCGCGTTGCCCGCTCCGCGAAAAATAGCATTGACGAGGAACAGCGCTACGATGGTGATGTTACCACCCAGCATCCACCGGGTATAGCCTGAGCCTACAAGCACGATATTTTCGGATGCGCCCATCAGCCGGAGAATGTCTTTGTAAAAGAACAACCCCACGATGCTGATGAGAACTGAAAGCACGAACCCGATGTACATGGCATTGACTGCCGCAACAGCTGCCCCTGGCTTGTCTTTCTCTCCTACCCGACGCGCGACCATGGCAGTTGCGGCCATGCCAAGTCCCATGGCCAGTGAATAAACCAGCGCAATGACGGACTCTGTTAACCCCACGGCCGTGACGGCATCGTTGTCGTGGAGGCGGCTGATGAAGAAAATATCGACCACGGCCAGCAACGACTCCATCGCCATTTCGAGGATCATGGGTATCGACAGCAGGAAGATGGCGCGGTTGATGCTGCCTTCTGTGAAGTTTTGCTCTTCGCCCTTTATGGCTTGCTTGAATAGACGATATACTGAAATTGTTTTTGCAAAAACCTTCATGGCCGGATGCTAGAATTAGGTAAACGAATAGGAACAAAACCCCGGGAAAGGGATTTCAGGAAGGCATTTGACCCCTGGGTCAAATTAGATAAACAACTTCATAGGCGTTGGAGCGATCCGATTATCTCGAAGCTTAGAGCAAAGATGGGGAAAAATTTCCGAATGAGTCCATATTAGCCGCTCTGCAAAGAAAGGCAGCCATGGCTATCACTCCCTTACGGCCAGGGACGCCAGGGCGGACTTTTTGTAGGCTCTGCCAAAGGGTAGTTCGGTTCCACCCAGGTCAATCACTTCTGCAGAGATAGTCGTGACAAAACCGATATTAATAATAAAGGACCTGTGAATCCTTACGAAGGATTTACCTGGAAGTTTTTGTTCAATTGAACTGATGCTCTCCCGTGTCACCAACATTTTGCCAGGCATATGCACCTTCACATATTCGTCCAGGCTTTCAATGTATTTGATTTCGTCAAGCCGGATTTTGTGTGTCTTCCGATCGGCCTTGAGGTACAGGTATTCCTCACCCTTTACTGTTGAATCTGCTGGTGCACCCGAAGCCTCACCAAACCTTCCAAAGAACTTGTTGGCGGCTTTCAGGACGCGTTCAAATGAAATTGGCTTCAAAAGGTAATCAACTACATCCAGGTCAAATGCCTCCGGTGCAAAGTCACGGTAAGCCGTGGTGAGAATGACGGCCGGCGGGTTCTTCAATGTACCAATGAACTGAAGGCCCGTGATCTCCGGCATCTGGATATCCAGGAAAATCAGGTTCACTTTCCGTGTTCGCAGAAAGTTGGCTGCTTCGATGGCGTCGCCGCATTCACCAACCAATTCAAGTCCTTCAATTTTTTCAACATGCGCGGCCATCAGCTTGCGCGCCAGCGGCTCGTCATCCACGATGAGGCAGGTGAATTTCATTGGAAGAGGAGCAAGTTAACAGAAAATTCTCCCTGCTTTTCCATATCAATTTTCATGGAATGCTTTTCAGGATACAAATGTTCAAGTTGGCTTCTCAGGTTGTCCAGTCCAATGCCTTTGCCCCGGAAATCGTTGCGCCACCCATTGCTGATGGTTATGTCTGTCCTGTCCGGGCCGCAGGCCACTTTGATGCTTATCCATGATTTTCCCGCCGACGTCATCACCCCGTGCTTGAAGGCATTCTCAATGAGTGTGATCAGCATCATCGGGCCGATGGTGTGCTCCAGGGTCAGTCCTGCTATTTCCTTGCTTACATCAACGCGGTCTTCATACCGCAGCAATTCCAGTGCGATGTAGTTATCAACCTGTTTTAATTCATCTGCAAGTGGAACAAAAACAGATTTTCCCTGGTGAAGCACATAGTCCAGCATTTCACTTAGTTCGAGAATGGCCTGAGGGGCCTTCTCCGATTTCTGGGTCGTGAGGTAATACAGGTTATTCAGCGTATTGAACAGAAAGTGTGGATTGAGCTGGACTTTAAGGAACCTGAGTTCTGCCTCCACCTTGTCACGCATCAATTTCTGGTATTCCTCTTTTGATTGGCGCCAATGCAACAGCATTTTTACGGCTACCCCCAGGAAGACGACCATCAACAAGGAGGTCAGCAGGAAGAAGATATCGATGGAGGCCGGGCTCATGTCCCGGATATTCACCTCTGCCATGACGATGAAGGTGAGCATGGCGATCATCATTTCCAGGAAAAGGGAACCGAGCAGTGTGTAGATAAAGTACAGCACGAAGAATCCATACCGCTCCCTCATCAGATAGCGTGGCACGAGGTAGTAGTTGAGAAAATAGGTAGTGCCAATGGTGACCGGCATCAGCAGGCCTACGAAAAAAAACGTCTGAAGGTAATTGCTGTTCTTGCGGCCGAAGAATATTACGTAAAACGCAAGGACAAACAGCCAGAAGAAAAGATGAATAACCCAGCGCCTGCGGGTAAAGATGTGGTCGATAAGATCTCCTGCGCGGCTCATTCGAAATGCATAATTAGGAAAAATCCTGTGTGTACAAATCAAGGGGCCAGCACAATGCCCCTTTCGACAGTATTGGATGCCCTTTCGCCACAACCCTGATGGCAACATGATTATCCCATGCCTGATGGTCTGCCAGACGAATAAAAAAGTTTAAAATTAAATTCTCAGCTAGCATTGCTTGAAAATTAACAAAACCTAAACTTTACAACTATGAGCTTAAGCGAATGGTACGTTTCCGGCGGAACACCTTTTATGCATCCCATCACCCTGGTTTTCATTATCACCATGGCGATCATTGCTTTCAATGTTTTAAGAATCATTCAAAAAAGACCGGTTCAGACAATTTGGATAGAGGCCGTTAAGCAGCTGGGCGGCCTTGGGTTGGCATTGGGAGTATTCGGAACTATTGTGGGCTTCTTTCAAATGTTTGGGGCTCTGGAGGAGACAAAGGAACCCATCCCATTTCAGATCATCATGGGAGGCACAAAAGTGGCCCTAATAACCACCATATACGGACTGGTTACTTTTTGCATTTCGATATTCAGCTACATTATTCTCAAACTGGTCAGCGGAAATAGAGAAAATTAGCCGGATGGGCAGGGTCCCCCTCAGATGCAGTTAACTGTCTTGAAAATAAGGATAAAAAAAGGGAACCATGGCTCCCTTTTTTTTATTGTTGTGGCACAGCTTAAGCGGTGCCACAACCATCATCCAATCGCTACCCGCTTAAACTCAGCGACAGTCAATCCTTTTGACACGCCGTCCAGGTACTGGGCAACGGTTTTAGAAGTATCCTTGACAAATGCCTGGGGAAGCAGCGTGCTCTCCTTGAAGAATTTATTCAGTTTTCCAGCGGCAATTTTCTCCACCATATTTTCAGGCTTGCCTTCGGCAATGATCTGGGCCTTGGCTATCTCCAGTTCCTTTTCGATGATGGATTTGTCTATGCTCTTCTCATCAACCGCGACTGGGTTCATGGCCGCGATCTGCATGCCTACGTCCTTGCCGGCATCAGTAACGTCCTTGCCATTGACTCCCTTGAGCGATACTAAAACACCCAACTTGCTTCCGGCATGGATGTAAGGCACCACCGCCTCACCGCGCATGATCACATAAGAACTCACCTCGAGCCTTTCACCAATCTTGCCAACCAATTCTGTGATCTTGTCGCCGAGCGTGAAACCGCCGACGTTTTCAGCCAACAGTCCTTCCGTATTGGCCGGCTTCTTCGCGAACGCAGTATCTGCCACCAGGTTACCCAATTTCTGGAAATCTTCCGTCTTGGCTACGAAGTCAGTCTCGCAGTTCAGGGCGATGAGAACAGCCTCCTTTTTGTCATCGGATACCCGGATGAACACGGAGCCTTCCTTGGCCTCTTTATCGGAACGGGAAGCTGAGACTTTCTGGCCCTTCTTTCTCAGGATTTCAATGGCTTTTTCAAAATCACCATCCGCTTCGGTTAAAGCTTTCTTGCAGTCCATCATACCGGCGCCGGTCATGGTGCGCAGCTTATTTACATCTTGTGCTGTGATTGCTGACATAGTAGTTAATTTATTAATTCAGTAATTCTTTAGTGCGGTAACAAATAGAACGTCCTGCCACCGATCAGGTAAGCAGGACGCTTTGTACGTTATGCTTATATCGGTTTATGCTTCCTGAACGGCCTCGTCCACCTTGCGCTTCTCTTCTTCATCTTTCTTCATGCCTGCATCTTCCTTGTCCTTCTTGCGCTCCATCAACGCCTCTTCGATGGCCTTGCCGATGTACTTGGTGACAATGGAGATAGACTTGAAAGCGTCGTCGTTGGCAGGGATCGGGTAATCAATGTCCGACGGATCGGAATTGGTATCCACCATGGCGAACACCGGAATGTTCAGTTTCTGTGCTTCCGCAACGGCAATGTGCTCGCGCTTGACATCCACAACAAACAGGGCTGCAGGCAGGCGGTTCAGGTCGGCGATACCACCCAGCAATTTCTCGAGTTTCGCTTTCTCGCGTGTTACCATCAGGCGCTCACGCTTGGCCAGGTTGTTGAAAGCATCATCTTTAACAAGCTTGTCAATCTGTGCCAGTTTCTTCAGCGACTTCCGGATGGTGGCAAAGTTGGTGAGCATGCCGCCAAGCCAGCGTTCGGTTACAAAAGGCATGTTGAGACGGGTGGCTTCCTCCACGATGATGTCTTTCGCCTGTTTTTTGGTGGCGACGAGCATGATCTTGCGACCGGAGCGCACAATGTTCTTGATTGCAAAAGTTGCTTCTTCGAGAGCCTTGAGCGTTTTGTTCAGGTCAATAATGTGGATGCCGTTATTCTCCATGAAAATGTACTCGGACATTCTCGGGTTCCACTTGCGGGTAAGGTGTCCGAAGTGAACACCGGCTTCCATCAATTCCTGGGTTGTCATTTTATCTGCCATGCTGCTGCTCAATCGATTAACGTTTGCTGAATTGGAATTTCCTTCTTGCTTTTCTGCGACCCGGCTTCTTGCGTTCTACCATGCGTGAATCGCGGGTGAGCAGGCCTTCCTTCTTGAGCGGAGGGCGGTGCTCAGTATTGATCTTTACCAAAGCCCGGGCGATACCCAAACGGATTGCCTCGGCTTGTCCCTTGTTTCCACCACCTTCAACATTGACGGTCACATCATAGGTGCCATCCAATTTTGTGATGGTCAGGGCCTGCTTGACACAGATCTGGTGAATCTCAGACGTAAAATAAGTATTGAGTTCGCGGTCATTGATGAGGATCGTTCCCTTGCCCGGCTTCACGTATACCCTGGCAATGGATGTCTTTCTGCGACCGATGGTATTGATTATCTCCATGAATAGTTAGATCAGAATTTTATAGTCTTGGGTTGCTGTGCTTCGTGCGGATGGCTGGTGCCCGTGTACACGTGAAGGCTCTTGAAAAGTGTACGGCCGATGCTGTTCTTGGGCAGCATGCCGCGAACGGCGTGCTCAATCAAACGCTCGGGGTGCTTGGCCTTGATCATGTTGGGTGTAGACTCGCGCTGGCCGCCGTTGTAACCGGAGTGCGTGAATATCACGCGATCGGTCCACTTCTTGCCGGTCATCTTTACCTTTTCGGCATTGATCACCACGACGTGGTCACCACAATCAACATGGGGTGTATACCCAGGCTTGTGCTTGCCACGGATAACCTTGGCTATCTCGCTGGCCACACGGCCCAAAACCTGGTCTTCGGCGTCCACCAAAACCCAGTTTTTCTCGGCGCTTGCCTTGTTTTCGTTTTTTGTCTTGTAACTGATCGAATCCACTTGAATAAACGGTTTAACTCTGTAAAATACTCAGCCCTCTTCAAAAAGGGACACAAAAGTAGGCCCAATAAATAGATTATGCAAGAAGGGCTCTACTTTTACCGGACGTTTGCAGAAAGTTGCTTTAACAGGGCCGTAAAGTCCTTAGGATAAGGAGCTTGCACACTAATTCGCTGACCATCCAAGCCGCTGAATTCCAACGAAAACGCGTGAAGCGCCATCCTCTTCATAAGGGGCTGCTCCTCCGTATCCTTCTTTACCCTAAAACCCCGCTTCACCATGGATACGAGAAATGGCCTGCCGCCATACAGCTCGTCGCCTGTAATCGGGGCCCTTAGCGAGGCCAGGTGAATCCGAATCTGGTGCATTCTACCGGTCAACGGCCTGCATTCAACCAATGAATGATGGGTGTAAACCGCCAGGGTCCTGAACGTGGTCTGGGCGTCTTTGCCCTTTGAAGAAAGCTTGACGGTACCGTCATTTTGCTTCAGGATGGCTCTATCCACCAATACATCCTCAAAGTCAGTCAGGCCATCCACCACGGCATGATAA
>JAYTVB010000035.1:0-56288 GCA_043744235.1 Cyclobacteriaceae bacterium | reverse complement strand
TGCCGGGAGGATTATCCGATAGCACCTATTCCATTAATAGCCGAGCGTCTTACAGAGAAAGAAACTGGCTCCGAAGCCCATGGAACGTCTTGACAGCTACACTCGATTGGAAAATTTCAAGACTCACTTCATTGCGTGTGAAATCCACTTTCAATTCGAGTGCCCGTGATCTTGTGTGGCGTAATGAGGATGGTGGTCCCAATGCTCCAGATGCCATTGATCCTGTGACCAACAGTTACAGCAACCGCGAATCGCAGCACGAAGGGTTTGAAAACTACACGACCGAAATCAGGTTGCTTTCGAATTATGTGATAGGAAAAACGGAAAACACGCTCGCCGCGGGTGTCCGTTTTTTCAGCGGAAAAATGAAACGGCAGGGAGGAGGGAAAGGAACAACCGGATCGGATTTTGATTTTACGCTCGTTGAACCAGGTTACGAATATGATCTGGCCTTCACCACCACGAATTTCTCGCCATTTATCGAAAACACATTTCGGTTAGGAAGCCGGTTTTCCATCACGCCAGGCTTGAGGTATGAATACATCAAATCAGGTGTCAAGGGTTTTAGTCCCAGCTATGATGACACCAGTACCATTTATGCTGACCAGTCAAAAGTCAGGAGCATTTTCCTGGCCGGCGTGGGGGCACAATTCAGCCTTACCTCCACAACCAACATCTATGCGAATTATTCACAGGCATACCGGCCGTTGGATTATTCATCCCTGACGCCCTTTGGTACCATAGCCACCGTTGACCCCAACCTGAAAGATGCTTTTGGCGCCAATGCTGATATTGGCTACCGCGGCTCGGTAAAGAACTACCTGAACTTTGATGTAGGCGGGTTCTACTTACAATACAACAACCGTGTAGGTATTATTGAAAAGACAGATGCACTGGGCAATCAGTTTCCTTACAGGACGAATGTCGCCAACAGCATTCACAAAGGATTGGAAACTTATGTAGAGTTCAACCCCGTAAAAGCCTTCTCTGGTAATGATAAATGGAGCGTCAGCGCCTTCATTTCCATGGCGCTTATTGATGCGAAATATGTTTCCGGCGAATTCACCGGCAAGTATGTGGAATATGCACCTACCAGCATCACCCGCATTGGGACGACCCTTGTGTTCGGAAAGTTCTCCACAACATTTCTTGTCAGCAACACTGCCAAATCTTATGGTGATGCGGAGAATTCAGAAAAACCATCACCGGATGCCGTAGCAGGAGTAATCCCTGCCTATACGGTTATGGACTGGTCCGGAACTTTTGTAGTCAGGAATTACAATCTCAAATTCGGCGTCAATAACCTAGGGGACAACCGCTATTTTACGAAACGCACGGATGAATATCCGGGGCCAGGAATTATTCCGGCTTTAGGCCAAAGTTTTTATATCGGTGTCGGTGGGAGATTCTGAGGTCTGAAAAACGAATGAGTTTTAGGACTTCGCGGTCTTCACGATTTGTAAAACCCTACTTACTGAAGACAATTTCTTTCTGTGAATGCTCCCACGACCCTGGCTTTAGATACTTTTTGAATTCAAACACCCCCCATCCGCTCCATAGTCACCTTCGAAGACGAGCGCCATAGGGGGATTACAAATTACGGGGAAATTCTTCCCGGCTCCGTAGGAGCGACCCGCTTGTAGCACCGTCAAGGTACGTTCGGTTCTAGCTCCGTAGGAGCGACCTGTTGCATTTCAAATTATATCCCCAACATGGGTGCCATTTTGAATTCAACAATCACAACATTTGGCTGCAATGAATGGTGGTAATGTCGGATTGGTGTGAAGAAATAACAGGCCGCTCCTACGGAGCTTGTCGTCAAGATTGTATAATCGATTCTACAAACAGATCGCTCCTCCGCAGCAAGTACCCAGACATCCCCTATGGTGCGCGAGTTGCAGTGCAAGGGCTGACTATCGCGCGGCGTCTGCGACGCGTGCGCGAAGGCTATAACAATTGAAATCATGATGGCATTGAATTTAGGAAGTGAAATTCGGCTGAGCCCAAAGCGAAGGAACGCACTATTTATACGGTCGCACGCGCGATTATGAAGTCGAGAGGGGTTATCCTGAGATAGAATTCATCTGATAGGGTCTTTTGGAATTCCCGCGAAAATGAAATGATGGTATTTGCCAGAACCTATTCGGTAAACAAATTGCTTTTCGTATGTAGGTTAGTATGTGAGAAATAAAAAACCGCGAAATCTTTACGACTTCACGGTTCTTTTGCATTAGTTGTGGAGCTGCAGGGAATCGAACCCTGGTCCAGAGAAGATAAATGCGTACGTTCTACATGCTTAGTTGACTTTGATTGTCGGGAGAAGCAAGGCAGGCAACAGCCTAAACCCCTCCTTAGTTGCTGTTGTCTCGACAATGATGCGCAACACACCACGGCCCAGTTTTGCTGATCGACACCGCATATCCGGCTCCCGCAAAACAGAGGAACCGGGCGATGATGGCCTGCCGGATCTTATCCGAGCATAAACCCCGGTACAAGCCCGGGGCAGGCTAACCTAACATTAAGTCAGATTAAGCAGCCATGGCGTAAGTATTCTCGCCACGTGAATTGTGAGAGCAGTGTTCAAAGCTCTACCCTCATGAGCTTGCATGCTGGTGCACGGATTCACACATCCTGTCAAAACCGGTCAGCCCCATTTTAAATACAAGTAATCAGTACTCCTGTATTCGGTAATACCGCCTACAGATGGAAGACAAAGGTAGGGTAAAATAAGTTCATCAGGGTGGTAATCAGCGATCAGTAATCGGTAATCTGGTGACCAGTGGTGAAAAATTCGGAGTTCGGGATCATCGAACCCCCTACTTTGAACCTTAAACCTGGAACAGTGAACTTTGAACCTGGAACCTGAAACATTGAACTTTGAACCTGAAACCTGGAATATTGAACCTGGACTCCCCGAGCTTCAACCCAGAACCCCGAACTAACTCATTCCCACCTTCTCGATCACGAGGTAGTCCTTCTTCGAAATCGACTGCCGGGCGATGAGCTCGGCCACAAATCCGGTGAGGAAAAGCTGCGTGCCCAGGACGACCGCCACCAGCGCAAGGTAAAAAATGGGCTGATCGGTGACGTCGCGCTTGAGGGGAATTTTTGAAATAAATACCGAATCAACCTTGTCCCAAAGAATCTTGATCGTAAAGAAAAAACCTACCAGGAACGACAAGAACCCCCAGAACCCAAAGAAGTGCATGGGCCGCTTCGCAAACCTGCCGATAAACGTGATCGACAGCAGGTCCAGGAAGCCGCGCATGAACCGCTCCCAGCCGAACTTGCTGCTGCCGTACTTGCGCTCACGGTGTTCCACCACCTTCTCCCCGATCTTCGTAAAACCCGCCCACTTGGCAATCACCGGAATGTACCGGTGCATTTCCCCATATACCGTGACGTTTTTAACTACTACTGCGCTGTATGCCTTCAGCCCGCAGTTGAAGTCATGAAGGCTGATCCCTGATATGCGGCGTGTGATAAAATTGAAAAAACGCGACGGCAAAGTTTTGGAAATCGGGTCATGCCGTTTCTTCTTCCAGCCCGAAACCAGCTGATACCCTTCCTCCCTGATCATCTTGTACAACGCCGGAATCTCCTCCGGACTGTCCTGCAAATCGGAATCCATGGTGATGACCACGTCGCCCTGCGCCGCCTTGAAACCGGTGTGCAATGCGGCCGACTTTCCAAAGTTTCTGTTGAAGCGGATGCCTTTGAATGACGGGTTGGACGCCGACGCCTTTTGGACCTGGCTCCAGGTGGCGTCGCCGCTGCCATCATCGATGTAGATTACCTCATAAGAAAAGCCGTGTGTTTCCATCACACGGCTGATCCACTGGCTTAGTTCGGGTATCGACTGCTCTTCGTCTTTCGCAGGAATGATGATTGATATATCCATCCAGTATTACAGCTCCACAGGCTCGTTCTTGCGCACAAATAAGGCAGTAATCAAAGCAAAAACCGCACAACCGATGAGCGCATACAGGTAACTCTTTGCCACTCCTGCGGGACTGAACTGATTTTCCATATCCCCTCTGGCTTTGTCCATTGCCTCTTCAATCGCATCTTCAGGGGTACCAAAGCCCCGCAGCATGGATTCAGTTTGAGCAACCGCAGCATCCGCGAGCTTGCCTGGAAGTTCCGGATCGATGACCGTGTACAAAACCAGGTTGAAGGCCGTTGACACCAATGCTGCTATGGCAAAAAGTACCAGGCCATGTTGGAACGCCTTTCCGTAAGCCAGATACCCTCCCTCCAGGCCGCGGTATTGGATGCCGGCATAGATGGCAAACCCAATGTAGATGGCAAAAGTCAGAAGGCCCACTTTCCAGTTCACGATCAGGCTGATGTCCACGACATAATATACAACCGTGAGCAGAACAACGATGATGCCCGAGATCAATCCCCAGCGGACAGCGTGTTGAAACAGGGAGGTTGTTTCTTCGGGTTGGCTTTGAGTTGACTCTTCCATATGGTTTTGGGTTAGGTTTGAGGTTACATGCCTACCGGCTCCGACTTCCGGACGACTAGGCTGGTGAGCAACACAACGACGGCATAGGATATGAGATTGGTGAAGAAGCCCTTCACCTGGCCCATGGCCGAAAAGTTATTCGGCATTTCTTCGCGCATGGTTGCCAGCCGGGATTCGATCTGGTCTTCCGGCGCTCCAAAACTCCGCATGGTCTCTTCGGTGTTGCTGATGATCGCGTCGGTGATCTTGGTCCCCAACTCAGTATCAATTACCTGGAAAAGCAACAGACCGAACAGGGTTCCAATAAGCCCAGCCGTTGCCAGTACCACAAAGCCATGAATAAAGGCTTTGCTGTACATCATAAAGCCGCCGGTTGAATTCCGATAGTCGATGCCGGCGTAAATAACATAACCGATGTAGATTCCGAATACCAGGAGTACGTACTTCAATGATCCCATCAAAGGGATACTGACGACGTAAATGATGATGGTCAAAACGGTCGTGATCGCACCCAGTATCGCGCCGTGTTTGATCGCATGCTGATATGGGCTTTCCAATGGTTGTGTCTCTGCTTCCATTTTACTCTGTTTTTGGCTGGCGTCTTAAAATTACAGAGATTATTACGCTAATAAAAAAGCCAATAACCATGGTCTGCCAGGCATACAAGGTCGCCAGGTTGCCCAGGGTTGTAGAGGGCAGGGTCTTCAGGTTCTCCTCCACGACGGCTTTCCCGATGCGTTCAACCGTTTCAGGCGGAAGGTTCCGGATTTGAGTCGTGAACTCCCTGACGTAGTCTGCAAGAAAAGCGGGCTGGAAGGTGCCAAACAGGTACATACCGGCTGAAGCCAGCAACGCTGTTGTAAGCAGGAAGAAAAGACTCCCCGTGGATGCCTGGATAAAATACAATACACCGCCCTGATGATAATCCCGGACCTCTTTCAGGCAGAAGAAGAGCATCAGGGCAAACAGGGGCACCCTGAAATCAAGCATGGGATTGATCAGGAACGGGTGTTTGCCCATGTAAAAAAGCGAAACGACAAACCCTATGCAGAGCAGTCCCGCGATAGCACCATAGCGGAGCGATACCTTAAATAAGGGCGACTTAAACATCAGACCAGTGCCTGGAGTTGTTGAAGATGGCTCGGGCCTTGCCTTTCAGCTTTGTGCCGTACCAGGGCGAGTTCCTGGCTTTCGATAAATTGGTTTTGTCATCGAGAATCCACTCACAGGCAGGATCAACCAGTGTGAGGTTTGCTTTTTGATTAACATCAATCACCACTTCCTCCAGGCCAAGGATCCGGCGTGGGGCCGTCGTAATTTTATCTACCAGGTCTGCCCAGGGCACGGATGAAGACAATGCCGTCAGGTTGGAAGCAAAAGTCTGCAAGTTGATGATGCCAGGATCAGCCAGGTCAAATTCAAGGTTCTTGCTCTCGGCATCCTGGGGAAGGTGCCCCGAACACAGGGTGTCGATTGTGCCGTCTTTCAGTCCTTTGATCAGCGCTGCTGCATCTGCCTTTTCACGCAGGGGCGGGTTAACTTTGTAATTCGTATCAAAGCTGTGCAGCATGCTGTCGTCCAGCAGCGGCTGGTAGGCAGTGATGTCGCAGGTCACATTCAAGCCGCGGGCTTTCGCTGCCCTTACCAGCGCCACGCTTTTTGCAGTTGACAGCCTGGCCAAGTGAAGGCGTCCCCCGGCGTATTCCAGCAGTGAAAGGTTCCGGCTCACCGGCAGTTCTTCCGCTATCCTCGGCATCCCCTTGA
The DNA here is from genome assembly GCA_043744235.1 of Cyclobacteriaceae bacterium. GTDB lineage: Bacteria > Bacteroidota > Bacteroidia > Cytophagales > Cyclobacteriaceae > ELB16-189. The sequence continues at coordinate 50,050 of JAYTVB010000035.1, read as the reverse complement.
GCCCAAGCTGGGTGCTGTTGATGCCTTCATGCATCTGGCCAAACAGGTTCAGCCAGACGTCCTCGGAGTGATCAATGAGGAGGCCGTCAAATTTCTGCAAATATTGAAGTGCCTTCAGGAAAATATCGGTATGCCAAACCGGCTTCAGTCCGTCGGTAAATGCAATCGCCCCGGCCTCGTGCAGGTCGATCATCTCCGTCAGGTCTTCTCCCTTGTTGTTCCTGGTGACAGACGCCATCGCGTGGATCTGCACCAGGCGGTTGCCGTTGTCGCTGGTCAGGTAGCTGACTTCATTTTTCGACTGTACACTTGGCTGCGTATTCGGCAGGACCGCCAGTTCCGTGAAGCCACCGGCCGCAGCGGCTTTGCCCACTGAGGTGAGGTCTTCCTTGTGCTCGTAGCCCGGATCGCCGACATAGGCACCCAGGTCAACCCATCCGGCGGAGAGGAACATGCCGCTGGCATCGATGGCTTTGTCCGCACTGTATTTCTTATCCCCGATTTCGGTGATGGTTCCGTTCTGGATTAAGACGTTTTTCTTTTTCTTATGAAAAGGAGAGGCCTGGTTGAGAATGGTCGCCGACTGGATGAGTATTTTCATTCGAACCGTATTTCAATTTCATGAGGCGTCTGGTGGCGGGTCCTGGGGTCAGGATTAGGCGTCTGACACCGTGAAGGTGTCTGACGCCTGGAACCGCGCCTGGACCCGATGTCAACCGGCTTCCATGCTATTTCAAAAACCGAATGAGCAGCACCTCTGCCAGGAGAAACAACAACGCCAGAACCAGTGCATATTTCCATAAAGGAGTCCCCAAATATCTCTCTTTTATTTCGTTGCTGAAAGCATCCGTGGAGGCGGCGTTAAATAAAGAGATATTGTCCCCTCCTCCCATCATGGTCTTCACTTCCTCACCCGTCCATTGCTCCAGCAGGGATTCACGCTTGTCGAGATCAAAGGCGACCAGTCCGAGGGTATCCTGCTGGTTCATGGCATAGTAAAAGCCCGGGTCTATTGAGAATTTCGGAATTTCCATGATCACCCGGTCGCCATTTCTGCGCTGGGCAGGCACCACTTCCTGCTTTCCGGCCAGCCGCACCGGCAACTCACCGCCCAGGCTGTCCACCTGCAAGGTAATGTTGCTCTCGGAAAGGGCGTAGTATGGCTTCTGGCTGGTCCGGTGGCCAGATGCAGCAATGCGGTACATCACCGGTACGAACAAGGCGTGCCGCTGGAAATCTGAAAACTTCTCACTGAGCGGGGCGCCGAGCAGGAAGGTGTTTCTGATTCGGGACAAGAACGGCTTGCCGTCTTTCAAGGTCAGCAAGGCAGAGCGGTCCGCGGCCCAGGTCAACACGGGACGTACGCGCGGCATGGCCATCGATGGTGATCGTTCCTCAAAGACATTTTCAAAAAACGGGTTCTGAAAATCCGGCCTGTCCATCTCCATCATTTCCGCCGCCTCGCTTTTCAACAGTGCCAGTCCGCCGGCCAGCACCTGGTATGTGCCAAGGTCGGGTTTCTCGGAGGGAATCAACAGCAAGGTACCAGGCCCAGACAGGTATTCGCGGATCGACTGCATCAGCGAAGCGTCGGGGTGGTCAAGGTTGTTGAGAATCACGAGGTCCGCCTGCAGCAAAACAGACAAGTCAACGTTCCCCGTTTCAAAGGCCCTGTATGAAAAGAGAGAAGAATTGCCAAAGACTTTTTCTACGAATGCATTGCCGTTGCGGACCTCGGCGATTTTGATCTTGGCTGAAAAATTAAGCGATGCGTAGAACTCGTTGTCAAAGCTTACGGGAAAATCAGTAAAACTCGTCACAGCCCTGTTCCATCCCTGCAGTCCCTGGACCAGGTCGAATTTGGCAAGCGCAGAAGAGTTGGATTCCAGGTTGACCGAGGCAGTTCCCGACTGCACATCGTTGATGGAAAGCTTCAGCACCAGGCCTTCCCTTGTCTTGGGCCCTACATTCCTGACGCGGACGTTCAGCACATTCCGTTGCCCGCCTACCACAAAAGGATCTTCCAGGTAGACAGAGTCGATAAGCACATTGGAGGCTCCTTCGAGGGCAATGGGCACGAGCCGCCACGCCTTGAGTGAGTCGACCGGGGCAAGCTCAAAGGTTCCGGCAGTTGACTTTTGAAAATCAGAGACCCAGAAGACATCCTGTTGCTGTGCGCCGATCCGTTGGGAAATTTCCCTGAAGGTCCGGGATATGGGTGAGAGCCGGATTTGTGTCAGGATGTCGAGTATCTCGGTTCTTGTTTTGAAAGCATTGGAGAACGGCGCAAAGTCGTTGGTGAGGAGTTTGTAGCGCGTGTCGGGGGGAAAAAGCGAGACGATCTCTTTGGTAAACCGGATGCCGGCATCGAGGGCGCGTGTTTTTTCCGCCACCTGGGACGACATGCTGTAGGAATTGTCAAGATAGATGGTTGCTTCGCGGCCGGCCGTCATTTGCTCACGGGCTGGCAGGAAGGGCTGTGCAAAGGCCATGACCAGGAACAACAGGAACAGCAGCCGGGATGTGAGGACGAGGTATTGCTTGAGTTTGCGTTTTTGCGTGGTTTCCTGCCTGACTTGCTGCAGGAAGCGGGTATTCGAAAAGAAAATGCGGGTTGTTTTCCTGAAATTGAAGAGATGGATGATGATGGGGATGGCAAGCGCGCTGAGGGCCCAGAGGAAATTCGGGAAGGCAAAATTCATCGGCGACAAAGCTAAGAAAAAAGCAGGCTTTTGGCGTTTTTATCCCGCCTGCCGCATTTCATGAGGCCCGGATCGAAACTTTATGATTCGGCGACCAACCCTATGCCCCACATATGGTGCGGGTCTTCAACACGCTTCGCTGGCAGCTGCACTTGCACGCATTCTAAATCTCGCGCCAGTGCGGACGAAACAAACGTGTCCGACAAGGCATATACGTAGTATTATGCACAGTGCCTCAGTAGACCATTACTGAGCGGCACGGATGCCAAAGCTTTGGTTGTGGGTTGAGTTTGCGCGGCTTATGCATTGGTGCTGCAGTGCGGAGCATAAGTCGCGTCCCGGTCTGAGTTCTATTAAAATGTCAAACTAGAATTCTTAATCAGGGTTTCACTAATGTGTAATGTTCTTGTCTTGCACTGGAAAAATCCATTAATGAACCAAAGGCTTGTCCTTCTTGAAGTATCGTGAAAATTGGTGTCCAGGCATCAGCATCTTCTTTGGTGTCCCAGCGAATAATGATCAACCAACTTCCGTCTGAGGCTTGATAGACATCTCTGCCTTGATAACCTTTTTGGCTTTTTATTTTACCAACGCGAATGTCATTTTCAGCTTTTAAAAATTGTTCTTTTGTTACTTCCGTTTTTAACTTGAAGCGAACCACTTCTAAGTATTGCTCTTTTACGTCCATTTATCTGATTTTTTGTTTGTGCAGTTACCATTGTTCTAATGAAAACTATTGCTTTGAACAATGTCAATATTTCTATTTTTATTATGCATCTCGTTTGGCAATAACTCTAAAAAGTGTAAAGACTACCAAAACTTCGACACCCAACATTATAACTGCTATTACGGTTCCTGCTGCAAAACTGCTTGTAAATATTGCGATTATAATACTTTGTAATTCAATCAATGCTCGAACAATAGTCATAATGGCCAAACTTTCGGGTACGCCTTTTAATGCTACAATTAGCAAAGCCAAACCAATGCCCAAATTTCGTGCAGCAAATTCGTAGCCTGCATATTTAGCGGTTAAACTTTCTAAGTCAACACCTACTGTGCTATTCTGAAAAAGTGCCGAAGCATCAAAATATCCAAAAACCCCAAAAGCAATATTTGCTAAAGCAAGTGAGCCTATTACAATTCGTACCCACTTAGGTACAATATCAATGTCTTTGCTCATACGATTAAGATTTTAATTGTTTCATAGCTGTTCCCCAGTCTTCCAAATGATGAACAGAAGTCAGTTTACCATCAATTACTATGTGGAAATCAATTGACATAATTCTAAAGGATTTTGTTCCGTCTGTTGGTGTGCCCATAAAATCTCCATTTGGTGTACCGCTTACCAAGCTGCGAACTACATATTTGTTACCATCGTTGGCAATATCTTGCGGTTCCCATTTTAGGTCTGGAATTAGTTTCCAAAAATGTTCTACCTGACCTATAAGGGCAGGCTTTCCTTTGCCTTCTACCGAACCGCTGGAAAGGAAATTGTCGGATAAGACTTCTGTTAAGACCGCAGTCGGTGTAGTTTCCTTGTTTACGGTCAACGCCTTTTTGTAAAAGGCAGTCAGTGCTGTTTTGCTGTCCATCATATTTAATTGTTTTTTCATTTGATGGACAAATGTGATTTTGTTCTACCCAGGAAGTAAGGTAGATTTCGGAATAAGAATGATACTTTTCTGTATCGGTTATGGTTTGGCTTTAGGAAAGAAATGATTCCCTAAACTCAACAGGTGTTTTTGCTGTATGTTTCCGAAAATATTTTATAAAGTTGGTCGGCTCTCCGAACCCCAACTCAAATCCAATTTCTTTAATCGATTGATTTCCGTGAACTAATAATCGTTTAGCCTCCAACAGCACGCGCTCATCTATCAACTCTTTGGGTGCTTTACCCAACACTTTGGTAGTTGCATTGCCCAGGCGTCTCTCTGACACATTCAATACAGCAGCGTAGACAGATACATTCTTAACGCTTCTAAACTGCTTTTCAAGCTGATCACGAAATAGTAGAGTATAGTCTAAGTCTGCGCCTTTCCTCATTTCAGTGTAGCCTTGCTTTCTCTTTTCACGCTCTGCCAGCAATAACAAATTATGAAGGTGGTTTTTCAATATGTCATATTCTGATTCCGGCATTTCAAGTTCTTCATCAATTGAATTGCTAATGGAAACGAATCGTGCAAAGACTTCCTTTGGTAATTGAAAGTTAGGTTTGTCCGTCAAGTCATTGAAGAGAATAGAACTTCTTAAAAACGTGGTATCACGTTCGTTGGCAATGAAAAAGTCGTCCGTGAAGATTAATACACGCCCTTCATAGTTTAGCAGTTGATCGAATTGATGCACGCGGTCTTTGTCAATGAAAAGAAGTGTGAAGGGCTTGATTTTGATTGGATTGAAATCTACCAAATGAGTAGGTGTGCAATCATCAAACATGAACACATGATAAAAGTCTGTTCGGTGCGGTGTTATTAAGTGAGGACGATTGTTGGTAGTAAGCGTCTTTAGCGGAACCACCTCTATTTTAAACTTTGCACTTTGCCGGAATCTATATTTCCTGATTTCTTCATTCATTCTAGTAAATATAAAACTCTTTCTTTGTACTATTGGTGACGCTTGGCTCTTGCCTTTGCTTTGATTGCGGGCGGGATGTGGGGCGCAACGGCAATTACCAAAAGCGTGGGCAAGACAATCTTTCCCGGTTGCAGTGCGGTGGGGATTTCTTTTACGACTCTTTATCTCCTAACTGTTTTACTGCCCCAAAGTCATTTTAATTTTTTCACCATTGTCACCGTTGTCTAAGGAAACGATTTACTTGTCCAAGTGAAGAATTGTAATAAGTGGTGTGTCGTTCGTCAATTTTATCTGTCGTCATAAAGTCTCTTTGACGCTAAGGTTTTGCAGATTTGCGTGGTGACGGATTAGATGCACTGGCACGCATCTTAGATGTCGCGTCAGAACAGACAAAACAAACGTAGCCGACCAGGCATATACATTTTGCTGTGTGTAGTTGTCCGCCACGGATGCAAAGGCATTGGTTGTGCGTGTCGGCCTTGCGCAGCCTTTGCATTTGGTGCAATTAATATTCAAAGGCTGCATTTCTCTTTGCCAATTGTGAGTAGTCATAGCGGATTGATTTTATAGCATGAAATTATGATTGGAGGTTACACTTAACATGAGAATTAGTTGTACATTTAAAAAGAGGGTTTATAAATAACCGGCTCTTTTTCCATAATCTGATATTCAGATCCCTAATTTATATCCATATTAAACGAACAATAAAATGATTAACCGAAGAGGATTTATCAAAGGCACGAGCCTCACCTCCATCGGGGTATTGGCAGGATGTGAGACCAAAGAGTCATCGAATCTACCGAATAGCCGCATACCCCAAGTGTCTGGTAATTCAAGCAAATTATTGATTACAAAACCTGATAACCCAACACCAGCCAATTTTGACCGACTGCCATTGGAATGGCATCAGGGTCGTGTCCGGGTTTTGCAGGAGAAACTGGCCGAAAAAGGCCTTGCCGGAATATTAATAAACGATGAATGGAATATTGTTTACTTCACCGGTCTCTTTTATAGCAACACAGAAAGACCGTTCGCATGCTTTATCCCGACTGACAAAATGGAAGTATATTGGTTTCATCCTGGTTTGGATATGGAACTCGTACGCAGCTGGTGGGTAACTGACGCAGAATATTTTTATGATTACCCTCATGCCGAGGGGGGCTACCCCAATCAGGCTAAAGTAGTCACCGGTCCTCCCGTTGATTTGTTGGAATGGCAACTGAATGGTGTGAAGAAGCGAGGGTTTGGGGACAAGAAAATAGCCCTCAGTGCAACACCTTCAAGTCCAGCATTGAAGCGGATGAATGAAATCCTCCCGAAGGCGTCATTTGAGGATGTGAGCGACCTGTGCATAAAGATGCGCAGGGTTAAAACAGTGGAAGAAATTGCCTTGGCTCAGCGAGCCTATAATTATTTTAGTCAGATCCATGCCTGGACCAGGGACTATATTTTAGAATATGGAACCGATCTCACCGACTTCCAGGTAAGGATGGCTGCTACCGAATACGGAACAGAACTGGTCATGAAAGATATTAAACGCGATGGCCTTCCACACACAGCAGTGGGAATCACTATTGACATTGGTTGCAGGACAGGAGTCAGCACCGCGTTCCCACACCCGAATCAGTTCCATCACAGCAAAATCAAAAAAGGAGATTCAATTCAGGTCTCCGGAGTTGTTAAGATTGGTGGGTGCGGAGGAGAACTCTATTGTCCTTATCAGATTGCGCCATGGACAAACCAAATGGAAAAAATGTGGGAGGTTATGGCAGAAGGATCAGCCATGCAAATACAAATGTCAGCTGAAGGAACCAAGTGCCAGGATATTGCCAAGGCAATACATGAATACCAGGTCAAAAACGGTATGCAAAAATATCTTTATCAGCGAGTTGCCCATGGAGAAGGAATGGAAGGCCACCAGGAACCATACATAGCATTGGGCGATCAAACCGTGCTGGAGAAGAATATGACTTTCTCGATGGAGCCGGGATTATTTAATCCAACGGGAGGCTTCGGATACAATCCATCCGACTTGGTTGTAGTTGGGGCAGGGTCAGGCTATGCTATGGGCACTGTACCAAATTTGACAAAAGAGTGGGCCCTGTTAAAATTGTAAATAACAAAAGAAGCGGTCACCTAAAGAGCTTGCTCCAAATAGTCAGCCGGGGCAAATTATCGTCAGTGTCCAGTTGTCCTGAAAAGGAGTTTTTAAATTTACACTGTCGATCACTTTGAAACGCTGTACCGCCTTGATCGATGTATCGGCAGTAGCGTAAACTCGAAGCCGCCGGTTTCGTTGGGCTTACAGCTAATTTACCACATTAATTTCAATCACTTGTTCCACTAGCTATTGACGATACATCTTGTTGTAGGCCGTTCGCTTCCCCCGCTATTTTTTTTGTCGGCCGAGCTATGAATTAAGTTAATCAAAGATGAATTGTCGGGAATACGATAATAGCTACAATGACAAGTAATAACATCTGGGTCAGATACAGAGATTTCCAACTGCCTTTTCCTGTAAAAAAAGCTAGCTGAATCAGATAGTCAATAAAAATTATTGCAAGAAAAATTCCGAAATAGTAAAAAAGGAATAACCAGCCCAAGTCAGCCCTGTCACCAAGTTTTATTGTAATTACAATTAAATGTACTGTTTCATAAAAAAAGTATAATGATGCAAGATTGAATGGAGTCAGTCGGTATTTCATTTTAGCTTATCATCTGTCAACGGCCTGTCCCGTTCTAATATGTCCGCGAACACCGCATTTCTTATTTAACACGTCTCTGTCCACGGAGCCAAGCGAATGGCCTACAACAATTATATATCAGCATTGCTGATATCCTATAGAGGATATACGTATTGCTGATATGCTTATAGAGGATATGCGTATTGCTGATATATTCATTATGTGTCGTGGTATGGATAACCCTCAAAAGCCTGAGCTATTTGCTCTGTAAGTTAAAACAGAATGCCTTCAAAAGCACCTTGTGAATTTATTTTCACTTTATTCAATATGTTTCCTTCTTTTTTCGTTAATTGTTAGACTTGCGGAGGTCAATGCTTTCTGATTCCATTCTTACCCCGGGAATGACCAGAGACGAGACTTGAAAAGCTAATAATTTTGTCAATTGCACGCTTTTCAAGACATGCACCGCAATTTCCAGTATAGAAACGAAGAAAATAACGCCTGAGCACGGTCAGACCACGGTCACCCCACGGTCACTGCACGGTTACCCTTTGGTAAATGCATGGTAAGCCCTTGGTAAGCCCTTGGTAAATGCTTGGTAAACCCTTGGTAAATGAATGTCACCCTTGGTCAGCTTGTCACTCCACATTAGGTCTATGGCGAAGGCTTGAGCGTCACCAGGCGAATAGCATAACCAGGCTTGTCACTCAGAAGTCAATATCAAGGCCTTCCAAAGGACTCTTCACATCGGCAAGACTCCTGGTGGATACGCGCGTATAGATCTCCGTGGTCTTCTTCTGCCTAAATCCTGCCCTCACAATTCTCATTCAATTTCCATAGCGGAAACTACCGAAGCTTCCGTTCAACAGAAGCTTACAGCTAAGCCGCCTACCCCCTTGCCTCGCTGCTTCGTTTAAGCCTTAATTGTTGGCTGACGTACTTCATCCTCGAATCTTATTGTATTCAGCGAGATTCTTTATCGTCATCTCGCAAAGACCCAAGAATTCAAAGTCTAATCCCAGCTGAATTCCTTTGAGAGTAATACTAGTTTCTGAAACAATATCTTGCGCTAGGCTGAGTAGTTCTTTAGCCTCAGCAATGTGGATCAGGACCTCTTTATTATTTCTATTCCTGTCCAGATGCGCACTTTGTTTACTTCGAATGTAGTTGAGATTGTTGACTATTCCCTGAATTGCTGGATTGCGAAGCTTAGTTAGCAATCCACCCAGTTGTTCCATATTTTCAGGTTTTGCCCAACGAATCTGCTTCTTATTGTTTAACGAGATATTCAGTATTTTCTCCAAGGCATAGTTTTCATTCTTGTCATACAACTTGTTTAGCTCTAATATCAGGATTGTCCACATGTAGTTGCCTGAGCGGACAAAAAAAGGATCGCCTTCCAAAACATTCTTTATTTCCTCCGTATGCCCCGTGAATGACAGGAATTCTATGTCTTTAACAATCCTAAAGCAGTCGACCAATATGCTGGATTGCACTTCGATTAACTCTTCAATTTGACCAATGATATTCAATTTCTTTCGAGAAGTATGGCACACAACAATTAGATATCAGCATTGCTGATATCCCTATAGAGGATATGCGTATTGCTGATATGTTATAGCGAATATACGTCTTGCGGATATATTCATTTTGTAAGTTGGGTTAAACTTCTACCCACACCTCACGGCTTCGCCGCTACATTTCCTTCACTCCTGATTTATGCCCGCATCCAAAGTTACTTGCACAGCACAACCTGCAGCCCCAATGAAAAGCTCTGGAAACTGCGTCCTGTCATTAAAGTGCCATCCACCATCTGGTCTGACAGGGATGACCACCCACAGGAGAAATAAGGTTCCACCCGGATGGACGACTCCTCGACCATATTCCAGGCAGCCGTGATCCCATATCCCGGGCCATTCCCGGAATATTTCTGATCACTCACGAGATTATAACCGCCGGCGCCGGCCTCCATCTGCAGTGAAAATCTTTTGACAGCCTTTAACGGGATGACTTTCACATACAGCCCGCCAAGCATAAACCTCTCCCCCTTCGTTTCCTGCTTTGCCAGGATAAGCCCTGAGGTAGTAGGGAGGTAAACGGCATTCGATGCGCCTACCACCATCACAAACATATTTAATCCAACCGACATACGGTCTGTGAAGGCCCACCCGAGTGTACCACGGTACGAAAACCGTGGAGTCCAGACATTCGCATCCGGTCCAAACGTGTTGTTGAGTTCACTGACCCCCCCACCAAGCGTAAACTGGAACCGTCCATCAGATCCCCTTCTCTGGGCATGGGCTGTAAGACAAAAAAACAGAACGAGACCAGATAAGACGAGGAGCCTGGTTTTCATGATCAGATCACATCAAACTGAAAAGCGTCAGGGAAAGAATAATGGTGGCGGAGCATATGGTGAGGATGCTCAGGGATTTCAGGGCATTGCATTTGTCATTCCAGCACAGGGAAGCCAGCGCGATGCCGGAAGTACATAGTCCTATGGATAAAAAGGATAAGCCACGTCCAGCGCTCAGAAATACAGGAAAATAGCTTTTGAACATGGCCAACCGCTCAGCAGGGTTACTCTGGCTGTTGAAACAATAAATCCACAGTATCCAAAATGAAGCAGCGGCCAGGACTAAAAATAAACCTAAAGACAGGGAGGCTGCCGGCCAACTGTGGTGGCGTTTCTCCCTTTCCGGAAACCCACTCAAGGTGTTGTCCCGGACGATCATCATTTTGGCCTGTTTCATGCAGGTCAAAGGTGCGGAATGGCGCTCCCTCAGCGTTAACAAGTATCAATCTGATTGTGACAATTTCAGGTCAATTGGATTCGGCGCTGCCTCCCGGACAGCAAAACGGGCCCGGACTGGCCCAACATGCAGGACTTCTTAATTTTCGTTGAGCGCTTCAAACTCCGCCAGGACTTTGCGGGAGTGAGCGGAAACCAATTTGGATTCCTTACCCAGTTGTTTTGATATGAGCCTGCGTATGTGCTGCCTATTATAAATTTCAATAGCCTCATTGATATACTGGTCCCTGCTCTTCCCGGTATTCGCAATAATTTTCTCTGTTTCGAGAAAAATACTATCCTCAAGTTAATCCCGAGAGCTTTAGGGATTCTTAAAGTTCCAGTCAACCATTCTTCAAATAAAAAATGGCGCCGCCGGCAGGGCCGGGGCACCATCCATCGCTACGGCAGCAACTATTCGGGTTTGCCCCCGAGCATGACCATTTCGTTTACATTGACCTCCGTGTAAAACTTCTTCTCCCCCTTGCCTGTCTCGTAGGCGCGGTGAACCAGCTTGCCCTCCACGGCCACCTGGCTTCCCTTCTTCAGGTACTTGCCGGCCACATCGGCCAGTTTTCCCCAGATGACCACGTTGTGCCACTGGGTGTCCTTGACCGTCTCCCCCTTCGCATTCTTGTACTGGTCCGTGGTGGCGATCGAGAAGGACGCCTTCTTCGATTTGTCAAAAACTTTCACCTCCGGATCCTTTCCGAGGTTGCCAATCAGCTGTACGCTGTTTCTTAAACTGTTCATGTGTGAAATTATTTAGGTTAAACATTTTTTTACTGCCGATCCCTGTCCGGGTCGACGCAACAAAACTGACATGGGCAGGAAAAGGGAGTCGTACTTTAAACGCTTACATACGTATCTATCCGTTTGTAAACGAAAAATCATCAGGTTTTCTGGTGACCCCGGGCTTTGGCCTTTTGTACCGGTATGCCTAGTTTCATCCCATGCCCGACAAGAAATGCATTGAATGTGATTTGCCGATCAACGGCAGGATTGACAAGAAATTTTGCTCCGATCAGTGCCGCAGCACGCACTACAACCGTTCCCACAGCGAGGTGAGCAGCTATGTCAGGAACATCAACAATGCACTGAGGAAGAACAGGCGTATCCTCGACGAACTGAACCCCGGCGGCAAGATTAAAATCCCGGCACGGTGGCTCAAGGAAAGGGGTTTCGACTTCCGGTATCACACGGGCACTTACAGAACCCGCGATGGCGTTGTCTATTATTATTGCTATGAGCAGGGCTACCTGCCGATCGAAAAAAACTTTGTGCTGCTGGTGCTGAACCAGGATTATCAACCTTGATGATAATGGCTTGCGCTAGTTATCAGGATCCATCTTCCCGCTTCGATAGAGCGCTCCATACTCCCTGAAATAGCCTTTCATGACGATCGTATACTCCAGCGCCAGTTTCACAAGGTCTTCCTTCCACACTGATAAATGCGCAAATGCCATTAACTCCTCAACACTTGCCGAACCCTTGCGCGAGGCACTCCGGATCTGCGCGGAAGCAACGGCTTCTGCCATGGTGGTCATCACCGTCTCCACGTTCTTCATCTTCCTGTCACAAACGGTGTGGTCAATTTTCTGGCTGCTGGGCTGCAGCTGTTTCAGCACATAAGGCTTCCCTTCCATGTCCAGGGTACCCATGTAACGGGGAAGCGCATATTGCATCATGCCCTGCACGCTGGTGATTCGCTCCGAATCATCGTCCCAGTGGGGTTGTTTCATTTCCAGGTAAGGAGTCAATGACGAAGGATGCGCTTCCTTAATGTCCAGCAAGCGCCATTTTTCTTTTCTGTCGTCAAAGGTGAGCAGCACATAACGCCTGACTCCTAGGCTCCCGGTACCCGCTATTCGAAAGGCAACATCCCTAACTTCCAGGTAACCGAATTTGCGCTGTAAAACTTCATTGACCACCTGTCTGATCATTAGTTTACGATTCTCTTCCACCGGAATTGTCTTTCCATTAATGATCTTCAGCCTTTCATGCTTGTCCATCCGCGACTCCACCATCGTCCTTTCCTTTTCACGCTGGGCCATTTCGAAAAATTCGACAATCAATGGCGGACTGGTTTCCTTTTGAATGGCATAAGCCTTGCCCTCCGACAGCAATTTTGAATAGGCTTGAAGCGCAAGATCCATGAGCTTATGTGCTTCCTCCATCGAATACTCCCACAACTCAGATGCCATGCCAATGCTGCAGAGGAAACGAACCAGCTCCCACGAAGTGTGTGCCAACACTGCCTCGTCAAAATCATTGATATCAAAGTATACCAACTCGTTGGCAGCCCGGTAACTGCCGAAGTTCTCAAGGTGCAGGTCCCCGCATATCCACGCAGCAGGGCCTTGCTTGAGCTTTGCATGTGATGCCAGGTCTTCGTAAAACAAGTGGCAGGTGGCCCGGAAAAAACTGAACTCGCTTGCCGCCATGATCTTGTATTTCAGCTGAAGGGTTGGTTCCTGCCGGTGCCGGTTGAATTTCCTTATTCTATCCTCCAGGGAGTTCATCGTGCTTTCTTTAGGCTGGAATTTACTCATTTCCTCTCAGTTTGAGATTCATGAAGCATTTCATAATTTGTGGTAATTCGAAATGAACATCAGGCACAAAACAATTCTCAATCTATGAACCACTGGTCACTGGAAGGGAAGAAAGCCGTTGTCACCGGCGGCACCAAGGGTATCGGCCTGGCCATTGCCCGCGAACTGCTTGACCTCGGCGCCGACGTGCTCGTGGTGGCGCGCAGCACCAAATCAATCGAAAACAAATTGCGGCACAGTGCCCGGCTCTTCCGCCTCGACGGGGATGTGACCGATCCGGCCTTCCGACAGCAAATCCTGAAGAAAGTAAACGAGAACTGGGGCAAACTCGACATCCTGGTCAACAACGTAGGAACCAATATCCGAAAGAAGTTCACAGACTATACTGAAGAAGAATACAGGAAACTTTTTGAAATCAACCTTTTCAGCATGGTGGCCCTTACACAGGGTGCCTTTGACCTGCTGAAAAAGTCCGGAAAAGCAAGCGTCATCAACATCGCTTCTGTCGCCGGCTCGCTTGACGTACAAACCGGGCCACCCTATGGGATGACCAAAGCCGCCATGATTCAACTGGGTCGTCACCTCGCGGCAGAATGGGCGCCGTTCAACATCCGGGTGAATACCGTTTCACCGTGGTACATCCAGACGCCGCTCACCGAACCGGTGTTGTCCCAACCCGACCGCCTGGAAAAGATCCTGGCCCGCACCCCTGCCGGACGCATTGGCCAGCCGGAAGAAATATCCGGCATCGTTGCATTCCTCGCTATGGACAAAGCGGGTTACATCACCGGCCAGAACATCATGGTCGACGGCGGCATGTCGGTGAAGGGACTCTAATTAATTTGAAAATGAATCAATTTGAAAATGAATCAATTTGAAAATTTGAAAGTGTCAGAGCGGGCTTCGATGCCCCAATTTCAAATCTTCAGATTATCAAACCTCCTGTTTTGTTTCTTCATACTCTCCCTTCTATCGTGCTCTGAACCCAAAAAGATCACCCCCGGCATTTCCGCGGAGTTGGCCGTCGAAAGGAAACAGTCCATCAACAACCTTGTTTACCAACTCCATTTCAACCTGCCTGCTTCCGCCAAAGACTCCATCCCGGCAACGGAAGTCATTACCTTTCAACTGAATAACAACGACGCGCCCCTGCAATTGGATTTCAACGCACCCGTTGGCCATGTGAAGAGCGTCAGGGTCAATCAACAGGCTGCAACCGTTGTGCATCAAAGTGAACACCTTGTTATTGAGAGCCGGCTGCTGACCGAAGGCACCAATACCCTTGAAATTGAATTCATCGCAGGCGACGCGGCACTCAACCGCAATGCCGATTACCTGTATACGCTTTTTGTTCCGAGCCGGGCCTCTTCCTGCTTCCCCGTATTTGACCAGCCCGACCTGAAGGCTGTCTACCGGCTGCAGCTCACCATCCCGAAAAACTGGCTGGCGGTGTCCAATGGAAAAATCACCGGCATCGATTCATCCGGCAGTCAACCTATTTACCGGTTCAGCGACACCAAACCGACCAGCACTTATCAATTTGCCTTTGCCGCGGGCCGGTTTTCCAAAGCGACGGATCCGGTATCAGGCATGAACATGTACTACCGGGAAACCGATACCGCCAAGGTGGCGCGGAACTTGCCCCGGATATTTGAACTGCATCGCGAGTCTCTCACCTGGCTGAATGACTACACCGGCATCGATTATCCCTATGAGAAATTTGACTTTGCCCTGATGCCGGCCTTCCAGTTTGGCGGCATGGAGCATCCCGGAAACATCTTCTATCGCGAAAGCAGTCTCTTCCTGGATCCCTCTGCTTCCGTGCTTGAAGAAATGCGTCGCGCGAGCCTCATCGCCCATGAGACCGCCCACATGTGGTTTGGCAACCTGGTGACGATGCAGTGGTTCAACGACGTCTGGCTGAAAGAAGTGTTTGCCAATTTCATGGCGGCTAAAATGGTCGACCCGTCGTTTCCGCAAATCAACCATGAACTCCGTTTTCTCATGGCGCACTATCCCGGCGCCTATGACATCGATCGGAGTGCAGGCTCGCACCCAGTGCAGCAGCCGCTCGACAACCTCAGGAATGCGGGCAGCATTTACGGCGCGATCATCTATCAAAAGGCCCCGATCATGATGCGCAACCTGGAGTCGCTCATGGGCGCTGAAGCCTTCCAGCTTGGCCTGCGCGATTACCTCAAGACGTATGCATACGGGAATGCCACCTGGGACGACCTCATCGGGTCATTGAAAAAACACACCGATAAGGACCTTGCTGTGTGGAACAAGGCGTGGATCAAAACCAAGGGCATGCCGGCGATCGCCTATGGTCCTGACGACAGTAAAAATAAAATCCAAGTCAGCGTGGTCAACGATACGCTCGGCATTACGTGGCCCCAGTTCTTTCTTTTTAACATCATCGAAAACGGAAAGGAAAAAGTGGTGGAAGTAACCATTTCAAAAGACCAGCCCTCCCTGCTGGATACCAAAATTATTTCGCCGATCGTGATCCCCAATTACAAGGGACGCGGCTACGGCTATTTTCATGCAGACCAGGCCAGCATGGATGTCATGCTGAACTCAGTATCCACCATGAACGATCCGGAAGCCCGTGCCGGAATCTGGATGAATGTCTGGGAATATCTCCTCCGTGGGGAATTGGATCCTGAGCGCGTGATTCAACAAATGATGGGCAGCATCAACACGGAGAAAGATCCGCTTGTATTGGAATACGTCATTGATAAGATTGGCCGGATCTTTTGGCAATTCATCAAGCCGGCCCAGCGGACCCTGCTCAGCCAGTCACTGGATGATGCCATTTTTGAAAGAATGGTTCATGAAAAGGATAACTCAATTAAACGCACTTTATTCAACGGCTACCTGAATGTGGCGCTCAGTCCTGGTGGCATCACCAACCTCAGGAGACTCTGGAAAAATGAAATTACAGCCGGTCTTGATCTTTCCGAACGGGATCACGTCATGCTGGCCTATGAAATTGCGCTCCGGCAGGCTGAAGGATATGAATCAATCCTGCAGGAACAGCTTAAGTCCATCACCAACCCGGACCGGAAGGCAGAGATGGAATTCATCATGCCCGCCCTGTCGTCCGAGGTGTCGGTGAGGGATAACTTCTTCGAAATCCTGAAGAATAAAGAGAACCGCACGCATGAACCCTGGGTGCTGCAGGCCCAGCGCATGCTTCACCACCCACTTCGCTCACAGCAAGCCGTGAAGTATGTAAAGCCAAGCCTGGAGCTCCTGGAAGAAATGCAGCGCACCGGCGACATCTTTTTTCCAAAGGGCTGGCTTGATGCCACCCTCCAGGAATACCAAACACCGGAAGCTGCCGGCATCGTGCGGGAATACCTGGTGGAGAACAAAACCCTCCGTCCGGACTTAAGAAACAAACTCCTGCAATCGGCGGATATGCTTTTCAGGGCCGAGCAAATTCTGAAGAAAAGCGGAGCGGCAAACAAATAGAATTTTTTCGTGCGTGAAGAACACGAAGCCGATACAATGAGCAAGAAGCATAATAATTGAAACTGAACTGGCATTTTCAGAATATCCAATCCTTGCAGTAATCTTTGTGATCCGAATTCAGAATTATTTTCGCTGCATTTAGCCCAACTTCCTCACTCCTATTTCGTTAATGAAAGTGAACGTCTGCGATGCATTACTTGTTCAATTGGTGTATTTTAGTAAGATTGAACACACAGAAAAAATAATAAAGGGAGATTTGATGAGGAAGCAGAATTTTCATACTACTCAACAAGAAGATGGCTCCATATTATTTGGGAACAGGCAAAGCATGAGTTGGACGACCATATACATTACGGGAAAGACGGATTTCAGGGAAGAAGTCAGAAAGAGGCTGGAACACTCCGATCAACGGTACATGCCAGGTTTTATTGAGGGTTCTTCGAACGAAGAAACCCATGACTTATACTGGCTGGACGGAAGAACGTCTTTACCATCGTTTAAACATGCCATTGGCGCCAAACTGATCTTGAAGCACCGCATGCGCTTCTATTCAACGCCTGAATCCTTCATGGCTTCTCAGGAGCGCAAGCCTTCGGCCGAATTCTCAGACCACGAGATCAGGATGATTGAAGAGATGCAGGAATCGTAGCCGATTCCGGTTATCAACCCAACAACAGGTCATCTGGAAAATTCCTATCTTGGGGATTCAAAAAACATTCAATCCACAATTGCTATGACAAAGAAGATCATTATCGGTGTAGTTGCAGCCCTGGTATTGGCTGTAGCTTATTTCATGCTCAGGCCTGCTAAAAGTCCTGGCACATCAGCAAGCTTCAGTGCCAACGGCCTGGACATCAAAGTCAATTACAGCCAGCCCTCCAAAAGAGGAAGGTTGATCTTCGGCGAAGAAAAAGACGGCGCGCTTCAGCCTTATGGAAAATACTGGAGGCTTGGCGCCAATGCGGCTACTGAAATTACTTTCAGTAAAAATATTCTATTTGCCGGCCAGCCAATCAGCGCAGGAAGTTACCGCATGTATGCCGTGCCCGGCCCTACTTCCTTTCAGGTTTCGCTGAACAGTGAGCTGGGGGTAAACTTTACCGCTGCCAATGAACCAGACTATACCAAAGATATCCTGAAGGTTGACCTTCCGGTCGAAACGGTACCGGTAACAGAAACATTTGTCATCAACTTCGGTTCTGATTCGACCGTCGTGAATATGGATTTTGTTTGGGACAACGTCCTTGTACGGGTTCCGATCAAGGTTCAGTAGTCCGCCCAGCTTCCCTTCATGAAAAAGTGGTTCCTCCTGCCGCTGGCGGTGCTGATATTTCTTGGCACGACCTGGTGGCTGATTGGCAAAATCCAGTACCGCAACAACGTGATGGACGTGGAGGACTATGAACCGGTTTCAACACTGAAGGTCCCGCAGCATCTTCTAACGCACGCAAAGTTTCCATTCATCGACGTGCACAATCACCAGTGGATCATGCCGATCCAGAACCTGGACAACCTGGTGGAGGAAATGGACTCACTGAACATGGGCGTGATGGTTAACCTCAGCGGCTTTCGCGGAAAGATCCTGGAGTGGTCGCTGGACAACATTTTGAAAAACCACACAAAGCGTTTTGTGGTTTTCATGAACATCAACTTTGAGGACCTGGATGATGCAGGCTGGCCCTCAGAACAACTCGCCATGATGGAGGGTGCCGTGAGGCAGGGGGCAAAAGGGCTCAAGGTCTATAAAGGACTTGGCCTTGACGACAAGGACAATGACGGCAAACGAATAGCCATTGACGATCCGCGGCTGGATCCCATCTGGGCAAAATGCGGTGAGCTGGGAATACCGGTGCTCATCCATTCCGGTGAGCCCTCTCCCTTCTGGTCGCCCAAAGACAAATACAACGAACGATGGCTTGAACTCAAACAGGAGCCCGGCCGGTACCGTCCGGCAGACAAGTACCCTTCCTTTGAACAAATCATCGCTGAGCAACACCATGTTTTTCGCAAGCATCCGGAAACGAAATTCATCGACGCCCACCTGGGCTGGTTTGGCAATGACCTGGAGCGGCTGGGAAAACTCTTTGATGAGTTGCCGAACGTGTACACGGAACTCGGAGCGGTTCTGGCCGAGTTGGGACGTCAGCCGAAGTTTGCGCGGCAATGGATGATTCAGTACCAGGACCGGGTCATGTTCGGAAAGGACACCTACAAGAAAGAAGAGTACTACACCTATTTCCGTGTGCTGGAAACCGAAGACGAGTATTTCAACTATTACCGCAAGCGCCATGCACACTGGAAGATGTACGGGCTGGGCCTGCCTGATTCCGTCTTACAAAAGGTGTATTATAAGAACGCGCTGAAGGTCATTCCGGGAATTGATCCGGGGCTGTTTCCTTAGTCTTTTGGAGTTCGGCTTCAGGAACGAGGCAAATCGTGTCGGCTTCTGATCCGGTAAACCGGGTTGACAATCCCACATGCACCCTTAACGTTTGTTCATAGCCTGCCACGTCGGGCCCGGGATTTCATCGACTAAATGTCCCCTATTTATGATACCTTGAAGTTAGAAAACCAAATCCCGTATGGCCAGAATCAATCAACGCGTTGCCGTCATTGGGGGCATCCGAATACCATTCGTTCGGTCGTTCAAGGAATATTCCCGCACCACCAACCAGGAAATGCTGACGGCGACATTGCAGGCACTGATTCATAAATACAACCTTAAAGGCAAGTTGCTCGGCGATGTCGCCCTCGGCGCCGTGATGACGGGTTCCATCGAATGGAACCTCTCCCGCGAAGTGGTGCTTGGCACTGACCTCGATCCGCACACCCCTGCTTTCAATGTCCAGCGCGCCTGTGGCACGAGTCTGGAAACTATCAACCTCATTGCCTTGAAGATCGCCGCGGGCCAGATTGACTCCGGCATCGGAGGGGGCAGCGATACCAACAGCGACCTGCCTATAATGGTACGGCGTGCACTTGCCTGGAAACTGATCGACATCAGCCAGGCAAAAAGTCTAACCGAACGGATTGGCAGAATACTCCGGATTCGTCCGGGAGATCTGAAGCCTGCCTATCCCGGCATCGTTGAACCCCGGACAGGACTTTCGATGGGTCAGCATACGGAGAAGATCGTGAAGGAGTGGAAGGTGACCCGTGGGGAACAAGACCAGCTTGCGTATGAGAGTCATACGAAAGCGGCGAAGGCCTATGAAGATGGCTTCTATGATTCCCTTGTCGCACCATTCAGGAATGCAAAAAAAGACATGCTGGTAAGGTCAGACACAACCCTTGAAAAATTGGCCCAACTGAAACCCGCATTCGACAAAAGCTCCGCTGGTACGATGACGGCAGGCAACAGCACGGCCTTCACGGACGGCGCCGGCGCGGTACTGCTGACGTCGGAGGACTATGCGCGGCAGCATCAGCTTCAGCCGCAAGCCTGGTTCGTTGATGCCCAATCGGCCGGCGTTGATTTTGTGGGCGGCGCAGGACTCCTCATGGCCCCCACCCTGGCCGTAGCACAGATGCTGAAACGCAACAACCTCACGCTCCAGGATTTTGATTTCTATGAAATCCACGAAGCCTTCGCCGGCCAGGTATTGTGTACGCTGAAAGCATGGGAAAGTGATGATTATTGCAGAAAGGTGCTGGGCTTTGACAAGGCCCTCGGCTCCATCGATCGCAGCAAGATGAATGTGAAAGGAGGCAGCCTCGCGCTGGGGCATCCATTTGGCGCCACCGGTTCAAGGGTGGTGGCTACACTCGCCAAACTGCTTCATGAAAAAGGCAGCGGGCGCGGACTGATCTCGGTTTGTACGGGCGGTGGAATGGGCGTGGCAGCCATCCTTGAACGGTAGGCTATTGATAGTCAAAAATTATACATTTACTGCAACACAAATTTCCAACCATGAAAAACCTTACTCTCCTGTCAGCCGCAATTTTTTGCTCCATCCTCGCTACAGCCCAGGTGCTTCTGCCGGGCAAACCCGCCGAAGCGGGCATGTCTGCCGACCGGCTGGCCCGCATTGATCAATTGATCAATGAGCATGTTTCCAGGAAACAAATACCAGGCGCCGTCGTATTCATTGCCCGCAACGGCAAGGTTGTGCTTTACAAAGCCTATGGCTACAGTGATGTGGAGAAACAAACAGCATTAAAGAAAGATGACATCTTCCGGATTGCTTCCCAAAGCAAGGCCATCACCAGCCTCGCTGTGATGATGCTTTTTGAAGAGGGGAAATTCCTGCTGGATGAACCGATTTCAAAATACATCCCGGAATTCAAGAACCCGAAGGTTCTTGCAAACCTCAACTGGGCTGACACAACCTACACCACGACACCCGCCAAGAGTGAGGTCACCATTCGCCAATTGCTGACACACACTTCAGGCATAGACTATGCAGGCATTGGAAGCCAGGAGTTCAGGGCGATCTATGCCAAAGCGAACATTCCGAGCGGTATCGGCAATGACAACGTGGTACTGGCCGACAAAATGAAAATACTTGGAGGCCTGCCGCTGAAGCACCAACCGGGAGAAGCGTACACCTACGGCCTCAATTGCGATGTACTGGGATACCTGGTGGAAGTGCTTTCCGGGGTTTCCTTTGACCAGTTTCTGAAGACAAAGATCTTTCAGCCCCTTGGCATGAACGACACCTATTTCTACCTGCCCAAAGACAAGCATGCAAGGTTGGTTGGCATTCACCAGACCAAGAACGGAGCACTGGTGAGAATGAAGGGGCTTGCCTTCGATGATGTTAACCCCGACTACCCGACGCTGGAAGGAAAATACTTTTCAGGGGGCGCCGGGCTGAGTTCCACCGTTGAAGATTATGCAAAATTCCTTCAACTCTTCCTGAACAAGGGGGAATATAACGGCGTGCGGCTGCTAAGCCGTAAAACGGTGGAGCTGATGCTTACCAACCAGATCCAGCCGCCGTTGACCAACCAATTTGGCCTTGGCTTCGGACTTGAAACCGACAAGAATGACTACCGTTCCATTTACTCCATTGGAACCTTTGACTGGGGAGGCGCCTTCAGCACCACCTACTGGGCAGACCCAAAAGAGAAACTGGTGGGGCTGGTCTATATGAACCTTTACAGCAGCCCATCATTCAGCATTGGGGAAAAGTTCAAGGTGCTGACCTACCAGGCCATTGTTGACTGAGCCCTAGTGCTGAATCGACAAATCGCGGTAATAGCCCTTTGAGAGATCGTTGAATGGCAGGCTCACCACGAGTGAGTCGGCTTCTTCCGACGCGGTTATGCTTTTCGCATCCACGAAATAAGGAATGCTGTTGGTGTACAGGAACTTGGTGAACTGAATTGCCCTTCCGCCGACCATGACCGGCAACCAATAATAAATCACGAGTTGATTGTCCTTGATCTCAATCTTGATGTTGGTCAGTGGCAACCCGGGTACCTTGAGGGTTATCTCATGCTGGGACGGCAATTTTCTGAGCCTCACAACAGGCTCCGTTGTGCCACCATTCAAAGTGTTCAACAGGTCTATGCTGGTCAGTAACTCCTGCGGCAAATTCAATCTGGTATCCATATACTTCTACTTCGTGCCTTGTCAATGGCAATTGTTGTTCCTACAACAATTTTGCGCCATTGCGGCAGTTACAGTGCTACATTACAAGCCAAATTGACGTTAATTGGTTCAGATGAACCCTCAATTTCTTCATTCTGTCATAACAGGCCATTCAGCACGAAGGCGCTGGAGCAGGCTGCCCAATGCAGAAACTATCTGAACTGAAGGTCTTATCTTTGAATACCATGGGACATGACCATCACCATCCGGTAGCCATCGCATCAAAGGTAAGTGCAGCCTTCACGCTCGGCATCGTCCTAAATTTCGCATTTGTCCTTATCGAAGCAGGGGTTGGTTTCTACATCCACTCACTGTCGCTTCTTTCTGATGCGGCGCACAACCTGGCGGATGTTGGCACGCTGGCACTTTCCCTCCTTGCCTTCCGTCTGCTTAAAGTAAAAGCCACCGATCAATACACCTACGGCTACCGGAAGACTTCCATCCTGGTGGCCCTTTTCAATTCAGTCGTTCTCCTGGTATCCATCGGGGGCATCGCGCTGGAGTCCGTTCACAAGGCGCTGAGCCCCCCGGATCCCCTGCCTGGTGAGGTAATTGCCTGGGTGGCCGGCATCGGCATCATCATCAACTCGGTCACGGCACTGCTTTTCTTCAGAGAAAAGGAAAAAGACATCAATATCAAGAGCGCCTACCTCCATTTGATGAGCGACGCGCTCGTATCGGCTGGTATTGTGGTTGGAGGGGTCGTCATCTACTTTACAAACTGGTACTGGATTGATCCGTTTCTCAGCATCATCATTGCGGGTGTCATCCTCATCAGCACCTGGCGGCTGCTCAAGGCAAGCCTTCGTCTCTCCCTGGATGGTGTGCCGCAGGATATTCATGTCGCCGACATCAGGACGCTGGTACTGGGCGTTGAAGGCGTGAAAGACATACACCACATCCACATCTGGGCGATCAGCTCAACCGAAAACGCCATGACGGCTCACCTGGTCACCACCTCCGGCACCACGTCGGAAGAGGAGCATCGCATCAAAGACCATCTCAAGCATGAACTGCTGCACCGGAACATCCAGCACGTCACCATCGAGACGGAAAAAGAAAATGAGGAATGTACAACCGGGATTTGCTAGGTACGCTATTCCTTATACTTGAACTTGAAGAACAGCAGCAGGAAACACAAGGCAAGGGTAATGGTATTGGCTGCAATGATGGGGAGGTTTTCAATCAAGATACCGTAACTAAGCCAGCACATGGTACCTGTGCAAAAGATCAGGAACATGCCCAATGAAAGGTCTTTGGCGGAGCGGCTTTGATACGTTTTCACGACCTGGGGAATGAAGGCGATGGTGGTGAGGGCGCCTGCTACCAGGCCAAGAATTTTAACAGGCTCCATGTCGTTGAGTAGTGTGGTCGATTACGGTGTGCTAAGATATTATAAAAGTTCAAAAGGAATCTGCATCTTGATCAACTGCCAGACACCAGTGACCAGACACCAGCAACCAGTTAAATATCCGACTTCTTGAGTTTCAGATACGCGAAGTAGTTGAACAAAAACGCCCACACCAGCGCGATCGCCACTGAGCCGAACGTCACATAATCCCTGATTTCCTGGAAAGCATACCGGGCAAAGGGCACCGGGACCAGGTTCATGACGGATTCCAAAGGAAAATAGGGTATCCAATCCGGAAAGTAGTTGTCAAGGTTCTGCTTGATGATGAATTCAATCAGGTAGGAATTCAACAACAGGATGATGGTCAGCCCGGAGCGCTGGACCAGGATACCCAGCATCAGGGAGAATGAAAGGAATGCGAATATCTCAAGGAAGTAAGCAGGGTAGAAACCAATGCCGGTCAGACCATAGGGAAAGTCAAATGTGGGAGAGTAGATCAAGCCTGTAACGACGGCTATCAGGAAAACGGCGACCATGCTCAGGGCACTCAGCAGTACATTGGTCAATATCTTGGAGATCAGGAACTGTTCCCGGCTCATGCCGTCGATGATGTTCTGCCGGACGGTACGGTAGGTATATTCATTGGTGATGGAAATGACCACCATGATGGCCAGTCCCATCTTCAGCAATCCGCCGCCCCAGGCCAGGTTCTGCCAGATGTCCGGGAAATGGTAGAGCGGTATGCGGTTGATGTTGATGCTTTGTCCGAATTGCTCAAACTTTCTACCGAGCCATTTGAGGAACTCCATGCCGCTGGCTGCACCTGTAATCAGGGTGAAGAAGTACAGGCCGCAGATTATCCAAAACGTGCGGTAGTCAACCAGTTTTTTCAGGTCAATTTTTAGTAATTGCAGCATGGTCAGCTTCGGCTAAGATTTCCAAAAATTGTTTTTCGAGACTCTTCTTTTGCGTCAGAATATGGGTTGGGACAATGCCCTTTTCAAATAAATAGCGGGTAAGGTCCTGGGCGTGAAATTCCTCTTTCATTTTTATCACGTAGAACTGAGCTTCCTTCTTCACGTTCATCGAACCCTCGTATGACTCCAGGATCAGCGCCAGGTCATCATGATAAGCCATGACCTCCACGGTCTCCTCCCCCTTTCCAACCTCATCCACCGGTCCGGAGTGGACCAGGTTGCCTTTTCGCAGGATGGCAAAGTGGGTGCACACCTTTTGTACCTCATCCAGCAGGTGGCTGGCCAGGATGATCGTTTTGCCGTCATTGGCAATCCTTCGGATGATCTCGCGGATCTCTGCGATGCCCATCGGGTCGAGCCCGTTGGTAGGCTCATCGAGGATCAGCACGATCGGGTCATTCAGTAACGCGGAGGCTATGGCCAGCCGCTGCTTCATACCCAGGGAATAGGTCTTGTACTTATCGTTCCTCCGCCCGGTCAATTCCACGATCTCAAGAACCCTGGGAATATTCTCCGCCGGTGCCTCCTTGATCATGGCCATCAGTTCGAGATTCTTCTGTCCGCTGAGGTAGGGATAAAATATCGGGTGTTCCAGCACGGCGCCAATCTTCTTCCTGATCATATTGGTGGGGGGCTGTCCAAACCAGGTGAAATCTCCCCCGGTCGGATTGATAACACCCATCAGCATACCCAGCGTAGTGGTTTTGCCGCTTCCGTTGGGGCCCAGC
Organism: Cyclobacteriaceae bacterium; assembly: GCA_043744235.1. Classification (GTDB taxonomy): domain Bacteria; phylum Bacteroidota; class Bacteroidia; order Cytophagales; family Cyclobacteriaceae; genus ELB16-189. Next base: position 24,618 of record JAYTVB010000035.1, on the reverse strand, counting down.
ATGCCAAAGACCTGCCCGCGATGGACCTCAAGGCTCAGGTGGCTGACTGCACAAAGTTTTCCAAAATTCTTTGTCAGGTCGCGAATGGTGAGTACAGTTTCCAAATCGTCGTATGTTAATGTTCAGATTTTTCCTTGACCTTTTCTTTATCCTCGTCCTTTTTCCCTTTGTGCTCGGTAAAGTTCCTGATCTTCTTCCCGATGTCGGTGCTGTTGTCGATGGTGGAAAACAACGTTCCCACCTTGCTGGCATCGATGGTGCCAACCATATCCAGGACAAACAAGCTTGTGGAGTCGTTCACCAGCACCACGGTTGACCGGGGGTTGTCCTTAATGAACACATCAAAATTTCGCCCTTCCATTCTGCCCGTCATGGCGGATTCAAAATCTTCCGCACGGTAGTCCCGTACCAGCTTTTGATATTCCTTCGGTCCGAAATTCTTTGTTGACTTGTCCACCATCAGGAATTTCAGTTTATCGATGTTCTTCACCATTTCATCAAAGTCCTTGTTTTCGGCCTGGTTCAGCATGCGCAGTGTGTTCTTGTAAAAATAGAGCGCAAGGGCATTGTCGAAACTGGCTTGCAAGGCGTTGGTGGTTTTTGCCTGGGCCCACAGGGTGGATACCGACGCAGCCATTGCCAGAATGAGAACAAGCTTTTTCATGTTGGGGATTTACTTTATGGTAATCAAAACGTGCCCGGGACTGTTCTTGTTGCCTCCTGATGAATATCGGGTGTCCTTTATTTGAACGCAACAAGGTAAAACAAAAAGTGGTGCCGCGACAGGGTCACGGCACCACCTGATTAACTCAGCCTATCACTGATCATTCTTCTTATCCTTATCATCCTTATCCAGCTTGTGCAGCTTGTCAAGGCCATCAATGTTCATCTTGTTGCCAATCTTGCCAACCTTTTTAAGGTCGATGTCACCGAAAAGACTTAGCATCTTGAAGTCATCGTTGCCGGCCGCTATCATCAGCAGGTCGCTGATGTGGCCCGGGCTGCTTTCCTTGATCATGAACTTCATGTCCTGGTCTTTATCGCGTACAAACATGAGTTCTTCATATTCCTTGGGAACTATGGACAGTGCCTCCTTATAAAGCTCGCGCGCATTGCGGGCTTCATTTTTTGCCAGGATGCGCAACCCCTTGATTTTACTGATGGCCTCCAGGATCTCCTTGTCTTCCGGCTTTTGTACCTCCAGGTTGGTAAACATGCTGAACATTTTGCTGCTGACGCTTACCTGTGTAAATTCAGGATCATCCTGATATTTGGCAAAAAACTTGGAGACCGGATCGCCCTGGGCCTGCGCCGCTACCGCCATGATCATCATCACTGCACCCATCATTAACTTTTTCATATTCATTTTTTAATTAATGTTTCCGAATCGTGTAGACTAAATATTTGATTTTTCGTTTTTCTTTCCCTGAATTTTCTTCTCCGCCTCGTTGAATATCTTGATCTTGCCTGCTTCATGCTGTGCCTTCCCAAAACTGCTGGAAATCATCAGGAGCGCTTTCTTCGTTTCCTCAAACGCTATCTGAGGGTCGGTATACGTGTCCTGCATTTCCTTCGGATAAGACTTTCGTACTTCCTGCCGGATGAAGAACGTCGCCACCACAACCACCAGGATTCCGGCTGCAATTCTTGCTATGTTTGAAAAGCTTACCATACTGATGCTCTTTCCTCCTCGACGCTGCCGAAGTTCTTTTGTTACAGCCGGCTCAAAATTTTCACCCAGGGAAGCTGATTTTTCCCTTTCAAAGTACTGGAACAGGGCGGCCGTCTCCTTCATGGATTCCGGGATGGCCTTGCCACCGAAAAACTTGCGCAATTGCTTTTCCTCCTCCAGCGACGTTTCGCAGGACCAGTACTTTTCAAGCAATTGCTCTATCGTTTTAGAGTCCATACGCATTGATTTTTTGTAGCTTCTCGCGTACCGTATTCCGGGCGCGGAAAAGATTCACCTTTACCTGGCTCATGTCCATTTCAAGGATTTCACTGATTTCGTTGTAACTGTATTCCTCAATATCCCGCAGGTGCATCACCTGACGCTGTTTCTCGGGCAGGAGGGTCATCAAATCGCCTATTCTTTTCATACTTTCCTGCATGACTGCATTTTCTTCCGGTGACAAAGTGTCCTGGATGACGTGAAACCCCTTTTCAATTGAATCCGTTGGTCGTCGCTTTTGCTGCCGCAGGCGGTCCAGCGAGAGGTTTTTTGTAATCCGCATGGACCAGGCCTCCACATTCTGCACGTCCACCAGCTGCTCCCGGCCATTCCACATCTTGATCATCACTTCCTGGACAACATCCTGGGCTTCTGAGTGGTTGCCCAAAAGCCTGTAGGCGAAGCGGAAAAGCTTGTTCTTGACGGGAAATACGCGGTTTTGGAACGTTTCCAAGTTCATTGATTACAGGGGGAAGACGTTGAAGAGGCTCTCTTGTTACAACAATCAGCAAAATAACAGAAGCAATTTAGCCACAGAATTTCACAGATGATGTGTACGGCATAAATCCCTGCCTGCGGCCGGTGTGCAGGCTGTGGCCATCCATTGATTTCCCCGGTTGCAACCAAATCGCAGTCCTGTATGTTAGATTAGCAGTTCGGCATATCGGATCCAACAATGAATTCCCTTCAAGACCTTCACCATTTCGGCAATGACCTGGCTTCGCGCGAGTCCAGGACACCCCTTTTATTTGTCGGGCATGGCTCCCCCATGAATGGTATTGAGGAAAATGACTTCAGTCTATACTGGGCTAAGCTGGGCCGTGAACTGGAAAGGCCGGCAGCCGTGCTGTGCGTTTCCGCCCATTGGTTTACGAAGGGCACAAAAGTAACAGCCATGTCCAAGCCTCCAACCATCCATGATTTCTACGGATTCCCCAAAGAACTTTTTGCCGTTGACTATCCAGCCCCAGGCAACCCTGCCCTGGCGCAAGAAATTGCTGCAACCATCAAAAGTACGGCCGTGCAACTCGACCATGAGTGGGGACTCGACCACGGTACCTGGTCGGTGGTCAGGAAGATGTTTCCGGAAGCCAATATCCCGGTTCTTCAGCTCAGCATTGACTTTACGCTGGGACCGGCCTACCACTATGCCATGGCCAAACAGCTTTCCACGCTGAGGAAAAAGGGAGTGCTGATCATCGGAAGCGGAAATATGGTGCACAACCTGGGTGTTCTGAACTGGAAGGAGCCCAACACAGGCTTTGACTGGGCTATCGAAATGAATGAAACATTCAAATCCCTGATTGAAAAACGCAGCCACGATTCCCTCATTCACTATGATTCCCTTGGCCCGGCGGCGAAGCTAGCCATCCCGACACCAGAACACTACCTTCCATTGATCTACATCCTGGGCCTTCAGGAAAAAGATGAGTCCGCCAGTTTCTTTAATGACAAAACGGTAATGGGGTCGGTTTCAATGACCTCGGTAAGAATTGGCTGATGAGTCTAAAAGTTGTAATTTGAATGAATGGAAGAAGCAGCCGACAAGATCATTGTTTACGAGGCGTATGATACTGTTATGCTGGCAAACCTGGCCAAGACCAAGCTGGATGCCTACGGAATTCCATGCTTTCTCACTGAAGAGAATTTTACAGGGTTATACCCTATCAGGAACGACATATTCCCCGGCGTAAGACTCCATGTCTTTGAAAAAGACAAAGACCGCGTGAGGGAAGTGCTGGACGAATCCGAAGGAGAATAGTCAGACGACTGTCCAGACGACTGTCAGCCCACTACTTCCAATATCCAAATCCATAGGACTTATACAATGCCTTTGTGTCGTACAGGTTTCCGTTCTTGATGGTCAGTTCGACTTTGCGTATGTCCGAGATGTTCTTTACCGGGTCACCGTCAACCAGGATCAGGTTCGCCTTCTTGCCCACTTCGATGGAACCCAGCTCACCAACCTTGCCGGCAACCCTGGCTGAGTAGTAGGTAGCCTTCTGAAGCACTTCCTTGTTGGGAACGCCGGCCTGTGAATATACTTCCAGTTCACGGTGCAGCATGAAACCGGGGAAATCATCGGTACCCGGCACAAACATCACCTTATTGGCATACAACAACTGCAGCATCTTGAGCATCTTGTCGTACGACTGCCTGTATTCCGCTTCATGTCCACTCATGGTGGGAAGACCGCCTTCATATTGTGCGCGCCTGATCTCGGCAGGCAACATTGGCAAAACTTTGTCGTAGCCGGCTGCCAGTTTCCCGGGCTGGTTGGTGAACATCTGTTCGAAAATAGCCATGGTTGGATCCACCACGATCTTCTTTTCCTTCAGCAGTTTGATGAAGCGCTTTACTTCCGGACTGTTCAAATCCATATTCCTGGAACGTTCAGCCACTTTGATAAACCTGCCCATCGACCGGGTATCCAGCGTATCTCCCATGAAATTCAGCATGATCATGTTCATGTGAATAATCTGGTCGTAGCCGTCATTGATGGCACGCTCTGCTATCATGTAGGAAGGAACATGGCCAACCACTTTCAGCCCCCGCTTATGCGCTTCGGCGGCCATCGGTTTTACCCAATCCACCGGAATGGAGCTGTACAATTTCACCTGCTGGTATCCTTTATCGGCATAGCCGTTCACTGCCGCAATGCCCTCTTCCAAAGTCTTCACATTCTTCCCGGGACCGGCATAGGGGCCTGCGAAGTCAATGAATCCCGACCAGATTGAAATCTCCGGTCCAAGCAGGTCATCGTTATCCAACTTCTTCTTTAAGTCAGGCAAATTGGGTGAATTCGCCATATCCTTCACATTGGTTACCCCGGCAGCAAGGTGGTACAATCCCTGTGACCTGTTGAAATGCACGTGATTGTCCCACAGCCCGGGAAGAAGCATCTTGCCATTGCCGGCAATTACCCTGGCATTCTGCGGGGCCTGGATTGATTTGGATTTTCCTACCTGGGTGATCTTCCCCTTCTCAATAATAACCGTGTGGTCCGGCAGTACTTTCCCCGACTTTGCATCAAATACGCTGACGTTTATAATAGCCACCGGTGCTGACTGCTTCTGGGTCAGCCCCAGTGCTTGCTGAAAGAAGTATTCGTTCTCAATTCCGTCCTGAAGTCTTTTTAATTCAGGAACCAGAAACTCATAACCCAGTTTGATAACCGACATCCCGCCGATTGTGGCGAAATATTCCTTTTTCGGTGTAACCCACACGTAAAACGGAGGACCGCCCGAGCCAATGAATGAGTGCAATTCAAGTTCTTCAGGGAACCCGTTTACACGAGCCGTATGACTCTTAACATGTACGGTGCTCAGCTTTCCTGAAGGGAGGACATCCATTTCATCCACATGACGATGCTGCTTCATCAGGGTTTTCAGGCTCCACTCAATCTCTCCAGGAGCGGCATTCAGGGCTGAATACAAAACAGGGCCCGAGACGTTCTTCTGTCCTTCTTCAATCTTGTTTTTCCAACTGGCCACCCCATTGGCCACCCCATAGCTTTCCAGTACGGCGCCCTTGTAATAATCCAGACCCGTAGCGTTCCGGCCAACCACCTGGTCATTGTCGAGGGTGAGATCAACACGAAGTTTTGGTCCGCGGCCCCGGTCATTGAACTCATAGAAGTAAGACACCTTGCCTGGCCCGTCGGACCACATCAATTGTCGGCCGGAGATTTTTTCTGAGGTCAGTATGGTAAATCGTGTCGTGTCGGTTACTGCAAAAGCCTGACCCATGATGGTCAGGAGCAACAGGGTGAACAGCGTTTTCATCAGGTGTTTTTCTTTAAGTATTCAGTGAACAAAATTAGGTACTACTTCTTAAGGACAGTGAACTCCACTCTCCTGTTATTGGCGCGTCCGGCTTCAGTATCGTTGGTGTCAATCGGCTTGCCTTCGCCATAGCCTTTGGCGGTAAGCCGCGCGCGATCAATGCCCTGGCTGACCAGGTAATCCACGACTGCCTGAGACCGCCCCTGAGACAGGTTGATGTTATACTCATCCGTGCCTTTGCTGTCGGTGTGACCGGGTATCTCAATTTCGACCGTGCTGTTCTGATCCAGGAAGTTTACCACCTTATTTAACTCCACAAAAGATTCGGATTTTAGCGTGGTCTTGTTGAAATCAAAGTAGATGTTTTTCAGCCGAACCGTCAGGCCTACCTCGATTGGCTGGAGTAAAAGGTCCTTGGTCATGGGTGAAAGCTCTTCGGAATTGAACCAAACGCTGTCCGTGGAGGAAAGAAAGCCTTCCGCTGAGGCAGTCAGAACATACCACCCCAGTTTTCCTATCTCCAGTTCAAATTTTCCACCATCGGCCTGGACTGAGTAACTGCTTTTCTTTTCGGGCTTGAGGGTAAAATCTACCCTGGACGTCACTGGCTCCTGTGTCTTCTTGTTGGTCACCGTTCCATTGATAACCAGTTTCTTTGCGATGGGTGTCAGGAAAACATCCATCACGAGGGTGGTGTCGCTGCCGAGGACGGGAACTGGTACGGTGATGTCCCTGGGCTGATAGCCAGACGCACTGGCAGAAAGTTGATACTCATTGGTTTCCGGAATCCTGGTTTCAAACTTGCCCGTTGCCGGCGTCTTCAGGCTGATCGGCTTCACATCCTTGATCGTCACATTTACACTGGCAACCAGGGGCTGTTTTGTCTTGTCATCATACACCGCCCCAACCAGCATGACCTTAATGGGCCGCGGAATCAGCACGAAGATGTCCAGGTTACCGCCATCCGTCCGGCTGTTGGATCGTGCCGTGTATACCACCCCGGCTGCATCCATGGAAAAATAATCATCTGCCGCCGCGGTGTTCACCGGCTTGCCAAGGTTGACCGGATCAGACCAGTTGTCCCACGTTTCATCCAGGCGGGTTGTGGTATAAATATCCGTTCCTCCCTGTCTGCCCTGACCCAGGCGGTCGCTGGCGAAATACAGGGTCTTGCCGTCAGGACTGACAAATGGCGCGAACTCATCGCTGGCACTGCTGATCTTCAGTTTAACCGGACGCGACCAGGCTCCATTTTGTTCATGAGAAATGTAGAGGTCGCTTCGTATCCCGTTTACTTGCTCTGAAAAATAGATCACCATGTGTTTGAGATCGCTTGAAATGGCCGCACCGTTGAAGCGCCCTTTGGCCATGGCGGCGAAATCCTTGATTTCCAATTCAGTCCAGTTCCCGCCTGATTTGACAATGGAAAATCCCTTTTCATTCTTTGACCTTCCGCCACGCACCAGCAACGAGCCATCAGGCAATACCTGGAAGACCTGGTTCATCTTGCTTTGATTGAATGGAGAAGCCAGGTGTTGCGCCGGAGACCATACCCCTTTGTCATCCCTGGTGCTCATCCAGATATCCTGCGTACCCTCTTTGCCAAAGGTGTTGGCGGGGCTGCCCACAACAAAAAAGTAAAGTTTTTTTCCGTCTGGAGAAATGACAGGCGCCGCATCGTGATAAATCGAATTTACTTCCTTGAGTTTGATCAACTCATACCGTGCGGTAAAGTGCTGCGTGAACGCCTGGCCGGACAACACCAGGAAGCAGAAAAAAGCTAACATTGATTTCATGCAGAAAAGGCGTTTACATTTAAATGCATTCTCAGCTTGCTATTTCAGGCAGGGTGAAAAATCCCCGCTTGCTCATCGCGATGGCCATCAAGATCAGCAACAAGGCAAAGAAGTTATAAATCAACATCCTTTTATGCCTGGAGGCATCATTGTTTTGTCTTTTCGCCGTGATCCTCGCCAGCGTGATCAGGACGATGGCGATGAGCATGATCATGATGTGTTCGGACGTCCAGTAACGCACGGTGGCGTCTTTCATAGCCTCACCGCTGAACTGCACGAAAGAACTGGTGAAATACAATATTATGCCAAGCAGAAATTGCGTGTGGGTTAATGAGAAAAGGGTCAACCCCAGCAGGTCATCGGTCTTGCCAAATGGTTTCTTGCCTGAGAAGCCCATAAATGCCTTGATGATAACCAATAACAGGAATACCAGGACGAAATACCGCAGGGTGGAGTGCGTGTAAAGAAGGCCATTATACATAGTGAGTGGTTTAGGTTCGAAATTTAAGGCATTGGGGGCATATATTCTTGGTGATGCCTGGCAAAAAGCAACCTTGAGAGCCGGCCAGGTTGGAAATTATTGAACTGCAAAGGCGGGAAGGCTTAAAGAAACCCAAAAAGGGGCCTTGCTTATGGTATGCGTCTTCCCGCCGCTGCGGTTAATAAGCGTGGCTTAAGTCACCATCTATTACTACCTTAAATTCAAAATCAACTGCATGAAACCCATTCACATTCTCTTCTTCCTGGCCATTGCCTCATTCGCTTTTGGACAGGGCAATCCTGGCTACCAGCGGCCGCCAGAAGAAATCGCCAAACTCGTTGAAGCCCCGCTGACGCCTGCGGTAGTGGTATCGCCTGACAAGGCATGGATGGCGCTCATGGACCGCTCCGATTATCCGAGCATTGAAGAGTTGTCGCGACCTGAATTGCGGATTGCGGGCCTTCGAATCAATCCCGACAACTTTGGTCCGAGCCGCAACAATACCTTCATCGGGCTGAAAATAAAAAGCCTCAAGGACATGAAAGAGCACGCGGTCAGCGGACTGCCGTCGCCGGCACTTTACAATAACTTCAGTTTTTCACCGGACAGCAGGAAAGCAGTGCTGCTGCAGTATCATGCCGACCGGATTGAACTTTGGCTGGTCGATCTGGCCTCCTTCAGTGCAAAGCCGCTCAGCAAAAGAAAAGTGAATGCCACCCTGGCAAATCCTGTATCGTGGTTGTCAAGCTCAAACCAGGTGATCTTTCTTGCCGCTGCCAATGATGGGAAAACGCCGCCACAAAAAACGCGTGTTCCCGGCGGACCTGTGATTGAAGAAAATCTCGGGAAGAAGGCGCCTTCCCGCACCTACCAGGACTTGCTGGAGAATCCCTACGATGAGGCACTGTTTGATTATTACTGCACTTCTCAACTGTATACCATCACACTGGACGGAGTAGAGCGGCCATTGGGAGATGCGCGCGTGTATGATTCACAATTGCCCTCCCCGGATGGTTCGCTCATTCTTGCAGAAACCATACAACGGCCTTACTCGTACCTCGTTCCGGCCTATTTGTTTCCTCACCAGGTTGATGTCATTGACATGATGGGGAAGATAACGGGTAAGATCGCCACCATCCCTTTGGGCGACAATATCCCCGTTGGCTTCAGCGCAGTCATCAAGGGGCCACGCAATCACGCCTGGAGGCGCGATCAGCCAGCTACCTTGTATTGGGTTGAAGCACAGGATGACGGTGATCCCAAAGTGAAGACCGCCACCCGCGATAAACTTTTCCAATGGAGCTCACCTTTCACCGGTCAGCCGCTGGAATTAATAAGCCTCCCGCTCCGGTTCGCCGGCGTTACCTGGGGCAATGACAAGACAGCCTGGGTATATGAGCGATGGTGGGCTGACAGGAAAGAGCGCACTTATCAAATCGATCCTGGCAACCCCGCCAGAAAGAAGACCGTTTTTGAGCGTTCCTTTGAAGATGTGTACACCAATCCAGGCACGGTCATGACTTCGGTGAATGCACAAGGTCAGTCGGTAATGATGATCAGCAGCGACAATTCCGTATACCTGACGGGCCCTGGATCTTCGCCCGAGGGTGACCGGCCGTTTCTTGATAAAATGGATTTGAACACGGGCAAAATCACACGTGCCTGGAGAAGTGAGGCTCCTTATTACGAGTTTGTGGTGACCCTGACTGACGCCAAAAAAGGAACGTTCATTACCTCCCGGGAATCCACCTCGGAGAATCCAAACTATTTCATAAGAACCATTGGATCGAAAAGCAGCGCTCAGCTGACCACGTTTCCTCATCCCTACCCGCAAATCAAGGATGTGAAAAAGCAGGTATTGAAATACAAGCGGCCCGATGGCGTTGACCTGACTGCAGATTTGTATTTGCCTCCTGGCTACAAAAAGGAAGACGGACCGCTGCCCACCTTCCTGTGGGCGTACCCGGCTGAGTTCAAATCGAAAGACAATGCAGGGCAGGTGAAGGGATCTCCTTACACCTTCACACGCATTGGCTGGGGCAGCCCGATTTACTGGGTGGTGCGCGGGTATGCCATCCTGGATAACGCCTCCATTCCTATCGTGGGCGAAGGCGACCAGGAACCCAATGATACCTATGTGGAGCAATTGGTCTCCAGCGCGAAGGCCGCGATCGATTATGGTGCATCACTGGGTGTCGTGGATCCCGGGCGTGTGGGTGTGGGCGGCCACAGTTATGGCGCCTTTATGACGGCCAACCTGCTGGCCCATTCTGATTTGTTCAAAGCCGGGATTGCCAGAAGTGGTGCCTACAACCGGACGCTGACTCCATTCGGATTTCAGTCGGAAGAGCGGACTTACTGGGAAGCACCGGATGTGTATTTCAAGATGTCACCGTTCTCTTATGCCGACAGGATCAAGACGCCAATCCTGTTTGTGCATGGAGAGGCCGACAACAATTCAGGCACTTTCCCTATCCAGACGGAACGATTTTACAATGCCATCAAGGGTCACGGTGGCACGGCGCGGTATGTGTTGTTGCCCTACGAGAGCCATGGCTACCGGGCAAAGGAGTCCATCATGCACATGCTTTGGGAAATGGACAACATGCTGGAAACCTATGTAAAAGGCGGGCAGGCGATGAAGGGGAAAATAGAAAGTAAATAATAATTAACCGCAGAGGCGCTAAGACGCAATGAAACTCAATGGCTGATGAGTTAGCGATGCGCTCACAGGCTTCGCGTCTCCGCGGTTATACGCTTTGTATTTCCTGAGGATCTACAAAACTATGACATGGTACGAGGTTATGGTGATGGCCATCGCGGGATTTTTCTGCCACATCTCGTAGTAGTCAACCACGTCTTTCGCTATCGATCCTGCGGCGTAGGCGGCCCAGTACCAGAGGCTTTCTCCGCCATTGATTGCCTCGGCTTCTTCAGCGGTAAGGTCTTTCAGACCTTCATCGAAATACATTGTCTTCATGTGATTTTTGTTTAGTTGGAAACTTTTTGAAAGAGATAACGGATGCAACCCGGCAGATTATCCACCAACCAGATCACGGCCAATACAATGCAAACCGCCAGGGCTAGTTCCAGTACCCGGGCAAGTTTCGGATTCCTGCTTTTCATTTCCTTTAACTGATCGTGTATCCTGACGTTGCTCATTGCTGCATTGTTTGGTTATTGACAACAATCCGTTTTTGACTGCTGACTAAGCGGCGTTCCATTGTAGCCGTCAGCGAAGCCCTTGCGGACTTCCCCAAAGTCATTCACAAAAGAGATAAACAGACCAATAATAAGGGGGGCCAGAATCGGATCCAACCCTCCATTTATTTCGACCTGTTCAGCTTGTGACAAAGGGGTTAGCCCCATGTCTCGATATTCCAGTGTTTTCATAGTGATAATTGTTTTGGTTTTTGATTGAACTCGGCTCCGGCCGGAAACCTTGTTCGAATATTGATTGCCATTCATCATTCCACAAGCATGAAACTCAAATGATAATGAAAACCGTACATGGCCATTGTCCGGAAAAGGCTACCCGTGAGAACAAAAAGCCTCCTGCTGTCACTTTTGACCACACAGGCATGAGCCCTTACCGTTAATTTTCTCAGCGCCCAATGACCATTAGCTTCAACTTCTTAACTTTCAGGTGCCTTTACAGCACCCTATGAAAAAATACTGCATCCTGTTGCTCCTTGGCTTCTCATTTCTCCCATTGGGAGCCACGCCTTCCGTTAGACCCGCTCAAGGTCCTGACACAGTGAAGGCTGGGGCCTACATCATCGGCATCCACGATATTAACTTTCACGACAAGGAATATACCGTGCGGTTCTGGCTCTGGTTTCTGTATGATAACCCGGACTTCGACTTCAGCACCCAGTTGGATATTCCCAACGCCAAGGACATTGATGAGCCTACCCTATTGTCAGATACCGTCAATGGAAAGAAATGGGTGCAGCTGAAAATGAAATGCACCATGAAAGAAAGCTGGGTTGTCAATAATTTCCCTTTTGACAAACAGCACCTGCGGGTTCGGGTTGAGAATACTGTATTCGACAACAAGCATCTGGTCTTCTCACCGGATGTACGGCATTCCCGGTTTGCGGACGTGGACGGCCTGGACGGATGGAGGGTCAAGGACTTCCAGGTCTCGGCCGATACCACGCGGTACCTGACCGGTTTTGGCGATCCAAGGCCGGGACACGACGCGCAAACTTTTTCAACTTTCAAGATTGACCTGAACATCGAGCGCGATGCCTGGGGACTTTTCGCAAAAATATTCATCGGCATGTATATCGCCTTTCTCATCGCCCTGATCAGTTTTGTATCCAAACCCTGGGAACTGGAGCCGCGGTTTGGGTTGCCTGTGGGCGGTCTGTTCGCCGCAGTTGGTAACAAATACATCATTGATTCCCTCCTTCCAGAATCGCCCGAATTCAGCCTCGTCGACACGCTCCACAGCATTACCTTCTTTGGAATATTGGCCGTTCTTGCCGTGTCCGCCATTTCCATGGTGATTTACAATTCAGGCAACAAAGAGGCCTGCATTCGCGCTGACAAAATAGGTTCACGATTCGTGGCCATCGCATTCGTTGTGCTGAATGTTTATTATGTCGTTTCCGCATGAATAAACTCCTGATCTCCGCCCTCTTTCTTTTCTTCCTCGCCAGCGGAACGGAAGCCAGCATACCTGACTCGGTCAAGGTAGGCGCCTATGTTATCAGCGTGCATGACATCAATTTTCATGACAAGGAATACACCATCCGGTTCTGGCTTTGGTTTCAATATGATAACCCAAAATTTGATTTTACCAAACAAATCGACATCCCCAACGCCAAGAGCATCGACCCGCCGGATGTCCTGTATGACAGCATCGACGGCAAGGCCTGGGTCATGCTGAAAATGAAGTGTACGATGAAGGAAAGCTGGCAGGTCGGTGATTTTCCATTCGACTCACAGCACCTGCACGTGCAGATTGAGAACAGCATCTTCGATAAAAGCGCCATGGTATTTGACCCTGATCTTTCCGGCAGCAACTACGAAAAGGAAACCGCCGTGGATGGCTGGACCATCAGGAACTTCTCCATCAATACCACGACCAACGATTACGAGACCGGATTCGGCGACTACCGCCTTTCTGCCCAGCATACGGAATTTGCTACTTTCAACATCGACATGGACATCGAGCGCGACGCCCGCGGGCTGTTCATGAAGATCTTCATTGGCATGTACATCGCCTTCCTCATCGCCATCATCAGCTTCACACCCAATCCGTGGGAACTGGAACCCCGCTTTGGCCTGCCGGTGGGCGGACTGTTTGCGGCGGTTGGTAACAAGTACATCATCGATTCATTGCTTCCGGAATCTTCGCACTTCACCCTGGTAGACACGCTCCACACACTGACTTTCCTCGGTATCTTCGGCACCTTGCTGGTGTCGGCGGTCGCGCTTAAACTTCATGACTGGGGACGAAAGGAAGCCAGCATCAAAGTCAGCCGGATCGGGGCCATCACCGTGATCTCCGCGTATGTGATACTCAATGTGGTTTTTATCTGGCTGGCGCTGGCGTAGAATCTGGGCCAACCATTCTAAACCCTGTTCTTTGTATCAATAAGGATCGTTACTGGCCCGTCATTGACCAGGCTCACCTTCATATCAGCGCCAAATTCCCCGGTATGAATAGGTTTGCCGATGAGCACCTCCAGGGCCGTCAGGAATTTCTCATAAAGCGGTATGGCAATGTCCGGCTTTGCGGCCCTGATGTAAGAGGGTCGGTTGCCCTTCTTCGTGCTGGCGTGCAGGGTAAACTGGCTGACCACCAGGATATCGCCCTTTGTATCCATGACGCTCAGGTTCATCACACCTTGTTCATCATCAAAAATTCTCAGGTTGGCAATCTTGGCTGAAAGCCAGGCAATGTCTTCATCGTTGTCTGCCTCTTCCATGCCGAGCAGGACCAGGAGCCCATTGGAAATTCCTGATTTTATCACCTCATGGATGACGACCGAGGCAGACTGGACGCGTTGTATAACTGCAATCATTTGCGTTTTGGTTTAAGTGGAATCCTGTATCCCATCGGAAGGATGTTGCCGGCAGTCGCTTCCCACATAAAATAACCTTCCAGGAATACACCCAACTGGTCTGCATAGTACCCATTCTCAAACAAAGTGAGCGACCGATTCTTGAATTTTACGAAGGAGGTCTGCGGAACGCCCCTGCGGTCGTGCATATATTCCCAAGGCTCAAACTCCTTCAAATACTCAACCTTCAGGGTTCCCTTGAAACTGAATGTCTTTGCGAGCATACCGCTCACGTGACTGCCCACTTCAAATGGATGCAATTTTGCCTGCTGAATGGGATATTTCAGCATGTCTGCAGAATCTACCCTTGAAACGAAAAATCCCTGATCGGCCAGGGATTGGGTATACAATGACCGGATGAAATGGTTGAGCGATCCGCGATAGGCCTCGCCTCTTCGTTTCACCCGGGAGACTGAATCCCTGCGATTCCTGAACGGCAACTCTTCAAACCGCGGGATGCCCTCCATGACCTTGATGGACGTTTTGAAATCAAGTTCAAAACGGTCCAGCAGGTAATAGATCCGGTAACCCAACACTGGATTCTCCACGATGAGAGGCTCTGAGGCGTGGACGGTCAGGAGCTCGATTTTTGGATCATAGAAGAAATGAAGAGTGTTGTTGTTAATAATCCTGCATTTCCTAGCGATCTTCGATTCACCAAGAAAATATTTTAGAAAAGTGGTGTAAAACGGTTTCCTGTCTGATTGGTCGGCATAGACGGTAACCGGTGTAAGATTCACGGTATCCTGCTGCAGCCGGATATCCCTCACATAATCCGCGTTCAGAAATTCGACCTCCTGCTTAATACGACGGTAACCCACCACATACACCAACAGATCATATTTCCCGTCGGGAATATTCCGAATAGCAAATGTGCCGTCCTCCAACGTGGAACTTCCGATGGTCGTGTGCGACAAGAAGACATTAGCGTAGGGCACTGGTTCCCCCGTCAGGAGGTCTGTGATTTTTCCGCTGAGGGTACTCTGTGAAAATCCGGCACACGGTGCCAGGAGGCATGTGATAAACCAGCCTTTAAAAAGATTGCAATTCAGCTGACTCATAAACAAAAGTGCCTCCCTGGTCCTGTCTGGTGACGGCCACCATGGCCCTGGCCACCTTGTCTGAATCTATGGCCTTGTACTTTTTCGGGATCAGAAATCCCATCCATTGCATGGCCTGCTGCGCAGTCTTCTCGCCTGCGCGCTGTTCGGTTCGCGGACCAATCAGCATCGACGGACGAAAAATATGCAGGGCATAAAACCCAATTTTGCCGATGGCCTGCTCCACTTCTCCCTTTACGCGGTTGTAGAAAATGGTGGAGTGAGCGTTCGCCCCCAAGGCTGTCACCAGGAGAAACTGCCTGGCGCCCTGACGTGCGGTAATCCCGGCCAGCGAAACGGGATAGTGAAAATCTACTTTCTGAAAAGCCTCTTTTGAGCCCGCCTGCTTCATGGTTGTTCCGAGGCAGCAGTACACATCATCGCCTTTCAGCGCTGTTGCGTGGTTTTCAAGCTCAGCAAAATTCAATACGAGGTTAGTGAGTTTGGGATGTCTTGTTACCAATGGCTTCCTGGAAAGGGCTACCACCCGGTCATACCTGTCTTCATTCAGGAGCAATTCGAGGACTTGTGCGCCAATGAGGCCGGTCGTTCCCGCCAGTATAGCTGTTTTCATCAGAAGGTCTGCTGTATTTCTTTCTTCAGTTCCGACAAGGCATGACCAATGGGTTCTACATTCTTCTCCAGCGTCAGTTCGAAGATCCTCCTCGAAAGGTCGAGGCTGGTGGCTTCGGGGCCCAGCGTTGAGGATGCCTCGTTGATGAGGATGGTCAGGTCTTCCTTGGCACCCTTGATCATGCTCCACACTTCCTCACTCATGTATATCTGCTGCGAGACATTGTGGTTGTATTCATTCCGAATTTCATCCAGCAGCAGTTTATGAAATTCACGGGCCGAATAGCCTGGATTGTTGAGCCGGAGCAACATGTTGGGCGGTGAGATCCTTTCCAGAAAAAGACACATCCGTTCATAGGCCTGCAGGCGGTTGGGCAAAATCGTTTCGATGCTGCGGGTGCGGATCTCCAGCTTCTTCAGGTCAAGTTCCCGGCTGATGAAAGACCGTACGATCAGGTAAACAGCATACAGTACGACGATCGCGGGCAACAGTATTTTTCCGTATTCAATCAGGGCTTCCATGGTGTCTATTGTTCTTTAAAGGTGTTTAAAATTAGGTAATTTTGATGGCATGACCCCTACCCATGTTTGAGCCGGTAACGCTTTCCTCCCGGGCCGCCGAAGAGGTGCGGAAAATCATGAAAACCAAAAACATCCCCCCCGATTACGGGTTGCGCATCGGGGCCCAGGGCGGGAGCGGCTGCGGGGGTGCCCGGCTGATCATCGGGTTTGACAAGAAGAAAGAATCAGACTTGTCTTACCAGGCGGAAGGTATTCCTGTGCTGGTCGACAAGAAGCACACGATGTATGTTGTCGGCAAACTGGTCGAATTTTATGATGAGGCTGATGGAAGGGGTTTTGTTTTTATAGACAAGGCGGGTAAGTAACTACACGTCACCCTGAAGGCTCAACATGACTTTCTGGTGATCGTCGCGCCTCCTCCGTGTGCTTCGTGACCGGGCATTCCCGATCACGCTACCCACCCTTGCCTCTCCGAATGACGGCACTCAGCGCCGAATGCAATTGGATAGCGTCCTTCGTTCCGATTCTGATAATCTTGCCACCCTCCAACTTCAGTTCCACCCCATCCGACCCGCTGACATTATACAACATCCCATGTGGAATGAATCTGATTCCCCAACCGTAGTACCACGGGTTCTTGACAATTTCAACCGCATGAACCGTTGCCAGGTCTACTGATTTGCGAATGATCCCAACGCCGAACCAAACCGCAATTCTATCCTGGTAAACCACGGTGGTCATGCCATAGAAGAGCAGGAAGCTTATCCCCATAATCACGCTAATGAACAAGAAAATACCAAGATTCATTGGCGAAGTACCAAGATGATTGACAAAGAGGTAAACCATCAGGATTTCCGTCAGCCCAAGGGAGACGGCCAGCAGGGTTCCAAACTGAAATTCTTTATAGGCGACCATGGCGGTCCAACACTAAACGGATCTGTTCCTGCTGATGGTGACAACTGCCTTGCGGCACACTCCGCCTATGGGCGGATTAAACTTGGAGATGCTGATCTTCACGGCCAATGCCTCAGGGAATGTCTCCAGGATTCTTTCGGCGATGGAGTGACCCACACGCTCCAACAGTTTCGATGGTTTGGACATTTCATCCTTTACCAACGCATAGACATCCTCGTAGTTGATGGTACCGGAAAGATCATCCTGGAATGCGGACTCTCTAAAATTTGTTTCGACCTCCACATCCAGTTCAAACTTGTTTCCGGAAGACCTCTCCTGGGGATAGACCCCGTGATAAGCATGAAATTCAAGGCCCTCCAGGATCACCTTACCCTTCATGCCACTTCATCAAAGAATGACCGAATGGGTTCCTGAACAGGCTGAGTTGCTTCGGGCTTAACGAGGATACGCTTGTTTTCGCGTTCACTGGGGAACAATGACTTCTTGACTTCCTTTTTCGTCAATGAGAAATGATCATCCGCATTGAACTTGCTGGATTGCTTGACACGGTTGGCACGGTCCATCACCTCGCTGGCCAAACGCTTCAGGTCATCAACCATGTTATTGCGCTGGGACTCGAGTGTTTTGTACTGGTTCAGCATTTCCTTCATCTGGTCTTCCATTTCGCCGAGAAGCTGCTTCGAAGTGGCGTCCGCTTCTTCGATTGTGTTCTTGGCCCTATCCTTTGCTTCATGCAGAATAGCCTCCGCACTCATCTGGGCTTCACGCAAATGAAGTTCGGCAGCCTTGTTGGCTTGCTCAACGACATTGGCACCTGTGTCTTCCGCTGTCTTCAGGGTCTTGAAAAGAGAAGTCTCCACTTCGCGGAGTTTGGCCACTTCTTTCTCGGTAGCCTCCACCTTCAGGCGAAGCTCCTTGATTTCGTCGGCGTTGCGCTCCCATTCCTGGGAAAGTGACAGAAGGAAAGCGTTGACTTCATCCTTGTCGTAACCGCGAAGCGTGCGCTCAAAAGTCTTTTGGCGGATTTCTAACGGTGTGATTTTCATGACGTAGTGGGTTTTGTGTGTAGTTTAAAAAATTACGTCCCAAATGGATATCGTTCGGTCGTCGCTGGCACTGACCAACCGGTCGTTAAACCGGGTCCAGAGCAACTTGTTTACCGAGGTGGCATGTCCGGCAAGCCGGGCCTTGTCTATCACCTTCAGCAAAGTCATGTTGTCGGTTTGCCAGACCTTAACCGACTTATCCATGCTGCAAGTTACAAAATGTTTGCCGTCCGGGCTAAAAGCGAGGTGGTTTATGGCGTAGAGGTGGGCGGCGATTTCGGTGTGAAGGCTGTAATTTTCATCAGCGCGCCACACTTTGAGGCGGGCATCCCGCGAGCCGCTTAGCAAAAGCCTGAAGTCCGGTGAATAAACCAGCGTGAAGACCGAATTAGCATGGGCCTGCCACTCGTGCTTCAGGTCAAAATCGTGAAGGCTGAACACCCGGATATAATGGTCGCTGTACCCAACCGCCATTTCACCCATGACCGGGTTGATGGCAATGGTCCTGGCATTTCGCGAGCCATACTTCAACTCCTTTTTAATGCTGAGGCGTTCGGCATCTACCACGGTCACGGTGCCATCACCAGAGGCCACCAGTATCTCGTTTCCAAACGACTGGATATCAAAAATCGCCGCGGAACTCAGCTTGAGCGAGCCTGTCTCCTTTTTGCTTTTCCAATCCATCAGGTGGATGCCCTCGTAATTGTGACCCACCACGAGGAGGTTGTGCTCCCTGAGGTGGTGAAGGGCATAAATGGAATTGGGCAATTGCGCGATCAGTTCACCCTCTTCCAGGTGGTTCAAATCCCACTTCACCACCATGCCATCACCTGCCGCCGAGAAAAATACCGCCGGGTCGTCGGAGGACTGGAGGGTGTATATGCAGTCATTGTGCCCGGTCAGTGTCTGCAATTTTGTGATCTGGATGCCCGGCATGTTATTCCTGGATAAGTGACTGATTCCTTGATTATTTTCCATAAAATTGATGCACAATACCAAATTAACCTAATGCCACTTTTAAAAATCCAGTCGCTGGGAAAGCAACAATGCTGGGCGCTGTGGCATATCACGGAAACCGAGGAAGCCCTTTCCTTTGCGTCGATGGAGTCCTGCCCGGAAGACATTATCAACAGCCAGAAGCGGCTTGAGTGGCTGGCCGCGCGGGCGTTGATCAAGTACATACTCGAAGATGCCGGATTGGAGTACTATGGTCTCCGCAAAGACGAATTCGGCAAGCCGTTTCTCAAGAAACACCACCACCACATTTCTCTCTCTCATTCATTTCCCTACGTGGCCGCGCAGCTGAACGTATCCACACCGGTGGGCATTGATCTCGAACAGCCCAAGGAGAAACTGAAAGCCATTGCCCATCGTGTCTTCAGCCCGGAAGAAGTGGCTGACGCCGGAGAAAATATTGTCAAGCTTTGCATTTACTGGTGCGCCAAGGAATCCCTCTATAAAATCTACGGGAAAAAGAACCTGATGTTTACAGATCATTTAAAGGTTAGTCCCTTTGCGCTCGCGGATACCGGAACCACCACAGGAAAAATACTATTTGGCGGAAATGCAACCGTCGTCCGGCTTGGATACCTGGTTGAGGCGGATTTTGTTCTGGTCTATACTGATACCCATGCGATATGAGATTTATTTTAATACTCTTCTTTTGCTGTCTTGCCTGGACTTCATCAGCCCAAACAAACGTAGAGAACTTCACATTGGTCAACGTCGCTGATGGCGCCCCAGTGTCACTGGATGATTTTAAGTCAATGGAAGGCGTCCTGGTTATTTTCACCAGCAATGTTTGCCCCTTCGATGGCTATTACCAGGACCGGATCAAGGGACTGATCAGCACGTACACCGGTAAGATTCAGGTCGTGCTTGTCAACGCTCACGTGGAGGCCGATGAATCGGAGGACAAAATGAAATCAGTGTTTGCCCAATGGAATTTACCGGTTCCCTACCTGGCGGATAAGCAACAGGTGGTCATGAAAGCCTTGGGCGCCAAAAAAAGTCCCGAAGCCTTCCTGCTCAAGAGCAAGGGTGGAAAATTTACGGTATTCTATAACGGCGCCATCGATGACAACCCGCAAATGGCCAGCGCTGTCAGCCAGCCCTACCTCAAGACAGCCATTGATCGGGTGTTGGCGGGAAAGGCTGTTGAAACCAATTCGACCAGAACAGTTGGGTGCACCATTCGCGGAAAGTAATCCGGAGGGTACTTACGGCCAGTGCCGGTTAAACGCCCAGGTCTCCTCCATCCGAAATTTCAACCAGCAGTACCTTTACCTCTTCGGCCTTGGCATGCTCACCGATTTTCTCAAAAGACATGATCAGGTTGCGCAGCGCGCGACGGAGGATGTCCAGGCTGGTGCACGGTTCAAAGAATGAGGGCTGCGGCACCAGGTGCAATTCATGAATGTAATTCTCAATATCCTGCTTTGAAAAGATGAGGCCCCGGTTAAAGGCATTGACGTAGAACTGGTTATTCTGGTCATCTTTATACGTCAGGATAAACAGGTTTGGCAGGTTAACACCCCGCACCGGCAACTTGAGTTTCTGGGCCACCAGCATGTAGATGACACACAAGGTAATCGGGTTTCCTTTGCGGGTTTCCAGCACCACGTTGATCATGGAATTGCCGGGGGAATGAAAATTTTTCGTGTTCGCCCCAAACTTCAGCTTGTTGAAAAGAACACTGTTGACCACCTTGATCTGGTCGACAGGATACAAATCGGGGCGAAATTCCAGCCACGTTTCGTAATAGATTTGCTCCAGTTCCTGCCTGAGTTTCTCCAGTTCCAGGTCAGGGTACTGGTAGGTCGCCACCAGCCACATACCGGTGAGCAAATCCTTTTCATCACTCTTGTGCCAATCCTTCAGGCGGCTCCTCAGCAAGTCATACTGAAGAACGTGGATAATCTCTTCGATGCGGGACTGAAGGGTTGGATTAAAACTGGTCTCCCACTCCTTCTCCAGGAAAGGGATCACCACCTTTCCCAAAGACAATATCTTCTCCTCGACGTGAGAAACAACCTGCTTATCATCATCGTCGAGCAGGGAGATCAATGCTTTGATTTCGCTTTCCTCCATACCTAGGTCTGAATCACCCCCACATTAAACTTCTCGACCGGCGCCTGGTTGGCGGCCTCGATGCCTGCTGAGATCACCTTCCGGGTGTCCAAGGGATCGGTGACCGCATCCACCCAAAGACGGGCAGCCGCGTAGTAAGGGCTGAGCTGGTCGTTGTAACGGTCCGTTATTTCCTTGAGCAACGCATTTTCTTCTTCCTTCTCAATGGTCTTGCCCTGTGCTTTTAAGCTGCTCACGCGAATTTGCAGTAAGGTCTTGGCGGCGGCGGCCCCACTCATCACGGCGATCTGCGCAGTTGGCCAGGCCACGATCAGTCGCGGGTCATATGCCTTGCCGCACATGGCGTAGTTGCCCGCACCGTAGGAGTTGCCGATGATGACCGTGAATTTTGGAACCGTAGAGTTGGCGACGGCATTCACCATCTTCGCGCCATCTTTAATAATGCCTCCCTGCTCGGCCTTGCTGCCCACCATAAAGCCGCTGACATCCTGCAAAAACACCAGGGGAATCTTTCTTTGGTTGCAGTTCATAATAAAACGCGCCGCCTTGTCTGCTGAATCAGAATAAATCACACCGCCCATCTGCATCTCACCTTTCTTATTCTTGACGATCTTGCGCTGGTTGGCTACGATCCCTACCGCCCACCCGTCGATCCGGGCAAAGCCGCAGATCAGTGTCTTGCCGTATAATGCTTTGTATTCATCAAATTCAGAGTTGTCAACGATTCGTCTGATGATTTCAAACGTATCGTATGGCTTGGATCGGTCAGCCGGGAAAAGTCCGTAGAGCTCCTCCGGGTTCAGGCTGGGCGGCTTTGGATCAGTCCGGTCAAATCCGGCTTGCGGGTTTCTGCCGATCTTGTCCATGATACTCCTTATGTGATCGAGGCAGGCTTCGTCGTTTGGAAATTTGTTATCGGTGACGCCTGAAATCTCACAATGGGTAGTCGCCCCGCCCAGTGTCTCATTGTCGATCTCCTCTCCGATGGCAGCCTTCACGAGGTAGGACCCAGCCAGGAAAATTGATCCGGTCTTATCCACGATCATCGCCTCGTCCGACATGATGGGCAGGTATGCGCCTCCGGCCACGCAGCTTCCCATGATGGCCGCGATTTGTATGATGCCCATGGATGACATCTTCGCATTGTTCCTGAACTGACGGCCAAAGTGTTCCTTGTCCGGGAAAATTTCATCCTGCATGGGGAGGAACACGCCGGCGCTGTCTACCAGGTAAATAATGGGCAGGCGGTTTTCCATGGCAATTTCCTGCGCCCTGAGATTCTTCTTTGCCGTGATGGGAAACCATGCGCCGGCTTTTACGGTGGCATCATTGGCAACGACCACACACAGCCTGCCCTTCACCCTGCCGATGCCGGTGACCACGCCTCCTCCCGGACAGCCACCCTGCTCCTTGTACATGCCGTCACCAGCGAAAATTCCTATTTCCAGGAAATCAGTGTCTTTATCAAGGAGGTAGTTGATGCGCTCCCTGGCGGTAAGCTTTCCTTTTTGATGTTGCTCATTTATCCGCTTCTCTCCGCCGCCCAGGTGCAGTTTCTTTTCCTTTGCCTCCCTTTGAAAACAAAGCTGTTTGAAGAGATCTTCGTTGCGATTGAATTCCAGGTCCATGTTGAATCCGCGGACTTATTTCTTGGGCTGCGCAGCAGCAGTCTTTTTCGCTTCTTCCTCTTTCTTTCTTTCTTCTTCTTTCTTGAGGTCGCGGATCACTTTCTTATGACTCTTTCCAAGGGGTGAGGTGAAGTGCTTTGGATAGTTGTTGATATGTTCCACCAGGCTGTCCATTCTCATGAGCAGCTTGTTCATGTTGACATACAACGAGTCCTCCGTCAACAACCGGCTGGCGGTATTGTCCCCCTTCGTCAGTTTGGCCATGGTTTCTGAAATGCCCGTGAGGGTTTGCTGTGCCTTGAGCAGCGTTTTGTTCACCTCCAGCTGTTTGAGTGAGTCCGATATCACTGCAAAATTCTTTAACGTGGGTTTCAGGTCAGCAAGCGTAGCGTTGAGGTTCTGCGCTACTTCACTGTAATTACCGGAAAGAAGATCGATCTTATCATTGGTGTTGACGATTGTTGCATTGAGCAGGTCTGGCGTTTTCTGCAACTTCGAAAAAATGGAGTCCAGTCGCTGGGAGTTCCTGCCGAGGTTGTCAATCACGACATTGAATTTCCGCAAGGTGGACTGCAAATCACTCGCTACGGGCTGGGTGGCCTCGGTCAGCACATCGAACATTCCCTTCGCGACCTCCGCCAGGATGGTATCGCCGGGATTGATCAGGCGTCGCGTATCACCAATGGAGAGCTGAATGTACTTTCCTCCCAGCAGTTCGCTGTTGAGAATGGCCTTGGTGGAATCGCTCAGCCTGATTTTTGAGTCAATGTCTATTTCCACGAGCACACTGTGCATCCTGTTTTGCATGATCTGGATTCTGCTGACACGGCCAACGGCAAAACCGCTCACCTGCACCTGGTTGGAGACAGCCAGGTTATCGACATTCTCGTATACAACATAGTATTTGGCAGTATTGGAAAAGAGGTCAATGCCTTTCAGGAAATACCAGCCTACGTACAGAATGACCATTGTCACTGTAGCAAAAAGGCCTACCATCAATTCCTTGTTTCTCACAATGCGTCAGTTTATGGATTCTACTTGTTTCTTATAATCTTTAAAGGCCCTGTAAATCCCCGAAGCCACCAGGTTTTGACCAGGCTCCTCACTCAGGAATTTTTCTTCCTTCTGGTTGGTCAGGAAGCCCACCTCGATAAGGACGCTGGGCATGGCCGTGCGCCACAGCACCCAGAATCCGGCTTGTTTCACGCCATGACTTCTTCTTCCCACTTTTCCCTTGAATTCCAATTCAACCTTATCCGCAAATTTCAGGCTGCTCTCCTGATAAGCGCTTTGCGCGATTGAAAACAGGATGTACGACTCCGGGCTGTTCGGATCAAAACCTTCATAACGTTCCTGGTAATTATCATCCAGCAGCATCACCGCGTTTTCACGTTTGGCCACATCGAGATTGCCCTCTGATTTATGCAAGCCCATAACATAGGTTTCAGTACCAATGATTTCCGGCTTCGACACCGCATTGGCATGAATGCAGATGAAGAGGTCCGCCTTCACTTTGTTCGCGATGGCTGCGCGCTCGTCCAGCGCCAGGTACCGGTCATCCTTCCGGGTATATATGACCTTTACGCCAGGAATGTTTTTTTCGATGTAATTGCCAACCTTGAGGGCGATTTTAAGAGCCACATCCTTTTCCTTC
>JAYTVB010000034.1:0-58790 GCA_043744235.1 Cyclobacteriaceae bacterium | reverse complement strand
GAAGGTGGAAGTGAACCTCAATTCAGAATCGTCAGGGATTCCGTCGTTTAAATTCTATGAAGGAGGGAAGGCTTATCTTGAGATAGAATTCTTTGAATGAGGACTTACTGATATTTCCTGGAGAGAGATTTGGCAATGGTTGCTTTGATGAGAGATTCGGTGGGCACGCGCCACAGGCATCGCGCCATAATGTCACGGGGCAACGCGCGCACCATATGGATTTTGCCAACCGACAACGAATGACCTAACTGGTAATACAACTAACTGAACGGCCACTTTGTCGTTTTCAATGTTTTGATCTCTTCATAAAGCGCGGTGCCGTGACGTGTCGGCTATAAGTTTATATCTTCGTCCCACATTTGGTTTTGTGGGACAGGACGCGGCCTCGGAAGCGCACCACTGCAGAAATACAAACCTTGGCGGCAAGCGTCCCCGAGACAGTAAAAACAAGGGTGCTGTGAACAATGATTAGTTTTAAATGTTATTTTAAAAAATACTTAATGGAAAAACCAACTATTTTACGGTTGAAACAAAGCATTTACGTCTTACCTATTCTAGTAACATTCATATTCTTAACGCTTGTGCTTTTTGCATGTTCCAAACAGGAAGAATCCGTTTCTATCACACCGCCTCCATCTGCTGTTACCACACCTCCCGATGTTACACCAACCAATTTTGAATCAGCTGCTGCTGTAATAGAATATATGGGAACTGGTTTCAACTTGGGTAACACCTATGACTACAATTTACAAAACACGAATCCTACATCAATCTACCCAATTATTGACCTCTATCATAATGCTGGCATGAGACATGTCCGAATACCTGTGACTTGGGTGGATGGATTTAGTGGAAATACTCTTGCCGATGCAAATGGAAATATAAATTTCTCTCATCCCAGATTTGTTGAACTAAAGGCAGTCATTGACTATGCAATCAGTAAAGGAATGTTCGTTGTTTTGAACACACATCATGAACATTGGCTCAACAACAACTATAACGGGACTCCACAATACGACAACGCTTTCAAAACTTTATGGACTGGTATTGCCACACACTTCAGAGACTATTCTCATCGCCTTATTTTTGAAGTTTTAAACGAACCACACGGAGTTTTCGGTGATTGGAGTGGTGGTGCAAGTCCTTCAAATAGCAATGCTCTTGAATTAACAAGAAGAATCAATAAGGTGGGTTATGATGCTATCAGGGCAACGAGTGGGCTCAACCTCAACCGCGTGATTATGGTTTCAACAAATGGAATGGGGAATCACAATCAGTTAGATGATGTATATCCATCTCTCGCAACTCTTCCCGGTGGCGGTTCAGACAGATACTTATCGTTTCATCTCCATACCTATGACCCTTGGGCATTTTGCGGACAAACAGGAAGTAATGCATCATGGCCAGGTAGCAATTCCATTTCGAACTCATTAAGGACTATAGCCGCTTATGCGAAGACTTTGAATGTTCCGATAAACTACGGTGAATTTGGAGTTGGCCGAGATGCAAATGCTTCTGAACGAAACTCAAATATTGTTCGTGAATACTATAGAACAATGCGTATGACCTGTCTAAGTGAAAAGATGTCGCCAACTGTGTGGGACGACAGAGGTTGGTTTGGTCTTGTTGGAAATAGTGGGACAAACAACTATAACTTCATTTACAACATTGTGCCTACCATGATGGCACCATAGACTGCTACTTGCGGCATCAGACACTACAACCAAAATAACTTAGCCCTCAACAAAATTGTTGAGCAATAGCACGGTGACGCCTAAGTAATAAGTGTTATACTCGTTCCACATTTGGTTTTGTGGGGCAGGACGCGGCCTCGGAAGCGCACCACTGCAGAAATACAAAAGTTGTGGGGCATTGTAAAAAGGATTCAACAGGAAGAACAGAGCAACAAAATTTGGGTTGAAGCAGATCAGGCGATCTCCGCCAGGGCTTTGTTTATTCTCCTGACAAATCCGGGGCCCTCATAAATGAATCCCGTGTACACCTGCACCAGGTCGGCACCTGCTGTAAGCTTGGCTATTGCGTCCCCGGGTGTCATGATGCCGCCCACGCCGATGATGGGATAACCGGGACCCATCTGCCTCCGCAGGTACTTGATCACTTCCGTGGATTTATCTTTTAGGGGCCTTCCGCTAAGCCCTCCGGCGCCGATGTGCAGCACTTCCTCAGCGGAAGTTGACAGTCCATCGCGTGAAATGGTGGTGTTGGTGGCGATGACACCATCGGTATTCGTTTCTCTCAATATTTCAATGACGTCATCCAACTGCTCCACAGTCAGGTCCGGGGCGATCTTTAACAAAACCGGCTTGGGCTTCTCCCTGGCATTGCTCAGTTCTTTCACCTGGGTCAGCAGTCTCCTCAGTGGCTCTTTCTCCTGAAGCTCCCGGAGGCCGGGCGTGTTTGGGGAACTGACGTTGACAACAAAATAATCCACATGAGGAAACAGCGCTTCGAAACAGTAGGTGTAGTCATCTTTGGCTTGCTCGTTCGGCGTGACTTTGTTTTTCCCGATGTTGCCTCCCACCACCACGGTTGACTTTCTTTTCTTCAGCCGCTCCACGGCTTGCAGCACCCCTTCATTGTTAAAACCCATCCGGTTGATGAGGGCCTGGTCGGCGGGGAGCCTGAACAAGCGGGGCTTGTCATTGCCATCCTGCGGTTTTGGTGTGAGCGTTCCGATTTCAATGAACCCAAAACCAAAACAGGCCAGTTCGTCAATAAGCCGGGCATCCTTATCAAAGCCTGCCGCGAGACCCACCGGGTTTGCGAACGTGAGGCCAAGGATTTTTCTTTCCAGGGAGGGATGGCGGTAAGAATAGCTCCGGTGCAATAATTGTTTCATGCCGGGCAGAAGGCAGGCCAGCCGGATCAGTTGAAACGTAAAATGATGAATGCGTTCAGGATCGAATAGGAAGAGGACAGGTCTAATGAGGAATTTATACATGCCCGGGATTACTTCTTTTTCTTCTTCGGTTTGTTCGGGAATTTCTTAAAACCCTTCGCCACCACCTCCTGCACCTGCCTCAGGGTCTCCGTATTAGAATAGCGGATGACTGAACTGACGCGCCAGATGAGGTTATCGGCGCGGTCCTCCAGGTCGACTACAAATGTACCTTCCTTGGCGTCCTGCACCGTGGAGGGTGCGCCAGGAATGGAATTGGGCGTACCGCCAAGCGGACCTACGGTGTAGACATCCGATCGCTCCAGATAACCGATGATGTAGGAAACGACCAGTTGAGCCGTGGTGTCGACTTGCTGTAAACCCCTTCCGGTAAGTTCCTTCACAATAATCTCGCTCACACTCTCCTTCACCTTTCCGGGATCCATGGTCCTCATGTCTTTTGGTGTGATTACCTCCGTTTCTCCAAAACGGAAGGTTTTGTACCCGCTCATGTCTTTGGTCTTGTCGTAGGTGATTTCAATGCTTTGCGCCCTTGCCACAAAAGAAAGGAGGCCGAAGGTGACGAGACAGGTTATCTTCATACAGTAAAGGTAAGCAGAAGTTGGTAGTCTTTCGACCGTGATTCCTATCCCCTGGGATGAAATTCCTTCACCACCTGCTTCAGGTAATCCCGGTCGAGGTGGGTGTAGATTTCGGTGGTGGTGATTGATTCATGCCCGAGCATTTCCTGTACGGCCCGCAGGTCGGCACCACCTTCAATCAAATGGGTGGCGAAGGAGTGCCTGAAGGTGTGGGGGCTTATTCCCTTCTTCAGTCCTATTTTAGCGGCCAGGGATTTGATCATCAGGAAAACAGTCACGCGGGATGTTTTCTTGCCGCGCCGGTTGAGAAACACATAGCCCTCAAAGCCCTTCTGAACCGGTATGTGCACCCGGATTTCGTCCAGGTAGATTTTCAGGAACTTCATGGCGTCCCGCCCGATCGGCACCAATCGCTCCTTGTTGCCCTTTCCCACCACCCGCAGGAACCCGAGATCGAAGTAGACATTGGCGCGTTTGAGCTCCACCAGTTCAGACACCCTCAGTCCCGAACTGTAAAGTACCTCCAGCATGGCCCGGTTGCGTCCGCCTTCCGGGGTGGACAAGTCTATGGCCTCCAGCAGGGTGACGATCTCCGTGTAATCGAGCGTGTCCGGAAGTTTGCGCCCCAGCCGAGGTCCCTCAATGAGCGTGGTGGGATCCTTGTCTATCAGTTCTTCGGAAAGCAGGTATTTGTAAAAGCCCTTTAGGCCGGATAAAATTCTCGCCTGGCTGTGCGCACTCATGCCGAGGTCATTGATGTGGCGAAGGAATCCCTGGAGGTTTTTGGTGGTGATGACCAGCGGGGAGATGTCCAGCTTCGCCGTCTCGACGTATTGCTTCAGCAAGTTCACGTCATGGACATAGGCTTCAATGGAATTGGCCGACAGCGAACGCTCCAGTTTGAGGTAGTTGCTGAACTCCTTGCAATAGAGATTCCATGAATTTCCTGACATGCTTTTTTGGCCCTTGGCTGTTCGCGTTGAGCTTTTGGCTTTAAGCTTTTCACTTAATTTAACGACATTTGTAAAGATCGACAACCATTCCCCATGAAGACAATGAACCGGCTGTATTTTCTTTTATTCGCTGTCACCGGTTTGTTTTTGTCGGCATGTTCCGGGAGTCTGCATTTTCATCACTGGAAGGCCCCCGGGGCCGACTTCAACAAATACCGCACCTATGCGTGGGCCGCTCCAGGAGATACCTTGCTGACGATGGTGAGAAATGACAAACTTTTCGCCGGCACCATATACCTGTATGCCAACCAGGAGCTTGCCAGGAAAGGTATGGTTATGGTCAGGGAAAAGCCTGATGCTGTCTTCATGTTTGATACACAAGTGCAGGACATGACACGCTACACCCAGGCACCGACCCTCAGCATGGGCGTTGGGTACGGCGGTCCCGGTTATTATGTGGGCGGCATGGCCCCCATCGCTGGCGGACAAATTTCTGTGGTCCCCTACCAGGAAGGACGGCTGATCGTCGAAATGTTTGATGCGAAGGCCAAACGGATGGTGTGGCGCGGCTGGGCAGAGGATTCCCTGGACAACAACACCGACCTCACCAAGGAGATCAAGGACGTGATCAGAAACATGATGTACACCCTACCCGTCAAACAGAAAAAATAAACCCCATGAGAATACAGATCATCAACGGCCCCAACCTCAACCTGCTGGGCAAGCGCGAACCGGAGGTATATGGATCACAGGCATTCGAGGTTTTTTTTAATACCCTGACCAAGAGCTTTGCTCCGGTCGAATTGCATTACTACCAATCCAATGTGGAGGGGGAGATCATCAATAAACTGCAGGAGGTGGGATTCTCCTTTGACGGCATCATCCTGAACGCCGGCGCATACACCCATACCTCTATAGCCATTCACGATGCTATCGGAGCCATCTCAACCCCGGTGGTTGAAGTCCACATCTCCAACATTTACGCACGGGAAGAATTCCGGCACATGAGCGTGATTACTTCCAAGTGCGCCGGTCTGATCACAGGTTTCGGTCTCCAGAGCTATGCGCTCGCACTCATTTACCTGATGAACCGGGGCAATTCGTAATTGCCTCATTCGTCATTGAACATTCAACGATGATCAGTTTCTACCCCGGTCCCTCACGCATTCATGATGAAGTTCCATCGTGGGTGAAGGATGCGCATCGCAAGGGCATCCTGGAAATGAGCCACCGGAGCCCTGAGTTTATCAAGTTGTCGAAGAAGACCATTGCCCTGCTGAAGAAGCGCCTTAAGGTTCCTGATCCCTACCTGGTTTTCTTTGCCGGCTCCGCCACGGAGTGCTGGGAGATTATAGCGCAGTCGGTGGTGAACAAGAAAAGCATTCATATTTACAACGGTGCTTTCGGAGCGAAGTGGCACGATTACACGCGCCGGCTGAAGCCGCTGGCTCAGGCCATTACATTCGATCTTCAGCAGCCGCTCAATCCGGACGAACTTATCTTCACAGACGGCGACGTCATTTGCCTGACCCACAACGAGACATCAAACGGCACCCAGGTCAGCAACAAACTTATCGCGGCGATCCGGAACAACAATCCAGCCCACGTGTTGACCGTTGACGCAACGTCGTCCATGGCAGGAACGTACCTCGATTTTAAACTGGCCGACATCTGGTTCGCCTCCGTGCAGAAATGCTTTGGCCTGCCCGCCGGTTTGTCGGTCATGATCTGTTCACCACACGCCATTGACCGGATGAAGTACATCGGGGAAAAAGACCATTACAACAGCCTGCTGTACCTGCTTCAAATGATGGAGAAGTGGCAGACACCGTTCACGCCGAATGTTCTGGGGATATACCTCTTGCAGCGATCGCTTGAAAAAGCGGATACCATCTCGAAGGTGGACAAGAAGATCATCGGCCAGAAAAAAGAGTGGATCCGGTTTTTCAGGAAGAGCAAGCGCCTGTCGCTGCTCGTTCAGGATCCTGAAGTGATGTCCAACACGGTGGTGGCCGTGACCGGGAGTCCCGATCTGATCAAGCAGGTAAAAGCAGCCGCAAAGAAGAAAGGCTGCCTGCTGGGCGATGGCTACGGGGAGATGAAGAGCACTACCTTCAGGATAGCCAATTTTCCCGCCCTGGAGAAGAAGGAAATAGCCCGGCTCCGGAAAATACTCAGTCCTTATATATAGGTGTGGGCAAAAAGTCGCATTTGATGCCAAAAAATGCCGTTCCAGGGCCAAATTCAAGCCTGAGGTCACTCATATCCTAATCTGCTCAGATTTTATATCTTAGTAACTATTCCGGCTCAGGCGAGCCTGAATCCTTTCGACATTTTTTCTATACGGGCAGTATCATGAAATTGAGAACCAGCAAAGTCCTGAAGATGATAGCGATCCTGCTATTCTCACTGGAATCACTGGTCCCAACCGTTTTCTCCGCTCCCTATGCCACACCTGAGCAGGCGACACGCTCCAAGGTTGAAAGCGCATTCATTTCCCAGAGTCTTTTCCTTTCGCTTTACACCGAAGAATGCGACACTGAAGAGCGGGAGGATGTTATTAGTCACGAACAGAGGTCCCTCACCCAACTGTTAGCGGCTCAATCCATTGTCACTCCGTTGGACGGATGCCGCGGCATTTCCTTTGCACTCACACAACATCCACGATGGGCGTCCGCTCCTGCTCTTTTTAAGCTCCACTGCATTTACCAGATCTAGCCGGCCGTCGGGTCACGTGGCCGCGAGCGGGTGCTGGGGTGCAGCACCTTTCCTTTTGATCAAAATTTTCCTCCTTCTACATGAACATCCTTCTTTTTAAAGCAACGCTATTTATTGCATTGGGTGTTTTTGTCATGCCAAAACACTGGAAAGGGTACGCCAGTCTCCTTCCGGTACTCCTGCTGATTGGGTTGACGACGGGTTGGGCGGTAGAAGCCTGGAGCACCGGAACGACCATCCAGATGAGGCTGATGGATGCCTACTGGAGCGGGAACATTGTGTTCGTCATCGATAATATCAGCGCATTCTTTATCCTGATTATCAACCTCACCTGCCTGACCGGTATCGTATACTCCCTGGGTTACCTCAGACCCTACCTGGAAAAGAAGAGCGACTTGTCCATTTCCATTCACCTGTTCTCACTCGTGGGCCTGCAGTTCGCCATGCTGAATGTGGTGATGCTCCGCGACGCTTTTGCCTTCCTGGTGGCCTGGGAAATGATGTCGCTCTTTTCATTCATGCTGGTAATCTTTGAGGGGGAGAAAGAGCCAACTCTCAAAACAGGCATCAACTACCTGATCCAGATGCACATTTGCTTCGTGGTGCTGCTGATTGGATTTCTATATGTCAGCAGGGCCGCCGGCTCTTTCAGCTTTGAAGGGCTGGATTTCTATTTCTCCCACAACAACAACCTGTGGCTCTTTATTCTTTTCTTCCTTGGGTTTGGCATCAAGGCGGGCTTTGTGCCCATGCACACCTGGCTTCCTTATGCCCATCCGGCTGCACCCTCGCACGTGTCCGGCGTCATGTCCGGCGTTATGATAAAAATGGGGATCTATGGCATCCTCAGGGTGCTTACCCATATACAGAGTCAGTTTCTTGAAATTGGATTCTTCATTCTCTCGGTCAGTATTGCCACAGCGCTGACGGGAATTTTGTATGCCATTTTCCAAAGGGACGTAAAGAAGACCCTGGCCTACTCCAGCATTGAGAACATCGGTATTATTGGAATGGGAATCGGTCTGTCACTGGTTGGCAAGGGTATGGGCAACTCCTTCCTTGCAACCCTCGGCCTGGTTGGCGCGCTGCTCCATATTGTCAATCACTCACTCTACAAGTCCCTGCTCTTCTATTCAGCCGGAAATCTGTACTATGCCGCACACACCCGTGACCTGAACAAACTTGGCGGCCTGGCAAAATACATGCCCTTTACCGCATCCTTCTTCATGCTTGGCTCCCTCGCTATCTGCGCGATACCCCCGCTCAACGGATTCATCTCTGAGTTCATGCTCTATACCGGTGTCTTTAGGAATATCGCGATGAGTGACTTTAACGGATCCCTGTTCAACCTGGCTATTCTCTTATGCCTGGTCGTCATCGGCGGATTATCTGCATTTGCTTTTACCAAAACATTCGGGCTGGCTTTTTTGGGCAGCAGGAGACTCCAGGAGCATAGCCCTGTCAGGGAAGTTCCCCTCCTGATGCGCATTTCCGGGTTTATCATCCTACCCGTCATGCTGGCCATCAGTATTTTTCCGAATTTCTTTTTGGCCAGGATTTCTACCATTGCCTTCTCTTTTACCAATCTTCAACTTTCCCAGTCCGCCATTCAATCGTTGTCAGAGGCATTGCCGGTCATTGGCATGGCAAACCTGACCGTGATTATTATCTTTTCGGTGGTTATGGCTGTGAAGCGATACGCTCAAACCAGTGTGCGCATCGTGCCCGGGCCCACCTGGGGATGCGGATACACAGCGGGTGATTTCAAACATCAATACACTTCTACTTCCTACAGCGCCAGTGTTCGTGAACTGGTCGGCCCCCTCGTTGCTGTCGAGGGCACCCACATCCCCTTTGAAGAAAAGGAGATTTTTCCTAAGGCCAGAACCTTTGTTACCCAAGTGACAGACCTGCTGGAAGATAAAGTGATCATGAAACCGGTGCTTTACGTCACACGGGAATTGCCCAAAGCAGGATGGGCGCAAAGCGGGATGATCAGTCATTACCTGGTATATCCCCTGGCCTTCCTCATTATCATCGGTATACTTACCTTGGTTGGACTACTTTAATGGAGATCGCATGATCATAGTTTTCAAAATTGGACTTCTTCTCACCTTTGGAATGTTCGCTGTTCCAAAGAATCTGAAATACACGCTGGCGCTTGCCCTGCAGTCGATGCTCATCATCGCCAGCATGACCTGGGTGATGGACGTCCTGAACCATGACACCATTATCATTGACCTGGGTATCGGAACATGGAGCGGACCGATCCAGCTGACCATTGACCCGCTGAGCGCCTACTTCATGCTGATCATCAACCTGATTTGTTTTTGCGGGATGATCTATGCCGGCGGATACCTGAAGCCCTATATTCCTAAAAAACGTTCCGTTTTTATTTCCCTTCACTTGTTCAGTTTTGTATGGCTTCACGGCGCCATGCTGCTGGTGGTCTCCATGCGTGACGGAATTGCCTTCCTGCTCGCCTGGGAGCTGATGTCGCTCTTTTCGTTCGTGCTCGTCATATTCGAGGCCCAAAAAGAATCAACGCTGAAGACGGGGATTAACTACCTCCTGCAAATGCATTTGAGTTTTGCCCTGATCATGCTGGGCTTTCTTCTCGCATCCAGACAAAACGGGGATATGAGTTTTGGCGGGGTTGGTCAATACTTTCTGACCAAGCCAAACATTCCCGTCTTCCTGGCATTCCTTGCGGGCTTTGGTATTAAGGCGGGCTTTATTCCCTTCCACTCCTGGCTGCCGCGCGCCCACCCGGCTGCACCATCGCATGTTTCCGGCGTGATGAGCGGCATCATGATCAAAATGGGTATCTACGGAATCTTCCGAATTACCTCCATGATCCAGGGCGACCTGATGACCATTGGCATGATCGTGCTTGGTCTTGGAATCATCTCAGGGGTGCTGGGCGTGATCATGGCCATCATGCAGCATGATTTGAAGAAACTCCTGGCCTATCACAGCATAGAAAACATCGGTATTATTGGCATGGGCATGGGCATGGGCATTATCGGCAAAGCAGTTGGTGATCCCTATTTAATGGTGTTCGGATTTGCCGGCGCACTCCTCCACAACCTTAATCATGCCCTGTTCAAATCACTCCTGTTCTTCACCGCGGGTAATGTCTACTATGCTACCCAAAACGTGAACATGGACAAACTGGGCGGACTCGCCAGGGGAATGCGCTACACATCATACGCTTTCCTGATTGGCGCGCTTGCCATCAGCGGCATCCCGCCCTTCAACGGTTTCATTTCAGAGTTCCTGATTTATAGCGGGGTGGTAAACCACCTCTCTAATTCAATCTTTGTTGTTTCCATTCTCGGGGTTGTCTGCATCCTCAGCCTTGTACTCATCGGAGGCTTGTGCATTTATTGCTTTACGAAAGCCTTTGGCCTGAGTTTTCTTGGAACGCGGAGGCTTGAACACTACCCTGAACCAAAAGAAGTTCCCGCCATCATGCTGGTTCCCGCGGCCATCCTCATCACGGTCATTTTATCCATCGGCCTGATGCCTGCCTTCTTTGGAACCGGAGTCATTGGCATTGTTCAGCATGTGATGGGCGAAACCAATACGATGATCCCGGAAAGCGCCATTCATTCTCTTACCATGATTGGACGGGCCAACATGCTGCTGATAGGACTGGCTGGCGTTGTCATTGGATTGCGCGCCTGGCAGCAGTCCAAAGTGCAAACGGCAACAGGAGCGACCTGGGGTTGCGGCTATACTGCCGGTGATTTTCGTCATCAGTACACGCCGACATCGTACGCCTCCAGCCTGCGTGAGCTGACCAACCCCATCATCGATTACAAAACATCATACAGTGTATTTGCCGAGAAGGAAATTTTCCCGCCGAAGAAAGACTTCATTACCACGAACAAAGACCTGGTGGAGGAGAAAACAGTACTCAGCTGGGTCCACCTGATCGTCAACCATCTGCCCAAGGCCGGCATCACACAAACGGGACATATCAGTCACTACCTGTTATACCCGATGATCTTCCTGATTTTGGTGGGATTATTAACCGTCTTAAACTATTTATAGCATGCTATCCTTCATACTCATTGTCGCAGCCACCATCTACTTTCCAGGGGTCATTGTAAGATCAAAAGCGATTTTCAGCGGACGGAAAGGGCCTGGCATTCTGCAACCCTGGTTTGACATCTTCCGCCTGCTGAAGAAAGGCAGTGTCTACAGCACCGCCTCCAGTTTCGTGTTTCAAATCGGAGCCCCGATCTATCTCACGACAGTGCTGGTGGCCATCCTGCTCGTTCCATTCGAAGAGAATACCGGGCTATTCTCCTTCTCCGGCGATTTTGTTTTCTTCGCTTACCTGCTGGGATTGGGCAGGTTTCTGATTATCCTGAGCGCGTTGGATGTTTCCAGCGGCTTTGAGGGCATGGGCGCCAACCGGGAGGCCTTTTATTCCATGCTGATGGAACCCGCCTTTTTTCTTTTGATGGGATCGCTCGCCATGTTTACCGGGTACACTTCCTTTCATGACATTTTTGCCAACCTTCATTACTACAGCTATTTTTCCGTGATCATCGCGCTCATTTCCGGGTATATCCTCGCCAATATTACACTGGTGGAAACCAGCCGACTGCCCGTAGATGATCCGCTTACCCACCTCGAACTGACCATGGTGCATGAAGTCATGGTCCTCGACCACAGCGGCTTTGACCTTGGTCTCATCAAAATTGCCAACAACCTGAAGTTTGTTCTTTTCAGCACCCTCAGCGCCAATTGCTTTATCCCGCAGTCGCTTGATATGTGGATGAGGATCGTAATATTCCTGGTCATTCAGGTTCTTTTTGCTGCCGGCATTGGCTGGCTTGAATCATTTCGGGCCAGGAACAAAATGGCCATGAACGCCCAGTACATTCTTTCCATCAACGCGGTGGCACTGATCCTGATTTTTGTGGCCATGATTATCAAAAATAAAATCTAACATGATCAATCTCCTCATCATTACTTTTATCATCACCCTGATCTACCTCGCCAAGGTGGAGATGGTAAAGAGTTATTTCACCCTGATGGGCCTCCAGGGTGTACTGCTGTTCGGACTGGCGTATTTTGAACTGAAAGAAATTGACATCGTCCACCTGCTCTTCATCCTGGTGGAAACTTTCATTTTCAAGGCGGTGTTTGTGCCCCTGTTTCTGCAGCGGATTACCAAAAACCAGATCCACCGTCATCACAACGGGCCCATCAAGAGTTACTATTCGGTGCTGATTGCCTCTGTTATCGTAATCGGGTGCTTCATGATTTCCTATGCCATGCACGATGAACTAACCGTGGACGCCGACCAGCAGGTCAAGTATTTTACAGCTGCAATTTCTTCCATCATGATCGGCCTGTTCATTGCCATCAACAACCGTGACCTGGTGACTCACCTCATCAGCTACCTCGTTATTGAAAATGGAATATTTCTGCTGTCCCTGGCACTAGGATCCGAGATGCCCATGTTTGTTAACTCGGCGATCCTGCTGGATATTTTTACCAGCGTGCTGATCATGGGTATGTTCTTCAACCGGATGAAGGACTATTTCCAGAATGTTCATGCCGGCCAGCTGTCCCAACTCAAAGACTAATCCCTATGATTTACACCTTTTTTGTTCTTACCGCAGCATTGGCAGGCCTCACGTATTTCGTCAGGAAGAACGCGCTTAGCCACGCACTGGTGTTTGGGTATATGGCCCTGATGATTGGACTGGGACTTTACCTCACACCGCTGGCCGGACAATCACTGAACGAGTATTTCTTCAGTGACCGCCTGGGACTCATATTCTATTTCGTCCTGATTTTGGTGAGTTTCTTTTCGGCCATCCACTATGTAAAATTCGTCAACGACAGAAAAGTGCCGGAGGGCGACGTGGCCTTGCACAATGCAGGCACCATCTTGTTTACCGGCGCCATTGTGGGGGTCTTGCTTGCTTCTCACTTTGGCATACTCTGGGCGTTCATGGAGGCAACAACCCTCGGCGCCTCCGTGCTGATTTATCACAACAGGAACCAGGCCGCCCTGGAAGCCACCTGGAAATATCTCTTCATCTGTTCCATTGGCATAGCCATCGCATTTGCAGGCGTCCTGTTCCTGGGATTTGCTGCAC
This sequence comes from Cyclobacteriaceae bacterium, assembly GCA_043744235.1. Classification (GTDB taxonomy): domain Bacteria; phylum Bacteroidota; class Bacteroidia; order Cytophagales; family Cyclobacteriaceae; genus ELB16-189. The sequence continues at coordinate 45,490 of JAYTVB010000034.1, read as the reverse complement.
AACAAATCGGGCACGTTGATTTTTCGTTCGCAGCCATCAAGGCTGAATCCGCAAACCTGAATACCGTTTGGCTGAAGGCCTGCTTTCTCCTGATTGTTACCGGTTTCAGTGTGAAGATGGGCCTGGTGCCACTGTTCAATGTGGACATTGACGCAAAAGACGCTTCCCCATCGCAGGTTGGCGCCAGTCTCTCATCCGTACTGATGAATGCCGGCTTTGTGGCCATTTACCGGTTCTATGAAGCGTTCTCAACAACAGCCATTCTGCCCTGGATGAATAAGCTTCTGATGTTGACCGGACTCCTCTCCCTCTTTTTCGCGGCAGTCTACGTCCTCCGGGTAAAAAATGTCAAACGCATGTTTGCCTACTCCAGTATGGAGCACGCATCGCTGGTCATCATCGCATTTTCGTGCGGTGGGCTCGGCTACTTTGCTGCGATCCTTCATTTGATCATGCACTCACTGGTGAAGTCCAGCTTATTCTTTCAGGTCTCACAAATGCACCGGATCTTCAGCAGCAAGCTCGATGAAAACATCGGCAGCTACCTGCGGGTGAACCCGCTTGGAGGATTGGTGATGTTGCTGGGCTTCCTGTCCATCATCGCCATGCCGCCTTCCGGTATGCTTATATCTGAGTTGTACATGTTCCAGGCGCTGGTCGCCAAGGACTACTGGTGGGTTGCCCTGATTGTACTCCTGCTCGTCCTTATAATTATCTACGGACTCGCTGTAAAGATGCTGGGGATTATTTTTCTGAAAAAAACCGGTGCGCAAATCAATCTGGCCGGTGCCACCCCCTATGAATCCGTCATGCAGCTTGCCCTTATTGTGATCGTATTTTATATCGGGCTCTTCCGGCCTTCCCTCATTGTGGAAAACATCCAGTTAGCCATACAATCTCTGCCCATCTAGTTATGGAAACATCAACGACATCCAAATCATACGCGTCAGTCAGGAACCAGGAAAGTATTCCGGTATCCGGTATCCCGGTGCTCAGCTACGGTGAATTCCACAACGAAGTCATTGCCCAGATGAACCAACCGCACATCCATTGCGTGAACTATTTCGGCTATGACCTCGGGGAGCGGTTGAAATTCATCTGCTGCCTGGCCAATGATGAAGACGCCACGATTCGAATCTATTCACACGAGCTTGTCAGGAAGGAAAAAATGCAACTCGCTTCCATCACGCGTGAGATATATGCCTTCCATGTCTATGAACGCGAGATCGCTGAAAATTTTGGCGTGGAGTTTATCTACAGTCCCTGGGACAAACCGCTGCGATACGCTTTCAACAGGGCCGACAAGAAGAAGATCATAAACAATTATCCCTTCTATAAAATACAGGGGGATGAACTGCACGAGGTGGGTGTTGGCCCCATCCACGCAGGAGTGATAGAGCCCGGACACTTCCGGTTTCTTTGCAATGGCGAAACAGTCCTCCACCTCGAAATTCAACTCGGCTGGCAGCACCGCGGCGTTGAGCAGCTTTTCCTTTCCAAACCTTCGCTCATCCAGCGGACCGTATTGTCAGAATCCATCGCAGGAGATACCGCCGTGGGACATTCGGGCGCCTTTGTCGGCGCCATGGAATCGCTGGGGTCTGTAACAGTAAATGAACGTCTTGAAATTGAGCGGACCATTGCCCTGGAACTGGAACGCGTCGCCATGCACGTGGGCGACCTCGGCAACATGAATATCGGCCTGGCCTACCAGCTTGCTTCCGCTGTGTTTGGAACATTGCGCACGCCAGTCATCAACTACACCCAGACCTGGTCCGGCGGCCGCTTTGGGAAAGGACTTAACCGTGTGGGTGGTACACACTATCCCTTCACAGAAGAACTGGCTGATAAACTCATGACGCTGCTGGAGTTTTTTGAAAAACGCTTCAACCCCATGGCCGAGCGTACCTTCGGACTGCCCAGCGTACTGATGCGCCTGGAAAATATTGGCAAAGTAACCGAAAGACAAATGCGGCTGATCGGCGCCGTGGGTATGTCCGCAAGGATGGCCGGGGTAGAAAGGGACATTCGCAAATCGCATCCATGGGGTGCGTACAGGAATCTGTCTATTGATACGGAAACCATCGAGGCCGGTGATGTGTGGGCGCGTGCCTTGCTGCGCAAAAAGGAAATTACCCTATCCGTTGAGTACATCCGTGATCTCGTGAGAAAACTGGCGAAACTAGGAGAACCGAACCTCAAACCCATCGCTCAAAAAGACCTGGTACTTGCCCCGGACTCACTCTGTGTGTCACTGGTGGAAGGCTGGCGCGGCGAAATATGCCATTGCGCCATCACAAACCCGGAAGGAAAGATTGCACTCTACAAGGTAAAAGATCCTTCCATGCATAACTGGATGGCACTGGCCCTCTCCCTCCGTGACTTGGAGATCTCCGACTTTCCAATCAACAACAAGAGTTATAACCTGAGCTATTGCGGACATGATTTGTAGTGAGCCAACATATGGTCTCCCTTTTTCAGCACTGGGTTGCCCTGATCACCATCATGGTCTTATCACGCGATGCCATTGCTCATTTGACCTGAAATTATTAACTCCTATACGATATGCTGATTGAAGACATCAAAATCCTGAAACAACTCGGAAAGCAATTCATCCCGGACGTGACCAAGCCGCAGGTCCCGGGCCCTTTCAAGGGCAGGCCTGAAATCAGCCTGGAGAAAGTGGATGAAGAGGCCCTTGCGTCGCTGTGCCCGACCGGTGCCATTGGCAAAGCACCCGTGAGTATTGACATGGGCAAGTGCGTGATGTGCGGAGAGTGCTCTTTTGCCTACCCGGACAAGATCAAGTTCACTACCGACTACAAGATTGCCACCAACGTTCGCGAAAGGTTGATTGTGAAAGAAGGCGATTTGAATCCAATCAGCCTGGATGAATCGAAAATCAGGACCGAGATCCGTTCCTTCTTTGGACGTTCCCTGAAACTACGGGAAATCTCGGCAGCCGGCGCGAACGCGGATGAACAGGAATTGAATGCCTGTGGCAACCCCAACTTTGATATGGGCCGGTTTGGCATTGAATTTCTTGCCTCCCCGCGTCATTGCGACGGCATTGTCATTACCGGGCCAATATCAGAAAATATGGCGGAAGCAACCCAGGTATGTTATGATGCCGTGCCTTCGCCAAAGATTATCATCCTGGTCGGCAGTGACGCCATCAGCGGCGGCATTTTCGCGGGAAGCGGAGCCCTCAACCGCAGCTTCCTGGACAAGTATCCCATTGACCTTTATGTGCCTGGCAACCCTCCCCATCCCCTAACCTTTGTGAATGGTGTTGTCGAGATGATCCGTGGTAAGAAGAAATAGAACACCTGAAACTTAAGGCTTTTGGCCCATAAACGAGACTTTCATTGTGACCTGATACACCCACCTTTCTCTAAAGGATTTAATTATGCAATCAACCATACTCCCAAAAGACGGCCTGGCAGGCCTTAAAGAAAACTGGCGTGTTGACGCCGTTTCTGGCTTCCTGGTATTCCTGCTTGCCCTGCCCCTCAGCCTTGGCATTGCCAAAGCCAGCCAATTCCCCGCCGCCATGGGTGTGCTTACCGCCATGATCGGCGGTTTGTTCGTCAGTGCACTGGCAGGATCACGACTCACCATCAAGGGTCCGGCGGCCGGGCTGATCACTATTTGCGCCGGCGCGGTTACCGAACTGGGCGGCGGCGACCAGGGCTGGCACCTGGCCCTTGGTGTCATTGTCGTGGCAGCGGCCATCCAAATTGTATTTGGCTTTCTGAAATTCGGATCGCTCAGCGACTTTTTCCCACACTCTGCCGTACACGGCATGCTTGCCGCAATTGGCTTGATCATTTTCTCAAAACAGATTCACGTATTGCTTGGGATTGATCCCGCGACCCTAAAGGGAATGGAACCCATCGAGCTGTATGAGATGATTCCACACTCCCTTGCCAATGCCGACAAGCGGGTAGCGCTCGTGGGCATCATAAGCCTGATAATCATTTTTGGGATGCCCCTGCTAAAAGCAAAAATTTTCAAAAGCATACCCGCACCCATGGTTGTCCTGCTGGTCACCATCCCGATGGCCTGGCTCATGGATTTTCAACACACCGAACCGGCCTTTGACCTGGTGAAGATTGGTGATTTCTGGGCCAGTGTTGGGTTTAATGCTGACTTCTCCGCTGTTGCCTCGCCTGTATTCTGGAAATACGTATTCATGTTTCTATTTGTTAACAGCCTCGAGTCACTCCTGACGGTAAAAGCAATCGATGGACTGGACCCCTGGAAACGTGTTTCCAATCCCAATAAAGACCTTGTGGCTGTGGGTGCCGGTAATGCCCTGTCAGGCTTGCTGGGTGGTTTGCCCATGATATCGGAAGTGGCACGTAGCTCAGCCAACGTGAGCTTTGGCGGCCGCACACGGTGGGCCAACTTCTTCCACGGATTCTTCCTGCTCGTGGCGATGCTCCTGTTCATTCCGGTGATTGAAATGATACCCAACTCCGCCCTGGCCGCCCTGCTGATCGCCGTGGGCTATCGGCTTGCTGCTCCCAATGAATTTTTCAAAACCTATAAGATCGGAGCCGAGCAGTTAGTGATATTTATCGTGACCATCATTGTAACGGTGGCCACAGACCTGCTTGTCGGCATTGCCTCAGGTATTGTCGCCAAGTTTATCTTCCATATACTGAATGGTGCTCCCCTGCGCAGTTTGTTCAAAGCACGATATGAATTTCTCGAAAGCGATACGGATTATAACATTTCAGTTCAGGACTCTGCCATCTTTTCAAACCTGATCGGCTTCAAAAAAATGTTCGCCCAGATCCAACCTGGCAAGAAAGTCATTTTCAATTTTGCCGAAGCCCGCATTGTCGACCATACTTTCATGGAACAGCTGCACCATTTCGAGGAAGAGTACACGCACAACGGAGGCACAGTTTCAGTGACGGGTTTTGAGCACTTCCAGCTCCTGTCAAAGCATCCGCTGGCCGCACGCAAGTTTTCACCGGGAAGCCAGGCCAAGTTAGAAATCAAACTCACACCGCGACAGATTGCCCTTCGCAAGTTCGGCGATTTGCATGAATACGACTTCAATCCACAGCATGTTCGCGTAGGCGCCAAGTACAAAGGCTTTCCGATTCAGCATGGAAACGCGATACGGTTTGAGGAGAATGTACTCTCAAAATACACTGACCTCGGCAAGGTTGAAGTGGCCGACATGACCATTGTACAGGGCGCCCTTCAATCACAAGTAGAAACGCGTGTTACGGTGGCGCACTTCTCAGAAATAGACATTCCCATTCCCGATTTTTCCCTTGAGCCAGAAGGCTTTGGTTCAAAATTGTCCGAATTGATCGGAGGAAAAGACATTGACTTTAATGAGTTTCCTGCATTTTCGAAAAAGTATTATCTGCGCGGCACATCCGAAGAACAGGTTCGCGCTTTCTTCCGGGAGCCGGTGGTGCGCTTCCTTGAAAACCGTGAGGAAATTCATATTGAATGTCACCGTCATAGGCTCCTGTTCTACAAGAAACTGGATGTTCTTGAGCCTCATGAAATCGAGTTCATGGAGAAGTATGCGGAAGACTTCATTGAGGCACTTTCACAGAAGCCTTAAACGGTAGCATTCTAATGGTAACCACGGCCTGTTATTCAGGCACTTATTAAACAGCTAAGATTGATCGCCATGAGAAACCTGGTTGGAATTGCTTTGCTTACCCTCATCGGTACCACGGCCTTGTCACAGGAAGCGCCCAAGGCCGAGCCGCCCAAAGAAATTGACGAACTCAGGATGAAACTGAATCCCGACGGCAGTCACTACATCAAGGCCACCTTCCTCAACCAGGTATGGCTACGGTACAACGACAGCAATCCCGGTTCAACAGCCCTGGGTGAACCCGCTGGCCAAACGGTAGATGTCGGGCTGCGCAGGACACGCCTGCAACTGTATGGCCAGCTCACCGACCATGTATTTTTCTACTTTCAATTCGGACAAAACAACTTCAACTACCTGACACAAAATGCGGGCAACCGGAAGATTGAGGTTTTCTTTCATGATGCCCTGGGAGAATACAAAATATGGAAATCGAACGAGCGGCTCGTGCTGGGCTACGGCCTGACGATCGCCAACGGATTGTCGCGGTTCAGCCAGCCCAGCATCGGCACCATCATGAGCATGGACGTTCCTGTCTTTGCCCAGGCCACCGTAGACCAGACAGATGAGTTCTCAAGGAAACTGAGTGTTTATGCACGCGGACAGCTCGGCAGATTTGACTACCGCCTCGTGATGAGCGACCCCTTCCCGGTCAACACCAATGGAGCTTTGCCTGGGAGTTCCACGGGAGGGATCAATACAACGGTTCCCATTGCCAACAGTTCCAATGCCGCGTTCGCGCAGGTAGGGCATGAAAAACAATACCAGGGTTTCTTCATGTGGAATTTCTTTGACAAGGAATCCCACGTTACACCCTACATGACGGGGACTTACCTGGGCAAGAAAAAAGTGCTGAACCTTGAAGGAGGCTTCATTACCCAGGCCAGGGCTACCTACACCGGTGACGGCGTGACCAACACGTTCCACGATATGAATTTATGGTCGGTCGCCGCCTTTTACGACGCGCCGCTCAACAAGGACAAAGGGACAGCGCTTAGCGCCTATCTCGGGTATTTCCACACGGACTATGGGCCCGGCTATCTTCGCTACAACGGCGTTATGAATCCGGCTAATGGCGGAACGCCGGGAACTACACCGCTGTCAACAGTGTCCAACCCCGCCAACGGCGGAGCTTTTGGAAACGCCTTTCCCATGTTCGGAACAGGGCAACAGCTTTACGCACAGCTTGGCTATTTGCTGAAAAAGGACCTGTTGGGTGAAGGTCACGGCACCCTGATGCCTTATGCCACCGTGCAAAGCGCCAGCCTGGATCGCCTCACGGGTCAGATGACCGTGTATGACATTGGCATCAACTGGTTTCTGAAAGGTCACACCAGCAAGTTTACACTCGACTATCAGAACAGGCCGGTATACTCTCCTGTCGGGAATAACCTGGTCCTTTCCGATCGGAAAGCACAGATCGTGCTGCAGTACCAGATATTCTTCTAATACAGGTTCACAACTCACACGAAGGAGCAACAAAGGGCACGAAGTAATCTGTTCAAATTTCTTCGTCATGTTCGTTGAGTTTTCTTCGTGAACTTGGCGGCCCGGCATTTTGGGCGAATTGTCTTAAATTTGCCTCTGACCGACCCACCCCCAGATGAACTTCAAAGAAATATTCTCCGTCACGCTGATTCTCTTTTCCGTGATCGATATTCTTGGCTCCATTCCGTTTGTGATCCTCATCCGCAAGCGTGAAGGAAGAATTTACGCCGAGAAAGCAACGTTCATTGCCGCGGGTCTCATGATCGCATTTCTGTTCCTCGGCCAATCGATCCTGAGGCTCTTCGGCCTTGATGTGGGCTCATTTGCAGTAGCCGGAGCCATTGTCATGTTCATCATTGCCATGGAGATGATCCTGGGCATCACGCTCATCAAGGATGATCCCAACGCACAGGGGAGCGGTTCCATTGTGCCCATCGCCTTTCCGCTGATCGCCGGAGCCGGCACGCTGACCACCATCCTGGCACTCCGGGCAGTCTATGAAGAGACCAGCATCCTGATCGGAATCGTGCTGAACCTCGTATTCGTGTACATCGTGCTCCGTTCCAGTTCATGGCTGGAGCGGAAGATCGGGGAATCCGGTTTCGTTGTTCTGCGAAAAGTATTCGGTGTGATCCTGCTTGCCATCTCGGTTAAGATCTTCAAAAGCAACCTCGGTTTTAAATGATCAGGCTGTATACCGATGGTGCAGCGCAGGGCAACCCCGGACCAGGAGGCTATGGTGCCATCCTGAAATTCGGCGGGCACGTTAAAGAGCTCAGCCAGGGCTACCGTCTCACGACCAACAACCGGATGGAGCTAATGGCCGTGATCGCTGGCCTAACCGCCATTAAAAAGCAGGGAATAACCGTCACCATTTACTCCGACTCAAAGTACGTTGTAGATTCTGTGAAGGAAGGCTGGATCTGGGGCTGGGAGAAGAAAGATTTCAAGAACAAGAAGAACCCTGATCTCTGGAAACGGTACATCATCCTGCATAAGAAATTCAATCCACAATTTGTGTGGGTGAAGGGTCATGCCGGCCACCCGGAAAACGAACGTTGTGATCAGCTGGCGGTATCCGCTGCGGAAGGGTATGACCTGGAGGTTGATTCGGAATACGAGGCGGGGAAGGATAAGGGAATGGTGGACGAATAGTCCAAAACCACAATCGCAAGAGCCCGCTACGCAATCACTTTTTCCTGCAATTCTATCCCAAGCTTCTTCAACTCCGCCAGGATAGGCTCGTAAAATTCGCGGGTAGTGGGAATGGCCACACCGCGCTGCTTGATCTTGTTTTGCATGACCAGACCGGCGGCAATCGCCAGCGGCAGACCGACCGTCTTGGCCATGGCGGTATGGTTGGCATTCTCTCCCGTGGCAACAAGGGAGGACTGAATCTCATGTTCTTTACCTTCCTGCGTATACTTGAAACGGTGCCACATCACCACTAGGTCGGCATCGCCGGCATGGAGTTTCCAGCGCTTGTTCAGGATGTGCTCAAGGATCAGCGCCGGCGTACCCTCTTTCAATCCTACCGATTCATTGTCAAACAGCCCGGACCAGTTCAGTTTCTGTATCTCGGGGCCTTCGGGCCTGAGATGAAACCTGTGAACCAGCTTCTCCTCCACGGACCACTCAGGGTGGTAGTCAAAAAATGAATTGATGAAATCATGGTGCGTCATCTGCGCAACGTCTTCCATCCGGTAGGTGTCGTCCGTGCAGCCAAGCTGAACGAAAATATCCCAGGCAGAACAAAAGCCCTTGTTGCGCAGGGTGCCGCGAATCATGGTTTTTACATGACCCAGTCCATACGCATCGCGGTAGGTCAGGGAGTCTCGATTGGGATATCCTTCAAACTGCCCGTGGCCCGGAACAGTCACCGGGGTAATGCGCCTGAACAATTGCTGGTAGGGTATGTACTTATATTTTCCGTTCTGCAGGAATTTCGCGGTGCCCTGCCCGGCCATCACCACGTTGCGGGGATTCCAGGTGAACTTATACCGCCAGGGATTTTCAGGATCAGTGTCAGGGGCAATGAGTCCGCCGGTAAACGACTCAAAAGAGTGCACCTCCCCGCCCACTCCCTTGATGCGATCGATCACCTGCATGGCGCTCATGTGGTCCAGGCCTGGGTCCAGACCACATTCGTTCAGGAAAAGAAGGCCCTTTTTTTTGGCTTCCGCGTCCATGGCTTTCATCTCGGGAGACACATAGCTGGCCGTCAGCAGGTGTTTGCCAAAAGCCAGGCAACGGTGAGCCACCAAAGGATGCAGGTGAGCCGGCAGCAGGGAGATCACGATATCGAAGTCGCGAATTGTCACAGCCGAATCTTCCTGCTGAATGTTAAAAGTTATGGCGGTGCTGGTGCCTGAATCCTTAATCTGACCGAGCGCCGCGTCCCTGGAAACATCACCAACGGTGACCTTCCAGCCATGACCGGCTGCCTGCTTGATGACATAATCAATCAATACAGAAGATGACCGGCCTGCCCCCAGTATTAAAATAGACTTCATGGCTCCAATTTTTATACAATTTATCCTGAATTTAGGATTCATTTTCCATTGTCGCGAGAATGATTTAACTTTCTTATCCCACATAAAGAAAAGTCCGTGCTATGGAAGGCCTAACATTTTTCAAGAATCTGGAGGACCTCGATTCTGAATCCAAATATTTGGTGCACAAGGCAAAAGAAGCCACACAGCTTTCGTATTCACCCTATTCCAAGTTCCAGGTGGGCGCAGCCCTTTTACTGGACGATGGAACGGTAGTACAGGGCGCCAACCAGGAAAATGCTTCCTATCCCTTGAGCATGTGCGCTGAACGCGTCGCCCTCTATGCGGCTGCCTCCCAATACCCCGGAAAAGCGGTCATCAAAATGGCCGTCGTCGCGCACAAAAAGAACCACAAGGAATTGTCCAGCGCCACGGCCTGCGGCGCCTGCAGGCAAGTCATCCATGAATTTGAATCCAGGCAGGAACACACCATCGAGATCATCATGCTGGGCAAAGACAAGCAATGGATCAAATGCGTCAATGCCGATGCCTTGCTTCCCGTCAGCTTTGACTCCTCCCAACTGAAGGACTAAAGCCTGCATGGAAGAAAAAAAAGTAACGTTCCATTTCGACGCCCGCTACTACAAATCCGGAACGCTGGACAGCACAACACGACAGGTTTGGATCATCCTGCACGGCTATGGTCAGCTGGCTCAGTACTTCATCAGGAAATTCCTGATACTCAATGACCAGCACATCTGCATCATCGCCCCGGAAGGACTATCGCGTTTCTATTTGTCCGAACTGACTGACCAGGGGCGTAAGGACAACAAAGTAGGCTCCACCTGGATGACCCGCGAAAACAGGCAGATGGACATCGATAATTACCTGGCTTATCTAAATTCCATGGTCGAGAATGAATTGGCCGCCTTTCCCAATGTACCCGTGACACTACTCGGTTTCTCGCAGGGCTGCGCCACCGTCTGCCGCTGGGCCGCGCAGGGAAAAGTGAAATTCGAAAAACTTGTTTTGTGGGCAGGCCTGTTTCCTCCTGACATGGACTTCAAAGCCGGACATGACGTGTTGGCTTCCAGGAAAACCTACATGGTGACGGGTGACCAGGATCCTTATGTTACGACTGAACGGATCAAAGAATTTGACGAACTGGCCTCAAAGCTGGGCATTCAGCCCGAGAAAATCATCTTCTCCGGGAAGCACGAGATCATAGAGGAGATTCTGGTACAGCTCATTTGATAAGGGCGGCTAACTCCCCAGGAAATCCATCAGTTGCTGAATATAGACCTTGCCCCGCTTCTCCGCGAAATAATCCGCCAGCAGCATCACCGTCGCCTGGGCGAACAACCCGGCCCCCACACCCTTCCAGAAATTGATATCCTTGTTCATCAGGATCAGGGCCAGTCCCACCATCATCAGTGCAATTTCACTGTAGCGGTAAATGACAAAATTCTTCATCACCGTTTTCATCCTCGGAATTTCCACGGATTTGATCTTATCAGGAGCGGTTTCCGTCATTTGCGTAACCGTTTTAATATCCCTCGGCGCCCGCACATATACTGAACCTCCCACCACAACCTGGATGACGCCTACGAGCAATAGCGGCCAGGCCATGCCGCGGTAAAATTCCGGCTTCGCTGAAAACCAGAACCAGCCTGCCAACGTGATGGCCAGCACGCCCAGGGAGATGAAGATGAGGCTCTCGGATTTTTCGGCCTGAAAGTACGTTTCGATGTGCTGCTTCATAAAAATCTATTTATGATTTGAATTTCTCTTTCAGGAATCCAAGCCCGTACCCCGACAGCTGAACCACAGCTGACGGTATGCTGAGCAACGACACCGTCATCGACTGGGTAACCCTCAGGGCGTCGGAAAAAATCGCGGCGAGGTACATCAGCAGGCCAAAGATTTCAATCCAGAAAAGGAAAGGAACATAAATGAGCAACACTGGCAACAACAGCAGCGCCATGAAGAAAAATGCCGGGAACCAATGGGTCAATTTCACCTCGCCGGAATGTACCCTTCCCACCCTGACCCTGCCGCGGCCGAAGCCCTGCACCTGCCTGAAAAATTCGCCGAGGCTGGTGCGCCGCTTGTGGTAAACGAAGGCATCGGGGATCAGTCCAACCTTAAACCCCGCCTTGCGCATGCGGATGCTCAGTTCTATATCTTCGGCCAGGCGGTCAAATGCAAAGCCCCCGGTTTTTTCAAAAACTTTCCGGCTCATGCCCATATTAAAACTCCGTGGCTGAAAGGAATGCATGACTTGCGCGCCACCGCGAATTCCTCCCGTGGTGAGATACGACGACATGGTGTAGGCCATCGCCCGCTGAAGGACCGTGAATTTTTCATGTCCCTTGTCCGGACCGCCCCAGGCATCAAGCGGATGACCTGCCAGAAATTTATCCACCGAGTCAAAATAACCAGGCGGCAGGATGCAGTCGGAATCGAACACCACGAAGTATTCACCCCGGGCCCTCTCAAAGCCCGCATTGCGACTGGGTCCCGGACCAGAATTTTGTTTGAACAGGTACTGCATGCTCAGCCTGGTGGCGTACTTTTCATAAACATGTTCAGACCGCAGCCGGGATCCGTCCTCCACGATAATGACTTCAAAGTTTTGGAATGCCTGCTCCGTGAGGCTTTGCAGCAATTCTTCCAGCTCCTCCGGCCTGTTGAAGACGGGTATAACCACTGAATATTTTGGTGCAGAAGACATGGTCAGCAAAAGTAACTTGTTTGCTGAATCTTTCTTGCCACGAGTTTCACGCCTGCCTGCCGCAGGCAGGGATTTACACGGATAATCAGCGCTTATTGATGTGATCCGTGGCAAATGAATTCATTTTAGCGGATATTGCATGGCGTCTATTCCTGAAATCCAAAAACGACTTCGTCATGAAAACATTTCTCTTCTGCCTGCTATTCCCTGTGGCTGCCATGGCACAGCAAAAAGACCGCTCCGCCGACGTGGCTTCTCCCGAAGCAATCACCGCCGCACTTTACAATGTGATATCCGGTGATCCGGGGCAGGGACGCGACTGGGACCGCTTCCGCAACCTCTTCAAACCCGAAAGCAGGTTGATACCGACCCGCAAAAGTGAAAACGGCGAAATCACCATCAAGGCCTTGTCGCCTGATGAATACATTGAGCTTTTTTCCACCAGGATTGCCGGCGGTTTTTTCGAGAAGGAGCTGCACCGCGTGTCTGAATCCTACGGGACAGTGACCCACATATTCAGTACGTATGAAACCAGGGAGAAGAAAGACGGGCCCGTCACCAACCGCGGCATCAACAGCATCCAGCTTTTCAATGATGGAAAGCGCTATTACATTGTCAATATATTCTGGTGCGCCGAAAGCATGGGATTCCCGCTTCCGGAGAAATACCTCAAATAGATGCATGAAAAAATCGAGGAGGGCCAAAAGCAAAGGGCCCTGCTGCCTCCAACTTAAAACCTTAACCTACGGAAGAGAGGGCCCTCTGTCCATAAATCTCAACATTTAAATCCCCGTCTGCCATCCCTGAAAACAGGGATACCGGCATACTGACCGGGCATCAGGAAACCGTGATCAGACTCGCCCGAAGGCGACTGCTTTTTTATTTACAATTTTTCCCCGGTGAACCTTCAAAAAACTATCTTGCCGATCCAATGGAAAATTTTGTCGTATCAGCCCGCAAGTACCGCCCCCTTGGCTTCGAGGAGGTAGTCGGGCAGGACCACATCACCACGACACTCAAAAATGCCATTGACAACAACAAGCTGGCCCAGGCCCTTCTTTTCTGCGGGCCCCGGGGTGTGGGCAAGACCACCTGTGCCCGGATCGTCGCGCGGATGATCAACGGATTTGAGGAAAAGGCTGAAGTAAACTCCCTGAATATTTTCGAACTGGATGCCGCCTCCAACAATTCCGTAGAAGACATCAGGAACCTGATCGACCAGGTGCGCTATCCCCCCCAGTACGGCAAGTTCAAGGTCTACATCATCGATGAGGTTCACATGCTTTCCAACGCAGCCTTCAATGCTTTTTTGAAGACGCTGGAGGAACCGCCATCCTATGCCATTTTTATCCTGGCCACCACGGAGAAACACAAGGTCATCCCTACCATTCTCTCCCGCTGCCAGATTTTTGACTTCAACCGAATCCAGATTTCAGACATTGCCCGGCAGCTGAAGAAGATTGCTGACCGCGAGGGGGTAAAGGCCGAAGAACCTGCCCTGCACCTGATCGCGCAAAAAGCGGACGGCGCCCTGCGGGATGCGCTCTCCATCTTTGACCTGATGGTCACCTTCTCTTCCGGCAAGGGCGTCACCTTCGAGAATGTCATCAACAACCTGCACATCCTCGATTATGAATACTACTTCAAAGTGGTAGATGGACTCCTGGCCGAAAATCCCACCGTTCCGCTTCTGCTTTTTGATGAGGTCCTGCACAAGGGTTTTGACGGCCAGAATTTCATTGTCGGGCTCAGCGAGCACTTGCGCAACCTCATGGTGGCTCAGGATTCCAGGTCCGTGAACCTCATGGAAGTACCTGATGCCACAAAGAAGAAATACATTGAACAGTCCCAGGCAGCATCCTACTCGCTTCTGCTTTCCTGGCTGAGTATCGCCAACCAGTGCGACATCAACTACAAGATGAGCAAAAGCCAGCGCCTGCTCGTTGAACTGGCCCTGATGAAAATGGCGCACGTGAAGTCAGTGGTGAAAGGATCCCTCTCAATGGCACCCGCAGACGCGGAATTAAAAAAAAAATTGAAATAACGAACGAGGTTCCGTCGGCGTCCCCTGTCCAGGAGGCTCCAAAGTCGGAACAGGAACAGCCAAAGCCGATCCAGGCGGCTCCCGTTCCTGAAGCACCCCGGCCCGCTGTGATCGCTGAGAGTCCTTCAGCCACCGCAACAGCTTCAAAAAGCACCAAACCGAAGACCTCCATCAACCTGCAGGGCCTGATGAAACCCGCCGTTGCCAAAGTGCAGGAGGTGAAGCCTTCCGAACCGGTCGAAACGGTGGTGAACATCCCGGTGTCTGGGGATGACCTGATCAAGGCCTGGGATGAATTTGCGGATACACGCAAGAACCAGGTGGCGGAATACCAGCTTCTGAAACGGGAATACAGCTACAGGCACCCGGTCATACTGATTACGCTGACGAATCCCGTTGAAGAGACCCTGCTCGACAACTTCCGCAGCGACCTGATCCAGTTCCTGAGAAACAGGCTCCGGAACTCGGAGATCAACATCACTGCCCTGCTGAAAGAGTCGACAGGGAAGAAAGTGATATACACCTCAAAAGAAAAATTTGAACACCTGGCTGAAAAAAACCCGTACCTGAACGAGCTGAAAGAGAGGCTGGGACTGGACTGGGATTTTTGAGACCATCATTGATAATGAAATCTTATATTTGGGCCTGATTTTTTTGCACCATGACCATTTCATTCAACTGGCTGAAGGATTACATTGATCTGCCCGAATCGCCGGAAGACCTTGCCAGCACACTCACCTCGACTGGCCTGGAAGTTGAAAGTGTACATGCTTTTGAGACGGTCAAGGGAGGCCTGAAGGGGCTGGTGATCGGGGAAGTCCTGACCTGTGCCAAGCACCCCAACGCGGACAAGCTGTCGATTACCACTGTGCAGGTGGGCCAGGCCAACCCCCTGCGCATCGTATGCGGGGCGCCCAACGTGGCCGTCGGTCAGAAGGTGGTCGTGGCCCTGACCGGGACAACGGTACATCCCACAAAAGGAGAGGCATTCACGATCAAAAATGCGGTGATCCGAGGCGAACAGAGCGAAGGAATGATTTGTGCCGAAGACGAGATAGGCCTGGGCGAGAGTCATGCCGGCATCATGATACTCAATACCAAGGCAGCCAATGGCACTCCGGCTGCTGAGTATTTCAATATACAATCCGATTCCATTATAGAAATCGGGCTGACACCCAACCGGGCCGATGCTGCATCGCACATCGGCGTGGCGCGTGATATCAAGGCTGCCAGGAACCGGCCGGTGCGTTGGCCATCCGTCGATTCATTCAAGGTTGATAACAAGAACCTGGTTGTATCCGTGACGGTAGAAAGCCCGGAGGCCTGTCCCCGGTACTCAGGCATAACCTTGTCTGGACTCACGGTAAAAGAATCACCGGAATGGCTGAAATCCAGGCTGCTTGCCGTGGGGCTCACGCCAATCAATAACATCGTAGATGTCACGAATTTTGTTTGCCATGAAATCGGGCAGCCACTGCACGCCTTCGATGCGAACAAGATCAAAGGCCATAAGGTGGTGGTGAAAACGCAGCCCGCCGGCACCAGGTTTGTGACACTTGACAAGCAGTCCAGGTCATTGGCTTCCGGCGACCTGATGATCTGCGACGCGGAAGAGGGTATGTGTATTGCGGGGGTATTCGGCGGGCTTTCCTCTGGCATTACAGCGGAAACAAAAAACATCTTCCTGGAAAGTGCCTGCTTTTCTCCGGATTACATCCGCAAGACCAGCAACATACACGGCCTGAAGACGGATGCCTCCTTCCGCTTTTCACGGGGAACTGACCCCCTGATCACCGTGTACGCGCTGAAACGGGCCACCCTGCTCATCAAGGAAGTGGCTGGCGGAACGATTTCATCCGACATCATTGATGTGTACCCCAACAAGATTGAAAACCGGCAGATCACCGTTAAGGACAAGAATGTTAACCGGCTGATTGGGAAGGTAATTTCAAGAGAGAAGATTTTTGAAATTCTCCGCTCGCTTGACATCGAAGTGGCGCAACAGGCAACGGACCAGTACGTGGTTTCAGTCCCACCTTACCGGGTGGACGTCCTTCAGGAAGCGGATGTTGTGGAAGAAATACTCAGGATTTACGGCTTCAATAATATAGCACTGTCAGAGAATACGGGAACGGACTTTGTGGCCGCATTCCCCGAACAGGACATTGATACATTCAGGCGCAGGCTGGGTGAAATGCTGGCTTCCAACGGTTTTTATGAGATCCTGACCAACTCACTGACAAACGTGGCTTACCAGGAGAAGCCTGGGCTGTCCTTTCCACTCAAACCAGTTGAAATCCTCAACAAACTCAGTGAGGAGCAGGGTATCCTTCGCCAAACCATGCTGTTCACGGGCCTGGAGGCGTGTGCTCATAATTTCAACCGGAAGCAGAAGGAGGTCAAGTTCTTTGAATTTGGCAAGACCTATGGGCTCGAGGACGGAAAATACCATGAAGCAGAACGTTTGGCCTTATACGTAGCAGGCAACCTGGAATCTGAGAACTGGCAGCGCGCACCCAGGCCAGTCCGGTATCATGACCTTGCACAATATGTTTCGCAAGTTCTTGAAAAATGTGCCATGGGGGAGGTTGTACAGCAACCCCTGGAGGATCAACTGTTTGATTATGGAATGTCGGTGCGGTCTGGCAAGCAAGAAATCGGGAGGATCGGAAAAGTGAAAGCATCGCTGGTAAAAGATTTTGGCATTCGGCAGGATATTTTTTATGCGGACATGGATACCCGCTTGCTTTTCCAATCGGCAAACCCTAAGTTCGATGTACTGGAAGTGCCCAGGTTCCCGGAGGTCAAACGCGATCTTTCCCTGGTACTTGACCGGCAAATCAGTTTTGATGAGATTCGAAACCTGGTAGTTGCCACCGAGAAGAAGCTGATCAAAGAGGTGACCGCTTTCGATGTGTATGAAGGGGATAAGATACCGGAGGGAAAGAAGGCTTATGCCCTTGGCTTTACCCTGCTGGATGAAACGAAAACGCTGACGGACGAGGAGATTGAGAGGACAATGAGTAGATTAATGGCTGAATTGGAGAAAAAACTTGGAGCTGTCATAAGAAAATAGGAGGCCGAACGGCCTAAACCCCAACCACTAAACACCATGGATCAAGACGTATTGAAAGCCAATTTGAACGGCCTGGAACGAAAGCTGGTCGTGCTGCTGAATGAATACAAAGGTCTGAAAAACGAGGTTACAGGCCTCAAAACCGAAAATGCCGACCTGAAACAGCACCTCCGGCAGCGTGAAGAGCAACTGGGCGGTTTTAGAAATCAGATTAAAATCACTAAAATTGTGGATAATATTCACCCGGAAGACGGAAGTGTTTCGGAGTTGAGGAAGACAGTGGATGACTACATCCGTGAGATAGACAAATGCATCGCTCACTTAAGCCGATAAGCAAACTGTAGATGGACGAACTTTCAATCAAGATCAAAATAGCAGACCGCGAGTACCCGATGAAGGTAAAGCACAACGAGGAAGAGCGTGTGCGGGCTGCAGGCAAGCTGATCAACGAAAAGTTGAAATCTTACCGCGAGCAATTCGGCCTTGACGATAAACAAGACCTCCTGGCTATGACGGCCTTTGACTGCGTTGTCCAGACCCTGGCAGCAGAAGAAAGCAATCATGGCATCGACGATTCTGTTGTGGAAAAAGTAAACCACCTGAATCAGCTGGTCTCGCAGGCTATTCTCTGATTTTCCCCTCTCCTTTCTCCTTTCGTTAGCGGCCCAGGCCGGTATCCGGGCATTTTTTTACACTAACACATACCTACTATGGACATCCTACCGATTGCCCTGATCAGCTTAGCAACTACCATTGTGCTGAGTATTCTGTTTGGAAGTCTTCTCTACAAAAGAAAGATCAACCGAAACAAGACGGTGAATGATGAAAAGGCCAAATTGATCATCCGGGAAGCAGAGATGCAAGCCGAAAACATCAAGAAAGACCGCATCATCGAAGCCAAAGAGAAATTCCTGAAAATGAAGCAGGAGTTTGAAGAAGAAGCCAACCGCAAGAAAAACCAGATCATCAGCAACGAGCAGAAGATCAAACAACGGGAAGCACAACTCTCCAAAGAACTGGAACAAACCAAACGCAAGGAAGCTGACCTCGACGAAGAACGCCAGAGCCTGGCCCAGCAGCATGAACTGGTCAGGAAACGCAAAGAAGAACTGGACCGCTTTAACCAGCAGAAAGTTCAGGTACTCGAGGGCATTTCCAAACTGACCGCCGACCAGGCCCGTGACCAGCTGGTGGAGTCCATGAAAGAAGAGGCACAATCGAAAGCCAACTCCTACATCAAGGACTTCATGGAGGCAGCGAAGCTCACGGCAACGAAAGACGCCAAGAAGCTCGTGATTGAAACGATCCAGCGCACCGCCACGGAACATGCCATTGAAAATTCTGTTTCCATTTTCAATATTGAAAGTGACGATATCAAAGGAAAGATCATCGGACGCGAAGGCCGCAACATCCGCGCGCTGGAAGCCGCCACGGGTGTTGAATTTATTGTTGACGATACGCCGGAAGCCATCATCATTTCAGGCTTCGATCCCGTCCGCAGGGAAATCGCAAGACTGTCCCTTCACCGTCTGGTGCAGGACGGCCGCATTCACCCGGCACGCATCGAAGAAATTGTTGCCAAAACAACCAAGAACATTGACGACGAGGTGGTCGAGATCGGAGAACGCACCGTCATTGACCTGGGCATCCACGGCCTCGCCCCTGAACTGATCAAGATGGTGGGAAGGATGCGTTTCCGCTCCTCCTATGGACAAAATCTCCTGCAGCACTCACGCGAAGTAGCCAATCTCTGCGCCATCATGGCCGCGGAGCTTGGATTAAACGTCAAGCAGGCCAAGCGCGCCGGACTCCTCCACGACATTGGAAAGGTGTGGCCCGAAGAACTTGAAAAGCCGCATGCCATCGTCGGTATGGAACTGGCTATAAAATACAAGGAACATCCCATCGTGTGCAACGCGATCGGCGCCCACCACGATGAGATTGAGATGACCAGCATCATTTCCCCGATCGTGCAGGCCTGTGATGCCATCAGCGGCGCACGTCCTGGCGCAAGGCGTGAAGTCATTGAACAGTATACCCGCCGCCTGAAGGAACTGGAACAGGTGGGCCTCAGCTTTGAAGGCGTAGACAAGTGTTTCGCCATCCAGGCAGGCCGTGAACTCAGGGTTATCGTGGATGCCGAAAAAGCAAGCGACGAGCGCGCCGGCCAGTTGAGCTTCGAAATCTCACAGAAAATTGAACGTGACATGCAGTACCCCGGCCAGATCAAAGTGACGGTGATCCGGGAAATGAGATCGGTAGCCTACGCGAAATAGACCACCACACCATTTATCAAAAGAGCCCCTGCACAAGGGGCTTTTTTTATTAACTTCAACCATCCGAGCATCCCATGCCTAGTAATCCTTTTTCTGTCGATGGCCTTTCTGACAAAGAAGTGCTGATCTCGAGGGAAAAATTCGGAAGCAACATCATCGAAGACAAATCAGGTTCCGGAATCTGGAAATCGCTTAAGGGCACCGTCACCGAACCCATGTTCATCCTGCTGGTGATGGCCTCCGTTATCTATTTTTTGCTGGGGGAGACGCCGGAGGCCATCTTCATGCTCGCTGCCATCCTGCTGGTCTCCGCCATTTCGTTCTACCAGGATACGCGAAGCCGAAAAGCCGTCGAAGCTTTGAAAGCATACACCCAGGCCCAGGCCAAAGTGCTGCGCAACGGGGCGGTCATTTCCATACCCACCTCCGGGATCGTGATGGGAGACCTGGTCGTAGCTGAAGAAGGCACACTGATCGCGGCTGATGGCCAGGTGTTGCAAGGGAATGATTTCTCCGTGAACGAGTCCATCCTCACCGGTGAGGCCTTTGCCGTCTTGAAGACCTATGACAACACCGACGCCAATGTGGTCTTCCAGGGAACTACCGTGGTCTCCGGCCTGGCCCTGTACAAAGTCACAGCCATAGGTCTGCAAACTAAACTGGGAAAAATCGGAAAGTCACTCGAAGACATCACCGAAGAAAAGACTCCATTACAGGAACAGATTGGAAACTTTGTTAAGAAAATGGCCCTGGCGGGTGGTGTGGTGTTCCTCATCATCTGGGGCCTGAATTATTACCATTCCGGGCAGCTCCTGGACAGCCTCCTCAAAGGACTAACACTGGCCATGTCCATTCTACCCGAAGAAATACCAGTCGCCTTTACCACCTTCATGGCCCTCGGTGCCTGGCGCCTTATGCGGGAGGGCATTATCGTGAAGCAAACGAAGACCGTTGAAACATTAGGCTCCGCGACGATCATTTGCACCGACAAGACAGGCACCATCACGGAAAATCGCATGGAACTCGCGCAATGCTACGTTCACAGCCTGCCTGCTGTACTCGCACCCGGAGAATGGACCAGCCCCGAAGCCATGCACCTCATCACGACGGCGATGTGGTCAAGCGAGCCTGTACCCTTTGATCCGATGGAGAAAGCACTCCACGAGGCTTATGGTAAATTCAGCCAGGATGCCCGGAAGGATTACAACATGGTGCACGAATACCCGCTGTCCGGCAAACCGCCGATGATGACGCACGTCTTTGAGAACGGCGCCGGCCATCGCATTATGGCTTGCAAGGGAGCACCAGAGGGTATCATCAGGCACTCAGGACTGTCGGATACCGAACAGACCGGGATCATGAACCACGTTACATCATTTGCCCAACAGGGTTATCGTGTATTGGCCGTGGCAGAAACCGCCTGGAACGGAAATGATTTTCCAAAAGATCAGCATGAATTTGCTTTTCAATTCATTGGCCTCGTCAGTTTCTACGATCCGCCAAAAGCCAACATCAAATCTGTTTTCGACCAGTTCTACGGAGCGGGAATCCAGGTCAAAATCATCACGGGCGACAATGCGCTGACCACCGGCGCCATTGCCCGGCAGGCGGGATTCAGGGGAGCCGACAACATCATCGAAGGATCGGCCCTGAATGAACTGGATGATGAGGCCTTTGCCTCAAAGGTGGCATCCGCCAATATCTTTGCCCGGATGTTTCCCGAGGCCAAGCTCAGGATCATCAATACGTTGAAGAAACAAAACCACATTGTAGCCATGACCGGCGACGGCGTCAACGACGGCCCAGCGCTGAAGGCCGCGCACATCGGCATTGCCATGGGGCACCGGGGCACCGAAATAGCCAAGCAGGCATCTGCGCTCATCCTGACCGATGACGACCTGGGCAAGATGATTACCGCCATTGCCATGGGACGCAAGATCTACAACAACCTGAAGAAAGCGATCCAGTACATCATTTCGATCCACATACCCATTATCCTCACCGTGGCGTTGCCGCTGATCCTGGGATGGATCTATCCCAATATTTTCACGCCGGTCCACGTGATCTTCCTTGAACTGATCATGGGACCCACGTGTTCCATTATTTATGAAAATGAGCCTCTGGAAAAGAATAGCATGCAAAATCCGCCTCGCGTGATGACGTACAGTTTCCTCTCCTGGCGGGAGCTTTCCATCAGCCTGATCCAGGGGCTCGTCATCTCTGGAGGAACGCTGGCCAGCTACCAGTATGCCGTGCAGCACGGGTATGCGGAGGACCTGACACGATCCATGGTATTTACATGCCTGGTGGTAGCCAATATTTTCCTCACCCTTGTAAACCGGTCATTCTATTACTCGGTCTTTACCTCCATGGGCCACAGGAACAACATGCTGCTGGTCATTGTGGCCGTCACCACCCTTTTAATGGCCAGCCTGCTGTATGTGCCCGCCTTCAGCCGGTTCTTCCAACTGGCGCCACTTGCCCCTGTTGAACTTGCCCTCACCTCCGCCATCGGATTCGTTTCAGTGATTTGGTTTGAATTCTTCAAATGGGCCAGGCGGCTAAAGGGTCACGGAACAATAAATCCAACTCCATGAATGTCCCCACAAAGAAGGTCTGGCTAATCACTGGATCCTCAACCGGCTTAGGCCGCGCCTTGACGGAAGAACTGCTGCGGCAGGGGTATTCAGTTGCGGCCACAGCACGCAACCCTGAATCGCTGCTGCCCGTGAAGCAACAGTGTGGCGAACAGGTCATCACGCCCGCCCTGGACGTCACCAACCCGGTCCGGGTCAGGTCGGTCATCGCGGAGGCCATTGACCAGTTCGGGAGAATCGACGTGGTAGTCAACAATGCCGGTTATGGATTGATTGGCGCGGTGGAAGAGGTAACGGATGAAGAAATCCGTGAGCAGTTTGAAACCAATTATTTTGGTGCGCTCGATGTCATCCGGGCTGTTCTCCCCCACTTCAGAAAAAACAAGTCCGGACACCTGTTGAACATTTCCTCCGTTGCCGGATTCCGGGGCAATGCAGGCTCGGGGCTTTATAATTCGACCAAATTCGCGCTGGAAGGTCTCTCTGAGGCATTGGCCAAGGAGGCTGCCCACCTGGGTATCCGGGTAACGATCGTTGAGCCTGGACCCTTCCGTACTGATTTTGGGGGTCGCTCCATACACATCACCGGGACCGTGATCGATGACTATACTGCCACGGCGGGTAGAATGCGGACCTACTACAAAACCGCCCATGGCAGTCAGGCCGGCGATCCCGTGAAGGCAGCGAAGGCCATGATCAGTGTGGTGGAATCACCCGATCCTCCGCTACGCCTGCCCCTGGGTCAAATGACAATGGATGACATCCGGACCAAAATCGCTCAGGTTCAAAAAGACCTTGCCGATTGGGAGGATGTTGCCCTTCATTCTTCCTATGGTGAATCGTAAATTAATCTGAGCATGGACATTCAACACGAAGAATCAGAGACCAAGGGGATCTTCTTCATCGAAGAAGGCGGCAAAAAACTGGCCTTCATGACCTACTCGAAAGCTGGCCCACGCCGCATCATCGTCGATCACACGGAAGTCTCAGACGCCTTAAAAGGTAAGGGAGCAGGAAAAAAACTGGTAGAGGCAGGAGTAAATTTCGCCAGGAAAAACAATCTCAAAATCCTCCCTTTGTGCCCATTTGCCCGGTCAGTATTTGACCGGGTGAAAGAATATGGGGACGTGCTTGACTGACCCGGGGTAGATCAGGCGACAGTGCTAATCATCAAATCAACGCGCTTCATGGTCTCATCATGGCCTTGTCCATTCTTGATATTGGCCCTGATCATTTCAATCAGTTCATTGATCTGACCCTTGGGGTAACCGAATTTTACGGCAAACAGGGTACAGAGCTTTTGCTCGTCGGAATGAACCGCATTGTCAATGGTCATCATGTGAACCAGGTCATAGAACTGGTGGAACTTCTCCTTCTTATCGGTAGGGATTTCCAGCTTGATGGACGTCTGGTTGTTCTGAATCTCTTTCAGGTGGCTTTCAGAAATGCCGTTGCGCTTTGCAATACTTTTCAGAAGTTCATATTCGGAGGGATCAAAGTGGCCATCAACGGCAGCCATTTCGATCAGGTTCTTCATGTGGCTTTTTGCGGAGCCTTTTCCGTTGCGGAAGACGTTTAGGATATCAACGAAGTTCATGGGGTGTTGAATTAAAATTTAGACTCTTGAATATACCAGTTCCGGGCCTGAAAAGAAAAACGACTGGGGAAAAAATGTTGCCTGGGAGATACTCCCTGCACCAAAATACCATCCCGTGTGCAGAACCTTGCTCCAATCACATTTTCTGCTTCCAGCCAGTCCAACCCGGCCCCCTCACCACCCGTCCCGGCTTCGCCTGGGTATGCTCGCCGTCGAGGATTACCGGTTTGCCATTGACGAAAACGTGGATCATTCCTGTGCTGTACTGGTGTGGGTTTTCGAAGGTGGCCTTGTCCTGAACGGTGACCGGGTCAAAAACCACGATATCAGCAAAATAGCCAGGGTTAAGCAACCCGCGGCGTTTGACTTTCAGGTTGCTGGCTGGCAGGGAAGTCAATTTGCGAATAGCCTCCTCCAGCGGAATGACCTTTTCATCGCGGACGTATTTTGCCAGCAGCCTGGAAAAATTACCGTAGGCCCTTGGGTGCTCCTTGTATTTCAAAAACATGCCTTCGGCGGCGGGTGATCCCGCGTCTGACCCAAAACTCACGTAAGGCAGCGCTATCTGGCGCCGGATATTGTCTTCACTCATCATAAAATATGCTGTCTCCACCCGCGTTGAATCCGCAACAACCAGGTCCATCGCCGTTTCTTCCGGCGACTTTCCATGGATCTTCGCCACTTCAGCAAGGGTTTTACCAATAAACTGCTTCATGGAGTCCCGGGTGAATCCCAGGAAGAGCACGTTCTCCGCTCCCCCTGCCGTCCTCAGCATATTTTCCCATTTGTCGGTAGGCGTCATCATTTCTTTCAGTACTTTTTTCCGGATGGCGGGATCCCTGAGGCGTGTTACCCAGTCTTTCAGCCCGCCTTCCTGAACCCAAGGCGGCATCGTCGCATCCAAACCGGTAGCTCCTGCCGTGTAGTTGTACATGTCGGCAGTGATCCTCAGTCCTGACCGGTTGGCGCGGTCAATCTTTGCCATTACTGTATCCAGTTTCCACCAGTTGTCCTTGCCGGCCATCTTCAGGTGATAAATCTCCACCGGCACTCCCGCCTCGCGTGCTATCCGGATGGACTCATCCACGGCCGCAAAAATATTATTGCCTTCGCTTCGCATGTGACTGATGTACATGCCGCCGTAAGGAGAGGCAACCTTGCTTAGTTCAATCAGTTCATCGGTTGACGCATAATTGGCCGGCGCATAAATCAAGGCGGTCGTAGTGCCCATGGCGCCTTCCTCCATCGCTTGCTTCACCAGGGCCTTCATGCGTTCCAGTTCTTCGGAGGTGGGAGGACGGTTGGCATAACCAAGTTCATGTATGCGAATGGTATTGAGTCCAACAAAGGAGGCCACGTTGGGTGAAATCCCGCGACGCTCAAGCGACTCCAGGTACTCTCCCAGGGTAGTCCAATCCAGGGTGAAAGCGAAATCCGGGTTGCGCTTCATTTCCCCTTCATATTCTTTCTTCATCCCGTCACTGAGTGGCCCCATTGAACCTTCGCCCAAAACCTCGAACGTGATACCCTGGCGAATGTCGCTTTGGGAATTCCCATCCAGCAGCAGTGACAACTCGGCATGGCTCATCATGTTGACAAATCCCGGGGCAACGGCGAGCCCTGCAGCATCGACTTCCTTCTTGCCTGTCGCTTTGGACAAGTCTCCGATGAAAGCCACGGTGTCGGCATTGACCCCAACGTCGGCCGTGAAGCCAGCCTTGCCGGAACCATCGTAAACCGTGCCGCCGCGGATGACCACATCGTACTCCTGCTTCTTGCAGGACAACAACGAAATGAACAGAAGGAGAATGAAATGGTGCTTCATGGGTTTCATTTATAGTGCGATTAAATTAAAGCATTTCCCTTGTGGCTGCAAGGAGAATGGTGATGACAAGGGCGGGTTCCCGCGGAATGAGTGCCTGATCCGGAGGGCACGGGGACCGGGTATCTTGTGTGCGGCTACCCCTGCGGGAAATGAATGAGGCTGTTTTTCGTATTTTTGCCCCTCAATTTTTTAGATAGTTCATGATTGCAGCAAACAACGTATCCCTCCAATTCGGGAAAAGAGTGCTTTTTGATGAGGTAAACCTCCGTTTCACCAGTGAAAACTGCTATGGCGTGATCGGTGCCAATGGTGCGGGGAAGTCGACCTTTTTGAAGATCCTGGCCGGCGACCTGGAACCTACCCGCGGCAATATTACCATCGATGCGGGCAAGCGGATGGCCGTCCTGCGCCAGAACCACTATGAATTTGACGAGGTGGCTGTGCTGGATACGGTGATGATGGGACACGGCAAATTGTGGGAGGTGATGAAGAAGAAAGACGCCATCTATGAAAAGCCGGATTTCTCGGAAGCCGACGGCATAGAGGCATCACACCTGGAAGCGGAGTTCGCCGAGATGAACGGCTGGAACGCTCAATCAGACGCCGCATCACTGTTGAGCGGACTGGGTATTACCGAAGACGACCACTACAAGCTGCTGAAGGAATTGAGCGGTAACCTGAAGGTAAGGGTACTGCTGGCGCAGGCCATTTTCGGGAACCCTGACATCCTCATCCTCGATGAGCCTACCAACGACCTGGACCTGAAGACCGTTTCCTGGCTGGAAGATTTTCTGCTTGAATTCAAGAACACCGTGATCGTGGTCTCCCACGACCGCCACTTTCTTGATACTGTCTGCACACACATTGTCGATATTGATTTTAGCGCGGTAAAGCTGTACACCGGTAACTATTCATTCTGGTACCAGTCGAGCCAGCTTGCGTTGCAGCAACGTTCCTCCGCCAACAAAAAAGCGGAAGACCGCAAGAAAGAACTGCAGGAGTTCATTGCCCGATTCAGTGCCAACGCGTCGAAGTCGAGGCAGGCCACAAGCCGCCGCAAACTCCTCGAGAAGATCAACGTCGATGATATCCAGGCTTCTACCCGCCGGTATCCTGCCATCATCTTCCAGCAGTCACGCACGGCCGGCGACCAGATTCTCCACATCGAGAACATGGGCTGTTCCGTCAACGGAAGTGTCCTGTTCAAGAATTTTGAATTGTTCGTTAACAAAGGAGAAAAAATCGCCTTCCTGAGCAAGGATAGCCTCGTGATTACCACACTGTTTCAAACCCTCGCCAGGGAACGCAAACCGGATTCCGGAGGATTCACTTTCGGACAGACCATCACGACGGCCTACCTCCCTTCCAACAACGAGACCTATTTCCAGTCAAATGACAACCTTGTCGATTGGCTGCGCCAGTTCGCCGCTGAAGAGAACAAGGATGAGGTATACATGCGCGGATTCCTCGGCAAGATGCTTTTCTCCGGCGAGGAGGTATTCAAAAGGTGCAATGTCCTCTCGGGAGGAGAAAAGATGCGCTGCATGATCTCCCGCATGATGCTGGTGGGTGCCAACCTGCTCATCCTGGACGAGCCTACCAACCACCTTGACCTCGAATCCATCACGGCGTTCAACAACGCGCTGAAGGATTTCCCTGGCACGGTGCTGTTCACATCCCATGACCACGAGTTTACCCAAACCGTCGCGACCCGCATCGTCGAACTTTCGCCGAACGGCTTCATCGACAAGCTCATGACTTACGATGAGTACATCGAGAGTGAACGCGTGGCTGAGCAGAAGGAGGCATTATACGCCTAGCCATTTACTGTATTCCCTGGTGATTTCTACAAAACCGTAACTGGTTCGTGAACCCCATCCTTCCCCTCATTATTTTACATTCAACATTTTGCATTTTACATTCATTTACCGGTCGACTCGACAGAATGTAAAATGTAAAAGAGCCCCTCCATTAGCCTTGTTTGCCTCGGGCTGGTGTTGTCACCAGCCTATGGAGCAAAGTAGCCTTGAGGATGTTCGTTTCCATGAGCATGTCATGTAGAGCTTACTAAGTTAGCGGGTTGGGTTGGTGAAAACACCACCCTGAGGCAATATTCCCACCAGGTAATGGTTACATTCGTAATTGATTATGTCACCGCTTCACATAGAAACGCCTGTCATTGAATCTCACCTGCTTGGCCGGCGGTTTGGCAAGCGGCTATTCCTGAAGCTGGAGAACCTGCAGCCCTCTGGCTCTTTCAAAATGAGGGGAATCAGCGCGATGTGTCAGCACCTGGTGCAAGCCGGCCAAAAAGAACTGGTTTCTTCTTCCGGGGGCAATGCAGGATAC
Source organism: Cyclobacteriaceae bacterium (assembly GCA_043744235.1). Taxonomy (GTDB): domain Bacteria; phylum Bacteroidota; class Bacteroidia; order Cytophagales; family Cyclobacteriaceae; genus ELB16-189. The sequence goes on along the minus strand of JAYTVB010000034.1, from coordinate 17,380 downwards.
ACGGCAGCCTATGCTGCCCAACTCATGGGAATTCCCGCAACCATTTTCGTTCCGGAGTCCACGAAAGAGCACGTCGTACAGCTGATGAAAGATGTGGGCGCGGATGTGAGAAAGCACGGCCGATTCTGGGAAGAGGCCCACACCGCAGCGGTGGCATTTGCGTCTGAACACGAAACAGAAGTTATCCATCCCTTCAACCACCCGGTTATCTGGGAAGGACATGCCACCATGGTGGATGAGATCGTCCGCCAGTCCATCAAGCCTGACGTCATTATTCTCAGCGTTGGCGGCGGCGGATTACTGGCCGGCGTGGCCATGGGTTTGAGCCGCTATGGCTGGGAAGATGTGGCAATCATTGCGGTGGAGACGCTTGGCGCGGATTCACTGGCACGGGCGGTCGAGGCGGGAAGACCCGTGAGGCTGCCTGAGATTACCTCCTCCGTGAAGACACTGGGTGCAAACCAGGTATGTGATGAAGCATTTCGGGTGACACAGGAATTCCGTGTTATTCCCGTGGTGGTGAGTGATGAAGAAGCCACGAGACCATGCTCACAATTTCTGGATGACCACCGCATGCTGGTGGAACCGGCCTGCGGCGCGGCACTGAGTGTGCTCTATAACCGCCACCCCGCACTCGATGAATTTAAAAATGTGCTGGTGATTGTATGCGGAGGAATATCCTTTTCCGCGAAGGATATAAAATAAAAAGATGTTGCCACGGATTCTAATACCAAGTCTTGGTAAAACATTCCAGCTAACTTAAGCGTACCACTTCGAATCAACATCTTTAATCGCTCCAGGGCCATCCATACAGCAAATCCCTGCGATCCCGGTGCATTTCATATCGCCTGATGCTGCTGCCTGGCGCAAGAACCTTATCGAAATACCTGGCAAGGTTTGCTTCTTATTTTCCTTTCCAGCCCGGGCCCCTGACGCATCGGCCAGGCCTGGCCCCGGTATGTTCGCCGTCCTGTATCACCTGAACCCCATTGACAAACACATGGTTAACGCCTGTCGCATACTGGTGCGGCTGATCAACCGTGGCGTGGTCCTGCACCTGGTCAGGATCAAACACGACCACATCGGCGTACTGACCGGGCCTGAGTGTCCCTCTTTTCTTCAGCTTCAAATGACTCGCCGGCAACGACGTCATCCTTCGGATGGCCTCGGGGAGCGTCATCAGTTTCTGATCTCTGGTGTACATCCCCAAAACACGCGCAAAAGTGCCATAAGCCCTGGGATGAGCGCCCAACTCCAGAAAATCTTTCGTCAGCGCCAGCGCGCCGGCGTCTGAGCCGATGCTCACATACGGCTGCTGCAGCATTCGTTTCATGTTGTCCTCTGAGATGAGAAAGTACACCGCTGGAATCGAGGACTGGTCAGCCACAAGCAGGTCCAGAACTGTTTCATCAGCGTTCTTCCCATGCAGGCGCGCCACTTCGTCCAGCCGCTTGCCTTTATAGCGCTTTGACAGTGAATCCTTTTTGAAACCCAGCAGCATCACATTGGCAGGATCTGAATTCCGGGTGGGGATACCGTGCTCCATATCAGACAGGATCTTCTCTCTCGTTGCCGGGTTCCTGATCCGTGCCCGCATCTGCGCGATACCGCCTTCCTGGGCCCAATTCGGCACACGCTCCTTCAATCCGGTCGCGCTGGAGTTGTACGGATACAGGTTGGCTGTAATCCTGGCGCCGGCTTTCCGGGCACTGTCAATTTTAGAAAACACAGTATCAATTTTCTTCCAGTTCCGCTCATGGTTGATTTTCAAGTGATAAATCTCCACGGGGATGTTTGCCTCCCTCCCGATCCTGAGGGTTTCATTGATTGCTTCAAGAATTTTATCGCTTTCGCTGCGCATGTGGGTGATGTACATTCCCCCATACCGGCTGGCCACCTGGCAGAGTTCGATGAGTTCTTCCGTCGTGGCGAATGTGGCCGGTGCATAGATCAGCGATGATCCCACACCCATCGCGCCCTCTTCCATGGCCTGGCCCACGAGTGTTTTCATCTGCGTCATTTCCCCAGCCGTGGGCTTCCGATTCTGGTATCCCACCACATAGGCACGAACGGTGGTGGCGCCTACAAATGAGGCGTAGTTCGGACTTACTCCCTTCCTCGCCAGGTGATCGAAGTATCCGCCCAGCGTCGACCACAATTTATCGTTGGGCTTTCTTTTTCTCGGACCAGGACTCAATCCTTCACCAAACACCTCCAGCGTGACACCCTGTTTCAAATCGCTCACCGCGCGGCCATCCTGCAGCAAAGTGCCGTCGGCCCAGCTGAGCATGTTGATGAATCCTGGCGCAACCGCCTGGCCTTTTATATCGAGTTCCCTTTTTCCCTTCGCGTTCGGGAGGTTTCCAATGGCCGCGATGGTATCGCCGTTGATGGCCACGTCGGCCCTTTGCGGGGACGTGCCAAGGCCATCATACACCATTCCATTCCTCAGGATGATGTCATACTGCTGACCATACGAAAGAATGACGGTCAGCCAGGCGAAAACAAGAACGGGGATTCGCATGCAATCACTTCACCACCGGGAAAGCCGAAATCCTCAGGCGGGCAGCGCCCATGGGTACGAGGGTAATCTCCTGCACTGGCTGATCGGTCGTGACGGGACTCTGCGGCAATTCCCCGCACAAGTCATACTTGTCGATGGTCCAGGCTGGTATCTTTTTGCCCTTCGTCTTTATTTCAATCGGCACCGCAGCCAGCGTGAACGGATAATTGTCCGTGGGCCAGGGTTTCCGGGTGATGGTGAAATTGCGCGGGTCTGAATAATTGCCAGCGATGCCAAAATTCCATGGGCCGTCAGGCTGAATCTCGAAAGAAGGCCACTTCGACTGATCGGTGTTTTCCTGCCACTTCGAATCATACTGGGCAGTGGCCTTGCTGTCGAAACGGGTGTATTTCTCATTGATCTTCAGGGAGAAGGTAAGCGGTCCGTAGTTGATGCTCACGCTGTTCTTGTTCTTCTCCCAGGTCCTGGTCTTCAGTTTCATGGGGATATCCAGCGTGATCCTGTCATTGTTTTTCCAGGTGCCGGTGATCTTGACATACTTTCCCGGCAAGGTGACGACACCCACATCCTTGTCATTGATTTTGACCACCGCGCTTTCACACCATTTGGGTATGCGCAGGTAAAGCGGAAATGAAACAGGCTTCGACAGGGTCAGCTTCATGCGCACCTGTTCCTCAAAAGGGTAATGGGTTTGCTGCTGTATCGACACCTCGGCGCCATCGGCAACAATGGCATTGACTTCACTATCCGAGTAGAACACGGCGGCGAGGCCATTGTCGGGCGTTGCCATCCACAGGTTCTCGGCATAGTACACCCAGCCGCTCGTGTGGTTGTGCTGACAGCAGCGGCTGCTGAAAGGGTTCATCATGAGATAAGGGCCGGGGTTATCGATGCCCGGGTTGTGGTTCTTGCTGTCACCCGCGACCATGTTGGGCGCGGTGAGGTAGCGGAGTGACTTATAATCCGGCATGAAAGAGGCCGGGAAAGTATTGAAGGCCACGTCTTCACAATTCTCGGCCCAGAAGGTGTCGCCGGTGATGCGCATCATGATCTCGTCGGACGACATCTGCTCCACCATGCCGCAGGTTTCCACGGCCTGGCGGGGATCGACATATCCCTTGCGGGAGTTTTCATCGGAGCCAAACATACCGCCCGGCACCTGGCCGTACATTTCGCGGATAAAATTCTGGTTGTCATAGCTGGCTTGCAGGTCGGATGGGTCGCCGCTTTGCATATAGTAGGTGGCTGGTTCGCGGAAACACTGCGCGATGTTCACGTTGTGCCAGTTGGGCAGCCAGTTCTTGAGCCTCCAGTTGGCCGTATTGCGGTGCACCTTGGCGGCAAGGTCCAGCAGCCAGGGTTCCCTGGTGATGTTATACAGCCAGTAGACGCTGTAGAGGTTATCACCGCCGCGGCTGTTCTCCCAATAATCGGTGAGAAAGTCATTGTCAGGGATGGTCATCTGCCACCTGAAGTATTTGGTCATGTGTGTGACAACGCGGGGATCGTGGCTGTATTCATAGTAAGACTGGAGAACGAAGAGCATGAGCATCTGCGCCCACAGGTCTCTTTTGCCGGTGGTCTTGCGGATGACGTACGGACCAAAGTCGCCGTTGTCACGCTGGCTGTTGAGCGTCCCGTTGATCCAGATCATTGACTCGTCAATCATTTTCTTGTCGTTCAGCACGTAGCCGATGTTTGCATAGCCTTTCAGCCAATAGGGCATCTCTTCCCAGCCCCAGTCGCCGGTGCCGTCCTTGTTGAGCCAGGCATTGTTCTTTTTGGTCAGCCATGCGCTGATTTCTCCCAGCTGGCCGGTCAGTCCGTCCCGCTGCAGTTCGAGGCTTTTCAGCAACCATCCGCCGGGTTTAACGGCGCCTACCGGCAACTTCACCAGGTACTGCGCTTTCAGCGGCGGCTGGTTGTTGAGATAGTATGCGTTCCGCTGGTCATTGGCGGGTTTATCGACAACGATGGCCTGGCTGGCGGTCTGGCCAAAGCCTGCAAGTGACGACAGCAGCAAGGCAATGATTGTGGTGATCTTCATGGTCAAAAGGATATAAACCAAATGTAAGTGGCAAGGACAGACCAATCAAGCGCTATTACGCGGCACTGCCGGTGCCGGGATCGAGGAAGAAATGTGCTCCTTCCAAACTAAAAGGGCGAAAAATAGAGGGATACAAGGTGACCTAAAATATCTTTACACCTCTAAAGATATTCAGCACTACACCGGTTTTTCGAAGCTACCAGGCCCATGAATCCAAGTCATTCTTTTGATGAACATGCCGTACTCCACGAGTTGAAGCACTATTTGCCGGCGCAGGCCCCCCTCAAGGACTTCATCCACCACAACACGCTTCACGCCTTTCAGAACCTGAAGTTCTTTGACGCGATCCGTGACGCATCTGAAATCCTCGGTTACCGGGTGAGCATTTCTTTGCACGAGTTCAGGAGGCAATACCAGGAGAAGCGGATCCGCGAAGATGTGCTGGAGCGGGTCATCATCAGCCGGAAGGGAGCCTCGGCCCTGGCCGAATGGAAAGAGAATGCCATCAACAAACACTACGACGGCTTTCCTTCTCCCAGGATTGGGAAGTTGCGATCGAACTGGAAACGGCAATACCAAATCGACCTTGATTCGATGGTACACCCCCTCCTGTTCAGAACCCTCTGCAGTTATCTTGACCAGGGTATCTCCGCATGGGGTTTCCCGGTATGGAACAAAGGGTTCCTCGCATCCATTGTCGAGATGGAGCGTACGTCATTCACCAGTTTCTTCAAAACCGAGAGGGCAAGAAAACTGATCAGGGAAAATCCTACTGTTCACGGGCTGCTGGACATCCTCGTCGGTGATGAGTCATTGTACAAGCAATACCTTTTCGACCAGCAGTTCGCACACCAGGGTTGGTCAGGCATGGTCTCCACTGTGGAAGACGTGCCCCAGACGCTGCTTGACCGCAGGCAGATTACCATACACGAAATAGTCATCTTCGAACTGCTCCTGGAGATTGACGCCATGGACATGCATTTTGGAAAAAAGTGGGCGCCACTTTGCAACACCATCAAAGAGAGACCCACTGAATTGTTTGCCCCTGTTCCTGACCGTGAACTGCATGACATCCGCTGCATCTGGCAGGAAGCTTACGAATGGAGCTATTATAACGAAGTGCTGGCCGGCATACTGACCCGGAGAGGCAAGGCTGTCGAGCCAACTTCGGAAAAAAGTTTTCAGGCCATGTTCTGCATCGATGACCGGGAATGTTCTTTCCGCCGCTACCTGGAGGAGGTTGATCCGGCGTGCGAAACTTTCGGAACGCCAGGATTCTTCAGCGTTGAGTTTTTCTACCAGCCGGAAAACGGAAAATTCTACACCAAACTCTGCCCCTGGCCGGTGACACCCAAGTACCTGATCAAAGAATTCGGCAGCAAGGCTAAAAGGGGAAAGGACGCCCACTTCTCAAAACGGTCGCATTCCCTTTTCCAGGGATGGCTGATCAGCCAGACGCTTGGTTTCTGGTCCGCTGTTAAACTGTTCATCAACATCTTCAGGCCCGCCATGGGTCCGGCCACGGCTTCGTCTTTCAAGCACATGGACAAGTTCGCATCGCTCACCATTGAGAACAAAAACACCAACGACCGCGAGAACGACCTGCAGATTGGTTTCACCGTGGAGGAGATGGCCAACCGCGCCGAAGGCCTTCTCAAGAGCATCGGCCTTGTCAAGGACTTTTCTTCCATCGTTTACATCATCGGGCACGGTTCCAGCAGCGTCAACAATCCCCACTTTGCGGCTTACGACTGCGGTGCGTGTTCAGGCCGCGCCGGATCCGTCAATTCACGTGTGATGTGCTTCATGATCAATCACCCTGAGGTACGTAAAATTCTCGCCAGCCGGGGCATCGTCATTCCGGTGGAGACACAGTTTGTCGGCGGTCTTCACGACACTACCCGCGATGAGATCATTTACTTTGACGAACAGTCACTCTCTGCCCTGAACCAGGACAGACATCAAAAGGACAAAATCGTTTTTGAAAAGGCGCTGGACCTCAACGCCAAAGAGAGATCAAGACGATTTGCATCCATCGACACCAAGCACAGTCCCGGGGAGATTCACGAAGAAGTAAAATTGCGGTCTGTCTCCCTGTTTGAGCCCAGGCCGGAATTGAACCATGCGACCAACGCCCTGTGTATTGTTGGCAGGCGGTCGTTGACGCGGAATTTGTTCCTCGACCGCCGATCGTTCATGAATTCTTTCGACTACCAGGTTGACCCGGAGGGCAAGTATTTGTTCAACATCCTGAAGGCCGCTGCGCCGGTCTGTGGGGGCATCAACCTGGAGTATTTCTTCTCACGCGTCGACAACCAGAAACTGGGCGCAGGCACCAAGCTGCCGCACAACGTGATGGGCCTGTTTGGTGTAGCCAATGGCATCGATGGCGATCTGCGGCCGGGCCTGCCCAGCCAGATGATCGAAGTGCATGACCCTGTCCGGCTGCTCATCATCGTAGAGCACTTCCCTGATGTTGTATTGCAAACCATACAGAAGGATGCTGCCACCTATGAATGGTTCATCAACGACTGGGTCAAGCTGGTGGCAGTCAACCCGGAAACCCATGAACTCTCCCAGTTCAGTGACGGCCGCTTCACACCTTACCTGGTCCTGAACCAGGAGATCAAAGAGGTTGAAAACCTGAATAGCTTCCTGGAGACCCATGAAGACAATCTCCCAGTCTTATCCCTTGCGCACGCATGATCACCATGACCTTTCTCCTTCAATTTTTCATACTGCTCCCGCTGCTGGGGTTTGTGGTGAGCCTGCTCATCCCGTCAAGAAAAGAAGACCTTATTTCATGGGGAGCATTTACCTCCGTCGGGCTGCACCTTTTTGGCGCCACTTTTTTCATCGGTTATTGGCTGTGGAGCGGACACCCGACCCTGAACCTAAAGGATATCGTGGTATATCAGACGGATGACTATTCCTTTTTTATCGATTTCTTTTTCGACAAGATCACGGCGACCTACCTGCTGGTTGGCGCGGTGCTCACCTTCCTGGTGACCATTTACAGCCGCTACTACATGCACCGGGAAGGCGGATACAAACGATTCTTCAACACCATCCTGTTCTTCTACCTGGGCTATAATGTGGCGATCTTTTCCGGCAACCTGGAAACCCTTTTCATCGGCTGGGAAATCCTGGGCATCTCATCTTTCCTGCTGATTGCTTTCTACCGCGACCGGTACCTGCCCGTCAAGAACGCTGTAAAGGTATTTTCGATTTACCGTGTCGGCGATGTGGGAATGATCCTCGCCATGTGGATGAGCCACCACCTGTGGCATGAAAACATCACCTTCCTCAAGCTCGGCAATTACGAACTTGTGCATGCCCAACTCCAGTCGCACACCATGATTGGCGTACTGATTTCGCTCGCCATCCTTCTTTCCGCGGCTGCCAAGTCGGCACAGCTTCCATTCTCCTCCTGGCTGCCACGCGCCATGGAAGGCCCGACGCCATCCAGCGCTATTTTCTATGGAAGCCTTTCGGTTCATTTGGGCGTATTCATCCTGCTGCGCACCTACTCTTTTTGGGAGCATCAACTATCCGTCAGGATCATCATCGCGCTGCTTGGACTCACCACCAGCGCCATTGCCGCAGGGATCGCCAGGGTGCAGTCATCGGTAAAAAGCCAGATTGCCTATTCTTCCATCGCACAGATCGGGCTAATCTTCATCGAAGTGGCGGCCGGTTTTGAAACCCTGGCACTCATTCACTTTGCCGGCAATGCATTCCTCAGGACCTACCAGTTGCTGGTATCCCCGTCGGTGGTCAGCTACCTGATCCGCGAGCAGTTTTACAACTTCACGCCGCGTGAACATACCATCGAGGATTCGTTTCCGAAAAAAATTGAATATACCATTTACATGCTTTGCCTGAAAGAGTGGAATCTCGACTCCCTCATGTACCACTTCCTCTGGAATCCATTAAAGTGGGTAGGCAGAAAAATGGACTTCCTGACCCTGAGGCGTGTAATCGTTTTTGGAATACCCGCCTACCTTGTCGGTTTGTTTATTGTCTACAACCAGGAACTGCTTTCGGAAAACATCGAGAGGACCTTCCCGTACATTTTCTCTTCCATTGCACTGATGATGGTGCTCAAGGCCTTCACAGAAAGGACACAAGCACGCATGAGCTGGCTCCTGGTGGTGATGAACCATTTCTGGATAGCACTGGCCATCGCCTTCAACGAGCAATTCAGTTTCAGCCAGGTTCACCTGTACCTGAGCGGCGTGGCCGTAGCCGGTATTTTGGGCTTCGAAAGCCTGCGGTGGCTTCGGTCTCACGAAGGGAGCATTGACCTGGACCAGTTCCACGGACATTCCTACAAACATCCGAAGTTCGCGTTGGTATTCCTGCTGGCCTGCCTCGGGGTATCCGGTTTCCCGATCACGCCTAGCTTTGTTGGAGAAGACCTGATCTTCACCCACATTCACGAAGACCAGCCCGTGCTGGCCACGATCGTTTCGTTGAGCTTCATCATCGACGGGTTGTCCATCATACGGATCTATGCCCGTGTGTTCCTCGGGCCACATGTGAAGTCAGTGTACGAAATGGCATACCGGTCTTCTTAGTCAGGTAACCCAGGATTCACAAAAAAACTTCTCGTGCAAATTCCCGGAATCAGGATGGTTCCCTGAAGAATACCCCAATCTGTTCCACTCTTCAACGTATCACCATTAAACCCTGGAAGTAATACAGCATCTAAAGGCTGTAAACTTCCATGAAGGGAATCATCACCATTTTAGTTTGCTGCTCCATCCTTTCCTGTCAACTGCATGACACGGAAATCAAGCCCATACCCTATTCCGGTCCCACGGGCAATCCGAATCTGCTCCTCAACGGGAGTTTTGAAGAATGGGATGAACAGGGCATGCCCAAATTCTGGCAGGTAGCGGACGAATACGGGTATGTTCATCTGGCAAGCCGCTCCGACCTTGGAGCGGAAGGCGAGCATTCCCTTCAACTCGCGCGCGAATGTGGGGGCAGGCATTACGTTTACCAGTTCGCCGATCTGGAACCGGGAGCCTACTACGAAGCCAGGGTGAACCTCTCCGGCAGCATCGCCGATTACAGTTACGGCGGCCTGGTCCTGGAGGCCCCTGACAGTTCGGTTTTCGGCGTGCACCAAGTGACCTACAACACCTTTCCTGACTTCGAAAGCATCTTGTCGGTAAAGTTTTTCAGTGGGAAACATTCCAGCGTCAAGGTGATGCTCGGTTTTTTGAATGGCATGAACGCCGAAGTGCTCTTTGACAACATCACGCTGACCCGGACTTCACCCCTGGCCAGCTTTGACCCGTGCGTGCAGATGCTCGCCAGGAGTTTAGGGGTAACGGATTTCAGCGAACAGACCTTCGACAAGAATGTGCAGCAGATCATCGCCCGCCTCGACTACCTGCTCATTGACGGTTACAAGAGATTCCTTAAAACGAATGACTCCTCCTACCTGGTTCAATCGAAAAAAATCAGGCAGGAGGCCATCGCCCGGTTCGATCCCTGCTTTGGCAAGACCTACTTCCTGGAATCGCTACGCCAGCCTGTAACCGATGTTTGGATCGCCTATTGCCAGCGCAGTTCATTGGTGGCATCTGAGATTCTCGGGGAGTTTAACATTTCCACCCACGAAATCTACTTTGTGGACGACAGCACAGGGTATCACCAGTTTATCGAGTACTGGAACCCTTACAAGCAGTCCTGGGTGATCATCGATCCATTTTATGGCGTGGCCTACCTGGTGAATCAGAAACTGGTCGGCAAGGACGAGTTAGAGCAAGTAGTACGCAGAACCGGGTTGATGCAGGGTTACGTGCTTCACGTGCCTATTGACCCGTTCTACTATTCCTTCCGGGATTTGGCTTCCGGTTGGAAAGGATCGGTGGAGTCGCAGATTTACGGTGATGACCGGAAGACGCTGCCGTGACCAGACACAGAATGCTCTATGCGTTGGGCGGCATAGTCCCAAACACGGTATCCCACAAACTCGTCGAAACGCCAAAGGCCTTGTCGCCGGGGTATTTGTAATGGTGAAGCATGTGAATCTTCCACAGCCGGTTCAGGGGAGGAAACTTCGGCGGCTTGAAACGGTGTTGGGCATAATGCAGGGAAATGTAGACCGTGTAGCCGAACAGGAAACCCGGTAAAAAAGCGATCGCGTAACTCCCCATGATCAGCCAGAATATTCCAAAGAAAACCAAAATCAAAACCAGGGCCGGCAGCGGCGGCATGGCGAGCCGGGTAGGATCTTTCGGGTATTGATGGTGGATGCCATGGCCCATGTGCTGGATCTTCAGCAACCACTTCTTTTCGGTGTGTACATGGTAGACGTACCGGTGCACCCAGTATTCGCAGAACGTCCAGAAAAACCAGCCGGCGGCAAACAGCAGGATGAAGATGAAAAAACTATGCTGCCGGAGGGCCCAATACGTTACCACCGCAGTAATGAGAAGGTGCATGGTTACCGGAACGGCAATGTGTGTCCGGGTGAATTTCTCCAATAAGGTATTTCTGAACAACTCATCCGTCCCCTCGTTCTTTGGCCTCAGGTGCTCGGGGATATTGGTGAACACATTTTCCATGGTTTTGATTTTGGAACAAATGGAGCGGATTCATGAATACCGATCTATGACAAATGTCATTTGTCCGGAGATTTCACCTACCAGCAGCCGTCCAGGGGACGTCAGATTGGTCGCGAACGATTTAGGAAGGGATTGACGGAATTCGCGGCCGCGGCAGCTATTGTGCCTGAATACTATTTGAAGGCAACCGACTATTTCTTTCCAAGGCCAGCCTGTCTGTGGATCACAGCCTTTCGCCAATGGGAAACATAAGCGTTCAGGATACTGTTTCTGAACAATAACCAGGCGAATGCAAGTCCCAGCCCGATACCAAGGATTAGTCTGATGTATTCCATTGTTCAAACATACTTGCTTTCACCTGGTCATACAAATGGAACCTGCTAAGTAAACCAGGCTGCCCGGAGAATCCTTGTCGATTCTCAATGCCAGGTCCCTTCTTTTCTCTTTGTCGATACGCGAATACCGGAGCGCCGATTCACCGTATTTCCACGCCACGTCAAATTGCTGCTTAACCTCTTCAGATTCTTTCAACTTATTTTGGGCCCGAAGACTTTCATACAGGCCGTTGAGTGAAAACCCGTTCTTGGGCCAAAGGGTCAGGTCTTCCCGGTAAATTGATTCCGCAGCCGCATAATCCCCTGAGTTCATCAAAACATCGCCCAGTATTTGTCGAACCGAGAAAAACCAATCCGGTGGCTCATTGTAGTTCAAATTGTCTTCCAGTTGAACAGCCTGCCGGAGCAATTCGGCAGCTGGTTTGTAATCTCCGTTCTTCGCAAGAATTTCAGCCCTCAGAACATTCGAGGCAATCTTACAAATCTGTTCCGCGGGGTTGAGTCCCCAGACTATGATTCTCCTGACTTCCTCCCTTTGGCCCAATTGCTCAAGTGAATCAAGTTCCTTCCGGGCTTCGCCGGTTTTGCCCAGGTTGGCATAAGCCATGCCTCTTGCATAATGCCAGATTGCTTGCGTGTAAACCATGTCCTTTTCAGGTTTTGGACTTGAGAGTATCTTTTCCCATTGCTCAAACTTTACAAGCACGTGAAAGGGAATGGTCGTGTAATGCAGGATTGTTTCATATCCCGGCTCGTGAAAATATTTCTTGTCCAGGATACTGACCGCCTTGTAAGCAGCTTCAATTGACCTGGAGCCCCTCCCCTCAAAGGCTGCTGTTGCCGCCAGGAAATGATAGTTGTGTGTGTAATATAATTGAGGATATACTCCCTGGGATTTACATTCAGCAATGTAGATGCTATCCGCGATGATCGCCTTTTCATTGGCCACCGAGCCTTGGTGGTAGTCTCCTGTATTGATATAAATATGCGAGGGCATATGAACGAGATGGCCTGCTGACGGAACCAGCGACTTCAGTCTCTCGGCACTTGCCAAAGCCTTTTCAACATGGGGGCCGGCCTCCGTGGCATGTAGATAGAGGTGGTTTGCCAATGGGTTTTCCGGATTGATGGTTATAACCCTTTCCAGTAACGAAACCACTTCTGGAGTCCAGGGCCTGGGTTCGCCTCCCTTCCTGACATAAAAATCCCAGGGATGCAGGTTCATAACAGCCTCGGCATAGAGAGTTGCCACAAAATCATTTTCAGGAAATTGTGCATGCGCCGCCTTCATGGCCTCCGCATAACCTTCGGCATTGGTCGTTATGGAGTCGGGCGGGAACTTGATTTGAATGGCATTGACGGCGGCCAGCTCCCACGGTGCCGCGTTTTTACTAAACCTTACCGCCTTCTTTACCGCGTCCTTTATGTCATTGATGACACCCATATTTTGCCCGGCCGAATTGTAGTTCGGCCCCAATACATAGGCAATGCCCCAATATCCCATGGCAAAGGAGGAATCCTGCCGCACTGATTCACGAAACGACCGTTCCGCCTCAGCATGGTTAAATCCATTGGCCATGATAATGCCCTGGTTAAAAAAGAGCTGCGAATACTTAGAGGTGGTTGTGACCTTGACTTGATAGTTGCCGATGTTTTTAAGGATCGGCGCTTCAAAAACCAGCTTCTTGCCTGAACAACCTGCCAATACAAGAATCAACAAAAAGAAATCGGGTAGTCTCTTCATAATAAATATTGTCATTATCCAACATTCCTGCAGGTGCCCTGCAGCATCTATTTACGGTCAATATAATCAAACCCAAAAAACATCCGGAAAATATCTTTAACTGTATAGGCTACTTACAAGAGCCTGCATTCCCAGTTACGCTTCTCAAAACAAAAGGTGCTTGAAATGTATATATTATCGGCAGAACAACCTTCAAAAAGGTGAATCGGAAATCCGGACAATAAGATAAGTAGGGGTTTCGTGACATTAGGTGGTCGGTGAAAACACCGACCACAGGCAACACCGACCACAGAAAACCGACTACTGGCAAGGGGTTAATGTTTTATCTACTCACCGTTCCAGTTTGAAGTTAGCATCCGTCGCAAGACGCTTGCCCGCATTGCCCACCTTCCACGCTGTGCGATAAATCCAGTCCGTCATCTTCTTCAGTTTCGCATAGTCGATGTTTTGCGCATTGTCCTGCGGCGTGTGGTAATCCGGGTGAAGGTTGGTGGTCCACATCAGGGAAGGAATACCCAGGCGGGCGTAGGCCAAATGATCGCTGCGGAAATACCAGCCTTCCTTGTGCGCGGGCTTGTCCCAGAGGGTATCGAGCCTGAAGCGCGGACCTTCAGCGTTTGCGTCCAGCGCCATCGTCACCAGTTCCAATGAACTGCGGTGCGGCGGCTGCGTACCGAGCAGTGTCGCGCTGTCGGGGTTGTTCCGGCCGATCATGTCACCGTTCAGCACAGCCGCGATGGAGTTGATCGGCACCGTGGGATGTGACGCATACCACTTTGAGCCCAGCATGCCTTTCTCCTCCGCGCCGTGAATGACGATGAGTGCCGAGCGTTTGGCGGGAAACTTCTTCAGTGCGCGTATCGTTGCCATCATCGCCACGTTCACGCTGCAATTGTCGTCAGCGCCGTGGTAGATGGAGTCGTTGCCAATGACATTGCGGACACCGTGCGCGTCCGGGTGACCGCTCAGCAGCACGTATTCTTTTGACAGCACCGGGTCGCTGCCCTTGGTTTTGCCGATGATGTTGACGGACGGATAGGTGAAGGCTTCACTGCGCAGGTCGGCATTCAATGTCAGGCCAGCCTGTTTGATCCAGGTGAAGGCGCTGCTGCGGAGCCAGATCACCGGCGGCTTGGTGGTGACGACGGCATTGACACCGCCTTCGATGTCAAAGGTGCCAAGGACATTGTTGTGCATCGCATAATCCCAGGCATGCTCGCCATATTCGTCAGAGATGATGATAATGGCCACCGCACCTTTGGCCAGCAGGTCATTGCCGTACTTCGTCATCATCTCCCGGTTGTAGCGCCACTCCGGGAGCGAGCGCCAGAGCATGCCCTCCGTGGAAGCCTGGAATGCAACCGCCTTGCCTTTTACATCAATCGTATTGTCTGTTTTGCCGGCCTGTCCGATGTACACCACCGGGGCATTGACCACCGCGGGAGCGATCTGGGCCACCATGACTTCCTTCCACAGTTTCAGTGAGCGGTCGCCAATCTTTATGGTGGAAGCCGGCGAGATCCGGTTTCGCTGGAGCGAAAAGAACTGGAAGTAGGTTCCGTCATCGCCCGCAGGCTCGATGCCGGATTCCTGCAATTTTTTTGCTATCCACATGGAAGCCTTCAGTTCGTCGATGGTGCCGGCGGCGCGGCCGCGGAAATGGGGGTCGGCCATTTCATAGAGTTCCTTTTTGAGGTCGGCTTCGCGGATGAGGCTGAGGCCGGGGGGCTCGGAACTTTTAGGGCGCTGGGCAATGGAATGGCCTGAGATCAGGAACAAGCCAAGGCAGAACAGGATGAGTTTTTTCATTGAACTTTTTTTGCTTCAGGGGCGAACAGAAAGCTAAAGTAGCGAGATTATTCTTTGATCCAGCCACGGCCTGACCATTCAGGCTGAATCGCCGCATACATTTTTACGTACGTTTTTCGTTACATTTGTTAAACCATACAATCCCATGAAAACAGCCACGGTAACGCATTTCAGGCAGAACATGAAAGAGCACCTGAATAACATTCAACATGATCAGGATTTCCTGGTTTTAACTGGGCCAAAAAAAATGGAATTTGTCGTCTTGACATTGGAGACTTTTAATGCCATGGAGGAAACAGCTCATTTGTTATCGACGCCGGCGAATACAGACCGGTTGATGGAAAGCATCGCCCAGGACAGGGCAGGAAAGGCAACTGCCAGAGAACTTGACGGGACTGATGCGCGGCAGCCTAGGCGTCAATCCCGCAAGCGGCCTGTAAAATCCAAACGCTAGCCACCGTTCATGACAATAGCATTTACGCCCCATGGCTGGGAAGACTATGTTTACTGGCAACAAACCAACGCTGAGACACTTCATAAGATCAACAACCTGATCAAAGACATTCACCGGGATCCATTCAAAGGGCAAGGCAAGCCTGAACCACTAAGAGGAAACCTGTCCGGGTACTGGTCGAGGAGAATTACCGACGAACACCGCCTGGTATACAGAATTCACGGAAACAAACCCAATCTGGTTCTTACCATTATTCAAGCACGGTTTCACTATTGATAAACTCCACCTGGACTTACAGACCGCTCCTACGGAGCTAGTTCAAATTCACCCGGTCATTGTCTGCAAACAGGTGGCTCCGCTGGAGCCGGCCCAAACAGAAACCTATCCATTGGCATATCGTATGACCGGCCGTTTGCGGTGTGCCGTTCGCAGCTCTGCAGGAGCGTTAAGTTTGTAGCCCCCGTTTGTAACATCAGGGTTGTAGCTCCGTAGGAGCGTTCAGTTTGTAGCACCCGATTGTAACGTCAGGGTTGTAGCTCCGTAGGAGCGACCTGTTTGCACCATTCGATTTTGTCACGCCACATTTGCAGGAGCCATTTGGAATTACAGACCGCTCCTACGGAGCTCATTCCAATCCTTCGGTCAACATTTACAAACAGGCGGCTCCGCTGGAGCCGGCCCAAACAGAAACCTATCAATTGCATATCGTATGACCGGCCGTTTGCGGTGTTCCGTTCGCAGCTCCGCAGGAGCGTTAAGTTTGTAGCACCCATGTAACATCAGGGTTGTAGCTCCGTAGTAGCGTTAAGTTTGTAGCACCCATGTAACATCAGGGTTGTAGCTCCGTAGTAGCGTTAAGCTTGTAGCACCCATTGTAACATCAGGGTTGTAGCTCCGTAGGAGCGTTCTGATTGTAGCACCCGTTTGTAACATCAGGGTTGTAGCTCCGTAGGAGCGTTCTGATTGTAGCACCCGATTGTAACGTCAGGATTTGTAGCTCCGTAGGAGCGTTCTGATTGTAGCACCCGATTTTGTTCCGCACCATTTTTAGCTCCGTAGGAGCGGCCTGTTTGCGGGTACATCAATTCAATCATGTTTTCCAGTGACAGAATTTGATGCCCGTACCCCGCAATTGCGTTTATTGAATCAAATCTCTTTGCGAAAAACCCACAGACTATGGCCAATACCTATTCTCAAATCTACATTCAAATTATCTTTGCGGTGCAGGGGCGGCGGAACCTGGTACCAAAACAGCATCGCGAAGAAATTCACAAATACATCACGGGTATCGTTCAAAAACGAAAACACAAGATGCTGGCTATATTTTGTATGCCTGATCATCTTCACCTGCTAGCCGGGATACAACCGTATATGGCCATTTCGGACCTGGTCCGTGATGTCAAAGCTGGTTCATCAACCTTCATAAATGATCGGCGGTTGATTTCAACCAAATTCAACTGGCAGGAAGGCTATGGAGCGTTTTCATATTCCAAAAATCAGATAGACCGGGTCATCAAGTATATTCTTTGTCAGGAAGCGCATCATACAGAGAAAACATTCCATGAGGAATACATTGGATTTTTAGAGGAGTTTGATATTCCTTATGATGAGAAATATTTGTACGAATGGATTCATTGACAATAACCAAACAAAATTTCGAATTTACAGGCCGCTCCTACGGAGCTCATTCCCATCCAGCCGGTCAACATTTACAAACAGGTGGCTCCGCTGGAGCCGGCGTAACGGAACCATATCAATTTCCAATGCTGTTCATTTACAGACCGCGCTCCTACGGAGCTCATTCCCATCCAACCGGTCAACATTTACAAACAGGTGGCTCCGCTGGAGCCGGCGTAACGGAACCATATCAATTTCCAATGCCG
>JAYTVB010000033.1:0-58847 GCA_043744235.1 Cyclobacteriaceae bacterium | reverse complement strand
GCTGAAGTCTGGTACGGTTGCGTTACTCCTGGTTGGCCTGAGGTTGTAAAACATGCTCGTCGGCTAATGAAATAGCTTCGCTCAGAATAGCCAGACCTTCATCAACCTGCGCCTTTGTTACGCACAGGGGCGGCGCGATGAAAATGTAGTTCCAACGCACAAACGTGTACATGCCCAACTCCTTGATTTTGGCTGCCACCTGATTCATGATGGCCATCTCCGCCGGCTTGGCATTGAAGGGTGCCATGGGCTCCTTCGTCTTCCGGTTCTTGACCAGCTCGATGCATCCCAACAAACCTGTATTCCTAAAATCGCCAATGCTCGGGTGACGCCTCATCATCTCTGTCATCCGACCATCAATATACCTGCCCATCGCCCCGGCATTGGCAATCAGGTTTTCGTCCTCATAGATTTTCAGTACTTCAAGCGCGGCAGCACAGCCCACCGGGTGAGCAGAATAGGTTAGCCCAAGCATGAGCGGTTTGTCATCGTAGTAGGCTGCAATCTTGTCGGACACGATCAATGCACCAAAAGGAAGGTAGCCGGAAGTAATGCCTTTGGCAGTAGCAATCATATCCGGGATCACCTCCTGGTTATCCATGCCAAACCACTTACCGGTACGGCCAAAGCCACTCATGACTTCATCGGCAATAAGCAGGATGCCGTACTTGTCACAAAGGGCCCTCACCTTCTTCAGGTAATCGGGCGGATACTTGATGCAGCCGGAGGACCCGCTTTCGCCTTCCATGAGGATGGCCGCGACATTTTCAGGGCCTTCAAATTCGATCACACGCTCAATGTGGCTGACGCACTCACGGGAGCAACTCGCCATTTCCTTGCCGAAGGGACAACGGTAGCAATACGGATCTTCTACGTGAATGATGTTCGGTACCTGCTGGGCGTCGGATTGCAGTTTCCTGGGATCCCCTCCCGCCGTCATCGCGCCATAGGAAGAACCATGGAATGCGCGGTAGCGTGCAATGATTTTATGCCTGCCGGTATACAGCCTGGCCAGTTTCATGGCGTTTTCAATAGCCGTGGCCCCACAGACGGTGAACAATGTCTTGTTCAACCCCTTAGGCGTAACGGAAGCCAGCTTCTTGCCAAGTTCCCCGCGCACCCTGGTCACACAGCTCGGCGTCACATAACTCACCTCCTGCATTTGCCTGACCACCGCATCGGTCACGCGCTGGTTGCCATGACCAATGTTTACGTTCATTAGTCCGGACGAAAAATCCAGGTACCGTTTGCCTTCATAATCGTAGAGGTAAACACCTTCACCGTATTTGATGGCGATCGGTGTGATGCCCTTCTGCTTGCTCCACGAGAACAGGGTGTAGTCCAGGTTATCCTGCAGGATCTCCTGCGTTTCGGAAACGGTTTTGGCTGCGGTGCTCATAGGTTTGTCATTCGAAGTTTGAAACTAGAAAGTTGAAACTAGAATCTAGAAATTTGAACTCCTGATATCCATCGTCAGCTCATCCAATTAATGCCCGATTCGGGGTTCCATTTGGTCGTGCTCTTTTTCAGTTTGGTCCAGAAACCTATGGAACTCTTACCGGTGATGTCGCCCACCCCAAACTTGCTGTCGTTCCAGCCGCCAAAAGAAAACGGTTCGCGGGGTACCGGAACGCCAACATTGACGCCGATCATCCCGGCGCTGGCATGGTCGATGACGTATCGTGCAATTCCACCACTTTGTGTAAAGACCGACGCGGCATTCCCATAAGGGCTTGCATTCTCAATGGCGAGGGCTTCATCAACCGTTTTGGTACGCATGATGCTGATCACGGGTCCGAAAATTTCTTCCGTGGCAACCGACATGGTCGGCTTCACAAAATCGATCACCGTGGGCCCGACGTAAGTTCCCTTTTCCTTGCCAGGAACCACTGCGTTGCGCCCATCCACAAGGATCTTCGCGCCTTCCTTTTCGGCTGCCGTGATGTATGCTTCAATTCTTTCTTTTGACTGTCTGCTGATGACCGCGCCAAGGTTCCTGCCGGGCACCATTTTCCTGGCTTCCTCGCAGATTTTTTCAATGATGTGATCCACGGCCCCCACAGCCACCATCGCCGACGCAGCCATGCAGCGCTGGCCCGCGCAGCCGCTCATGGATGCCGCCACGTTTTGTGCGGTCATTCCCGGAATAGCATCCGGCAATACCAGCAAGTGATTCTTTGCTCCACCCAGCGACACGCAGCGCTTGAAATTGTGTGTAGCGCGCTGGTAAACCAACTTAGCCACTTTGGTTGATCCGACAAAAGAAACCGCCTCAATACCGGGGTGATCACAGATGGCTTCCACAATTTCCACATCACCATGAACTACATTGAATACGCCATCCGGCAGACCTGCTTCCTTTAGAAGGGAGGCCAGGCGGCCCACACTCAAGGGTACTTTTTCAGAAGGCTTTATGATCATACAATTTCCCAGCGCGAGGGCATTGGGTATGGTCCAGTTGGGTACCATGGCCGGAAAATTGAACGGCACGATGGAAGCCACGATACCGACAGGAACATGCTCGGTGCGGCACTCCACACCCTTGCTCACTTCCAGCACCTCACCGGTGACAAGCTGCGGCAGCGAAGTCGCGAACTCGGTGAGCTCTATGCTCTTTTCAATTTCCGCTACTGCCTCGGTGTACGTTTTTCCGTTTTCCTCCACGATCAGCGCTGCCAATTCCTTCATGTTCTTTTCCAGCAAGGTCTTATACCGGAAGAAAACCTGGACCCGATCCTTGATGGGTGTTTTGCTCCATCCCGGCAGGGCCGCTGCTGCAGCGGTCACGGCCTGATCCAGGTCGGCCTTTGTTGACATGGGCACGGTCGACAGGTTTGCGCCATCGATTGGGGATATCACATCCAATGAACGGGATGATTTTTCCGGCACAAACGTGCCATTGATAAAGTTTTGAACTGCCGGGTATTTCATGAAGGAGTGCTTGCCAAACTAAAATTAGCAATTAAAATAAGAAAGGCTCCGGAAGATCAGCCGAAATCCACTAGCGGTCCTTCACCGGTATAACCAGCTTGAGGCCGGACCAGGTTTCATCGACGGCACATACTTTCACATCGACCAGGCCATTCTTCAGGGCAAAGTCGCGGATCACATTTTCATCAAGATCGGTAGGCACTTTGGATGCCTTCTTGGGCCAGGAGACCCAGATCATGCCGTTCGGCTTCAGGGATTTCTTAAGTCGCAGAGCCTCTTTCTCAAATACCTTCCTTTCCCTGACAAAAACGTGACAAAAGTCGAGCGGGGTTTTTCCAGGCTTCTCCAGGGCAGTTACTCCTTCCGGCAGCGGGCTGAGCCAATCCCAATAGGCGTCGGGAGGGTTTATCACCAGGAGACGGTGACCTGCTTTGATGCCCAGTTTCCTGAGCAGGGGTGTTGCCGAATATCCTGCCATGTCCAAAAATAAAAAATCCCGGTCAGTTTTTGACCGGGATTTCCTTACGGGCAGAAGAACCTTAGTTGTTCTTGTTACCCATTTTATCCATTTCCTTATTGAAGGTGTCTTTGAACTTCTCGTAATCGTAGTCAATTTTCAAACGCTCGTCCTTGGAAAGGCGCTCATTGTACTGTTTGACGAGGTCATCAGCAGAAAGCTCAATGGCAACATAGGTTTTGTAAGTACCTTCTTTTGTCTGAACCAGTTTTTCACAAATGGTTTTGACGCCCTGAAGGGTCTGGTCCACCACTTCGCGGTTCAACTGCTCAAAGCGCTGCTCCAGTTCTTCACGCTTGTTCATCTCGCGGGAGTTGGTATAGTTGTCTGTAACCGTCTTCACCGTGGTCTGAATGGATTGCGCCAATTCGTTCCGGGCATTGGTCAGCGCCTTCTTTTTGGAAGTCACCTGGTCCATGCTTTCCCCGATGGAGTTGGCCCTGAACACTTTGCTGTTGGTAAAATAGTCTGGTCCTGAGCAGGGCACAACTACTTCCTTCTCACCCGTAGGCATGGGCTGCTTGGATTTACAGCCGGCAAATAATCCAGCGGCTACTGCCACTGCTACATACGACAAACGCATTAAATTTTTCATATCGGTTTCAAATTTTGGTTCTGCAAGTTAAACAATCAATTAACAGGCCACACTTTGTGCACATCGATTTTCTGTAATAAAACGCCTGAATTGGGCTTTTTATTGCAGAATGGCATTCAGCAATTCAGGCATTTTCTCCTTCTCCAGCACCTCCAGGGATTTGGTATAGGCCTCCTGGCTGGCACGGTCATAATCCAGACTGTATCCCTTGATACGCTCCAGGGTGGTGGCATAGATTTCCTTGTTATCTTTCATGGTGCTGACCCGGATAACGCTGGTTACATACGTGATGTAAATACTTCCCGAAACGGCACCCTTCTCGGAATCTGAAGTAATGTCCAGCAGCAGCTCAGCCTTGTCTTTTTGGTCGGTGAATTCGAATCCCTGGTTGGCAAGAAAATTCTTGATCTTATTTGTAACCTGGAGGTTGGCTTTGGGCGCCCCAAAGTTTTTCTCGGCAGAAGTTATGAATACAAGGGGCCGCTGGACTTCCAGCAGAATATTTGCCTTTGGAACTGTCATCTTGGATGAGACTAATGCAAAGATGGGCGACGGGTTGGCCCCGGCGAAGGCCAGCAGGTTTACACTCACCCCTACGGTCTGTTCCAGGTCGCGGGAACCTATTTTGGTAAGCAGGATCTTAGCCTGGCCGCTCTTGTCTGTCTTGTAGTCCGGGAAGACATCGCCTGATCCCTTTTCAAAGGCCGCTTTCAAAGGCAGGTCGGCAAGCGGAGTATTTGCTTTTTTGTCAATCGCCTTTGCGACGACGGATTGCGCGTTTTGAGCCACGCGGCGGTTGAGTTTGAGCTGAGCGGGCGCTGTGGTTACCTGGATATTGTCAAGCAATTCCTGCATGCTTGCATAAATTTCATTCGTGAGAATAATTTCCTTTCCTTCAAAGGTCAGTGTGATCGGTTCGGCGAGGTATTTTTCCACCGCACGAAAACCCTGGTAGTAAAATCCCAGTGCCTGGATGGTATTGCCTGCGCGCTCTGACTCCTTTGCCTTGGTGAAAAAATCCAGCGCCAGGGTGACCGCATCGCGCTTTTGCTGCTCTTTGATTTCACGGTAGCGCTGCTTGGAAAGCCGGTAGTAAACCCAGTAATTCTTGTCATCTTCCCATGAGTCAGCCACTTCAAATTCTTCGATCTCATCCGCCGCGGTGGTCTGAATCATCTGTTCGTACTTGTCACGAAACTCTTTGTTGTCGTCGATTTGGGTGAGGACCGACGTTGAGGAAATGTTCACCTTGATTTCAGAAACAAGATCCTCCAGGGCGCTCTTTTTAGCCTCCTGGACATAATTGTTGGTGCCCCCCTTGATGCCATGGCCAATGCCGACAAAGTATGAGCCCGTTTGGGGCTTGACGCTCAGCCATTGGGGACGGGGATTTTCCGCTTCCTTTTGGGTGGTTTTCGTGACGGAAGGACTGCAGCCTGAAATCGCAATAAGAATGACGAAAATTCGTTTCACTGGAAATGCGTTATAGGTTTACTTTAAACCAGATTCGTGCCAGAAATGAGGCCAATTTCAAGTGTAAAGCTATCAAAACGCGGCGAGGAAACATCGAACGGATATATTAACTTTGCTCAACTAAAATGAACAGGATGAGGTTTGGATGGTTCATGCTTTTGGTGCTCGTCATCACCGGTTGCCAAAAAAGCGAGGTTGTTTCCGAATTCACAGGAAATGAAACCACCTATTCATTGCAGCAGGGATCTGAATACAAGATCAGCGGAACGGTGGTATTCAAGGAGCGCAAAGACGGAAAAATTACGGCAGTCATACAACTTGACGGCACCGAAGGGGATATCAAGCATCCCGTTCACCTTCATTTTGGTGACATCTCCAAGCCAGCCGCTGATATCTCGTTGTTGTTGAATCCCGTTACCGGAAAGACCGGCAGAAGTGAAACCGTCTTCAACGCATTGACTGATGAATCCGCCATTGACTATCAGAAACTGATTGCTCTTCCCGCCTGCATTAAAATCCACCTGAGCAATTCCGGTCCCGGGCGAGATATTATTATCGCAGCTGGTAACATTGGAACTTCCTTTGATCAGTTCCCAACCGGCAGCAGGCTGGGCATCTCCGTCTGCAAGAGCGAATAACGAAGAGCGAATAACGCATCTCCGCTATTTCGAAAAGACTGGCTGGCCCGTCAACAAATTGTTCAGTGCATTCCTGGTGATTCTTTGGATCCGGTCACCGTCCTGGCCACCCATACCCCGTGCCGAGCACCAATCATAGCTGGCTGCATTGACGATAATACCCGACGTGGCGGTTCTCTTGAACACAATGAAGGTACCAATGGTCTCTTTGCCGAAACGGGAGCCACGGTCAAAACCAATCAGCTCTATCTTGTTGAATTTTAACGAATCGGGGTTGAGCATCGGGTATAGGTCCGTATCAAAACCGGAGATCGGAGCGCCATCATATTCCCCGGAAGGGAGGTTGAGAATATCACCCCTCTTCAGGCCTGTACCCATCAGCAAGGGTGACGCAGGATTGGCTATCTTATATCCATCCCAGCCGTTATCTGTTTTAAGGCCGTAACCACCATGATTGAAATCTGCCCCAATGCTGTTGATGATGGGATACTGCAATGACTGATTGCACCAATTGACAGTCCGCATCAGGGGGTCGGTCTCCGGGTCGTTGAGATAATACCTGACGAGCTTAGTGCGGTCCTGTGAATAGCGCACCTGCCACCACATGGTATTGCCTGACAGTATCAGAGCGTGCCTGCCCTCATTCACGAAGCGGTCAAAATGCTCGCGTGCCTTCCGCGTCCAGTATTCACTGTGTCCGGTGATCACGAGGACTTTCGAATTTTGGATGTTGTCATAGCTATCCAGGTCCACGTCTGCCACAAATCCAATCTTGTAATCCGGAAGTGATGAAAACCATTTCAAACCATATTCGGCATTGAACGGTACCGGGATCGGGCGAAGGAAAGACACGGCTGAAGGTTTGTCTGTTATGGTGTAGAGACTCTTCCCGCCGCTTTCACAATAAGCATTGGCCGTGTTGGACGGATAGACCACCAGGACATCCACCGGGGTTAAGGGCTTAACGACAAACGGAGTCTGGCGTTCAATCAGGTAAATACCACTTTTAAGGTTAGGCTCCAGCTTGATATCAACTGTCGGCAGCAGGCCATACCCATTGATGGATGGGGCGTTCTCCCGCGTGATCTGCACGGACATCGGAGATGTTACCGAAAATGCAAATTCACCATTGATCCTGTACACGTCCAGTTTACAAGCAGGAATGTTGTCCTTTGACTGAATGAAGGCCTTAACGGTTTCCCCGGGGAAGTAGGATACACGGTCGGTGTAGCCATAGCTGTAAGAGAAGGCACAAGCCACAGCCGGAGGAGCGGGCAAGGCAGGTGACATGCGGAGGTCATTGTTTTCGCAGGCTCCAAAAAAAAGCACCACCAGAACTGAAAGTGCCGATGGTGCTGATATTTTCACAAGAAAGTCTTTGGAACTAGTCGCCGGCCTTCACCTCAACCTCGTAGGAACTCACGACAGCGGTGAAATACTCCCGGTTCATGCGCGCGATGTTGGTGATCTTGATGGCCTTGGGGCATTCTGCTTCGCAGGCCTTTGTGTTGGTGCAGGCTCCAAATCCTTCGGCATCCATTTGAGCCACCATCCTCTCAGCGCGTTCTTTCCGCTCGGGCTTGCCCTGGGGCAGTAATGCAAACTGGGAAATTTTGGCTCCGACAAACAACATGGCAGAAGCATTCTTGCACGCCGCCACGCAGGCACCACATCCGATACAGGACGCAGCATCCATTGCCTCATCGGCTACTTTTTTGGAAATGGGTATCTCATTGCCGTCCGGAACTCCGCCGGTATTGACAGAAACATATCCGCCAGCCTGTTGTATCCGGTCAAATGCCTGGCGGTCAACCACCAGGTCCTTGATTACCGGGAAAGCCCTGGCCCTCCAGGGTTCCACCGTAATGGTATCACCGTCCTTGAAGGTTCGCATGTGAAGTTGGCAGGTGGTGGTCTGCTGCGGACCGTGGGGATGGCCGTTGATGTACATGCTGCACATGCCGCAAATGCCTTCCCGACAATCGTGGTCAAAGGCAATGGGGTCCTCCCCTTTCTTGATCAGGTCGGTATTCAGCACGTCAAACATTTCCAGAAATGACATGTCGGGGGATACGTGTCCAAGCTGGTAGGTCTTGAATGCACCCTTCTTGGCCTGACTTTCCTGTCTCCAGACTTTCAATGTTATTTTCATATTCTTTGCCTTGAGTCTATTCTTACACCAAATTCTAACTTCAACACTTCAACACTTCAACACCTTAACACTTTTATTTATAGCTCCTCTGTGTCAGTTTCACGTTCTCAAAAATCAGCGTCTCCTTGTGCAGTTCTTCCTGCACATTTTCTCCCTTGTATTGCCAGGCTGACACAAACCCAAATTCATCGTCCTTGCGCATGGCCTCGCCGTCGGGTGTCGCAGACTCCTCACGGAAGTGGCCGCCGCAGGATTCTGAGCGGCTCAGCGCATCGTCCACCATCAACTCACCCAATTCAATGAAGTCTGCCACACGGTTCGCCTTCTCAAGTTCCTGGTTCAATTCTGCTCCGCTGCCCAGCACGTTCACATTCTGCCAGAACTCCGCTTTGATGGCCTGGATCTTTTGTTTGGCTTTTTTCAACCCAGCCTCGCTGCGCGACATGCCGCAGTATTCCCACATGGTAAGCCCAAGCTCACGGTGGAATTCATCAACCGTTTTCTTTCCCTTAATGCCTAGCAACTTGTTGATCCTGCTGGTGGCTGCATCGATAGCCTCCTTAAACTCCGGGCGGTCAGTCCCAACTTTCTCCCATGGCATGGCCGCCAGGTAATCGCCAACGGTGTAAGGGATTACAAAATACCCGTCAGCCAAACCCTGCATCAGGGCACTGGCTCCCAGGCGGTTCGCACCGTGATCAGAAAAATTGGCTTCTCCCAGTGCGTAGAGTCCAGGTACGGTAGTCATCAGGTTGTAGTCCACCCAAAGGCCTCCCATGGTATAGTGAACAGCCGGGAAGATCATCATCGGCATTTCGTAAGGATTGTCGCCGGTGATCTGGTGGTACATGTCGAAGAGGTTTCCATACTTCGCCTCGATCGTTTTTCTTCCGTCGCGCTTGATGGCATCTGCGAAGTCAAGGAAAACAGCCAATCCGGTAGGCCCCACACCCTTGCCTTCATCGCACACAATTTTTGCGTTGCGTGAAGCCACGTCGCGGGGAACCAGGTTTCCAAATGAAGGATACCTTCGTTCGAGAAAATAGTCGCGGTCCGCTTCAGGTATAGCCGCAGCATCTTTTGACTTCAGTCCTTTCATGGCCGCTTTCGGCACCCACACCCGTCCATCATTCCTGAGTGACTCGGACATCAGGGTCAGTTTCGACTGGTGATCGCCGGAGACCGGGATGCAAGTTGGGTGTATCTGGGTGAAGCAGGGGTTGCCAAACAAGGCGCCCTTCTTATGCGCCCGCCAGGCCGCGCTGACATTCGATCCTTTGGCATTCGTGGAGAGATAGAAGACGTTACCGTATCCGCCGGTGCAGAGCAGCACCGCGTGGGCCGAATGTGAATCAATTTTTCCCGTGATGAGATCACGGGTAATGATGCCCCTCGCTTTTCCATCTACGATGACAACATCCAGCATTTCGCTGCGGTTGTACATCTTTACTTTACCGTTGGCAATCTGGCGGTTGAGGGCTGAGTAAGCACCCAGCAACAGCTGCTGGCCAGTTTGGCCGCGGGCGTAGAAAGTCCTGGACACCTGCGCACCGCCAAAAGATCGGTTCGCCAATGTTCCGCCGTACTCCCTGGCGAAGGGGACACCCTGTGCTACGCACTGGTCGATGATGTCGACGCTTACTTCTGCGAGGCGGTGCACGTTGGCTTCGCGGGACCGGTAGTCACCCCCTTTAATGGTATCATAGAAAAGGCGGTAGATGCTGTCCCCGTCATTCTGATAGTTCTTGGCTGCGTTGATCCCGCCCTGTGCTGCGATGGAGTGTGCGCGCCTCGGGCTGTCCTGAAAACAGAATGCCTTTACGTTGTAACCAAGTTCTCCCAGGGAAGCTGCCGCCGAAGCGCCAGCCAATCCGGTACCCACCACGATGATGTCATACTTTCGCTTGTTGGAAGGGTTCACCAGTTTGAGGTTGAACTTGTGCTTCGACCATTTTTCCGGAAGCGGGCCAGCAGGAATTTTTGAATCAAGATTCATACGTTGTATGGTTCTTCAGATTAAAATTTGAAATACATGCTCAGGGGAATCCAGGCAAACAGTGCAGGCACGATGACTGCGAAGGCCTTTCCGACAAAATTGATAAGCGGATTATACTTCAGGTGGTTGAGGCCCAGTGTCTGGAAGGCACTGATGAAGCCGTGCCACAAATGGAAGCCCACGCCAGCCATGCAGAATACATACAGGCCAACATACCAGTTCACATCAAACCAGTAGGCCACCACCGTGTAGATGTCGCGCACCTGCTTGCCGTCATAATCGACGGTGGGCATGCCGCCATAGTGCATTTGCCAATAGAAGTCTTTCAAATGGATTACGAGAAACACCAGTACGATAGTGCCCAGGATTCCCATGTTCCTGGAAGACCAGATGGAAGACTTAGATGATTTTATCGCATAGCCCTCCGGGCCCCGGGCCGACCGATTTTTCAGGGTAAGGATGAGGGACACGATTACGTGAATCAGAATAAAGGCAAAGTTGGCTTTCGAAACGGTCTGAATGACCGGGTTGGTGCTCATGAATTCCGCATAGACGTTGAAAGCATGGCCTCCGTCATTTTTCAGCAACTGAAGGTTTCCAATCAGGTGAATGAGCAGGAAGGAAATGAGGAATAAGCCGGTAAGGGCCATCATCAGTTTTTTCCCCAGCGTACTGGAGAACAATTCTAGAAACCACTTCATAGTGAGTTGGGGGGTTTTTTCAAACGAACCAAAAATAGTTCTCAAAGCCTTACCAAACAATCCGCAGGGCCATTAAATATGGCCAGGAAAACAAGTATAAAACCATTTTCCCGGCAGGTTTGTTCTTGCCCGTGACTGAACTATTTTTACCTGCGAACCACGACTACCCGCCCGCTTCATGTATTTGATTTTTGACACGGAAACCACTGGTGTTCCGCACAATAAGTCTGCACCCCTGACCGACCTTGACAACTGGCCGAGGATCGTGCAGATTGCCTGGCAAACCCATGATGGTAAGGGTGGGCTCCTGTCGCAGCACAATTACCTCATTAAGCCGGAGGGCTTCGACATACCCTACAAGGCTGAACAGATACACGGCATATCTACCAAGCGGGCTACAGAAGAAGGTCATAAACTGGCCAAGGTTCTGGATATCTTCATGGATGACCTGGAAAAGACGTCTGTCCTCGTTGGCCACAACATTGAATTTGACATCAATATTCTCGGTGCCGAACTGATCAGGCAAAAGTTGCCCACGGAAAAACTGCTGAGCACGGCGAAAGTTGATACAGGAATTGTGTCTGTGGAATTCTGCCAGCTTCCCGGCGGCCCGGGCGGCAAAATGAAAATGCCCCGGCTGCTTGAACTGCACGAAAAATTGTTTGGCAAAGGTTTCGGGGACGCCCATGACGCTTCATACGATGTGGCTGCCACGGCCCGCGCCTTCTTCGGCCTGATCAGGGAAAAGGTCGTGAAACCTTTTGATTCCACTCCAGTCAAAGACATCGAGTACGAAGAACCCAACCTGGAGGCAGGCAACAAGAGCAAGCGGGAGAAGAAAAAAAAATCGGACTATACAGCAGAAGGCGGAACTTCAGGTCTCACAGACACGCCTTTTTATCATCTCCACCTTCACTCGCAATACTCCGTCCTTCAGGCCACCGCCAATGTGCAGGACATCATCGCGAAAGCCAAGGAAGAGAAAATGAGCACCCTTGCGCTGACGGACCTGGGCAACCTCTTTGGCGCGTTCAAATTTGTAAGCGAGGCCCTGAAACATGACATCACGCCGATCGTAGGCTGTGAGTTCTACCTGGCAGACGAGCGTAAGAAAACGAAATTCACCAAGGACAACCCGGACAAGCGTTTCAACCAGGTGTTGCTGGCAAAAAATGAGGAAGGTTACCACAACCTGGCCAAGCTCAGCTCACTTGGTTTTATTGAAGGCTTATACGGAATCTATCCGCGCATCGACAAAGCACTCGTTGAACAATTCAAGAAAGGCGTGATGGCTACCACCGGAGGCCTCAACAGTGAAATCCCCCACCTTATCCTGCATGTGGGCGAGCGCCAGGCCGAGGAAGCCTTTCAGTGGTGGCACAAAACTTTCGGAAAAGACTTTTACGTTGAACTCAACCGGCATAACATTCCTGAGGAGGACCACGTCAACCAGACCCTGCTGCGGTTCTGCGAGAAGTACAAGGTAAAATACTTTGCAGCGAACGAGGTGTATTACCTCCAGAAGGAAGAGGCCAACGCCCACGACGTTCTGCTTTGCATCAAGGAAGGGGAATTTCAGAGTACACCGATCGGCGAAGGCCGCGGCAAGCGTTACGGACTTCCCAACAATGAATTCTATTTCAAGTCGCAGGAGGAGATGAAGAACCTCTTCCGCGATCTTCCCGAAGCCATCAACACCATTGCTGAGATCGTCGGGAAAGTTGAACGGTATAAACTGGAACGCAAGGTTGCCCTGCCCAAATTTGAGATCCCACGGAATTTCAAGTCGGAAGACGATTACCTGCGTCACCTGACCTACGAGGGTGCCAAGAGACGCTATCCTGAGATCACACCGGAGATCAAGGAGCGGATTGAATTCGAACTGGATACCATCAAGAAGACAGGCTATCCGGGGTACTTCCTGATTGTGCAGGACTTTACTTCTAAAGCGCGGGAGATGGGAGTCTCCGTTGGACCGGGCCGTGGTTCGGCCGCCGGCTCGGCCGTTGCCTATTGTGTCGGCATCACCAACGTGGATCCCATTGCCTACGATCTCCTGTTTGAGCGTTTTCTCAATCCCGACCGGGTTTCCCTCCCTGATATTGACATTGACTTTGACGACGAGGGCCGTGACAAGGTGCTGCAGTACGTCATTGAAAAATACGGCCACAACCAGGTGGCGCAGATCATCACCTATGGCACGATGGCCGCCAAGTCATCCATCCGTGATGCGGCCCGGGTGATGGAACTGCCGCTCGCGGATGCCAACAACCTGGCGAAACTCGTTCCGGAACGTCCGGGCACCACCCTGGCCAAGGCTTTTGAAGAAGTCCGCGAACTGGATGACGTGCGGAAAGGAAATGACAAGCGCTCTGACGTGCTGAAGCAAGCCATTGTGATCGAAGGCTCGCTCCGCAACACGGGCACGCACGCCTGCGGTGTGATCATCACCCCCGACGACATGACCAAACTGATCCCGGTGTCAACGGCCAGGGATTCTTCGATGCTGGTCACCCAGTTTGACAACAGCGTGGTGGAAAGTGCCGGCATGCTCAAGATGGACTTCCTGGGACTGACCACACTGACCATCATCAAAACAGCACTCAGGAACATCAGGAAACGACTCGGCGTTACCATCGACATCGAGAAAATTCCGCTCGATGACCTGAAGACCTACCAACTTTACCAGCGCGGGGAAACTGCGGGCACCTTCCAGTTTGAAAGTGAGGGGATGCTGAACTACCTCCGATCCCTGAAGCCCGACAAATTTGAAGACCTCATCGCCATGAACGCCCTGTATCGACCGGGCCCGATGGAATACATCCCTAACTTCATTGCGCGCAAGCACGGGCGGGAAGCCATACGTTATGACCTGCCTGAAATGGAGGAGTACCTTAAGGACACGTACGGCATCACGGTCTACCAGGAGCAGGTGATGTTGCTTTCCCAAAAACTCGCCAACTTCTCCAAAGGCGACGCCGACGTGCTGCGGAAGGCGATGGGCAAAAAGCAGAAAGACGTGCTCGACAAGATGAAGGACAAATTCATCGGCGGATGTAAAAAGAACGGCCACGACGAGCGCATTGCCGACAAGATCTGGAAAGACTGGGAAGCTTTCGCGCAATACGCCTTCAACAAATCGCACTCGACCTGCTACTCGCTGGTGGCTTACCACACGGCTTACCTAAAGGCAAACTTCCCGGCCGACTACATGGCGGCGGTGTTGACCCATTCGCAAAGTAACCTGGAGAATGTCACGTTCTTCATTGAAGAATGCCGCAAGATGGGCATTGAAGTGCTCGGCCCGCACGTGAATGAATCGGGCGTGTTTTTTGAGGTGAACAAGACCGGAGCAATCCGTTTCGGATTGGGTGCCATCAAAGGTGCCGGTGACGCGGCGGTGGAAGGAATTATTACCGAGCGCGATGCGCACGGGACTTACCCCGATATATTTGATTTCGCGGCAAGACTCAGCCAGCGGGCAGTCAACAAAAAGACGTTCGAATCCCTGGCGCTCTCCGGTGCGTTTGACTGCTTCACCGAATACCACCGCCGACAATACGTTTTTGCGAAGGAGGGTGATATCAATTTGATTGAGAAAGCCACCCGCTACTCGGCCAAGCTGCAGCAGGAGACCATGAGTTCACAGGTGAGCATGTTTGGCGGATCATCGGGAACGGAAGTTCCTAAACCCAAAGTAGAAGTCCTCGAGCCCTTCAGTGAAATCGAAAAATTGCATTTTGAAAAAGAAGTGGTGGGCGTATACATCTCCGGCCATCCGCTGGACAATTTTAAATTTGAAATTGACACCTTCAGCACCGCCCCGGTTACCGCCCTGGCAACCTTGGAGGGTTCAGAGGGAAAAGAATTCAAAATGGGCGGCATCGTCGCGACCGTTGAGCACAAGATGACCAAAACCGGCCGGCCTTTTGGAAAGATGTCCGTTGAAGACTATTCAGGAAAGTTCGAATTCGTATTGTGGAGTGACGATTACCTAAAGTTCAAATCGTTCCTGATGCCTGGCTTGTTTCTTTTCATCGAGGGGAATGTGCTGCGGAAGAGTTGGGGCGAGCAAAACCTGGAATTCAAGATCCGCAACATTGAACTGTTGAATGAAATCGGCATCAAGCGCACCAAAGGTCTGCAGGTGAAGGTTTCCTCCCACGCACTGAATCCGGGCATGGTCAAGCAGCTGGAAACCCTCTGCCAGGAATACAGCGGCGGGACACCCTTTTACCTGAAGCTGAGGGACGAATCCCAGAACATCAACCTCGAGTTGCTTTCGAGGAAGTTCAGGGTAAGGCCTGTGAATGAAATGGTCGCCAAAATGAGACGGATTCCGGACGTGGAGGTGGAAGTTGTCTACTAACGGCGACAACCTTGAACTTTGAACCTTGAACTTTGAACTAAGGTATCTATCTTCGCGTTAAGAAAGCAGAACATTAAAAACATTCATAAAATCACATTAAAAACATCGTTATCATGGGAAAAGCAATTGTACTGACAGACGCAACTTTTGACGAAGCCATCAAAGGCGATAAACCGGTATTGGTCGACTTCTGGGCCGAGTGGTGCGGACCTTGCAAGATGATCGGACCTGCCGTAGAAGAACTGGCGGGAGATTATGAAGGCAGGGCGGTTATCGGCAAACTGAATGTGGATGAAAACCCGGAGGTTACAGCCCGTTATGGTGTGCGGTCCATTCCCACCCTTCTCGTTTTCAAGAACGGTGAGATCGTTGACAAGCAGATTGGCGCGGTGCCGAAATCTGTGCTGAATTCAAAGCTGCAGGCCCAGGTCGTCTAGGGTATAAACTTATAGCAAAAAAAGCCGGTGGGATTCCATCGGCTTTTTTATTGTGCAGCCACCACGCAAAATCACTAAACTTTCTCATGTGGAGATTCACGCCATGATGGCAAAGTGGGCATACTGATATTTGAGAGGATGAATTGAGTGGCCCTTGCTGACGGCTCAGGGTGAAGACTTCTTCAACCGCTCCACCATCTCCAACACCGCCGGGCACACGAGCGCATTCTTATAAGTCAGGTCCATGATCTGCACCATCTTTTTCCTATTGGTGTGCGGATATTCGCGGCAGGCTTTCGGACGGTCATTGTAAACGGAACAATAATTGTCAGAACCGAGGAAAGGGCAAGGTGACGAATGAAGGACGTAGTCATTGTCATCGTCGATCCTCAAATATTTCTCAATAAATTCTCCAGGCCGGATCCTCATCCCTTTCGCAAGCCGGTCGATGTCATTCTGGTAAAAGATGGGGCTCGTGGTCTTGCAGCAATTGGCACAGTCCAGGCAATTTATTTCTTCGAAGACCTCATCGTGCTGCTGGTGAAAAGCATCATCGATCATCCGTGCATCCTTCTTCCGGAGTCCCTGCAGAAATTTCCTGTTCTCCGGCGACCGGCTGGCGGCAAGTTCCCTGAAGCGGTTGAGGTCCATGGGTCAAAGGTAGTGATCCTGAATTGCTTCTCTGTTACCACCCAACACCCTCCTCACCCGCCACCAAACTAGTATTTGAAATTTGGGGTTTGGCGTCTGATCTTTGGCGTTCGTCACGCATGCAACAGAACTGCAAATATTAAATAGATACGCAACCCACTCAATCCTATACCATGACCAATAACCGCCGCTCCTTCATCAAGAAAATCGGTCTCAGCATTGCCGCCACGGGGCTGGCTGCAGACAACCTCGTCAAAGCCTCCGCCTTTCCGGCCGGCGGATCGGAAAACCTGCTCGTCACCAACAGGGTCCAGCCCGAGCCTGCGCCACCCGGCTATGACCGCCTGCCGCTGGAATGGTACAAGGCCACTGTGCAGCGATTGAAAGACAAGCTGAAGGGCGTCGATGCCATTCTGCTGGAGAGCGATCTGAATAAAGTCTATTTTTCAGGATGTTTCCGCAACAGCGGAGAGCGGACGACGTGGGTGATGTTTCCAACCAAAGAAAAAGACACGGCCTACTGGTATGCGCCAGCCATCGACCGCGATCTGATCACCACCTGGTGGTGTACTGAGTTGGAATACTATTTCTGCTTTCCGCATACGGAAGGCGGGTATCCGAACAAAGGCCAGGTAGTAAAAGGACCTGCCAAGGATCTTTTCGAGTGGATGCTCGAAGGATTAAGAAAGCGTGGAATGAACGGCAAGACCATTGCCATGGATAAATCACTCTCTCCAGCACAGCTCGCTACCGCCAAAAAAATCTTACCCGAAGCGAAGTTTGTCAACATTGCTGAGGAGTGCCTGAAGATGCGCATCATCAAGACAAAGGAAGAGATTGCGTTGTGTCAGCGTGCCTACCGGTACTTTGACAAAGTGCATGCCTTTGCAAGGGATTTTGTCCTGGAGCACGGCACTTCCGTTACGGACTTTGAAATCGGGCAAGCCCTGCAAGCCTATGCCATCCGCATGATCATGAGCGATGTGAAATATGACGGCAGGCCGCACACGGCCGTTGGCATTGACTCTACATCCCACTATGTCAGGGCGGGAGCATCCACGGCCTACCCTCACCCCAATCAATTCTTCTATAACAAAGTCAAAAAGGGTGAACCCCTGTACATCAACACGGACATCTCGCTGGGAGGAATGGGCGGCGAGGGTTACCGCAATTACCTCATCGCACCATGGACCGATCACCAGAACAAAATGTGGGAGAACGTAGCGGAGACTGTCCAGATCATGGTGGAAGAGACGAAGCCTGGCGCCATGTGCTCCGAAGTGGCATTCAAGGTGCACCAGCACCAGGTGAAGAATGGCATGCAGAACTTTATCTATCACCGGCCGGGGCACGGCACAGGCATGAACGGTGAAGGGCACCAGGCTCCTTTCCTGGCACTGGGCGACTCCACCATCATAGAAGAGGGCATGATGTTCAGCGTGGAGACCGGGCTGTATGACGCCGCCAACGGAATTGGCATTAACCCCAGCGACAACCTGCTCGTGACCAAGAATGGCAGCGTGCTGATGAGCCGTGTTCCATTCTCGAAAGAGTGGAGTTACCTGACCCTGTAGCAACAACTAACCTCCGGCACCAAATTTTTTATGGACGGGGTATTCAATCACCGTGCATAATAAAGGCCTGGAAATTCCAGGCCTTTGTATTTCCCGTTCCATCAGTTTAGCGCGGTGACACCATGAAATCCCTTCCCGGCTTATTATCCGAATCCGTGTTGAGACGGGAAAAGAGCGCGTTGTTGAGTGCGCGAACAATCTGGGTTATCTCTTCCTTGCGCCTGCTGACGACAACGTTCTTTTCTCCTTCTGCGGTGGTAATCCTGACCGCATAGCGCTCGCCCAGGGAGAGGGCCAGCACCACACCTGAGACCAGGCAGCAGATGCCAATCAGGAACACCAGTCTGTTTGGGTCATTCCCATTGATCATGCCGCTGGTGTCAAGGGTATTGGTACCGCCAGTCAGCGACAACAGAATTCCCATTCCAAACATCAGAAAGGAAGGCAGGCGTGCGGGCTGAATGATGGATAACCCGTGACTGGTGATCTCATTCAGGTTGTACCATTTCCTTCGTACTTGAAGCGCGGAATCCGTCACCGTCACATCATGCCCATCCGTGTACAAGACATTTTCATTATTCATAACAGGTAAGTTTGGTTATACCCATGAATACGGTTGGGAACTGAAACGTGCTGCATAAAGGCCCAAAACGTCGCCCAAACGGGTTTTGGAGAGCCGATCTACCCTCCAGGACCGTTGACCGGCATGCCCTGTTTTCGTGGAAAATCAAGGTTGTGTCACAAGGCTTACGCGGGGGCTGAGGCGGGTCGGCATCTGCAATCCTGACAGCCACCAGACAGGCCCAGTATCTACCGATAGCAAATCCCGCTGTAAGCGCACAGTTTGCACGTCTCGATATTCTGAGTCTGGCTGAAAGTCCCGGCGGGGTTGAAAATTTCCTCCAGCAGGATTTTCAAATGATGTTCCAGTTCGGGCATCAGCGGACCAGAATCCTCCACCAGGGATTTGTTGAGATTCAGTCCGAAAACAAAATCATCCTCAAAAATATTCTTCCAGTTCATTAGTCCTGGACTGATGCGGATGCCGGCCTCGGGATAATTGGATTTGTAGAGCAGCGCGTACAGCAGGGTCTGGAAAACGGCGCGGTTTCCGGTTTCCTCACGGCTGAACAGTGATTCGATGGAATCGAAATCCAGTTTCGCTTTGCCTGTTTTGTAGTCAATCACCCGCACCACATTGCCTTTGCGGTCAAGGCGGTCGATCTTGCCGCCAAGCACCGCCTGGCCCGGCGTGTGTGAAATGGGGATGTAGTAAAGAAGACCTTCGCGCTCAAGTCCTTCAATGGTGAATGGCGCATAGCGCTGATCATGCCTGACGATGCGGTCCACAAAAGCCCTGATCACCTCACGCACGACCAGGCGCTGTCCTTCATAGACCACTTTGCGATCGGGGTCAAGCTTGAAGTTGTCGATGAAGACGCGGTCGATCAATCCATCGGTCACCGCCTGGTGGTGGGCGAGGTCGCTGGCTTCAATCAGGCTGCCTTTCTTCTTCTCCTGGATCTGTTTATAAAAGCGCTCCATCACTTCGTGAAGAAAATTCCCCACGACACGCGCATCCAGGTCTTCCTCCACTTCCCTGGCTTCGCGCATTTTTGCAACGTACTGAAAATAGAACTTCAGCTGGCAGTCGAGGTAGGTGCTCAGCGCCGATGGCGAAATACCCTTGAAGCGATAATTTCCTTCATTCAGTTTCACCAGGCCTTCCAGCACCTTTTCATCTTTTGTGATGACAATCGGCTTGACCGGCAGGGGCCGGATGGGATTGTGCAGCACGGCATGATCCACCTTCCATCCGGATTCAAACAGCAGCTGCTGGAGGTACCGGCTCGTTTCGCCCTGACCCAGCACATCGGTCTCGGTATTGTAAAAAAGAAATACATTTTCAGCCCGCTGCAGCACCCGGTAGAAGAGGTAAGCATAAATCGCATCCTGGTGTTCCGTGGTGGGAAGTGAATAGGCTTTCCGGATATTAAACGGGATATAAGAGGCCTTGCTTCCCGACGAAGGCATTGCGCCCTCGTTCATCGACAGCACGAACACATTCTTGTAATCAAGACTGCGGGTCTCCAGCACGCCCATGACCTGCAGTCCTTTCAGCGGCTCACCCGTGAATGGAATTTTTTGTGTTTTCGCCAGCTGCCGAAACAGCCGTGTAAAGGATTTCAACTGGTATTGAAGGCGACGGGCCGGATCCGTTTCGGACGCGGGCGCTGACATGAGCGAACCGGCCACTTCCTCCATGCGGTTAATCAGTTTGAGGAAATGAAACGCATACTCCTTGTCAAGATCAGTAATGCCGGGCATCGAGCCAATGGACTGTATGATATCACGGATATACCCCGTCAGGCTGCTGTCGCGAATGGACTTGAAAATGAACGGGTACACCGAAGGGCCGGCTGCCAGTTCAGCAGGCTGGATGATGATCCGGTTCTTCTCAATGATTTCCTTTCTTCTGCTGTTAGCATAGGCTGGATCAGCCGCCACGATGTAGGGGTGGCTGAGAATGGAAAGCACCTGGCGGTGATTGAAATCCTCCTCCCTCCTGTTAGACTGGAGCTCCACCAAAAATTCAACGAGGTTAAACATGGGCGTGCTCGCCAAAGGGAATCCCATCGTCACGTTCAGCTTATCCACAAAACCGGAAATGCCATGAAGCACCGGCAACAGCATTTTTTCATCCGGCAGCACAATCAGGGTATCTTCCGGATCAATCCCCTGCTCCAGTTGCTCCTTCAGGAACTGCGCCATTAATTTGGCCTGTCCCACATGCTGAGCAGCGCCGGCTACCCTGACTTTCTTTGGAATATTAAAGTGGGATGGAACATCACTCGGGAAAGTTTTTCCCAGTACGCTGTGCTGTTGATAATTTCGAAAGAAGACACCTGCCTCCTGGGTCATGTTGTTGACATAATAGTTGTCAATGTCCCAATGAATTTCGGCCAGCCCCCGCTCAACAAGGGAAGTCATGATTCGCTCTTCCACAGCCGTCAGGGCATTGAATCCGGCAAAAATGATGCGTTTTGTTTCCGGCGCAGGCGAACCATCTTTGAATTGCTCCGCCACCTCGCGGTGAAGCATCCCCTCATAAGCCAGGCCTTCATCCTTCAGTTGCTTTCGGAATGCCAGGTACACCTCCGGCAACTGCCTCCAAACCTGGAGAAACCGCTTCTTGTTAACGGTCAGGTCGTCTGCAAAATTCCCCCAAAAACTTTTCAAGTACTCAACCTGCTCAGGGGTAAGGTAATCAAAGCTGGAGTCCAGCTCTTTCTGGTTGCTGAGATCCCTGAATAACTGATCGGCGCGCACGAGGTATTTGTCCACTTCATCAAAATCACGGAGCAGCATTTCGCCCCAGAAATAGAACTGGTCAAAGGGCTCCGCATCCTTTCCTTCCGGATGTCCCAGTACGGTGTTGTAGGTGTTGTAGGTGTTGTAAAGCCGGAATACAAGCTCGAACTTGTCAGGTACCCTCAGTGTTGAAAACCCTGAAATAAAATCTTCCACCGTGGTGATGGATGGAGCAAACGCCGGACTCTCCAGCAAAGAACCCAGGTGCTTCCTGAAATACAGCACGGCCCTGCGGTTGGGAAATACCAAGGTCACCTCATCGAGTACCGCGTGGTCTTTCCTGATTCTTTCCGCCAGCTCGAGCAAAAATGGTCTCACTTTCTCTTATTTATCCTTTAGAAATCCAATCCCAATTGACGGTCATTTTTCTTCACCGCGCGCGATTTTCCTTCGCTCACGGAAATGACTTCCTTATCGCGTGTGTACAGGAGGTAGCCTTCAACTTCCTTGAAATTCATCTTCTTCAGGGTCTCCATGTACTCCAATACCTGCTTCTGATCCGCCTTCGACTTCTCTCCTGTCTTGAAGTCCACCACCACCGCCTTCTCACCGTTGGTCATGAGCCTGTCAATCCGGCTGTCAGCGCCGCCCGGCAACAGAATGGGTACTTCCGTCCTGATTTTCCAACCGGAGGAGAACCACCGGGCCACTATCGGCTGACTCAATAATTCTTCTAATTGCTGTTGGAGTGCAGGCTTTCCTGCCTCCACAATTAATCCTTCCTGCACGAGGCGGTCCAGGGCAAGGGGAACATCAGCACCCTGGTGTATGCGCGAGAGCACAGCGTGCAGGTGCAGGCCATAATTAATTTTCTCCTGCTGCCCCGGGCGCTCTTCAAAAAATGCACTTCCCGTCTGCCGGATCACGAGCTTGTCGCGCCACCGCGAGGAAGGATAATTCGCCAGCTGCACCGGGGCGGATTTTTGCGGTTTTGCTTCACGTGCGGCAGCTTTCCACACTCCTACTTTAAGTTCCATGGCGGCTTCGTCCCAACCGGACTTAAGCCAATCATTCCTGGAAATGCTTTCCAACAGCCACCGTGCAACAGTCCATTTGGCTTTTGCCGGGTCCGGTGCTGTAATGATCATTCCAACTTCCGCGCGGGTCAGCGCCACATAAAGCAGGTTGAGGTTATCGAGGTACGTCCTCGTCTTTTCTTCTTCATAAGCATCCTTGAAGAATGTGCCGTCTAGTTTCTTTGAATACCCTACAGGCAGATACCCCGCCTGGTCAAAAGGCGGTTCACTGGAGGTTACCCAGAGATTCGGTGCCCTCAATGCGCTGTGGTCGATGGTCCATGAACAAAATGGAACGAGTACATACTTGAACTGCAATCCTTTGGCCTTGTGAATCGAGAGGATTCTAACTGCATCCACCTCACCGGATACCTTGATACTGGCCTTATCGCTGTCCTTGTTTTCTTCCCAATGTTCCAGGAAGGCAGCGAGGTCATTTCTTTCGCGGCTGTAGAATTCCAGCACAAAATCCTGGAAGGCCTGGAGGTAAGCCAATTCACCCTTGACTTTGCCCAGGCCGAAAATCTCAATCAATGTTTCTGTGAGTTCAAAGAGCGGCAGCCGTTTCAGCGAGAGTTTTTCCCTGGTAAACTGAACTGGCAGCTGGCTTTCGAAAACAGCCTGGTTGGCCACCGCAAACACTTCCACCTGGCTGCGGGACGGCGCATGAAGCCTGGCATATTCAAAGGAGAGTCTCGCCCGCGCGATCGAATCATCGGGGTTCAGGAGGTATTGCATGGCGCCCAGCAACATATTCACTGTTGAAGCACCGTCCATGCGCAAGGACTCATTGGAGACCACGTCATAAGAAAGACCCGGCTGTGCCTTGTCAGAATTCTTGTATTCCAGCAAATGGTTGGCAATCCACTGGCCTTCCATGTTCACCCGAACGAGGATGGCAATTTCACTCAATGCTACACCCAGGCGTTGCAGTATTTCCAGCTGGCCTGGAATCCGTTGCAATGCCTGGTCTTTCCATGTGATGCCTTCCTCATCCTGAATGAAACTGGCCGTGACAAAGCCTTCTACAGCCTTTGACTCTCCCTGTGACACATCCCGATAAGCGGATGCCGGCAATCCGGAGCCTGCTTCCATCGCAACAATCGAAGCCGCGGTTTCAAACAAGGCATTGTTAAACCGGACAATATTTATTGCGCTGCGGAAATTCCGATCCAGTGCATTCACCTCTACGCGCTCCGGGCCGATCAGTCTTTCTACCTCGTGCTGGAGCAGGTTCAGATCGCCGCTCCGCCACCGGTAAATCGCCTGCTTCACGTCCCCAACCACAAGACTGGGATAACCCTGGTCCAGACCATTGGTGAGCAGGGGAAGAAAATTCTTCCATTGAAAACCGGAGGTGTCCTGGAATTCGTCGATGAGGTAGTTGCGGTAAAATGAACCAATTTTCTCATAGATAAATGGCGTATCGCTGTCGCCGATCAGGCGGTTCAAAAACTGGGGAGCATCAGAAAGGAGCATGAGGTTGTTTTCAACCTTGTAGTCCTGCAGCTTTCGAGCGATGTCGGACAGCAGGCCAAAGACGTACATGTTCTGAAGGGCCACCTCCGCCGAGAGTGCCTTTTTATAGTGCGCATCGAAGTGTTCGAGGATCCGGTTCAGGCTGGGCACGAAATTACTTTCGGCAGTTTGAATGATATCCGGTACATGCAGGGAGTTCTTTCCTGGCCAGTTTTTGGCTTTTGTGAAATAGTTCCTCATCCTGTCGCTTGGCTCTTTGAAAGCGCCCAATGATTTCTGGTTGGCAAACTGGCCAAAGAATCCTTGTATGCCGGAGGTTTTCCCATAGCTGAAGTCACTATCCTCCCATCCTTTGGAATCAATTATCTGCAGCACTTCGGCCGCCGGTTTCGAAACAGCAGCGAGAAAAGCGCCCTTCACCTTCCAAAGCTCAGCTTTCAGGTTGATGAAGAAGTCCGGGTTGGCACTGTCGCGGCGCACCTGTTCCTCAATGGTCTTGAATTCCTCACGGAAAATTTCGCCGGCAAACCCGAGCAGGCTTTTGCGCACATCCCAGGCCTTGACATTGGCGAGGTTTTCCATGGCAAATTCCACCACCCATTTGGTCAGTTCAGGACGGGTACCCAGTTCATCCATGAGGTTGTTAATCACCTCTTCCATCACGGCATTCTGATCAACCTCCAGGCGGTAGTCGCCGATCAGGCCGGATTCACGGGTGAAGGAACGAATCACGCGCTGGAAAAAGGCGTCAATGGTGCTGATGGAAAACTGGTCGTAGTGGTGCAGGATTTCCGATTGGAGCTCGGTACAGTTCTGGCGGAAAGCGAGGTCATCCAGTTTCAACTCCTGTTTCAACTCATCGGCCAGCGGATCATTCTTTCCATTCGCGAAGGAATCCAGGTACTCCAGGATGCGGTCTTTCATTTCCTGGGTGGCCTTGTTCGCGAACGTGACCGCCAGGATATGCCGGAAATAATAGGCCCTGTTTTGGAGGGCCAGCTTCAGGTATTCCTTGGCCAGCGTGCGGGTCTTTCCTGATCCGGCAGACGAACGGTAAAGGGTGAAGGTTTTCAGGGAATTACGAATGAATGATTGGGCACGACAAAATACGAATGAATCAATTACGAATGGGCCAAAGCCCGCTCAAAATTCCAAGCCGATCCCAAAATCATGGTTTATCCGATGAAATGCATAAATTGAAATAATTCTGTGTCTATGGCCCGGCTCGCAAAATTCGCTGACGCGTTCTTCTACTCCTTTCCGGTGCAGTTGCTGATCAGCAATTTCAGGCGCAACCACATCCTGCTGCTGTGCTGGATTATCCTCTTTGCCATGATCACCGGGAATTTCGGGAAGTACCTGGGCATCCCCTACCTCTTCCTTGACCCGGAGTACCTTAACAAAGTCAATTTCACCAGTTTCTTTATCATTGGGGTCATGGTATCCGGCTTTACAACCTCTTTCAACATTACCTGCTACATCGCCGACGGGCACCGGTTTTCCTTCGTGGGTGCCCTGCCCAAGCCCTTCAGCAAATTCAGCCTGAACAACAGCATCCTTCCCCTGGCTTTCATGGTCACTTATCTCTACCAGGTGATCGCCTTTCAAATCAACAATGAGTTTACCTCAGGCAGCGAACTGGCACAATATCTGGCCGGGTTTTTTCTAGGCTTCCTGGCCATGGCTGGTCTCCTGCAGGTTTATTTCAGTTTAACGCAAAAGGATATTTTCAAATACGTGGTCTGCCGTCTGGACGACAAGATCAAGGAGAATGTCCGTGTGACCCGGGCCAGCGCGATGAAGAAACTGGACATCGCAAGAAAAAAACAGGTTCGCGTGGACAACTACCTGGACTTCAGCTTCCGGTTCCGAAAAGTAACGGACGAAAAAGATTTCTATGACAAGAATGCGATCCTTCAGGTATTTGATCAAAATCACTTTAACCTGATCATCATCCAATGCCTGTTATTCGGCCTGGTGCTGGTGCTGGGCATTTTCAAGGACTACCCGGCATTTCAATTTCCGGCTGGCGCGAGTGCCATGATCTTCCTGACGATCATGGTGATGATTTCCGGGGCTTTCTCCTACTGGTTTGGAGGATGGTCGGTGACCATGGCCCTGGTGCTTTTCCTGGTGCTGAATTACCTCGTTGGCGAAGGCTGGCTGACCAAGAAGTATCAGGCATTCGGGCTTGACTATAACATCCCGCCAGTGGAATACACCATTGATGAACTGAAGTACCTCAATGACAGTACCTCCATACAAAATGCACGCCGGCACACCATAAGGATCCTTGAAAACTGGAAGAAGAAATTTGAAGGCCAGGCTCCCCCCAGGATGGTTTTTGTATGTACCAGCGGGGGTGGAAAACGGGCAGCCCTTTGGACGCTCGCCGCCTTGCAGCGCGCAGACAGCCTCTCCGGCGGAAAGCTGATGAACCAGTCCATCCTGATCACCGGCGCCTCCGGGGGTTTGATCGGTGCCAGCTATTTCAGGGAAGTGATCCTCCGGGGTAAACAGGGTGCAGACATCAAACCATACTCCGCCGTTCACCAGGAGAAAATTGCCACGGACAACCTGAACCCGCTCATCTTCAGCCTGCTGGCGAACGATCTTTTTGTCGGCTTCAGCAAGTTTGAATATGCAGGGCAGCGTTACTCGCGCGATCGTGGCTATACCTTTGAAGATCAGCTGAACATCGACACCGAGTCGCTCATGGACAAGCCGCTTTCGGATTATCAGAAACCGGAGGCGGACGCCATCGTACCCATGATCATCCTTTCTCCCACCATTGTCAATGACGGGCGCAAGCTGTACATCTCGCCTCAACCCG
Source organism: Cyclobacteriaceae bacterium (assembly GCA_043744235.1). GTDB lineage: Bacteria > Bacteroidota > Bacteroidia > Cytophagales > Cyclobacteriaceae > ELB16-189. Next base: position 32,113 of record JAYTVB010000033.1, on the reverse strand, counting down.
TTTCCTACCTCAACTCCGAGACCCTGAACTTCCCTGACTATTCCAACCCGAAACTTTCAGGCGTGGATTTCCAGAAAATGTTCGAGCAGCACGGGGGCGCCAATCTTCGTTTTCTTTCGGCTTTGCGCATGAGTGCCACTTTTCCATACATCACACCCAACACCACCTTACCCACCCACCCGCCCATCCAGATCATGGATGCGGGCATCTCCGATAACTTCGGCATTACCGATGCCATGCGCTTTGTCTATTCCTTTCACGAATGGATTGCAGCCAATACCTCCGGCATCATCATCCTCTCCATCCGCGACTCGCCCAAGCTCTCGCCGGTTTCGGAAGAAAAGGGCAACACCATCATCGACGACTTCACGCAGCCCATCGCGAGCGTGTACAACAACTTTGAAAACTTCCAGGACATCACCAATGACAACCTGGTCGGTACCGCCCACACCTGGTTCAAGGGCCCGATTGACCGCGTAGACATTCAGTATTTGCCAACGACCTACACTTCCATCCTGCAGAACATGGACAGCATCCGGCAGCACAGCGCCCGGGCGTCGCTCAGCTGGAGGCTGACGACCCGGGAGAAGAAGGGTATCGTGGAAACGCTGAATACAAAGACGAATGTGGAGGCGGTAGAAAAGATTGTACGGTTGTTAAATGCAAAGGACTAAGAATTAGTCCTCACAGACCGTCTCCGTTCCTACCTTTCCAAACAAAGAGGAATCACTCGTGTGAGGATGCGACCACATCACCCTGAGGAACAGCAGGCAGCCCACAAAAATCAGGGCAATCTTCGAAAAGCGGGCCAGGTTGAAATGACTCTTCAGCAGAGGCAGCGTCAATACCCACGTAATCCCGATCATGACAGGCCAGGTGCCGAGTCCGAATACAAGCATGAACAAGAAACCGTCAACTCCATTAGGTTGCAACAGGCAGGCCGTTAGTGCCAGGTAAGTCAATCCGCAGGGCAGCAAACCATTCAATGTGCCCATCATGAATGTAGCAGCCAATGACTTTCGCTGAAGGAACCGGCCGAATCCCTTTTTAAGCCAGCCTGATAATTTCTCCATACCCGTCGTGACCAATGGAATGCGCAACTGACTCATGCCGCCAATGCCGAGCAGCACAAAAATGCCTCCCAGGAGAATAGACAGGGCTTGTTGGTACGAGGACAGGTTGACGAATGAACCCAGCACGGCAACCATCGCACCCAAAGCACCATAGGTCAGGATTCGGCCGGTGTTGTACGCCAGCTTTGAAGCCATGAAAGGCTTGTTGCGGGTGACGGCCATAGCCAAAGGACTGCACATGCCCGCACAATGCAGGCTTCCGGCCAGGCCCATGATGATGGCTGTGTAAAACATCAGAACACAATCAGCTTTTCAAAATAATAATCTTTCCCACCCATCGTCCACGTCATCGATGCCCGGTACAAACCAGGCTCCCAGTGGCTAAGGGAAAACTCGCGGGTATTGCCCGGCGCAGGGGGAATTTCAAAATTCTGGTCCAGCCTGGCATTGGAAGGGCGCGTGATTTTTAGTTCTCCTTTTTCGACCCGGTTAAACACGTCAAAAACGATGTTCACTTTCCCCTGCTGCGCCGTAATGGCAGGCTGCACGTCAAGCGCCTGTGTGTTATTCATCTTGTCGAGCTTCTCCTGGTATGCAAGTTCGTCCTTGTAGTATTCTTCCGACACGAGGCTCACATCCTCACGGACGCAGAAGTAAACCAGCGTGCCGATGAAGAGGGCAAAGAGAACAAATGAGAGGACGATGGCTTTTCCAAAATTCATAGCATCCCGGGATTAATGTTTATCATTATCGTCCTTGTGATCTTCATCTTTCTTTCCATAGTGAATGGGTCCAATAAACCTCACCTGGGCGCCCGAGATTCTCTCTCCATTTTGGTAAACCCCCAAGCCTACTGTCATTTTCATGGACCTCACCTCATCCGGCGGCATTTTGACCATGTACAGTCCCTTCAGAATTCCCTCCTTGGGGACTACGATGTTGGGGCCGCCCACCCGCATCAGGGAAGCATGTTCCGGTGACTCTACCTTAAGTTCCAAAGCAATATCATCAAATGTCTTGTTGATGAATTCGATGTTGTACAGGTTGGTGATCTGCCCGTCGTCCGTCTTTGAATACAGGGTTCCCGGAACCTTCAACACGGTCATTTCAATATCCGTTCGTGTGAAGATAAAAAATGACAACAAACTCACCAGGGCTGTCAGCACAACGATGTAACCAATGGACCGCGGCGTAAGCAGTTTGGGGTGACCTCCTTTTATCGCATTGTAAGATGAATAACGGATTAATCCCTTCGGCTTGCTGATCTTCTCCATCACATCATCACAGGCGTCTATGCAGGCGGTGCAGTTCACGCACTCCAGCTGGGTGCCGTTGCGTATGTCAATACCGGTTGGACAGGCATGCACGCAGAGCTTACAATCAATGCAGTCGCCCTTCGACGCCTCCACGGTCTCGTCCTTTTTCAGTTTTGAGCGGGGCTCTCCGCGAAGCCAGTCGTAGGCCACAACAATCGAATCCTTCACCAGCAAAACACTTTGGAGGCGGCCGTACGGGCAAACGACCACGCAGGCCTGTTCGCGGAAGCGTGCAAAGACTCCATAAAAAATCAGGGTGAACACCGTAAGGCCAATAAAACCACCCAGGTGTTCGGCCGGGGGCTGGCTGATAATGTCCTTGGTTTCCTGCCATCCGAGCAAGTAAGCCATGACCGTGTGGGCAATGATAATGGATATCGCCAAGAAGATGATCTGCTTGGACACTTTCTTGAAGATCTTTGTCGTGTCCCAGGGTGCGTCATCCAGCTTGCGTTGGGCATTGGCATCTCCCTCAATAAAGAATTCGATCTGGCGGAAGACCATCTCCATGAACAGCGTTTGGGGACAGGCCCAGCCGCACCATATCCTTCCGAAAGAGACCGTGAACAGAATAATGAAAACGAACAGCGTGATCAGGGTGAGCGCCAGCAGGAAAAAATCCTGCGGCCAGAACATCTGCCCAAACAGAATGAACTTGCGTTCGAAGATGTTGAACAGCATGAAGGGCCGCCCGTTCAATGTTATGAATGGCCCGGCGAACAGCAGCGAGAGCAAGGCTGTAGTAACCACTACCCTCCAGCGGAAAAATCTTCCGGAAGGCTTTTTGGGATAAATCCACACCCGCTTGCCTTCCGCATCCACGGTGGCCATGTGGTTGCGGAATTCGTCGTCGAACTGGTATAGTGTTTCGCTGGTTGTCTCTTTCACAATTGGCATTCAGTAATCCGTATTCAGCCTCATTCAACTCTCATTTCTTCATAGCACCAAGCGTACTACCTCACTGACCTACCAACCAGCCACCCATCATTGGTTTAAAGCGTCGCTGATGTTTTGGTTGTATCAGCTTTTGCCGGTGCTGTCTCCGGTTTGAACAAATTTCCCTCGGGTTTCTTTGGATTGACCGGCTTCGAACCTTGCAAGGTCAGCACGTAGCTTGCCACGTTCCGAATGGCTTCCGGGCTCATCACACCGCCCCAGGCCACCATGTTCGTACCGGCCACACCTTCTTTCACCACCTTGAAAATATTCTTAATGGAACCGCCGTGTTTCCAGTATTCATCGGTCAGGTTGGGACCGATGTCACCGCCGCCATCGCGACGATGGCAGGTAGAACAGGTGTTCAGGAAAGTTGACTTTCCATCAGCGAGCGCTTTTGCATCCGCCGTTACTTCCACAGTAGCCTCATCAATGGCCGGACCGGGATTGGCGGCCTTCATTTTCAGGATCTGCTCGTTGGCATATGCCACCTCGTTGTCATATTCACCAATGGACAAGGGGAGTGTGTTGAACACATGGTATACCAGCAGGTACACGCCAGCAAATACAATCGTTACGTAAAACAGCCAACGCCACCACGGTGGCAGGTGGTTGTCCAGCTCGGTGATGCCATCGTAATTGTGGTCCAGGACCAGTTCCGATTCCTTCTCCAGCGGCCTGAGCGCATTGATGTTGTCCCACAGTTTGCTCCAGAAAGAAGGTTCAGGCTTGAAGGTGATACCGAGCTTCTCAGCCTTCTCCTGGGCCGCTTTCGAAGTCAGGATATTGACCACCTGCAAGAGGTAGAGTGCCACGATCAGGACCAACAGGGCCACAATGAACACAAAGGCGATCACCACATAAAACAACAGCATGGGATCATCCCAAATGGAAGCCGGTGCCGCCGGGGCAGCTGCTGCCTGTGCCCAACTGGCCATCGGGAATATGATCATGAAGAGGAATGTCAAAAGTCTTTTCATAGCCTTTCGGTTTTAGGTTGTGTTGAATCTGTACCGTCTTCCATGGGTAACTCACTCATCTGACGGATAAATGCCTGGTCCGCTGTGATAGCCCACCACAGGAGGACGATAAAGAACAAGAAGAAAATGACGAACGATATGATCGGCCAAACGGCTACGTGGTCGATATTCTGAAGGATTTCTTTATACATGGGACTAATGTTTATTCTATTCTATTTTCAATCGGCTCGGTTACAGCTGCTGGCTGAATTTGCCAGTGGAGAGTGACTTGCCATTATTTTTCTGCAACCTTGGCAGCCTTCACATCTACTCCCAGTCGTTGCAGGTAAGCAATCAGTGCGACAATCTCCGCATCGTTGGCAGTCTCGTAGCCTTCCATCTGGAGTCCTTCCTTGATTCTTGCCGCCTGTACATCAAGATCGGCGTTGGCCTTTTCCTCATAGCCGGCTTCATAGGGAACACCGATGGTTCTCAGTGCACTGATTTTTCCTGCTGTCAGGGACTTGTCGATCATCTGCTCATAGAGCCAGGGGTAGGACGGCATGATGGATCCGTTGGAAACGTCACCCGGCGAGAGCATGTGGCGAAAGTGCCAACTGTCTGCATATTTTCCTCCCGTGCGATGCAGGTCCGGTCCGGTGCGCTTGGATCCCCACAGGAACGGGTGATCATATACGTATTCGCCCGCTTTGGAATATTCTGCATTCTTCGGATCATAGCGCTGTACCTCACTGCGGAACGGCCGAATCATTTGTGAGTGACAGCCTACGCATCCCTCCCTGATATAAATGTCGCGGCCATGCAGCTCAAGCGGTGTATATGGCTTGACCGAAGCAATGGTCGGAATATTTGATTTAATCAGGAACGTCGGCACGAGTTCAATGATACCCCCAATGAGTATCGAAACCAGTGCGAGTACAGTAAACAGGACAGGCTTGCTCTCCAGCACATGATGCCAGCCGCCACCCGTTGAAGCCGACTCCACCATGGGTGCCACTTCAGCCTCTTCATTGGCGATGAACTTGCCGGCATATGCCGTTTTGATCAGGTTATAGGTCATGATGAATACGCCGATGAGGTAGAGGCTTCCTCCCACCGCCCTCAGCATGTACATCGGAAGAATTTTCGTTGTGGTCTCCAGGAAGTTGGGATACACCAGGAAGCCATCTGCATTAAACTCTTTCCACATGAGGCTCTGCACAACACCAGCGGTGTACATGGGCAGGGCATAGAAGATGATGCCAAGGGTTCCCAGCCAGAAGTGAACGTTGGCAAGCTGGGTGGAATAGAGTTTGGTGGCCCACATTCTTGGAACAAGCCAGTACATCATACCGAAGATCAGGAAGCCGTTCCAGCCCAGTGCTCCGACGTGTACGTGTGCCACAATCCAGTCGGTAAAGTGTGCGATCGCGTTAACGCTCTTGAGGGAAAGCAACGGACCTTCCAGGGTGGCCATACCGTAGGCGGTCACTGCCACGACCATAAATTTCAGAACCGGGTCTTCACGAACACGGTCCCAAGCGCCGCGCAAAGTCATCAATCCATTCAACATCCCGCCCCAACTGGGTGCGATAAGCATGATGGAGAAGACAACACCGAGCGACTGTGCCCAATCGGGCAATGCTGTATAGAGCAAGTGGTGCGGACCCGCCCAGATATAAAGAAAGATCAAGGACCAGAAGTGAACAATGGACAGCCGGTAGGAATACACCGGCCGGTTGGCGGCCTTCGGCAGGAAGTAGTACATCATACCGAGGTAGGGTGTAGTCAGGAAGAATGCCACCGCATTGTGACCATACCACCACTGCACCAGCGCATCCTGAACACCAGCGTACCATGAATAGCTTTTGAACAGCGTCACCGGCATCTCGAAAGAGTTGACAATGTGCAGCACGGCGACTGTAACGAATGTGGCAATGTAAAACCAAACGGCAACATACATGTGTTTTTCACGCCGCTTGATGATGGTTCCGATCATGTTCCATCCGAACACCACCCAAATGAGGGCGATGGTGATGTCGATCGGCCATTCCAGCTCAGCATATTCTTTTGAGGTGGTAATGCCCAATGGCAGGGTAATGGCAGCAGCGAGGATGATGAGCTGCCAACCCCAGAAATGGATCCAGCTCAGCGTGTCGTTGAACATGCGGGCCTTGAGCAGGCGCTGCAAGGAGTAGTAAACGCCAGCAAACATCGCGTTGCCGACGAAGGCAAAGATGACTGCGTTGGTATGCAGCGGACGGATGCGTCCGAAGCTGGTGTACTGCAAGTCGAAGTTGGCTATGGGGTAGAAAAGCTGGATGGCAGCCAGCAGGCCCACCGACATGCCTACGATGCCGAAGATGACAGAGGCGATGATGAAGGCCCTTACGATCTTGTTGTCGTACTGGATTTTTACTAAGTCCATGGAAATCGTGGTTTAGGTCATTATATGGGCCTAAAAATAGAATTGGTCTCCGGGGCTGATTATGATTCTAATTAGGTTGTAAGATGACTTTCGTCAGGAAATCACACTCAGACACAGGCCAAAATCTGCAGAAAGCCCATTTGGTCTTTAATTCTTACCCAGTAGCTGGGATTCTCCCCTCGACATGGAGAAATATGTGAAGCTAAACGGGCTATCCACGAAACTTTATAGCCGCCAAATCCACTTAACCGCAGAGGTCGCAAAGGAATGCAACACAGAGGTCGCGGAGAAAAAGCAGTTATGCCTCAGCGTCCTCTGCGAAAACCTCCGTGTCCTCTGCGGTTAGATTTTGTATTTTAGTCCATGCCAATCCCCGACCCACAGTCCATCCCTCCACTCATCGACAACCTCTTCCGGCATGAATCGGGAAAACTGGTATCGGTACTGACAAAAATATTCGGCCCAAAGAACCTGGAGCTGGCAGAAGACGTTGTTCAGGACACGCTTTTAAAAGCCCTCGAGTACTGGAGATTTCACGGAGTTCCGGACAACCCCTCTGCCTGGCTGTTCACCGCCGCCCGCAACAAGGCGCTCGATGTCATCCGCCGGGAGAAATACAAGAAACAATTTGCGGACGACTACAATGCACGACTTACGTCCGGGTACTCTGCCGGATCGACGCTGGACACCCTCCTCCATGACCATGAAATCCAGGATGAACAGCTCCGCATGATGTTCGTCTGCAGTCATCCAGCCGTGGCCGAAGAAGGCCAGGTGGCGCTTATCCTGAAAACCCTTTGCGGTTTCAGTGTAGGGGAAATCGCCAAGGCCTTCCTCACCAACGAGGAAAATATCACCAAGAGGCTTTACCGCGCCCGTGAGCAGTTCCGCAAGCTGAATGTGAAATTCGAAATCCCCTCAACCGGCGAACTGAACAGCCGGCTGGACAGTGTGCTCACCGCCATCTACCTCCTCTTCAATGAAGGCTACCACTCCACCAGTCACAACCAGCTCATCCGCGAAGACCTGGTGGAAGAAGCCCTTCGGCTCACCATCATGGTCACGGAATTTCCAGCCACGCGAAAACCGGAAAGCCTGGCGCTCCTGGCTTTGCTCTGCTTTCACGCGGCACGCCTTCGCAGCCGCATGAATAACCAGCAGCACCTGTTGCTGTTGAAGGACCAGGACCGATCCCTGTGGAACCCGGACATGATTGCCACCGGCACCCGCTACCTGAATGAAGCCTCAGAAGGTCAGAAACTTTCCAGGTACCACCTTGAGGCGGCGATTGCCTATGAGCACTGCCGTGCAGCCACCTATGACGTGACCAACTGGGGAACAATATTGTCCTACTACGATTTACTGTACCAACTTCAGCCGAACCCCATGATCCTCCTCAATCGGGCCATCGTCATTGCAGAGTTATCCGGGGCACAGGAAGGACTTGCACAACTGGAAAAGATCCGTGAGGCGGGTGATCTGAAGAACTACTATCTCCTATTTGCCATCGAAGGTGAATTTCAAAGCCGCCTCGGTCACAGGGACGAGGCCGTGGCTTGCCTTGAAAAAGCTTTGTCCCTCACACAATCTCCGGCCGAAAAGGAGTTGCTGAGGGACAAAATCAGGAAAGCGGGATAATCAGTCTTCCGCGAGCAAACCCAGCTTGTGCTGGAAAATCATAGCGATACTGTTCGCCCTGCTTTTTACATCTTCGGCGTGCGGTCCTGAGAAATGTTCATCCAGGGTGAGATGGAACAACTTCAGCCAGTGGTTAAAGTGCCTTGCCTGCAGGCCCAGCGGGATGTGTTTTTGAAACGGATCACGCTGAAAAGACTGTGCTCCCAAAATGATGCTGGACCAAAAGTCATACATGACTGGAAGGTGGTGGGCCCAATCGACGTGCGCAAAGACAGGTTTTAACAACTCATCTTCCTTCACTTTTGCGTAGAAAGAATCCACCATCAACACGATATCCTGGTGATTCGTGATGTCGCGCATAGTCTATTTCTTCGCTGGAGGCAGCAACACAGCATCCACGACGTAAATCACACCATTGGAGGCAGGGGCTGTTCCGAGGATGTTTGCCCCGTTTACGGTGTATTTGCCGTCCTTGAACCCGATCACTACATCATCCAGGTTTACCTGGTTGATCTTCTGACCGTCTTTGAGGTTTTCGAGTTTGTAAACACCAACAGCAACATGATACTCTAAAATGTTGCGGAGCGCGTCTTTGCTTTCAGGCTTGAGCAATCCCTCCACGGTGCCAGCGGGTAGTTTGTCAAAGGCAGCGTTGGTGGGAGCGAATACGGTGAAGGGGCCCGCATTTGACAATACGTCAACATATTCGGCTGTCTTCAGGGCTGTCACCAGCGTGGTGTGGTCGGGTGAGCCAATCGCCACATGAACCACATCTTTTTGAGACATGTCATCTGCCACGGTTGACTGACCTCCGTCGGCCGGAGCGCCTTCCACCGCGGCGGTTGTTTCCTGCTTACCGCCTCCACAGGAGAACAGAAGCATGCTGATAGAAACGAGAATAGCCAGGCAGGATTTCATATTTTTCATGGGTTAATAATTTAGGTATTCGAATCGGGTAAAAGGTCAGGCAAGTAGAAACATCAGTTGTGATATTGAAATGATTTTGGTCAGGTTTCCCGAACAAAAACCAGGGCGCCCATAGCCCAAATTCAAACAAATTGAACGCATCCATCCGGACACACTCAAAATGTCTTCCCAATTGCCTTTCTACTGCCGCAAGCTAGTTTTTATTGATCAATCCCATTTATGACTTAAATCATATGGTTGAGCGAACGGGTCATTTAGATTTGATTGAATTGACACAGTCTGGGTCCTTTTCGCCTTTGCTTTAACATTTTTTAAACGCCCATTTTAAACCAAAACCACCATGGAACTCAACCAACACATTCTGAGTGATCTGATTATCTACATGAAGTACGCCCGGTACCTTCCCAACCTGAAGCGCCGGGAGACCTGGGAAGAAATCTGTATGCGGTACGAGAACATGATGATCGAGAAATATCCCGCGCTCACCGAGGACATCCAGCATTGGATGCAGTACGTCCACAACAAGAAAGTGCTTCCGTCCATGCGGGCCATGCAATTCGCTGGCACCGCCATCGCGCGCAATAACAGCCGCATTTACAATTGTGCCTACCTGCCCGTGGATGATATCCGGGCATTTTCCGAAGCACTCTTTCTGCTGCTGGGCGGAACCGGTGTCGGTTATTCTGTGCAATACCACCACGTTGAGAATTTGCCACCCATTGTCAAAGCCGAAAAGACCCGGAAGTTCCTGATCGGCGACAGCCTGGAAGGCTGGGCCGATGCAGTCAAGGTCCTGCTGAAAGCCTACTTCGGCATCAGCAACTACATGCCTGAGTTTGATTACTCCGATATCCGCCCCAAGGGTTCCCGGCTGGTAACCGCCGGCGGGAAGGCCCCAGGCCCTGAGCCGTTGAAAATCTGCATTGCCCACGTCAGCGCCGTGCTCGACCGCAAACAAAACGGCGAAAAGCTCACACCCCTGGAGTGTCACGACATCATGTGTCACCTGGCCAACGCCGTGCTGGCAGGTGGTATCCGGCGCTCAGCCATGATCTCACTCTTCTCCCTCGAAGATGAAGAAATGCTTACCTGCAAGTTTGGCAACTGGTGGGAGCTGAATGAACAGCGTGGTCGCGCCAACAACTCCGTCGTGCTGCCGCGCGAAACAACCACGCGTGAGCAGTTTTTCGGACTTTGGAAAAAAATTGAACTGTCAGGTTCCGGTGAGCCGGGATTCTATTTTACGAACGATGTGGATTGGGGAACCAATCCCTGCTGTGAGATTGCCCTGCGCCCCTTCCAGTTCTGCAACCTGTGCGAGGTGAATGTCTCAGATATTACCAGCCAGGAGGATCTGAATGAGCGCGCACAGGCAGCGGCTTTCCTTGGAACGCTGCAGGCAGGCTTCTCCAATTTCCACTACCTGCGTGAAATCTGGAGACAGACGACAGAAGAGGACGCACTCATCGGCGTCGGCATGACCGGCATCGCCAGCGGCGTCGTCATGAACTACGACCTGAATGAGGCAGCAGACATGGTGAAGAAAATGAACCTCGAAGCGTCGTCCAGAATCGGAATTGAATTTGCCGCACGCACCACAACCATCAAGCCCTCCGGAACGACATCCATTGTGCTCGGAACGTCATCGGGCATCCATGCCTGGCACAATGACTTTTACATGAGGCGGATCCGCATCGGGAAAGACGAAGCACTGTGGCCCTACCTGTCCGTCAACCATCCTGAGTTGCTGGAAGAAGACCTGCTCAACAGCAAGCAGGGCATCATCCGTATTCCCCAAAAGGCACCTGCCGGGAGTATCCTGCGGACGGAAGACGTCATGGACCTGCTGGAACGCATCCGTTATTTCAACACCGAGTGGATTCGCAAAGGATTCAGGCGGGGAAGCAATGCCAACAATGTTTCGGCCACCGTTTCCATCCAGGACCAGGATTGGGACAAAGTGGGACAATGGATGTGGGAAAACAAAGCATCCTACAACGGCCTGAGTGTATTGCCCTTTGATTCCGGGAACTACAGGCAGGCTCCGTTTGAAGACATCACGAAAGAGGAATTTGAGGGCCTTGAAAAAGTGCTGCGTGCCATTGACCTCACCGGTGTACTTGAGGATGAGGATGAAACCGATCATAAAGCAGAAGCAGCCTGCGCCGGCGGTGCGTGCGCAATCGTGTAAGGATTCACCCGATTACCATAGAGACCAGTACAACTAACTCAGCAACGCTTTGACGAGACACTTTTGCCTACTGGACATATAGACATACATTCCATACTCATACAGACTGATCATCATGTTGCCCGATAAAAGCAAAGTCCTCATCCTTTCCGCGCTGCTGACGGCTTTTGTATCCTACTCTCTTTATCTCTACTCATTCCTGCCCCATCAACGGGAAGCAAGCGCAGCAGCAGAGCGAGGCAAGTTGCTTTGGCAAAAACATAACTGTACGGCATGCCACCAGGTTTACGGCCTTGGCGGGTACCTGGGGCCCGATCTTACCAACGTGCATTCCACCAGAGGCCCGGACTATATCCGTGCATTGCTGATGGGAGGCACAGCCACCATGCCTGATTTTCACCTGACCCAGGAGGAAATCAATAGTCTGAACGTGTACCTGAAAGAGGTTGACGCCTCCGGCAGTGCCGATCCGAGAAAATTCAAAATTGAATTGAATGGAACCATTGGAGAACCGTAAAGTCAACAGTCCGGCGCTTTTTATCATCACAGGCCTGGTGCTGATGGCCACCGGCCTGGTCTTCGGGTGGATTGGCGGCCTGCAATACCTGGTGCCGGGCTTTCTGAAAGAGTACCTCTCCTTTGAAAAAGTCAGACCCCTTCATGTCTCATCCGTTGTGTTCTGGATTATCCTGTCTGCGGTTGGGTGCGTCTTGTCCTATGTACAGCAGCATACGGGAAAGAGACTTTACTCCTCCCGCTTGTCAATGGCCCAGTTGCTGATCTTCTGGTTTTCAATACTGGCCATTCTGACCTCGTACTGCATGGGAATTTTCGGTGGGCGTGAATATTGGGAATTCCCGCCGGTGCTGGCGTTGCCGATTATCGCGGCCTGGGTCATTTTTATTTTTAACCTTGTCCGGTCCATTGGCACCTTCAGCCATCAGCCGGTGTACGTCTGGATGTGGCTGACCGGCGCCTTTTTCTTCCTGTTCACTTTCCTGGAGTCCTACCTGTGGGTGTTTCCCTATTTCAGGCACAACGTGGTAAACGACATGACCATCCAGTGGAAGTCGTACGGCTCCATGGTCGGTGCCTGGAACATGCTCATCTACGGCAGCAGCATCTTCCTGATGGACAAGATCAGCGGAGACAAACACTACAGCCATTCGCGCATTGGGTTCGCCCTCTATTTTGTCGGTTTGTTTAACCTCATGTTCAACTGGGGCCATCACATCTACACGTTGCCTACGCATGCCTTTATCAAGCACATCAGCTATGCTGTGAGTATGACGGAACTACTCATCCTGGGCAGGATCATCTATCTGTGGCGTTCCTCGCTCAACACCGCAAAGAAGCATTTTTATCAATCTTCTTACCGTTTCCTGGCGGCTGCTGATGTTTGGATATTCCTTAACCTCCTGCTTGCGATTTCCATGTCCGTCCCTGCTGTCAATGTATATACCCACGGAACCCACGTCACAGTTGCCCACACCATGGGCGCCACCATCGGCATCAATACCATGCTGCTGCTCGCGGTGGCATTCGATATCCTGGGCGAGTCCTGCCGCACGCCGATACCCTCAGGAAAACTAATCAACGGCGGCTATTGGATATCCAACATTTCATTGTTCATCTTCTGGCTCGCATTGATTGCCGCTGGTGTGTTGAAGGCAGCCTGGCAAATGGGCGACCGGACAATAGCCTTCAGTACCATGATGGAGCAGCTTCGCCCCTATTTTATCGTGTTCATGCTGGCTGGCACCGCGTTGTCGCTGGGGCTGGGCATGATGGTTTATGCGATATTGAAAAATCAATGGGCTTGTCACTTCAGGAAGTCAGCCCGGGATACGAGGCCTATGGAGCCGGAGGGTGTATACCTTACCCAATAAGCAAAGCTAAACCCCACGCCTTGCGTTAACAGCAGGATGCCGGTTCAACGGAACAAGCTACAGGTGTTTGATGAAACAACGTCGCCGTTTGTGTTGTGTTGCATCGAAGTCCTTCCAGAACGATTGCACCAGCGCGTTGTTCTCCAATTCAGGGTTTGATTCGGCATACTCGATTCCATGCTTAAGGTATGCCTTGTTCATCTCACACATCAGCAACGCATTCACCCCTTTGCGCTGAAGATCCTTCCTCACTGCCACCAAATATAAATCTGCCAGCTTGTTCTTCCTGAGGGCTTTCAGGATGTGGAGGAAACCAAAGGGAAACAGGGAGCCCTTCGCCTTTTGAAGGGCCACGGACAGGGAGGGCATGGTTATGCCAAAGGCAGCGAGTTTCCCTTCCTTGTCGGTAATGAGGGAAACATAATCAGGCTTGATAAACGAGAAATATTGTTTGGTATAATACCGGATCTGCTTTTCATTAAGTGGAACAACCCCGTACAAGTCGGAATAAGCATCATTGATCAGCTCAAATATTTCATGGGCATAGGGCAGAATTTCTTTCGCCGACCGTTTCTTCACTATCGTGAGACCAAGCCGCTGCTGAACAACAGCTGCGAGCCTGGCAACCTTCTCCAGCATGGGGTTGGGTACCCTGATCAGGTATTCCACCCAGTCGGCATCCTTGACGTAACCAAACTTTTCGAGGAGCCTGGGATAGTATGGATAGTTATAAATGGTTGCCAGCGTGCCCAGCTGGTCAAAGCCCTCCACCAACATACCCTCGTGGTCGAGGTCTGTAAATCCAAGCGGACCGTGCAAGGCTTTGAGTCCCTTTTCCCTGGCCCAGTTTTCCACCTGGCTGAGCAGGGCATTGACAATCTCTTCGTCCTCTTCAAAATCAATCCAGCCAAAACGCATGTAGGGGTTCTTCCACTTTTCAATGTAGGCATGGTTGATGATGGCAGCGATCCTGCCCACCGTGCGACCATCCTTACAGGCCAGCCAGTACCTCGCCTCACAATAATCAAAGGCCGGATTCTTGTCTTTCCGGAGCGTGGCTTCCTCATCAAAATGGAGGGCGGGAACAAAATAGCGGTTGTCCCTATAGAGCTGATCGGGAAATTCAATAAAAGCCTTTAGCTGCTTCTTGCTGGTAACCTCCGTTATGCTCACGCTCATACTCAAAGAATCCAAAGTGCCCTATAAGATATCCAGTTTCATGGAAATAGTGAAACGCTGTCAAGGTTCCTTTCAATCGCCTCCTACAGCCAGCCATTCTCCCGGTACCAGGCAATCGTGGCCTGCACGCCCTTTTCCAGCGGGTATTCCGGGCTGGCGGAAATGGAGCTCCAGATTTCCCCGCTCTCGCAAAGCCAGTTGGGACTGGTGATTTCATTCAGTTCCTCAGCATTGAGAAATGGCTGTCTTCCAAACCATCCATAAACGCTTTCAAGCGCTTTGATCATCCACAGCAGCGGCGTCTTGGGTATGGTGATCCTGATTGTTTTCCTGCCCAGCTCTTTTCGAACAGCCGCACCAAAGTGCGCCCAATCATAGTGGCCGAGATCAGAGACCAGGTAACACCGCTGAACGGCAGGCGACGCCATGGCCGCAACAACACACCGGACAAGATCCTTGACAAACACGAAGGAAAGTTTCTGTGGACCCCACCCTATTATAGGCTCAAATCCCTTTTTGATCATCTTCATCAGCACCAGGAAATCCTTGTCCCGGGGGCCGTATACACCGGTGGGATTGACAACCAGGTAAGGGAAATCAGAAAGGGAACGGACATATTGCTCGGCCAGCAACTTGCTGTTGCCATAGCTGGAAATGGGGCGCTGCGGGTGAGATAACTTGATGGGCTCAAAGGTCTTATCGTTGCCCGGGCCATAGGCCGCCAGGGAACTGATCAGCACAAACTTCTTCAGCGGGTGCGCCGAATTCCTCAGTGCGTTTACCAGGTTCCTGGTGTATTCGAAATTCACTACCAGAAACTCATCTTTTGACTGCCCGTAGGTGATGCCTGTGATTCCCGCGTTGTGCACCACATAATCAAATCCCCCGGGCCCCTTCAACAATTCTGAAAACTGCTTCTCCAGTGCTTCCCTGGATGAAAGGTCAAGCTCAATACAATGAATGCGCTCATCCTGCAGGAAAGCGCGGCTGCTCGATTTACGGATTCCTGCCCATACCTCATGTCCCTGCCGAAGTGCTTCTTCGACCAGGAAACTTCCAATGAACCCGCTGGCCCCGGTAATGAGAACTCTGCTCTTCATGGTGGAGGAACTTACTGCAGGTGCTTGATGTAACAACGCCGCCGCTTATGCTGCCTTGATTCGTAGTGCTTCCACAGGGACTGCACCGGCAAATTATCTTCCAACTGCGGGTTTGCTTCGGCAAACTCAATGCCATTTTCAATAAAGGTCTTTGTTAATTCATGCATGAACATGGCGTTTACGCCTTTCCCCTGCAAATCCTTGCGTATCGCAACCAAATACAAGTCGCCCAATGTGTTTCTCTTCATGGCTCGCCAAAGGTAAAAAAAACCGAATGGAAACAGTCTGCCGTTTGCCTTTTGCAAAGCCAATGACAGTGAGGGCATCGTAACGCCAAACGCCGCGAGCTTTCCTTCCTGATCGACGACCAGGGAGACAAAATCCGGCCGTATAAATGAAAAATATTGTTTGGTGTAATACTTCACCTGCCTCTCGTTCAGGGGCACCACGGCATACAAGTCGGAGTAGGAAGAATTGATCAGCCTGAATATATCTTCTGCATAGGGCAATATGTCTTTGGAGGAACGAAGGGGCACCAGGCTAAGTCCGAGCCTGCGTTGTACAATAGAAGCCATCTTCACAAGCTTATCGGGCATGGCAGCCGGCATCGTAATCTTAAACTGTACCCAATCCGTATCCTTGGCGTACCCAAACTTCTCCAGGAATACCGGATAATAGGGGTAATTGTAGATGGTTGCCATCGTTCCCAACTCATCAAATCCCTCAATTAACATTCCCTCATGGTCCAGGTCCGTGAATCCCAGCGGACCATGAACAGCCTTCATTCCCAATTCCTTTGCCCAGTTTTCCACCTGGCTGAGCAAGGCATTGGCTATCTGCTCATCCTCCTCGAAATCAATCCAGCCAAACCTCACATAGGGGTTCTTCCACTTTTCGATGTAAGCATGGTTGACAATACCGGCAATCCTGCCGACGGTGCGGCCATTCCTGCAGGCCAGCCAGTAGCGTGCTTCGCAATAATCAAAGGCGGGATTCTTGTCCTTCCGAAGCGTGGCCTCTTCGTCAAAATTCAGGGCCGGCACAAAATGCGGATTACCCTTATAAAGTGCGTTCGGAAAATCGATGAAAGCCTTTAGCTTATTCCTGTCAGTAACTTCTGTGATGGTTACGCTCATTCCGAAAGGACACTAAGGATACCCAAGCATCACCAGGATATTATAGGATATCCAGTTTCCTGGAAATGGTAAAGAGCTTTTCCAATGCCTTTTCAATCTGACCCCGTGTATGCGTGGCCATCAGGCTGAACCGGATCAGAGAATTCTCACGGGAAACGGCGGGTGATGCAATCGGATTCACAAAGATACCTTCCTCCAGGAGCATTTTCGACAAGAGGAAAGTCTTGATGTCATCACGGATGTAAATCGGTATGATCGGTGTGCAGGAGGCACCCGTATCAAAACCCAGGCGGTTAAGTTCCGACAGGGCAAAATTGGTATTGTCCCACAACTGATCGATGCGTTCCGGTTCGCGTTCAATGATATCAAGAGCGGCCAGCACACTGGCTGTTGCAGCCGGTGAAATGCTCGCGCTGAACATGAGTGAACGTGCGTGGTGTTTCAAATAGTGTATGGTCGGGCTGTCCGACGCGATGAACCCGCCGATGGAGGCGAGCGACTTGCTGAATGTGCCCATGATGAGGTGTGTGCTGTCGGTGAGGCCGAAGTGCGAGGCTGTGCCCCTTCCGCCCCGGCCGATAACACCCAGGCCGTGCGCGTCATCCACCATGATGGTAGCATTGTATTTTTCCGCCAGGCGTACAATCTCCGGAAGTTTGGCGATGTCACCATCCATGCTGAACACACCGTCGAGTACAATCAGTTTCAGTTTATCGGACTGACAGTTCTGCAGTACCTTTTCCAGCGACTCCATGTTGTTGTGCCGGTACTTACGTGTGTGGGCCAGGCTCAGGCTTGCACCTTCGATGATGGAAGCGTGATCCAGTTCATCCAGGATGAGGTAGTCATGCCTTCCCAACAACGCCGGTATCACACCCACGTTTACCTGGAACCCGGTACTGAAAACGAGCGCCTCCTCCTTGCCGACAAATTCCGCCAGCCTTCTCTCCAGTTCCAGGTGGATGTCCAGCGTACCGTTGAGGAACCTTGAGCCTGCACAACCACAGCCATATTTATTGATGGCCGCTATGGATCTTTTCTTTATTTCCGGATGGTTGGTGAGACCGAGGTAACTGTTGGAACCGAACATCAGCACCTTTTTTCCATTGATGACCACTTCCGTGTCCTGATCAGATTCAATAACGCGGAAATATGGATACAGGCCCTCCTGCTTTAATTGATCCGCCCTCGTGAATCTTGAAATCCTTTCATGTAACAAGTCCGTCATGCATGTTACTCCAGGCTGGTCGGTAAAATTCATGGTATGTGGTTAAATGGTTTAATCATGACCCTTACAATAGCCCGCAACTAATAAAAATGAAAGTTATAATTACATGACCGTTATCATGTTTTAGAATAAAAGTGCCGATGGGCTGTTCCCGCAATGGTTTGCGAGGGCCAATTCATTTAATCAAGTCAAATCTCGCCTGGAAGAATCTCAGGTATTTTGGCTCGTGAACCATTTTCAGCCCCTTGATTTTCTTTCGGTTGAGGAAGACATTGCCCACTGACTCCGCCACCACATCCATGTGCGCTTGTGTATACACCCGCCGGGGTATGGTGAGGCGCACCAGTTCGAGTTTTGGATAGTAATTCTTTCCCGTTTTGGGGTCACGGCCGGCCGAGACCGCGCCGCGCTCCATGGCCCTCACACCGCTGTCGATGTACAGTTCAGCGGCAAGGGCCTGAGCCGGGTACACGTCCCGTGACACATGCGGAAGGAATCGGTTGGCGTCGACAAAAATGCCATGCCCTCCCACGGGTTCGGCAATGGGTATCCCCTTCTCCAGCAGTTTATCGCCCAGGTACAGGACCTGGCCCACACGGGCCTTCATGTGTTCGTCGGAAATGGACTCGTGAATGCCGATGGCGATCGCCTCCATGTCGCGACCGGCCAAACCACCGTAGGTGTGGAGGCCTTCATACACCACCACCAGGTTGCTGGCCTCGTCATAATATTTCCGGTCATTGAATGCCAGGAATCCGCCGATGTTTACCAACGCGTCTTTCTTCGCACTCATGGTCGCCCCGTCGGTCAGGTCGCAAATCTCCCTGACAATGGTCTTGATGGATTTCCTGCCATAACCCGGTTCCCGCTTCTGAATAAAATAAGCGTTCTCCGCAATGCGGGTCATATCCAGGATGATCCTGATGCCGTGGTTTTTAGTGTAGGTGCGAAGAAGTTTCAGGTTGCCCAGGGATATCGGCTGCCCACCCGCCATGTTGACCGTAACCGCAATGCAGACATATGGTATTTTCCCGGCGCCATGCTTTTTGACCAGCGCATCCAGCTTGTTCAAATCAACATTGCCTTTGAAAGGGTGCTGGTTGGATGCGTCATGCGCTTCGTCGATGATGATGTCATGGAAGATTCCACCGGCCAGTTCCTGGTGGAGGCGTGTGGTGGTGAAGTACATATTGCCGGGAATAATGTCGCCTTTCCTGATCATTACCTTGGACAAAATATTTTCAGCGCCCCTTCCCTGGTGGGTCGGAATGACATACCGGTAGCCGTAAACATCCTGAACGGCTTCTTCCATGTGATAAAAATTCGTGCTCCCGGCATAGGCTTCGTCGCCCAGCATCATGCCCGACCACTGCCGATCGCTCATGGCATTCGTGCCGCTGTCGGTCAGCAAGTCAATGTAAACTTCTTCTGATTTCAGCAGGAAGGTGTTGTATCCTGCACGGGCGATGGCCCTTTTTCTCTCGGCGGGGGTGGTCGTCTTTAGCAGTTCCACCATCTTTATTTTGAAGGGCTCCGCCCAGGAATGTTTGTTGATTGTCTTTTTCATACTGCGGGTCTTTTTGTGGCTTTTCAGCCCTCCTAATGACGGTCCAACATTAGCAGTAAAAACTTTGTCTGCCTCTGACTTTTGTCATAAAACCGGTTACTCCGTTGTACTAATATTGCACCAGCAGAACCTTTCATGAGACGCTGGATTAACATCATCCGGAGGCCTACCTGAGACCCTCCCCAATCCATTCAACCGGTCTATACGCGGTTGACTACTCTTCGTCCTTCTTTCATCATTTGAATACCACCCTATGAAAACCATTATAGAACCCTTCCGGATAAAATCCGTTGAGCCAATCTTTTTTACCACACCCGAACAACGGCGCACTATTTTAAACAAAGCCCATTTCAATCCCTTCCTCATCCACGCCGATGATGTGCTGATCGATCTGCTCACCGACAGCGGCACCAGTGCGATGAGCAGCGCCCAGTGGGCCGGGATCATGGTCGGTGATGAATCTTATGCCGGAAGCAACAGTTTCTTCCGGTTTGAAAAAACCATCCAGGATATTACGGGCATGCCCATTGTCATTCCCACCCACCAGGGACGGGCTTCTGAAAAAATCCTGTTCTCCGTCATTGGCGGCAAAGGAAAGTATGTCGTCAGCAACACCCTCTTCGACACCACAAGGGCCAACATTGAATACAGCGGCGCGGAAGGCGTTGACCTGCTCTGCGCAGAGGGAAAAATTCCGTCCAGGCCTGCCCCATTCAAAGGCAACATGGATGTGCCGGCACTGGAAGGCTTTATCAAAGAGAAAGGTGCGGAACACATTCCCATGGTCATGATCACAGTCACCAACAATTCCGGCGGGGGGCAACCGGTGAGCATGCAGAATATCCGCGACGTGAAGGCAGTCTGCAAAAAGCATTCAATACCCTTGTTCATCGACGCCTGCCGCTTTGCGGAGAACTGCTATTTCATCAAACTGCGGGAGAAGGAATTTGCCAATACACCAGTGCCCGAGATTGCCCGCGAACTCTACTCCTACGCCGACGGCTGCACGATGAGCGCCAAGAAGGATGCGTTTGCCAACATCGGTGGATTCCTTGCCATGCGCGATGAATCCCTCGCGGTCAAATGCAGAAATCTCCTGATCATCACGGAGGGCTTTCCCACCTATGGCGGATTGGCCGGACGAGACCTTGAAGCCATCGCCATCGGTCTGAAAGAAGTGATGGATGAACACTATCTGCAATACCGAATCCGGAGCATCGAATACCTCACCGAAAAGCTGGTTGCCGCCGGCGTGCCGGTGATGCAGCCCGCCGGAGGACACGCCGTCTACCTCGACGCGAAAGCCATCCTGTCGCACATCCCCGTCGATCAATATCCGGGGCAAGCCCTCGTTGGCGCACTGTACGTGGAGGGAGGCATCCGTGGGGTAGAGATCGGCTCGCTGATGTTTGGTAAATATGACGAATCCGGGAAACTGGTGCCCGCCATGATGGAACTCGTCAGGCTGGCGATACCGCGGCGGGTGTACACCCAGAGCCACATTGACTATGTCGCTGAGGTAATTCTCAGCGTTTATGAGAACCGGAAGAAGATCAAGGGACTAAAAATCAGCTATGAAGCTCCGGCCTTGAGGCATTTCACGGTGAGGCTTCAGGAAAATTAGTTTCAAAAGGTTGTAAAAGGGGCTTCCCAGGTCACCGGGTTGCCGGTGATGTTCAATTTATAGTTGACAACTTCCAGACGTGAGGGAATCACTTTTATCAAAATATAGTCTTTGTCCCTGGATTTGTAGAACGCCTCCCATCCCGGTTTCCATCGCTGGTCCTTTTCTTTTGCTTCATTCACCAGTACTGCCCTGCCCTGAAGCATGACGTACCCCGGGATGGCTGGATTAGAATAATAGAGGCAAACGCTTGCATTCCTTTTGATCTCCTTCACCTTCCGGCTCCTGGGATTCGTGCCCAGCCACACCACAAAATTATCATCGGGAGCAAAGGTATCCATCATCCTGGCTGCAGGCCTGCCCTGCTGGTCAATGGTGATAAAAGCACAAGGGCCTGAGGACTTCATCATATCCAGGGCCGCGGTTTTTAGTTTTTCTTTCAGCGAATCCGCCTGCTGAGCAGGAGATGATTGGGGGATGAGGAGTGATAAAAAAAGAAGAACAGCCGCTGCTTTAGAAATCTTCATATAGATTTTGGATCATTATTTCAGCCTAATCGCCCTGTACACCATTACCCCGACGGT
The DNA here is from genome assembly GCA_043744235.1 of Cyclobacteriaceae bacterium. GTDB lineage: Bacteria > Bacteroidota > Bacteroidia > Cytophagales > Cyclobacteriaceae > ELB16-189. The sequence goes on along the minus strand of JAYTVB010000033.1, from coordinate 10,338 downwards.
TCCAAAAACACCCGTCAGGAACGCGGGCAGGAACCAGGTTCCCAAGCCATTCATCTTACCAAGACCATTTTGAATCGTCGCATAGGTCAGGTAGCCAAAAGTCATAACGATGACGGTCTTCAGTATTCTCAACATCCGAACGGCGTTTCCATATTGTCTGGCTGCATTCCCTTCGCTTATCCCGACGGTATAATTAAAAACATGCGGGTACCGCAGCAGTATGCTCAAGGCAGCATAGATCAAAAGGGTTATCAGGGGTAAAATCCAGATGAGTATTTTATCGCTAAATCCATCGGCCAGGCCGCTGGCATTGAAGTGCGACGGGATTACCTCCGGCAGGTCCTGGTAGTTTGACGCAGCGTATCCGAAGATCAGGAGAACTCCTAAAGCCCCCATGATCTCCAGGGTCCAGTCAACCCCATCCCATTTGATCTCTATTTTTGGCCGTTCCATCCTGCGTCAAATCTCTAAAATAATCAGCGCATCGAAAGTTTCTCGTGAACCCTTCGTCCTTCCCTCACAATAATTTCAACGACCTCCTCAATATCCTTCCTTGTCGTTCTGAAATTCACGATGCAGGCCCTCAGGCAATACTTCTCTGATACCAAAGCATTGGACAGAAACAGTTCCCCGCCTTGCTGCAGTTCATTCAGCAGTTTTTCATTCAATGTATTCAGATACTGGTGCTCGTGCATGAATCCGGCCGGCACGTACCGCAACGTGGTGATGCTCAGGTTTTGGGTGACGGCATCCAGCTCAGGATGCCTGGCAGCTTCTTCAAACAGCAATTTAGACAAGTCAATGTCTTCGCCGATCATTTTGACATAGCCGCTGCGGCCCACCTGCTGCAGGGCCATCCACACTTTCAGCGCCCGGAACCCGCGGGAATTCTGGAGGCCATATTCATAAAAGTTCAACGATGCTTCCTCTTCGTTCTTGCCGAAGTTATAATACGCCGGATGCGAACTGTAGGTATCAACCAGGTGTTGCGGGTTCTTGACCAGCGTGCAGCCCACTTCCAGCGGACAGTAGAGCCACTTGTGCGGGTCGAGGGCAATGGAGTCCGCGTCGAGGATGCCATCAAACATCCTGCTGAGCTCCGCAATGGCAGCAGCTGGTATGCCGTAGGCACCGTCAATGTGGAACCACAAATCATGCTGCTTGCAGATTGCTGCAATTCCTTTCAGATCATCCACCACACCGGTGCTTACATCACCTGCCGTACCCACCACCATGAAAGGCTTTTTCCCGTTCTTCAGGTCCTCCCCGATGGTGCGCTTCAGTATTTCATTGTCCATCCGGTTGTCAGCGAGCGTTGGTATCCACCGGATGGCATGGGTTCCATGACCGAACAGAACGGCCGCTTTTTCGATCCAGGTGTGCGTAGTCTTCGAACAGTACACCACCATCTCTCCCGCCTTCGCGAGGCCGGCTTCCTTAAAGTCCTTCGGCGCCTTTGCTGTTCTTCCCGCAAGAAACGCCGTGAAGTTGGCCATGTTGCCTCCACTCACCAGGATTCCGCCGTAAGAAGTGGGTACTCCGATCAGGTCCGACAGCCAATTAACGGTCTGCTTCTCAATGGCGGTCGCCATGGGGCTGAGGATGTTGGCGCCGACATTTGGATTGACAGTAGCCGCCAGCAAGTCCGCCAGCGCGCCGACCGGTGCCGGGGATGATGTGATGTAGCCAAAGAATTTCGGGTGGCCGTTGAGCAGGGAATGGTTCGTCATCAGGTCAGCTGCCCGTGTGAACAATTCAGCCAACGGCGCGCCATGCTCCGGCAGGGAGGCCGTACCCAGAATTTTTTGAATCTGGCTGGGGGATTCCCCTACAGTCACAGGCCTTTCCCTGATGGTGTCGATAAATTCTGCAAGTTCGTCAACCAGCAGGCGGCCTATTCTTTTGAATTCATCCTTGCTAATCTCAATTGGCGTCTTCCGGTCTTCGGTCATAATTTCATTTTTTCACTGAAGGTTGACTATTTCTCTCCGTAAATCACCAGCGAGCTGGCATCAATGTTGACGTTTCCATCCGGAAATTTCTGTCTGACGATATCATATACCTCTCCTTTAATTTTCTCCCTGGTTGCGTCATCCGCCTTGCTAAGGGCCGAAACAAAAGGCGCGGCTATCTCCGTCATCATATTCCAGTATACATCCGTTGTGCCGCAATTCATTTTGGCTGCTATTTCCCTTTCCAAAGTATTGCTAAACCCGGCTTGCTGAAAGACATCCGCAATCAGTCCACTTTTGGCGCATCGAAACATGCCCGGTGCTTCAGGCAGTGGGGCGGGCAGCTGCATGACACGGTTGATCGTACCACCAATGGTGGTCACCCAGAAGTTCTTGTCAGGAACACTCCACACTGAAGTGGCCAACCTCCCGCCGGGCTTTAGCACCCTATACATTTCTTTGGCCGCGAGGTGCATGTCGGGAAAGAACATGAATCCAAACCGGCAGCTGATGGCGTCAAAGGTATTGTCGGCAAACGGCATCTCGCACACGTCGCAGGCATGGGTCTCCACATTCTTCAAGCCTTTCCTTGTCGCATTCTCCCGGGCTATTTCAAGCATGTCGTCCGACAAGTCCGTGATGAATACCTTTCCGCCCTTGATCATGGACGCGATGGTCAACCCCGGTTCGCCGGTCCCGGCTGCAACATCCAGTATCACATGTCCGTCTTTGGGGTCTGTCAGGCGAATGATTTCATCTCCCATTGGTTTCAGGAAGTCCATCATGAGGTCATCCCATTTTTTCCACCCGGAGGAAAATTTGTTCCAGGAGGCCTTTTGTTGTTCTCTGATTTCTTCCAGGTGCTGTTCCATATTGGTTTGTTTTAGTGTGTCATCAGAAAATTTACCGGGAGGCACAAACCCTAAGGTCCGATGATGGACCTGTGCGGCCACAGGAATCATAGAAAAGACAGACAATATATCATTTTTTCAGTGCCTAATATACCTCATTCCAACGGACTGCACCCAGAGACCACCGATTCCCAAATTCTTACCTTTGCCTTTCAATTCACTTATATGGCTACTGTCAATTGGCAAAAAGAAATCAAGCCCCTCATCAAAAAATACAAAGGGAAAAAACACCCATTGGATTACCACAACACCTATGAGCTTGTCGTGATGGTGGTGCTTTCTGCGCAGGACTCAGACCGGCACATCAATAAAATAGCACCTCCTCTGTTTGAGGCCTTCCCCGACATGAAGTCACTGTCGAAAGCGGATACGGAATCGCTGTACCCCTTTGTCGGGAAAGTCCGCAATTTCAGGAACAAGACGAAGTGGCTTTTGGAAATAGCAGCAGCCATCAAACAGGACAAGCACATTCCCACGACCCTGGAAGAACTCACTGCCCTGCCGGGCATCGGACGGAAATCCGCCAACGTGATCATGCGCGAGTCCGGCATGAAAGCGGAAGGCATCATCGTTGACCTTCATGTCGTGCGTGTGGCGCCGCGCCTGGGAATAGCCGGGGGCAAAGACCCTAAAAAACTCGAGAAGCAAATGATGGAAGTGTTGTCGCCCAAAGACTGGGGTGAAGCCGGGATGGCGGTATCATTTTTGGGACGCGAGATCTGCAGGCCGTCGAATCCCAAGTGTCCTGAATGTGTGATGAAGAAAGTGTGTGGGTATTTCAAGACCGGGCTCTCATAAAATGCAGAAACCGCAGAGGACGCTGAGGAAATTCACGCAGAGACGCGGAGATTCTTCTCACTCTGCGAACTCCGCGTTGCAATGCTCTGCCACCTCTGCGTTTAAACTTTCTTTACGCAAAGAGGAATGTGCATCACGCCAGCCATTCATCCATTTGCTGCCTAGTCAGGTTACCGCCACAGACGATGGTGGCCACGGTTTGATTGCTGAACAACGACGGGTTTTCCATGATGGCTGCCAGGCCCACGGCACCCGACGGCTCGGACACGACGCCAACCTGTTCATGGATGAGCCGCATGGCGCGGATCGTGGTAGTGTCATCAACGAGGATGGCTTCGTCAACGAGTCCTTTCATGTCCTTCAGCGCCTGGGGCACCGGGATGCGCACGGCGATGCCATCGGAAATGGTGTGGGTGGTCTCATGGCTCACCACCCTGGACGCCCTCCACGAGTCAATCATCGCTGGCGCCCCCTTCGCCTGGACGGCGACGAGTTTTATTTCTGGTTTGAAGTGTTTGACCACGCGGGCCACGCCGTTAAACAGCGCGCCGTTAAACAGCGCGATAACGATCGTGTCAATTTTTCCGGGAAATTTTAACAGCTCCAACCCAATGGTGGCCGCACCCTCAAGCGTCCCGATATCCAGGCTGTCCTCCACGAAAGTTGCGTTGCGCTCTTTGGATATTCTTTTCCCCTCCAGTTTCGCAGCATCAAAATCATCCCCGAACAGGATGACTTCCGCGCCGAGGGATCTCATTCGCTCCAGCTTGAGCGGGTTGGCCTTGGTGCTTGCATAAACCGTCAGCGGAATATTTCTCTTCCGGCAGGAATAGGCCATGGCCTGTCCGAAGTTGCCCGCGCTGGCGCAGTACAACCTTGTTCCAGGCACAGCCCCTGATACCAGCACCTCCGCTCCCCGGCCTTTGAAAGACCGAATGGGATTTAGTGTTTCGATTTTCAGCAGCAGGGACAAGCCCAATAACTTGCTTAAGCTATCGCTGATGAATTGCGGCGTATCAAGAAAGACCGGATCGATGATCGAGGCAGCCTCAACAACGCGGTCGATGGAAAGCCGGTATGTATTTGGTGTCATTTCAGTGGTCCCTTCAACGCTAAGTCCTCCGGGCGTCAATCATCCACACCAATCTTAAGTTGCCGGTTGTATTCTTCAACGTCAAAGCTGCCCATGGATTTAAGCACCAGACCCTCATTGTCCATCCTCCAAATCTCCACGCCGCTGACCCGCACCTTTTTTCCCGTACCGCCAGGACCCATGTTAGTGCCCGACAAAGTCCAGTGAAATTCTACCCCGCGCGATGTGGTGACCAGGCTATCCATGACGACGATTAAATCCGGAAAGGCAGTCATGAACCCCTCGGCACTTTTCGCGATGGCCGTTCTCCCGACAGCCGGTTCGCCGTTGTTTACTGTCAGGGACCCGTTCTCAGCAAAAAACGCTGCCACGCTGTCCGGCTTCTGACTGCACCAGGCAGAAGCATACTGCTCTCCAAAAGTGTTCAATTCATCGGTTCCCATTGATTTGTCTGTTTGATCAGGGTTCAAGCGTTAAAGGTTCAAGAGTTCAAGGTTCAAGGTTCTCTTGTCATTAGGCTGTGTGGATTAAATTACCAAAACCTTTGTGTACAAGCTGTTTACTATTTAAGTATAATTCAACTACTCAACCAGCATGGGATAATGTTTCCTGATTAATGCTTTTGCTTCACCCGAAAGGTTAACCAGAGGGACTGGTTTATCCGCTGTCCGGGTCTGTTTCTGGTTGATGTCTCCAAAAAGACTCCAATTCCGGGTGCTGCCCGACTCCGGCTCTTCTACCTTCATATCATACCGGGTAAAGTCAATTACCATCTCTGTATTGCTTTTCATATCACGCAGCAGTGCCAATCTGAACTTTTCATTCATAAACCAGCGGATTTCCTTATCGGCATCAGAACCGCCGATTCCGGATCCCTGCTCTTCAAAACGGTAGTTAAAATCATTGATCTTGTACTGTTCACGCCAAATCAATCCAAATTCTCCCTGCGTTATGAACTTCACGTCCGGCCAGCGTTTTTTGATTTCACTCAGCCAGCTGGTTAGCCCGGCCACATCAATGGGAAGCGATACTTCCCAGCAATTTGTAACCCAGGCAAAACCATTCAGTTCAAAGCCCCTGTCGAAATGATTGGCCGTGGTATGCATCATCTCCGCGACCCCCGTTTCTTTGCCATATTTCCGCAATGTTTCAATGGGGCCTACTCCCATCCTGCTGTTAAAATTATCGGCAAAACCCTCTCTCCGGGCGGCCAAAAAATCCATTGTCCATCCATCCAGGTTCACACAATCGATGAAGTCATCTTTTCCCTGTGCCGGCTTGCAAAAATGTTCCGTGGAGGGATAATACGGATATGAAACCGATCCGTCGCCATCCTGGTTATCAATGGCATACTGACTCCATATATTCCCCTGACAAACATGAATATTTTCCTTTTCAGCCAGGTATGCCAGGTTTTTAGCGGATAAAAAACCTGCCACAACACTTTGGGGGCGATAACCATTGCCAACAATTTCAGAGACCCTGGCCAGGCCGTCGTGTAAATCATGATTAACATCCTCTGTGGTATTGTAAGCATTTGCAAAATAAGCGCCCGGGATAAATGTGATTTCATCTCCGTATTTGAAATGGTAAGCAACCACGATCTCCCGTATTTTCGTGTAGTTGGATGTCGTATCATGCAGCGCCAGCCAACTCAATGCCCATGTTATTCTTGCTTCCGGGAATGCAGCTTCAATGGAACTTCTGAAAGCCCTGACTTTTTCCGGTGTATGAAGATCCCGCTCATCTTCTCCCACATTCTTGTTCCTCGATACTTCAATCTGGTTCACCCGGATGACCGAATTAAAAGTAAGAAAACGGGTCCCCATCAATTGAAGTCTCTTATCATTTGATAATTGGCCGGCACCGTCAGATTGAAGATTCCCTTTCTGTCCCTGATGGCAGGAAACACAGATGATGGAAACAACAACAAACAGCGCTATCGTACCTTTTATCAATAATCCAATTCGCATGAATTTCTGGTTAATGCCCGTGGTTAATGGATACTCATTCTCATTTGCCCGTTGCTCCGGTAATCGTAACCGGCCCCAACAACCCTGCAGTCTGAAGCCTGAAGGGTTCATCTCCGCCCGGCCACACTTCTGATTTCATATAGGATTGGTTGGTACGGCAGAAACGATCTTTCGGGTCCAGCCCCATGTCACCGGTCAATCTGTTTACCCACATATTGACAATTTCTATTCTGAGATCATTCACGCCGGGTTGAACCCATTGGCTGATATCGACGCGGTAGGGCTTCTTCCACAAGATCCCAGCGGATTTGTCATTGATAAAAACTTCTGCCACATCCCGCAGCTCACCCAGGTCGAGAATGATTGCTTTATTGTCGGCAACGGAAGTCACGTTGAATGAGTTGTGATAAACGGCCGTGCCGGAGAAATATTTGATTCCCTGATCTTCGGATTCTGTCCATGACATCAACCGGTCGAAAACGACGGACGGCGGTGCTCCCCAGTTCGGCGGAAAGTTCACCTTCCAGGGTCCGGAAATCTCACTGGCGGCGACGTCTTGCGTATCATCAAATGCCGGCAGTTCACTGCGGCTACCCTTGTTGAAAACGACAAAAGCGGATCCGTGAGCGGGCAGCCCGATCGCAAAACTTGTTGCACCCTCTTCTTTGGTATACTCTGCTACCCGATAGCTGGTGCCGGTTGACGCATCCCAAATCTCCGGATACATTCCCGTTACCCGGAACTTGCCAACCGCGTTGACAGGCTCTTCCCGGTCATTTCTCAGGAAATAGATTTCTCCGATGTCGGCAGTCCGGTGGATGTAATCAATTTCAGCAGGTCCGGTAAAGCTGAAATCGGGTTCGATGTGGTTTTTCCTCAATACCTCATCCGGAGAAAGACCCGATATCACCCGGCCCTTCCCAAAAGTGTTCTCAAAGATTGTTTTGCCATCTGCGGCTCCCCATAATTCTCCGGCGAGCTGATTCAGGGCAGTGTTTTCCTTTTCCCAATTATCCAAACCCGGAACAGTAGCAGGCCGCGGTCCCACCACCGTGGCACCGGCTTTAACCAGTTCGCTGATCTTCCGTAATACTTTCAGCGGCATGTCTGCCTGGTCGGGGAGCAGCAGCATGGCATAGCTCATTCCATCGGGCAACACCAGCCTTCCGTCCTTAACCGACATCCTGTTCAGGATGACGTCGGTGTTTACCACATCGAAATCATAGCCGTTCCCCAGGCCTTTGACCCGCGGTTTTTCAGGAACATCATGAAAGAGCGGGAAGAAATTAGGAGCCTGGTCGCCGTAATAGTAGCAGGCATCTGCCACAAACAATCCTTGCTGGAGCAAATAGCTGCACCGGGAGAGGTAGTCCATAAAGGGTTTGGATTTGGCCCACCACGTTGTGCCGGGGTTCATGTCATAACCCGCATGATAGGTTCTGCCCGGCAGGCCGTCTTCCGGATTTGTGCTCGCAAAAGTGTGAAAAGTAATGTTGTTGAGGCCTTCGCAAAATGCCCGGTCTACTACCTTCTTCATTTCAAAGGGCGAATCCTTCCATCTTCTCCAGGTCGTAAATGACTCAGCATCTACAATTTTTTGTCCATAGATGTGCGAAGCGCTTGCCACCTCCTTGATCAGGAACATGTTCCTGTGCTTGATCCAGAATTCACCCCTTGGGACAGACACGCTTCCGAGGGCTTTCAGCGCGTCTACGGGACAGGTATTCCAAACGGGCGGACCCGGACCGCCCGATTCAGAAACCAGCTTTGCGTTATACTTCTTCAGAAATTCAGTGCCTGTCTGGTAGTGACTGTAAATGAGCTGATCGCTGACTGTCTGGTTGAAATCATACCGGAAGCGTTCCGTACTGTTCGTGATTTCCCATCCGGCAAGTATGGGGAGGTATTTTTCTATTTCATAACCTTGTCTCTCCCTGAAAATAGCCGGAAATGCGTCGGTCCATGGCGTGCCTTCGGCTAGTTCCATGCTGTCGAACTCAAAATAGGCCAGGCCGGCTTCGGAGGAATTTTCGGGGGTTACGCCGAGGCGGTCCATGAAGTGTTGTAAATGTCTTATGGTAGCCTGCGGGTCAAAGAAGTCAATAAACAAGCCATTCGAATTGGGTGAAGGCACGATCAACTGCTGGCCATTGTTGGAACAGACAAATCTTAATATGGTCCATTTTCCTCTAGGAACTTCCCACCGCAATTTACCATCCTTGAAAAAGGGTGTAAGACTCACGACACGGGAAACATCATCGATGGTCATTTTCGCGGTATAGGGAACAGCGAGCACCGAAACATCCTTGTAGAATACGGGTGTATTTTGGTCCTTCATCGGACAACCTTCGGGGAACTTTGGAAATGGAAGATCCATGTTGAGGGTTCTTGGACCTGTGACCTCCACCTTAGAAAAAAAGAGATTTTTGGATGCCCAATCGGGAGTAACCCATGATCCACCGGCATTCCACCCGCTCGAGGCCACTATGCCGATGCTCATCTTCAGTCTTTTCCCTTCCGCTATCGCGTGTTTTATACGGCTTACGGATTCATCTCCCAGAAATTCACCGCCGGCAGGGATAAAAGCCGGATCTTTAATAGCCGCCACGTCCCAGATCTCTGCCCTGTTTATACCCTTGGCCTTCATGGCTTCCAAGTCCCTGGTAATTGCCGCGTCCGACATATTTCCATTCAGCCAGCACCAGAAAGCGCCCGGCCTGTACGATGCCGGGGGATTAACAAATTCATCCGCCACATACTGAGTAGCTTCTTTCGGCTGCGGATTTGAGCAACTGACAATGAGCAGGCATGCGATAAGAAATCTTTGTTGCATATATAATCTTGGAGCAATGGTTTTCTATTTCATTCTTGACCAGGCTTTTGAAAGCCCCTTCATTAAACAAAGTAGCTGGAATACGGAATGGCGTCAAGCCAGTTACAGTTACCGTAGATCGTTAATATCTTCACTGTAGACTTTACTTACTCACCAACTCAGTCACCGTGGGGTGACCCATTCCCTTCACCATTTCTATCAAGAAACGAAAAAAAGGTGACAAAGTCCATGGGGCTGCTGGCTATTCTGTTTGGAAAGGGCCATCCAGAATCAAGGATAATCAATGGCTTTAAACGCCACAAGTTATGGCAGATAGACTATGTTGCCGGCTGGCCATTTTACACAATTTGTCAATAAGTCAAAGCTTAATAGATAACTCTAAATGTCCACCGAGTCCTAGCTCAATTATCTTTTGAAGTGTCGAGATACGCGCCTCTTTAATATTGTTCTCAATCTTTGAAATATATGATTTAGTTGTCCCAACTTTTTCTGCAAGTTCTTCTTGAGTCAATCCTTTTTCAAGTCGAGCTTCATAAAGTAGAACTCCGATTTTAAAGTTCTCGTAACCTGCTTCAAGGTTGTCACGTTTGGCAGTTCCTTTTTTTCCATAATGCTTGTCCTTGAATTGGTCAAGCGTTGTGATGTTACTTTTTTTCGCTTTCATACTCCGTCTTTATTTTAAGTGCTTTCTCAATTTCCTTTCTCGGTGTCTTTTGAGTTTTCTTTTGAAATCCATTTGCGAGAACAACCAATTGTCCTTGGTCAAAGAAGCAGAATA
>JAYTVB010000032.1:0-60976 GCA_043744235.1 Cyclobacteriaceae bacterium | reverse complement strand
CGCGGAAGTGATGACGGGGCCACGCGGCCCTGGAGCGATTAAAAATGTTGATTCGAAGTGGTAAGCTTAAGTTAGCTGGAATGTTTTACCAAGACTTGGTATTAGAATCCGTGAACTATCTTTTCTTCCGAAGGCATCCCTGCCTGCCGGCGAGCAATCTGAGAAATCCGTGGCAGTGATTTCTTCCGGAGGCAACCCTCCCTGCAGGCGTGTAATCCGCGTAATCCGTGGCTATCTTTTCTTCCGGAAGGTTCACCGATGTCCCGGGATTAGAGCATCACAGCCTGCCGGCAGGCAGGCGTACAATCTCTCGCAACGATTTCATCCGGAGGCATCCCAGCCTGCCGTAGGCAGGTGTATAATCCTTCCCAGTGATTTCTCCCGGAGGCATCCGTGAAATCCCTAAAATCTGTGGCTATCTTTTCTTCCGGAGGCATCCCTGCCTGCCGGCGTTTAGCCTGTGGCCAATATTCCTGTAACTTTGGCTTCTCAACAGTCTGAACATGGAAAATCCCGTAATTATTTTTGGCGCGAACTACCTCGGCCGCCTGGTCAAGGAAATTTTTGAAGGCAACGACGTTGTTGTCTATGGTTTTCTCGATGATAATAAAAAGCTTTACAACACAGAAATTGACGAAGCCATGGTACTCGGTAGTACTGATGATGATGGATTTCTAAAATTGATTGGAAAGAAGTGTGAGGCTTTCGTGGCCATCGATGACAATAAGGTGCGAAGAAGCATTGTGAAATTGTTACAGGAAGAGCGGCACGCCCAGCCGGTCAACGCCACCCACAGGCGGGCGCTTATTTCCCCCAAGGCCATTATCGGTCATGGTAATTTGTTTGATGATGGATTCACCCTTGGCCCCGGATCAACGATTGGCAGCCATGGACTTTTTCACGCCAAGAGTCATGTTGGGGCGGAGTGTACCCTGGGAGATTTTGTTCAGCTTGGAGTGGGAGCCATCGTTAATTCGAATGTCACAATCGGGGATGACGCCTTTATAGGTTCAGGGGCTGTCATCATTTCCGGAGTATCTGTTGGAAAGGGTGCAAGGATAGGAGCAGGGTCTGTGGTGATTGCTTCGGTGAAGGCCGGAGAGACGGTGTTTGGAAATCCGGCGGGAAAGGTGGGATAATCACCTCACTCCGGGTACCACTTACTTCTTTTTTTCGGGGTTTGGGAATAGATATTCTTGAATACCGAAGGCATGTGGAATATTGGATATCGAACAGAGAATAGAATAGGGAATATCGAATATTGAAAAGAGAATATTTAATATCGAACAGAGAATAGAATAGGGAATATCGAATATTGAACAGAGAATATTGAATATCGAACAAATCGAATATTGAACAGGGAATATCGAATAGGGAATATCGAAAATCGAACAAATCGAATACTGAACAGAGAATATCGAACAGGGAATATTGAATATCGAATATTGAACAGGCAATATCGAACAAAGCGGCTGCCCGCCTCGTGAATATTCCTAAGCGGTCGTCATGCTATCCATTCTCACAATATGCTTACCAGCACGGAAGGGATCGTTGTTATAAAACCCTGAAAGGATCCGGTGGGCGATTTGCTCGATCACCAGCTCTTCTTCGGTTTTTCCTTCCTTCCCTTGCCAAAACACACGCTGCGGATGTTTCTTCATGTCCTCCACATACGACCTGGCGTGGGAATACTGGTCATCGGTGAAGGTGATGGTAAAGCAGGTCTTGACTTTTTGTGTATCCATGGTAGATTCAGGTTTACAAGGTTGATGCCAGATTTATACCCCTATTTTAAACAAAATTGCTGCAACCTGTCAAGTATGGCGACCGCCTGCGGGCGTTTGTGTTCGGGGTTGAGACAATTCAGGTGCCTGGTTTAACTTGCGGGCTGATCATGAGAGAACACTTTGTCCATACCCTGAGAAATGGGATCCGGGTAGTCCACAACAGGATTACCACCACCAAAATTGTCCATTGCGGCATCATGCTGGACATTGGCAGCCGCGATGAGTCGGCCGCCAACCAGGGCATTGCCCACTTCTGGGAACACATGGCCTTCAAGGGAACGCGCAAAAGAAAAGCGTTCCACATCATCAACCGGCTTGAGTCGCTCGGCGGCGAACTCAATGCCTTTACCGACAAGGAAAAGATTCTCTTCTACGCCTCCCTGCGGGATGATTATTTTGAAAGGGCCGTCGATCTGTTGACAGACATAACTTTTGATTCTGTGTTTCCGGTGCCGCAAATTGAGCGCGAGCGCAGCGTCATCCTCGAAGAAATGGCGATGTACCACGATGACCCTGAGGGGTCGCTGCAGGATGAGTTTGACGCCGCCCTGTTTGGCGGGCATCCGTTGGGAATGAACATCCTTGGAACGGAGAAGACAATCCGCACCTTCAGACGTCAGGATTTTAATAAGTTCATCAACCGGCACATGGATACGCGCAGGATCGTATTCTCCACGGTCGGAAATATTTCAAATGACGAAGTGGTCCGGCTGGCCGAAAAATACATGGGCGCTATCCCCGCCATGACCTCACATCACCAACGAGAAAAGTTTTCGGGGTATAAACCTAAAAGGGCGACCCTGAAGCGGCCCGTCAAGCAGGCGCGTTGTGCCATCGGGAGAACATCGTATTCCCTGAAGGATCCCCGCCGCAATGCCTTCTACCTGATGACCAACATCCTCGGCGGGTCAGGCCTGAATTCAAGATTGAATTTGTCGATTCGGGAAAAACATGGATTTGTCTATTCAATCGGTTCGCAGTTTGTACCCTTCACCGATACCGGCCTGTTTGTTATCTCCTTTGGAACAGAGCCCACGCAGGTGCCCAAGGTGATTGCCCTGGTCCATGAAGAGATGCGGAAGTTCCGTGAGGAAAAGCTGGGAGTCAAACAGCTTAAGTCAGCCAAGGAGCAAATTTTGGGACAGGTAGCCATGGCGGAGGAAAGCAACATCAGTTTCATGATCATGATGGGGCGCAGCCTCCTCGATCTCGGCAGGGTGCCGTCCCTGGAAGAGATATTCGACCGTATCAGGAATGTTACCGGAGAAGAAATTGTGACCCTCGCCAACGAGATGTTTGATGAAAAGAAACTGAGTTACCTCATCATGGAGCCGAACGGCTGAGGCGGTACGCTGAATCAACACGTTATGGATATTGTCAATCCGGACATGAATGCCTATGCTGAGGCGCACACCTCTGCGGAATCTGCCCTGCTCAAAAAAATCAACCGCGATACCTGTGCCGGCGTAAGAATGTCGCGCATGCTTTCCGGGCAATTGCAAGGCCGGTTCCTGTCCATGATCAGTCACATGATTCGACCCAGTGTAATACTCGAGGTGGGAACATACACCGGTTACTCTGCCTTGTGCCTCGCGGAAGGATTGCAACCGGGTGGTAAATTGCTTACGGTCGATATCAATGAAGAGTTGGAGGAGCGTGTGCGCCGGTATTTCAGCGAATCAGAATGGCAATCACAAATTGAATACAAGATTGGCGATGCGCTGGATATTATACCGCAATGGACCGGGCCCTTTGACCTGGTGTGGATTGATGCAGACAAGGAGAACTACGGCCGGTACTTTGACTTCGTGATTGACAAGGTAAGGCCTGGAGGATTTATTCTGGCCGACAACGTCCTCTGGGGCGGTAAGGTGCTGGACAAAAAGCAGGACAAGGATACCCGGGCTCTTGCTGCCTTCAATGACCGCATCATGAAAGACAGCAGGATCGAGAAAGTGCTCGTCCCTGTGCGGGACGGGATACTGATGATTCGGAAAATTTGAGGAAATAGTGCTACCTTTGCATTGTCCATGAGACTATTAGCTCCAGCACTTATTTTTTGCGGAGCAGCCGCCTTCGGCCAATCTCCGCAAGTGCCGCATAAAATGCATTTTGCCGGCATGACGCTCACCATTCGTGATGATGCGCGACGTGATATCCAGAAGGATGTTGATTTACTGACCAAGTCACCCAAGTACTTTGGCATCAAAGTGGAGCGCGCCCGGACTTACTTCCCCATCATAGAAAGGGTTTTCGCTGAAGAGCGGTTGCCCGATGATTTCAAATACCTGGCACTTCAGGAAAGCGCTTTGATCCCCGATGCAGTGTCCTCCTCCAATGCAGTTGGCTTCTGGCAGTTCAAAGAGCAAACCGCACATGAAGTTGGCCTTCGGGTCGATGCCGACATTGATGAACGCATGCACATCGAAGCAGCCAGCCATGGTGCGGCGCGCTACCTGAAGAAGTGCAACCACTATTTCAACAACTGGCTGTTCGCGCTGCAGGCCTATCAAATGGGTGCCGGCGATGTCATGCGCTCGGTGGGTGAACAGGATCTGGGAACCCGGCATATGGAAATCACACCGGATACCTACTGGTATGTCAGAAAATACATTGCGCATAAGGTGGCCTTTGAGGATGCCGTGAAGGGCAAGCCGTCAATGGAGGTGTGGTCTGTACCCGCGCCGGCGGGAGCCAGCCTGGCGGATGTGGCCAGGCAATCGTCAGCAGAAGAACAGCAGTTGCGTGATTTTAATAAGTGGTTGAAGACGGATGTAATTCCGGGTGACAAGGAGTATACCATCATTTTACCGAGAGGCATCGCAGATGCAAATTTTGATTTCCTTGCCATTGCTGCCCCGGTTGAAAAGGGGTTGGTGGCTCCCGTGCTGAATTCTGAAGGTCCTGAGCCTCCTGAGCCTGAGATTAATGGTCTGCCTGTCATTCGCGCCCGGAAGGGAGAAGGCCTTCAGGCACTTGCCCGCCGCGGTGATGTGGGCCTCAGTGCTTTTCTTCATTACAACGAAATTGAAATTGATGCCCAGGTGAAGGAGGGGCAGTTGTATTTCCTGCACAGAAAGAAGAAGCATGCCGTGGAGGAGCTTTACACGGCGAAGCCCGGCGACAATCTCTGGGCGGTGAGCCAGCGCTTCGGCGTGCAGCAGAAAGCCATCCTCAGGTTTAATGGATTGCCTGAAGGACAAGGCATTGTTCCCGGAATGACCCTTTTCCTGAATGCCAGGAAGCCCGAGGGACCTGAAATGAATGACCAAACGGTAATAGCAACGCTGGATCAGGAGGAATCCTTTGAATGGAGTCCATCTGCTTTTGACAGATCCGAACCAAACCCTGGTGGGAAGTCGTATTCAACCAGTTTAAGCAACCAGCCGGTAATGGATACCAAAACTGACATGCTGCCCTCGGCTGCTGTTGTTGAGGATGCAGACTTGCATGAGGTCAGGCCCAGTGATACCTTGTATGGTGTTGCACGCCAGTACGGCGTTACGATTAAGGAATTGATGGACTGGAACGAGAAGAAAGATTTTAGTCTTACGGTGGGCGAAAAGCTCAAGGTCCGATCACGTTGATTGGATTTTGGTCATTTTAGGTCAATACCTTACTTCAAATTTTCTATTATTTTTTTTGGGAGTTTTGTTTCTGGATAAAAGGGATAATTTTGAGCACCTAAGTGCAAATTCCCAGAAACTAATGGCTGCCGAGAGGATAATTGATCTTGTGATGCTGGTGGATGACAATGACACCGATAATTTCATTAGCAAGAGAATCGTTGAAATCACAAAATTCGCCAACCGCGTTGAGGTGAAGAACTCCGGTAAAAGCGCACTGGACTACCTGACACTCAACCAGGATAATCCTGAGAATCTCCCCAACATCATCTTCCTGGATATCAATATGCCTGTGGTGGACGGTTTTGTTTTCCTGTATGAGTTTGAAAAATTCAAGGAAGTGGTCCGGACCAAATGCAAGGTGATCATCCTCTCCAGTTCGGACAACAAACGTGATATTGACAGGATTGTCAACAACAACTACGTCATTAAATTTATCACCAAGCCTCTGACTGAGATGGCCCTGGGAGAAATCAAGCTGGACCAAATGTAAAGTATTCACGGTTTTTGCTATTTTTGCCCGCAAAAATTCAATAACCGATGAAGAATCTCAGTGCAATCACGCTTGTCATTGCCTTTTTCACCCTTTTCTCAGGATCGTCTTCAATGGCCCAGGTGGTCAAGATTGACTCCCTTACAAACTGGAAGCGGTCTTTCAGGGCGGGGCTGAACCTCAATCAGGCCAACTTCTCATCCAACTGGAAGGCAGGGGGTGTGAATTCATTTGGATTCAATGCGCTGCTCAATAGCAAGTTTAACTACAAGAAGGGCAAAGTTTCCTGGGACAATGAAATCGATTTGCTGTATGGTATGGTGAATAATGCCGGCCAGGGGTACCGCAAAACAAATGACCGCATATTTCTCGACACCAAGATGGGATATTCCTTTGCAAAAAAGTGGAATGCTTTTGCAGCGGTAAATGCCTTGTCTCAATTCGCCAATGGATACAAGTACTCCAAGGATGCCAACGGCGCAGAGCAGTCGGCATTGGTATCGGAATCATTAGCGCCAACATTCATCACCCTGTCATTGGGAGCTGAATTTGTGGCTTCAGACCATTTCAAATTGAGGATTTCTCCTGTCGCGCCTCGCATCACCTTGCTAAAGAATAACGACGGACGCTATGCTGCCGTAGACCCGGTGAAACCGTATGGCGTCAATGTCGGCAGTGAATCCCGTTTTGAGAAACTGGCCTTTCAGATTCTGTCAGAGTTTAACAAGGACATTGCGACCAACATGAACCTGAAAGTGCGTTATATGATGTTTGGCAACTATGAGAATTTGGATGCCAACCTGATTGACCATCGGTTGGACCTGAACCTTGTGGCCAAAGTGAACAAGTATGTCAACGCCAGTTTTGGGGGCATATTCCTCTATGACTACGACCAGGACAACAGCCCCCAGTATAGCCAGGCCATTTCAATCGGATTGCTCTACTCCTTTCAGAATTTCAAGGAGTAAGACCTGACCTGAGTCTTGAAGGCATTGACACCATTGGCTGATGAAGCGGAGGGTGCATGATTGGCCTTGGCTTGTGGCGCGTCTTGATGTTCAATGTCTGGCTATAGGTTCTGTTTAGACCAGACTTCAAACGAATTCGGTAATATTTTTGAGGAATAGGGTTAAATTTTACCCTATTGTTGCGTAATTCATGCAAAAATTACGCTGATAACCTCATGAGCAAGCCCAAAACACGCTGGATTGTGATTTTTGTGGTACTGGCGGCCCTCCAGCTGCTGGTCCTGTTCAACAGCGACAACCTGGAAGACGCAGCGGTGGGAACTATAGACAAGGCGGATACGGCCTGGATGATTGTCGCCACCGCCTTTGTGCTGTTCATGACGCCCGGTCTTTCCTTCTTCTACGGCGGCATGGTCAGCGTGAAAAACGTCATCTCTACCATGCTCCAGAGTTTCATCGCCCTGGGTGTGGTCAGCCTACTTTGGTACCTGGTCGGCTTCAGCCTCGCCTTCGGGGAGAGCTGGCATGGTCTTATTGGAAACCCGATGACTTACTTTGCATTCAGGAATGTGGGGGTGAGCCCTAATCCGGTCTTTGCGCCAACATTTCCTTTCCTGCTGTTCGCCCTATTCCAGCTGAAGTTTGCCATCATTACGCCGGCCTTGATCACCGGAAGCTTCGCCGAACGGGTGAAGTTTACTTCTTACCTCGTATTCATTTGCCTTTTCTCCCTGCTCATCTATTGTCCGCTGGCACACTGGACCTGGCATCCTGAGGGTTTCCTCCGTCAGCTGGGCGTACTCGACTTTGCGGGGGGCACGGTCGTACACATGTCGGCGGGCTTTGCGGCGCTGGCAGGGGCGTTCATTTTGGGGAAAAGGGAACAGAAATACCACCAGCCCGCCAATATTCCATTCATCATCCTCGGCACAGGCATGTTGTGGTTTGGGTGGTTTGGGTTTAACGCCGGCTCGGCGCTGGCGGCGAACGGTCAGGCTGTGCAGGCTTTCGGCACCACCAATTTTGCTTCCGCCTCTGCGATGATCACCTGGGTATTGTTTGATGCCCTGGTGGGAAGAAAGATCTCTGCCATGGGCGCCTGCATCGGGGCGGTCGTCGGACTGGTGGCCATTACACCGGCTGCCGGTTTCGTGAACCTGGGACAAAGCATCTTCATTGGTTTTGCGGCTGCCATCGTCAGCAACCTGGCCGTCTACTACAAGCAGCGTACAAGCCTGGACGATACACTGGATGTTTTTCCCTGCCATGGCGTTGGCGGGATTGTCGGGATGCTGTTGACGGGTGTGTTTGCAAACGGCGTGGGAATCGTATACGGACAGTTCGAAACGTTTAAGTACCATGTGCTCGCCCTTGTCATCGTCGGTGCATTCACATTCATCGGTTCTTTCATCCTATTCAAGATTACAGATAGGATTACCCCGCTCCGTGTATCACCCGATGAGGAGCGGCTGGGATTGGATATCAGCCAGCATGCCGAGACCCTGCAGACGGAAGTGGTCAGCGGAAATCAGGGAGGAACACGGAAAATGGAAGTGGCTGCCTGAGGTTACTCCAGCGTCAGATAGGGTTTTATCTTTTCCAGCCAGCCGGGCGGCAATGCCGCAATCTCTTGGAGTTGATCCAACGAATGTAAGGCACCGTGTTGCAGGCGATAGGCCAGGATGGCCTGAGCCTCTTTCCACTTCACGTACGGATGCCGGAATGCCTCAAGGGTCACATGATTCAGGTTGATCCTCTTGGGCTGGAAATCCTTCTCCACGAAAAATTTCTCCTGAAGTTTCCGGACCACCACCGAGTCCAGCCCATAAACTTCCTTCAGTTGATCCATTGACACAAACCCGCCGAGGCGGTCACGAAATATCCTGATCCGGCGGGACAGGGCAGGCCCGATGCCGTATACCCTCAGCAATTGGATTGAGTCGGCAGTATTGATATCGGTCTTTTCAGTTTTGACCGGGATTTTATCATGGTGCACGCTTTCCTTTAGCTCTGGGATTGTCTGGGGGATGCGAATCCAATCCCTTGCCAGCATGAACCAGGCGGAATCAAAGCCATAGATTTTCAGCAGGTCCTCCTTCTTCCTGAACCGGCCGCCCTTCTCCCGGTATTTCAGCAGGCGCGAGGCAAGGGTGGATGACAGCCCGAGTTTCTGTAAATCATCCTGGGAGGCGGTGTTTGGATTAAACCGAAAGAATTGAATGCCGGGTGCAATGGAATCGCGAATGCTGCCAGACTTTGTCCACTCCAATGTTGCCATGATGCTGTCGAGGGCTTGAGCATCTTTTGAAAAATCAAGGGGTTGACTTGTTAGCCACCGGCGATAAACAGGCTCAGAAAAAAGGATAATGGCCGTCAGCGGCAGCAGAATGAGAAAGCCGTTGGTTTCGGTTCGGGAGAAACCAAAGTAAGACCGGATCCATGCCCGGAGCCGAATCGTGAATTTTCTTGCCACAGATTTTTCAGATTTACCCGGATCGCCTTGGTATGCACCAACGACAGCATGCAAGTTATGCGACAGCAAAGCCGGACCGTATTAAACACCGTGTACGGAATACCGGATAATTTCTGAATATTCCTGCCTCAGGTTTATGCAGAATGGTATCTCGTTAAGGATCATAAGGCCTAATAATACCCAATCCCTTAAATGGCTAGTCTGTGAAATCCGAGAAATCTGTGGCTGATGTATTTCTATCCCAGGTACATCTTGTTCTGCGCCAGGCAGTCCGCCAGGTGGCGGTAGACATCCTTAATGGATGCCATTGAATAATCCTGATTCATTGCCCGGAGGATACGGTCGGAGAGTGTGCCTTCGTCCAGGATAACGGAAAGCTCTGGCTTCCATTGATCAAGTACTGAATGCCCGGCACGCGCCTGAAGGCTGGCCAGGATGTGCTGCCAGAGTTGTTTGGCAGTGCAGGGCGCCTCGAGTCCGAAGGCTTCGGGATATTCTGACGACAGGATTTCTGCCTGCTGGCCGCGGGCTGAGGTTTCTTCCAGGATGCCGGAAAGAATTTCTGTCTTCATCCGGATCTGGTCTTCCATGTTAATGAACTGTTCGTTGACCAGGGCCCGGATGGTCTCAATCACAAGGGCTTGAATGGCGAGGTCAGCCGGCGGGCACTCCTGGACGTCCATGATCCTGATCTCGATGGAGCCGCGGTCAAATCTTGGAATGGCACCCCTTGAGTTCACCCAGATGGGATTGAGTAAATTGTCAGGATCAAAGGGCGCAATATCGTTCTTGATTTTCTCGTAAACGGTATTGATGTACTGCCGTTTGGAAAAAACCGCTTCAGGCACAACCTTCCCGGTGATGGATGGAATCCTGGACTGGTTGGTTTTGTAGTAGCTCATCCGGGTATCAGCCATCCCCGTCACCTTTCCGTCGAGGATGGGTGAACTGGCGCAGAGGGCCGGCAGGAGCGGCAGCACGATCCGAATGGCAGCATGAAGCTTGGCAAATTCCTCGTCGTCGTAGAAGGGCAGGTTCAGGTGCGTGCTCTGCAGGTTGGACCAGCCATGTCCACGGCAGTCAAAAATCCTGTTGTACAGGTTATAGACCTCGTTGTTGTCATGCGGCCAAAGCTTCGTCTCAGCCGCTGGGTCCATCCAGGGGTGCGCCGCCGACGGCATCAGCATGGCATCCCACCTGGCCAGTATGCCGTTGATTCGGGTTACGTTGTCGGCAAAGGCACTGGACAGCGTGTTGAAATTGCTTTCCGGCTTGGTTGATTTCAGCTCAATGACATGAAGCACGAGTTCATTCGACCAGGTGACCATGTCATTTTCAAAATCACTTCCGATCTGGCCGAGTTCGTGTTTCAAAAGATCATCCGCGATGGGGCGGATGTCGAGTGTCTTCCGGTCCACAATAATGTACTCCAGCTCCACGCCAAAAGCCTGGAAGATGTGAAGGCGTGACGGCAGGGTCATTTCGCTGACTTTATTTTGTTCAGGAGAACTTCCATGATGGTGTCGTACAGTTTTTCCTTGAGGATCTTGTCTTCAATGCCGGCGTCAATGTTCGGATTGTCATTGACTTCAATGATATAAAATTTTCCGTCTACTTCTTTCATGTCAACACCATAAAGTCCTTTTCCAATCAGGGAGGTGGTGTTCAGGGCCGCCTTCAGCAGGCCGGCCGGCGACTGGTCCACCACAATGCTTTCCACCTCACCATCCCGGGCAGCCTCTTTTTTGGCATTCCAGTTAACAATCTGCCAGTGTTTGCTGGCCATATAGTATTTGCATACGTACAGGACCTGTCCGTCAATGACCCCAACACGCCAGTCGAACGGGGTTGGGAGAAACTCCTGCGCGATGATGAGGTCGGACTTCTCAAACATGCTTTCCCTCACCAGTTTGAACTCTTCCAGGTTGTTGATTTTTACCACGCCTTTTGAAAAGGCTCCGTCCGGCTGTTTGAGAATAAAAGGAAAGGTCATTTTTTCCGGAACAGTATTGCAGTTCTCTTCCGTGATCACATAGGACTTGGGTGTCAGGATTTTGTTGGCGCTCAGCAATTCGTGCAAGTATACTTTGTTGGTACACTTCATAATAGATTCAGGATCGTCAATTACGGCAAGCCCCAGGGATTCCGCTTTCTTGGCGAACCGGAAAGTGTGGTGGTTGACGTTGGTTGTTTCTCGGATGAATAGGGCATCGTATTGGATGAGCTTGTCAATATCGTTCCTGGTGATAAACTCCGTGTTGAAGCCGGCCTCCAGGGATGCCTTGTAAAACCGCTTCAACGCCCTATCATCGGAGGGTGGACAGGTGTCTTCGGGGTTGACGAGTATGGCCAGGTCATATTTCTTTTTGTCAGGCCGGTAGTCCCGTTTTCGCAGGAGGTATTTTTCCAGGGCCCTTTCCAGGATGGGCTGGTCGCTCTCAGGCATTTCATTCAAGCTGATGGGACGAATGCTTTTCAACACCCACTTGCTTTTCCTGGAGAAGCTGGCCCTGACCAGGGGTGCCTGCACCAGTTGGAAGAGCTGCAGGGCGAGTTTGTTCAGGTGTTCAGCCTGGGCAGAACCGAAGTACACATTGAACTCGACTTTGTCATAGGGCTCATGCTTGAAGCTGTTCTGTATGAGGGAGTCGAAGTCAAGCGAGTCGTCCCGGAGGATAGAGGGAAAACGCAGGTCCTGGATGGTGGAAACTTCGGGCAGAACCTTGTGACCGCGGGCTTCGGCCAACAACGAAACGTAGTAGCCTTCGCTTTGGTACTGGTAGGATTTGCATAGGTTGAGGATCTTGAGATTCTTCACCGATTGGTAGACTTCGTCCGTGATGTAGCGTCCAGGCGTAATTACTTCCACGTCGTCGAGCCGGAGGTTCCAGCTTTTTGGTTTTTCTACGATGATGAGTTTGAGCACGGGGGAGGGCGGGCTGTGGTTTATGGATGGATTGCTCTGTTGCGAGTTGCGTTTCCGCTTATTGGATATCCTCGGCTTTTGGCCTTTAGCTGTTGGCCAGTGGCAAAGGCCGATAGCCACGGGCCAACGGTCCAGAAACAACAGGGTTTAATAATTCTGCCCTGCCTCATTTAGGTTCAATAATAAGAAGATTCGCATCATAGGTCACAATCCCAAGCATGATGCTGTTGATGAGCCGGTCAAAGGTCACGCTGTAGTATTGACTTTTCAAGGGATTGGGGTTCATCGGGTCTGCCAGGTAGACGTTGTTCGAGCCTTCGTCGTAACCGTTGATAATGGCAAAATGACCCACCGGCACCCCTTTAACACTGTCGTATTTGTTGCTGGCCGATATCTCACGGGGTGTTCCATAAAGATAAGTAGCGCTTAGGCCAGCCATGATTGGTACGGAATTCTTCAGGTATCCTTTGATGAGTTTCTCGTCCAGTTCGGCATAGAGCAATTTTCCGCCGGCTTCGATGAACTTGATGTAGGCCCGGCTTGCCACCAACAGCTTCCGCCGCTTCAATTTGTACTGCATCTGCTTTTTCAGGTTCAGCACCATTTGCCCGGCGCTTAGACTGAACCAGGTCGGATCGAACACGTTAAGGTTATAGGTGTAGATGGATGCCTGGTAACCACGCTGAAGGGCATGATTGCCCATCATAACCGCCAGCGTGCCTCCGTTCTTGAGCTGTTTAACTTCCTGTATCACCTGCTTCAGGCTGATGGCATCGTCATAATACTGGTACAAGGCATGCAGGCACGTAGGTCCGCAGGTCACCTCGTCGGGCTGTGCTTTAATGTCAAAATTCAGGAAGAGCGCTTTCTTGTTGCGCATGGGCTAAAAAAATTTTGAGATCAGGAGGTTAAATACTTCAACCAATATCAGAATAATAATGATCCATTCCAGCGTGTTGCTCTCCCGCTGGTGTGATATTTCGCGAAATACGCTGAGATTGTCCTCTATGATGCGCAGGGTGAACTCGATTTCACTGAAGCGGACCCTGAGATCATAGTGTTTCATCAGTCCCTTGTGGAGCGAATCCAGATACTCATCGTCCCATACCTGGTCGGGCGCGTCGAAGATGTAGATGTTGTCGGCTATGTCGATTTGGGTATTGAGCGCCCTGCCGATAAATTTAAGCATGTTCTTACGGGTGATGCTCAACTTGCCTTTCGATTCAAGGTCAGTTGTAAATACCCTGATTTCTGAAAGCAGATTGTCCGAGACCTCGTGATAATGGTCAAGGGCTACCGATTGGGCCAGGTTCAGCATCGCGATGCGGATGATCCGGGCATCCAGGTGATCCACGATCAACTGGTCGAATTCAAAATGCAATCCGGCGCCGGACTCGACACTGATCGTGTGGTCATCCCGAAGCCACTTGTCGGGATTCTTAAAAAAAGGCTCAGCCTTCTTTACCTCCCCGTTGATTTCCTCCTCTGTGTACCCGCTGAATACGATCACTCCATAGTTGAAGTAGTACTGGTACTTTTCCTGACCGAGACTGTAAAACAACTCCGAAGAAGTGTCAGCAAGAGGCTTTTGCTCCAGGTTTGACTTAATGCCCTTTAGGTCCAGCTGGTTGGCTAGGCGGATGGCAGAAAGTTTGACGGTTTTTTCCATAATTACCCCTTATCAAAGATAACCTTAAATCACCGTTTTTTAATTTGCCGTATTCATGAAAAGACCAATATTGCGTCTCACTATGAATAAGAGAGCCATTGTACTTTTGATGTGCCTGGCCGCCATGCTGCCGGCAGCGGCCTGGGGTCCCACCGGTCACCGGGCCACAGGGCTTATCGCCGAACAGTACCTGAATGCCAAGGCAAAAAAGAAGATTTTTATCATCCTCCAGCAGGAGTCCCTGGCGATGGTCGGCACCTGGATGGACGATATCCGTTCCGATTCCACCTATAATTATGCCACAGACTGGCATTACACCACGATCCCCGAAGGTAAGCACTACGGTGATGTGGAGGCCAGTCCGGATGGGAAAGCGGTCATGATGATTGAGAAGTTTATCGTGGAGTTAAAATCACGAAAGCTGTCAGCCAAACAGGAGCGTGAGTACTTGAAAATGCTCGTGCACCTGGTCGGGGACATTCACCAGCCTTTGCACGTAGGCAAGCCCGGAGACCGCGGCGGCAATGATGTAAAAGTAAAATGGTTTCGCAGCGAGTCTAACCTGCACCGGGTGTGGGACAGTGACATGATTGATGACTCGAAGCTAAGCTATACTGAACTGGCAGGGTTTTTCATCAAGCCTGACAAGACGGTGGCCGCGCAATGGCAAGCTGCTTCTGTTCGGGACTGGGCCCACGAGTCAATGACTTACAGGCCGCAGGTGTACGACATCGGAAACGGAAACCTGGGTTATCAGTATTCATACAAATACTTTAGCATTGCCAAGCTTCGGATGCTGCAGGCGGGGATCAGGCTGGCCGGGGTGCTCAATCAAATCTACGGCAACTAACTCAGGCCGCATTTAACCAATCCGGCATACAATATCCCCGGCTATTGTGTTAGAAACATGATCTGTCGGAGGCCATTAAAGTGGCATGGAAGATGGCATAAACACGCTAATTTTTCTTTTAAGTCACCAAGCCTTTATACCTTTAAGGTTTTGAAATTGACTTATGGCAGAAGAGAAGAGTTTGAACTTCCTGGAAGAGATTGTCGAAGGCGATATTGCCGCCGGGAAGCATAAGAGCATCATCACGCGGTTTCCCCCGGAACCCAATGGATACCTGCACCTGGGCCACGCCAAAAGCATTTGCCTCAACTTTGGCCTCGCTCTTAAATATGGAGGGAAGACCAACCTGCGCTTTGATGACACCAATCCGGTAACCGAAGAGACGGAATACGTTGATAACATCAAGTATGATGTGCAGTGGCTGGGTTTTCAGTGGTCGAATGAGTTCTACGCATCGGATTATTTCGGTCAGCTGTATGACTTTGCCATGGTCCTGATCAAAAAAGGCCTGGCCTATGTGGATGACAGCACCAGCGAGGAGATTGCGGCGCAAAAAGGCACGCCCACGAAGGCAGGTACACCCAACCGGTTTCGCGACCGCCCTGTTGAGGAAAACCTGAAATTATTTGCTGACATGAAGGCTGGCGTGTACAAAGACGGTGAAAAAGTACTGCGGGCGAGGGTGGATATGGCCAGCCCCAACATGCACATGCGCGACCCGATCATGTACCGGATCAAGCATGCCCACCACCACCGCACCGGCGACACGTGGTGCATTTATCCCATGTACGACTTCGCGCACGGGCAGAGCGATGCCATTGAAAACGTTACCCACAGCATTTGTACACTGGAATTTGTGCCGCACCGCGAACTGTATGACTGGTACATCGCAAGCCTGGGCATCTACCCTTCACATCAATATGAATTTGCCCGCCTCAACATGACCTACACCATGATGAGCAAGCGGAAACTCCTGCAGCTCGTCAATGAGAAGTACGTTTCCGGCTGGGATGATCCGCGCATGCCGACCATCAGCGCGGCAAGGAGAAGGGGATACACGCCCGAAAGTATCCGGGAGTTCTGCGACAAGATCGGTGTGGCCAAACGCGAAAATCTTATTGATATCGGCTTGCTGGAATTCTGCGTCCGCGAGGACCTGAACAAGATTGCACTGCGGAGAATGGTAGTCTCGGATCCCGTCAGGGTGGTGATCACCAATTACCCTGAAGGAAAGACGGAGATGCTGCCCACGGAAAACAATACGGAAGATCCAAACAGCGGAACCCGGGAGATGCCTTTCAGCCGTGAGCTGTACATTGAGCGCGACGACTTCATGGAGGTGCCGCCGAAAAAGTATTTCCGCCTGGCACCCGGCCAGATGGTGCGGTTGAAAAGCGCCTACATCATCAAGTGCGAGGAGGCAGTCAAAGATGCTGCCGGCAACATCACCGAGTTGCGGTGCACCTACGTCCCCGAAAGCAAGAGCGGGTCGGATGTATCCGGCATTGCCGTCAAGGGAGTGATACACTGGGTGAGCAAGCCCCACGCCATTGAAGTGGAAGTGCGGTTGTATGACCGCCTCTTCAACGCGGAAGACCTCAACCAGATTGAAGGCGACTTCAAAGATTATCTGAATCCGGATTCCTTAAAAATTCTGCCCAAGGCATACGCGGAGCCTTCCCTGGCCAGTGCCAAAGTGGAAGACCGTTTTCAATTCATGCGCGTTGGCTATTTCTGCCTCGATCCGGACTCTACACCGGGCAAGTTCGTATTTAACCGGACGGTAACGCTGCGGGACATGTGGGCGAAGAAGGGTGGATGACTGCTGGTTGCTTGCTGGTATCTTGTTGCTGGTTGCTAGTATCTTCCTGCCGGGACCAGATACCAGCAACCAGATACCAGAGACTACCTTGTTACCGGTTGTTTTTGTCTGGTAACTAGTATCTCCTTGCCGGCAACCACATCCTAATCCCTGATAAACCCCACTTTCCCCTTTGGATACCGTCCGATCAATTTCTTGAGATCCCTGAAAGTCTCATACGGTGCCTGGTGAGCGACAATATTGACAAGCCAGGGCGGAATGGCGCCGCCAAGGTCAATCTCAATGCTGTAGTCAACCTGCAGCCTGGAGTGACTCAGCGGCCTGACGATCCATTGGGCTTTTGAAAAGGGAACACGTACCACCTTCGGTTTTGCCGGCAGGTAGTCGGGCATGCCGAGGGCATCGATCTTCATGACGCGGGTGGCAGGGTCCTGGTGGATGGTCAGCCGGATGATAAAATCCCTGTTGTCAATACCGATGGGGGAGGCTGCCTCGGTATAGTAAATGATCTCATGTTCGCCGATTTTCTTGAGAACCTTAGCGCTCACGGTCTTGTATTGCCAATCACCCAGGTGGTCAATGTCCAGTATCATGGCTGCGAGCTGGGAAAGGCTGCTGTTGACCTGGAAGGATGATTTGATCGACTTGTATTTCGAGTGAGGCAGTTCGCATGAGTAGACCTTAATGCTGTCTTTGTCAAGTTTCAGTTTGCAGTCCACCTGACCAAAGCCGTAAAGGCCGCTGAACAGAATAAGGAGTAAAGCAAGAGTTGATTTCAATGCTGAGGCCCGTGGAGATTCAAAAATAGTGCTTTTCAGAAAAGTCAGCGTGTTACAGTAAACGAAAGACCTTTCTCCAGGCCGGAGAAGTCTTCTTTCACGAAGTGCGACGTTACCACCAGGTCCGTCTTATTTCTCAGGACCGTAAGGTAATGAAACATGGGCTTGTAGTCGCCGGCCAGGTCTTCAATCCGGTCGGGTTTGGTATTGAGGGGTTGGTGGATGCCGCCACCGCCGCCGATGGTAAGGAAATCTTTCCCTTCTTTCCTGAAATGTTCAAAGGCATGGGCATGGCCGGTGATGAATAGCCTGCTTTTCACCGATTGGATGTAAGCAGGAACAAAATTAATCTGAACGGGCATGGAGGATCCTACAATCTTGCTGTTGGTGAAGGGAGCGTGGTGGCAGGTGACTATCACGTCCAGGATGGCAGGATCAGCGTCAAATTGCGCCAGGGTTTTGAGCAGCCATTCCTTTTGTTTCAGGATGTCGGAAGAGGAGAGTTTAGTAAAGTTCGAATTGAGCAATAGGATCGCCACCGAATCAACCACCTGGTAATAGCCGGTCTTGACATGCAACGGAAATCGTTCCTGAAATGTTCGTTCACCCTTTCTCGCACGGGTCATCACATCGTGGTTGCCAAGCAGGGCCGTTACCGGGATACCGCCTTCCCGGCACGCCGCCAGGTAATTGTCCATCTTTTTCCATTTTTTTTCCTTGTAGCCCAGCATGACCACATCGCCAAGGATAAACAAGGACTTTGGTTTTTGACTGACCAGGTCAGAAAAAATGAGCTGCGTCGCCTTTTCGTTTTGGTTGGCGGTCAGGAAGGCCTTCTCTACCCCCATCGGTTCCTGGGTATCACTTACAAAGGCAAACTCATTTGGGTCTAAACCCTGTCCGGATAGGCTGCTGGAGCAAAGAAAGAAAAGGCATGTAAAAAAGAAGTGACCTGCTTTATGACAAAAATCTCGGCTTTTTGCGTGCAAGATCATATTTACGGGTGATGACAAAGCGGTCTTTTGGTGAATTGAAAATATTTGTGGCAAAGGTAATTATAATGATCCTGATCGCGTTGCCCAGCTTGGCATTCGCGCAGGACAGCAAATCCTTTGATCTGGTCAAGGCTAGTCTCTACTACCCGCACCGCTATGTTCCGGGCACGTTTACAGCGGAGGTCGCCTTGTCGCAGGTGAAATTGCCATTTGACTGGCTGGAGACGGCTGTGCAGGCACCCCTGTTTCATTTTCATGCCAATTATGCCCTGCCAAAGAATTTCTCCATCGATGGCAGGCTGTCATCCTTGTTTATCTCCAACCAGATTTCCCTGGGTCCCCGCTGGCAGTTTCAGCAGAACAGAACATCATTCAACGTAGGGTACGATGTTGCCTATGCTTTTGGATTTCTCAACCAGTTTGGCTTTGACACCAGTGTGAGCACCTGGATCAATTATCCGAACTTCTCCGTGGGGTACAAATTCAAAGACGTTGCATTTACCTTTAAGTCCGAGCTCGCTGTCATCACGTCCTTCAGCTCCAGACAGGGTGAAAATACTGTTGCCACAGACCGGAATGTTTACAATGGATATACGGTGGCCTTGTATATGGAGCAGCGTGTACACAAGGACAAGGTGCTGGTGATCGGATTCAAAAACTCCTATGCCAAGTATCATTTTATGGCGTGGCCGGCATTTTCAACCTTCAATCGCTTTTATAACATACCTGAATTCTATGTCGGTTTGATTTTATGAAGACCAGGAACATTTTCTTTTGGCTGCTGCTGGGCGCTGTGTGTATCACCTGCACAACGGAAAACCCTGTCATTATGCCGTCTCCGCCGCCGCCGCTCACCGGGTCAAAGGTTACCGACGCGATGATGGTGAACCTGGAAGGAGTTTACACTGTCACGGGCGGTAAGGAAAGGTTTGGCGAAGAAGTGGTAATGAAATGGAATGGCAGGAAGTTGTCCATCTTCTCCCAAACTAACTATGCCATCCTGAGTTGTGTTTACCAGTGGCCTGATATTACTATGCAGGGATACTGGCGCGTCCCCATCAGCGATGAGACCGGGTTGATCACGCTGACCATTGCTGGAGCCGAGGGTGGCAGCGCGGTCATCGGCGGCAGCAAGGCCAATGTGATTATGCGTGGGGGTTATGGCAATGGCAACGGACCCGCCAGCCTCAGTACTGTCTTTCAATACAAGCGGGACTTTTCAGCGACCGTGGTTGCCACCAACTACCTGATCGTGGGCCACCGGGGCGGTGGAAGAACTTCCGACCGGCTCCCGGTTTCAGAAAATACCCCGTCGATGATTGGGTATACCGCCAATTTTGGATCCAATGGAATCGAGATTGATGTCCGGCTCACCAGCGACAAGGTCCCGGTTCTCTATCATGACTCGGACATCAACATCCGACTCACCACCAAAGGTCCGCTCAATGGTCCCATCGGGAATTTCACCTACGGTCAGCTGTTGGCCTGGGTACGGCTGATCCGCGGCGAAAAAATTCCCACCCTGGAAGAAGCCCTTACCTATACGGTGGACAGCACCCGGCTGAAATTTGTGTGGCTGGATATGAAGGACGAGGATCCTGACCTGGTGAAATATGTTGTACCCATTCAGCAGGCAGCAATCGCAAGAGCCCAGTCAAAGGGCAGAAACCTGAAGATATTGATGGGTGTACCCTCACAGGGTGTTTTTGATGCCCTCAAAGCCACATCGGGTTACCAGTCGATTCCTTCTTTGTGTGAACTGAGTCCGGAAGGTGCCCGTGAGCTGAGTTCATTAGCCTGGGGGCCTCGCTGGACGCTGGGTACCCAAAATGACCTCGTCGCGTCGGTGCAGGGTGAAGGAAGGCTTGTGCTGACTTGGACAATAGATGCACCGAATTACATCAGGCAGTACATCCAACAAGGCAGGTTTAACGGACTGCTGTCCAATTATCCTTCGTATGTGGCTTATGAATTTTACAGGCAGGAATGATATGAAGAGGATTCTTACTTTGGCCGTATTGCTTCTGCTTTCCATGCACAGTTTTGGACAGGCCGCTGAGCCTTCAAAGCCACTAAAACTGCGCAAGTATTCCATGCAGTTTGGGACCGGTGTGTTTCAATATATCAACACCTTGAAGGTGGATGGCAATTATGTTGACGGCACCCAGTATTGTGCCTCATTCAGGGTGATGCGTGAATTTGAGCATCGGCTGGCCATCGGGCTTGAGTCCGGGTATTACAAGTTCTATGATGTGACCAAGCCGGCCACAGCCACGAATCCGCTGTATGGACAAGCTACGCTCACGGCCGTTCCGATTTCAGTGGTCTTCAGGATGAGGGTGGTGGGCGATTTCTACATCAGCGGAGGCACCGGCATATGCATCCTGAATTCCAAACTGACCGATTTTGTCACGATCACAAAAAGCAGTCAGACTTCTTTGGCGGCCTTTCACATCTCAGCACTTTACCTCAAGCCGGTCAACGAACGCCTGCGGTTGGGAGGGGAACTGAAATTCATGAACGTAGCCAAGACCGAGGACGCTGGCTTTGCCCTGCAGGTCGTGGCCTCTTATCTATTCTAGCCAACGCGCTTCTTCCACCAGTACTGAAACACCACCAGGCCCCAAATCCTTGCGTGTATATCACCGGGGCTGAGGGAAAAAAGTTGTCGTTTCAGTTTCCTGATTTCGGAATACTCGAAAATCCCCTGTGCTTTGATAAATTTTTCGGATAACAATTCATCTTTAATCATGGATTTCATTTCATGCCGGAGCCATTTCAAGAGAGGAACTTCAAACCCTTTCTTGGGCCGGTTGTACAATTCCGGCGGCAGCATATCACGGAAAGTGTCCTGGAGGAGTTTCTTCCTCATCATGCCATCGATCTTGTATTCGGATGGCAGACTGAAAAGAAAGTTGACCACTTCTACATCCAGGAAGGGAACACGGACCTCCAGGCTGTTGGCCATGCTCATCAGGTCCACCTTGGTGAGCATGTCATTGGAGAGCACCAGGCCCATATCGGCCAACAGGATCTCATTCATGTTTTCCCTGTCGGGAATCGCCTGCATGAGCGTGGATTTTCTACTTTCATAACCCATGAAGGATTTCTCGCGGCTGGCAGCGGAGAGCAACCGGCCGGCGGCATTTTCTTTTACAAAGCCCGCCCACCTCCAGTAGCGTTCGCGCGACGAGAGCCGGGCACCGGAAGCAAAACGGTCCAGTTGACGGATGCTGTTGGAAAAAGGGGCGTGCCGGGATTTGGGCAGCATACTCCACACCGGGCCGAGGAGAGCGGCGGCATTTTCTTTCCAGCTCGGGTGAAGTGCCCTGTAGAACGCTGCGTGTTTGTTGTAGCCGCCCAGCAGTTCATCGGCGCCGTCACCGGACAGGGCTACCGTAGCGTGTTTGCGCGTTTCCCGGCTCAGCAGGTAGACGGCAATAGCCGAAGAATCCGCGAATGGTTCATCCAGGTAGTCCAGTATGTCATGCACGTGTTCGTACATGTTCTGGTTCGTGAGGGAGAAAACGGTGTGTTGGGTGTTGAGGTGTTTGGCTACCGCTGTTGCGTATGCCGTTTCATCGAAGAATTTCTCATCGCGGAAACCGATGGAAAAAGTGTGCAGATCGGGCTTGTGCCGGCTGGCAAGGGCGGTTACAACGGAGGAGTCAATGCCCCCGCTCAGGAAGGTACCCAGCGGCACATCTGCAACGAGCCTTCGCTTCACGGAGTCCTCCAGCAGTGTCTTGAATTTATCTTTTGCCTGGTTGTATGTAATTGAGTTCGAACCAACCAACGCATTTTCATACGGTATACCGTAGTACTTGCCTGCCGTCAGCTGCTGGTTGCCTACTTTTAGAAAATGTCCGGGCATCAGCTTCTTCACCTTTGAGAAAATGGTGTCTGGCGCGGGAATGTAGTTGAGCTGCAGGTAGGTGAAGAGCGATGTGAAATCAATGTCCTTGTCTATCCCGTACGCGAGCAGTGACTTCATTTCAGAGCCAAAGAGAAACTTGTCTTCGTCAAACAGGTACAACAGCGGCTTGATGCCGAACCGGTCGCGGGCGAGGAACAGCGATTGTTCCTGCTGGTCGTAGACGCAGAAAGAAAAGAAACCATTGAGTTTGGAAAGGCAGCCTTCCTGTTCCCGGATATAGAGTTTGAGCAGTACTTCGGTATCTGATTCCGTAGAGAATGAAACTCCTTGTTGCCTGAGCACTTCCCGCAGTTCCCGGTAATTGAATATTTCGCCATTGAAGATGATGCAGTAGCGCTTGCCTTCATCCCACATGGGTTGGTTTGCTGCGCTGCTGGTGTCGATGATGGAGAGCCGCCGGTGCCCCAGGCACACCCACTCATCGATGTGGATATCCTGGAAGTCCGGACCCCGCGAAGACAAGGAGGCGGTGGCCGCAGCCACATTGATCTTGTTGAATTTGCCAACCAGGTTGAAGGCGAATACGCCTGTGATTCCGCACATGCTCAAAGATAGCAGATGGTAACCATTGGCCAATGCCTGCCCGACTTTGCCTAAAGTGCAAAGGCTATTGCTTTAAGCAGCCTTAAAGTTTCCGGTCGTGAGTGGATTAAAGGACTTTGATATAAATGCTCCGGTACCACACCTCATGCCCGTGGTCCTGGAGATCAATATATCCAGAAGGAGCGAGGCCATAGCCGGGAAATTCTTTCCACTTGCTTCCGTTCACCCGGTTCTTCCAGTCATCTGAGCCCAGTTCATAATCAACCACCTTGGCTCCGTTAAGCCAATGCTCGACATGGTTTCCATTTACAACGATCCTGGCGCTGTTCCATTCACCGGGGGCGTTTGCTTTCTTGCCGTCAGGCGCATGCATGGCGAAATTGCCACCGGATTTTTCGACGTCTTTCACCTCGCCAGGGTAGCCTTCATCATCGAGGACCTGGTACTCGGGGCCAGAAGCGTACGGAGCATTGAATTCCTCAGTCACACGGTAAATCACGCCGCTGTTTCCCTTGGGTGAAATTTTCCAATCGAATACCAGCTCAAAGTTCTGAAAGGTATCGTTGGTAAGGATATCGTTATGCTTGAAGGCAACACTGTCCGTATCGGCCAGGCAGTGCAACGAGCCATCGACCACATCCCAGCTGGTGCATTCAATGTTTTTGAAAGGGCGCCAGCCGTTGAGGGTTTGTCCGTCAAAGAGCATCTTCCATCCTTCTTCTTTTTGCTGCTCCGTCAGTTGGTTGTTGACGGCGGCGGCTGTCCCGGATTCAGTTTGTTTTGGGCTGCACCCGGCTAGCAGGGCAATAGCAATAAGGATACTGGAGATCTGCTTCATGACTTTTGGATTTAAACGTTGACGATCAGAATATTTTTCCGGGGTTGAGTATTCCGTGAGGATCAAAGACTTTCTTGATGCCACGCATGAGGTTCAGGTTGACTTCGCTCATGGCGATGGGCATGTAGGGCCGCTTGGCAATGCCGATGCCGTGCTCGCCGGAGAGTGTTCCACCCAGGCTTACGGTCAATTTGAAAATTTCGCCGATGCCTTCCGGAATCTTCGTCTCCCAGTCGTGCGTGCTGATGTCTTCCTTCAGGATATTCACATGCAGGTTTCCGTCGCCGAGATGGCCGAAGCACACCGTGTTGAAATTGTATTGTTTGCCGATTGCCTTGATGCCGGTGATGAGTTTGGGTAAATTAGCCCTGGGCACCACCACGTCATCGGATTTTGTGAGCGTGTACCAGTTCACGGCAGGGGAGATGTTCTTGCGGATTTTCCAGAGTTCCTCTTTTTGCGCGCTGCTGTCGGCGAAAAGCACCTCACCGCACAGAAATTTCTCAACGACGTTCATGACCCGTTCCGCATCGCGCATGAGTACTTCTTCATCATTGCCGTCGAGTTCGCACAGCATATAGGCATTCATGCCATCCGTCAGTTTGGTCGTGACGGGGCTGTTCAGCACCTTGTCGCAATATTCAAAGGTCTTGGTTGCCGCCTCTTTTTCAAAGAACTCCATGCCGGAGGGTGTGATCCCGGCCACAAATATGGCCGCTACGGCACGACACAATTCTTCGTTCGTTTCAAACGGGATCATCATCAGCACGTCTTTCTTCGGAAATCCACGAAGCTTGAAGACGATCTTGGTGATGATGCCCAGCGTGCCCTCGCTGCCGCACATGAGTTGGGTGAGGTTGTACCCGGTTGAGTTTTTCAGGACGTTGGCAGCGGTCCAGATGATTTCGCCGGTGGGCAGCACCACTTCCAGGTTAAGGACATAATCGCGGGTAACGCCGTATTTTACTGCCTTGGGTCCGCCGGAATTGTTCGCGAGGTTGCCGCCGAGGAAACAAGATCCGCGGCTGGCGGGATCAGGCGGGTAGAAGAGGCCTTTCTCCCTGACGGCATTTTGAAATACTTCCGTGATGACGCCAGGCTCGACCGTGGCCTGCAGGTTGAGCTCATCGATGTTCAGGATCTTGTTAAAACGCTCCATGGACATGACGACACCGTTCTTCACGGGCAACGCCCCGCCGCTGAGTCCGGTACCTGCGCCCCTGGGGGTTACCGGAACCTTGTGCGTGTGGCATATTTGCAGAAGCGCGCTGATTTCTTTTGTGGTGCCGGGTTTCAGCACAACATCTGGCAGAAAAAAGTAGTCTTCGGTTTTGTCATGGCCGTAGTCTTCCATTCCGGCCACGTCAACCACGACCTGGTCTGCGCCGATGATTGACCTAAACTGGTTGATGATGGTCTCCGTGAGGTTGGTTTCCAGTGCCTCGATGATTTTAGAGTTTGGCATGAATCTCGTAGCTTTGCTTACGATTTTTTAAACTAGGGGGCTAACTATGGCTAAAGAGCGCAAAGTTAAGCAAATCCGATTTTACCGTACGTGCTTTTATTTATTGATTCTCATCAGCCTGCTGTCCTGTGCAGGCGCACGCAAGGCAAGGGTTCGCGACAAAAAAGTGGATGCTGTTATCCAGGCGGCACGCACCTATACGGGCACACCATATAAGTGGGGCGGTACAACCCGTTCCGGTATGGACTGCTCAGGGCTGACTACCAATGCGTTCAAAGCCATTGATGTTAAGCTGCCGCGGCAGGCGGATGCGCAGGCCGGTGTTGGAACCAAAGTAAAGAAGAAGGATATCCAGTCGGGCGACCTGTTGTTTTTTGCGACCGGTAAGAAAAAGCGGGAGATCACCCATGTCGGCATCGTGACGGATGTGAAGGGCAATGACCAGGTGAAATTCATTCATGCTTCCACGTCGCTGGGTGTGGTGGAAACCAATTTATATTCAGACTATTACAACAAGCGCTTCAGGGTCGCGAGAAGGGTCATTGAGAAATGACCTCTTTTTCTTCGTCAGAAGCGAGGTAATGCTTAACCCATAAATATGAAATCATCCCGCCGTACATTTTTGCAAAGGGGCGCTGCCCTGACATCTTTCCTGTCGCTGAGTTCCCTGCTTCATGGAAGGAGTATACCGGCGATGACCAAACCGCTCGTCGTCTCAACCTGGGATTTTGGCCGGGAGGCGAACGCGGATGCATGGAAGATTCTTTCGAACAAAGGCCGCGCGCTGGATGCAGTCGAGCAGGGTGTGTGGGTGCCCGAAGCGGATCCGAAGAACACGACGGTTGGCTACGGCGGCGCTCCTGACCGCGACGGTCATGTTACGCTGGACTCCTGCATCATGGATGAGTTTGCCAACTGCGGCTCGGTGGCCGGACTGGAACATATTGTTCACCCGGTTTCAGTAGCAAGAAAAGTGATGGAGAAAACGCCGCACGTCATGCTCATTGGCGACGGCGCGTTGCAGTTTGCGCTGGCGAACGGATTCAAGAAGGAAAACCTCCTGACGCCAGAATCCGAAAGAGCCTGGAAGGAGTGGCTGAAGAAGGCGGAGTACAAGCCGGTGGCCAACATTGAGAACCATGACACGATCGGCATGCTGGCGCTTGATGTGAATCAGAATCTCTCCGGTGCCTGTACCACCAGCGGCATGGCCTATAAGATGCGGGGCCGGGTGGGCGACTCACCGATCATCGGGGCTGGATTGTTTGTTGACAATGAAATTGGCGCAGCGACGTCAACGGGCGTGGGCGAAGAGGTTATTCGGATTTGCGGATCGCACCTTGTCGTTGAACTCATGCGCCAGGGCCTGGGCCCGCAGGAAGCATGCGAGGCGGCTGTGAAACGCATCGTGAAAAATCAGCCGAAGAAGTCAAAGGAAATGCAGGTGGGATTTCTGGCCATCAGCAAGGCAGGAGAATTTGGCGCTTTTGCACTGCAGCCGGGATTTACATACGCGGTATACTCGACTGAAATCCCAAACA
The DNA here is from genome assembly GCA_043744235.1 of Cyclobacteriaceae bacterium. Taxonomy (GTDB): domain Bacteria; phylum Bacteroidota; class Bacteroidia; order Cytophagales; family Cyclobacteriaceae; genus ELB16-189. The sequence continues at coordinate 34,264 of JAYTVB010000032.1, read as the reverse complement.
ATATTTTCAAGGGGAAGAGTTATTATTAGGGAATTGATTGGGCGTGAAACAGAAGCCCGAAAGGCTGATGTTATTCTAACATAGCACGTTGATTCGAAGCATAAACCTCAGTGAAAACACCCACCATGAATTGTGAGATCGTTGTCTATAACATCGAATCAGCCTTCAAGGCACAGGAAGGCGGCGCGGACCGTATTGAGCTATGTGACAACCCGGGTGAAGGAGGAACAACCCCGTCGCCGGGTGTGGTGGAAGTCGTGCGCAAGAATGTATCCCTGGATGTTTTCGTTATGCTCCGTCCCCGCGGCGGCGATTTCTGCTACACCAGTTACGAGTTTCATGCCATGAAACGCGACCTGCTGCAGTTCCAAAAACTGAGTGTGGACGGATTTGTTCTCGGTATCCTGCTGCCGGATGGCAGAATTGACAAGACAAGGTGTAAGGAATTGATTGACAAAGCCCGCCCCCTCCAGGTCACCTGCCACCGCGCCTTTGACATGACACGCGATCCGTTCGAGGCACTGGAAGACTGCATTGAGGTTGGCTTCAAAAGAATTCTGACCTCCGGGCAAATGCCAAAGGCCGGAGAGGGTGTGGAACTCATTCGGCAACTGGTGGAAAGAGCGGGAGACCGGATCTCCATCATCGCAGGCTCAGGGGTGAATGAGGATACCGTACTTGATATCGTGAAAAAATCAGGCGTGAAGGAAATTCATTTCTCTGCCGTGGGCCAGAGGAACAGTTCCATGGTTTATCAGAACAAGAACATTACCGCAATGGGTGACCAGGGTTCCGGCGAATTTCTGCTGCGCACCGTAGATCCAGACCGCGTACAAAAAATAAGGAAATTGGCACTCGCCGCCCGCTGATTCAAAAATCAGACTTTTCCCTTTTCCGCCAGCACGATGGAGGCGGAGTTGATGCAATACCTCAGCCCGCTGGGTTTGGGCCCATCAGGGAAAATATGCCCCAGGTGCGCATCGCAGACATTGCAAAGCACCTCCACACGCGTCATGCCGTAACTGGTGTCCTGGTGATAGGCCACCGCATTGTCGGTGTAGGGTTGGGTGAAGCTGGGCCAGCCGGTGCCGGAATCGAACTTCAGGCTTGAGTCGAACAACAAGGTTCCGCAGCAGCGGCAGGCATAAAGTCCTGGATCGTGGGCTTCACAATACTCACCCGTGAAGGGTCGTTCAGTCCCCTTTTTCCTGGCGACCTGGTATTGTTCCGGCGTAAGCGCCTTTTTCCATTCCTCATCACTTTTTTCTACCCGCCTGGGCGGCACAGAATTTCCCTTGGCAGCAAACTGCATCACCTCTTTCCATGTCAGCATAAATTTTCTTTAAATGTTTTGCGCCAGAATAAGTACAAATTACGTGAACCACAACCGAATGGCCAATCCGATGATGGTCACGATCATGATTCGTTTGATCCAAACGTCGCCAGCCTTCACCGACCAGCGGCTCGCCACCCATCCGCCCCACGCATGGCCGATGGCCAGGATCAGTCCGGTCGTCCACATGATCTTTCCCTCGAAGGCAAAGACCACCACGGAGACACCGGTATAGACAATGGCAGCAAAAACCTTGACGTAGTTGCTCTTAACAAGGCTGAGGTGGTTGACGAGACTTAATACGGCGATGACCAGGAAGCCAATTCCCGCTTGCACAAAGCCACCATAGATTCCGATGAAGAAAAACAGGATGGTACCCGTGACCTGGCTTCGGGTATCCATCTTTTCCGCTTTAACGGATTTGAACGGATCGAAAATGATCAGGACTACCGCCAGGATCATCACCATAACAAAGATCTTGGTGAAGATCGCATCGGTAACTTTTGACGCCACGAGCGACCCGATCAATCCGCCGCCCAGGGAAGAGAAGCCCAGGTACAGGCTGTAGGGCCAGGGCAGTTCGATGCCCATGCTTTTGAATCCGCGCACGGCAAAAAAGTTCTGAAAGAGCAGGGCCACGCGGCTTGTGGCGTTCGCCATGGTGATGGGCAGTCCCATGAAGGTGAGGATGGGAACCGAGAACAGGGACCCGCCTCCTCCAATGGTATTCATGAAGGCTGCGAGAAATCCCACAAGGACAATCAGGACATATTCATACCACTCCAGCATCAGCGCACTTTGGCTTTGCGGACAATCCGGGCGAACAGTCCTGGGAGAAAACGATTCAGGTAAACAGCAAACACTTCTTTGAGCCCGCCGATGTATGCTTCTCTTTTCCTGGATTCTATGGCGGAGATTATTTTTTTGGCAACATCTTTGGGATCGAGTCCGTCGCTGGTGGTGGAATCCATCTGGTTCAGCTTCGAGCCGTCGCCCATCAGGGCATTTATGGAAATGTTGGTCCTCACCCATCCCGGACAGATCATGGTGACATGGATGGATTTGCTTTCCTTCCATAACTCAGCACGGAGGGAATCAAAAAATCCGTGCAGCGCGTGCTTGGCAGCGGCATATCCGGACCGGTAGGGCGTGCCAATAAGGCCCATGACACTGCTGACGGTTACGTAGTGGCCGCTTTTTCTTTTCAGAAAATGCGGCAGCAGGTATTTTGAGATGGCCATGGTTCCGAAATAATCCACCTCCATGATTCTCCGGTCGGCTTCGATGACGGTGTCCTTTGCCAGGGCGCGCTGGCTGATTCCGCCGTTGTTGATGAGGATATCAATGTGGCCGAACAGCTGGATGGCCGCTTCCGTGGTGAGCTGCAGTGTTGAGCCTTCACCCAGGTCCATGGGGAGTATACGGATGTTGGGCTGCGCCAGCGGATGGCAGTTGCCTTTCACGCGTTCCAGTTCTTCCTTTCTCCGTGAGGAAATGATGAGTTTGACTTTCTTTCTGGCGAGGGCATACGCCAGCGCTTCACCGATGCCGGACGAGGCGCCGGTAAGCCAGATGACTTTATTTTGAATGGTCATTTAAATGGTGTGGCTGCGGCTTTCGATGCCTTGTTGTCTTCAACGTAAACCCAAATGGTATAAACCCCAATGGCGGTACCGATGGGGAAGGAGAAGAGTTTGAAACATCCCAGTACCAGGGCAAGAACCATGGCCCACGACGCCTTGTTCAAAAGGCCGATGCCGGCAATAAGGGAAGGTATGGCGAAGAACAGGATAATGGCAGCGGGCAGCCATTCCAATACTTTTCCGACCAGTTCGAGAATGGCCGTATCCTCCGGATCAGCCTGTCCAATAACAAAGGAGAATATCGTTGCAAACAGCACGTTGAGGAACAGGGCGATCAGCGCCTGAAAGAAAGCCGAAACGATATAGATGATTCCGAGAATTCTCTTGTGGTTTTCCATAGCTGCCGGGGGTTAGATAGGGAATGTGAATTAACTCAAACGATCGTACACTACAAAATCAAAGGCAAAGGCATGGCGGTCATCGGCAGGGTGGTGCCGCCGACTGGTTTCTTTCCATTCCGCCCGGTTGAATTCGGGGAAGTAGGTATCGCCATCCAGTTCCGTTTCAATTTCAGTGAGGTAAAGACGGTGACTGATCGGCAAGGCGATCTTATACATATCAGATCCGCCGATGATGAAGACCTCCTGCTGACCGCCATTGCGGCTGATGTCAATCCCCTCTTCAAGCGCGTGGACAACGGTACACGCCGGTGCCTTGAAGTCCCGCTGCCGGGTAACGACGATATTCACGCGGTTGGGCAGCGGCCTGAATTTTTCCGGTATGGAGTCATAATTTTTCCGCCCCATGATCACGTGATGTGCCTTTGTCGTCTGCATGAAGTACTTCATGTCGTCGGGCAGGTGCCACGGGAGGCTGTTGTCCCTGCCTATGACGCGGTTCTTCGTAAGTGCTGCTATGAGTGAAATAATCATGGTTGTTTGCTGGCTTCTGGTTACTGGCTGTTCGTCGCTATGTTCACCGTCTATTGATCAAAGCTGATGGTTGAGTTAAAGGAGTTACCATCAACCAGCTGCTAGATTTTGTTTCCCCTGAAGAAATCCTCAACCGCCATGCGTCGCTTTCCTTCAGGCTGCAGTTCGATCACCGAAACCCATCCGTCGGCGGTCTTGACGTAAAGATAAGTTTTGTTGTCGGTCTTCCAGGTACCGGCGGCAGTGGGAAGGCCGTTCGAGACCGCGGACTGCACCTTGAAGATTTTGTACGTTTTCGCATCGTGAACCGTCCAGGCGGCGGGGTAGGGGCTCAGGCCGCGGACGAAGTTGCAGACCCTGTCTGAGGATTGGTCCCAGTTGATCTGGCAGGTCTCCTTGAAGATCTTGGGAGCATGTTTGATTTCGGCAGGTGCAGTCTGTGGGACGATTGGGTAATCCCCGGCTTCAATTGCCTTAACGGTCTTGAGAACCAGCTGCCCTCCTTTTGTCATCAGCCTTTCATAGAGTGATCCGGCGTCGTCAGTGGCCCGGATGGGTTCGTGTTCCTGGAAGATGATGCTGCCGGTGTCAATCTCGTGCTTAAGAAAGAAGGTCGTCACGCCAGTTTCCTTTTCCCCGTTCATGATGGCCCAGTTGATGGGTGCTGCGCCGCGGTAGTCAGGCAGGAGGGAAGCGTGGAGGTTGAAGGTGCCCAATGCCGGCATGGACCAGACCACTTCTGGCAGCATCCGAAATGCGACCACCACCTGCAGGTTGGCTTGGAAGGATTTAAGTTGTTCCAGGAAGTCAGCAGACTTGAGGTTGGTGGGTTGAAGTACCGGGATGCTGTGTTTCTGGGCGCGCTCCTTGACGGGTGACGGTGTAAGTTTCTGACCGCGACCCTGCGGTTTGTCGGGCGCCGTGATGACCGCAACCACGTTGAATTTGTTTTCCACAAGCGTCTCCAGGCTCGGGACGGCAAATTCGGGTGTGCCCATGAAGATGATGCGGAGGGAATTCATACAGGGTGCAAGTTAATCCCTTAAATCTTTTCTCAGGTACTTGCTGCAAATCGGACACTGTTCCCATTGGTGGCCGCGTGCGGGACAATACTCCCGACCAAAATAGATGATCTGCAGGTGCGCCTTGTTCCACTTGCTCTCCGGAATGAGCCGCTTCAGGTCTTTCTCAGTTTGTTCCACATTCTTCCCGTTCGTCAACCCCCAGCGGTAGGCCAGGCGGTGGATGTGTGTATCCACGGGAAAGGCGGGCTTGCCGAACCATTGCGTCATCACCACTGACGCTGTCTTGTGGCCGATGGATGGAAGTTCTTCCAGTTCTTCGAAAGTCTGCGGTACTTTTCCGCCGTATTTATCAATCAGGATCTTTGATAGTCCGTAAATCCCTTTCGATTTCATCGGTGATAAACCGCACGGCCTGATGATCTCCCGGATTTCTTCCTGGGTCATCTTGATCATGTCGTACGGATTGTCGGCCTGTTTGAAGAGTATGGGTGTGACTTTGTTCACCCGTTCATCCGTACACTGTGCTGAAAGTAAAACCGAAATCAACAATGTGTAAGCATCCTTGTGCTGCAACGGAACCTCGGGGTGGGGATAGAGGTTGTCGAGGGTGTTTAAAATATCTTTGATCTTTTCTGATTTACTCATGGGTGCACCAGGAGCTTTAAATTTTCGACTTCTATTTATACAATAAATATTTCTTTCTGACGCCTTTAAATTTATCCAGCCCAGGTTTCCAGCTTGCGCGGATCTGCTCCTCGCTCATCCCTTTCCTGATCTGAGTTTTCAGCTCTTTCGTTCCGGCCAGCGTGTCGAAGTAGCCAATGAAGAACTTCTCCTTGTCGGGGAATGCGTTATACATGTCAATGACCGGTTGCAGCCAGATTTTTCCTGGCAGCTTAGCCTGACGCAGGTCAATGCCATAGCATAGTTTATTTTCGAGCCGTGGCTTTTTCGCCATGCCGTCAATGCTGACCGGCGTAAACTGGTATGGCTGGTTCTTCAAATCCGGGTGACCCATCACTTCAAAGGGAGATTGTGTTCCCCGGCCGAGGCTGAGCGCGGTTCCTTCAAAAAGACAGGTCGACGGATATAAACCGATGGCGTGATCGTTGGGCAGGTTTGGCGATGGCCGTGTGGGGAGAGCATACGAATCCGAATGTTTCCAGTTCTTCATCTTCACCACTTCCAGTTCGCACTTCCTGCTGCCTTCAAGCCAGCCTTCACCATTGACCATCCGGGTATATTCACCGATGCTCATGCCGTGGGTGATGGGTATGGGATGCATCCCCACAAATGATCTAAGTTCCTTTTGAAGAATGGGGCCATCCACATAGCCGGCATTCGGATTGGGGCGATCCAGCACCATCAGTTTCTTGTTATTCTCAGCGCAGGACTCCATCATGTAATGCAGGGTGCTGATGTAGGTAAAGAAGCGGGCTCCCACATCCTGGATGTCGAATACGACAATGTCCACGTCCTTCATGTGCTCCGGGGTGGCTTTCATGTCTTTGTTGCTGGCCCCGTAGAGCGAGACAACCGGGAGCCCTGTTTTGGCATCAATCCCGTCGGTCACTTTCTCACCGGCGTCAGCCATGCCGCGGAAACCATGTTCCGGGGAGAATATCTTGACAATGTTCACCCCTCTTGCTTTGAGGGTATCAGCCAGGTGTGTTTTTCCAATGACGGCGGTGTGGTTTACAAGCAGGGCCACACGCTTTCCGGCAAGGAGCGGCAGGTAGAGGTCCATTTGCTCGTCGCCCATCACCAGCTTATTGGGCTGGGCTAACGTTGCCAAACCTGAAACGGCGAACACCAGGAGGAGTAAAAGTCTTTTCATTTTAGTTTCTTTGTTACTCAGGCTAAAATTACGCCACAAAAGTGAACCTTTCCTATTTCATAGCCAGGCGGATCAGCCGCGAACAAAAGAATGGCTTCGCGTCGACCATTCATACCATCGCCGTGGTTACGCTGTCCATTGGTCTGGCGGCGTCCATCGTCTCTTTCCTCATCATGGAGGGTTTTCAGACCACGGTGAAGAACAGGATTTACAGCTTTAGCGCGAACATTCTCATCACCAAACTGAGCCTCAGCAACTCCATGGAGGAGCAGCCCATTCTTTACCGGATTCCCGTGTACGAACACCCTGAACATTTTGCCAACGTGCGCCACGTCCAGGAGTTCAGTCACAAGGCGGGACTGATCAAAGCCGATGACGATGTGCTGGGCATCGTGTTCAAAGGAGTAGGAAAAAGCTTTGACCAGGCTGCCTTCGGTACCAACCTGGTGGAAGGAAGCTTCATCCATTTTTCTGATTCCGGCTACTCGCACGATGTGGTAATCAGCCGTGTCATTGCCGACAAGATCAAGGCCAGGCAGGGTGATGAGATCACCGTGCATTTTTTCCAGGACCCGCCGCGTTTTCGCAAACTGAAGATATCCGGTATCTATGAAACCAACCTGTCAGATTACTTCGACAGCAAAATCATCATTGGCGACCTGGGCCTGATCCAGCGCCTGAACGACTGGCCCGACAGTGTGGCGGGAGGAGTGGAAGTATATGTAAAAAACATCAGCCAGGTTGACCAGGTGTACCAAGACCTGGGTCAGAGCATGGACTTTGACCTGTACATTGAAAAGGTCAGCGAAAAGTTTGTCCAGGTATTTGAGTGGCTCGGGCTCGTAAGCCGCCAGGTAAAGATTCTGCTTGGCGTCATTCTTATCGTTGTTTGTGTGAACATGATTTCCGTGGTGCTCATCCTGGTGATGGAGCGCACCCACATGGTCGGCCTGCTCAAGGCGATGGGCGCGAAAGACGGCGTGATACGTTCCGTGTTTGTCTACCAGGGCATGAGCCTGATCGCGCGCGGACTTTTTTTTGGAAACATATTCGGACTGGGCCTGTGTTACCTGCAGGACACGTTCCGTTTCATCACGCTCAATCCGCACAATTATTATATGAGCTACGTACCCATCGGGTGGGACTGGCCGGCGGTGATTTTTTTGAATGTGTTAATTTTTGTGGTGGTCACGGTGGTGTTGTTGTTGCCGACGGCGATTGTTTCGAGAATTAATCCAATTACAGCCATTCGGTTTGATTGATTTTGCATCTGGAGCCCGATCATCAACATAACCCCATAGGGGTGTACTGTTTGCAGCCCCATAGGGGCGGACCCGTTTGCAGCCCCATAGGGGCGACCTGTTTGTAGCCCCATAGGGGCGACCCGTTTGTAGCCCCATAGGGGCGATCAGTTTGTAGCCCCATAGGGGCGACCGGTTTCAAGACCGATTGTATAATCGGAACCAGCTCTGGATTTTCAACCACATCACCCCAATAAATGCCTCTTTAAAAATCCCGGCGGATAATTTAGACTGACCCCGGACACGCTCGGTAAAAATGATCGGCACCTCCTTCAGTATGAACCCGTATTTCCAAGTGTCAAATTTCATTTCAATCTGGAAACCGTAGCCGATGAGTTTGATTTTATCCAGCGGGAGTGTTTCCAGCACAATCCTCCGGTAGCAGACAAATCCTGCAGTTGTGTCCTGGATGGGCATGCGGGTGATGAACCGGACGTATACGCTGGCGAAGTAGGAGAGCAGCACCCGGCTCATGGGCCAGTTCACCACGTTCACGCCGGTGACGTAGCGCGAACCGATAGAAAGGTCAGCGCCGCCTTCTGCGCAGGCCAGGTACAACAGGTTGAGGTCTTTGGGATCGTGGGAGAAATCGGCGTCCATTTCGAGCAGGAAGTCGTAGCCTTTTTCAATACCGAACTTGAAGCCGGAGATATAGGCCGTTCCAAGCCCCAGTTTGCCCTGTCGCTGGAGCAGGTGGAGTTTGGTTTCAGTGGCATTGTATTTCAGCTGCTGTGCCTTGATGATGTCTGCCGTACCGTCGGGTGAGCCGTCATCGACGATGAGCAGGTGAAAGTCCTTGGGCTGGGAAAACACCGCGTCAATGATCGCCTCGATGTTTTCGCGTTCGTTGTACGTGGGTATGATGACGAGTGCGTTGCTCACTGGCGGCAAAACTAACGAAAAACCCTCCAATTGTAGATATTTGCGGTCATGAACAAATGTGTTTTCCTCGACCGCGACGGCGTACTCAATACCGACAACCCCAATTACACCTACGATGTGGAACACTTTCACATCATTCCCGGCGTGCCGGAGGCATTGCGGCTGCTGAAGAAGCAGGGGTATCTCCTCATCGTGGTCACCAACCAGTCAGGCATCGCGCAGGGTCTGTACACGATCGACCAGATGCGGGCGTGTCATGTTTACCTGCAGGAGGCATGCGGTCAGGTGATCGATCACTTTTATTTTTCGCCTTACCATCCGTCGGTCACGAACTCGCTGCTGCGCAAGCCGGGCACGCTGATGTTCGAAAAGGCCATCGCAAAATTTGACATTGATGTGTCACAGTCCTGGATGGTTGGCGACCGGGGCAGGGATCTTATTCCTGCAAAACGGCTGGGGATGAAGACGATCCAGGTGGGTGATGAAGTGGAGCCCGAAAATGCGGGGGATTATAAGGTCGTGGATTTGATGGGGGCGGTGGAGGTGATTGGTGCCAGAAGTTAAGCAGTGGATTTATAGCAGAGCCGCATAGGACTCGCTATTAAGCGCAACCGATCTTTTTATTGCGAAAAGTCCTGGCTTGGTAAAGAATTTTGTTCCTGCGATTACTTTGCGACTCCGCGCCCCTGAGGTTAATTTTTTCACCCCAGAGGCGCTAAGACGCAAAGTGTTGTTATGCTTCCTGCATCTCTTCCACCTTCATCCCCTTCGCCAGCTTCTGCTGAACGTCAAAAGGTACAGGCACATATTCAGCAAACTTCTGTGAGAAAGTACCGCGCCCCTGGGACAGTGATCGGAGCGTTGTCGAATAGCGGTCCAGTTCGGCCAGCGGTGTGCGCGCCTTGATCACCTGGTAATTTTTGTTGGTGTCAATGCCCATAATCAGGGATCGCCGTGTCTGCAGGTCGCCCATCACATCGCCAACGGTTTCTTCAGGTACCGATACCTCCAGGTCAACAATCGGTTCGAGCAATTGGGGTTCGGCTTTCAGGAAGGCATCTTTGAACGCCATCATGCCCGCGATCTTGAATGAGATATCGTTGGAGTCCACCGTGTGCATCTTGCCGTCGTGGACGAGCACGCGTACGTCGCGGACATAGGAACCCGTGATCGGGCCTTGCTCCATTTTTTCCATCACACCCTTGAGGATGCTCGGGATGAAGCGGGTGTCAATCACGCCGCCGACAATGCAGTTGTAGAAGGCCAGCTTGCCGCCCCATTCGAGGTCAATGATCTCTTTTCCGCGTACACTGAATTCAGTTGGTTCGGGCATGCCTTCATAGTATGGATCAATCTTGATCCAGACCTCGCCGAATTGTCCTGCGCCGCCGGATTGTTTTTTATGTCTGTAATTGGCACTGGAAGGTTTGCGGATCGTTTCCCGGTATGAAATGCGCGGAGGCACAAAGTCAACATGCAGGTTGTACATCTTCTCCAGGAACCACTTGCACATGGTCAGGTGCAGTTCGCCCTGGGCGGAGACGATGAGCTGGCGCAATTCGCGGGAGAAAGCAACGAGGATGGTCGGATCTTCCTGGTGAATCTTGTGCAGCACCTCGCCGATCTTCTCGTCGTCGTTCTTGCTGTGGGCTACCACGGCGGTGCGGATACGGGGCTCGGGATATTCGATGGGGGTGATGGTGACATCGAACCCTTTCGCGTGAAGCGTCTGGTTGGTGAAGGTATCCTTGAGTTTCAACGTGGTGCCGATGTCGCCGGCAACCAGTTTGTCCACCGGCTGGCGGTTCTTGCCGTCCATGATGAAGAGTTGGTGGAATCGTTCAGTCGCCAGGGTCTGGCTGTTGACGAGCTCGGAGGCTGAGGTCACTTCGCCGGAGATCACCTTGAAGAATGAAAGCCGCCCTACGTTGGGCTCCAGGTGTGATTTGAATACAAAAAGCGCAGCCGGTTTGGTTCTGTCGAAGGCGATTTCCTTTCCTTCTGTTGTTGTTTCGGGTTTAGCTTCAAGGGGCGTCGGCGCCACGTTGTCGATGAAGCCCATCATGCGGCCGCTGCCCATGTTCTTTTTGGCGCTCATGCAGAAGACGGGGAACACATCATGGTGGATCATGCCGAGTTTCAGGCCTTCGCGCAGTTCGTCTTCGTCGAGCGTGCCGGCTTCGAAGTATTTTTCCATCAGCTTCTCATCATTCTCGGCGGCTTTTTCGACGAGGGCATTGTGAAGCTGTGCCGCTTTTTCCTTTTCAGAATCAGGTATCGGCAATTTTTCGGGTTTGCCGCCTTCGGCTGGGAATTTGTACATCACCATTTTCAGCAGGTCGATGATGGCATTGAAACTTTCGCCTTCGGAAACGGGGTATTGCATTTGGGTCACCGCTTTGCCAAAACGCGTCTGAAGGGAAGCAAGGGCATGTTCGAAGTCCGATTTCGGATGATCGACCTGGTTGACCGCAAAGAGGATGGGCTTTTGAAAGCGGTCGACGTAGTTCCAGATCAGTTCAGTGCTCACCTCGACACCGTGCTGCGCGTTGATGACCAGCACGCAGGTGTCAGCCACGCGGAGGGAGGAGATCATTTCACCGGCGAAGTCGTCAAAGCCGGGGGTGTCGATGATGTTGATTTTGTAATCCTTCCACTCGGTGTGGAGGCAGGTAGCGAAGACGGAGTTGCCGCGCTCCTGTTCAATTTCGTGATAGTCTGAAATGGTGTTTTTTCCTTCAATGGTACCCCGGCGGTGGGTGATCCCCGCCTCGAAGAGCATGTCTTCGGCCAGCAGCGTTTTGCCGGCCTTGGGTGCCCCGAGCAGGGCGATGTTTTTTATGTGTTTTTCATCGTAGACTTTCATATGATTGTTGTTTAGATGAGACTTTTGAATCGTATAAGGAAGATAGTATAAAATGGGAAATTAGCAACTGACAAAAGTTGGAATGGTAATTGCCGGATTTATTACCTTTAGTGACCAAACAAACTACCCTATGAAACGATTAACGACACTCCTTTTTGTGCTCGCCCTTCCCCTTTGCTGGGTTTCGGCACAAACGTTTGAAGGCACCATCCGGTGGACCATGAAGATGGACATTACCGACCCGAAAGCGAAGGCCCAGATGGAAGAGAGCCAGAAAAAGATGAACGATCCGGCCAATCAGGCCAAAATGAAGAAAATGCAGGATCAGATGAATGATCCGCAGTTCAAGGCCATGATGGATGCCAATCCTGCCATGAAAGCGCAGATGGAGAAAGTGATGAAAATGTCAGAGAGCGGCGACCCGAGTTCCATGATAGGAAAAGGGTACACGATCAGATTCAAGGGCAACAACAGCCTGATGGTGATGGAAGGCGGCATGATGGACGGGACGGAAATCCTGCACCAGGCGGAAGGCAATAAAACCGTGCAGCTGGATCGCAAGAATAAGACCTACAGCGTAATGCCTGGCGGTTCAGGCAACGAAAACAGCAACAGCTCCCAGGTGAAGGTCACGAAGACCAGCGAGACGGCGAAGATTGCTGGCTACAACTGCACTAAATACGTAGTGGAACTTACAGTAGAGGGTCGCCCCACGACCCAGGTTTTGTGGGCAACCACGGAAATCAAGGATTTTGATTTCAAAGCGCTGGCAAAACAGCGTATGGGACGCGATGGTCAGTCCATGTTCTACGAAAAAGTAGAAGGCGTGCCATTGAAAGTTGAGATGAAAATGGAGCAGGGAAACATGGTGATGGAAGCGGCAGAGATCAAAAGGGAGAGCCTGAGTGTCGACCTCTTTAGTATCCCGGCTGGCTTCACGGAATCAAAGTTTCCTGGCGGAAAGTGACCAGGCATTAATCATAAAAAAACACCGGTCAATGGCCGGTGTTTTTGTTTTGTGACAGAAAATTTCTTGTTAAGGATTTACCGGTGCGGTCGTATTCAAATACCCCAGCACCTTCATCATGCTGTCACTGCTTTGCTGGGGAGCAAAGAGTTTGGTGCTGATTTCACCGTCTTCATTCCTGGAAACGAGCACATGTTTGGGGGCAGGCACCAGGCAATGCTGAATACCGCCGTAACCTCCAAGGGACTCCTGATAAGCGCCGGTATGAAAGAACCCAATGTAAAGTGGTTCGGCATCGTTGATCATGGGGAGGAAGACCTCGCCGATGTGCGCCTCTGAATTGTAATAATCCATGCTGTCGCACGTGAGACCCCCAATGTTGACTTTGTGATAGGGGTCGTCCCATTTATTGACCGCGAGCAGGATGTATTTCTGGTTCAGGCCCCACGCGTCGGGCATCTGCGTGATGAACGACCCGTCAATCATGTACCAGAGTTCTTTGTCGTTTTGCAGTTTCTGGTCCACGACCGAATACAGGATGGCGCCGCTTTCACCAACGGTGTAGCTGCCAAACTCAGTAAAGATATTGGGGACAGGCACGTTGTTCTTATCGCAGATCCATTTGATGTTCTCCACGATCTGCTCGATCATGTACTTATAATCGTAGGAGAAAGTGAGGGAAGTCTTGATGGGGAAGCCGCCGCCGATGTCGATGGAATCCAGCGTATCGCAGATCTTGCGCAATTCGCAGTACTTGAAGATAAACCGGCTGAGCTCGCTCCAGTAGTAGGCGGTGTCCTTGATGCCCGTGTTGATGAAAAAATGGAGCATCTTCAGGTTCGCCTTCTGGCTGGTGGCAATCTTTTCTTTGTACAGCGGCACGATGTCGCTGTAGCGGATGCCCAGGCGGGAGGTATAAAATTCAAACTTTGGTTCTTCGTCAGACGCGACCCGGATGCCGACATAGTAGGGAACGTTGACCTTCTGCTCGTACACGTCAATTTCAGCGAGTGTATCCAGGAGCGGCACACAATTGTGAAATCCGTCGTTCAGCAGGTTGGATATGTTCTCGGTATACACCGGCATTTTGAACCCGTTGCAGACCACGTAGGTGTCTTTCGAGATTTTACCCTGTTCGAAGAGGGAACGAACGATGTTGATGTCAAAGGCGGAGGAGGTTTCGATGTGTACATTGTTCTTCAGCGCCTCTTCAAGTACAAATGAAAAGTGTGATGACTTGGTGCAGTAACAGTACGTGTACTTGCCGTTGTACTTGAACCTTTCCATCGCGTTGTTGAAGGTGCTTTGCACGAAGCGGATGTTCTCACTGATCCGGGGGAGGTAGGTCAGTTTGAGCGGGGTGCCGTACTCTTTGATGATGTCCATGAGGGGCACATCGTTGAAGAGCAGTTCGTGTTCCCAAACCTTAAATTCTTCCTGTGGGAATTCGAAGGTTTGTTCGATGAGTTCACGGTAGCTCTTCATTTCACTTTCATGGGTTTAAACTTGATAGGGGGCGATTATCCCTAAAAAACGCAATATTGGTATAAATTTGCCATCTTTGCAATACAATTGACTGTATGGTCAGGCATCAATTTCTGATTTCATTCGCCGCGACACATCCCTTGCCCGATCTGTGAGGCAAGCCTGACTTCCCTTGTCTTTCGTCGTCAGTGTTTTAGTCCAATTGTTAATCCTAAGTTTTGTGAGCGAGAAAATTAAGATCATAGAAGTGAAGTCCGAAATCGGGGCTGGCACCCGGGGCGCGAGCCTGGGTGTTGAGGCTATTAAAATTGCCAGCCTTGACCTGAAATCGAACTTTTTCCGTGAAAACGATAGCGTCGAGGTAGAGAACGTAAACGAACTTCTCTTTAACAGCGCCGAACACGCGTATGCGAAGTTCATCGATGGCGTCCTGATCATGGAAGAGCGCGTCTGCCTGGAGGTATACGAACAGATCTGGGACGACTTGTTCCCGATTATCATTGCCGGTGACCACAGCACGGCCTATGGGACAATCGCCGGAATCAAAAAAGCGCATCCCAAGAAGCGCCTGGGTGTTGTGTGGATCGACGCCCACGCCGACTTCCACAGCCCGTACACGACCCCTTCCGGCAACATGCACGGCATGACCCTCGCCATGGCCTGCGACATCGACAACCTGGAATGCAAGATCAATGATCCGCGGGGAGAAACCATTGAGTATTGGGAGCAGCTCATGAATGTGGGAATCCCCGGCGCGAAGATCTACCCGGAGGACATTGTATTCATTTCGGTGCGGGACCTGGAGAAACCGGAGAACTACCTCATCAACAAGTACGGCATCACGAATTTCAGCGCAGCGGAAGTGCGGAAAATGGGCCCCGCAGCAGTAGCTCAGGAGACCCTCAAACTGCTGGATCACTGCGATTCTATTTATGTATCATTTGATGTCGACAGCATGGACAGCCGGATTTCGGTTGGGACGGGTACGCCGGTGCCCAACGGACTGAGTGTGGAGGAAGCCAGGATACTCAATACCGAGCTGGCGAAGAGCCCGAAGCTTGTGGCTTGGGAAATTGCCGAGGTGAACCCGACGCTGGATACACAAAACAGCATGGCCGAGAGCGGCTTCGAGGTGATGGAGGCAACGGCGAAGTCGATTGTGTCGAGGCCCGTGCTGGCTGATTAGGATTCAGGGATCTGAAGGAGACCGGTACTATCTAAATAATTGCAGAGGGGCGACACAGCAAAAGCAACTGGACATTAATCAGCGGCATATGTAACCCCACCTTGCCTTCGAATCTCATCGGCGACCTCTGCCATCATCAGGCTCATCGCGTGGGGCATTAATTCACATTCCGTTTTCTTTTCTTCCAGGCATCGTACGACTTCCCGGATCTGATACTCAAAACCGTTCCCGGAATGCGGAAATGGAAATTCGGTGACTTCGCCGGAGTTGAGGTGTAACGAAATCTTTTGGGTTTTGTACCATGGAGCGTGCATCCGGATTCGCCCTTTGGTTCCGATGATGTGTCCTTCCTTCGGGGAATCCGTAACCACGGAGGAAAAGATGTCTGCGATCGCACCATGCGCATAATGAAGCAAGGCGCTGGTACTTGCGTCGGCACCCGTATCGGCCAGGTGACTGAATGATTTTACCTGGTCCGGCTTGCCCAGTACCAGCAAGGCCAGGAACAGGGGATATACCCCGACATCCAGCTGAGCCCCGCCGCCCAGGGAAAGGTTGTACACCCGGTTATCGTGATTGACGGGTGCAGCAAATCCAAAATCGCCCTGAACAAACTTTACTTCGCCGATGATGCCGGATCCGATCAGCTCCAATGTTTTTAGCGTAGCCGGAAAAAACCGAGTCCACATTCCCTCCATCAGGAAGGTTTGGTTCAGACTGGCCAGCGCTGTCATTTCCTTCACCTGCTTAAGATTCAGTGCCAATGGCTTTTCGCAAAGCACAGCCTTGTGATGCTGCAGGCACAACAGGGTCTGGGGATGGTGGAATGGATGGGGCGTGGCTATATAGATAATGTCTACAGCAGGGTCCCTGGCGATTTTTTCGTACGATGAATAGGATTTGTCGGCACCAACAGCCGCAGCGAATTCCTTAGCCTTGCCGCTGTCGCGGGATGCCACTGCGTACACCCGGGCGTTGGGCACATATTGAAAGGCATCAGCAAAACGCCGGGCAATTTTGCCGGGTCCCAGGATGCCGAAATTCCATGTCTTCATGACTGGAAATATAGCGGTTTTGGACTTCGCGCCTGAATGGCCTCCATGTAGGACACTTTACCATATTTCTGTATTTTCGCCCCGAAATTTTTATCACAAACCTGCCATGAGCCAAAACCGCCCCATCTCTGCTTTCATCGAAAAGAATTACCTCCATTTCAACGCTGCCGCGATGGTAGATGCCGCAAAGGCCTACAAGAAACACATTGCCGATGGCAAGAAGATGATGGTGACGCTGGCCGGCGCCATGAGTACCGGTGAATTGGGCATCAGCTTTGCCGAGATGATCCGCCAGAACAAGGTGCAAATCATTTCTTGTACCGGGGCCAACCTGGAGGAGGATATTATGAACCTGGTCGCACACTCGCATTACCGCAGGATACCGAACTACCGCGACCTTACGCCTGAGCAGGAGTGGGACCTGCTGCAGCATCACCTCAACCGTGTGACAGACACCTGTATCCCCGAAGAGGAAGCTTTTCGCCGCCTTCAAAAGCATTTGTTTAAAGTATGGAAAGACGCCGAAGACAAAGGGGAACGCCTCTTCCCTCATGAATTCATGTTCCGGATGATCCTCAGCGGAGACCTGAAACAATACTATGAGATCGATCCGAAAAATTCCTGGATGA
Source organism: Cyclobacteriaceae bacterium (assembly GCA_043744235.1). Lineage (GTDB taxonomy): Bacteria > Bacteroidota > Bacteroidia > Cytophagales > Cyclobacteriaceae > ELB16-189. The sequence goes on along the minus strand of JAYTVB010000032.1, from coordinate 17,183 downwards.
TCGCGGCAGCTGAAAAGAATATGCCGATGGTCGTGCCGGGATGGGAAGATTCTACCATGGGAAATATTTTTGCGTCATATTGCCTCACCGGCGAATTGAAGGCCTCCACCATGAAGTCCGGTATTGAGTACATGGTGTGGCTGGCCGACTGGTACACGAACAACGCAGGTGAGCACGGCATCGGCTTCTTCCAGATCGGCGGAGGCATTGCGGGCGACTTCCCGATTTGCGTAGTGCCCATGCTGCACCAGGACCTGGAAAGGGATGGCGTTCCGTTCTGGAGCTATTTCTGCCAGATCAGCGACTCCACCACCAGCTACGGTTCTTATTCCGGCGCGGTGCCGAATGAAAAGATCACCTGGGGGAAGCTCAGTATTGATACGCCAAAATTCATTGTGGAAAGCGATGCGACCATCGTGGCACCGTTGATGTTCGCGTATATTCTCGATATGTAAGAAGCTTTGCGTCCTCTGCGAATGAAAGAATCAAAATACAGAAACCGCAGAGTTCGCTGAGATTATATTTTGTGAAAGAGCATCCTTTGTGTCCTCTGCGGTTAAGTGCATTTGAATGCTAAACGCAAAGGGCGCGGAGGGTTTTGTGAAAATACCTTGAGAACCCCCTGAATGAATTTGGATTTATTACTTCGCTCCGAAATACAAAAAGCCGCGGCTGCGGTATTCAATCAAACTGTCGGTACTTTTCAAATACAGCCTACCAACAAAGAGTTCGAGGGATCGTACACGTTGGTTTGCTTTCCGCTGACTAAACTTTCAAGGAAAAGTCCTGAGGACACTGCCCGGCTGATGGGTGACTACCTGGTAGCCCACTCCGGGGTGGTGAGCCGGTACAATGTAGTCAAGGGTTTTTTGAACCTGGTCATTGCTGACAAGGCCTGGCTGGAGACTTTCCGGGATATCTATCAAGACACAAATTTTGGTGTCCTCCCGCCCAACGGCAAGGAGATCATGGTGGAGTATTCTTCGCCCAACACCAACAAGCCGCTACACCTGGGCCATCTCCGCAACAATTTCCTTGGATGGAGCGTCGCGGAGATATATAAGGCCAATGGATATAAAGTTCACAAGGTTCAGATCATCAACGACCGCGGCATTCACATCAGCAAGTCGATGGCGGCGTGGAAACTCTTCGGCAACGGCGAGACGCCGCAGAACAGCGGGCTGAAAGGGGACAAGCTGGTCGGAAAATATTATGTAGAGTTTGACAAGACCTTCAAGGCACAATGCAAAGAGCTGGTTGAGGGGGGAACCCCGGCCGAGGCAGCCGAGAAGGAAGCACCCATCATGAAGATGGCGGTGGAAATGCTTCAGCAGTGGGAGCAACGGAAGCCTGAAGTCCTGGGGTTGTGGAAGACGATGAACGGCTGGGTCTACGAGGGCTTCGACGTCACCTACAAACGAATGGGCGTAGACTTTGAAAAACTCTACTATGAGTCCCAAACCTATTTGCTCGGAAAGGAAGAAGTGATGCGCGGCGTGGAGCAGGGTGTTTTCTTCAAAAAGGAAGACGGTTCTGTTTGGGTAGACCTTACCTCCGACGGCCTTGATCAGAAAGTATTGCTGCGGTCAGACGGCACGTCTGTGTACATGACACAGGACATCGGAACGGCCATCCTGCGGTACCGGGATTTTCCGAAAATTGAAAAGCAGGTATATACCGTCGGCAACGAACAGGAGTATCACTTCAGCGTGTTGTTCCTCATCCTGGCCAAACTCGGTTACGGGTGGGCCAAAGCATGCTACCACTTGTCCTACGGCATGGTGGATCTCCCTTCCGGGAAAATGAAGAGCCGCGAAGGCACGGTGGTGGATGCCGATGACCTCATGCAGGAGATGGTAGAGGAAGCCGAGAAGCAAACCCGCGAGCTGGGCAAGATCGACGAGATGGCACCCGGGGAAATAGAAGAACTTTCTGAAATGGTTGGACTGGGTGCATTGAAATTTTTTCTCCTGAAAGTAGATCCTAAGAAGCGCATGATGTTCGACCCCAGCGAGTCGATCCAGCTCCAGGGTCATACCGGACCATTCATACAGTATACGCATGCGCGAATCCGCTCGATCCTGAGAAAGGCAGAACGGGAAGGCATTGCAGCCGATGGATCGGGGGCAGTCTCACTGGAGCCTGCCGAAAGGGAATTGATCTTCATTATCAACAGCTACAAGGGTAAACTGGAAGATGCGGCCCGTGAATATTCGCCGGCCCTCATCGCGAACGTGGCCTATGACCTCGCCAAACAGTATAACCAGTTTTACCAGTCCATCCCGATTTTTAATGAGCCGGACCAGTCCAGGCTGAAATTAAGAATAGCCTTGTCGGTGGTGGTGGGGGATGTGCTGAAGAAGGCCATGGGGCTTTTGGGGATCAGGGTGCCGGAAAGGATGTGATGCTGGTATCTGGTATCTGGTTGCTGGTTACTGGTTACCTTTGCCCGGCTGGAACAAATTGAGGCAATATTTGTTATACAGGAAAACCGGAAAACCATGAAAGCAATCCTAATCCTGATCACACTTCTTATGACAACCACAGACCCGTCACTTTACGATTTCAAGTTGAACGCCATCGACGGTAAACCTGTTGATTTCTCCCAGTTCAAAGGTAAGAACATCCTGATTGTGAATACCGCATCAAAGTGCGGCTACACGCCACAGTATGCCGACCTTCAGAAGCTGCATGACACATACGGGTCAAAGGTGACCATCCTTGGATTTCCGGCTAACAATTTCGGAGCACAGGAACCCGGCAGCAATACGGAGATCGCGTCTTTCTGCCAGAAGAATTACGGCGTCACTTTTCAGATGTTTGAGAAGATTTCTGTGAAAGGAAGCGATCAGCATGCGCTGTATGCGTGGCTGAAGGAAAAGACAGGGCAGGAACCGAACTGGAATTTTTGCAAGTATTTGATCAAAGCGGACGGCACCGTGAAATTCTACAAGTCTTCCGTGAATCCGGTGTCAAAAGAAATTACGGATGAATTATAAAATAATCATACTGGGGGTAATTGTCACTATGGGCTTAGTCGCATTTGTTACGGGGATGGTATCACCATCAGGAAAAAAAGAACAGGTATCGGGTTCTATCTATGACTTCAGTGTAAAGTCCCTGGAAGGAAAGGACATTTCCCTCGCCCAGTACAAGGGCAAGTACATGCTGATTGTCAACACCGCGTCCAAGTGCGGCTACACGCCGCAGTATGCCGACCTGGAAAAATTGCATGAACAGTTCGGTGGCAAAGTGGCGGTACTGGGCTTTCCGGCGAATAATTTTTTGTGGCAAGAGCCAGGGTCAAGTGAAGAGATTGCATCGTTCTGTCAGAAGAACTACGGAGTGAAATTTCAAATGTTTGAGAAAGTATCCGTGAAGGGCAAAGACAAGGCGCCGTTGTACAAATGGCTCGAAGCAAAAACCGGTGAAACGCCGTCCTGGAATTTCTGCAAGTATTTGGTGAGTCCGGAGGGAGAAGTACTGGGATTCTTTCCGTCCAAGGTAAAGCCCATGGACAAGGCGATACTCGACAAGATTACCCGCTAGGATATTGATGAAGGCCTGGGTCTCTGCTTTCCGCTTGCGCACGTTGCCGCTGGCGCTTTCATGCATCGGTATGGGCGGTTTTCTGGCCGCCGGCGCGGGAAAATTCGACGGACTCATTTTCTCGCTCTGTTGCCTCACCACAATCTTCCTCCAGGTTCTCTCCAACCTCGCGAACGACTATGGTGATTCGGTACACGGCGCGGATCATGCTGAAAGAAAAGGTCCCCAACGTGCAGTTCAGTCAGGCAGCATCCAGCCCTGGCAAATGAGAAATGCGATCATTTTTTTTTCAACGTTGAGTTTTGGGTCCGGCATCACGTTGCTCCTCGTATCATTCGGATTGGACTGGCGCGCCATACTGTTCTTCCTGGCCCTGGGACTTTTGTGTATCGCGGCTGCAGTGGCTTACACGGTAGGTAAAAAGCCTTATGGATACATGGGCCTGGGAGACCTATCCGTGATGATTTTCTTTGGCCTCGTCGGCGTACTTGGATCTTATTACCTTTTTACCCATCAAATCTCCGTTCATGTAATTCTTCCGGCACTGTCCTGTGGATTTTTCTCCATGGCCGTGCTGAACATCAACAACATCAGGGATATTGATTCGGACAAGATGGCGGGAAAATTCTCGGTTCCGGTGAGAATCGGAAAGACGAACGCCGTGCGCTACCATTGGATCTTGCTTGCCTCAGGCCTTACTACGGCGGTGGTTTACACGCTGTTGCAGTTCCAGTCTTCTTATCAATTCTTGTTTTTGTTCTCGGCACCGTTGTTCATCGTGAACGGATTGGCTGTATCCGGAAAGGCTTCGGAGGAACTCGATCCTTACCTGAAGCAGATGGCCCTGTCTACCCTGGCCTTTGTCGTATTGTTTGGCACAGGTGTCCTGATCCGCTAAAAAGGGCACCTTTGGTAAGTTTCGTGGTTTTGTCGAATTTTGGTTCTCATGGCAAAGCTTGAATTCAGCGTCGCATGTTCACTTTGTGACCACCTCAAGGACTCATTGTTCAGCGGCCTCACCGCTGACGAGCTTTCCCGCATCAACAATCACAAGACCTGCATTCAATACAAGAAGGGACAAAACATCTTTTACGAGGGCACGCGACCCATGGGGCTGTATTGCGTGAATGGAGGAAAAGTGAAAGTCTACAAGAACAACCTGCAAGGAAAGGAATACATTCTTTACATCTCCAAGCCCGGAGACTTCCTCGGATACCGTGCGCTGCTGAGTGAGGAGTTTTACGCCGCTTCAGCAACCGTGCTGGAAGATGCCAAGATCTGCTTCATCCAGAAGGAGGATTTCTTTGAGGTGCTGCAGAAGAATCCGCTGTTCATGAAAAAGGTTGTCAAGTCCATCTGCAGTGAGATGGGCATCATGGAAACCAAGATGGCTGAATTGGCGCACAAGTCCGTGCGCGAGCGGCTTGCCGGCAGCCTGCTGATGTTGAAAGAAACATACGGCATGGAAGGTGAGACCAGTGAACTGATCGACATCAACCTGTCGCGTGAAGACCTGGCCAGCATTGTAGGTACGGCCACCGAGACCGTCATCCGCCTCCTCTCCGAATTCAAGAATGAGGGTCTCATTCTTTTCGAGGGAAAGAAAATCCGGGTTCTGGAGCCAAAAAAACTTGCCCGCCAGGCCGACCTGATTGTCGGTTAACCCCGGAACCTGATAAAAGTCATCTTTGCGGTTGATACCCATCATTAGGGTAGGTAAACCTGTGCGATACATTTGGATAAACAAATAACCCAGGCCATGAAAAAAATTCTGGTACCCTGCGATTTCTCTGATACGGCGATCCAGGCCTTCAAGTTTGCAGTAGATGTTGCCAATCAAAGTCAGGGCGAGATCAATCTGCTCAACGTGATTGAGCTGCCGGTCATGCACGATACGGTGCTTATGCCGACACTGTCTTTCGAAGAGGCCTACCTGAAAGACATGCGGGTGAGCGCGGAGAAGAATTTCGAAAAGATGCGTACCAAGTGGGCAAAGGAAGGTCCCAGGATCAACACCTTTGTCGAATACGGTCCTGTCAATACGGTTATCAGCCGGTTTGTTGATGCGAAGAAGGCCGACCTGATTGTGATGGGAACCAAGGGCTCCTCGGGTTTCAAGGAGTTTGTGATCGGTTCAAACACAGAGAAGATTGTCCGCTGGTCACCGGTACCGGTTATTGCTGTGAAGAAGACCCAGAAAGAGGGAAAGATCAGGAGCATCGTGTTTCCCAATACCCTCAAGGAAGAACAGGAAACCCTGATTTTAAAAGTCAAGGAACTTCAGACTTTCTTCAAGGCAACCTTACACATCGTGTACATCAACACGCCAGGCAGTTTCAGAAAGGATATTGACACCCATCAGCAGATGAAGGCATTTGCGAAGCGTTACATGTTGAAGGACTACACGATCAATGTATACAACGACATGGACCAGGAGTCCGGTCTCGCCAATTTCATCAAGGAAGTGAAAGGCGACATGGTGGCGATGGCCACGCATGGCAGGAGGGGGCTTGCCCACCTCATGACGGGAAGCATTGCGGAAGATGTCGTCAACCACATCGATTGCCCAATCTGGACCTACAGGGTAAACTGAAAGCGTGGTACCAAACAGCGTTTTACTGCCAGTTGATTTTTCAGCGAAGGAATTTCGGTTGGATGACTATGCCGATACCTTTGCTCACCTGCCCACCAAGCATTTCTCGGCATTTTTCATTCATGACTACCTGCGCCTGAAATCTGAGGCAGTCAAATTTGACCGCTCGGATGTTCAGAAAAAGGCCGAGTCGGCTGCCAGGAAACTGAAAATTGAATTGAAATTTATACCCTGCCCGGGCAGCCTTCCTTCCCTTTGGTATCAGAGCCGGTTTGCCGACCTCATGATGATCAACGTTCAGTCGGACGACAGCGCGCATATGCTGCGTTCGTTGAATGATGAAAAATTCTTCGACGACTTTGCGTGCCCCGTATTGCTCCACGGTGGTGCCGCTCAGGATGAGGAGGAAATCATTTTCCTGTTTGACCATGAACCATCTGGCCTTGGCGCATTGAAGTCGTTCCTGAGCGTGTTTGGAGAGATTTCAAAGAGCAGGAAATTCACGGTGATTTCCCTGAATGCCAGCGAGGGGCCGGGCATCTATTTTGAAAAGTCTTTAATTCTCTATCTTCAACAGATATTTAACGACGTAGGCCTTTTGCCGATGAATAAAGCAGACATTGAAAACAGCCTGATGTCGTTTGCCGCCAGGGCAAAAAGGCCTTGCCTCATCATGGGAAAGTCGGCAAGGCATTTGTTCGGGCAGGAATCAAACGCTGAAATCCTGGCAGCGAAAGGGATTTCCTTGTTTTATTCTAATCATTGAAGAATGGAGTTCAGTGCTTCGGTTGAGACCGATCTCAAATGTTACCACTGCGGGGAGCCCTGCAGTGAAGAACAGTTTGTCCTGGACGAGAAAGTATTTTGCTGCTACGGCTGCAAAACGGTCTATGAAATCCTGAACGAGAATGACCTGTGCGAATATTACTCATTCGATGCGAAACCAGGAGTTACGCTGAGGCATGTCAGCGACGAGTCGTACGCCTACCTCGATGAGCCTTCCGTGAGAAAGAAATTGATGGAATTTGATTCGCCGGCGTTCGGCAGAGTCTGGTTCCAGGTGCCTGCCATTCACTGCATTTCCTGCATCTGGCTCCTCGAGAACCTGCAACGCCTTAGAAAGGGAATCATTAAATCAGAAGTCGATTTTTCCGGCAAGCGGGTCCGGATTGATTTTAATCCCGCAGAAATTACACCAGGTGCACTCGCGCAGTTGCTCGCATCCCTGGGATATGTTCCGCAGATCAGGCTCGAAAGGGACCGGAAGCAAATTGCCAATCCGAACCAGTCGCTCATCATCAAACTCGCGGTGGCTGGATTTGCGTTCGGCAACATCATGATGCTCAGCTTTCCGGAATACCTGGGTCTTGATGATACAGACCAATCACTGAAGCAGTTGTTCTCTTACCTGAACATTGTGCTTGCCATTCCCGTAGTGGTGTACAGCGGCCGCGATTACTTTATCAATGCGTGGCATGGTTATACCAACCGGCAGATCAACATTGATGTGCCCATTGCCGTTGGCCTGTTCGCCCTCTTCACACGCAGTGCTTTTGATATCCTGATGCATACCGGACCAGGCTACATGGATTCTCTGGCAGGACTGGTATTCTTCCTCCTCATCGGGAGATGGTTTCAGGGTAAGACGTATGAGAACCTCGCCTTCGACCGCGATTACAAATCCTATTTTCCGCTGGCCGTGCAAAAATGGGCCGGCCGCGACTGGGTACCGGTGGTGGTGCATGATATCCAGGTCGGTGACCAGCTCAGGATCAGAAATGTGGAGATCGTCCCGGCCGACAGCACCCTGCTGTCACCGGAGGCTTTTATCGATTACAGCTTTGTCACGGGAGAATCAAAGCCGGTCAGGGCAAACCAGGGCGACCTGGTCTATGCCGGAGGCAGGCTTATCGGTCAACCGGTGGAATTGTGTGTCACCCGCAGGATTTCACAAAGTCATCTGACCAGCCTCTGGAACAACCAGGTTTTTCAAAAGCCTGAGGAAAGCCGTTACAAAAAGACCATTGACCGCGCCGCACGGATATTCACCTGGGTGGTGATGGGCATCGCAGGGGTGACGGCAGTCGGATGGTATTTCTACGATCCGTCAAAATTGTGGCTGGTGCTGACCTCCGTACTCATGGTGGCGTGCCCTTGCGCGCTGGCCCTCGCCGCTCCCTTTACCTACGGAAGCATGCTGCGTGTTTTTGGAAGAAATGGATTCTACCTGAAGAACGCCGACGTGATCGAACGCCTCGCGGGAATTGACTCAATCGTATTCGACAAGACAGGCACCATTACCCATGGAGCGGATGAAGTCAAGTTCGTGGGATCCATTGATGATGTGGACCTGAATGTGGTGAAGCAGTTGACGGCCTCATCAACGCACCCGATGAGCAACCTCATCACCAGGAGCATCAGGGCAACGGCTAATATTGCTTTGACCGATTTTAGGGAATTGCCCGGCAAGGGCATCGAAGGAGAAGCAGGAGGGAAGTTGTATAAAGTGGGATCGCCTGCCTTCACAGAATTCCAGGGCACCATACCGGACCTGGCGTCGAAGGTTTTTGTTTCTGTGGACGGCAAGGTGTGCGGGTACTTCAGTATGGAAACATCGTTGAGAAAGGAAATCAAGGGGCTGGTCGCAAGGTTGCGGGAGAAATGCGTGGCATTGCTGTCAGGTGATCAGTCTGCCGATGAGGCCAGGATGAAGACCATTTTCCCTGCGCATGTGAAGCTGTTGTTTGACCAGAGTCCGCATGATAAGCTGGCCTATATCTCCAGCCTGCAGCGCGAAGGGAAAAAACTGATGATGATTGGTGACGGGCTGAACGATTCCGGGGCGCTGAAACAAAGCGATGTTGGCGTGGCAGTTACCGATGATACTGGCGTATTCACGCCGGCCTGCGATGGCATCCTGTTTGGATCGAAGATGGGCAAGTTGGACCGCTTTCTGGAATTGAGCCGGACAGCCACGCTGATCCTGAAAATTGGATTTGGGATTTCATTCTTCTATAATATTATCGCCCTGAGCTTTGCCGTTACCGGCTACCTTACACCCATCGTTGCAGCCATCCTGATGCCGATTTCGAGCATCAGCGTTGTCGGCTTCAGTACCCTGGCAGTTAACCTGGCAGGCAGAAAGCTTTCGGCTGAACCAGCTGTGCCGGGAGAACGTTCAATAGTCAAGCACTAACATGTCCGTTATTATCCCGCTCATCTTCATTTCCCTGACCATTGCGGTGGTTTTTCTCGGGGCTTTCATTTGGGGCATGAAAAGCGGCCAGTTTGATGATACCTACGGGCCTTCTGTGCGTATGTTGTTCGACGACAAGAAAAAGAAGCCAAAGGAGTGAGCAAGGGCGGTTTGTGATTGGAATCATAAGCTGTTGGCGGTCAGGTTGTCAACTTAGGGCAAAGTTCGTCTGTGAAAAAAATCAACCTGCCTTCCTTCCTGGATGATTACAATTCCCTGTGGAATCCCCTTCTGGAGGCCTACATGACAGAAACACGCAGAAATGGTGACAAAAGTCATGTTTTGAGCAAGAGAACCGCCTTAGGTTTAGGTCGAAAGAAAATCCGAACAATGATCAGTCCGACAATCATGGCCAAATATGGGTCGACCCAGCTATCTCTGAATAAGGACGAGGTGATCTTTCGGGAAGGAGAAGAGGCTCAACACTATTTCCAGGTTCTGAGGGGTTCACTCAAAATGGTGACGTTGAGCCCTGACGGGAAAGAGTTCATCCAGGGGATTTTCAAAACCGATGACAGTTTTGGGGAACCACCGCTTTTCTGCTCATTTCCGTACCCCAGCACAGCGATTGCCCTGGAACCAACGGTTATCATCCGGTTATCCAGGGAAAAATTCTACAAGCTGCTGCAGGAGAATTTTGACATCCACCTGCACATGGACCAGGTGTTGTGCCAGCGCCTGAAGTACAAATCCATGGTTCTTTCAGAGATTTCATTCTACGATCCGGAGCACCGGATCATGAGCCTGTTGAGGTATTTGAAGGAAGAGGTTGGCGCCACGGCGAAAAAGGTGAATGGCATGGTCCGGGGAGACCATCATTACACGGTGCCATTCACTCGTCAACAGCTGGCTGACATGAGCGGGCTGAGGGTGGAAACCGTTATCCGCACGGTAAAGAAGATGGAAGAAGACGGCAAACTTAGAATTGTAGGTCGCAAGATTCAGATTTAGTCCTCGCGCCATGTCAAATGGCTGTCATGATAGAAAATTTATGATTTCGATATGATCAGAATCATAAATACAAAGTTCACCGCGGAATTACCTTGTAACCATAATTAACCAACCATGATTCGAACGATTTATTTTCTCCTATTGGCCGCATTGGCTGTGTCCTGTGCGCCTGAGAAACCCAAGAATACCGAGGAATACCCTGAAGCAGCAAAGTCTGCCCCGGAAGCGGTACTGACAGACCCGACCAAGGGAATTGGTGCGGTCAAGAACGTCACCCTGCACACGCCGCTGGAGCAGGACCGCATTGGCCGGGGATTGGCCATTTATGAAATGAAGTGCTCGGCCTGTCACAAACTGGACGAGACCCGCTTTGTTGGTCCGGGCTGGAAAGACGTGACCAAGAGGCGCAAGCCGGAATGGGTCATGAACATGGTTACCAACGTGGAGGTCATGCTCGACAAGGATGAGGACGCCCAAAAATTGCTGGAGCTGTGCTTGACCAGGATGCCCAACCAGAACGTGTCGATCGGGGATGCCCGCGACATTCTGGAGTTTATGAGAAAAAATGACGGAGAAAAATAGTAGCCCGATACCTGTACGATAAACCTTAATTATTCAATTCAACATGAAAACTTTACTCAAATCGGTTGTGCCTCTGCTGGTAGTGGTGTCAGCCTTCACCTTTCAAAGCTGTAAGCCAAAGGGTCCCCAGGGGGCCATCGTTGGCGATGCGGCTTCCAAAGTGTATGTAGCGCCAGGCAAGTATGATGAATTTTACAACATTGTGTCAGGCGGGTTCAATGGTCAGATGGCCATCTATGGACTTCCTTCCGGCCGGTTGTTCAGGATTATTCCAGTGTTCTCACAGTTCCCTGAAAATGGTTGGGGCTACAGCGAGGAATCAAAACCCATGCTGATGACTTCCCATGGCTATGTGCCCTGGGATGACCTCCACCACATTGCACTTTCCGTTACCAAAGGAGAGCACGATGGACGTTGGGCCTTCGGGAATGGAAACAACACACCCCGTGTGGCACGGGTCAGCCTGAAGACTTTCAAGACCGAGGAAATACTGGAACTTCCGAACAGCGGGGGTAACCACTCTTCTCCCTTCATTACCGAGAACAGCGAATACATTGTGGCCGGTACGCGTTTCAGCGTGCCCATGGGCGACAAGGTCGATGTGCCAATCAGTACCTACAAAGAGAACTTCAAAGGAACCATCAGTTTCATCAAGATTGATCCGACTTCCGGAAGGATGAGCATTGGCTTCCAGCTGAAAACCCCCGGTGTTAACTTTGACCTGTCACGTGCAGGCAAAGGCCCGTCCGGTGGATGGTTCTTCTTCTCCTGCTACAACACCGAACAGGCTTATACCCTGCTTGAAGTAAACGCTACCCAGAAAGACAAGGACTTCATCATGGCGGTGAACTGGAAGAAAGCGGAGGAATACATTGCCCAGGGAAAAGGCGTTAAAGTGAAAGCCAAGTACGCCCACAACGTGATGGATGAGTCCACCATGACAGCGACCTCGGAAATGATGACCGAAGTGCTTCAGTTGGATCCTACCGTACTGAAGGACATCATCTATTTTATTCCTTGCCCCAAGTCTCCCCATGGTTGTGATACCGATCCGACCGGTGAATACATTGTAGCCTCCGGCAAACTGGCCGCGTTGATACCTGTATTCTCTTTCACGAAAATTCAGAAAGCCATCGCCGACAAGAATTTTGAAGGCGAATTTGCCGGCATCCCGGTGATCAAGTACGAAGCCGCCCTCCACGGTGAAGTGAAGAAGCCCGGCCTCGGACCGTTGCACACGGAATTTGACAACAATGGCAATGCCTACACATCCTTCTTCGTGTCGTCAGAAATAGTGAAGTGGAATGTGAAGAGTCTTGAAGTACTGGACCGTGTTCCTACTTACTACTCCATCGGTCACTTGTCAGTACCCGGCGGACCTACCGCCAAGCCCCACGGAAAGTATGTTGTGGCTTACAACAAGATCACTAAAGACCGCTACCTGCCTACGGGCCCTGAGTTGACCCAGTCAGCACAGTTGTATGACATCTCCGGAGACAAGATGCAATTGCTCCTTGATTTCCCGACGACCGGTGAGCCGCATTATGCTGAGTCAATCCCGGCAAGCCTGGTGATGCCCAATTCCACCAAGTTCTACAGGATAGAAGACAACAAGCACCCGTATGCCGCCAGGGGTGAGAAGGAGACAAAAGTTGAACGCAAAGGAAAAGAAGTACACGTGTACATGACGGCCATCCGCTCCCACCTGACACCCGACAATATCGAAGGAATCAAACTGGGTGATGTGGTGTATTTCCACGTAACCAACCTCGAGCAGGATTGGGACGTTCCGCACGGCTTTGCCATCAAAGGCGCTGCCAACGCAGAGATCCTGATCATGCCGGGTGAAACCCAGACGCTGAAGTGGGTGCCTGATGAAGTGGGCGTGTCGCCATTCTACTGCACGGACTTCTGCTCTGCTTTGCACCAGGAGATGCAGGGATATGCGCGTGTGTCCCCTGCAGGCAGCAATGTTCCGATCAAATTCTCTACCGGGGTGGTTGAAGAAGGCTCAAAGTAAACAGGTTATCATAGTATACAGGTTTGAGTAAGGCACCTCGATGGCGGGGTGCCTTTTTTATAAAATGAAATAGTCATGAAACCATTAAGACCTATTACGAGAATTGCGGTGGCGGTTTCGGCGTTGCTTCTGATCTCGGCCTACTACGTGCCGCTGTGGCAGATCCTGATGTGGGCACCCCAGTACCCCGAAGGACTCGAAATGAAGATTTGGATCAACACACTCAGCGGCGACGTGAAGATCATCAGCGCGCTGAATCACTACATCGGCATGAAAATCATTCAGGTGGACATGTTCCCTGAATTTGGGTACATGATCTACATCGTTGGGTTTATTATTGGGGTGGGCCTGCTCGCCGCCATCATCAACCGGAGAATCGGGCTGATCGCCTTCTTCCTGCTGCTGGTTGCAGCCGGAATCGGTGCCCTGGTGGATTTCTGGCTGTGGGGGTACGACTACGGTCACAACCTGAATCCCGATGCTGCCATCAAGATCGAGGGGATGTCATACCAGCCGCCGTTGATTGGAACGAAAGTTTTGCTAAACTTCACTGCTTTTTCAGGACCTGATATCGGGGGATGGATTTTTATGGGAGTGGGGGTGATCCTCTTTGGGTTGATTGTTTTTGAATGGAAGAAGGGGAAGAATGCGATTTGATAATTTGAAAATTTGATAATTCGATAATTCGATAATTTGGAAATGAGGGGGGTGCTTCATATCAGGTTCTATGCCATGATTTTACTTTTGGCCGTGTCGTGGTTGTTGGCTGGCTGTTCTACAGAGCCGGAGTCATTGAAGTACGGAACAGACACATGTTATTTCTGCAAAATGACGCTGATGGACCAGAAGTTTGGAGCGGAACTGGTCACCCGTACCGGAAAGATTTATAAGTTCGATGACCTGAACTGTTTTCTGAATTATTATCACTCCGGCCAGGAAGCGCCGGAAGATTTTACGCATCGGCTGGTGGTGGATTACTCGAACCCCGGCAAACTGATTCCAGCTACGGAGGCTTTTTATGTCAGGTCGGGGGAAATCCGCGCACCCATGAACGGCCAGGTGGCGGCGTTTGAAACCAAGGCCAGTATGGATACCTTTAAGAAGCAATGGAAAGGAATATACCTCGCATGGGGAGAAGTGGTGACGCAGTACAAGTAGTGCGCTGGTGCCTTTTGTTGATCTTATTCGTTTCCTTTTCTGCCAGCTCAAAAACCTGGACGGTAGATCCAAAGGGAAACCTACAGACCATCACGTCCGCGATAGCACAAGCCGCGCCGGGTGATACCATCCGGATCATGCCCGGCGTCTACAGGGAAGGCAACCTCATCATTCAGAAACCGCTTACCGTCACCGGCGTGAATTTTCCCGTATTGGACGGCGAGGATAAGTATGAAATATTGACCATCGCCGCCCCGGACGTAAGCATCATCGGGCTTAAGTTTACCAACACCGGAATCGGCAGCATCAACGACATCGCCGCGGTCAAGGGACTGGAATCAAAGCGCCTGCACATCATCGGCAACCAGTTTGAGAATACCTTTTTTGGCATCTACCTGTCGAACGCCTCAGGCTGCCTGGTGGAGAACAATACATTGCAATCCAACGCGGAGGCTGAGCACCAGATCGGCAATGGCATCCACGCCTGGAAGTGCGACAACATCACCATCCGCAACAACAAGGTGAGCGGGCACCGCGATGGGATTTACTTTGAATTTGTTACCAATTCCATGGTGGACCACAACTACAGTCATGGGAACATGCGGTACGGCCTGCACTTCATGTTTTCCCATCATGATGAGTATCGCTACAACACCTTTCACAACAATGGCGCCGGCGTGGCGGTGATGTACACCGTGGGTGTGAAGATGGTGGGTAACCGGTTCGAGGACAACTGGGGCTCGGCGTCCTACGGCCTGCTGCTGAAAGACATACGCGACAGCTTCATTGAGCAGAATCATTTTTCAAGAAACACGGTGGGTATCTACATGGAGGGCTCCAGTCGCTGTTCGTTTACGCAGAACGTATTCGATGAAAACGGCTGGGCTGTTAAAATGCAGGCCAACTGCGATGGCAACGTGTATTCAAAGAACAGTTTCATTTCGAATACTTTTGATATGGCCACCAATGGTTCGCTGGTGCTGAATACCGTCGACCTGAACTACTGGGACAAGTACGAAGGCTACGACCTGGACAAGGACGGGGTGGGGGATGTTCCCTTTCACCCTGTAAGTTTGTATTCCATGGTGGTGGAGAAAATGCCGGCCGCAGTGATGCTGTGGCGCAGCTTTTTGGTTTACCTGCTGGACCGGAGCGAGAAGATCGTTCCTTCCGTGACACCGGAAAACCTGAAGGACATGCACCCGGTCATACGGAGGTATGGGGCGCTGCCGGGGGAGTAGGTGGTGAGAGGTAAGGGGTAAGAGGTAAGGGGTAAGGGGTAAGAGGTGAACGGTAATCGGTAATCTGTAATCGATGGAGGTTAGGCAGTGTAATCGGTGAATCGGGCCGTTGTATTTGTAAGGGAATGGTTGAATTTGGATCGATGTCCCATCGACTGTTGATGAATGTGTCGTCGTACTACTACCCCGTAGGGGCCGCACGCGGACAGCAGCAACAGAACGATGATGAATTAATGAAGAAAATGAATTTGTTTTGTCATTGTATACACCATCATGATCAACGTCTCTGACCTCAGCAAACGATTCGGCCGCCTGGAGGTATTGAATTCCGTCAACCTGGAATTCGCCGCCAACCGCTCCTATGCCATGATCGGCCCCAATGGTTCGGGCAAGACCACGCTGATCAAGTGCATCCTGGGCATGGTGATCCCCGACCAGGGCGAAATCACCTTCGACGGGAAATCCATCAAGAGCGACTGGCACTACCGCAACAAGATCGGTTACATGCCGCAGATCGGCCGGTACCCGGACCAGATGCGCATCGGCCAGCTTTTCGACATGATGCGCGACCTGCGTCACAGGGAGGCAGGAACCGATGATGACCTGATCCGGGAATTCAAACTGGACCAGATGAAAGACAAGCGGATGCACACGCTCTCCGGCGGAACGCGCCAGAAGGTGAGTGCCTCGCTCGCCTTCCTGTTTGATCCGGCTCTCCTGATCCTCGACGAGCCTACGGCCGGCCTGGACCCCCTCGCCGTGGAAGTCCTCAAGGCCAAAGTCCACGCCGCCCGTGACAAGAACAAGACCATCCTGATTACCTCCCACATCATGAGCGATTTGGATGAACTGACCACCCACGTGGTGTACCTCGAAGAGGGGAATGTGCTGTACAACGACTCCATCGACTTGCTCAAGGAGGAAACTGGCGAGGTCAAACTCGGCCGCGCCATTGCAAACATCATGAAGAACAACCTGAAAGAAACCGCTGGCGCATGATCAAGATTACCAAATACGTGCTGTACGACATCCTGCGGAACCGCTTCGTGATGGTCTATACCCTGTTCCTGCTGGCGGTCACCTTCAGCATGTTCAGCCTCGACAGTGATCCCGGCAAGGCTACCCTCAGCCTGCTGAACATCATCCTGCTGGTGGTGCCGCTGGTGAGCATCATTTTCACCACGATCCATTTCTTCAATTCATACGAGTTCATCGAGTTGCTGCTGTCCCAGCCCGTGAACCGAAAGACGATATTCTTTGCGGAGTTCCTGGCGATATCCCTGGCGCTTTCAGTGGCTTACCTCATTGGCGTGGGGTTGCCGATGGTGCTCCTGAATTTTACCAGCAGTACCCTGTACATGCTGGTATCCGGACTTTTGCTCACGTTTGTTTTCGTAGCGCTGGCATTCGGTGCCTCCGTTTCCACGCGCGACAAGGCGAAGGCCATCGGCATCTCGCTGCTGTTCTGGTTTTACTTCACGCTGATGTACGACGGCCTGGTGCTGTACATCATTTACAGTTTCAGCGACTACCCGCTGGAGAAGATCACCCTGACACTGGTGTCGCTCAACCCGATCGACCTGGCGCGGATCATCATTTTGTTAAAACTGGATTTGTCGGCGCTCATGGGCTACACCGGTGCTTTTTACAAGAACTTCTTTGGCAGCAGTCTGGGGATCCTGTATTCGTTCCTGTTCCTCCTCCTCTGGACGCTGGCCCCGCTGCTGCTGGCGTTGCGGAAGTTTGTGAGGAAGGACATCTAGCCGTGGTTATCCGGATATACCCGGGTTGAGCCACGGTTGCCACGGGTACCCAGCCCAGGTTCATTTTGTA
>JAYTVB010000031.1:0-151720 GCA_043744235.1 Cyclobacteriaceae bacterium | reverse complement strand
CCTTAAAAGACTTGCTTTCTAACTCTGTAAATCAAGATGTCAAAGAACGAAATCTGAATCAACTAAAATTTGACCTGTTTTAATAGGACGCTAGTGGTATCCGGTGTATAAGTAACTGACACCTCCTGAGTCTATTACTGCATCAACCTTAACTATATCGGGGCTCGCCGGTAGATCCTCACCGGTTAAGTGGAAAAACCAGTTGTTTTTGAAGTTTAATATAGAGTTCAAAAATGGGGTTCGAAATAACTTGAAGCGTATAATGAGTCTACTTGCAGCCATACCGATGAAGTATGCAATAATTGAAGTAATTATGATATATCTGGTAACTAGTGGTAGACTTGAATTAAGAAATTGAGTTTCATTCAACTTTAACTCTTGTCCATTTACCACTTTATAGAAGAAACTAAAGTCAATTGTGTACTTCAGGCTGGTTACAATTAATACTCCTGCCAAATTGAAAAGAATAGACATCCAGGAGATCCAGATTAGATCACCAATAATTGAGAGTTGAATCCGTTGTTTAAATGAATCCTCTCTTGAGGAAAAATAGCCGCTCCTGAATAGGATGCCGGGAAGAAAAAAAGTCGCAATGAGCAAAGAGCCAAAGACGAGGCTCATTCTTCTATTCGCTAATAGCCTTTTCGGTGACGGGCACGATAGGACTCACCGTCAAATAAAAGGTAGTTGCCTGCCTAAGGCCGTCCTTATCAAGGTTCGGTTCTGACAAAACAACTCTGTAGGTAGAACCAGACTCAATTCGGGTAATTATGGCATTGTTAGAACTTCGGCTATTTAGGAATTTTTTGGCCTTTGTATTGAATTTTATCTTCATACTGACCTAATTAACGGGTTCACCTGATTAAAGTTCGCAATTTTCCTGGCAAATCCAAATCCCAGTGTTATACCGTTTCCGACCGAATTTTTCGGGATTAACGTAGATAACTCGTGTTAATTAGGGGCTGTTTCAGCTATTGACAAGACCGGCAAGTTTGTCTTTGATCCTCCTCTCCAGGTCCCCAAAACGGTCCGTATCCTCCTCGATTTCTGCCTTTAGTTTAAGGCACCCCCGCTGCAAGCAAAGCCAGCGCCCCTAAAGCAATAATGACCAGCAACCGTTTCCCCACAAACGCGAACCACTTATCATAGCCAATCCCGCTCAAAGCGAGAATGGCCATCAGGGCGCCATTGGTGGGGCTGATGAGGTTCATGAGAATAGCCCCGTATTGAAAAGCCAGCACGCAGACCTGCCGTGAAAGTCCGATCAGATCAGACAAGGGTATCAGGATGGGCATCGTCAACACGGCCTGACCACTGTAACTGGGTACCACCATGTGAAGCCCGAACTGCGTAGCCATCATGCCAAGCGCGGAAAGCACCGGTGGCAACCCCTCCATGGGAATGAAGAGTCCATGAATAATCGTGTCCAGGATTTTGCCGTCCATGAGCACGAGCGAAATGCCAAATGCAAAACCCACAATCAGCGATGCAAAAGTCATCTCGCGCATGCCTTCCACATACGCAGTAAATGTGCCATGCATACCCAACTTTCCAATGAGCCCTGCCAGAATTCCTACAACAAAAAATTCCGCCGCTATCTCATTAAATCCCCATCCAAGTGACATCATCCCATACATCAGGATTACAAAAGCCATTGCCACCAAAAGAAGTATAATGCCCCTGGATCTTGTGAGTGTAATCATGGATGCCTCAGCTTCGTTCTGAACCGGTTGGCGGTTTCGGTTTCCATACCGAATGATCATCGTCATCCACCATGTGAATGCCACAAACATCACGACCAGTTGAAATCCGGCGGCCGACAAAAAGGGTATGTTCGCGATTTTCTGCGCCAACACGGCACCAAATGGGTTCATGGGACTGAACGCAGCACCAATGACAGCAGCCCCATAACTCACCGAGATCATGACACGGACATCATACCCGAGGCGCAGACCCAGCATAAGCAAAACGGGTATAAATGGAATTACTTCTTCTTCCATTCCTTCCAGTGCGCCGCCCGTCAGAAAAAAAAGCCCGGTGAGCACGAGCGTGATCTCTTCACGGCCCCGCAGCCTCGTGGTCAGCTGCATCATTCCATCTCTCAATGCACCCGTCTTGTCCACCACATAGAAGCTCGCACCCACAAGAAATATCAACGCAATAATTTCTGCTCCTGAAGCAATGCCTCGCGGGATGGCGGCTATAATCGCTAATGGGGAAAGGGGCTCGGCATCGACAACATGATAGGATCCCGGAACAACCAGCTGCCGGTTCGTCGACGCGTCAAAAATCCTGTCGTATTCTCCTTTGGGCAGAATATACGTGGCAACACCCGCCATCAAAATGAAGAAAACGATGATAACGAGCGTGTGGGGAAATTTTCTTTCCTTCATCGGTGAAACAGGGCTGTTCAAATGTATTCATTATCGGGGATACTGCCTGCCTTTGTCAGCTCCAAGCATTGCCACGACCTAAAGGCAGTGACAAAATGACTCCTCCAACCTGGACTTTAGTCCTTTCACCCACCTTGATTAAGCCCGGGAGTTTCCTTAAATAGCTAAGCAATCGATCTATGAGCGGCCACAACATTCAGCCACTGCTGAACAAGCATTACATCAAAGCGGCAACGGCCAAAGGCGTATACATTGTTGATGAGCACGGAAAAAAATACCTCGACGGCTCATCGGGGGCCGTGACTTGCTCCCTGGGCCATTCGCACCCAAAGATTCTTCCATTCATAAAACAACAGCTCGACAAACTTCAATTTGTCTACCGCTCGCAATTTGGTTCTGAGGAAGCTGAACGGCTCGCGACCAAATTGTTCCAGCTTTCGCCTGGGCGCACCTATGCGCATACTTTTTTTGTTAACAGCGGAACCGAAGCCATCGAGACCGCCATGAAGGTGGCGCTCCAGCACTGGCAGGAAAGCGGACTGCCAGACAAGAAACAATTCATCACCCGGTGGAAAAGCTACCACGGTATTACCATGGCGGCGCTGTCACTCTCGGGTCACCCTCTTCGGCGCCAACGCTTTGAAGACCTGCTAAACAAATACCCTTGCCTTTCCGCCGACCTGGAAAAAGACAGCCTGTCAAAGCAAGTCCTGGAGTTTCGGGAAGCCATTGGCAGAATTGGCGCCCAAAATATTGCCGCCTTTGTCGCCGAGCCTATGGTAGGTGCCGCGGGTTCTGCCCTTACACCTCAGCCCGAGTACTACCGGGAAATGAAAGCGGTCTGTGAGGAGAACAAGATTCTCTTCATTGCCGACGAAGTAATGACTGGCCTGGGCCGCACGGGCACGTGGTTTGGCCTGGAGCATTGGGACACCACCGCCGATATTGTCGCAGTCGGAAAAAGTCTGGGGGCTGGCTATGCACCCATCGCGGCCACACTGATGACAGAAAGAGTGCTGGAGCCCATTCGAAGCGGTACCGGCCTGATCATGAGCGGTCATACCTATAGCGGACATCCATTATCCTGCGCCACAGCCTGCCGGGTGCTGGAAGTGGTGGAAGAAGAACAACTTCTAAAAAATGTGGACATGATGGGCCTCTATATCAAAGAGGGGCTGATGGGATTAAGAAGAAGGTTTCCATTTATTTCAGTAGTCCGCGGAAAAGGACTTTTAATGGGAATGGAGTTTAACACGGATGAAAAAGGATTGCAGGCAAGGTTCATAGAACGCTGCTTTGAAAATGGGCTCCTTGTTTACCCTTCCGTTGGGGGGCCTGAAGGCAAAGACGAAAACGGTGTCCTGATTTCCCCTCCATTTATTATAACCAAGTCAGAAGCAGATGAGTTGTTGCAGAAGGCGGAACAATCATTAATCCGTTTGCAGGCATGAACCTGTTCAATAAAGTCACTGGTTACGAAACCATCAAGCCGCTCTTCTTCGACGGCATGACCTTGTTGTTTGGCGGCTTTGGCGGCGTGGGCACTCCTCCCGGGTTGGTTGATTGCCTCATCGATTCCGGCGCAAAAAACGTCAAACTCATTGGCAATGATGCCGGCTTTCCCTGGATCGGCATGGGAAAGTTCATCTGCCTTGAAAGGGCTCAATCATTGGTGGCTTCTCACATTGGCTCAAATCCTGTGGCCGGCGACCTGATGAACCAGGGAAAACTACACGTGGAATTCTCCCCACAGGGAATTCTAGTCGAACGGATACGCGCTGGCGGCGTTGGACTAAACGGTTTCCTCACAGAAATCGGCATGGGCACCAAACTGGAGTATGAAAAGCCCAAAGTAAAAATCGGTGACAGGGAATTCATGTATGAAGCGCCCATCACAGGCGATGTCAGCATCGTCTATGCAAAGAAGGCAGACACGTTCGGCAACCTCGTGTTCGACAAGACCGCGCGCAATACGAATCCCTATGTTGCGATGGCTTCTAAAATAACAGTAGTGGAAGCAGACGAAATTGTTCCAATGGGTGAATTGAACCCCGAAGAGATCATTGTCCCGGGAATTTATGTGAAGTATATCGTGCCCTCCAAAGGCTATAACTGGAAATGGATATGGGAGATGCCCGACAAATCATTGCGCAACGCGCCGCCCGCGAAATAAGGGATGGGATGATTGTGAACCTGGGGATCGGAATTCCGTCCCTGGTTCCCGATTACCTTGACCCTTCCATCAATGTGTTCTTCCAGGCGGAGAATGGCATCCTCGGCATGGGGCCAACACCTTCGGTGGAGGCAGCCGATGGAAACCTGAGCAATGCTGCCGGCTACCCGGTCACGCTCCTTCAAGGCGGCAGCTACTTTGACAGTGCTCTTGCGTTTGGAATGATCCGCAGGGGATGCGTCGATGTTTCCATACTTGGTGCGCTTCAGGTGAGCGCTGGCGGCGACCTGGCAAACTGGATTGTTCCGGGAAAAAGAGTGCCTGGCGTTGGCGGCGCCATGGAGTTGGCGTACGGCGCCAAGAATCTCATCGCCCTCATGACGCATTGCGAGAAGGACGGAAGTCCGAAGATTGTGAAAAAATGTTCGCTGCCCATCACCACGTACCATTGTGTGAAGAAAATAATTACCGATATGGCGGTATTTGCCATCGATCCTGCAGGATTGCACCTGGAAGAGATTATGCCAGGCTTCACCCTGGAGGATATCCGGCAGCATACCGAAGCCGACTTCTCCGTTTCATCAATCCTTTCCCAGGCAAAACCATGAGAACGCATTACGACCAGGTGACAACCTACATTGACCAGCATCAGGAGCAGGCTGTTTCACTTTTGTCAAGCCTGGTGCAGCAGCCCAGTGTACAGGGAAACGAAAAAGGCGTGCAGGCCCTGGTCATTGAAAAGCTGAAAGAACTTGCCCTGACCATTGATGTTTGGGATCCTGACTATAACGAGCTTGCGAAGCATCCCTGCTTTGTCGCGTCTAGAACCACGTACGCAGGAAGTCCCAATGTAGTCGGTGTTCTGAAGGGAACCGGCGGCGGAAAATCCATCATCCTCAATGGCCACATCGATGTGGTGCCGGAAGGCGACAAGACCAAATGGACGCACGATCCGTTTTCAGGCCGTGTCGAAAATGGAAAAGTGTTCGGGCGCGGAACAACTGACATGAAAGGCGGAAATGTGTCTTTGCTGATGGCCATCGAGTCCATTGTAAAATCGGGCATTCGTTTAAAGGGGGATGTCATTTTCGAATCGGTCGTTGAAGAGGAGTCAGGCGGGATGGGAACACTGGCAACCATTCTTCGCGGTTACAAGGCCGATGCTGCCATCATCCCGGAACCCACGAACATGAAGTTGTTCATCAAGCAGCAGGGGTCAATGTGGTTTCGCCTGACCATCGAGGGCCGGTCCGCCCACGCCGGAACACGCTATGAAGGCGTTTCAGCCATTGAGAAAGCCATGCTGGTCCACCAGGCTATCCTGCAGCTGGAGTCAACCCGCAATGCCCGTATCAAGGATCCGCTCTATGCCAACATCCCAATTCCCGTGCCTATTAACGTCGGGAAAATCGCCGGCGGATCGTGGCCCTCTTCGGTTCCCGACCTCGTTACCATGGAAGGGCGCATCGGGGTGGCCCCAAATGAAACCATGGATTCTGTGAAAGAAGAATTGAGACAATGCCTGACGGCCCTGTCTCTGCAAGATCCCTGGCTCGATAACCACCCGGTGCGTGTCGAGTTCTTTGGCGGCCAATGGATTCCCAATTTCATTGAATCCCGGCATCCATTTGTTCAACTCATCGAGTCATCCTTTCAAAATGTGTATGGAAAGAAAATAACCACCGAAGCTTCTCCCTGGGGCACCGACGGAGGCTTGCTTGGAAATGTCGGCGGCATTCCAACGATCGTGATAGGGCCAGGTGAAACCAAAGTTGCCCATTACCCGGATGAATTCATTGAAGTGGGTGAAATGATCAAGGCCGCCAAGGTTTTCGCCGGCGCGATCCTGGATTGGTGCGGGGTGGCTTCTGCAAAATAATTCGCCATGATCCGCGAACTGCACAGTGCATCCTCCAACATCACCTTTTATGAGGATTTCTTCAGTAAGCGGATCCGCATTGATGACTATTCAGGTGATTTTGACTGCACTATCACGCTAATCAATCAATCCATTCTTCCCTGGGTGGAAAAAGTGATTGTCAAATCACGAACCCGGGATGTTACTGCGTTTGAACGAAGCGGCTATCGACGGGAAGCCCTTGTCAAAAACTATTTCTCTGGTGAGGACATGGTTTTTGTCACGCGGTACTTTTCAGCTAATCGCCAGGTCAATTCAAAAGATCAGGAGGAAGAACGAATCATCAGCAATTTACTCAGCGAGCCGCGGGAAGAAGCTCTTCCTGCAGGTCAGTCATGCTCGTTCGCAACCATCGACGATGCCGCTGCGCTTGCGGAACTGTACAGAAGATCATTTGCGGTCTATCCTACCCCTGTCGGCGACCCGGACTATGTGCGGAAAACGATAGAGGATGGAACCTTGTACGTTTTCATCCATGAACACGGCCGGCTGATCAGCGCCGCCTCTGCGGAAATCAACGCGCAATACAAAAACGCGGAATTGACTGATTGCGCTACCTCACCGGCAGCCCGGGGCAGGGGGCTCATGCGCGCTTTGCTGACCGAACTGGAACAAAAGCTGAAAAAACAGGGCATTACGTGCCTTTACACCATTGCCCGGTCTGAATCATACGGCATGAACAAGGTTTTCTACCAGCTTGGTTATTCCTACGGCGGAAGGATGACCAACAACTGCATGATCTATTCCGGTCTGGAAGACATGAACGTGTGGTATAAGTCCTGAGCCCCGGGTGGAGTAAGGGGCCGGGATGTGATCAACTCTGCTTACATTGTTTCCAATATTTCATACTTCATGAACGCATCAGGAAAATCAATCCATCTTGGGATTTCGCTCGCGCTGCTGGTCGCTGCAGTACCCCTGTTGGCCCAGCGGGTTCCTGTACTCAATCAAGTTGATCTTCCGCACAACTATTATTTCCGGGAATTGTACCTGCCCCAGCTGACTGGCGGTCCGTCTTCGGTTGCCTGGGCGTCCGATGGAAAATCGCTGGTGTATTCCATGGCTGGCAGTCTTTGGAAACAAGGCATCGGAAGCAGCGGAGCCACGCAGCTCACCGATGATGAAGGATATGACTATCAGCCTGACGTGTCCCCAGATGGCACAAAAATTCTTTTTGTGCGCTATAAAGGAAGCGCCACGGACCTGATGGTTCATGATCTTGCTGAGAACAAAACATTTGCGCTCACCGATGACAAGAACGTAAACCTGGAACCCCGGTGGTCGCCTGATGGCAAGATGATTGCCTTTGTCTCCACGGCTAAAACCGGCCATTTCCTGCTGCACACAGCGACAATGAGTGGGCATGTCCTCTCCAATGTGAAAACCGTCATTGCCGACAGGAAGAGTGAAGTGAAGCGATATTACTACAGTGCCTATGATCATGCCATCAATCCCTGCTGGTCAAGGGATGGCAAATCCATATACATCGTCTCCAACCGTGAGGTAGTTCATGGAACCGGAAACATCTGTCAGGTGGATCTGGCGACCGGCGAAATGAAAACCATTCACCGCGAAGAAACGTCCTGGCGCACGCGTCCCGACCTCTCTCCCGACGGAACCCGCCTCGTGTACAGCAGCAACCTTGGACAAAACTGGCAGCAGTTGTGGATGGTGCCTGCCCAGGGAGGATATGCGGTTCCCCTGATGACTTACGGAGACTATGAAAAAAGCTCGCCGCGCTGGTCGCCCGACGGAAAAAAGATTGCTTTCATCTCCAATGAAAATGGGACTACCTCACTCAATGTACTGGACGCCTTCAGCGGCAAGGTGGAATCTGTGGCTGCGCACCAATTGAATTATCTGAAAAACCATGCATCATTGACCTTGCGCATACAGGATGAGAGCGGCAACCCAATCGCTGCACGCGTTAGCGTAACAGATAGCCGGGGAAAATTTCACGGGCCTGAAGCAGGCTGGATTCAGGCGGATGATTCTCGTTATCCTGCTCTTCTGCCATTTGAATCACATTATTTTCATTGCGATGGGCAGGTTATCGTTTCCATCCCCGATGAAAAAATTACCCTCCAGGTTTCCCACGGTCCTGCTTATGAAATTGTGAGAAAGGAATTGGATGCCAACGATGCTTATCCCAATCCTGTTGTCATTACCATGCGCCGGCTCCCGATGCCTCCTGACTTTGGAAACTGGTGGAGCGGCGACGTGCACCTCCACATGAACTATGGTGGAATTTACAGGAACACGCCACCGCGATTTGTGAAGCAGGCGGAGGCGGAGGACCTGAACTTCATGTTCAACTTGATTGTCAACAAAGAGCAGCGGCTCCCCGACATCAACTATTTTTCCACCCTTCCCGACAAGGCCTCCACAGATAAAGTCGTACTGCTGCATGGCCAGGAATTTCATACCAGCGTGTGGGGTCATCTGGGGCTTCTGCATCTAAAAAACAACCTTATCCTCCCGGACTATTCAGGTTATCCACAGACTGCCCTAGCCAGTCTTTTCCCCCACAATGGGTTCGTTGCAGACAAGGCCCACGAACAAGGCGGTTTTGTCGGATATGTCCATCCGTTCGAACAGTCGGAGGTATTTCCTGATCAATCAGCCACCCTGTATAACATGCTGCCGGTGGATGCCGCATTGGGCAAGGTGGATTACTATGAACTGATTGGGTTCTCCGATCATCGGGCCTCCGAGGCCGTGTGGTACCAGTTGTTGAATGCGGGGTTGCGCATACCAGCGGCAGCTGGCACGGATGTCATGGGCAACTATGCCAGCTTGCGCGGGCCAGTGGGCCTTACCCGGGTTTATGTACGTGGAGACGGGCCATTAAATTCAGACGCATTTTTGCAGGAAGTCATGAAAGGAAAAAGTTTTGTAACAAACGGGCCCTTGCTTGGACTGCGCGTAAATAATGCCGGGCCCGGCGAACAAATCAAGGTTGGGGCCAAAGGACAAACTGTTACTTACACGGCCTTCGTGCGGAGCAACACAGCCATCGACCACGTCGAAGTGGTGGTGAACGGTGTTGTCGTTGCCAGCCATGTTAAAAAAGAACCCGTCAAGAATCTGGATGTTCAGGGCAAGTTGAAAATCGACGGGCCCGGATGGATACTCCTTCGCGCCTGGAATTCAACAGCCCAGCCTGAGGTCCACGATCTCCACGCTTATGCCAGTACGAATCCTGTCTACATAGGCACAGGGACAGCACCCGAGCGAGCCAAATCCGCCGGGGAATATTTTCTTAGGTGGCTTGACCGGCTGGAGAATTTTTCAAAGTCATCCCAAACCTTCCGCGATGAAACAGAAAGAGCGGCCGTTGTTAATGATATTGAAAAAGCAAAATTGCACTACGTTAACATTGGCAAGGCAGTTAAGCCCTGATACAGTGATATACAGCTTTATGGACAATTGAAGTCAAGGCAACATGAAGACTCATTCGCTCACCTTGCTCCTCCTGTTTTGCGGTCTGCTCGTTCATGGCCAGCACATCTTCAACCTCCATCGCGAAGAAGTTATGATCCCCATGCGCGACGGCGTCCGGCTCGGCGCCCTTCTCTATCGCCCTGATCGGGAGGGAAAGTTTCCGGGGATCGTCTACCGCACACCCTATGGCGTTGATGATTATGACGCTTATGCTGAGTTCCCCCTGAAAGCTGCCAAGCTAGGGTACGCTGTGTTGCTGGTGGATGTCCGCGGACGCCTCCGCAGCGAAGGCAATTTCGAAGCCTACCGAAATGAAAAACAAGATGGCTATGACGTGATCGAATGGATGGCGGCTCAGCCATATTGTACTGGCAAAGTGGGCACCTACGGCGGCTCCTACCCGGGCATTGTGCAGTGGCAGGCCATGTCGCAAGTGCCGCCGCACCTGGCAGCGGCAGCGCCGGAAATGACTCCCATCGGCAGTCATCATTTTTTTTATTATGGTGGAGCGTTCTCCCATCCCTGGCTGGATTGGTTTGTGCCCTACATCCTCGCGGACAAGCGCAAGCGGGCGAATGATCCTTCCGGTCCCTGGGATGATGAACCAGCCACGGAAGAATGGTTAAAATCCAATCGACGGCAATGGTATGATTTCCGGCCGCTCGCCGAATTGCCGCTGTTGAAAACCTATGCGCCGGAGTATTACCAGTGGCTGACCCATCCTGATTTATCGCCCTGGTGGGATTTCGTCAACGTTGAAAAAGACTTTTCGAAATTCCGGAACCCGGTATTCCTGGAAAGCGGATGGTATGACGCCGCTTACGGTCCGGAAGGCGCAACGCGGGCATTCAACAAGATGCGAAAAGAAGCTCAGACAGAAGAAGCCAGAAACAAATCCCTTCTCATACTTGGGCCCTGGAATCACACTTCCCTGAACACGCGCAAAACCCGTTTTGGCCAGGTTGAATTCGGAACCAATGCCGGGATGGATTATGATACAGAATTAATCCGTTGGTTTGACGAAAACCTGAAAGGCGAAACGGGAAAAGGCGCATTGCCTCCCGTCAGCATATTTGTGATGGGTGCAAATGCCTGGCGCGCTGAAACAGAGTGGCCCCTTTCGCGGGCGGTTTCAACGTCGTACTATTTACACAGCGACGGCAAGACCAAAACCCTTGGACCGGCTATACCTGCCAACGAAAAAGCCGACGCCTATGTGTTTGATCCCAACCATCCGCTGTGGGATATTTCCTATGAGAAATCTTATCCCTATGACCAGGGGGACAACGAGACGCGACCTGATGTTCTGGTGTACACCTCGCCGCCGCTGGAAGAGGATACTGAAATAGCAGGAGAAATTTCCGCAGAATTATTTGTCAGCTCTTCGAACACGGATACGGACTTCTCGATCACCTTGTGCGATGTGTTCCCCGATGGAAAGTCCATCAACCTCCACGGGCTGGATGCCGGCTATCTCCGGATGCGGTACCGGAACGGATTTGAAAAACAAGAGTTGATGATTCCTGGCAAGGTCTACAAAATCAGGATTGGCCAGGTGTACACCGCCAACCTTTTCAGGAAGGGCCACCATATCCGCGTGTATGTGACCAGCAGCAAAGCACCGCACTATGATCCCAATCCGAATACAGGAACCGAAATTGCTTTCGAAAAAAACCTGGTGCCCGCGACCAACACCGTCCACCATAATAAACAATATCCCTCCCGCCTTATCCTGCCGTTGATCCCGAGAAAGTAAATTATCACTTCATCCGGTAGTATTTTTTCAAAGTAGCGATCAGGCGATCATGGGGAATCGCGTACACTTTATTCCCATTCACACCCTCCATGGTTTCTGCAGCAACCATTGCATTGACAATGGCTTCTTCAGTAGCAGAAACGGTGGCCTCAAAAAGGGGATTAATCAAATCATTGGGCAGCATTTCCACGTGAGCGATGCCCTCGTTTTTGGTGACCTCCGGGTTGGCCGTAGAGAATGCAATGAAAATGTCTCCGGATGAATTTTCGCCGCGTCCACCCATGATGCCGATTCCTAATGACGCGCGCTTGACCACGCGATCCAACTGATGAGGAAGCAAGGGTGCATCGGTCGCCACCACCACAATGATGGAGCCGTGGCCGATATCAGCCTTGCCCTTTTCTGGAAGCAAATCGGGAATTTCCCCGCCCACCGGAACACCGCCAATTTGAAGCAGCTTACGCCTTCCGTAGTTTGCCTGGACGAGTACGCCAACGGTATAGCCTCCCTGTTTTGCATCCAGCTTCCTGGAAGCAGTTCCCGTTCCTCCTTTAAATCCATGGGCAATCATTCCAGTGCCGCCACCCACATTGCCCTCGCTGACTGGTCCCGCTGCCGCTGACTCCATGGCGTCGAAGACATCCTGCTTCTTCACATGAAACCCATTGATATCATTGAGAAAGCCATCCCAGGTCTCGGCGACCACCGGCAGACTGATGTCCCCTGAATAGTCATTATCCTTCATGCGGTTGGCGTGCCACTCGATCACCGCATCACGCACAACCCCCACACTGTGTGTATTGGTGATCAGGATGGGCGAACCCAGTCCACCGGATTCTTTCACCCACGTCGTGCCGGTCATCTCTCCATTGCCATTGAGGGTGAACCACGCAGCAAAAACGCGATCCAGTGAGCCCTTCCCTTTCGGAAAAACCACGGTTACCCCCGTGCGGACGGGGCCCTTGCCCCTGACTAATTTTCCGCTGCCCGAGATGAGGGTCTTGAACCCCACCTCAACACCTTGTACATCAGTGATGGCGTTGTACTTGCCCGGTATTCCATCAAATGGAATCCCGAGGTCCCGTGCGCGCGGTTTTGAGGATTGTGCTGAAAGTGAAAATGTTAAGAGCATGGCTGAAGCCAGCGCCAGGAATGTTTTTGACATGGAATTAATTGTTGGTGAGCAATATCAGCTGTTGTCGCAGGATCTTCAATCCCTTTTGGAGTTGTTGCGCGGAAATCGTCAACGGGCTTAGCACCCGGACCACATTTCCGGATGTCCCTGCACTGATGATCAGCAGGCCGTTGTCTGCGCATCCCTGGAGCAATTTCTTGCAGAGGTCTGCATCGGGTTTATTTGGATCGCCCTCTTTAACCAATTCAAAAGCGACCATGGCTCCGAGGCCGCGCACATTGCCAATGGCGGAACATTCTTTTTGAAGTGTTTTGAAAAAGTCCATCACCACCTTCCCGATTTTCAAACCTTTGGCGTTGAGGTCAACCTTCTTCATGTATTGTATGGTGGCAATCGCCGCCGCACAGGCCACGGGATTCCCCAGGTAGGTCCCACCCAGCGTACCCTTCGTTGTCTTGTCCATCACAGCAGCGTTTCCGATTACGGCACCGATCGGCATACCGCTTCCCAGGGATTTTGCCCAGGTGGATATGTCCGGAACAATGCCGTAGTGGTGGTAGGATGCCCATTTGCCTGTGCGGCCGAATCCGGTCTGCACTTCATCAATGATGAGCAGAATTCCTTGCGATTGACATCGGCGATACAAGCCTCTGACGAATTCTTTTGGCGCCACCACAAATCCTCCTTCGCCCTGAACCAATTCAATGATCACCGCTGCCACCTGCGAAGCATCTACCATCGTATGCAGGTAGTTATCAAAGGCATCCAGCTCTCGCGAAACAAACTCAGCCATGGACAGCCCATCATTTCTTTTGTAGTGATCCGGGAATGGAAGGCGATAGACTTCCGGTGCAAACGGGCCGCATCCGATTTTGTATCCGGTCTTGGAGGTCAACGTCATGCCCAGCAGGGTGCGTTCATGAAATGCTCCGGTAAAACAGATGATGCCCGGCCTTCCCGTGGCCTGGCGTGCGATCTTCACCGCATTCTCCACTGCCTCGACGCCGGAATTGGTGAGCATCACCTTTGTTGACTTCCCGTGAGGAAGCAGTCTGGCCAGAGTCTCGCACAATTCAACATAGGGTTCATAGATGGCAACCGGGAAGCAGGCATGAATGAGTTGTCTGGACTGCCTTGCGATGGCTTCTACCACGGGCTTTGGGCAATGACCGGCATTCAAAACGCCGATGCCCCCCGCAAAGTCAATGTACTCCTTGCCATCAACATCCCGGATGACTGAACCATTTCCTGAAGCAATGGTGACGGGACTGAACATGCCCATTCCTTCCGGAACGATGGCATTTCTCCTGGCGATGAGTTTCTCGGATTTTTTCATGCCTTGTAAATTACCTTTTTGGGCACAAAAAGAAAAAGCTGCCATCACTGGCAGCCTTTCAACCTTAAACCCTGAAACACTAGTCTTTTTCAGCCAATTTTATTGTCTTGAAAAACGGAGTGCGATTCTTCACCGGCTTGGCCTTTCGCGCTCCTGCCAAAGACGGTACATGGCCCTTTGAGCCGTCATAGGTATGACACTCCTGGGTGCCCATGCAGGAACCCATCAAAATCACAAAAATTATTGTCCCAATGACCGATTTCATTGAATTGGCTTCCTGGGGATTAATACTATAACACCGCAGAAGGTAATTCGTTCGTACGTTTGTGGGACTAATTCCATGAATTCAACGCATAAAGCAGGTTTTGTCAGCATTGTGGGCAAACCCAACGTAGGCAAATCGACCCTGATGAACAGGCTGGTGGGAGAAAACCTCTCCATTATCACTGCCAAAGCCCAAACCACACGGCACCGGATTATGGGCATCCTGAACGGCGATGACTTTCAGGTTGTGTACTCTGACACCCCCGGAATTCTTGAACCCAAATACGCATTGCACGAGGCCATGATGAATTACGTCAAGGTATCGCTGGAAGACGCTGATGTGATCCTGCTGGTCATTGAATGGGGTGAAAAATTTGACCCAATCCTTCACGAGCGTTTCAAAACTGTAACGGCCCCCCTCCTGCTGCTCATCAATAAAACAGACAAGGCACCCGGCGTTGACAGGGCTTCCATGATCAGCTATTGGAAGAGTCACATCCCCGCCACGGAAATCATACCGGTTTCCGCGCTTACCGGCGAAAATGTTGACAAGATTTTTCCAGCACTGCTGAAACTGACACCCACCCATCCGGCGTATTTCCCCAAAGATGAACTGACCAACCGGAGTGAGCGGTTTTTCGCTTCCGAAATCATCCGTGAAAAAATTCTACGAAACTACAACCAGGAAATTCCTTACAGTACCGAAGTGGGTATCGAGGATTTCAAGGATGAGGAAAAAATCCTCCGCATACGGGCCACCATTTTTGTGGAGCGTGATTCACAAAAGGGAATACTGATCGGAAAGGCAGGCAGCTCTTTGAAGAAAGTGGGCACCGAAGCGCGCCTTGACATGGAGACCTTCTTTGGAAAGAAAGTCTTCCTTGAAACACATGTGAAGGTGGCATCCGACTGGAGGAAACAGAAGGAAAAACTGAGATCATTCGGGTACCTGGAATAGAAGATGAAAGCACAAAATTCAAATCGTAGAGAGCCTGTTGTCGCCTTTACGCTTTGAGCTTTAAGCTTCCGGCTTAGCCTTTTATGCCTACCTTTGCAGACTTATTTAGCGTATGGCCAATATCATAGCGATCGTAGGAAGGCCCAATGTGGGCAAATCAACCTTTTTCAACCGTTTGGTTGAAAAACGCGAGGCCATTATGGATGATCAGCCCGGCGTGACGCGGGACCGCCACTATGGCTATGCCGAATGGACAGGTAAGTTTTTTACTGTCATCGACACGGGCGGCTATGTGACCGGTTCCGATGACAAGTACGAATCCCAGATACGAGACCAGGTGCAGCTGGCCATGGATGAGGCTACCGCGGTGATTTTCATGGTCGACTGCCGCGACGGCCTTACCGGGTACGACAAGGAGTTTGCCAATATTATCCGACGGTCAAAGAAGCCGGTTTTCATAGTGGCCAACAAAGCCGACACTCCGGACAAATCTTCCCTGGCCAGTGAATTTTATGGACTGGGTATGGGTGAAGTTTACCCGGTCTCTGCTGAGAATGGCGGAGGAACGGGTGAACTGCTGGATGACCTCGTGAAAGTTTTTGAAGTGGAGGATGCCGAGGATCCCAATGCCGGCATTCCGAAGATTGCTATTCTGGGACGGCCAAACGTTGGTAAGTCTTCTTTCCTCAACGTCTTGCTGGGACAGGATCGAAGCATTGTAACAGACGAACCAGGAACCACGCGTGACGCCGTTCACTCCAGGTACAAGATGTTTGGCAATGACTTCATTCTGATTGATACCGCCGGTATCCGTAAAAGAAGCAAGGTGCACGAGGATATTGAGTTCTATTCGGTGCTGCGGTCACTGCGCGCGCTGGAAGAATGTGATGTATGCATTGTGGTAATCGACGCCCAGCGCGGCATGGAATCGCAGGATGTCAACATCATTGCCATGGCCCAGAAGCAGGGTAAGGGCATCGTCATCATGGTCAACAAGTGGGACCTCATGGAGAAGGACAGCAAGACAGCGGACAAGATCAGGAAGGAAATGCTGGAAAGCCTGGCCCCGATCGACTATGTGCCGATCATTTTTGCCTCTGCCCTGGAGAAGCAAAGAATCTTCCAGGTGGTGGAAAAGGCCGTCGAAGTTTACAATAACAAGATCAAAAAGGTGCCTACCTCCCAGATTAATGACGCCTTATTGCCCGAAATTGTCCATTATCCGCCACCATCCACCAAGGGCAAGCACATCCAAATCAAGTACATTACCCAGGTCAATGCGGCTACGCCAACGTTTGCATTCTTCTGTAACCTGCCACAATACATCCCGGAGTCATACCAGCGGTTCCTCGAGAACAAGCTCCGTGAGAACTTCGACTTTACTGGCGTGCCGGTCAGGCTCTTTTTCAGGAAGAAATAAAGACATAAGCCCAACTTTTTGATGGTCTTTCCATTAAATGCCATATTTTTCCGTTCATATGCCTTTATATCACTTAATCTGATTATATTTGCGCTCTAATTTTAAAACCTGTAAACTATGAAAAAAGTAATCGCATTGTTGATGGTGTGCGGTTTTGCATTTGCATTTGTTGCTTGCGGTGGCGGTGGCGCTAAGTCTGAAGCCACTACTGACTCAACAACTGTTGCAGCTGACACAACCGTAGCTCCCGCTGACACTACTATGACTGACTCGACTGCAGCCAAGTAATCAGTGACGTGCCAATCTGCAAAGATTGAAACCAAGAGGCTTTAGTTACTAAAGCCTTTTTTGTTTTTATATGGATCCCAAACGCGTCCATTCTATCCTCGAGGTTCATATTCCTCCCCCAGCCTTTCCGTATTGTCTTCAACTCTGGAACCAATACCCCTTTGAACTCCGCCTCAAGAAGAAGCGGATTTCAAAAGTGGGCGACTTCACTTGCCGTCATGGAAGAATTCCCAGGATTACCATCAACCAGGACAGCCACCAGTTTCTTTTCCTGCTCACCTACATCCATGAGGTGGCCCACCTCGTGGTGCACCAAAAGCATGGCTGGAAGGTGGCGTCACATGGTCAGGAATGGAAAACTGCTTTCCGGCAGCTGCTGGCTCCGCTGATGACAGGGGAAATCTTCCCCAATACCCTGCTTAATGTTCTGAACAGGCATATGGCTGATCCGAAGGCATCCAGTTTTTCCGACACGCAGCTGACGGCAGCCCTTCGGCATTATGACGAGCGTCAGAAATCCGTAACCCTTCTTTCGGAAATACCAGAGGGTAGCATTTTCGGACTGCATGGCCGTTGGTTTAAAAAAGGCCAGCTAAGGCGCACGCGGGTGCTATGCCATGAGCTGAAGACGCGGCGCAACTACCTTGTCCCAGCTGACGCGCCTGTAGACAGCGCCCAATTAAGTCTTCTCTCCTGATCGCGTTACCGGGGCCCAAGCCTCCGCTGGATCAGCGAATCAACCAATTCAAGAAATCGCCGGGGCTGCAGGGTACGCCAACTGTCAATCTGCAAAGTGCCGCCCATGTTGATGTACTGATCAATGCCGTACTTTCGAAATTCTTCCTGTACAAATTCCGGAAAACTTACCGCGGCAATCCAGCCATCTTCCACATCTTCAAACCATTCTTCGTAATAAGAGTCATCAGAACCGTGAAAGTTCATCACATTCTCCCCAATCAGAATAAACTTCGTAATATTTTCAGCCATCAGCATCTCAAGAAAGTTTCTCTTCAACAGCATGATGTCATTGTTAATCGCATCATTCCATTCACCGATGAATTCAATGACGGCAAATCCCTTCTCGTAATCAGCATACAGCACCTTGAGGTAAAGCGTCTCCGATTCAAACGAGTCCCAGGCCGGATGAATGTAATATCCGTAAATCGTGTCCTGGTATAAATCGTAGTTGTATTCCTTCTGATGGAAGGGTGATCGTTCATCAAAAGAAGAGTCGTAATACTTAAGCCAATTGTAGAAGGGCTCTATGTTGTGCATTATTTCCGTGAGGCGATCGCCTTCCGTACCGACCCAAATTCCCTGAGCAGTAATTCGGCCTCCTCCTCGCCCACCTTCAGTTCCTCCATGATCATCCTTGTCCCGCGATTAACCAGTTTCTTGTTCGTGAGCTGCATGTCCACCATCTTATTCCCTTTGACGCGGCCCAGCTGGACCATGGTGGCAGTAGAAATCATATTCAAAACGAGTTTCTGGGCTGTTCCAGACTTCATCCTCGTGGAGCCCGTAACAAATTCGGGGCCTACCACCACAACCAGCGGATAATCAACACTGGCGGCCAGTTCACTTCCCAGGTTGCAGGTAATGCAGCCCGTCGACACACCGTAGAGCCTTGCGTCCTTCACGCCGCCAATAACATAGGGTGTGCGACCCGAGGCGGCAATGCCGATCAGCACGTCTGCGGAGCTGATTGAAAATCTTTGCAGGTCTTTCCATGCCTGTTCAGGATCGTCTTCTGCATGCTCCACCGACTGACGGATAGCCTGGTCACCACCGGCGATTATGCCGATTACCCTTCCTGGCGGCATCCCGTAGGTCGGCGGAATTTCAGAGGCATCCACAATACCAAGGCGACCGCTGGTTCCTGCGCCAATGTAAAACAAGCGTCCGCCAGTCTTCATTTTTTCAACAATCACCTTGACGAGGGCCCCGATGGCAGGAATTACCTTTTCGATGGCAACCGGCACATTCTTGTCCTCGCGGTTGATATTGACCAGCAAATCGTGCAGGCTCATCTTGTCAAGATGATCGTAGTGCGAAGATGATTCAGTCGTGCTCAAGGTCGGTTGTCAGTATTCGGTATTCAGTCATGTTGCTCGTTCTTTCAGTTTCAATTTTCCAATTTCAACTTTTATCCAACGTCTCCCTGATGATACAAAGTTAATCCTGCAATGGGTCCTTCCAGGACATTTTTGACCGTTACCCCTTTATCGTTGGCCACCTGCCGGAGCAGGTCACTGTAGTAAAAGGCAATGGAGCCAACAAAATGGACCTTGAGGTTCTTGTATCCGTCGTATCGCATCACATTGTTTTCGTAGAATTCTGCAAAACTGTCGTAAACCAGCTTGTAGCAATACGGCTCCTTCAGGTGCTGAAAGATAAATTTCGAAAAAGTGGCCAGGAAGGTGCTGGGCTTTTCCTGTTGATATATTTTCTCCAGGAATTCTTCCCTTGAAAAAGGAAAACGCTGTCTGAATTGTTCGGCCAATACTGGCGGCATCAGCTTGCGCAAGTAGTCAAAAAGAAATTTCTTTCCGATGGTTGCGCCCGAGCCTTCGTCCGCAAGTATCCAGCCCAGGTTAGCCACCTGCCCAGTAATGGTCTTGCCATCATAAAGGCATGAATTCGATCCTGTACCGAGGATGCAGGCAATCCCGGGTTCATGACCGCACAGGGCCCTGGCGGCAGCCAGCAGATCCCATTCAATCTCAACGATGGCGCCGGGGAAGAATTCAAGGAACGCTGCGCGCACTACCTCCTGGTTCCTGGGTGACGACACCCCGGTGCCATAGAAAAAAATTCTGGTGACTTTCTCAGAAATCACTGGCACAAGATCCTGGCGAATGCTTTTCCTCAGATCCTCAATCGGCTGATAGTAGGGATTAAACCCGGCACTGAGCGCCTGCCCGATACTTTTGTCCTGCTTGAGGAGTCTCCAGTCAATTTTCGAACTTCCGCTGTCGGCTACAAGAATCATGTTATGCGAAGCTAGTCAAAGCCGGTGTTCTATTCAATGGATGTTGGGTTCGGCCAAGGTTCCGATGACTTTAAATCTGCCAAATACTTCCCCGGTGTGTGGCGCATCCTCCAGCTCATCCGTCAGGTCCTGGCCGGCCCAATGCTCATAATGCGTGCCCCGAAGCCAGAGCCTGGACAAAGAGACATCATAAACCCGGCCTTTGAATGCAATCCACACCTCTGGCTTGTCATGACCATTGCGCAGGGCCAATTGGGAGCGTGTAATCACAGGGAGCTCATTCATGAATCAACCAGTAAAGCCTTAAAACAGGTTTGATGTAATAATTTTCCGGCAAAACATAAACTTCCTAACTTTCAGTCTTAAACCTAACAAAACTCCGTGCAGTTTCCATTAAGCCGCATGGTAAACCAAAATCCCTAAACCGATGAAATTTCTTTTGACTCTTGCTGCATCACTGGTTTTGCTCATTTCCTGCAAGGAAAAAAAACCGGTGGACAGCATGAATGATGAGGAACTCCGTGCCTTCGCCGCTAAACTGGCTCACCAGTACATCATCACGGATGGGCATGTCGATTTACCCGAACATCTCGTGGATATTAAGTTCAGTTTCGATACGGATACATCCAAAATAATTCTCTCAACGACCAACAGCGAGTTTGATTACGAAAAGGCCATGAAGGGCGGACTCACTGCACCATTTATGTCAATCTACGTGGCGTCAGAATTTCAGCAGAACCCCGACATGGGCATGTCACGTGCCGATTCCCTGATTGACCTGGTGGAGGGCATAGCAAGCCGGTACCCGGAAAAATTCGCGCTGGCCAAATCCACAGATGATATCCGCACGAATTTTAAAGAAGGCAGGATTTCGCTGCCGATGGGAATGGAAAATGGCGCTCCCATTGGAAAGGACCTGAAAAACATCCAGTATTTCTATGATCGGGGCATACGCTACATCACGTTGACCCATGGAAAAGACAACCAGATCTGCGACTCTTCTACGGACACGACACAAACCTGGAATGGCCTCAGCCCTTTCGGTCGGGATGTGGTAAAGGAGATGAACCGCGTGGGAATCATGATAGACATCTCCCATGTGCATGACAGTACTTTCTACCAGGTGATGAAGCTGACCCAGGCGCCATGTATTGCTTCCCACTCATCCTGCAGCTTTTTCGCTCCGTCCGTGAAGCGTGACATGAGCGATGACATGATCAAAAAGCTCGGGGAAAATAATGGCGTGATGCTCATCAATTTCTACACAACATTCCTTAGTGGTGAGGCATCGAGGCTTAACAAGATGCTGGACTCCCTCCTGAACGCGCAGGGACTAAAGCCATCAGATTCTGCAGCAAAACCACTCATCGTCAAATTTCGAAAGGATCATCCCTCACCTGTAGACTTGGAGACCGTGGCCAACCACATCGATCATGTTGTACAGCTGGCCGGCATTGATCATGTGGGCTTTGGTTCCGATTTTGATGGCGTGAACGGACCGGATTATCTGCCGGAAGGATTGAAAGATGCCTCCCAGTACCCCAACCTGATTTACACGTTGCTAAAGCGGGGCTATACCGAATCGGATATTGAAAAAATGTGCTCCGGTAACCTCATGCGTGTCTGGAAGAAAGTAGAAGAAGTAGCGAAGAAGGGATAGGCCTACTTGGCGGTTACAACTCCTCTATCAAAAAAGATAAACGGGATCATGAGGGCATTCGTTGTATTAAGCTTTTCATTGTTGCTGACACTGTCATCGGTGAGCCTCCCTGCGCAAAGCAAGCTTCCCCCACAGAAGTTTAGCCTGCCAGAAAATACGGTGTCTGCTGATTACCTTAACGGTCTTTTGCTTGCCAAATTGAAACCCGAATACAGGGGCATGGCAGCCTCCGCCAATGGTGCCCGGACCTCTTCGTTGCCGGATGTTACCATCAGACCATTGACCAACCCAATGATGACCCGCCGGTCACAGGAAGCGCGGGCCCGCGAATTCAACATAGACCTGTCCCTGTACGTCAGGCTGCATATTCCGCCGGCCGCCGACATTGAAAAGAGAATCAATGAACTGTATGCCACCGGGTTCTTTGAAATCATCGAGCCCAGCTATGTTGACAGGATGGACGTTACGCCAAACGATCCGTTGGCTGCCGGCAACCAGTACTACCTTTCGCTCATTCGTGCCTATGAAGCCTGGGACATTACGCAAGGTGACACACAAACCGTCATTGCTATTGTTGATTCCGGCGGCGATCTGGTTCACCCTGATCTTGCCGGCAACATCTATACCAATCCTGACGAAATTCCCAACAACAATCTCGATGATGACGGTGACGGGTACATCGACAACATCAACGGATGGGACTTTGTGGGTGCCGATACACTCAATATTTTCAATTCATCCTTCACCGGCGATAATGATCCTCAACTAAAGCAGACTGGCAATCCGGGAACGCTGGGTCACGGCGTGTGGGTAGCCGGATGCGCTTCCGCCTCCACCAACAACAACATAGGAATCTCTGGTGTTGGATATAAGACCAGGTTGTTGATCACCAAACACACCGCGGACAATCAGCGCGTAGCAGCCCCAGGCATCTATTCTGGTTACGCTGGTGTATTGTATGCCGCGCAGACCCTGACCGCAGACAATGTTCCAAGGAAGATTATCAATTGCTCCTGGGGGGGCACCTTCCGAAGCCAGATCCAGCAGGACATAATTACCCACGTCACACTCGACCTAGGCTGCCTGGTGGTAGCTGCAGCCGGAAACAACAACAACGGCGGCCTTTTTTATCCTGCCGCTTACGATCACGTGCTGTCAGTTGCCGCCACTGATCAGACCGATGCACGTGCCAGTTTCTCGAATTTCGGACCGACCGTTGATGTGACTGCCCCCGGCGTATCGATTACCACTACTTCGTATGGAAATCAATACGGCTCAATCAGCGGCACATCTTTTTCAAGTCCGATTACAGCAGGCGCCGCCGCACTGGTTTGGTCGAATCACCCTGCCTTTTCACCCCGGCAGGTTGCCGAACAACTCCGGGTCTCAGCCGACAACGTCGACACACAAAGCCCTTCCTTCGCCTTGCAGCTTGGAAAAGGGAGAATCAACATCAGGAATGCGCTTACACTTTCGTTGCCCAGCGTCCGGGCATCCAAAGCAACGCTCCTCAATGCGCAGGGCAATCCGCCGGCACCGGGACAGGAATCCTTTCTGACCATGGACCTCACCAACTACCTGCAGGGCACTTCTGCCGGATTCACCATAACGGCGTCATCCGTTTCCCCATTTATCACATTTTCAAAGAGTCAAATAACCGCTGGTGTCATCAACGGAGGTTCTTCTATACGAAATTCATCCAATCCAATCAAACTTTCAATCGGTGCCGCCGCGCCTGAAAACACAACGGTTCAGATCAAGCTCAGCATGTCGGACGGATCGTACTCGGATTTTCAGTTTGTTGACTTGCTGATCAATCCTTCTTTCATCACGGTAGATGAAAACAAAATCAACACGA
The DNA here is from genome assembly GCA_043744235.1 of Cyclobacteriaceae bacterium. GTDB lineage: Bacteria > Bacteroidota > Bacteroidia > Cytophagales > Cyclobacteriaceae > ELB16-189. The sequence continues at coordinate 128,125 of JAYTVB010000031.1, read as the reverse complement.
CCGTTGCTTCCACCGGAAGAATTGGATTCGATGATCCCGCCAATTCAAAAAATGGTACCGGGTTTATATTCAATGATAACTCTCTGCTTTTTGAAATGGGGCTGATCATGGGCACCTCCGGCACAAATCTTTACAACAACGTGCGCGGTACTAACGGCTTTTATGAACAGGATTTTGTCAAGACATCTTCAATCAAAAAACTCGTCCCCGGGCTGCGCACATCCTCTGAGGTCTTCGGCTCATTCTCGCCAACATCCCTACCAGGCCTGGTGATTTCTTACAGGAGCATGGCCATGAAAGAATCTCCCTCACCCAATGACAAGTTCATTATCCTGGAATATATTCTCAAAAACAATGGAGCAGCGCCCATTACCAATTTTCGCCTTGGGCTTTTCGCGGATTGGGATATCAGCGGCTCAGGTGCCAAGGATGCCGCCGGCTGGAATAGTGCCAGGCAGATCGGTTACGTTTATCCCAAAGGGTCGACCGGCCTTCCTTATGCCGGCATCCAGACACTCAATCAAACAGGAACCCATTATGCAATCGACAACAGTCAGACGATTGCGGGGAATCCCTTTGGTCTTTATGACGGGTTCACGCGGGATGAGAAGTTCACATCCATTTCCCAGGAAAGGCTGTCAGCCGGAGAAACGTCGGCCTCAGGAAACGATGTGAGTCACGTGGTCTCCGTAAATCCGTTGACTATTGCTGCGGGCGGAGAAGTAGTTGTGGCATTTGCCATCCATGCTGCCAACAACCTCAGCGACCTGCTGGCTTCAGCAGATGCAGCCAATGCTTTGTACAATACTGTATTCAATCTGCCAAGACCGGCAGCCCCTGAGGTGGAAACCTGTTATGGATCCAGCGCAACATTGTCTGCGACGGGCGCATCCACATTAAACTGGTACAAGGATTTCACAGGGGGTACTCCGCTGCAATCGGGGCCATCGATCACCACAGCCAACCTGAAGGCTGACACAATCCTGTATGTCTCCAGCGCTGACCATGCAACCTATGAGAGCATACGCACACCCGCAACTGTCAGGATCAAGGCAAACCCCAACATCTCCGCATCCCCATCATCGGAACTGTGCGATGGTCAGAGCACCACACTTTCCGTGAAGAGCACTGACGAATACACCTGGAGCAGCGGCGGCACCACCCAAAGTATCAACGTAACCACACAGGGTAATTATTCAGTCACCGTGAAGTACAATTCGCTTAACTGCACTTCGGTATCAACACCATTTTTTGTAAAAGTTAATCCCTCACCCATAGCGGCATTTGTTCAGGGGGAATTGCGTTCGGGAATCCCCATCAACTTCTCTGATCAGAGTACAGGCGCAATTTCCTGGCAGTGGGATTTCGGTGATGGCACAACCTCGTCGGACAAGAACCCCGCCAAACTCTATCCTACCAGCAAGAATTATACAGTGTCTCTTAAAATCACGGCTGCCAATGGCTGCCAGGCAAGCGTATCAAAAGCTCTGAATGTGATCACTGGCCTTGAAGAATCCGCATCGGAATCCTTCGCTGTATTTCCCAATCCGGCCAAAGACTATTTGACTATCCAGGGCCCATCAGAATCACTTGCAGCCGTTGAGCTCACTTCCATTCAGGGAGAACTGGTGTTGAGTTCAACTATGCCTGCCGGCCAATTGAGCCTGTTCGTTGGCGGCCTCTCTGAAGGCATGTACGTGCTGCGGATAACATCATCAAACCTGCTGCATACCCATAAAGTCATCATCAGGCGATAGGCGCCTTCCAGTCTTCCATTCGGGCATTAAGGCCCTGGCTCAGTGACCGCCATTTGCCCGAAAATTTCTTGCCTTAATTCTTTGTGCCTCCCCGTAATTCTGAATTTCCTGCCTATTTTTGCGCCGGTTTAACCTAATCTCCCCCTCCAGAAATGCCACGCGACAGAAGTATCCGCTCCGTACTGATCATCGGCAGCGGCCCCATTATTATTGGCCAGGCGTGCGAGTTTGATTACGCCGGCACCCAGGCCGCCCGCTCGCTGCGCGAAGAGGGCATTGAAGTGGTCCTGATCAATTCCAACCCCGCCACGATCATGACGGACAAGATCAACGCGGATCACATCTACCTGAAGCCACTGGAGAAAAAATACATTCGGGAAATCCTGGAAAAACACCACATCGATGCGGTGCTCCCTACCATGGGCGGACAGACGGCCCTGAACCTCTGCATTGAATGTGACAAGGCTGGCATATGGCAGCATTACGGTGTCAAGATCATTGGTGTAGACATCCATGCAATTGAAACTACTGAGGACCGGGAGAAATTCCGGCTTAAAATGCATGAACTTGGCGTAGGCGTATGTAAAGGCGCAACCGCAACTTCCTTCCTGGAAGGCAAAGAGATTGCACAGGACATTGGATTCCCCCTCGTGATCCGTCCTTCGTATACCCTTGGCGGTACAGGAGGGGGTTTTGTAGAAAAACCCGAAGAATTTGACGCCGCCCTTAACCGCGGCCTTCATGCCTCTCCCATACATGAGGTGCTGGTGGAAAAAAGCATCATGGGCTGGAAAGAATATGAGCTGGAGTTGCTGCGCGACGGGAAAGGCAACATGATCATCATTTGCTCCATCGAGAACTTTGACCCGATGGGAATTCACACGGGTGACTCCATCACGGTGGCGCCGGCCATGACGTTGCCGGATACCGTGTATCAGCACATGCGTGACCTCGCCATCAGGATGATGAATGGCATCGGCAAGTTTGCCGGTGGCTGCAACGTCCAATTCTCCGTCAACCCCGACAACGACGACGAAATCATCGGAATTGAAATCAACCCTCGCGTTTCACGTTCCTCGGCGCTCGCATCTAAGGCAACCGGCTATCCGATTGCCAAAATTGCTGCCAAACTGGCTATAGGCTACAACCTGGATGAACTGAAAAACGCTATCACCGGCACAACCACTGCCTATTTCGAACCGGCCCTTGACTATGTTATTGTTAAGATTCCCCGGTGGAACTTTGACAAGTTTGCCGGTGCCGACCGCAGGCTCGGTCTGCAGATGAAATCAGTAGGTGAGGTAATGGGTATCGGGAGGAATTTCCAGGAAGCCCTGCAAAAGGCCTGTCAGTCACTTGAGATCCGACGAAATGGTCTGGGGGCTGATGGAAAGGAAATGACCAAGCAGGCGGACCTGCTTCACAGTCTTCAACATGCCAGCTGGAACCGGTTGTTCCATATCTATGATGCCATGAAGCTAGGCATATCCATGAAAACCATTCAAAACCTGACCAGGATTGACAAATGGTTCCTGGAACAAATATGGGATCTGGTGGAATTAGAAAAGACGGTTGTGCAGTACAAACTGGATACCATTCCTGCTTCCCTGATGCGCACCGCAAAGGAAAAAGGCTACGCCGACCGACAACTCGGACACCTGATGGGTTGCCTTGAAAGTGAAGTTCACAAGAAAAGAAGGGAGATGGGCATCAACCGGGTTTACAAACTGGTTGATACCTGCTCTGCGGAATTTGAGGCGAAGACCCCTTACTATTATTCAACTTTTGATAAGGAAAATGAGTCCATTCCTACCAACAAGAAGAAAGTAATCATCCTGGGCTCAGGGCCGAACCGGATCGGGCAAGGAATCGAATTTGACTATTCCTGCGTGCATGGGGTTTTGGCAGCGAAAGAAGCCGGCTATGAAACGATCATGCTGAACTGCAACCCGGAAACGGTTTCAACTGACTTTGACATTGCGGACAAGTTGTACTTCGAACCCGTCTTCTGGGAACACTTATGGGACCTCATTCAACATGAGAAGCCAGAGGGTGTCATTGTCCAGCTGGGCGGACAAACTGCACTAAAGCTGGCGGAGAAACTGCACAAGTACGGCATCAAAATCATGGGCACCTCCTTCCAGGCCCTTGACCTGGCTGAAGACAGGGGAAGTTTTTCTTCACTGTTGAAAGAACTGAATATTCCATATCCGGAATTTGGCGTGGCCACAGACGCTGATGAAGCGCTGGAGGTGTCAAAGACGATCGGCTTTCCCTTGCTCGTAAGGCCTTCTTACGTTTTGGGCGGACAGAGCATGAAGATCGTCATCAATGAAAAGGAACTGGAGAACCACATCCTGGATATCTGGAAACACCTTCCGGAAAACAAAGTATTGCTCGATCACTTCCTCGATGGAGCCATCGAGGCGGAAGCAGACGCGATCTGTGATGGTGAAGATGTTTACATCATCGGCATCATGCAGCACATCGAGCCTGCCGGGATTCATTCCGGAGATTCTTACGCTGTGCTCCCGCCGTACAACCTCGGTGATTTTGTTATCAAGCAAATTGAAACATACACCAAGAGGATCGCTGTTGCCCTGCGAACAGTGGGACTGATCAACATCCAGTTTGCCATCAAAGACGATAAGGTCTATATCATCGAGGCCAATCCCCGTGCTTCAAGAACTGTACCTTTCATCTGCAAGGCCTATGATGAGCCCTATATCAACTATGCTACAAAGGTGATGCTGGGTGATAAGAAAGTGAAGGACTTCAATTTCAACCCGAAGAAGAAAGGCTACGCGATTAAGGTTCCGGTCTTTTCCTTCAGCAAGTTTCCTGATGTGAATAAGGAGCTGGGACCTGAAATGAAATCTACCGGGGAAGCCATCTATTTCATCGATGACCTGATGGATGATTACTTCATGGCAATCTACGCGGAAAGGAATTTGTACCTGAGCAAGTAAGCCTAATGGGCTTAAGACACCTTCGGGGCGTCACTTTGAAGGCAAATTTGACTTTGGTCAGGTAAATGACAGCCTCCCGGCGAGTTTTCAGGAAACCTTTACCTTTGTGGCTCTGTTGAAAGAATCATGTTCAAGTTAATCATCATCCTGGTCCTGCTGATCTACCTGCTCAACAAGGTCAGTGTGTTCATTCTCCGTGCTTTTGGCCAGCCCCGTCCACAGGCGCAAAACTTCAACCGTCCCCCGGACGGCAGCCTACACATGGACAAAAAGCCGACGAAAAAAGGCGGATTGAAGGGTGGTGATTATGTCGACTATGAGGAAGTAAAATAGACTAGAAACTGGTCGCCGAATACTTGCTCCTGGCAGTTTCTGGCCAAAACAACGCGCCTCCATCAACTGAGATCCAAACCGTAAGCAACAAGAACCGAAAGTGCCTATCCTCAACCTGTATAAGTACCAAGCCGCCGGCAACGATTTCGTTCTCGTCGACAACCGTACGGGAAAATTGTCTTTCAGCGCCGAACAGATTTCAAAAATCTGTGACCGGCGATTTGGCATCGGGGCTGACGGGCTAATACGTCTCGAGAAAGATCCGAAGAACGACTTCAGGATGATTTACAACAACAGCGACGGGAGTGAGAGCTTCTGCGGAAACGGCTGCCGTGCCGTGGTGCACTTCGCTCATAAACTGGGCGTCATCGGGAATACAGCAACGTTCACTGCCCATGACGGAGAACACACAGCGCAAATTCTGTCGAATGGCTCCATCCGTTTTTCACTCCGCGACGTAGGGGTCATCGAGCAAAAAGGAGATGACTATTATGTCAACACTGGCACCGATCACCATGTGCGCTTTGTAAGAAACCTCGCTGAATACCCGGTCGTGGAGGAAGGAAGAAAGGTCCGGTATAGCGAATTATACAAGCCACGGGGAACCAACGTCAATTTTGTTGAAGTTAAGCCCGACCAAACTGTTTCTTTCAGAATCTATGAGCGCGGTGTTGAGGATGAGACCTATTCCAGTGGTTCAGGGGCAACGGCCAGTTGCCTGGTCGCCGCCCATCGCTACGGCTGCACTTCACCCGTTCATATGAATTCAAGAGGCGGGCTTTTGACCGTGGAGTTCGAGGTCAGTCCATCAGGCGGCTTTCATCACATCTATCTGACCGGGCCTGTCCGGCTCGTTTTTGAGACTGCCTTTGAGGTCTAGGCTTCTTCTTTTGGCCAAAAGCCTGCCAAAATGCCGCCTTGGCTCCATTTTGGAACTATAATTGCACCCTTGAAAATCTTAACTTTGCAGCCCCCCTGGGTCCAATGTGGACTATGGCCAGCGGACTGTTGACTATTATATGCTACAACTCATTTCCAAGCTGTTTGGTACCAAATCCCAAAAGGACATCAAGCGCATCATGCCGCTCGTCCAGGAGACAATCCGTGAGGGGGAAGGGCTTAAGTCCATTTCAAACGACGAACTCAGGGCCCAAACGGGTTTGGTGCAGAACCAGATCAACGACAGGCTCAAACCGATTGATGACCAATTGGCAGGGCTTCACAAGCAAATCAGCGATCACCCTGACTTGGACCTCCACGAAAAAGAGGGCCTCTTCAACCAAATTGACCTGATCGAAAAAGAACGCAATAAAGAGCTGGAAAAAGTGCTGATGGAGGTGCTTCCGAAAGCCTTTGCGATTGTACGGGAAACGGCAAGGCGTTTCAAAGAGAACGAATATATTGAGGTGACAGCCACGGAAGCCGATCATCGCTTCGCCGCAAAACACGAACATATTAAGATAGAAGGCACCAAAGCACGCTGGCACAACCAGTGGATGGCCGCAGGCAACATGATCACCTGGGACATGGTCCATTACGATGTGCAGATTATTGGTGGTATCGTATTGCACGAAGGAAAGATTGCGGAGATGGCTACCGGCGAAGGAAAAACTCTGGTCGCGACCTTCCCCACATTCCTCAACGCACTGGCCCGACGCGGCGTGCACCTCGTTACCGTGAACAATTACCTCGCTACCCGAGACAGCGAGTGGATGGGCCCCCTGTTCCAGTTTCACGGCCTGACAATCGACTGTATCGATAAGCACGAGCCCAACTCCATTGCGAGAAGAAATGCCTATCAGGCTGACATCACTTACGGCACCAACAACGAATTCGGTTTCGACTACTTGCGCGATAACATGGCCCGCGACCCGGAAGAACTGGTGCAGCGCGGTCACCACTACGCCATGGTGGACGAAGTGGATAGTGTGCTGATCGACGAAGCCCGTACTCCGCTTATTATTTCAGGCCCCATCCCGCGTGGTGATGAACACGAGTTCTACGATCTGAAACCACGCATTTTCAAAGTCGTGGAAGCTCAGAAGAAGCTGGTCACCCAATACCTGAACGATTCGAGGAAAATGATCGCGGAAGCCAATGACCGTGACGGCGGACTGGCCCTGTTCCGTGCGTACCGCGGCATGCCCAAGTTCAAGCCGCTGATAAAATTTCTTAGCGAAACCGGAAACAAAAGCATCCTGCAGAAAACAGAGAACTACCACCTGCAGGACAATAAGAAAGAAATGCCGAAAGCGGATGCGCCTTTGTACTTCGTCATCGATGAAAAAGACAACAGTGTAGAGCTTACCGACAAGGGAATTGACCTGATCACGGGCGAAGGAGAAGACCCCTCCTTGTTTATTCTTCCGGAGATCGGCATGGAACTCAACAAGATAGAGAAAGACACAACACTTGATTCTGCCGGCCGCTTCCAAAAGAAAGAAGAGCTGATTCGGGATTATTCAACCAAGTCACAACGCATCCACAGCATCAGCCAGTTGTTGAGGGCTTATACGTTGTATGAAAAAGATACAGAGTACATTATTGTTGACGGCAAGGTAAAGATTGTGGATGAGCAGACCGGTCGTGTGCTGGAAGGCCGGCGCTACTCAGACGGCTTGCACCAGGCAATCGAAGCCAAAGAAAACGTGAAAGTCGAAGACGCCACGCAGACCTACGCTACCATTACGCTGCAGAACTACTTCCGCATGTATCACAAGCTTGCCGGCATGACCGGTACGGCAGAAACGGAGGCGGGTGAATTCTGGGACATCTACAAACTTGATGTGGTCGTCATCCCGACCAACAGGCCAGTCACACGGCAGGATATGGATGACCTTGTTCACAAAACCATCCGGGAAAAATTCAATGCGGTAGTTGAAGAAATTGTATTGCTTACCCAGGAAGGCCGACCGGTTCTCGTCGGCACAACTTCCGTTGAAATTTCTGAATTGCTGAGTCGCATGCTGCAACTGCGCAAAATCAAACACAACGTGTTGAACGCGAAGCAGCACCAGCGCGAAGCTGAGATTGTGGCTGAAGCTGGTAAGCCCAGCACGGTAACGATTGCCACTAACATGGCCGGGCGTGGTACAGACATCAAGCTGACGCCAGAATCCAGAAAGGCAGGGGGATTGGCCATTATCGGTACGGAAAGGCACGAATCCCGCCGGGTAGACCGCCAGTTGCGTGGCCGGTCCGGACGACAGGGTGATCCGGGAACTTCCAAGTTTTATGTGTCCCTGGAAGACAACCTGATGCGCCTCTTCATGCCAGAACGGATTGCCAGAATCATGGACCGCCTCGGCTTGAAGGAGGGCGAAGTGATTTCACATTCCATGGTGACCAACTCCATCGAACGCGCTCAGAAGAAAGTTGAAGAAAACAATTTTGGTATCCGAAAGCGTTTGCTTGAGTATGACAACGTGATGAATTCCCAGCGCGAGGTTATTTACAAACGCAGGCGCAACGCCCTCTACGGTGAGCGCCTTCAATTGGACATACTCAACATACTGTATGACACCTGCGATGACCTCGTGGCCAGCGCCAAGGCAGGGGAAACCGTTGAGAATTTCAGGATTAACCTGCTGAGCGTTCTCGGTCTTGATTTCCAGATCACCGCAGAAGAATTTGCGGCGCTGGACCAGGCAAAACTGACGGACAGGCTCTATGAGCAGGCCCTGAGTCATTACGAAACGAAAAACAAGATGGTCGCGCAAAAAGCATTGCCGATCATTCTCGATATCTTCAAGACAAGGGGCGCCACGATTGAAAATATTTCTGTTCCATTCACCGATGGCGTCAAGCAGGTTGGCGTATCGGCGAATTTGAAGAAATGTGTTGATACGAGCAACAACGAGCTCATTCGCGCCATGGAGAAAATGATTACCCTGGCCATCATCGATCAACAGTGGAAGGAACACCTCCGCGATATGGATGATTTGAAACAGAGTGTGCAGAACGCGGTATATGAGCAGAAGGATCCATTGCTGATTTACAAATTTGAAGGCTTTGAGGCATTTAAGCGATTTGTGTCACGTGTCAATCAGGAAACCATTTCCTTCCTGGTGAAGGCAGAAATACCTATACAAGAGCCGGAACGCGTGCAGGAAGCTCACGTTCAAAAACGGCAACGGTATAAAGAACAAAAGGACGAAACCCGCTCTTTGCTCCAGGGCGGTGGAAACGAAGCGGCTCCGCAAAACCAGGTGGAACAAAAAGTCATGCCTGTAAAATCCGAGAAAGTGGCAGGACGCAACGACAAGGTGACGGTTCAATACCCGGACGGACACGTCATGAAGGATGTGAAGTACAAGAAAGTGGAGGATGACATCAAGAATGGCCGGTGCATTGTCATTGAACAATGATGGTTAATTACGAATTGCTGATGTTCAATATCGTGACCAACAATTGCCAATATTTGGGCGTGGCGGTGCCGCGGGCCTTCATTCGTCATTCGTCATTCGGCATTGTTTTTTTTATAACCCTCTCCTGCGCTGCCCAAAAGAACAACACAAAGCCCTACTACCACGAAGACCTTTATTCGCTGCGTCCAAAATTTCCGGAGGTTATTGATTCTGCAACACAGAATCAGGATCGTAAGAAAGCAGATGTGATTGCCACCCATCAGGTCAATGAAAAAGTGGATGGCGTCCTGGACAGCATCAATCGCTTCAATGTGACCCGTAAGCTGATTGACGGCTTCACCATCCAGATTTACTCCGGTCAAAACCGTGAAGAAGCCATGAACGCAAAAAAGAAAATGGTGACTGATGTGCCTGGCTTGACAGCGGAGCTGGAATACAACCAACCAAAATTCCGGGTAAAAGTCGGAAGTTATTATTCACGCCTGGAGGCCCAGAAGGACATGTTGAATTTGAAGCGGTCATTCCCTAACGCTATCTTGGTACCGGAGAAAATCGTGGTCCGTTGAATCCAATCCTCGAATCTGTCCGGAAACAAGCACAGTCCATTGCCCGGGAAGTGGTGACCTGGCGGAGGCACCTCCACGCCAACCCCGAGCTTTCATACCAGGAAATCAACACGGCAAAGTTTGTTGCTGCTGCGCTGCGCAGTATTGGGCTCAATCCGGTTGAGGGTGTCGCTGACACCGGCATTCTCGTGATGATCGAAGGCAGGAATCCTTCCAGCAGGGTTGTTGCCCTGCGTGCCGACATGGATGCTCTTCCCATTACAGAAGCCAATGAGGTAGATTATAAATCGAAAAACACTGGGGTGATGCATGCCTGCGGGCACGATGCCCATACCGCTTCACTGCTGGGGACAGCTAAAATCCTCTATTCAGTCAGGGATCAGTTTGAGGGTTCCGTCAAACTGGTATTCCAGCCAGGGGAAGAAAAGAATCCTGGCGGCGCTTCCTACATGATCCGGGATGGCGCCCTTGAAAATCCGAGACCAGCTTCCATTATCGCCCAGCATGTCATGCCGTTGCTTCCCGTCGGCAAGATTGGTTTTCGCGAGGGCATGTACATGGCAAGCTCCGATGAGATTTACCTTACCGTTATCGGTAAGGGAGGACATGGCGCGGCACCTGAACTTGTCATTGATCCTGTGCTGATTGCTTCTCACATCATTGTGGCACTGCAGCAAATCATCAGCCGGAACGCCAGCCCTAAACAGCCTACTGTTCTTTCCTTTGGAAAGATCACGGGCGAGGGTACCACCAATATCATTCCCAATGAGGTAAAAATTGCGGGCACTTTCCGGGCCTTGAATGAAACCTGGCGCAGAGAGGGCCTTGATCGAATCAGGAAGATGGCCGAAAGCATTGCCGAAGGAATGGGCGGCAAATGTGTGGTGGACATATCACACGGCTATCCCTATCTTGAAAATAATCCGGCCCTGACCCGCAGGATCCGCCACGCCGCAGAAGAGTATATGGGCAAGGAAAACGTGGTCGACATAGACCTTACACTCGGTTCGGAGGACTTTGCGTATTACTCTCATGTGATCCCCGCCTCTTTGTACCGGCTTGGCACCAGGAATGAGGCCAAAGGAATAACTTCCTACATCCACACCCCCACCTTTGACATAGACGAAGCTGCACTGGCCGTATCAACCGGCCTGATGGCCTGGATGGCGATCCGTGAACTGGAAAGTTCCGAATAGGCCCTCAACCAATGATTATGTATTTGTTAACTCCTTTCTTCCTGAAGGCGGGTTTCTATCTTTACAGATTCAGATGAAAGACGAACAACCGGTCTTTGAATCGGCTCCTGCAGCGCCTCCCCGTTGGAAGACCATACTTCGGAATACAGCCTACATTCTCGCTGCCCTGCTGATCTTTCTCTTTTCCCTTGAACTGATGCTGTCATCCCTTCAGCATCTGGGAAAGGCGGCTGCTGAAACAATCATCCTCGCTACTTCAAATCCTTTCACCGCACTGTTCATTGGATTGCTGACCACCGCAATCATTCAGAGTAGCACGGCCACCACTTCTATGACGGTCGCCCTGGTTGCCTCCGGATCGCTCACCCTAGAAAGCGCCGTGCCCATTATCATGGGTGCAAACATTGGCACGACCATTACGAGCACTATTGTTTCACTGGGCTTTCTGCCCAAGAAGAAAGAGTTCAGGCGGGCAGTGGCCGCAGGCACATACCATGACTTCTTCAACATCCTGACCACCGTCATCCTGTTTCCGCTGGAATACAACTTTCAATTCCTGTCGAGGCTTTCCCACTTCATGGCCACCACGTTCTTCAGTCAGCCTCCAGGACCATCACAGGGAAGTTTTTCCTTGCTGGGTGGGGGATTAAGCGTGATGACAGACTGGCTGGTTTCTTCCATCGGAAACGGATTCATCCTGATTGTACTGTCATTGACCCTGCTCTTCGGATCAATATTGTTCTTCCGAAAGGTCCTGACGAACCTGTTGGGTTTTGGCTCTCCTGAACGATTCAGGCAGTTCTTTTTCCGCAGTCCAATGAAGTCCTTTGCCTGGGGCGCACTGACCACCGCCGCAATTCGTTCAAGCTCAGTGACCACCTCACTGGTTGTACCGCTCGTCGCAAAAAAAATTGTCAAACTGGAGGGCGCTGTACCATTCATCCTCGGCGCCAATATCGGAACAACAATCAGCGCCTTTCTTGCCGCCATGGTGAACTCCAACGCGGCCATCAGCATCGCCATGGCACACTTCCTTTTCAATTTTATTGGTGTGATTATTTTTCTCGCAATTCCTGTTGTGAAGGAAATCCCTGTGAGGTTGGCCAAAGCATTGGGAAGGCTTACACTTACCTACCGGCTGGCAGGACTCGTCTACCTCCTGGTTTTATTCTTCTTTCTTCCATTCACCCTCATTTACTTCAACTGGGATGCCGTGGCAATCACCGAACTAACCTACCAGCGAACCGAAAGAGACAAGGCCTCCTATTTCACAGTCATTATCAAGACCTTCAAGAATCAACCCGCCGGCAACTGGATGGTGTACAAGGAGAAGGAAAATGCGGACCCCGCACAAATTTATTCGGTCTACCGTAAAAGCAATATCCTGATCATTAACAACGAACTCTTTGAATTGAATAAACCGGGATTTTGTCGTGACGGGGAGGATCGCCATGGAAAATTCAAGATGTGCATTCAGCAGATCCTGCCCCAGTTGTCCCTTAACCCCACCCTGTCCTTCGACTCTGTTTACGTCTTCGAAAAGAAATATGACCAGTCATTCCCCGAGACAACCTGGAGCTACATCAGCTCATCAGCTAACCTCCTGGTAAAGAAAGACGTCCGGGATTCTGTCGGTAGCCGGGTAATCAGCGAAGAGCTGTTTTCCGTGATTAGGAAGTGACAGAGGCCACTTTTTGATGAGGGGTGGATTGATTCAAACCAGTCAAATTTTCCAATATTCTTAGGTAACTTGCTGCAGCAATGGGACCCAGACCAAAGTCGAAAATGCGTTATATTGCCATGATCTATGGAGAAATTTTCTGAAACCATTCTGAAATTCCTTCGCCTGGACAACTTTGTCCACAACATCACCGGGTATGTTGAAGCCCGCATTGAGTTGATGAAGGTGGAGATCCGGGAAGATGTGTCAAAGGCGGTCGCCCGTGGCCTCGTCAGCATTGCATTGACACTCATCGGCTTTATGTTTCTGGCGTTCTTCAGTGTGGGGCTCGCCCACTTCATCAATGCGTTCTTCGACAAGCCCTACGTCGGCTATTGGTCTGTGGCCGGCCTTTATGCCTTGCTGTTTCTGGTTTTGATGCTTTTCAGAAGAAGTATTTATCAGTATTTCGAAAGCCAGCTGGCCGAATTGATTAAACGAAAAGCCAAGTAATCATGGAACTACTGGAAAGTCAGAATCCTGAAAAAAAGAAGCTCATCGAGACTTCGGACCGGCACAAACGTGCGCTGGAAAAGGAAGTACATGACCTGACCAAGAAGACTGAGCAGGTGATGATCAACGCGCTGATTATTGGCGGCTCCCTGGCGCTTACCTACTTTATCATCAGTTCACTTTCAGGAAAGAAAAAGAGGAAGAAGAATAAGATTGTAAAGGCCCAGGCCGCTTCTTTGGATGGAAACGATGAAAGCGAGGAGGTCGATTATGCTCCTTCTGTTGTTTCTCAGATCGGAACACGGGTACTCAACCAGGCCACGGTGATGATTTTGGAAATAGCCAAAGAAAAATTGTTTGAGTACCTGGAGTCAAGAAAAAAGGCGGATGAAAATTCTTGAGATTCTGCAACAGCGGCGCCTTCTGGGCAAGAAGTCCATTGCTGTCCTGGTCGATCCTGACAAAGCGGATGATCCTGCCAAGTTGAAACACCTGATTCACCTGGCCAGCGAGAATTGTGTGGATTTCTTTTTTGTCGGAGGAAGCCTCATCACCACGCCGAACCTGGCCGAAGTAATTCAGGCCATAAAGGAAAATGTGAACATCCCGGTCATTCTGTTTCCGGGTAGTTCAGTTCAAATTGATCCCGCTGCGGACGGTGTGCTTTTTCTGTCCCTGATTTCCGGCAGAAACCCTGACCTGCTCATCGGCCAGCATGTTCAGGCAGCACCAATTCTGAGAAACTACAGGATGGAAATACTTCCAACGGGCTACCTGCTCATCAGTTCCGGCCGGACCACCTCTGTAGCATACATCAGCAACACCACGCCCATACCCGATGACAAGTATTCACTGGCAGCCTGCACAGCCATGGCTGGGGAAATGCTTGGTCTTCAGCTGATTTACCTGGATGCGGGCAGTGGCGCCGAAAAGGAAATCAGTCCGAGGATGATCAGCGCCGTTCGCAAAGCAGTAAACACGCCATTGATTGTAGGTGGCGGTATCAACAGCGCGGCCAAAGCACTTCACGCCTTCGAAGCCGGGGCGGATGTCATTGTTCTCGGCAACGTTCTGGAAAAAAATCCCGAAGCCCTGAATGAAATTTCAGATAAGGTTTACGACTGGAACCAGAGCATTGAGGCTCGCAAATAATCACGACTTCCTGTACAGTGGTGTTTTTCTCAAATAATGGTTATGGCCTTCCTTAATTTTCTTCTCTATTATCTGTTCATTATCCCCATTTCCCTGATGCCGTTCCGGGTACTCTATGGAATGTCCGACGTGTTGTTTTACATCTTCTACTATATCATCGGCTACCGGAAAGAGGTGGTGCTGCAAAACCTCAGAAACTCGTTCCCTGAAAAATCGGCTGCCGAGCACAATGAGATTGCAAAAAGATTCTTCCGGCATTTTTGTGACCTGCTGCTGGAAAGCCTGAAAGCTTTCACCATTTCTGAAGCAGAGGTAAGGAAGCGTATGGCCATCAAGAGCACCGATGTGATGGATAAATATTTTGAGCAGAAAAGAAGTGTCATCATCGCGACGGGGCATTATAACAACTGGGAGCTTTTCGTGCTTGCCCTCGCTGCTCCCCTCAGGCACAAGGCGATAGCCATCTACAAGCCCCTGACCAGCGAGTTTTTTGACAAGAAGATGAAGGACATGCGTATGAAGTTTGGCCTGAAGATGATTTCTACCAAGCTGGTGAAACGTGTTTTTGAGGAGGAGAAAAGCAACCTGACGGCCATGACCTTCGGATTCGACCAGGCTCCGGCCTATGCCGAAAAATCACACTGGATGACGTTCCTAAACCAGGATACCGGCGTCATGATCGGGGCCGAGCGATTCGCAAAATTCTATGATTACCCGGTGGTGTATTGCCACATCAAAAAGGAGAAACGGGGCCACTACAGCTTCTGGTTTTCAGAAGTGTGTGATCAGCCCAAACAAACCGTGAATGGAGAAATAACAGAGAAGATCACCCGGGCGCTGGAGGCTGAAATCATCAACGAGCCTGAATACTATTTGTGGACGCACAAACGGTGGAAACACAAGCGGCCGGAGAGAGTAAGGTCATTTCAGAAGCTCTCTTGAGATAACCATTCGCTGGATCTCTGATGTTCCCTCGTAGATCTGTGTGATTTTGGCATCGCGCATCATGCGCTCAACGTGAAATTCCCGAACGTAACCATAACCGCCATGGATCTGTACTGCCTCCGTTGTCACATCCTGCGCTACCTGTGAAGCAAATAATTTGGCCATGGCCGCAGCCTTTACAAAGTCCTTCTTCTCGTCCTTGAGAAATGCGGCCTGCCAGATCAGAAGCCTTGCTGCGTCAATCTTCGTGGCCATTTCGGCCAGCTTGAATTGAATGGCCTGGTGTTCAGAAAGAAATTTTCCAAAAGCCTTGCGCTCCCTTGAATATTTGAGGGCCAGCTCATAGGCGCCCGATGCGATTCCAAGGGCCTGCGCCGCAATGCCGATGCGCCCTCCGTTCAGGGTGCTCATTGCAAAGGTGAATCCATAACCCTCATCGCCTATGCGGTTGGCCTTCGGCACTTTGACGTCGGTGAACATGAGCGAGTGTGTATCGCTGCCCCTGATGCCCATTTTGTCCTCCTTGATTCCCACCACAAAGCCTGGCATCCCGCGTTCTACAATCAGGCAATTGATGCCCTTGTGCTTTTTGGATGCATCTGTCTGCGCGATCACCAGGTAAATGCTGGCACTGCTGCCATTGGTAATCCAGTTTTTGGTGCCATTGAGCAGGTAATGATCTCCCTTATCTTCAGCCGTTGTCCGCTGGCTGGTCGCATCAGAACCCGCCTCTGGCTCGGACAGGCAAAAGGCACCCATCACTTCACCGCCTGCCAGTCGCTTCAGGTACTTCTCTTTTTGCTCTTCGTTTCCGTTCCTCTCAAGCCCCCAGCAAACCAGCGAATTATTGACCGACATCATAACCGCCGCAGAAGCATCTACCTTTGAAAGTTCTTCCATGGCCAGCACATAGGAAATGGTGTCCATCCCTCCTCCATTGTACTTTGGGTCCGTCATCATGCCCATGAATCCCAGTTCGCCCATGCGCCGCTGCAACTCCACCGGAAATTTGGCGTGAATATCACGATCGATTACGCCAGGGAGCAATTCATTTTGAGCAAAATCCCGCGCTGCTTGTTGGACGGCCAGGTGTTCTTCGGTGAGTTGAAAATTCATGTGATTGTGTCGTGATGGCTAAAAGACAAAGATACAAGCAAAGTTTATGAAAAAGGTTTGCTTTTTGAGTGTTGTCATGGGCGCTGCCTGACTGTTTCCTCCATATCCCAGATCATAAAAAAGCCCCGGCATGCGGGGCTTTTTTGTGCTGACCAAAGTGGTTAGTCCCTGCTGCCGCCCAGGTACAACATCACATAATAAACAAGCGTAGTGATGGCTCCAATGGCGGCAACCACGTAGGTCATGGCGGCCCATTTCAGGGCATCCTGCGCCATGTCATATTCCTGTGGCGTCACGATGTTCCTTGTCTTAACCCAGGCCAATGCCCGGCGGCTGGCATCAAATTCGACCGGCAAGGTCACAACAGCAAAGAGTGCGAAAACGCCGTAACAGAAAATCATCACCAGCAAGGCTGTGCTCCACGGCAGGATGCTGCTGGCAAAGAAGCCGCCAAAGATCATGGCCATCATGATGAAGTTCATCACCGATGCGCTGATGCTTTGAATGGGAACCATCGCTGAGCGGAATTGCAGCATGCTGTATGCTGTCGCATGCTGAACGGCGTGACCGCATTCATGCGAAGATACCGCAGCTGCGGCAGCATTGCGACCATAAAAGACTTCCTGACTGAGGTTTACCGTTTTGGTGGCCGGGTTGTAATGATCAGTAAGTTGACCCTCTACACTCACTACCTGAACATCGTTAATGCCATTGTCAGCCAGCATGAGCCTGGCAATTTCAGCACCGGTCAGGTCTTTGGTCAAATGCGTTTGTGAATACAGCTTAAATTTGCTTTTCAGTCTTGAGCTGATCATCCAGCCGATCAGCATAAAAATCACCCCAATAAATAATGCGCCCATTCCCATAAGTAAACAGAGTTAAGTTTTTCTAATTTTTTCAATGATCTGGCTGGTGGAGTACCCCGGCACAAAATCGATGGTCTTCACTTCACCGCCATTCCTTTTCACAACTTCTGCGCCAACGATGTTTTCTGCCAAATAGTCACTTCCCTTCACCAGGATATTGGGCAGGAGCTCAGAAATAAGGTTTTGCGGCGTGTCCTCATTAAAAAAAACGACCAAATCAATAAACTGCAAAGAGGCTAAAACGAGCGCCCGTGATTGCTGATCCTGCACTGGCCTGAAGGGTCCCTTGAATCGGCTCACCGAGTCATCGGTATTTAATCCCAGAACAAGTTTATCGCCAAGGGCGCGTGCCTTTTCAAGGTAATCAACATGGCCGTAGTGCAGGATGTCAAAACAGCCATTGGTAAACACCACCTTTTTTCCCTCGCGCTTCCATTGCTGGATGAGGCTTTTGGCTGAAATCAGGTCTCTTATTTTGTTGGCCGCTTTTTCCATCGGATAAGCCAGTAACTGATAATCATTGATATAACACCACCCACGATCATGGTCAACGTCTGCCATGCGTGGAAAATAAAAACAAAAGCCGTTGCCCCCGGCAGCGGGATGTCGTAGAGCATGTACAAACCTGCCGGCACAATGGTATGGTATGATCCGGCACCGCCGGGCACCGGAGCCGCCATGGCGATCGAGCCCAGCGCAAAAACAGACAGGACCGCGTTGAACCCCAGGTGGCTGGTTGTGTCAAAGGCCTTTACCACAAAATAACTCATCAGGAAGTACAATGACCAGATAACGATTGAGTAGAATACAAACAGCCATTTATTCTTCAACTGGAAAACTGACATGAGCCCTTCTTTGAACCCTTTAATAATCTTGATGAGTTTTTCATTTTTCCTGAAGAAGTAGAACGTGGCTGCGATGACTGCCAGGCCTGCCAGCACCAGGATGGCCCAGGCAGGAACATGGAATCCTCCGCCACCACCAGACCCTATACCGAGTTTCTCAAGGAACATCATGAGCTTGTCCCACTCCACGATAAAAGCAAGTGCAATGATGAACAAGAGGCAAAGCACATCGATTATTCTTTCTACCACCACCGTACCAAATGAAATCTCCACCGGTGTGTTTTCCAATTTGTACAAATTGTAGCACCGTGAAACCTCACCGCCCCGGGGAATGGCCAGGTTAACCAGGTATCCGATCATCAGCGAATAAAAACTGTTGCTTAGTTTTATGTGATTTCCGGAGGGTGCGAGCAGCATTTTCCAGCGCTCGGCCCTGATAAAGTGACTTATGTATGCCACCAGGGCCATCAGCAGCAGGTAGGTTTTGTTTGAATCCTCCCACGCTTTCCAAATGAAATCAAGCTTGTTTTCTCCTTCGCCCACTGTCAAGCCCCTCAATGAGAGCCACAGAAGCCCGCCCGTCAGGAGCAACATCACGACGTATTGTATTACCGTTCTAAGAAATCTTGGCAAGGGTCAATTATTTAATGCGGAAGATACAAAGGGCCCTTCAATTTATTCGTTTACAAAAAGGTTGTCAATAAGCCGGATATCGCCAACGCGGGCTGCGATGAGCAGGATTGAATCCGCTACGGTGTCAGCAGGCGCAAGGCTTTTCCGGTCCACCCACGCCAGGTACTCCAGTACGACCCGTTGGGTTGTACAATATTCATTCATCTGCGATTTCAAGGCTTCAAATAACTCTCCATCCAGAATCCCTTTGCGTGTTTGAAGCAGGCACTGGTACAGGACGGCAGCCCGGTTCCTTTCATCCGGATTCAATCTCATATTCCGTGACGACATGGCAAGACCATCGGGCTCCCGAACGATGGGGGCACAAACGAGTTCAACATCATATTTCAGGCCCCGTACCAGTTGATCAATGATGAAAAACTGCTGAAAGTCCTTTTGGCCGAAATAGGCCCTTTGGGGCTGCATGATGTTGAACAATTTGGAAACGACAAGGGCTACCCCATTAAAATGACCGGGTCTGAACTGGCCTTCCAGTATGTCCCCGGCTGGGCCAAGGTCAAATGACAGGTATGGCGCTGCCCCATACATATCGTCATTTTCCGGGCAGAAAAGTACGTCGCAGGATGCTTCAATGAGCATGTTAATGTCCCGCTCCAGCGTGCGGGGATAATGGGTCAAATCTGCTGCGTTGGTAAACTGTGCCGGGTTAACATAAATGGAACAAACGGTCAGGCTATTCTGACCTTTCGATGCCCTGACCAGGCTCAAATGCCCGGCATGAAGGGCCCCCATGGTGGGTACAAATCCAACGGAAAATGCAGGGGATTGGAGCGGCTTCAAATAGGCCCTAAGGGGTCCGATTTCCTTGAAAATGCGCATTCACAGCCCCGTTTTGAAGGGCGCAAATATAGCCTTTATAATTGATACACAGTTGAATAGGGGGTGGATTTACCGTACCTTTGCACTCTTGTTTCCTTATTAAAACCACGATTATGTCTAAACTGCGTATTCTGTATGTAGCCAGCGAGATCAATCCTTTTTTGCAGACCTGCGAGGTGGCCGAGTTTGTGCGGAAACTCCCTCAGGCCATGCAGGAAAAGGGTATGGAGATCCGCATCCTTGTGCCCCGGTTTGGGTTAATTAATGAGCGCAAGAACAGGCTTCACGAGGTTGTTCGGCTTTCTGGAATCAACATTTCAGTCGGAGATGAAGAGAAGCCCCTGATCATCAAGGTCGCTTCTATCCCCAATGCCAAATTACAGGTCTATTTCATTGATAACGAGGACTATTTCCACCGCAAGTCGGTTTTTCACGATAAGGAAAATAAATTCTACGAAGACAATGATGAGCGCGCCATTTTCTTCTGCAAAGGCGTGATAGAAACCGTGCGGAAACTGGGTTGGACCCCGGACATCGTTCATTGCAACGACTGGATTACCAGTTTTATCCCCCTGTACCTGAAGACCACCTATAAGAACGACCCGTTGTTCAAGAACACCAAAACGGTATTTACGATCTATAATAACAGCTTTACCCACAAATTCAAGGGCGACCTCATGGGCAAAGTGAAAATGATTGATATCGAAGACAACATGCTCGGCCACCTCAAGACGGGTGATTACGAAGGGTTTATTAAATTGGGGGCCCAGTTCGCCGATGTCGTTTCCGTTGCCGGGGACAATAAAAAACTGGAAGGCTTAGTTAAGAAGATTAAAGAGAAGAAAGTTGAAACCATTGAGAAGGACGACAATTACACAGAATCGTTTTACAACCTCTACACGGAGTTGGCTGGGTAAGACAAGCAGCGCACTGCTGTTCTTTTCATTGATTTTTGTTGCTTCCTGCAAGGATAACTCCACCATTATCGGCTTTGCAAAGGATCCGCGACTGGAAGCGCATTATGTTGACATCCCGCTCAAACCCAGCGTTATCTTGTTTGACGGAGTCCTTACGCGGAACCTTGCTGACAGCCAGACTCCCAGGATTTTAATTGGGAAGTACAATGACCCTGACTTTGGAAACACGGAAGCGCGGGGTTATTCCAATTTTGTGCCGCCATCAACGGTTCCCGAGCCTACCGGGTTCGCCAGGTTAGACAAACTTGAGTTGACCCTCGAATTTGATTTGTATTACTTCGGCAGCAAAGCAGAAACAAATCAACACATTAAAGTCTATGAATTGCGTGACACGCTGCTCGCGAACCGGGGTTATTACTCAAACTCAATTATCCGTTCTACCCAGGATCTTGGTCTGCCTCCGCTGGGTGAAGCCGATTTCACAATCAGCACTTCTCAATTCGACAATGCATTGGTGTTGAATAGTGATAAAGACACAACCAACAACCTCCACTACAGCATTACCATTAAACTGGATACGGCCACCCTGGGTCACAACCTGCTGAATGATTTAATAAACAATCAGCCCGTTTTTGAAAATGCGCAGTCGTTGAGCGGAAAATACAAGGGTTTTTCTTTTGTTATAACGCAGGGCGACAAAATCCTTGGCATCAAACCCAATTTTGATTCACCAGTGAGGTCCCAGAATACCAGACTTTCACTTTACTATACAGAAAGCGGAACCCAGACAAAGGTTGATTTCCTGCTTTACAGCCAGGGGAATACGAGCTGTTCAACCTTCTCCACGGACCGGAGCACGACTTCGCTGAACGGCATTCAGCCATTCAAAGATTTCGTTCCGCTTAATAACCGGTACTACGTGCAAAGTGGAACGGCCCTCATTACCAAACTTGACCTTACCGATTTCTATACATACGTTGACACCCTAAACAACATCGTGTTCAATTCGGCTGAAGTGGTGATGACCAACAATGCCTCACAAACGCCACCCACCAAAGTTCTGTTACGAGTCCTTGATTCGACCAATCGATTCAGAGGCGCCCTGGTTGACAGCCTTGTTGGCGGCGCCGTAAAAGGTGTGGCGGACCCCTACTTTTCAAGAATGCCGTCAGCCATCCAATTGAGTCAGATCGCGTCTTCCACATCGATTAATGTTCGGGCCGACCAGGGAGCACAGGTTGCCATCGATCCGGAGTCCCGAGTAATTGGGAAGTTTTTCATTACGGAATTTTGCCAACAGATTTACAAGTACAAAAGCAACAAGAAGAAAAGAGTAAGGGCTTTGGGCATAATGTCTGATCAGCTGGAATTTGCCAACTCGGTCAACGTTGTCGATCTGAATCCATCGATTTCTTTGCGATTGTATTATTCCCAACCCGTAGTCAAAGTCCGTTAATAATGTGTGGCATCGTCGCTTATGTGGGTCATCGTCAGGCAAGTGATGTCATCATTCGCGGACTGAAGCGCCTGGAGTACAGGGGTTATGACAGCACGGGAATTGCATTGCTCAACGGGGCCCTTAATGTCTATAAGAAGAAAGGGAAAGTTTCAGAGCTTGAGGCCTACCTCCATGGGTTAAATCTCGAAAGCCATATCGGCATGGGGCATACCCGGTGGGCCACCCACGGAGAACCCAATGATGAAAATGCTCACCCGCATTATTCCGCGACCGGGAAACTGGCCATCATTCACAACGGCATCATTGAAAATTACGCGGCGCTGAAGAAGGAGCTGGTCAGAAAAGGCCATACGTTCCTGAGCGAAACAGACACGGAAGTATTCATTCATTTTATTGAAGATATCCAGGAGAAGGAAGGATGTGCCCTGGATGAAGCCGTGAGACTTGCCCTGACTAAGGTAGTGGGAGCCTATGCCATCGTGGTCATGTCTTTTGAGAACCCCAATATGCTGATCGCCGCACGCAAGGGAAGTCCCCTGGTATTGGGCGTCGGCAAAGGCGAATTCTTTATGGCTTCGGACGCAACACCCATCATAGAGTATACCAACGAAGTGGTATACCTCAATGACCAGGAAATTGCCCTCGTTGACAACGGTAAACTGACCATCAAGAATGTGGCCAACCTTCCGTTGACACCCTACATCCAAACGCTGGACATGGAGCTTGAAGCCATTGAAAAGGGTGGATTCGAACACTTCATGATGAAGGAGATTTTCGAGCAGCCGCGCTCGATCATGGACAGCATGCGCGGCCGTCTTGACTCGGCTTCCAACCGGCTTATCCTCGGCGGACTTCGGGAGTACATCAACAAACTGATCAACGCAGACCGCATTCTGATCGTCGCTTGCGGCACTTCCTGGCATGCCGGCCTCGTGGCCGAATATTTCTTTGAGGAATTCTGCCGCATTCCCGTCGAGGTGGAATATGCTTCGGAATTCCGCTACCGCAATCCCGTGATCCGCGAAGGCGACGTAGTGATCGCCATCTCACAATCCGGCGAAACGGCGGATACTCTTGCGGCTATTGAATCAGCGAAATCAAAAGGTGCGGTTATATTCGGTATCTGCAACGTTGTCGGATCTTCCATCCCGCGCGCAACCCATGCGGGCGCGTACACCCACGCCGGCCCCGAGATCGGCGTCGCCAGTACGAAAGCATTCACGGCTCAATTGACTGTACTGAACATGATCGCCCTCATCGTGGCTCACGCCAAGGGCACGATCACCCAACAGAAATTTCATGAAATGCTGGTGGAGATGGAAAATATCCCCGCCAAGGTGGAGAAGGTGCTTCAATTGGATGACCAGATAAAGGTCATTGCAGAAGAGTTCAAAGACATCCGCAATTTCCTCTACCTCGGAAGGGGATACAATTTCCCGGTTGCCCTGGAAGGTGCGCTAAAACTGAAAGAGATTTCCTACATCCACGCAGAAGGATATCCCGCTGCCGAGATGAAGCACGGACCCATTGCCCTTATCGACAATGAAATGCCCGTGGTGTTCATTGCCACCAAGGACAGTTCATATGAAAAGGTAGTGTCCAACATTCAGGAGGTTAAGGCGAGGAAAGGACGGGTCATCGCAGTAGTCACGGAGGGTGACAAGCTGATCCCCACCATGGCAGAATTTGTGATCGAAGTTCCGGCTACCGTGGAGTCACTCATGCCCATGGTTTGTGTCGTGCCCCTGCAACTGCTTTCTTATCACATCGCAGTATTGCGCGGCTGCAATGTCGACCAACCGAGAAACCTGGCCAAGTCGGTTACGGTGGAATAATTGAGTTGGACGGATTTTCTTACCCCTACCTACTACTCGTAACGTTCTGTGTTTCAATAGAAACACCTTTCACGCACTCCTTTTGACTAATTTGAGAGAAGGATTTTAGATTACGATTCTGATTAAGTTATAACATTAAGACTATGAGTTCAGTCAAAAGAGGTGTTAGTGGATTCAGTGAAGAGGATCACATTTCAAAATCTGATAATAGGAAACTCATTCAGAGATGGATTGAATTAAAGAAACATCTTAATTACTTGGAGAGTATCGAATTTGTTAGCAAACAGAAATACATAAGACTAAACAAAGTTCTTGATAATAGGAATATCTGCAAGTTCGCATTCTATACTGACCACATTCTAATTACCATAGTTAGGGGTCATGTGAATCCGGATGGTTCAAAATCTAGGAACTATTTCACATTACACGATCCCCAGAAACTTGCAACTGAAATAACCTGGAACAGTGGAACGAGAATAGGAAATGGATATCAGATAAACTTTGATGGGAACTCTGATTTGGATTACATAAAGTGTCATCAATCAGAAGTATGCAAACCTCAATTAGTAAGTTTCTTTGCTTTGATAACTGTTTTTGTAGAACAGTCTACCACTTTACTTATTTCCCTAATCGTTAACCCCTTCTTCAAATTCTTGATGATACTCTGAGAAGAGACGCGCAAATCAAATATCGGTCATCACGGGTCTCACCGTGAACCGCAGACAATAGCCTCGCTACCTCAACAAGTCCTATGCGATCGGCCCACTCAAAGGGTCCATAAGGATAATTGGTCCCCAGTTTCATCGCCAGGTCAATGTCCGCGCGTGTTGCCGTGCCGTCCTCCACCGTCCGGTAAGCTTCGTTGATGATCATGCAGATGACCCGTGGCGTCACGAGACCAACATGATCGGCTACAGCGAGGTGTTTCGTCCCAAGTTTTTCGCACGTGTCCTGCAGGTACTCCCGTCTGCTTTCCGGCAACAGGCTAACCTCCAAAACTTCCCGGTTCAGAAAAGTGGGCATGCCGCAAAAACCAAATACAGTCCGGGAAAGGCCTGATTGTGATAATGCCGATAGCGTCCTGAATGCGGTATTGAAGAATACCGGAAGCCCGGACCCAGCGTCATATGCATCAAGGTTAGACAGATCATCATTGGGGAAAAAATCAAAGACGGCCTCGGGTACGGACGCAGCAAGGAATTCCCTCCGGCTGCCAAGCAACCGGTATTGATGCCGGTCACCAAACTTCTCCCGGGTTTCTTTCAGGTTCGCGGCCTCACCTATGACTAGAATGTCCATCCTGTAATGTATAAGGTATCCCTGTATTTTTTGGATATTTGATCAAAAGTAACACTCTGACGACTATGCCAAAAAATATAATTAATTCAGCCAATGCCCCCGAGCCCATCGGTCCTTACAGCCAGGCCATCCAGGTTGGCAACATGTTGTTCATGTCCGGGCAGGTGGCCATTCAAAGATCTTCCGGTAATCTTATCACCGGGAATATCCTGGATGAGACCCGCCAGGTGATGGCCAATCTTCAGGAAGTGCTGAAGGCTGCCGGCATGGATTTCTCACATGTGGTGAAGAGCACCATCTTTCTCAAGGATATGAATAATTTTCCAAAGGTCAACGAGGTGTATGGGTCTTACTTTCCCAGCCAGCCCCCGGCCCGCGAAACAGTTGAAGTCAGCCGCCTGCCCAGGGATGTCAATGTCGAGATTTCCTGCATTGCCGTGAAGTGATCACGATCCTGCCGGCATATCACGAAACGATCGTACTGCCTTACCCCGCGGAAGACACGTACCAAAAGCTGACAACCGCTACATCCAACAAGTTGTTCCGGCAAGCGGACGAAAAGAATCTTTCGTTCAATGGATGGATCCAGGAGAAAAGATTCAGAATTTCTCTCCGCGTGCAGCGCGTCAATCATTTCATCCCCCTGGTCATCGGGCAAATTGAACCCACCCAGGGTGGGAACATCGTCTTTGTTGATTATACACTCTTCCCCACAACAAGGCTATTGCTGATCCTCTGGACCATCCTGCTGACCCTTGGCTCCGTGGTTGGATCTTACCAATTCAAGAACATCACTTATCTCTTTGGAGGGCTTGGCCTCATCCTGCTCATTCATCTCATCGCCTGGTCCAATTTCAATCTCCAGCTGGAGGTGACCCGCAAAGCCCTCCACCGCCTGATCACGTGAAATCTCAATGCGCGTTTGTACCTTGCGGCATTTTCCAACACTAAATGAAAGAGGTTCGTGTCAGGTTTGCGCCAAGTCCTACAGGCGCTCTTCATATCGGCGGGGTCAGAACGGCCCTCTACAATTTTCTCCTTGCCCGCAAACACCAGGGTACGATGATATTGCGTATCGAGGATACCGACCAAAACCGGTATGTGCCTGGCGCTGAAGACTACATTCTCGCATCCCTTGCCTGGGCAGGAATCAAAATTGACGAGGGTGTTGGCGTGGGCGGACCTCATGCGCCTTATCGGCAATCCGAACGAAAAGCGATCTACAAAAAATACACACAGCAGCTAGTCAATGATGGCCATGCTTACTATGCCTTTGATACGGCTGAAGAACTTGATGTCATGCGTGAGAAGCTCCAGAAAGAGGCAGGCTCCGACCAGCAATACAGCAGCAGCACACGGATGCACATGAAGAATTCCATCACGCTGTCTGCGTCCGAAGTAGAGCAAAAACTTTCATCGGGTGAACCCTTTGTCATCCGTCTGAAGGTGCCCGCCGGAGAATCCATCAGCCTGACAGACCTCATCAGGGGGCAGGTAACGGTTGACTCCTCCCTGATTGACGACAAGGTGCTGATGAAATCAGACGGCATGCCCACGTACCACCTGGCCAATGTGGTTGACGACTACCTGATGAAGATCTCGCATGTCATTCGCGGAGAAGAATGGCTCCCCTCCGCTCCTTTGCACGTCCTTCTTTACCGATATCTCGGATGGGAAAAAGACATGCCCCAATTTGCCCACTTGCCGCTTTTGCTAAAACCGGACGGCAATGGGAAACTCAGCAAGCGCGATGCGGACAAGATGGGGTTCCCGATCTTTCCGCTCAATTGGACAGATCCCAGGACGGGTGAAATGGCCAGGGGATTTCGCGAAAGCGGCTACCTCCCTGAAGCCATGATCAACTTCCTGGCATTCCTTGGCTGGAACCCGGGCACGGAACAGGAGATTTTTTCCATGGACCAACTCACTGAAGCGTTTACCCTGGAAAGAATCGGAAAATCAGGCGCACGCTTTGACATTCAAAAAGCACAGTGGTTCAACCAGCACTACCTTAGAAGCAAACCCGATGATGTGCTCGCAGAATACCTGCTGGCATCCCTGCAGAAAGAAAATATTGCCTGTCCGACAGACAAAGTTCTCAGGATCGTGGCAGTGATGAAAGACCGCGTGACCTTCCCTGATGATTTCTGGGAGCAGGGTAAACTTTTTTTTCAGGCCCCAACATCCTTCGATGAACAAGTGGCTACCAAGAAGTGGAACGGCGATGCCGTAAAGGTCCTGACAGCCTTCAGGCAGGAGTTGACAGCCCAGATGGCTTTGACTGCCGAACTTGCCAAGATCATGCTGGAGAAGATCGCCAGCGGCCTTGGAGTCAAAATTGGTCAAATCCTGCCGGCACTCCGCCTGGCAATGACCGGAGGCGCCTCCGGACCTGACTTGATGATGACATTGGAAATATTGGGACCCGTTGATACCGCCGAACGAATCCAATTTGCGCTGGAATCGTTAAAGGTTAAAGCCGCCTGACCATGAGCAAAAGTCCCGGAAAGAAAACCAAGATTAAACCCAAGCCCCGCGTTCACAAAGAACTGGAAGGCCTGGAGGTTTCCATTGATACCTTTGGCGAAATCAGCTCCAATATGAACATTGAGAAGATCAATGAATTCCTCAACAAGAATGTAGACGACAAGAAACTCGCGGAGCGCGAGGACTATGAAGAAATGAAGACAAAGGGCAGAGTCAAAGTTAAAGTCAAAAAGAAATAATCATTCCACCCTTTCGCGTCGTATCAAGGCGTGAAATCAACATCCACCCTATGAACTCACATGAGATTGACTACCAGATCAAGGGCGAAAGCATTCAGATTGTTGAAATTGAGCTGGATCCCCTCGAGACCGTTATCGCGGAAGCCGGGGCCATGCTCTTCATGGAAGACGGGATCACATTTGAAACAAGGATGGGTGATGGGTCAACCGCCAATCAAAGTATTTTCGACAAACTGCTGTCTGCCGGAAGCCGTGTGCTCACGGGTGAATCACTTTTCATGACCCACTTTACCAACCGTGGAAACCGGAAAGCCAAGGTGGGTTTTTCCGCACCTTACCCAGGCACGGTCATTCCCATCGACCTGGCCGCCAGCCGCAACAATGAACTGATCGTACAAAAAGACGGCTTCCTGTGTGCTGCCTATGGAACCAAACTCTCCATTTTTTTCAACCGCAAGATCGGCGCTGGCCTCGTGGGCGGAGAGGGATTTATTCTCGAGAAACTTCAGGGCGACGGAAAGGCCTTTGTTCACGCCGGCGGAACGGTCATCGAAAGGACCCTCAACAACGAAACACTTCGGGTTGACACAGGATGTGTCGTTGCCTTTGAATCGCACATCGATTTCGATGTGGAGGCGGTGGGCAGCCTGAAGTCGATGGTATTTGGCGGCGAGGGAATCTTCCTGGCAACACTGCGGGGAACCGGGAAGATCTGGCTCCAGTCCATGCCGATCAGAAAGCTTGTCCAGGCTTTGTCGCCTTACGGGGCAAACAGCCGCAAGGAAGCCAGTTCACTGCTTGGAACCCTTCTGAAAAGCTAAGCTCCCTTCTTTACAAAGAGCCTGGGGACAATGGCCGGCACTTCTTTCTTGTAACGCCGGTAGTTTTCACCAAAGGCGGTTATCAATTTCCGCTCTTCCAGGTATATGCCGATCGGCAGGTATGCGAAAATGCATAAGCAGGACACCAGGGTGGCCATGGTGGGTATGAACAGAAAGAAGCCAATGGTTACCAGTATCAACCCTGAATAAATGGGATGCCTCACATATTTCAGAATTCCCTCTATCTTCAACTCCATTTTCTCTTCAGCAAACCCGAGGAACTCCTTTAACCGGTATTGCCTAAAAGACAGCTGCATGGTCATCACGCCAAAGGTTGTGAACATCAGACTCAGGTAACGGACAACATCAGCACTTTCAAACAAACTCCCGCCTGGAACGCTTCCGTTAAGAATCATAAGCGCTACCAGTCCAACAGTCGAAATCACACTGTAAATAATGCGATAGTAGCGACCCGCCGGATTGATTAGCCGTTGCTTTACTCCCTCAGTTGCCAAAAGGCTGTGCAGCAGAAAATAGATAGCCCATCCACCCGCAAGGATCCAGTAATTCATGGTACTAAGGTAAACACCATTAACCTGTATCTCCAGAATCCTGAGTACTTTTGAACCCTCAATCAGTCATGAAGCCAGTAACCATTGGACTTATACGCGAAGGAAGGGTTCCACCAGATAAAAGGGTGTCCTTTACACCGTTGCAGGCCGAGGAAATCATGCAGCGCTATCCCGCGGTGAAGATGGCCTGTCAGCACAGTTCGTTCCGCTGTTTCAGGGACGAAGAGTACCAGGAACTCAATATCCCGGTTCACGAAAAGATGGATGATTGTGACATCCTGATGGGTATCAAAGAAGTGAAGCTGGCTGACCTGATCGCAAACAAAACCTACCTGTTCTTCTCCCACACGATCAAGAAACAGCCTTACAACAAGAAGCTCCTTCAGGAAATTCTTAAGAAGAAAATCCGCTTAATCGATTATGAGGCATTGCGCGACACGCAGGGAAACCGGCTGGTAGCCTTTGGGCGATACGCCGGAATTGTCGGTGCATTCAACGGATTGTGGACTTACGGAAAAAGATTTAACCTGTTCACCCTGCGCCGTGCGCTTGATTGCTTTGATGTAAATGATCTTAAGCTTGAACTGCGAAAGGTCACGTTGCCTCCCATCAAAATCACCCTCACCGGAGCCGGCAGGGTCGGCAAAGGTGCCATGGAAACGCTGGACACAGCCGGCATTCGAAAAGTCAGTCCCCATGATTTTCTGACCAGGACATTTGATGAGCCTGTGTACACTCAACTGAGCAGCGCTGACTACCACACACGCAAGGAAGGCGGGCACTTTAACCGTGAGGAATTTCACCAGCATCCTGACCGCTATCAATCACATTTTGATGAGTTTACCAAGGTGACGGACTTGCTCCTGGCTGGCGCTTATTGGAACCCAAAGGCACCGCTCCTGTTCACGCGGCAAGACATGACTGCACCAGGTTTCAGAATTAAAGTCATCGCCGACATCACTTGTGACATCAATGGATCAATACCCAGCACAAAACGCGCTACCTCCATCGATGATCCCCTGTATGATTATGACCCTGTTACCGACTCCATGGTCGCTCCGCTCAGCGGCGAGAAATTTGTCACCGTCATGTCGATCGACAACCTGCCCTGTGAGCTGCCCAGGAGTGCATCGGAAGAATTTGGAAGGGACCTCATTGACAGAATCCTGAAACCATTGCTTTCCGATGACCATGAAGGAATCATTGCAAGGGGCACCATTGCCGAGAACGGGAACCTCACTTCATATTTTGAGTATCTTCGGGATTATGTCTCGGAGTAAACTTGCTATTGCTGCCTTCCTGGTGGGTTCCCTGCCAGGTCTGTATTCCTGCAAGGAACAGGCGCAAACCCCTTCTTCCTCTTTTGAGCTGCTACAGGCACGCATCCTGACACCCTCATGTGCAACAGCAGGTTGCCACGCCTCCACCAATGACAACTCCTTTACGCAGCACGGTCTCGTGTTGGAGAAAAGTGTTGCCTACAACAACCTGTTGAATGCGCCGCCTCGCAATGCCAATGCCCTCGAAGACACCATGCTCCTGATCAAACCCTTTGATTCTGAGAAAAGTCTCTTTCTTCATAAACTTCACCTCTACGATCAACACCAGCACGATTATGGCAATCCCATGCCGCTGGGGATGAAGAAATTGACTGTCGGCCAGTTGACGTTCATTGAGCAGTGGATCAAAGCAGGGGCACCGTCCACTGGAAATGTTGCCGATGCCGGGCTAATGAATGACGCAACAGCACAGTCAGAGGATTTCGTCCCCCTGGCAGCTCCCGATGCAGGCAAGGGATTTCAGATCAACCTTAACAAATTCACTGTGGCTCCCAATTTTGAACGCGAGTTCTTTGTCTACAAGAAACTGGGCAACACTACGGACATTCTCGTGAACCGGTTTGAAATCAAAATGCGCCTGAACAGCCACCACATTGTGTTGTACGATTTCACCAGCAACATACCGGCAAGTCTTTTCCCTCAGCCCAATATTGTACGGGACATCCGCAACCCTGATGGCACCATGCTTTTCTTCAACATGGCCCCGATGGGGTATCACGTATTCGTTATCGGGGGACAAAGTCCTTATTTCAATTTTGAATTCCCCCCCGGGGTAGGGCTGCGCTTTCCTGCCGGCTATGGATTGGACTTCAACTCGCATTATGTGAACAAAGAGCCGACTCCGATCGACGGCGAAGTCAATGTGAATTTTTTCACGGCGCCGGCCGGTTCCGTTTTGAAAGAGGCCAAAACACTAAACCTTGCAAACCAGACCATCAACCTGGCGGCCGGTGAGCGGAGCACGCTGATCAAGACCTTTACCATGACATCATCTGTTTCAATCATTGCCCTCACGTCCCATACGCATCAGATGGGTGAAAAATTTGTGATCAAAATCTCAGGCGGCGCGCGCAACGGAGAAATTGTTTACACCAATCTAGACTGGCATCATCCTCAATTCAAGTCCTTCAGTCCACCCATCCTGCTGCAGGCTGGCGAGGGACTCACATCAGAGATCACCTATTTCAACACCAAGGACAAATCCGTTCGCTTCGGGTTGACCAGTGAAGACGAGATGGGAATCATTTTTGGATTCTACACGATCAACTAATGGGTCCGCATTAAGGCGTGACCCATTGCTGACATGGCAAGCTCTTCCCTCCGATATATTCTGACCGGGTTTTTCTTTGCTGCGCTGTGGGCCTCCGCCTCTTCCGCCGCCAAGATCGGACTGCAGTCGGCCGAAGGATTGGTTCTCTTTACCTTGCGCTTCTTAATCGCAGGCATCCTGCTGCTCGGCTATGCCACCCTGGTGCAAGGTGATCGGCTCCCACAGAAGAAGGAGTGGCTGAACCTTACCGTGTTCGGCATTTTTAACACCACCATATACCTGGGACTCTTCATCATTTCACTTGAAGAGGTTACTGCCGGCATTACCTCCATCGCGCTTGCGCTGAATCCCCTGCTGATCAGCACCCTCACCGCCGCCTGGCTCAAACGGCCGGTGACCAAAGTGGAGTGGCTCAGCATTTTCATTGGCATTGTCGGCGTCGTGGTCGCATCCTATCCCCTGCTGCAGAACAGTTATGCCACCGTGAAAGGCCTCACCCTGCTGGCCACCTGCATGGTGGCGTACTCGTTCGGCTCCGTATATTATGCGACGGTTCCCTGGAAAATGTCGCGCACCTCCATCAACGGGTGGCAGGTGCTGATTGGGGGAATCTTGCTGATACCCCTGGCGATTATTTTTCACCAAAAAGAAAATCATTTCGACTTGCGCTTCTGGGGTTCCATTACCTGGTTGGTGGTGCCTGTCTCGACCGGTGCCGTGCAATTGTGGCTGTACATTCTCAAGTCTGACGCGGTCAAGGCATCATTGTGGTTGTTTCTCTGCCCCATTTTTGGCTTGCTTTACGCGGCCATGTTGCTGCGGGAACCGATAACTTCATATACCATTCTCGGAACGGTCCTGGTGTTGTCAGCCCTGGTTCTTGGCCAGCGGGAGGCCATCCGCAAGAGTATCCAACGACCATAATCTGAAGATTCATTGGTAATGGTGATGATCATCGCTAATTTTGAATATGCTGATTTATAACGTCACCGTAGGAGTTGATAAGTCCATTGAACAGGAGTGGCTGGTGTGGATGAAAGAGGTGCATATCCCTGATGTTATGCGCACCCAAATGTTTCTCGGCAACAAAATCTATAAGGTACTCACCACGGAAAATGATGAAACCACTTCCTACGCGATTCAGTATACTGTCCGGTCATTGAATGAACTGGACGTTTATCTGGAAAAATTTGCCCCTGCATTGCGTGAAGTTGCCGGCAAAAAGTTTGGCGAGAAGCAAGCTTCATTCAGGACAGTACTGGAGGAAGTCTGAGTTAATCACCTGGTTCAAAAATAGTCAGGGTTGAAAAAAACAATCTGAGGCGAACGAATAATCTACTGACTTTCAATGAAGGCTTGCGAGGTGAACTTCGATCTGTGCGCGTTCCAGGTTGCAGTTGATCCACTCATCATCAAGTTTCGCCTGGTATTTTTTATAGAATTTAATTGCCGGCTCATTCCACTCCAGCACCTGCCACATCATGCCACTGCAGTCTTCTTCCAGCGCCTTCTCCATGGTGCGGTCGAATAATTTCTTCCCAATACCGCCGCCCCGCTCTTTTTCCGTCACGATAATATCTTCCAGGTAAAGACGTTTACCCTTCCAGGTTGAGTAGCGCCAGTAGTAAAGTGACAACCCAACGATGCCCCGCTCAGTTTCTGCTACAAAGAATCCAAAGATGGGCTGCGATCCAAAGCCTTCTTGCTCCATTAACGCTACAGTATTGGCAACCTCATGCTCTGCATGCTCATACCCAGCGAGTTCCCTGATGAGCTCCAGCGCACGCGGAAGATCCTCTTTGCAGCCCGCCCTGATGGTCGTCATGAATATTCCAGCTTCTGTTATTACATTCCCTTTTTCACAAGAGGAGGAATAACGCCCATGTTGTACCAGGTGAACGCAAACTGATCGGCCATAACATCCAGCGCCTTGGACAGGTTGGATGAGCCATGACCAGACTTTGTGTCTACCCGAATCAGTGTGGGGTTGCTGCTAGCATTGCTCTCCTGAAGTATTGCTGCGAACTTGAATGAGTGCGATGGCACCACCCTGTCATCATGGTCCGCCGTCGTGATCAGGGTCGCCGGATAGGCCGTGCCCGGCTTGAGGGCGTTGACCGGTGAATACTTCATGATGTATTCAAACATTTCCTTTGAATCCTCCGAGGTGCCGTAGTCATATTTCCAGCCTGCGCCCGCCGTGAATTTGTGGTACCGCAGCATGTCCATCACGCCCACAGCCGGCAATGCGACCTTCATAAGGTCGGGCCGCTGCGTCATGGTTGCACCCACCAGCAATCCGCCGTTTGATCCGCCGACAACAGCCAGGTAATCGGATGAAGTATATTTTTCCCTGATCAGGTACTCTCCTGCTGAAATGAAATCATCAAACACATTCTGCTTATTCATCAGGCGTCCGGCATCATGCCACTTCTCTCCATATTCACCTCCGCCGCGCAGGTTGGGCTGTGCGAAGACGCCGCCGTTTTCCAGCCACACCACGCGTGAAGTGCTGAAGGATGGAGTCAGGCTGATGCCGAAGCCTCCGTATGCATAGAGCCATGTCGGGTTCTTACCATTAAGCTCCACACCCTTCTTGTGCACAATAAACATTGGAATTTTGGTGCCGTCCTTGCTGTTGTAAAATACCTGCTTCGTCTCATAATCCGCAGGATTGAAATCCACCTTGGGCTGTGCATATACCGTTGACTTTCCGGATGCGATGTCATATTTGTAGATCGAAGCAGGTGTGGTGAAGGATGTAAAGGAATAATAGACCTCCTTCTCATCTACCCTGCCGCCGAAGCCGCCGGCTGATCCAATGCCCGGCAATTCAATGTCCCGCTCCAGCTTTCCCTTGTAATCAAACTGCTTCACCAGTGTGCTGGCATCCTTCAGGTAATTCACAAACATCTTCCGGTTTGCTGTTGACACGCCTTGCATGGCATTCTCCGTTTCCGGAACAATGTCTTTCCAGTTCTCCACGCCGGGCTTGCCAAAATCCGTCGTTACAATCCTGCTGTTCGGCGAACCGAGGTCGGTCTGAATGATGAGTGTGCTGCCGTCATTGTCCACCAGGTTATGGTTGTTATCAAAATTCCCGACGATCGTTACCAGCTTTCCCCTGGGATCCTTCAGGTCCTGGATATACAACTCATTCCCCGTGGTGCTGGTGGCGGCGGATATCACCAGGAATCGTTCATCTTCGGTTAGCCCTGCACCGATGTACCGCCTTGGGGTCTTTTCTCCGCCGAATATGAATTGATCGGTTTTCTGTTCAGTGCCGAGCTTGTGATAATACACCTTGTGAAACTGGGTCTTGGCCGACAATTCAGAGCCCTTGGGCTTGTCATAGCTGCTGTAATAGAACCCGTCGTTTCCTTTCCAGGCAATGCCGGTAAATTTCAGATCTTTCAATGTATCGCCGATGATGGATTTGTCCTCTGCCTTCATCACAACAGCCTTGCGCCAATCGGAACCGCCTTCCTGGATCAGGATGGCGAGCAGTGAGCCGTCCCTTGAAAAGGCCACGCCACCCAGTGCGGTTGTACCGTCTTTTGAAAAAGTGTTAGGGTCCAGGTAAACCTCTTCTGTGCCGTTCTCTCCTTTCCTGCGGTACTGCACATTGTGGTTTTGCAGGCCGCTGTTTTTAGAGTAGTAGTAATAATCCCCTTCCTTGTGCGGCGCCGACAACCGCTCATAATTCTGTACCTCATCCAGCCGCTTTCGGATGGCATCCCGGAATGAAATGTTTTTGAGGTAGCCGAACGTGACTTCGTTTTGGGCCGTCACCCAGTCTGCCGTTTCCCTGGTCGTATCATTTTCGAGCCAGCGGTAGGGATCGGGTACGGGTGTGCCAAACAGGGTATCAACTGTCTCCGTTTTTTTTGCCACCGGGTATTTCGATACAATGGCCTGCTCCTTTTTGGGGGAGCATGAGCTGATTAACAATGCAAAGGCAAGGAGGGCAAGGACATTTTTCATATGGTGTATTTTATTGGATGGTGAAGGTAACCCCGGATAAAGGAACGACCAACACTTTCCGTGAAACAAAAAACAGGACAAAAAAAGCCCTTCCCAAAATGCCGGGAAGGGCCCATGTCATGTCATTTAATAATCCTGCTAAGCAGCTTTCTGAATTCGCTCGATGGTCAGATTTTTTTGATTCACGATCTGAATTACGCCCAGCTTGTTCAGCAGCTTAATAACCTGGTAAGTTGGATCAATTTCATGCCAGCGGATGCCACCAAAATTGGGGCGCGATCCGTACTTATGGTGGTTGTTGTGGTAGCTTTCGCCCATCATCAGGAAATCGAAGGGAAGGAAATTTCTGGAAGTATCTCCTACTTCAAAATTGCGGTAGCCGTATTTGTGCGCAAACCAGTTGATGATCGCACCATGGATGGGGCTCATCAGGAAGTGGATCGGTAACAGCAGCCACAGCCACCATGTGGTCGCAAATTGCCAGTAGACGGCCACATATACGGCGCCCCAGAAAAGCCGTGACGGCCATGAACGCGCAAACTTGTCAAAGGCCTCCCATTGGGGAACGCCTTCTGTAAACCGCGCCTCCGGAACCATTTTCTTATTGGCGATGGAAGAATAAATCGTCTTGGTCTTCCACATCATGTTCCAGATGGTCTCGTCGAATTTCGGGGAATGAGGATCGTTTTCAGTATCGGCATAGGCATGGTGCATGCGGTGCATTACCCCGTAGCCAAACGGGCTCAGGTAATTCGATCCCTGAAAAATCCAGGTCAGCACAAACGTCACCTTTTCAGCAAAGGGACTCATCGTGAAGGCCTTGTGAGCAGCATAACGATGCAGAAAAAACGTCTGGAAAAACAGGGATAAATACCAGTGTGCGATAAAGAAGGAAAATATGACAATCATTCGTTCCAGGTTTAGGTTCAATCACAGCCACTTCGGACTGTTTCTGCAAGACAATTTGCCGGGGCGTTTGTGACAGATTTGGAAGAAATTTTTAGGGATTCTTCTGGGTGGACGCTGAAATGTCCATTTTCAGGGCCTGAACAAGCTCCGAGGCGTTGCCAAGGTCACAAGCCTTGCGAAAACTGGCCATGAGTGAAGAGGCTTCAGGAAGGTCAAAATGCATTTTAGAGGTCTCTTCGCTGAGTTTCTTTTTGGCCCGGCACACCAGTTGGCGGCAATGGTCCTTCTTCTTGTCTAAGGCCTCCTGGAGGGCTTCATAATCGAAATCAAAAACCTCCTTCAACAAGTATACCGCCCTCTCCAGAGGCTCCAGCCTGGCCAGCATGACCTTGAACGCGTGCGCGAGGTCAACATCCAGGTCGAGGTGGGAGAAATTGTTTTCCTTAAAGCGGCTGATGAATTCAGATACATTCATCGTCTCCAGGTATTCTTCCTTTTTGCGCTTCAGGGAACTGATGTGGCTCAGGCAGTTATTCTTCACGGCCGTTATCAGGTAGGCCTTCGTGTTCTTGATCTTCTCTGTATCAATGGTGAGCCATTTCAGGAAAGTCTCCTGCACAATATCCTCAGCATCCGCCCTTGAACGCACCAAATTATAGGCGATCTGCTTGAGCGTAGGCTGGTAAAGCGTTATGGTTTGAGCGTGGTCCATGATAGCCTGCAAAGGTAGTGGAAAATGGCTGGCTTTCCGTCAAAGTTGATGGGCGAAGGCTTACAGGCGTTAGCCACGGTGGGCCTGCATGATCTCTGCGGAAACCTTTACTTTTGTGTCAACAATTCCATGACCGATACCAGCCTGACACCTGAAATCCGCAGTAAACCCATCTTCGCACAGGAAGTGGCTTTTGTCATTGTGCACCTCCTTCCGCTGGGGGCGCTGTACACCGGGGCCACCTTGTTCGACTGGATGGTGTGCCTCTTCTTTTATATCTACCGGATGTTCTGGATCACAGGAGGATACCATCGCTACTTCGCCCACAAATCTTACAAGACATCGCGCTGGTTCCAGTTCGTCATTGCCTTCATGGCGCAGACCAGCGCACAGAAAGGCGCGCTCTGGTGGGCGGCTCATCACCGTCATCATCACCGATACAGTGACACACCCCAGGATCCTCACTCCATGAAGATCTACGGGTTCTGGTATTCACATGTAGGCTGGATTGTCGGACCGGATTTCAAGCAGACGGACTACAAGGTGATTGGCGACTATGCCAAATATCCTGAACTCGTTTGGCTGAACAAGCACTACCTCGTAGCACCAACCACTTTCGCGATTCTCCTGATGGCATTGGGCGGATGGGTGAACGGGGGCAACGTTACGATGATGTTCAGCGCAGCCGGCTTTTCCACCTTGTTCATCGGCTTTTTCCTGAGTACGGTGATCTTGTATCACGCTACGTTCTCAATCAACTCCATCATGCACAAGTTTGGGAAGCCGCGCTATGCCACCGGGGACGAGTCTAAAAACAACGTTTGGCTGGCCTTGCTGACCCTGGGTGAAGGCTGGCACAACAACCACCATTATTATGAAGTCGCTTCCCGTCAAGGTTTTTTCTGGTGGGAAATTGACATCACCTATTACATATTGCGGGGTCTCGCAGCCGTTGGCCTGATCTGGGATCTCAAGGAAGTACCGGATCACATCAGGTACTCGAAGAACAAACAACAGGCACAGGAACTTCGGAAACAAATGGATCGTGACAGGTCGCCCATACCCAGCGGTAAGGTTCAAACAACCTTTGAAGATGCTGTTGACTATTGATGCTGATTCATAGACTGCTCCGGGCTGAATCTGAATAACCAATATAAAAACGCCCCGTTGCTTCAGACTGAAGTATGTAAACAAAATACATCAAGTACCCGGGACGGGAGTTGAACCCGTACAACCTTTAAGGGTCATCCCGGCCTTTGGCCGGGACGTGTCATACCAATCAGGCGTTCCAGATAGGTGCGGCTCTTCTTTGATTTTAGTTCTCTTTCCCTCCTGATCGCAAGGGTCTCTGTGGAGTGGGTTTCCTGATAAACCTTTTTCCAGGGACGATAGGGCCTGGTGGACTTTACTTTTCCACTGTTGTGCTCCTGAAGCCTTCGGTCGGGTGAATCCGAATAACCAATATAAAAACGCCCCGTTGCCTCAGACTGAAGTATGTAAACAAAATACATCAAGTACCCGGGACGGGAGTTGAACCCGTACAACCTTTAAGGGTCACAGGATTTTAAGTCCTGCGTGTCTACCAATTCCACCACCCGGGCAGGAAGTTGCGCCTATCAATCCATTGAAAACAAAAAAGTGTGAGTTGCCCCACACTTTCTGATCTAATGAGCGGGAAACGAGACTCGAACTCGCGACCCCGACCTTGGCAAGGTCGTGCTCTACCAACTGAGCTACTCCCGCTTGAAATGCCCTTATTTTTATTTAAAGGGACTGCAAAGTTAAGCCTGATTACTAAATCTGCAAATTAACCTAGGGCAGGCATTGGATTAGTTTGAGGTCTATCAACCCCGTTGCTTTTGCTCAATTCACAGCTTTACAATCACTCCAGTGGCCAGCCAATTCAGTCATTTACCTCTGTCAAAACTGGTAAAAAGCAGCAAACGTTGACTGAGCATCCATGAATCCACTTTACCCATTCGGAATTGTGTGATCTTGGCAGAAAACACGCCGAAAGTCATACCAAATGACCGTTTGGCATTCTTTTGTCACCGAAAGGTGTTTATGAAGCGTTATCATCTCAACTTTGCACCTCAGAAATCAGTTTTTATGCATTTTTTAAGGAATTTACTGGTGTTGTCAGCCTTTTTCGGCCTGGTCTTTTCAGGATGTCAATCCAAGAAAGACGTTCCTGCTGCGGGACCCAGCCAGCGCGC
Source organism: Cyclobacteriaceae bacterium (assembly GCA_043744235.1). Lineage (GTDB taxonomy): Bacteria > Bacteroidota > Bacteroidia > Cytophagales > Cyclobacteriaceae > ELB16-189. The sequence continues at coordinate 88,268 of JAYTVB010000031.1, read as the reverse complement.
ACGCGGACCGCTGAGTGTTGAAGGTTTTTTGGTTCAACCCAGTTCGGTAAGCGAAGACGTCGAAGTGCCCGGCACCCTGCTGCCCGCTGAGGAAACCCAGATACGGGCTGAAGTCTCCGGCCGCATCATCCAGCTCAACCTCCCGGAAGGTACGGTTGTACCGAAAGGATTTCTCCTGATTAAACTTTTCGACCAGGACCTCCAGGCGCAATTGAGAAAACTCGAAGTGCAGTTGCAAATTGCCATCAAGACGGTGGAGCGCCAGAAGGAACTACTGGCCATCAATGGTGTGAGCCAGCAGGATTTTGACCTCAGCGCCCTCAACGTGGACAACCTGAAGGCTGACATTCAAACGGTCAGGATTTCCATTTCCAAAACGGAAATCCGCGCACCGTACGAAGGTCAGATCGGTCTGCGTAACGTGAGCCTCGGCGCCTACCTTTCTCCTGCTGATGTCATCACCGTGCTGCGCGAGGTAAAGGAACTTCGTCTTGAATTCTCCATTCCTGAAAAATATGCGAAGAACATTGCTAAAGGTTATCTGGTTAAGTTCAGGGTGGACGGAGGTAGAAAAGAACATACAGCAGTAGTCATTGCTACCGAAGGAAACGTTGAACAGAACACACGCACACTGAGAATCAGGGCGATGGTGAAAGAACGTGACAATGAACTGGTACCTGGCGTTTTCGCCAAAGTCAACCTTCAGCTTGGACAGGATACCCTGGCGCTTATGATCCCCTCGCAGGCCATCATCCCGCAGGCACGCAACAAGCAAGTCATCTTGTTGCGCAAAGACAGTGTCGAGTTCACCGTCATTGAAACCGGGATCCGGGATTCAGCATATGTACAGGTCACCAAAGGGCTAAAGGCCGGTGACACGGTCATTACCACGGGTCTCATGTCGCTGCGCCCCCATGCGAAGATCAAAGTGTCCAACGTGAAACGTCTACCCTAGCCCCGTATGAATATTTCAGAGTTAAGCATCAGGCGGCCCATCCTCACTTTTGTGATGAACATCATGATTGTGCTGTTTGGCGTGATCGGGTTTACCTTTCTCGGTATCCGGGATTATCCAGCCATTGATCCGCCCAACATCAACGTACGTACGGCCTATTCCGGCGCGAATGCCGACATCATTGAATCCCAGATAACTGAACCGTTGGAGAAGTCCATCAACGGCATTGCCGGGATCAAGAACATCTCTTCCAATTCCAGCGTGGGCTCCAGCAACATCAACGTTGAATTTGAGCTGGGCATCGACATGGAGGCTGCCGCCAACGATGTTCGCGACAAAGTCTCGCAGGCTACCCGGTCCCTTCCGCAAGACCTGACCGCGCCCCCGGTGGTATCCAAGGCCGACTCTGGCGGTGACATCATATTGTCCATGACGGTGCAAAGCGACAGCCGCAATTCGCTGCAGATAACCGAATATGCCAACAACGTTTTGGTGGAACGTCTGCAGACCATTCCCGGTGTCAGCAGCATCCAGGTTTGGGGTGAAAAAAAATACGCGATGCGGATCTGGATTGATCCCGCCAAACTGAGCGCCTACAACCTCACGGCACTGGATGTGCAGCAGGCCCTGAATCGTGAGAATGTTGAATTGCCCTCCGGAAAGATTGCCGGTGACGCCACTGAACTGACAGTCCGCACGTTCGGCCGTCTCTATTCGGAAGAAGAATTCAATGATGTCATCATCCGCTCCACGGGTGAGGGTGACATCCGGCTGAAAGATATCGGGCAGGCTATCCTCGGTCCTGAGAATGAAGAGTCCATTCTTCGCGAAAGCCGGGTACCCATGGTAGGGATGGCCATCGTTCCGCTGCCAGGCTCCAACTACGTAGCCATTTCGAACGAGTTCTACAAAAGGTTCGAACAGATCAAGAAAGAAGTCCCCGCTGACATCAAGCTGAATGTTGCCCTTGATCAGACCGTTTTTATCAAGCGGTCTATTTCAGAAGTTCAGGAGACACTGCTCATTTCCATCCTGCTGGTGGTGCTGATCATCTACTTGTTCTTTCGCGATTTCCTTATCGCCATTCGTCCGCTGATTGACATCCCGGTGTCCCTGATCGCCACCTTCTTCATCATGTACCTCCTTGGATTCTCCATTAATGTGCTCACGATGCTCGGCATCGTGCTGGCCACCGGCCTGGTGGTGGATGACGGTATTGTGGTGACGGAAAATATTTACAAGAAACTTGAAAAGGGCATGAACAAGTACAAGGCTGCCCGCGAAGGCTCGAAGGAAATATTCTTTGCCGTACTTTCAACCTCGGTTACGCTCGCCATTGTATTTCTTCCCATCGTATTTCTTGAGGGTTTTGTAGGCAGGCTTTTCAGGGAGTTTGGCATCGTCGTGGCAGGTGCCGTGCTGGTCTCCGCTTTTGTCTCCCTGACCCTTACCCCGGTGTTAAGTGTACTCCTCACCCGCGAGGGTGCCGGGCACTCCGGTTTTTACAAAGCCACCGAACCATTTTTCACTGCCATGGAAAACGGTTATGCCAAATGGCTCCGCGGTTTTATGAATGTGCGCTGGCTTGCATTGCCCATCGTCATCGTCTGTATCGCCACAGCCTATTTCATCGGCACAAACCTGCAATCGGAACTTGCCCCGCTGGAGGACCGCAACCAGTTTCGACTCCAGCTTTCTGCGCCCGAGGGAACAGCCTACGACTACATGGACAACTATGTTGACAAGGTTACCCGCTTTGTCATGGATTCCGTTCCGGAATACAAAACAGTCTTGTCGATTACTGCGCCTGGTTTCACCGGATCGAGCTCTGTGAACAGTGGCTCGGTACGCACCACGCTGGTCGATCCAAAAAACCGAAAGCGGTCGCAGCAGCAAATCGTTGACATGGTATCGAGAAACACAGGACGCTTCCAGGAAGGTCGCATCTTCCCCATCCAGGAGCAGACCATATCCGTAAACAGAAGGGGCGGACTACCGGTGCAGTTCGTAATTCAGAACAACAATTTTGACAAACTCAAACAAGTCCTTCCAAAAATCCTGGAGGAAGCCAACAATAACCCGGTGCTCCTGGGTGTGGATGTCGACCTGAAATTCAACAAGCCCGAGCTGCGGGTGCAAATCAACCGCCTGAAGGCAACTCAGCTGGGCATCAGCGTACAGGATATTTCACAAACCCTGCAGCTGGCCTATAGCAATCTGCGTTTCGGCTACTTCACCAAGGACGGAAAGCAATACCAGGTGATGGGACAGGTAAACCGCATCAACCGCGATGATCCCGATGACCTGAAGAAATTGTATGTCCGCACCAACTCCGGCGAGCTCGTTTCTATCGACAACGTGGTGTCTGTACAAGAGTCTACGACACCGCCTTCCCTGTATCACTTCAACCGCTACAAATCAGCTACCGTGAGCGCTGGCCTGGCCCCCGGCAAAACCATCAGCGACGGCATAACCGCGATGCGTGAAATCGCCGGCAAACACCTTGACGATTCATTCGCCACATCATTGGCCGGTACATCCCGCGACTTCTCCGAAAGCTCCAGCAACACGACGTTCGCCTTTGTGCTGGCCTTGATCCTCATCTACCTGATCCTCGCCGCACAGTTTGAGAGTTTTGTGGATCCGCTGGTCATCATGTTTACCGTGCCCCTGGCCATTTGCGGGGCATTCATTTCATTGTACCTGTTCAAACAGACCATCAACATCTTCTCCCAGATCGGCATGATCATGCTGATTGGTCTCGTGACCAAGAATGGCATTTTGATCGTGGAGTTTGCAAACAAGAAGCGGGAATCCGGTATGCCCAAGATTCAGGCTGTGCTGGAGGCATCACGCCTCCGCCTCCGCCCGATTCTCATGACCAGCCTGGCCATGGCGCTCGGTTCTTTGCCGATTGCCTTGTCCCTCGGCGATGCCTCCACCAGCCGCGTGCCACTGGGTATTGTGATTGTCGGCGGGGTGATGTTCTCCCTGGTCCTGACGCTTTTTGTTATCCCGGCGATGTATTCCTTCTTGTCACGCAAGAGGAAAGTGGTTGATTTTGACATGGGTGATAACCCTGAAGTTCACAAGGAATTGGCATATGAAGCATAGCGTTTTAAGTTTCGTCATATTTTTCTTTTCACTTCTATCGGCCGGCGCACAGGGCATCACACTGGATCAGGTGTTGCAGGTGGCCATGCAGAAGAACTATGATGTCCGCATCATTCAAAATACGGCCGGTCTCGCCGAAAACGACAACCGCTATGGTTTTGGCGTTTTCATTCCACAGGTCAATGCCACAGGTTCCTATCTGAAGAATACCAACGATTCCCGAAACGTTACCTTTTCCGATGTTGAAACCATCCGTGAAGGCGTGCGGTCAACAAACACAAACGGTTCGGTTCAGTTGGTATGGGCCTTGTTTGATGGCACCAAAATGTTTGCTACCAGGAAGCGGATACAGGAACTTGCCGCCCTCGGCGAGGCCAATGTCCGCAACCAGATGATGAACACTTCCGCTCTGGTCATCCTGAGCTACTACAACATTACCCGTCAAAAACAACAGCTGAAGGCCATCGAGGAATTGATGGCCGTGAGTGAGGAGCGTGTAAAACTCGCGGAGAAAAAACTGCAGGTAGGTACGGGCGGCAAACCTGAGTTGCTGCAGGCCAAAGTAGACCTGAATGCGCAACGTACAGCCAAGCTGGCGCAGGAAACTGTTATCCAGCAATTAAAAGATCAATTGAACGGTACGGTCGGCATGGGACTCCCGGATGTCTTCGATGTTGCCGATTCCATTCCGATCCGGATGGACCTGACGATGGAAGAAATTGCCACAGACATTGAAAGCACCAACCGGACTTTGCTTGCTTCCAGGAAATCCATTGACGTCTCCAAACAACAGCTCCGCGAAAGCAGGGCGAGCCGGTCGCCCATCATCAACTTCACGTCATCCTACAATTTCCTCAAGAACGAAAATGAATTCCAGGCCACTCCTGTGTCTCAAAAATACACACGCAACCAGGGTTATAACTATGGTGTGTCCGTGGTAGTCCCCATCATGAATGGCATGAACGTGAATCGGCAGATCGGCGCAGCCAAAATAAACCTTGAACGGCAGAAACTCCTTTACGACCAGCAGTTAACCCTGGCCATGGTGGGTGTCCGGAATGCTTACATAGGCTATGACAATGCAAAAAAGATTCTGCAGTTTGAAGAAGAGAACATTCTGCTAGCTGAAGAAAACATCACCATCGCGCTTGCAGGCTTCAGGAGGGGCATCACCACCTTCATCGAACTGCGGACAGCCCAGCAAAGCCTGGCAGATGCCTACAACCGGCTGATCTCCGCCCGGTACCTCGCCAAGGTTTCTGAAACGGAATTGCTCCGTCTGAAGGGTTCACTGCTGAATCAATAAAAGATCCCTCCTGAAAGAAAAGGAGGTCCTGAAATTGCTCCAGGCATTGAATAATTATTATTATTTGGTCAACTTGGTCAAATAATCTAAAACCCTTATTGACATGAAAAAAATTCTCATTCTCGCTGCTTTTCTCTGTTTCGGGCTTGCCTTCAAAGGATACAGCCAAACCGTGTATGCGTCCGACAAGGGCGAAAAATATCATACTGCCGACTGCAAAATGTCAGGTGATGCCAAAGACATGACCCTGGCCGCGGCCAAGAAGGCTGGAAAGGGTGCTTGCGGCGTTTGCAAGCCGGACGAACACTTCAAAGACAAAACAACACAGTGCGCCGGCAAGACGGCTGATGGAACCCGCTGCAAAAGAATGACGGGCGACACCAAAGGAAAATGCTATCAGCATAAAGGCGCTTGATCCCACTGCTTAAAATTCATCCGGAAGGGCCAGCGCTGTCGCGCCTCGTAGCAGGTGCATGGCGCTGGCATACCGTTTCCGCTGAAACCGTTGAGCGCCTCATCCACACGGCGCTGGACAATAACATCACCACTTTTGATCACGCTGACATTTATGGTGATCACTGCAATGAAGAGATCTTTGGGAACATCCTTCGACGCAATCCTTCACTGCGCCACAAGATGCAGCTGGTGACCAAGTGCGGGATCAAGTTCAAGTCTGATAAGAGGCCCGCTACGTGGACCAAACATTATGACACCTCACGCGAACACATCCTATGGTCAGCTGAGAATTCGCTGAAAATGCTGGGCACGGACCGTCTGGATCTTTTGCTGATACACCGGCCTGATCCCCTGCTTGATCCCCGGGAAGTAGCGGAAGCCTTTGTCCAACTGAAGTCAGATGGAAAGGTCCTGCATTTTGGAGTTTCAAATTTTACACCTTCACAATTCCGGATGTTGCAGCGTCACCTTACTTTTCCGCTGGTGACCAATCAGATCGAGGTTTCTCTAACCCATGTAGACTCATTGTTCAACGGCGACCTGGATACCCTTATGGAATTCAACGCCAGCCCGATGGCGTGGTCACCGCTTGGCGGCGGCAAACCCATGGCGGTCGATGAGAGAGCACTTTTTAACAAAGCGGCCAAATACAATGCTGCCTATAGCCAGTTGCTGTTGGCCTGGCTCCTGAAACATCCCGCGGTTATTTTTCCTATCCTGGGTACGACGAAACCTGAGCGAATCATTGAGGGCGCCAAGTCCGTCGACTTGGTGTTAGACCGGCAGGACTGGTTTGATATGCTCCGGTGGACAACCGGTAAAGATGTAGCCTGATATTCTCCTAAGCCTTTTGTTCTGATAACTCCCATTGCGGCGGAAATAGACCGCACAAGGTTAATCACATGCTGAACGCGCAGACATCACAAGTGAATAGTTTCAAGATGATGAGTGAAAGAGGATTCAGAAAAATACTACTTGTCGACCAGGTCGGACATTTTGAATTTCTGAATCATGTAGTAGAGGAAATTAAAGGAGAGAACATCTTCTCCTTCACGCTCTTTGGCGTTGGCCTTATGGCTCTCCGGCTTTGCAGCCTTGACGGGATGCGCGGTGGTTTGCCTGGCAGAAACGGATTGCGCGGTGTCTCTAACCGTACCAAAATGACTTGATTGGTCATAGAGCAAAATCTTATCTTCGCCGAGGTTAAGTTCCTGGTGGCTGGGGTCCTGTGTTTCCAAAATCGGAAGTTCATCCTGAGCCCATGCATTGAGGGTGACCAGGAAAACTGCAGCAATGGAGGCCAATAGACTTGAAACCCTTACTTTCATGCTTCTGCCGTCGGTTTAGAACCTTATGGAGTTTCGAATATATAAAAATTTGTGACATGATCACATGGGACGATTTTAGCAAAGTAGACATACGGGCAGGCACCATTGTCAAGGCAGAAGGCTTTCCAGAGGCCAAAAAGCCAGCTTTTAAGGTCTGGATTGACCTCGGTCCTGATCTGGGTACCAGGAAATCAAGTTTGCAAATTACCCGGCACTACCGCGTGGAGGACCTGCCCGGCAAGCAGGTTGTCTGCGTGGTCAATTTCCCACCCAAGCAGATCGCGACCTTTCAATCTGAAGTTCTGGTGACGGGTTTTCCTGACGAACAGGGCTTTGTCATCCTGGCCGGTGTGGACAAGAAGACACCAAACGGGGCTCGGCTTTTCTGATCATGCGGTTTAGTGACCTTCCAAAACTCTGCCATGGGAAGATTCTACAGGAAGGCGCGCGCCGGCCGGTAGAAACCCTCGTGATCGACAGCCGCAAGGCGGTCATCAGCGAGGGTTCTGTTTTTCTTGCCATCCAGGGAGACCGCCATGACGGGCACTTGTTTCTGAAGGAACTGTATGAGGAGGGCCTCCGTCAATTTATTGTTGAGGTGGAAATGCCAGTTGCGTTGTTCCCTGGCGCCAATATCCTGAAAGTGGAATCGGCGGTAGCTGCCCTGCAGGCAATCGCTGCCCACCATCGCCGTCAGTTTGAAATTCCGGTTATCGGAATTACCGGAAGCAACGGAAAGACGATTATTAAAGAATGGCTGAGCCAGGTCTTGTCTCCCAATCTGCATGTGGTAAAAAACCCCGGCAGTTACAATTCTCAGGTGGGGGTGCCTTTGTCTGTTTGGCAAATGGAATCCCGACATGATATTGGAATTTTCGAAGCAGGAATTTCAAAACCCGAAGAGATGGCCAATCTGGAAAGCGTCATCCATCCAACGATCGGAATATTCACCAACCTCGGGGGTGCCCACGATGAAGGATTTTCAAGCCGGAAACAAAAGGCGGAAGAAAAGGCAATTCTGTTCAGGAGGTGTGAAAGGGTAATCTGCTGCAGCGACCATTCCATCATTCCCGAAGTCCTGGCAGAGCGGCAAATTCCAACGCTGACCTGGGGACTGCATTCCAACGCAGATATTTCCATACGCGATAGCGGTGCCGGCCGTTTTGATGTTACTTACCATTCCGAATCCTTCTCACTTCAACTTCCATTTCAGGATGCCGCATCAAGGGAAAACGCTTTTCATGTCGTCGCCTTCATGCTGCTAAGGGGCTACAAGCCAGCCATCATTAATGAAAGGATCCACATGCTCAGGTCCGTACCGATGCGGCTTGAACTGAAGCAGGGGATCAACCGATGCACCATCATTGATGATTCATACAACAATGACCTGGCCGGTCTGAAAATCAGTTTGGATTTCCTTAAAAATCAGCAAAAGACAAAGAAGACGGTAATCCTGTCCGATATTCTCCAGTCCGGGCTTTCCGGGGCAGAACTGTCGTCCAGGGTCAAAGAATTGTTTTCAGCATCACAGGCAAAACGAATCATCGGGATCGGTCCCGACTTTCTTGCTGCCCAGGGACAGTTTCCGGGCGGCAGGTTCTATCCATCAACCGAAGATTTTCTCAGGGAGTTTAAGACAGATGATTTTACCGATGAGGTGGTGCTGGTTAAGGGGGCACGAACTTTTCATTTTGAAAGAATTGTTCAACGCCTGCAACGAAAGGTACATGGCACTGTCATGGAGATCGACCTGAATGCGATGGCCCATAACCTGAATTATTTCAAGTCAAGGTTGTCGCCGGGCACCAGGATCATGGCCATGGTGAAGGCCTTTGCCTACGGCAGTGGCAGTGAAGAAGTTTCCAACCTGTTGCAGTATCACCGGGCCGAGTATCTGGGTGTGGCCTACGCCGATGAGGGTATTGAACTGAGGAAGAACAACATCTCCCTGCCGATCATGGTAATGAACCCTTCGGAAGAAAGCTTTGACCTTCTGCTTGAATACCGGCTGGAGCCGGAAATGTACAACAAGAGAGTCCTCCTGGCCTTCCTTGATTTTCTGAAAGGACGTCCTTGCACCATTCATATCAAGATCGACACCGGCATGCACCGACTTGGGTTCGAAGAAGAAGAAATAGAGGCGTTGTGTGGCATCCTGGAGTCAAACAGAAACGTCCATGTCGCTTCTGTTTTTTCACACCTCTCGGGTGCAGATGAAAAAATGCATGATGACTTCTCGCAGGAACAAGCAGCAGCGTTTGTTCGCATGGCAGAGCGTCTGGAGAAAGTTCTTGGCTACCGGCCTTTGAGGCACCTTCTCAACTCACCCGGAATTCTTCGATTGCCGCAGTACCAGTTTGACATGGTCCGCCTTGGCATTGGGTTGTACGGGGTTGATCCGACAGAAGCAGGCAGCAGCCATTTGAAGCCAGTGGCCACACTGAAAACGATCATTTCTCAAATCAAGAAAATAAAGGCCGGACAAACCATTGGTTATGGCCGGAAGGGCAAGGCCGAACACGACATGGTACTGGCCACCCTCGCCATTGGTTATGCCGACGGTTACAACAGGAGTTTCAGCCGTGGCAAAGGAAAGGCCTTGATTGGAGGTCAGTTGGCACCCGTGATGGGCAACGTATGCATGGACATGACCATGGTGGACATCACCGGCATCAAGGCCAGCGAAGGCGATGAAGCCATCATTTTCGGTCCCGGGCTACCGATTCAGCAGGTGGCTAAATGGATTGATACAATACCGTATGAAATTCTGACGAACACGAGTGAGCGGGTCAAGCGGGTGTTCTTCGCAGAATCAATCTAGCCAAGAGCCAAAAACTTCACAACAACCCGAACACTTTCAATTGAATTTGACATAGTGTTCCCACTTCTCAATCAATTCCCTGAAATCTTCCGGAAGTTCTGAATCAAACTGGACGAACTTTTTGGTGGCGGGATGAACAAACCCCAAGGTCTTGGCGTGGAGGGCCTGGCGGGGAAGAATTTTGAAACAATTGTCTACGAACTGCTTGTACTTGGTAAAGGTGGTGCCCTTCACTACCTGGTCGCCGCCATACATGGCATCGTTGAAAAGCGGGTGCCCGATGTATCTCATGTGAGCGCGGATTTGGTGGGTTCGGCCAGTCTCGAGCTTGCATTCCACAAGCGACACGTAGCGCAGGTTCTTCAGCACCTTATAATGGGTAATCGCGGTGCGTCCATAGTCCGCTTCCGGGAATGCAGTAGTGACGCGGCGGTCCTTCAGGCTTCGGCCCACGTTCACATTGATGGTGCCTGTCTCTGAGGCGGGTTCTCCCCACACGAGGGCCCAGTAGGTTCGTTCGATCGAATGGTCAAAGAACTGCTTGGCCAGCTTCGTCATCGCCAACTCGGATTTGGCAATGACCAGCAAGCCGGATGTATCCTTATCAATGCGGTGTACCAGCCCGGGTCGGCCGTCGTTGCCCGGCATTTGCGGCAGGTTTTGAAAATGGTAAGCCAGCGCATTCACCAGTGTGCCCGTCCAGTTTTGAAAAGCAGGATGCACGACCATGCCAGCTGCCTTATTCACCACCAGCAGGTGTTCATCTTCATAAACGATGTTCAGCGGAATGTTTTCCGGCTTAACATCCGTATCGCGTGGGGGCTCGGGAAAAGATACAGTGATGACATCTCCCGGGTGGATCTTGTGGTTGGGCTTGATGGTCTTTTCATTGACCTTGACGAAGCCATCGTGTATGCCGTCCTGGATTTTGGTACGGGTGACGTTGGCCAGACGGTCCATCAAAAACTTGTCGATGCGCAACAAGCCTTGCTTGCCGTCCACCACAATGCGGTGGTGTTCGAACAATTCATCGTCCTGGTCTTCTAAATCAACTTCTTCGTTTTTCACGGGGCAAAAGTAGGAAGAAGCAGACTGAGAGGCGAAAAATGTTGCTTTTTAACCGCAGGGGCACTGAGGGGCAAAGAATACGGCCAATCATGTATTGGTGCCTTATCAGTGACTTAGCGTCCTTTCAGCTAGTTGAATTGAATTCGCCTAGGAATATCTTGCCCAATCCATCAACTTGCCTTTATGGCCCAAAGAACCATACTTCTTTTGCTGCTGTTCTTCCTTCTGGTACGTTGCGGAACGCCTCAGAAAAATGACCGCCTCTTTGGGCCCGCCAGAGCCACCGGCATCAACAAGAATTCCAGGCTTGAAGAAGCCTCCGGCCTGGTGGCCAGCAGCACACCCGGCTACCTGTGGTCGCACAACGACAGCGGCAACCCGGCGGAAATCTTCCTGATTGATACCACCGCAGCTACCCGCAAGCTGTTCACGCTGCCCGGCATCACCAACCGCGACTGGGAAGACATTGCCCGCGGACCCGGCCCTGCCGACAGCACAACTTACCTCTATGTGGGAGATATCGGCGACAATTTGTTCCGCTATGAATTGAAATACATTTACCGGTTCAGGGAGCCCGCCCTGGATGACCCAAGAGAAATTCAGAACATCGATACCATTACAATTGAACTGGAAGATGGCGCTGTCGATTGCGAAGCAATGCTGATTGACCCCGTTACCAGGAACCTGTACCTCGTCTCCAAACGCGACAACAAAGTGAGGGTTTATGAAGTCACTTATCCTTTCACCAACAACATTCAGACCGGCAAGAAGATCTGCACCCTTACCGTCAGCGGCATAACAGGCGGTGATGTTTCACAAGATGGAAAGGAAGTATTGCTTAAGAGCTATGAGCGAATCTTCTATTGGAAAAAGGCAGGCAATGAATCGCTGGTCGAACTGCTCAAAACACCGCCAACTGAAATTCCCTACCACCGCGAACCCCAGGGTGAGGGAATTGCCTGGGCCATCGATGGGTCAGGCTTCTATACGCTAAGTGAGAATGCAAAGGGCGAGAGGGGGAGATTGTACTACTACAGGAGGAGGGAGTAATAGCTTGCACTCGTTGTTGGGGGTGGGTACTGGTTTCTTGTTTCTGGCTGATAAGTGAGCACACTGCCAGAAGCCAGTTACCACCAATCACTTCTGCCGTCCGGCCAGGGCACTGGCAAACTTCCTCAGTTCCTCTGCACCATCCCCCACTGACAAGCCCTGTATGTCGGTGAATCCTCGTTTGAAATATTCCTGAATCTTGTCTTCCGTGAGTGCGTGAATTCCAAGCTTGTCATACAATGCCGTCACTGCAGCAACTTTCTTCGTATTGTTAGATTTTTTCGCAGTCAGCCAATACAACAGTTCTTTCTTGTCTGTTCCTTTGGCCTTTTCCAGAGCCTTGATCAGCAGGAAGGTTTTCTTGTTAGCAATGATATCACCCCCAACCTGCTTGCCGAATTTCTTCTTGTCACCGTACACATCCAGAAGGTCATCCTTCAATTGAAAGCCGATGCCCAGGCTGATGCCGGCATCGCGCAGCAACCGGCGGTCAGAAACAGGCGCCTCCGCCAACACTGCGCCCAGCTCCAGGCTGAATCCCAGCAGAACGGCAGTTTTAAGGCGGATCATGTCAATATATTGGGCCTCCGTTACCTTTTTCCTGGTCTCAAACTCCATGTCCCATTGCTGGCCCTCGCACACGCCGGAAGCGCAATCTCCAAAAAGCGTCAGCACCTCCCTCAATTTGCTCTGCTCCAGATCAAGGAACATGTCATAGACCTTCACCAGCATGACATCCCCCGAGAGGATCGCCGTGTTGATGTTCCATTTTTCATGCACCGTGGTTTTCCCTCTGCGCAAAGGGGCATTGTCCATGATGTCATCGTGCATCAGTGTGAAGTTATGAAAAGCTTCCACCGCAACAGCGTATGAGATGATGCTCTCGGCATTCTTCCTGTAGAGGGAATACGATAACAGGGTCAACATGGGGCGCAGCCGCTTGCCGCCCAATGACATGATGTAACGGATAGGATCGTAAAGCGATTTTGGCTCCGCGCCAAACCGTTGCTTTCGGATTTCCGATTCCACCAGGGTCAGGTACTTCTCCATTGCTTATCTTCTTTTTTTGCGGTTGGGCCGTTCCTCCCGTCGATTCGGGCGGTCGCCCTGGCGCACCGGCCGTTCCTCTTGCAAGAAGTCTCCTGCCGCACTTTCAAAGGCCAGGTCCATGGTGCGCCGGTCAATGTCCGTCTTCTTCACCCGGACTTCCACTTCATCTCCAAGGCGGTAAATTTTTTTCCTCCTCCGTCCAACAACACGGTAGCTCTTCTCTTCAAACTCATAAAAGTCATCCTTCATGTCCGCCAGCCTTACCATGCCTTCGCATTTGGTTTCGATGATTTCGACAAAAATGCCAAAGTCCGTCACGCCGGTGATGATGCCTGCATAGAGCTTGTCCGTCTGCATACTCATGAACTCCACCTGCTTGTACTTGATCGAGGCGCGTTCCGCGTCAGCGGCGCGTTTCTCACGCTCAGAACTGTGAATGCATTTCGCTTCGTAGTCAACCTTGCTTACAGCCTTGCCATTATCGAGGTAATGCTGGAGCAGCCGGTGGACCATCATGTCCGGATAGCGACGGATGGGCGAAGTAAAATGGGTATAGTGTTCAAAGGCCAGACCAAAATGGCCCTTGGCTTCTGTTGTGTACTTGGCTTTGGCCATGGCGCGAACGGCCAAGGACTGCAGCACGTTTTGCTCAGGTTTACCCTCAATCTCATCCATCAGCTTGTTGAGAGACCGTGAAACCGCCTCCTCTTCCGTGTGTAAGGTGTGACCAAACTGCTTGGCGAATTTTGAGAAGTCAGCGACCTTCTCCGGGTTGGGAAAGTCATGCGTGCGGTAGACGAACGTATTCTTGTCAGAACCTTTCTTCAGTTTATAAATGTAAGTCGCCACGGACTTGTTGGCCAGCAGCATGAATTCTTCAATGAGTTTGTGCGCGTCTTTCCGGATTTTCGGAACGACAGCCAATGGCTTCCCTTTCTCATCCAGTTTGAACTTCACTTCCGTCGTTTCAAAATTGACGGCACCGTGAACAAACCTTTCCTTCCTAAGCTTAATGGCCAGGTCATTGAGGGTCTTCAGCTCCTGCGCGAACTTCCCGGTACCGGCTTCAATCACTTCCTGCGCCTGTTCATACGAGAAGCGATGGTCGGAGTGGATGACTGTGCGTCCAAACCATTCCTTGTGGACCTTTCCTTTTGCATCCATTTCAAATACAGCGGCAAAGGTCAGTTTCGTTTCATCCGGGCGGAGCGAGCACAGCCCGTTCGACAAGCGCTCCGGGAGCATGGGTACCGTCCTGTCTACGAGGTATACCGAAGTGGCACGGTCGAAAGCATCGTTGTCCAGCGTAGTTTCGGGCCTTACATAGTGGGTTACATCAGCGATGTGGACGCCGATCTCAAAGAGGCCGCTCTCCAGTTTTCGGAAAGAAAGAGCATCGTCGAAGTCTTTGGCGTCTTCCGGGTCAATGGTAAAAGTCAAAACCTCGCGGAAGTCCCAGCGCTTTTTGATCTCTTCGTTGGAGATACTATCAGCGATGGTTTCAGATTCCCTGAGCACATTTTCCGGGAAACGGAACGGCAGATCGAATTCAGCCATGATGGAGTGAATTTCAGCCTCATTCTCACCGGTTTTGCCCAGGATCTCTATGACTTTCGCTTCGGGGCTCTTGTCACCATCGCCCCACCTGGTTACTTCAAACAAGACCTTGTCATTGTTCCTGGCCTCGCCTACGTTCTCCTGGTAGATAAAGAAGTCCTGGTAGATTTTCTTAAAGTCAGGCACCACAAAGGCAAACCGGTTGGGGGCCATTTCCAAACGGCCGACAAACCGTGTGCGGTTCCGCTTCACAATTTCCTCCACCTTGCCTTCAGGCTTTTCTCCCGGACGATGCATGATGATTGATATTTTCACTGTATCACCGTGAAGTGCCGTTCCCAGGTTGCGGGTAATGACATAGACATCCTGTTCAGCGCCGGTGTTGATGTAGGCAAAACGGGGGTTGACGTGGTCAACCACACCTTCAAGGGTTTCGACTTTCTTTGTTGAGGTATAGCTGCCGTCGGCCAATTGTTTGATTTTGCCAGACTCCTCAAGCTCTTCGAGCAAGTCAAAGAGCTGTTTGTTGACAGCCTTGTTCTTGGGGCCGATTTCCCGGGCCACTTGCTTAAAATTGAATGAAGCCCCGGGGCTGTCATTAAAGAAGGCCAATACGGCATGACGAAGTGATTTGCCTTCTTCCTTTTCCTTCTTGTGTTTGTGTTCTTTGAATTTCTTTTTTGACATGATGCTTGCTCTCCGCAAAAGGCGGAAACGTTAGGCGTGAATAATATTTTCTGTGGGAATAAGGGGCAGGCCTTTCATTCGCAGAAAAAGCTGGGCTACCGCCACAACGTCTCCAACGCAATACTCAGCAATTTTTTTCAGGTCTTTGTCCTGGTAGTAGGCCCGGTTTACTTTCGAGCCGTCGAGCTCGCCTTTGCTTGTTGGTATGTTAAAAATGGCCGCCAGCAGATCCAGCGAGGTATAATGCTTGTAATCGCCAAATTTCCACATTTCCATGGTATCCAGGTGCGGAATCTCCCACGCCTTCTTACCGGAAAGGTTAAGAACAGATGGCAGCGTAATTCCGTTCACCAGCATCCTGCGGCTGAGGTAGGGGAAGTCAAATTCTTTGCCATTGTGCGCACAGAGTTTCAGTTGCTGCAACTGGTCCATTTTCTCGAGCGCAATCCTGAATTCATCGAGAAGCCTGTCTTCTTCGTGGCTCGCAAAATATTTTGTCTTCAGTATTCGCTGTCCGTTCTCGTTCTCCGTGAACTTGCCAATGGCCACCACGATGATTTTGCCAAACTCTGCGTAAATGCCCGCGCGTTCGTTGTAAAGATCCTCATCAGATTGTCCGTCTTCCCGCTGGCGGAAGAAGCCCGCTTTGCGTGACCATTGAACTTTCAACCGATCGTCCAGGGAAGCATATTGATCCGTAGCGGCCACCGTTTCGATGTCCAGGAACAAAATATTCTTAAAGTCTTCCATTATGATGCAAGGTAATCCAAAACGAGTTTAGAAAATTCTTCCGGCTTTTCCGCCTGGACCCAGTGTCCGGTTTCCATGACAGAAAATCTGGCGGCCGGAAAAATAGTCTGAATGAATCTTTCGTCGCCTTCCTCGTAGTAATCAGACAGGCTTCCCTTGATGAAGCGGGCAGGTCCTCCGTAGGTTCCGGGATAAACCATGCCCGCTCCCAACGCCTCAATGTTCTTTTCAATGGCGTCCAGGTTGATTCTCCACTCAAAGCCCCCTGCCTCCTTCCGCGACAGGCTCTTCAGCAGGAACTGCCTGACGCCTGGTTCCGGAACATATTGTGTAAGGATTTGGTCTGCCTCTGCCCGTGAAGCCAGGCTATCAAGGGGCACGGCCCGCAGGCCCTCCAGTATATGGTCATGGTGAACCGGGTAGGCTTTGGGCACAATGTCCACCACGATGAGATTGCCGACCTTTTCAGGGTAACGCACAGCAAAATTCATGGCCGTTTTACCACCCATGGAGTGCCCGAGAATGACGGGGTTGATGATCTTTTGCTCCGTCATAAAGTCATTCAGGTCCTCTGTCAAGAACCGGTAATCAAAGTCACTGCTGTGAGGCGAAAGGCCGTGATTTCGCTGATCTACCACGTATACCGTGAAATGGCCCGCAAATACTTTAGCCAGTGAGTACCAATTGTCAGATGAACCAAACAATCCATGCAGGATGATCAACGGGGCTCCCGTACCTGATTGTCGAAAAAATAACTTCATGACTTCAAAGGTAATCATACTGAACGCAACCCGATCCGTATATTTGGCTTTTGATCAGGTATGAAAGTCATTGACGGGTTAAACGGTCTGCACGGAGTTTCTTTTGAAAAGCTTGCAAAAGAATTCGGGACGCCGCTGTATGTGTATGATGCTGCAAAAATTGTCACGCAGGTACAAAGCCTGAAGGATGCCTTTGCGGGGGTTGATACAAAGATCAAGTATGCCGCCAAGGCGCTCACCAACATCTCGATTCTGAAGCTGATGAAGAGAAGCGGTATCGGTGTGGATGTTGTCTCCATACAGGAAGTACAAATCGCACTGAAGGCTGGCTTCGCACCTTCAGAAATCATGTTTACACCAAGCGGGGTGGACTTTGAGGAAATCAAACACGGCGTAGCGCTGGGCCTGAACATCAACCTTGACAATCTTTCCGTGCTGGAGAAGTTTGGGGCTGAGTATGGAGCCCGCTATCCTTGCGGCATCAGACTGAACCCGCACATCCTCGCCGGCGGTAATCTTAAAATTTCCACGGGGCACAGTCATTCGAAGTTTGGCATATCCATTCAGCAGCTGCCGGAAATCGAACACATACTGGACAAACATAAGATTGCTGTCAGCGGATTTCATATTCATACCGGCTCAGAAATTCTGGAGATTGATGTCTTCCTGAAGATGGCCGAAATGCTTTTTGCCATTGCCCCGGACTTCCCTTCGTTGAAGTTCCTTGATTTTGGTGGCGGATTCAAAGTGGCCTACAAAGAAGGTGACCAGGTGACCGACGTAAAAGAACTTGGCACGAGGCTCGCAAAGTTATTCGCCGATTTCCATCAAGCCTACGGCAGAAAACTGGAATTGTGGCTCGAGCCCGGAAAATATTTAGTAAGCGAAGCGGGCTGCCTTCTTGTGAAGGTCAATGTTGTCAAGCAAACGCCGACCGTAACTTTTGCCGGGGTGAACTCGGGGCTCAACCACCTGATCAGACCGATGATGTACGACGCCTATCATGAAATTCTGAACGCGAGCAATCTTCAGGGGCACAAGAAAACATACACCATCGTTGGTAATATTTGTGAGACCGACACTTTGGGCACAGACCGTTCCCTGGCCGAAGTGCGTGAAGGTGATTTGCTTGTGATCAGGAATGCGGGAGCTTATGGATACATGATGGCGTCCAATTACAATTCGCGGCCACGGCCGGCGGAGGTGCTGATCGTCAACGGCCAGGCAAGACTGATCCGTGAGCGTGATACGTTGGAGAAAATGTTGCAAGGCCAGATCGATATTTTCTGATGGTCTACGACCTCATTGTTGTGGGGGGTGGTGCGGCCGGCTTCTTTGCCGCGGTGGAAGCGGCCTCCCAAAACAGCAAGCTGAAGATCCTCATTCTTGAAAAATCACCTAAGCTGCTGTCCAAAGTCAGAATTTCAGGCGGAGGGCGGTGCAATATTACCCATCATTGTTTCGAACCAACACCGCTCTCCAGGCACTACCCGCGAGGTCAAAAGGAATTCAAACAACTATTCAGGATTTTCCAGGCATCCGATACTGTACGGTGGTTCGAAAGGCGTGGTGTGGAGTTGATAACAGAGCCCGATGGCCGCATGTTCCCCGTTACGGAACAGTCGCAGACCATCATTGACTGCTTCCTGAACGAAGCACGAAAATACCATATTGAAATACTCGCTTCCGCTGAAGTGGTCAGCGCAAAAAAAAAGAATGATGTGTTCACCATTTTGACCCGAAATGAAAAACAATTTCAATCCCGTAAACTGCTGATCGCCACAGGAGGACATCCCCAGGTTGGTCCCTATGAATGGATCCGGAGCTTCGGGCATATCATTCATGTGCCCGTTCCCTCTCTTTTTACATTTAATGATTCCTCAAAGGAGTTTGCGGACCTCATGGGTGTAGCCGTGCAGGAGACAGAAGTGAAGATCGCTGGCTCAAAATTTACTTCAAGCGGGCCGGTACTGATTACGCATTGGGGATTGAGCGGGCCGGCAGTCATCAGGCTTTCGGCGTGGGCCGCCGAATACCTTCACGATGTGCAGTACGTATTCACCGCCTTGGTTAATTGGACAGGGACCGGGACTGAGGAGTCTGTCAGAGAAATATTCCGTGAAAAGATTCACCGGGAAGGTGGAAAGAAAATTTATAGTCAGTCGATGTTCAACATTCCTCACCGGTTATGGGTGCGGCTTTGTGACAAAGCAGAGGTTACGGAAACCCTGGTCTGGGCTGAGGCGCCTGCCAGAACCCTGAACAGGCTTCTGGAATTCCTGGTTCGTTGTCCGTTTTCAATCCAGGGCAAGACGACATTCAAAGAAGAGTTTGTCACCTGTGGCGGTGTGGATATGGCTGAGATTGATCTTCAGACCATGGAAAGCAAAAAGATCCAGGGACTTCACTTTGCGGGCGAAGTGCTGAATGTTGACGGAGAGACAGGCGGTTTCAATTTCCAGGCAGCGTGGACGACCGCATTTGTTGCTGCCCGGTCGATTGCAGAAGCCTCATGAAAATCAATTCAGAAAGTTACACTTAGCCTGAACAGCGGGTTCTGCAGCGTGGCATACGTTTGGGGAGAATATTCTTTTGCCGGGATTTGCTGATTTACAAAATAGCTTTCGGGTGTTACCCTTAGCGCCACATGGTATTTGCGCTCCTTACCGATGCTTCCCTGAAAATTTCCTTCTATGTTTTCTTTTTTGAAACCGTGAAACATGATCTGATGGGTGATCAATGCCAATCCTGACGGAACGGCAATCCAAAGAGCCGGAGAACTTGATTTCGTAATGGTAACAATTCCTAATCCAATCAGGGCAGTTCCTGCAACTGACAGATTGAGTGTGCTCCCCTGTTTTTCGGTCAGGTGCGCACCCCGAACCATGCGTTGACCGGTTCCCAGCAAGAGCAGCAGAATCCAGGGCAGGAATAAAGATGAATGGCGAGCCATTGCGCTATCTGCATACTAAAGATACGAAACGACTGACAGAAATTGATTCTCTCGTGGGCCGGATACCCGAAGGAGCGACAAAACAAAAAAGCCCTCCGAAGAGGGCCTTTTTAAGTGGTGACGGAGGGAATTGAACCCCCGACACAAGGATTTTCAGTCCTTTGCTCTACCAACTGAGCTACGTCACCGGGTATCGTCCGCTTTTTTCGCGGACGGGGCACAAAAGTATATAAATTTAGAAACGCTGCAAATTATGCGTTCCCGGGTCGGCACGGATGATTTTACCGAATTTTGTTGGTTACTTTGAGTTTGTTGATCCTTTAACCATGGCCATTCTGCAGCAAGTCCTGTTCCTGCTCGTGCTGGGCAGCGCCGGATTCTTCATCCGAAAGCGCATTATCACCATCCGGCGCAACATCGGCCTGGGTAAAGCCAACGCCATAACG
The DNA here is from genome assembly GCA_043744235.1 of Cyclobacteriaceae bacterium. Classification (GTDB taxonomy): domain Bacteria; phylum Bacteroidota; class Bacteroidia; order Cytophagales; family Cyclobacteriaceae; genus ELB16-189. The sequence goes on along the minus strand of JAYTVB010000031.1, from coordinate 67,966 downwards.
GGGCGCACCAAAGAACGATTAACGACCATGCTGCTGGTGGCTTTTGGACAAAAGAAAATGTTCAAGAGGCTGATCCCGGCTACCCTGCACTTCTTCATTTACGCCGGCTTCCTGATCATCAACCTTGAGGTTCTGGAATTTATCATTGACGGGCTGGCCGGCACACACCGCATTTTTGCTCCTTACCTGGGCAGTTTGTACAACATACTGATGAACATCTTCGAGTTCCTCGCTGTCGCTGTCCTTGCCGCCTGCGTGGTGTTTCTCACCAGGAGAAACGTGTTGAAGATTCCTCGTTTTTGGTCTGCTGAAATGACCCGCTGGCCACGCCTTGACGCCAACCTGATCCTAAGCATCGAGATCATTCTGATGTTTGCCATTCTCACCATGAATGCCAGCGATCAGGTTTTGCAGGGCCGGTCCGACCATTATACTTCAACCGGCCCACTCTTTTTCAGCGGGTTTCTAACATCAACTTTTCAACTCCTCGACACGTCAACACTTGTCTTCCTCGAACGCTTCGCCTGGTGGTTTCACATCATTGGCATCCTGGGTTTTTCGGTTTACGTCACCTACTCCAAGCACCTCCATATTTTCCTGGCGTTTCCGAATACGTTCTATTCCAAACTTGAGCCTAAGGGGCACATCAATAACATGCCCGTAGTGACCCGTGAAGTAAAATCCATGCTGGGACTTGAGCAGCCGCCAGCCGTAGGGTCCTCCGAACCAGGCAGGTTTGGCGCCAAAGACATCCAGGACCTGGGGCGGAACAACCTGATGGCCGCCTATTCGTGCACAGAGTGCGGCCGTTGTACGTCTGAGTGCCCGGCCAACGTCACTGGGAAAAAACTATCCCCCCGGAAGATCATGATGGATGTTCGCGACAGGATGGAAGAAGTAGGCAACAGCCTCGACAAAGGAGGGCCTGGATTGAATGACGGAAAATTCCTGCTGGGAGACTACATCACCAAAGAAGAAATTAATGCGTGCACCAGCTGCAACGCGTGTGTGGAGGCCTGCCCGGTGTTGATTAATCCGCTGGAGATCATCCTTGAAATGCGGCGCTATGTATCCATGGAGGAATCCGGAGCGCCGGCCCAGTGGAATGCCATGTTTCAAAACATCGAAACAAGTTTTGCTCCATGGAAGTTTTCATCAGCGGACCGCTTTAACTGGTCAAAGGAAAAATAGATTTTGACAACGGATGACAACTAAAAATCTCTACGATCCTTCTTCCCTTCAGGAATTGCTGGGGCGCATTGAGAAAATCACGCCTCAAAGTCAGCGGCAGTGGGGCACCATGGACGTAGCTCAAATGCTGGCCCATTGCGCCAACGTATTTGATATGGCTACCGGGAAGATTAATCCGCCACGGGTTCTCATCGGCAGGCTGATTGGGAGATTTTTCCTTTCCTTGTATACCAACGACAAGCCTTTTTCTAAAGGAGGGCCAACCAGCAAGGAGCTGAAAATTGTCACGCCGTGCAATTTTGATGCAGAAAAGGCCAGACTGATCGCAGCAGTGAAAGAGTTTGCGGCGGCGGGTGAAGCCGGCTGCACCCGGCATCCTCATCCATTTTTTGGTGAACTGACGCCTTCAGCATGGAGCCGAGGCATGTACAAACACCTGGACCATCACCTGCAACAGTTTGGAGGATAATCATTATACCATGAACATACCTACCCTAGCCGAATTGACAGCCAAAGGTGAATCACCGGAAATTCTTTTCTGGGTGGGTTGTGCCGGCTCCTTCGATGACCGTGCCAAACGCGTGACGAGGGCTTTTGTAAAAATCCTGAACGCTGTCGGGACAAAATTTGCGGTGCTTGGAACGGAAGAAACCTGCACAGGAGATCCGGCGCGCAGGGCTGGTAATGAGTTTCTCTTTCAGATGCAGGCAATGAGCAACATCACTGTGCTGAATGGATACAACATCAGGAAAATCGTAACAACGTGTCCCCATTGCTTCAATACACTGAAGAATGAATATCCTGAATTGGGTGGAAACTATGAAGTCATTCACCACACCACGTTTATCAACCAACTGATCAGCGAAGGAAAAATCAAAATAAAAGAAGGCGGAAGCTACCAGGGGAAGAAGATCACCTACCACGATTCCTGCTATCTGGGCCGGGCGAACAACATTTACGAATCACCACGATCGGTCCTCGAAGCCCTTGACGCAGACTTGGTAGAAATGAAGCGCTGCAAGACATCGGGCCTTTGCTGTGGAGCGGGAGGCGCCCAGATGTTCAAAGAGCCGGAAAAGGGCAACAAGGACATCAACATTGAACGAACAGAAGAAGCCCTGGCAACGGGCGCCACGACCATCGCGGTGGCCTGCCCCTTCTGCATGACCATGATGAGCGATGGAATCAAGAACAAAGAGAAAGAAGTAAGCATTACCGTGAAGGATATGGCAGAATTGGTGGCAGAAACGCAGGGACTATAAATCAATGAAGACAATCAGGTGCGGGCATTGGGCGCTGCTTTTCTTAATCGCAGCTGCGTGCTCCGGGAAAGAAATTTCCACAAAACAAATTTTTGACTTCGACGGGCTCATCGACGAGCAGATCAGCCAGCTGAGTCAACGCATGCGTGTCCTGGACAAAGAAGCGTGGATGAGCTCAACGGCATCTGATACCGCCTTTTTGCCGTCGGTCAAAGGCTGGGAAGCCGAACTGGAAATCTTCAGGCAACTGGAGACCTTCAACAAGCCCGCCTTCCAGAAGGCGTACCGCATGGAAGACCCGCTCAAAGACACCAGGAGCAACCTGAAAATCAGGCAATACCTGGCGGCTGATGTGCCGATTCCTGTGGTTCGGTTTTATTACCAGGATGAGTTCAGTCGGTTGAGAAAAATTGAGGCGGAGATCACAGAGAAAAATCTCTTGTTCACCACCCACCGGGCACTCACCATGGAGTTTGACGAAGAGGACGGGAAGCCGTTGCTCACTCGTTACAGGATGAAGGGCTATCAAAAAATGATTCTCCGGGATACCGTCCATTTTTCAGCACAGGGACAAATCGACTGGTAAAGACTAAAAAATCCCCGCTTCCGACTATAGAAAAGGGGCCTTATGAATTCTGACATCTAACAACACACTTCTCAGTGGCCCGACGATCATTCGTGGAAGAAAGCGAAAAGAAACCGATCAACGCCTCCAATATGCGGAAGCTGTTGGGCGTATTCCGTTTTGTGCTTCCATACAAACTGCCTTTCACCATCGGCATGGTGGCACTGGCCCTGTCAAGCGCTACCGTTCTTGCTTTTCCGTTCCTGGCCGGCAAACTGCTGGATGTCGCGGCCGGGAAGACTGACTTCGTGCTGACGAGCATTAACCAGATTGCCCTGGCCCTGCTGGGTATTCTCGCCGTTCAAAGCGTCTTTTCCTTCCTCCGCGTATACACATTCACCGTAGTCAGTGAAAAGAGCCTGGCCGATCTTCGCCTGGCGATTTACCAAAAGATCATTTGGTTGCCCATGTCTTTCTTTGATAGCAGAAGGATTGGCGAAATCCTCAGCCGCATCACCTCAGATGTGGGTACCCTGCAGGATACTTTTACCACAACCCTCGCCGAATTGATCCGGCAGTTGCTCACCCTGCTGATTGGCGTCAGCATCATTTTCATTCTGATGCCAAAGTTGACGTTATTCATGATGCTCACCTTCCCCGTGCTGGTAATCGGCGCATTGATCTTCGGCACATTCATTAGAAAACTTTCAAAAAAGACACAGGACCAGCTCGCCTCCACCAACATCATTGTTGAAGAAACGATGCAATCCATCGCTGTGGTGAAATCATTTACCAATGAAATCTTTGAAGTGGGCCGGTACGGCAAGTCGCTGAAAGAGGTAGTGAACACGGCAATACACGCAGCCAGGTACCGCGGGATCTTCATCTCCTTTGTCATCCTTGCGCTGTTTGGCGGCATCGTCGGAGTCATCTGGTACGGTGGCACATTGGTTCAATCGGGAGAGATTACGGTCGGAGAGTTATTGTCCTTTGTGCTGTACACTACATTTATCGGCGGTTCCATTGCAGGGCTGGGCGACATCTACAGCCAGATCCAGCGCTCGATTGGTGCTTCGGAACGGATGCTGGAAATCCTCGACGAGCCAGATGAGCAGAACGTACCAGGGGCATCCCTGAAGTTCAGCGGCGCCATTCAATACGACAAGGTGGAGTTTTCATATCCGACGCGATCGGACATAACCGTGCTGAAATCAATTTCATTTTCAGTAAATCCCGGAGAAAAAATTGCACTGGTTGGCCCCAGCGGATCAGGGAAGTCGACCATCGTAAGTTTGCTGATGCGCTTCTATCCGTCAAGCGAGGGAAGCATTTTGGTCGATGGGCAGGACATTTCATCCTATGGGCTTTCGGCTTACCGCTCCAACATCGGAATTGTGCCGCAGGAGGTGATTCTGTTCGGTGGCACCATCCGCGAGAACATAGCCTATGGCAACCCTGAAGCAACTGAAGCGGAAATATTTTCGGCTGCCCGGCAAGCCAACGCGCTCGAGTTTATTGAGAGCTTTCCCGAAAAATTTGAAACGCGTGTTGGTGACCGGGGCGTGAAGTTGTCAGGCGGACAACGACAACGGATTGCCATTGCCAGGGCCATTTTAAAAAATCCATCCATCCTCATCCTGGACGAGGCTACCAGTTCACTGGACGCAGGCTCAGAACAGCTGGTCCAGGACGCCCTGGAGAAGTTGATGGAAAACCGGACCACGATTGTCATCGCGCACCGGTTGAGCACCATCCGAAAAGTAGACCGGATCCTGGTCATCAAGGAAGGGCGGATTGCGGAATCGGGCTCCCATGCGCAGCTGTCCGTTCTTGACGATGGCATCTATCGCAACCTGCTGAAACTTCAATGGGACCCCCAGTCGTAGCCGGCAGGCCGCGTGGGTGGTTTCTTTTAGTCGCTAGTCCGCATATATAAGCGTCGGGTTTCAAGGTTTGATTATAATTTTTAGCTTTGGAACTTGATTAGAGGTGATTGTTAGGCCTTTGACCGATAATCACCTCTTTTTTACCCGCTAAAAGGATAAAATCAACAATGCTTCTTTTTTCCCTGTTCAGGAATAATAGTCATGCCGAAACCATCTTGTTCGGTGTTTTTGCACTGATCATTACCGTATTTCTCCTGCTTGACCTGGGCATTCTTAACAAGACAGCACATAAAATCAGTACGAAATCAGCGCTTTATCAGTCGGTCTTCTGGGTCCTGGTCAGCACCATTTTCGGCTACCTCGTTTATCATTTCGATGACAGTGCGGATGGCGGAGCAGATGCGCTGCTGGAATATTTCTCAGCTTACCTGACCGAATATGCCCTTTCCGTTGACAATATTTTTGTCATTCTCCTTATTCTCAAATATTTCACTGTCAAGGAGGAATATTATCACAAAGTCCTCTTCTGGGGCATTCTTGGCGCGGTGTTCTTCAGGGGTATTTTCATATTCGTGGGGGCCTACCTGATCGGGGAGTTTCATTGGATCCTTTATGTTTTCGGGGTATTCCTGATCTATTCAGGGATCAAGATTTACTTCGAAGACGGTGATGAAAAGATAGATCCTGAGAAGAATCCCATCATGCGGTTCTGCCGGGCATTTCTTCCAATCTCCAAGGACGAAAAAGGAGGACAGTTTGTTGTGCGTGAAAACGGCAAGTTCCTCTTTACACCGCTTTTCCTGGTCATTGTACTCATAGAAACGACTGACCTGATTTTCGCGGTTGACTCAATTCCTGCTGCATTTGCAATCACGCAGAATGAATTTCTCGTGTACACTTCCAACATTTTCGCTGTCCTTGGCCTCCGGGCCATGTTCTTCCTGCTGGCTGGAATTATTGACAAGTTCTACCTGCTGCAGAAAGGCTTGTCCTTCATTCTTTTCTTCATCGGCGCTAAAATGCTGCTCGAAATCGTCCACTTTGAAATTCCTGTGGTGATCTCCTTCATTGTAATCATTGTCACCCTAACCCTTGCCATTATCTTTTCCATCCTTATCCCGAAAAAGGAAAAGCAGTCTGCTGAGTTAAACTAGGAAAGGGTTTCCACAATAAAATTTTTGGGCAGTATCTGCATCAGGATCGGAAGGGTCAGGTATTGCTGCGGCAACGCAATAATCACGAAAGTCGGAATAGACTTCAACACATCGATCAGCAGTATACGCAGCCTCTGCTTCTCCGTATCCGTCAGTTCCCGGCTACGGGCATGAATCAGCAACGACATCAGGTCTTCACTTTCGCGAACTTCCTTCAACAGGCGGGACTTATTCTTGTCTGTGATCCTGGATAATCGTTTAATGTATTGATCACTTACTTCGCTAAAAGTCTGCTTGTTCTGAAGATGCCCCAGTTCTTCCCAGTTTTCAAGGACAAAGCCCTCGGTTGCCACCATGCTGTTCTCGAGGTCGTCGGACGTGAATGAAAATGACTCCGCCAGCCTCTGCAAGAATTCCAGTTCCAATGTTTCGACTTTCTTGTCGGCCCAAATGGTCAGGATGGCTATTTCCAGGAAATATTTTTTCAGTAGCCACGAGTTGTTGGTGGGCAGATTCATTTCTTCGACAGAAATGCCTCTTTCAAAAATATCCTGGCACTCCTTTTTTTTCTCAGGCGGGAGCTGCGCACTGCTGAGGAAGAACTCCATCAGCTTTCGTTCCTCAAATTCGAGTATGTGGTTGGAGTGGGCGGCGGCGGCAATGACTTTTGCCAGGGAAGTACGGAGCTCCTCCCGTTCGTACTTAAAAAAGTCTGACACAATCTTGTCGGCGTTGGTATGAATCCATTGGCCAAAAATGAATATGTCCAGAAAGAGAAGGCTGTTGTGAAAGAATCCCGTCCAGAAGTTCCCGCTGTGAGCCACGGTGTGTTCAATTCGCTTCTCAAGGATTTTTTCGGCCAGCTCCAGGGATGTCTTCTTTCTTCCAAAAAGAGTTTTGGTGGGAGTCGCCAGTTCAGGGAAAACATGGTTGTAGAAATTCGTAATGCTCTCCAGGGTCTTCATCGTAATGACAGACATGTCATCAGGATTTCTCACGGGCTTATCATGAAAAAGCAAAGAGCTGCTGATCAGACTCTCCGCGAGGAGGATTTTCATCCGGTCCTTTTCATCCCATTGCCTTGAATCCGGGTGTTCAAATGCATGAATGGGCTTGCCGTACATAAGCCCGGTGGGTTGAATGATTTTATAAAGGGAGTGATCAGGATGCGACGACTTGCGGCCCCCGGAAGTAAGCCCTTGAAGCAACTCCTGGCGGAATTCCAGGTATTCTTTGAGCCAGCCTTTTGATCCAGGGTCTATCATCTTGAACAAAATGAACTAGAAGATAAGCATAATTCCGGATGAGATCAGCGCGTGCTGTGTAGCGGGTCGTTAGGACCTCTTCCAACCTTTCCTTGCAATTGCTTTAGCCGATTCCTCTACCTTGGTTTTCAAGCTGGTCTTATACTGATCCAGCCTTTTCGCTACGCCCTTGTCAAATGATCCGATGATCTGTGCGGCCAGGATGCCTGCATTCTTCGCACCATTCAATGCTACTGTTGCCACCGGCACACCCGAAGGCATTTGAAGAATGGAAAGAACAGAATCCCAGCCATCGATTGAATTCGATGACTTAACGGGTACTCCGATGACGGGCAGCGAAGTCATCGACGCCACCATGCCAGGCAAATGTGCTGCCCCGCCGGCACCGGCAATAATTACTTTCAATCCGCGGCCCCGGGCAGCAGTCGCGTATTCTGCCATGCGCGCCGGCGTACGGTGTGCCGATACGATGGTGAGCTCAAATTTGATGCTTAGTTCCTCAAGGACCTCCGCAGCCTGCCTCATCACCTCGAGGTCAGATTGGCTTCCCATTATGATACCGATCAATGGCTTACTCATGTGGTTACTTTCAGGGTCTGTTTCACAAATTTCGCCTTCTTCTTCAAACTTACTATGTCTGCGTCAACAATTGTCACGTGACCCATTTTCCTGAAAGGCTTGGTCATTTTCTTGCCATACAGGTGTACGTATACCCCCGGTACCTTCAGCACTTCCTCCATTCCTTCATAACGGGCAGGGCCAGTAAAGCCTTCCTCCCCCAGCAGGTTAACCATGGCACTGGGGTGGATAATGGCTGTGTCACCCAATGGCAAATTGATGATGGCCCGGAGGTGCTGCTCGTACTGTGACGTTACGTTTGCTTCTATGGTTTGATGACCGCTGTTGTGGGGCCGGGGTGCTATTTCATTGACCAATACCCTTCCATCGCGCGTCACGAACATCTCGACGGCCAGGATTCCTGTCATTTGCAGGGCCTGGATGACCTGCCTGGCCAGGCGATCAGCCAGTTGGGCGGTTGATTCAGGAAGATCAGCGGGCGCGAAAAGGTACTCTACCAGATTTGCTTCAGGATGGAATACCATCTCAACAGCAGGATAGGATGCCACTTCGCCATCATGGTTTCGTGCAACGATTACGGAAATCTCCTTTTCAAAGTCCACCAATTCCTCCAGGAGGCCCGGAGCATCAAATGCCTTGGGTAAATCTTTTTCCGAACTCAAAACCTGAACACCCCTGCCATCATAACCCTCCCGGCCCAGCTTATGTACGGCTGGCAATAACTCAAGGTGCTTGCTTACGTCGCCCCTGTTTTCAGTGAGCACATAAGGGCTGGTTGGTATTCCGTTCTTTGTGTAAAATTCTTTTTGTAACCGCTTGTCCTGAATCAGCGCAATGACTCCCGGCTGCGGGAATACTTTCTTTCCACGTTTCTCAAGTTCCTGCAGGGCTTCCGTATTGACATGCTCGATTTCAATGGTAATGATGTCGCATTGGCTGCCAAACCGGATGACTGCATCAAAATCAGTGAGCTTGCCTTGTGTGAACCTGGCGATGCTGCTGCAGGGCGCTTCCGGATCCGGATCCATGGCAAAAAAATCGACATTCCAGTCGATGCCCTTCTGGATCAACATCCGGCCCAACTGCCCCCCACCGAGCATGCCTATCTTTTTGCTATTCATTTTTTTAATCTGACCTCCAACATACGATCCCCCACTTCCATCCGGTGGACGACTTCCATTCCGCTGATGACTTCCGCAAAAATGGTGTACCGGCCGTTCAAATGCGGCGTGGGGGAATGGGTAATAAACCACTGCGTTCCTTCAGTGTCCTTGCCTGCTGATGCCATCCCGACTGAGCCTGTTGTGTACCGCCGCCGAGAGAACTCCGACCGAATGGAGTAGTCCTCGCTTCCATATCCATCACCCCGGTTGCAGCCGGCCTGTATTACAAAGTTGGGAACCACCCTGTGGAAAAACTTTCCGTCAAAATATTTCCTGCTGACCAGGTCGACAAAGTTGCCTGTGGAGCCGGGTGCTTCCTCTACCAGCAGCCGAATGCTGATTGTGCCCTTCGTTGTGGTGATCTCAACTTGCTGATTAGCAGGTATGGCCCTCACCATTCTCCAGTCAATGGGGTGGTTGAACGCATTTTGAATTGGCTTCGGCTTCTCTTTGCCTTCCAAATAAGCGATCGCTTCCTCCAAAGGCTGAAGAGACTCAATGTCCCTGGGCAGCGTGAATTTTGACTTGGCAGCATAGAGAAAGCCCAGGTCTTTTATCTCATCCCGATAGTGCAATGATTCATTGACCAAAGCCGAACAAATCGTTCCAATCACAGCTACGTCACCCTGAGCAATGGCTTGCTGATACATCCTCAGGAAGTCCTTCTTTTTCACTGAGCCGCCTGCTTTTCTGTCCAATGAAACAACCGCGGAAGCTGCGGAAGTCAGGACCACCTTCTCATTGGATGGATTTGTCATTTCCCTGGAAAGAAACTTAAAAGCGATGGAGTCAGCGGGCGGCAGTGCTTCCCCCAGTGATGACAAAAGTGCTGCCTTGGCATAAGGTGAAGCGGTTGAGCCACGCTTCAGCATTTCACCCAATACCGCGGGGGCCTGAGCTGACCTCAGCAAAGCCGCATAAAGATTAGCTTGTGCGCGCGGGCTTTTGGTTTCCGGTACGGCAGCCGCTATCCTCCCCATCAGCTCTTTGCCTGCCATGTTCCGAAGGACTTCGGATGCTGCAACCTGCACCATTTCAACCGAGTCCTTCAATCCGGCGAAAATAACTTCCTGGTCCTTGTCGGTGGAAAAATTCTGGCTAACACGAACAGCGCTGATCCTTACCCGGTAGTCAGGCTCCGACGTGTATATCTTCTTCAGCACAGGCAATGCCTGGGCCATATCAAGATGGCGGAATCCATTGACTGCTGCCATTCTCACTTCAGCGCGCGAATCCACCATAGAAGCACGGATGAGGTTTTCTCCAAACCCCTTGCCGTCCTCCTTCGAAGAACGGCTGAAAAAATGTGCCGCAGCCAGCCTGGTCTGGTAAGAATAGGATGGCAGAAGGAACCTGGCCGCTTCCCGGGTCACAAGGCTGTCCGCCTTTTTGCGGAGGACCAGATGATAATAGGCCCATGCCTGACCCTCCTGAAGCAGGGTGTCGTTCGAGTGGAATCCAATCAAAACGCCCAGGTCTTCTTTTTGAATTGTTTTTCCAAGGGCTTCCAATACCTCGCGCACGACGTCCCTGTCCTTATCTGACAGTGCAGGGATGAGCGCATTGGTAGCCTGAACCCCTGCTGTTTGCCCAAGTGAAAATGCGGCGTTCATCCGTACAGAAGGCTCTCCGTCCTCCAGCAAGGTTGTGCCCAATGCTGAGGATGCAGACGAATCCTGTACTGATGCGAAAGCAGAAGCTGCCTCCAGCCGGTACTCCTTATTGGGTGATTGTAAAAACAGGAGCAGGCTGTCGGTGACGCGTCTGTCTTTCAGGTCATGAATCTTTGAAATCGTCCCGTCTGTAAATTTGTTGGCCGGCTGTGTTGTGCAGGCCGCAACGCAAAAGGATAGAAGGATTGCGGGTAAGTGCCTCATCAAAGCTCTTTTCCGAAAGATAGAAAGAATCAGGAAAGGACTTGATACACAATGAAGGCCGATGTGTATGCCAGGGCCGTCATGTAAACCAGTTGAAGCAGGGGCCAGGTCCATCCTTTGGTTTCTCTTTTAACAACTGCCAGTGTGCTCATGCACTGCATGGCAAAGGTGTAAAATACCAGCAACGAAAGCCCAACCGCCGGCGTGAAGCGCGGGCCTCCGGTTTCGGGATTAATCTCATCCTTAAGCCGGTCCATGATGGTGGCGTTATCATCGGCACTTCCGAGACTGTAAATGGTGGCAATCGTACTGACAAAAACTTCACGGGCAGCAAAGGATGTTACCAGGGCGATGCCAATTTTCCAGTCATAACCCAGGGGCCGGATGGCTGGCTCCATCCATTTTCCCAAAATGCCGGCATAGGAGTGTTCAAGTTTGTAGGCGGCAACCCGGTTTTCAAAAGCCTGCTCTGACAAGTGTAGTTGCTCCGTCTCCACCCGGACTACAGCGCGGGACTGATCCATTACTTCTTTGGGGCCATAGCTTGCCAAAACCCAAAGAATAATTGAGATCGCCATGATCACTTTGCCGGCTTGCAGAACAAATGTCTTGGTTTTCTCTACAATCGTAAATCCGACATTTGACCATTTGGGTGCACGATACGTTGGCATTTCCATGATCAGGTAACTCCGTTCTTTCACATTGACGATTGCCTTCATCAGCAGGGCTGAAAACATGGCTGCAAAAAATCCCATGAGGTACAAACCCATTAGTGCCAGGCCCTGCAGGCTGATGAGTCCCAGTACCCGCTGATGCGGCACAATGAGCGCAACCAGAATTGTAAAAACCGGCAAGCGCGCCGAGCAACTCATGAGCGGTGTTACAAAAATGGTGATGAGTCTATCCTTCCAGTTTTCAATGGTGCGCGTAGCCATGATGGCCGGAATAGCGCAGGCCAGCCCCGACATAAGAGGAACAACACTTCGGCCGCTCATGCCAAACTTTCGCATGATTTTGTCCATCAGAAAAACGACCCTGGACATATAGCCGGTTTCCTCCAGCAACGAGATGAAAGCAAAAAGGATGGCGATCTGCGGAATGAAAATGATGATTCCCCCGATGCCGGGCACAATACCGCTTGATATCAGCTCAAACAGGGGACCCGAAGGCAATCGCTTTCCCAGGTAATTGCTGAGCCCCGCAAATCCCCTGTCAATGGCGTCCATGGGAATCTGGGCCAGGGCAAAGACGGACTGAAAAATTAGAAACAATACCGTGAGGAAAATCAGGTAGCCAAATATCTTGTGGGTGAGCACCTTATCCAGTTTGCTGGAAACGCCTCTCCATTCCTGCCCGGCAGAACGGATGATGACTGCGTCCAGTACCTGTTGGATAAATCCATATCGGTTAATGGTCTCAGCACCCTGGTATTTGTGCGGAAAGAAATTCTTTTCAGCCGATACACCTTTGATATAGGTCCGATCACCTGCTGAAAGAAAAAGGAAATTGTCGGGCTGCTGCAAATATTGGAAAGCCTCATAGGGCGTAGACAGATGAAAGCGTTCCTGGATTTCGACCAAAGTCGGTGTTACCCCATTCATGGGTTGAAATATCTTCCTGGAAGACGCTACCGGTTCTGAGGTAATCTGTCTTTTTAACTCATCCAGACCATGACCTTGACGGGCATTGATCATGACCACCGGCACATCAAGTTCCCTGGATAGTTTCTTGACATCAAGACTTAATCCTGATTTGGCGGCCTGGTCCATCATGTTAAGCGCCAGCACGACAGGCAACCCAAGATCTATGAGCTGTGTGAGCAACAAAAGGCAATTCTTCAGATTGGTGGCGTCCGCGATGAGCGCAATCCGATCCGGAAAGTTTTCTCCCTTCTTGTCAGTGAGGATGTCGACGACTATTTTTTCATCAAGTGTTCTCGGATAGAGGCTGTAGATACCCGGAAGGTCAATGATTTCAGCGGTCGTATGATCATCAAGCTGACAAAAGCCAATCCGCTTATCCACCGTTACGCCCGGAAAGTTGCCAATCTTCTGGTTGAGTCCTGTGAGTCTATTGAACAACGAAGACTTGCCGGCGTTAGGCTTGCCAACCAAAGCGATTTTAAGTTTCCTTGCTCTTGTCATTAGTCAAGAACAGATATAGTGGCAGCTTCATCCAGGCGCAGGGAAAGGTCATAGCCTGAAATATTCACACAGACCGGATCCCCCAGCGGAGCGGAAAAGTTAAAGCGAATGACGGTTCCTGGCAGAAAACCCATTTCCAGCAATTTCACAGAAAGCTCCTCATCGGCAAAGCCCGAGATCACCGCCGTTTCACCGGGCTTCATCGTGGCTACCGTCTTTTGTTCTGCCTTCAATCTTATTTAGATTAAGTTTAAACAGGGCGAATATAGGATGGCTTGAAGAATAATCTTGAAAATTGCCTAGTTTTTCATGTTCAAGTCAATGAATTATCGAAAAACCGGACGGCCATCGCAATTCAACATGAAAAAAGTTGCTAAAAAGAAGACGAAAAAAAAGCCAGCCATGCCCCCGCGGCAAGACACAAAAACTGACATAGAGCCTTTTGATTTTGGTGGCTTGCCGGACAGAAATTTGAAAAAGAACCTGGGCTGTTAAAAACTGTGAAAAAATAAGGGGAAGAGAACCCCATCGGACGCTTTCCTGCGACCGTTGACCGGGAATCAGTTCAATCAGGCCCTTGCTTTCACGCCCTTTTCAGAGCGAAGGGCAAGCCTGATTTGCTCCATGGCCTGCTGGCGGAAGCGCCGGCTGTTGTATGTCGCCTGATCCTGCCGCAATACATCTTTGATGTAGTGCAGCACTTTTTCCATCTGGACATGGTCCATGCTATCCAAGGATTCCAGGATGGCAAGTTTGCTCATCGATTTCATACTCGTAGTGGTTATTGTAAATAACGGAAATTAACCTCTTGTGGTTCAAGCGATAAGGCTGCAATTCACACAAAGACAATATGGAAGTAATGTTTTCCGAAACCTTCGAGGCAACATCCTCCAAATTTCTTCAAAAGGCTTAAACGAATACTTGAACCTAATCAGGAATAGAATTCCTGAAGGGAGCCGAAATACGCACCGTTCCATCCTTCAACGATATCATCGTAATCGTTGTCAGGAATGTTGGTGTGCGTCAACTCCACCGATGTGCCTTGTTTGTGGGGATGCAGTGTTATCGTGACAATGGAAGGTTCTGCCTGGTCTCCAAAATACCACTGCTGTACTATTTTCCTTCCGGGTTCAAATTCCAGGTTCTTCCCTACAATGCTTCCATCCCAAAGCGAAAATTCCGCCCCAGCCTGCTGGGACATTTCTGCCGGCTCACCTGACCATAATTGAATAGTCGGAGGAAAAGTGAGGGCCTGGTAAACTTCATCCGGCTGCCCCATGAGCATGTAGTATTTCTTAAAATCTTTCATAATAGCACTGTAATGGCTTAATTCCAATACCCGGAGTACCCGACTCCCCATTCAATATCCCAAATATAACGTCCCCAGCGAAACCTTTTCCTCAGCCGATTCCGGTGCCCATCCGCCTTTTTTTACTAACTTTTCATTTCAACCCAAACACCCTTATTATGAAACTGGATTCATCATCTGTCATTTGCAGCTTCGTTGCGCTTGCCCTGATTGGATGTGGAGGCAGTCCCAAGTCAAGTAATAAAGGCAATTCCGAGGCCTTTGATTCCATACAGGCACCGGTCTATTCCGGGTATACTGCTGTGGCCGTAACCCATACTGTCAAGGATTATCAGCAGTGGCTGAAAGTTTACAATGCTGATTCAGATCCCCAATCGCGGATCAGTGTTTACGCCAGCCCGGATGATCCCAACCTGATCACTGTTTTTCAACTTACCAAGAGTCACAACGACGCTCACAATGTTTTTTCATCCGATGTCATGAAAAAAGAAATGAATGAAGCAGGCGTCACTTCAGTGCCAGTCTATAGTTTCTTTGATGTCAAGTACCGGTCATCGGACGCAACCCAAAAGAAATACAGGCTCGGTGTGTCGCACAAGGTTGCAAATTATGACAACTGGAAAAAGGTGTTTGACGAGCATGAAGGCATTCGCACAGAAGCCGGACTTGAACTCAGGGCCATTTCCACCAACGCGGATGATCCGCTTTACGTTAACGTCATGTTTGCGACAGATGACATTGCCAAAGCCAAAGATCTGATCAATTCTGACGAACTGAAAAAACGAATGCAGAAAGGCGGCGTGAATTCAGAACCGATTCTTACGGTATTCAAGGTACCCGAACCCTGAGCCGCAGTTCAGCATCAAATCAACCTGATTCATGCGAAGGATTTTCCTCGCCTTGTTGTGCCTGCACGGTTTCGCCTTCAGCAAAGCCAACAACATCCTGCTGCCCATGGACGATCAGCAGAAGAATCATCTTAAGGCTTATGGCATCACGTTCTTCATGATTCAGGAAGGGGCGGAGGTTGACTGGCTTCTCAATTACCGTGGGGGAAGTTTCCTGATTCACTATTCGGCAAAGCTCCACAATGAATGTGTTGTCAGGGGAATTGCTTTCGAAGTCCTTTCCGACGCATCGACAAATTCTATCCTGGCTGAAGTCTCAAGTCCTGCCGTTAACATGAACATTGTCAAACTGGAAAAGGCCCCCCGGATTGCCGTCTATTCACCCAAAAATGATTTGATGGGTGACGAAACAGATGCCGTAATTACGGTGCTCGATTACGCAGAAATCCCCTATACCATCATTTATGACGAAGAGGTGCTCAGGGATCAATTGGGCAAGTTCGATTGGCTTCACCTCCACCATGAAGATTTTACGGGACAACATGGCCGGTTCCTCAGAAGAGAATCGGCGGTGATTGAATCCAAAATGCAGGAAGCCACAGCCCGGCAATTTGGCTATGCCAAGGTTTCCGCCATGAAGCTGGATGTTGCCAAGAAGATCAAGGCATTCTGTGCTGGCGGCGGGTACCTGTTCGCAATGTGCTCTGGCGCTGAAACATTTGATATCGCCCTTTCTGCCGAAGGTGTGGACATCAACGAATCAGCGTATGACGGAGATGACCCTGATGATGATGCGCAGGCAAGGCTTGATTACAGTAAAACGCTGGCATTTGAAAATTTTACCCTGGAGCCGGGTAGAAAATTCTCAGACATCAACACCGGCCGTCCAGGTTTTTTTGAGTCGCCCGCAGACTACTTCACCTTGTTTGATTTTTCTGCGAAATGGGACATCATCGCCTCCATGCTGACGCAAAGCCATCAGCACGTTATCAGGGAGTTTATGGGCCAGACGAGTGCCTTTAACAGGAATGTTGTTAAGCCTGAGGCGCTGATCCTGGCGGAAAATCGGAAAGCGGCGAATGTGCGTTACCTGTATGGAGAACTGGGGAAAGGCCATTGGACATATTACAGCGGGCATGATCCGGAAGGCACGCCAGGGAGGAGAAGGACACCCACCGATCTGAATCTTCATTCCCACTCGCCCGGGTATCGTCTCATTCTGAATAATGTGTTGTTCCCCTCAGCAAAAAAGAAGAAGCAAAAAACTTAATTCCAAAACATGAGCCAGGCGTTTGTCAGGGAAAGTGATGACCAGTGGCTGGAAGACGTCGGACCGTCAATGACGGCGCTGATGGTTTTTCTAACCCGCGAAAACAGGGGCTGCCGGTAACCGAAAGAAGTGCACATGCCGGTCCTGACAGTCGGCAAATTCATGTCATGAGCAACGGAATGTCCTATACTAAAAATGAATCGGGAAAATGGAGGGTTGTTTGAAACATCCCCAACTTGAATATGAATTCCTGCCAAAGTGGACTCGATTATAAATGTAATTGCCATTTCCGGCGCTAAACCCGACACCTAGAAGCAGTAGCCAATCTTCACCGAAGCCTCCGGATTGAAGAGCGGTGGCGTGAAATGTTTTCCGTCAACGACCACATCGGTGTCCCCTCCAACGCGCAGGTGCATCCCCGCCCAGGGGCTTACATAGAAGTGCTTGCCGAATTTCCATGAATAGCCCAGGCTCCCGTTGACCAGTATATTCTGGTATGAGGCTGTACTGAGTTTCAAGTCACTCTGGATCTTGCTGTCCCAATACACGAGGCCGCCTCCAATCCACCAGCCGCTCCAGTCGTCTTTCAGGAAGTAATCACCCAGCAGTGCATAGGCTTTGACTTCATTGTTGGTAAACCCATCCGGGATAATCCAGTCAGGCTTCTTTACATAGGCCATCACCGCCCTGCCCCGGATGTGGCCTTGTCCAGCCCACGCTGCAAAAAAATATCCGCCTGTCACATAGGGAAGCATATCCTGCTCAAGCCCAAACGCAAAGCGGCTGTTCCTGGGTGCAGGTTCCAATGACTGGGCTCTTCCGATAGGCCCAATCAGTATTCCGGCTAATAGAATCAGGAGAAAGAGACGCATGACCATGTGTCGTTGCTCAGAAGGCGCCTTCTACCACAATCATTCTTGTGTTGGAGGCTGACTGCCTTATGGCCTTGGCGGGCGCATAGCCTTCACTTGACCACCAGGCCCTGGCCTTTTCCATGGAAGGAAATTCAAGGATGACAAGTCGGCCGGGTTTCCAGTCGCCCTCCAGTGTTTCAGTGATCCCTCCCCTTGCCAAAAATCTTCCTTCAAACGGCTGAAGGGATCCAGGCGTCAGTTTCTTGTAATCTTCGTACCGTGAGGGATTGGTGACGGTGACATCCACCAGAATATAGGCTTTCATAAAATTGCTTTGGTTTTTGGGTTAATGGAGCAGTGCCAATATCGCATATTCCTGTATGCAGAAACAAGTGGCGCGCCGCATGAATGCGGCGCGCCAGCAGGAATCAAATTCTTTGGTAAATCTATGCTGCTATTTATTGCTTGACAGTTTGGCAATAACGACTTCCCTTGCTTCACGGTGCTTGCAATACCCGCAACGATAGTGTTCGATAAGAAGGCCGTCATCCGCTGCTGTCGGTTTTTTTTCAATTTCCTGACTGTGAATCTTCATCGTATAGAAACCGCATTCCTTGCATTTTTCAGCATGCTGTCCGGCCATATATTTCTCAACCTTTTTAAAGCCGGACTTATCGTCAACCCAGACATCATACTCAATAGAATGAATGTCGCTCGCCTGCTCATCAATCTGGCCCTGTTCCAGGTGAACGGCTTCCTCCTCTTCTTTCAGCTTGCGCATGATGTTGCCTGCAGGAGAAACACGGGGTTTGTTTCGAATTCGATTAAGTCTGCGTTCGATTACACGGGGATATAAAGTCCGAACCAGTCCGGAGAGCAACAAATAGGCAATCACCAGGAAGCCTGCAAGGAAAAATACCCTGATGTATATGCGCAGTGGGGGGTCAACAGAAAACAGGGGCGTCACGACCTTGTTAAGAAAAAGAGCGGCTGAAACAATAAAGGCCACCACGGCATACCAGAAATAGCGAATCTCGTTCATGCTGACGTAGTCATACTTTTCCTTTTCATCCTTGACCAGGAAGACCCTGGCTTCGTGGTACAACAAAATAAGTATGGCAATGGCCAAAAAGACCAGGGCGCCAAGGAGCAGATTGGAATCCGTGGTTCCCGAAAATAGGCTTGAGCTGTTCATAATAATTCGCCCTTGCAGGCGGTTTTTATTGTACCCTAAAGACCAAATAATTACCCGTTCAAAAAATGACAATTGTCAGTAATCCTCATTTCCAGTTCCTCCGGGCAATGAAGATAAGTCCTTTCGGTCAAAAAAAATGGCCTGTATGACAAAAATCATTTCATGGTATGCTGAATGTTATGAAATGTGCCTGTCCCTCATGGTAACTCACTTCCCAATCATCGCCTGCGGGCCATCGAATGACTGACCGGGTTAAAGACATTGTGGAAAGGCTCAACGCTCACTCGGAAGAGGCGATCGTTTCTGTATTGGACCAGCTGAAGGGAATCGATGATCTGACCACCGAAGAAAAAACTGACCTGGCCTCCGCGCTCACTAACATCTTCTATTATTTCAGGCATTCCGGGTCAACAACAATGCTGAAGCTGGCAATCCGGACAGAAAAGAGAATTGCCAAGTTCGGTATGGACGTGATCCCGTTTCTGTTTGCTGAGATTATTGAAGCCGACGGCGAATCACTGGCCTATCTCGGAAAAGCCCTTTCCAAAGTCGGCAAACCCGGCCTGGATTATATTCTCTCCCGTTGGCCGGAATACCAGGACAACGAGTCGGCATTGATCAACTTGTCACATGCCCTATCCTATTTCAAAGTTCCCGAAGTGAAGCAGGTCGTTCCCCTCCTATTGGATATCTCCCGGAAAGGAAACGTACAGCTAACGGCCATGGCGCTATATACTACCGGCCGGCTGATTGAGAAGACCCCGTCATCACTCTTTGACAAGGATCAGTTAAGCAGCATTTTGAGCTTGTGCTTCAGTTTCCTGGGGCACCCGAAGCCGCTGATACGAAAAAACGCTGCGCGTACGCTGGGTAAGATGTACCGTAAAGATGTCCTTTCAGAATCAGATCAGAAGAAAGTTTTTAAAGCATTTATGTCTATTTCGGGAAAAGACGAGGAGCACAACTGGGACCCCGCATTTATTGTGCGCAGGGAAGCTGATGATTTCTTAAAATATTTCCAGGTATTTGCACCACAGAAAAATGAATACAACCAGACCTTCCGGATAGTATCCAAGCGGTTGCTGTGCGCGAAGACCTATCATTTGGTTATTGAGGCTCCACTGATCGCCAAAAAAATTGAGGCGGGCCAATTCATCATCATCCGCCCTCATCCCCTGAGCGAGAGAATCCCGCTTTCCATTTGCGGCTGGGACCGCGAAAAGGGCACCTTGCAGATTATTGTTTCTGCCGTTGGCAAGACCTCAACGGAAATAAACAACATGGAAACCGGGAGTTGCTTTAAAGACCTCGTTGGACCGTTGGGTGAACGATCCCACATCCCGAAAACCACCGGCACTTGCGTCGTCATCGGGGGAGGCTACGGAACCGGCGCCATTATTCCCACAGCCAGGGATATGAAGGCCAGGGGAAACAAAGTTTACGGAATTGTCGGCGCCCGCAACCAGGAAAGTCTCATCATGATTGAAGAACTGAAGGGAGTTTGCGACCAGGTACTGGTTACCACGAATGACGGTTCCCTGGGAGTGAAGGGATTGGTCACAGATGCCCTGAAAGAAATTTTGGAAAAGGAGAAAGTCATCCACGTGCTGGCCGTTGGTCCGGTCCCCATGATGAAGGCGGTCAGTGAGATGACCCGTCTGCCAGGCATTGAAACCTATGTTTCACTTAACGCCATTATGGTTGATGGAACAGGGATGTGCGGTGCCTGCAGGGTATCCGTTGGCAACGAAACCAAATTCGCGTGCTTTCACGGTCCTGATTTTGACGGGCACAAGGTTGATTTTGACAACCTGATGAAACGGCAAAAGATGTTTGTAAAAGAAGAGCAGGTGGCGTTCGCTGCCATGAACCCCAAATAACCAGGATCATGATCACCGACAGCACCAAACTGAGCAACAAAGAAAGAATCAATCTTCCGCACATGGAGATGCCCTTGTGCCCGCCGATAACGAGGATCACCAACTTTGATGAAGTACCCATGGGCTACTCTTCGGAGCAGGCCTTCCAGGAGGCAATGCGCTGTCTGCAGTGCAAGAAGCCTCCCTGCGTAGGGGCTTGTCCTGTTGGAATTGACATTCCGGCATTCATCAAACTCATTGAACAAAAAGATCCGGCGGCGGCCGCCAAGAAAATAAGAGAAACGAATTTTCTTCCGGCAGCTTGCGGGAGGGTCTGCCCTCAGGACAAACAATGCCAGGCCGTCTGTGTGGTGGGGCGAAAAAACCTGCCGGTCGGCATTGGCAACCTGGAGCGGTTCGCGGCTGACTATGAACGGGTGCACAAGACGCTGGAGATGCCAGAAATCCTGCCTCCGTCAGGCAAGAAAGTTGCCATCATTGGTTCAGGTCCGGCCGGTCTTTCCGCTGCCTACGAGCTGAGCATCCGCGGACACGAAGTAATTGTCTTTGAAGCCTCCCATCGCGCCGGCGGTGTGATGGTCTATGGCATACCGCGGTTCCGTCTCCCCCTTCAAATCATCGATGAAGACATCAAGTACCTTGAAAACCTGGGCGTCAAGTTTGTGTACAACATGGTAATCGGAAAAGTTCTTTCATTGGATGATCTGCTTCAGCAGGAAGGATTTGATGCAGTCTTCGTAGGCACAGGCGCAGGTTTGCCAAGGATGCTCGATATTCCGGGCTCGAATGCCAACGGGGTGTACTCAGCCAATGAATACCTGACGCGCATTTACCTGATGGATGCCTCCAAATTTCCCGACTACAGCACGCCGCTCTATTCCGGAAAAAAACTGGGAGTCATCGGTGCGGGAAATACAGCCATGGATGTACTCAGGACAGGAAAGCGTCTCGGCGCCGAAGTCACCTGCTACTACCGCCGCTCACATGACGAGGCGCCTGCTCGTTCCGAAGAGCTCAGGCATGCCGAGCAGGAATTTATCAATTGGCATTGGCTGGCCAACCCTGTCGAGTTTATCGTGGACGAGAATAATTTCGTCAAGCAGATCAAATGTGAACAGATGGCATTGTCTGATCCTGATGAATCGGGAAGAAGAAAACCTGTTTCTACCGGAAAGTTCTTTGTTGAAGATTGTGATACCGTTGTCATGTCGCTCGGCTGCAGTGTCAACCCGATCATTCCGTCTACAGATGCTGCTATCCGCACCAACAAGTGGGGTGTCATCATGGTAGACGAATCGACCTGCCAGACGAGCAAGAAGGGTGTCTTTGCCGGAGGGGATGCCATAACCGGTGGCTCCACGGTGATCCAGGCCATGGGCCAGGCGAAAAAAGGTGCTATTGCCATTGACAAGTACCTGAGGGGTGAATTGAAAGATGAACCCAAGGTTCCTACAGATCCAACCTATTCCATCAAGCCGGCTTTCGCGAAATCAGCGAACTGATCATCTCATACGTTGGCATAGAATATGACCGCCACAACATGGCAGGCCGTTCCACCCATTACGAATAGGTGCCATATGAAATGGCTGTATTTCATTCGCTCCATTGCATAGAAGATTACTCCAGTAGTGTACAGGAGGCCTCCGGCAACGAGCCAGAGCAATCCCCATGAAGGCATGTTGAGCCAAAGGGGCTTCGCGGCCAATACAGCAAGCCAGCCCATGGCGAGGTATAGACCCGTTGAAAGCTTTCCGCCACGAGTTCCGCCTACGGATTTCAGGATCACTCCAAATATTGCAAGGCCCCAGACGATGCCAAACAGGGTCCAGCCCCAGCCTCCCTTGAGCAACCCGAGGGTAAATGGTGTATAGGTGCCTGCAATCAACAGGAATATGGCACCATGGTCAAACACCCGGAACACACGCTTGGTGCGGCTGTGCGGGAAGGCGTGATACAGGGTTGAAGCAAGGTAGAGAACCATCATGGTTGCGCCGAAAATGGCAGACCCTACCACAGGAGCTGTGCCCGCCGGAAGAGCCGCCATGATAAGAAATGGCGTTACGGCAACGGCACCCAGGAATCCAATCCCATGGCTAATGCTGTTGGCAATCTCTTCGCCAAGCGTTTGATCCCGCGTCATAAACTAATGTTCATTTGTTGAAAAACCATCCAATATCCCTGCCCTGTGAAGATACTACCAAAGGGTCAGTCCTTTTCTGATGCATTGCCTTATCTTTCCTTCCCTTGTTTATATACAACAAATGCAACGAATTGGTTTCGTTCATATTGCCGCAGGTGCCGTTCATTCCTTAAGCCCCCATAGCATTAACGTTTTTTCGTATTTTTATTAAGGACATCCATTTACAAATATGTTATTCAATTTTACAAATATGTTATTCCATCGCTTCCTGATCCTGACCATGGTATTCCTCCTGCTCGGATGCAGCCCTGAAACCAGGGACTCACGTCAATGGTACAAGGGCAATCTTCACACCCATTCCTACTGGAGTGACGGTGATGAGTACCCGGAAATGATCATGGACTGGTACAAGACCAACGGCTATGACTTTGTAGCGCTTTCGGATCACAATATTCTGGCCGACCAGGAAAAGTGGATTAAGGTCACACAAAGCAAGTTGTACGAAGAAGGCTTCTCCAAATACCTTGAAAAGTACGGTGCGGACTGGGTCATCTATACCTCGGATTCGGGCCGCACAAAAGTCAGGCTCAGGACCTATGCCGATTACAAGTCATTGTTTGAAGACCAGAACTTTCTCATTATTCAGTCGGAAGAGATCACATCGAAACTGGGGGACAAACCGATTCACATGAATGCCACGAATCTCCAGTCATTGATTCTGCCTGAGGGCGGAGAGACTGTGACAGAAATTATGCAGCACAACGTGGATGCTGTGCTGAAGCAACGGCAGAAAACGGGTGTGCCCATGTTCCCACACATCAATCATCCCAATTTCTTTTACGGTGTTTCAACCGAAGACATCATCAACCTGCGCGGAGAGCAGTTCTTTGAGGTTTACAATGGTCATCCAATGGTCAACAATTATGGTGATTCCCTTCATCCAGGAACAGAAGCCATGTGGGACATGATCAATGCGGCCTATATTAAAAAGAATCAACCCCTGCTGATGGGGCTTGCAACGGATGATTCGCACAACTACCATCAGTTTGGTGCTGCTTACAGCAATGCCGGCAGGGGTTGGGTCATGGTGCATGCCAAAGAACTGACCGCCGCTTCCCTGATCACTGCCATGGAGGCCGGAGAGTTCTACTCCTCAACCGGTGTGATCCTGAAAAGTGTGGGCTTTGAAAACAATACGCTTCATGTGAGCATCCAGACAGATGAAGAGGCTAAGTATACCATTGAATTTGTCGGCATGAAAAGCGGCGATGACCATTCGGTCGTTCTCAAAACAATGGAGGGTTCTGATGCCGTGTTTGAGCTGACAGAAGATATTCTTTTCGTGCGGGCCAGGGTCATTTCCAACAAGGTCAAAACAAATCCATTCCACGAAGGCGAATTTGAAGAGGCCTGGACGCAGCCCATCACTTTCAGGAAATAGCAGTCATGGCTTCTGCCGCCATTGTTTCTTTTCGGAACGAATCTTCTTTTCAGTAATTCTCTTCTGTTTGGCCGCCCTTCCGGGCTTGGTGGCCCTCCTCGCTTTCCGGACCGCAAAGGACTTCACCAGGAGTTCATCCAGTTTACGAAGGACCTCTTCCTTGTTATGCAACTGGGATCGTTTATCCTGAGCGGTGACGAGTAAAAATCCCTCATTGGTTATTCGGGGCGCCAGTTTCCTGAGAATGATTTCCTTTTGCTCAGCCCTTAAGACAAGAGAATGCCCCACATCCCATTTCAGGGTCACTTTGGTGTTGACCTTGTTCACATTCTGTCCGCCCGGTCCGCCGCTTCTCGAAGTGATAAAATCCAGTTCGTTCATCAGGTCACGGGTTGTGGGAGTTCTGACTGCATTCATCTCACTCCAAAAATAGGCTGATTCCCGTCAAAATCCCCTCCCGCCTGTCAACGTGCTGTAAGCCCTCGGCAAAAGCGCCCGCAGCAAGGCACCTGTCAAAATGCACAGCATGACGATCACTAACGGCAACAGGAAGAAAGCCAGGAGCTGCGCGCCCGCCGTCGGCTGCAACAACCCGATCATACTGTCAATGGTAATGGCGACCAGGGGCGCATGCATCGCATAGATAATAAATGAGAAGGCTGAAAGCCAAACGAACCACGGTTTCGCCATACACCATTTTACCACCTTGTCAAATCCATACCAGCAGGTAACCAGGCCGCTGACTACTGTCATCTTGTGCAATAGGGTTATGACGGGATAGACCGAACGCCCCATCAGCATTTCCCCATTAAATGCCAGGTATGTCTTGACCGCCGCAAGACCGATAAACACCATGCTCCATCCCAGCGGACGGAGCCATCGCCCTGGGGCTTCGATTGAGAAGTCATTCTTCTGCATCCAGACACCCAGAGAAAAAAACAAAAGACCTTCCCCTTCAAAAAAGACAAATCCCATCGTTCCCAGCCACAGGAAGAATGCAACGCCAAAAAACACCCAGCGGAAATCTTTATGCAGAACACACCACCGTATGGCGGGGTAAGCGAGGTTATAAATCAGCAATACACGGATGAACCAAAGCTGGTAGGAAACCGGGATAAAGAGCCACCGGGCCAACAGCTCATACCAGTGATAATCGTGCAACAGCAGCCGTGTGCTGTCGATCTGCATGACATGTGAGCCTGCCACCTGGTCCCGGGTATAAGGAAATAATTCAAGAACATACGTCATGGCAATTCCAAATGCACTCCACAGAAGATAAGGCACCAACAGCGTGTTCAGTCGTTTATTGATGCGCTCCCTGTTCGGCTTTTGGTCGTGCCACGCGTACAGGTATCCTGAAATAATAAAAAGCATCGGGATCCTGAACCTGAAAATACCATTTGCCAAAAAGTACTCGATAAATCCGGTGGTGGTGATGGGCTCTCCAGGCGTGGACCAGGGCTGAAGGTACCGCAGGTCAAGGTTGTAGCCATGCACAAATACCAGGAGCACCATGGATATGAATGCCCAAAACCTGAACTTCTGGCTGATGAAGGGAGGGATCATATTGGATGGAAAACGCAAAAATGCGGATCGGGTTTCGGCTATTACATGGCCAGGCGGGTTCTCTTGCGAATATTATTGGTCCTGGCGATTAAAATGAAATTCCTAATTATGGTACATTCGTCACACAAAATCAAATAGAATGAACAAATTGGTCTTCATTGTTGAGGATAATCCAGCCGACCAGAAAGTACTTGAAATGCATTTCAAGCAGACCCTGGTTGATTATGTGGTCAAGACTTTTTCACACCCGGATGGCATGATGACTCACCTTCATGAAAAGCCATTTGCTGTCGTCCTGGATCACTTTTTCGGAGATCCTGCGGAAAAGACCGGGCTTCACTACCTCCGGGAATTGAAGAAAAAACACGCCTCCATTCCCATAATCTATTATACCACCCTGGACGACCAGTCGGTACGCAATGAAGTGATGAAGCTGGGCGCACAGCAATACATCATTAAGGACTCGGCATCACTGGTCAGGCTTCGTACGGCACTGGACGAATTGCTGGCGAAAAAAAGTAAAAGGGGCTTCTTCCAAAAGATTTTGGGCCGCTGACCGGTATTATGCGACCGGCATGATCACACTAAAAGTGCTGCCCTTTCCCTCGCTGCTTTCCACCGTCAATTGACCTCCTGCCTTTAAGACAAATTCGCGACAGAGGGCCAGGCCCATTCCTGTCCCTTTTTCATTGCCTGTACCCATAACGCTGAGTTTTCCCAGGTTACCCAGCACAAGCTGCATAGTCTTTTCATCCATGCCTACGCCGGTGTCCCTGACCTGTATGGACAAGATGTGATTTTCAAGCTTCACCAGGATTTGAACCACTCCGCCTTCAAAGGAATATTTAATTGCATTGGCCAGCAGGTTTCTCATGACAAGGTTTAATACATTCCTATCCGTGGTCACTTTGAGATTTTGCGGCGCATTGTGATGAATTGATATACCCTTGTTGGCCGCTATGGTCCTGAACAAGTCAACATTTTCTTCCATCAGGGCATGCAAGTCAAAAGTATCCTTCCTTACCTGAACGCCCTTCAGCTGGCTGCTGGTCCAATGAAGGATGTTCTCCACCAACAATCCCGTGCGGTTCAGGTCATCCTCAATTTGCAGGGCATATTTTCCAAATTCTTCCTGCTTGATATCCCCTGCATTGTATATCCTAAGAATTCCCCGAAGGGAATTGAGCGGGCTCTTTACATCATGCGAAATGACAGAAAGCAGCCTGTCCTTCACCGTATTGGCTGTTGTCAGTTCCCGGGTGCGCTCATCCACAACCTTCTCAAGGTCCAGGTTCAATACCTCCAGCTTCTTGAAAGACTTGGCATAGTGATTGGCAAGCAAGTATACCTGGAAGAGCAGAAACATCAGGACACCCATCTCTACGAGATAAACGAACTGCACTTCGAGCAGGCGCAGCTTTGTGTTTTTCAATATTTCAACAAGGATAAAGGGAAATGAAGCCAGAACTCCAATCAGAATCACCCTGGCATCCTTGTTACCTGATCTCCAGGCCTTGCCCACAGAATAAATAGCATAGGCGAATCCCAACAGCAATGACACATGACTGATATCAAGCAACAGTCCGTAAGTAGGCTGGGTGGTGAAGAGTACGGCGGCACACATCAGGGAGGCTAGTCCGACAAACAAGTACAGCGGTTTCCGTGGCGCATCCTGCGGGAACAGGTGGTAAACATACAAGGGGAAAAAAGCTGATATGGCATAGACACTTCCAAACTCCAACTTCTTCCAATACTCCCAGTCCACGGATACAAACAGGTTCGGCAACAAAAACGAACCATCGTGTACAATCAGTGCGCGCATGGCAACCCCAAGGCAAATTAGTGAAAGCCATAAGTAAG
This sequence comes from Cyclobacteriaceae bacterium, assembly GCA_043744235.1. Classification (GTDB taxonomy): domain Bacteria; phylum Bacteroidota; class Bacteroidia; order Cytophagales; family Cyclobacteriaceae; genus ELB16-189. Next base: position 40,517 of record JAYTVB010000031.1, on the reverse strand, counting down.
GCTTGCCCCGATGAAAAAGAAAATAGAGAATGAGCTGGTAGATAAACATGGCCATAAGGCTCCCGGCAAAAAAATTGACAATACCATTCGAGAGGTTAATTCTTTTGAAAATGGATGGTGTCTTGTCGACCTGGGGCACACTGTGGATGCCGCCTTCATAGAAAGAAAAATTGGCTACCTGAATAACGATGTCCAGGTCAGTCACCTTTTCCGGCAGCGAAATAATGGTGGACGTGAGGATGGCGTTGTACCGGCTTTTATCGGTCCCGACCAATCCAGTCTCCGCTTCCAAAAAGCCGTTGATCCAAATTTTTGCTGACGAGTTGATGATAGGAAAATAGATTGAAAGATCATGTTCCTGGTAAGGCATGGTGAGCCGGATGCGGTAGGTGCCAAATCCCAAAACGGGCTTTCCATACCAGCTCCATGATCCCGGTACCCGCATCCACTCCGGATGCTGAGGCTTCTGCAGGTCTTCCGGCGTCAGCAATTGGCCATAATAAAACTCCCATTTTCCCGAAAGGTCAATGGGGCCATCAAAAGTCGTGTGCGATAAATCAGCGTAACCGTCCTTGACCGTTTGAGCCTCCATGGTTAATGGCAATCCAAAAAGGAATGCCACCAAGAAGCCCTGGAGAGTGCGTTTGTTCACAGAATAAACATAGCAATAAAAATCCAACCATTCGATGAACCCGTCAGACGCCAGACTTGACCTTCTCATCCTGGACAAACCAGGAGGCTACAAATCCTGTAAATGTCCCAAACAAGCCGACACCGGCAGTCATCAGAATGGCGGCGATTACTCTGCCTTCCAGGGTTACCGGATAATAGTCACCATAGCTGCAGGTAGTAATGGTAACATAGGCCCACCACAGTGCATCTTCTGCCGTCTTGATGTTGCTGTTGGGTGCTGTTTCAACCTGCAGAATGGTAATGCTTGAGAAGATGACCATCAGCATAGCCACGATAAAGGCCGTCGTGAATGTGCCCTTTGACCGGTTTTGAAAAATATGAAGCATCAATTGACGGGTGGAGCGGAAGGCTCGCAGGATGCGGATGAGCCTGAACAGGTAAAATATCCGACCGGCCCTGAACATGCTGAGGTTGGGAATGCTGGAGATGATATCAATCCAGCCCCACTTCATGAATTTTACCTTGTTCTCCGCGCGATAAAATCGAATCGAGAACTCGACCAGGAAAAACACACAAATCAGGTTGTCAAGCAAATCCAGGACCCTTGAGACTTCAGGCGGCAACTTGAAAAGACTGTCGATCATCAAGGCTGCCAGCACATAGACCGACAGGACGATAACCATGAGGTTGAGAAGGCTGGATGCGTCATCCCTGCTCGGAACATTCGTGTTTTCCATATAAAATGAATAAAGGACTGTAAGAAAATTACAGTCCTTCATCCATACAATTTATGACTTTGGTCAGGTTCGCTTCCGCGGACGCTGCCCTCAACCCTTTGTCTAGTTCATCTTCACAGGAAGAGAGACACGTCCAATATTTTTGGTCTTACAGAGATTATTAAACTCGGCAATATCCTTTTCTACGAACGACGAATATTCCTTCTTCAGGGGTTGCCAGATAGCTTCCAGTGCCACGAGCTGATCTTTGGCTCCCTGTGAAATAACCGGAATGTTGTTGTCCATTTCACCCTTGAGGAAGATGTAATCAGCACTCAGTTTGTTTACAAAATTAATGATGTCATCGTTGCTCTCGGACTTTCTCTGCACCAGCTTCTCGTCCCACGCTTTCATCCGCTTGACCAATGCTTTGCCCATCTCCTTCACATCCTTCGACTCAGCATCGTTTTCAAGGATTGTCATCAAATCACCGATTTGTTTGCGCGCCTCAGCCATCTGGTTCACCGATCTGTGAATATCGTTGACACTGTTTTCAACCGTAGTCATAAACTCATGGCTCTCCTGGTATTCAGCTGCAGTTGCCTGGAGGCCGGGGTGCGGCAGAATGGCAAACCCGGCTGTCTTTTCATCTGTGCCGACCTTCAGCGTAGCGGTGTATTGACCAGGCGAGGCCTTGTGCCCGCGATAACTGCCCTCAATGAAAACGTTGGGGGCTCCTATCATGGATGAATAGCGCTGGTTCCACACGAAGCGGTTCAGCCCTCCCTTCCTGGGAAGCACCGGGTTGGGAGACGGGCCACCGGGATAAGTCACGAATTTCTTTTCTTTCTCAGATGAATAGACACGCACCACATTTCCCTTTTCATCCTTGATGGTTAGGGTAAGGGTTGCAGCGGAGTCCGGTTTTTCAGGAAGCATATAGTACAACACGGTGCCCGTAGCAGCGTTTGTTCCAACCGGCGCTGAAGGCCCCTTGGCATCTTCATCATCGGAGGGGCTCATGTTATCCAGTGAACTTCCACCTGATACCCGCACCGCATCTTCAGGCTTAAACAAGTGTACGCCTTTGATCGAAGCATCGTATTGACGCATCAGTCCGGCATCATCCAGTATCCAGAAGGCCCGCCCCTGGGTGGATGCAATCAAATCACCCTGCCTCAACATGAGATCAGTAATTGCCACGACCGGCAGATTGAGCTGGCAGGCGCTCCAGTTTGCTCCCCCATCATAAGAAAGGTAGAGGCCTGTTTCCGTTCCGGCATACAGAAAGTCTTTCCGCACATCGTCTTCGCGGATGACGCGGGAAAAAGCGCCGCTGGGTATGCCATTGGTGATCTTCATCCAGGTCCTTCCGTAATCGGATGTCTTATAAAATGCCGGGGCGAAGTCATTGAACTTATAGCGCGTGGTGGCTATATATGCTGCCGCTTTGTCATGGGGAGAGACTTCGATGCTGTTGATGAGACACTCCGGTAGTCCGGCAGGGGTGACATTGGTCCAGGTTTTACCCCCGTCGCGGGTCAGGTATACCAACCCGTCATCACTCCCCGTCCAGATCACCCCTTTTTCATGGGGTGAGTCCTTCACATAGGCAAGCGTACCGTAATTCTCACCACCTGCGCCTTCATTGGTATACGGCACGCCGCTCATGCCCAATTTGCTTTCATCATGACGGGTCAGGTCCGGTGATATTACCTCCCACGTTTTTCCAAGGTCCGTTGTCCTGAACAGCTTGTTGCCACCATGATAAAAAGCATTGTCATGCTTAGACCAGATGATTGGTGCGTTCCAGTTAAACCTGTATTTCATATCCTTCGGTTGAACAGATTGGTACTGGATCGGTGCAATCATGACTCCCTTGCCCTCATTGGTTTTGCGGTCAACCACCTCGATAGTCCCCTGGTAACTGCCGCCCATGACGTAGCGCGGATCTTCAGGGTTGAAAGCAATAAATGCGCTTTCTCCGCCAGCAGAAGAATTCCAGTCGTGCTCAGTGATTCCAAACCCTGTTGTATTCCGGCTGGTGATCATCACCGAGCTATTATCCTGCTGCCCGCCATAAACCTGGTAAGGAAACAGGTTGTCGGTATTGACCCGGTAGAACTGCGCAGTAGGCTGGTTGTTCAGTGCTGACCAGGTTTGTCCATTGTTAAAAGTTATGGCTCCGCCACCATCATCCGAGATGATGCTGTTCTTGTTATTGTTCGGGTTAATCCACAGCTGGTGATAGTCGCCATGACCGGAACGCACATTCGACCAGGACTTTCCGCCGTCAATGGACTTCAGCCCTGGAGAATTGAGGACATAAACAATGTCCTCGTTCTGGGGATCAGCAAATACTTCAATGTAATACCATGCGCGCTGCACAAGGCGGTGGTCCTTACTAACCCGGTCCCAGCTTTTGCCGGCATTCATGGACACGAATAGTCCACCCTGCTCTTTCTGTGTGTCGCTTTCTACCAGGGCATATACTTTCTCAGGATTGGAGCGGCTGACTGAAACGCTAATTTTTCCCAGTTGCTCAGGAAGTCCCTTCTGGATTTTTGTCCACGTCTCTCCGCCATCCACTGATTTATACAATCCGCTTCCCTTGCCTCCGCTAATAACCTGCCATGGAAGCCTGCGGTGATCCCACATGGCTGCATAGAGTATCCTCGGGTTTGTCATGTCCATGTTGAGATCAGCACAGCCGGTATTCTCATCCACGTACAATACTTTTTTCCAGGTCACACCACCGTCAATTGATTTATACACACCCCTGTCCGGTGTGGCCCCATGAAGGGCGCCCTGGGCAGCGACATATACGATGTCAGCATTCTGAGGATGGATTCGGATGTTGGCAATATGACGGGTGAGGTCCAGTCCCATTTTAGACCAGGTCTTTCCCGCATCTGTTGATTTGTAAACACCATCACCGTAGGAAGTAGTTACGCCACGGGGGGCATGCTCACCCATTCCGGCATACACCACATTGGGATCGCCTTCTGCAACAGCCACAGCGCCGACAGAACCCGTCTTAAAGAATCCGTCTGAAACATTGTACCAGGAGACGCCAGCATCCTGAGTTTTCCAAACGCCGCCGCCGGTTGTGCCCATGTAATAGGTCAATGGATCTCCAACTACACCGGTGGACGTTACCGATCGTCCTCCCCGAAACGGTCCAATATTTCGCCACTTAACACCTTTGAAGTAGGTTTCCGGACTGGTCACCGAGGCTGATGCAGTATTGCTGGTGGTTGTTTGGCTCTTCTTTTGCGCGATGGCGCTTATCGCGGCGCCACAGCAACACAGGTAAAGGAGTAATTTTTTCATAATTTTTGGATAGGGGCCCAATATAAATTTTCTTTCGATCAATGGACAGGAAAATGGTGTGGGCGGCGGATTTGTACGTGCTCCCGCTGGGAATTCCGCAGATCAAATTATCTGACTAAATTTAGTTCATCGGCCATAACCAAACTCACCCATTGAAAGACAAGTTTGACTACATCATCATAGGATCAGGATTCGGAGGTTCCGTATCAGCGATGAGGCTCGCTGAAAAGGGTTACGCTGTGGCGGTTATGGAAAAAGGCAAACGATGGAGTGCCACCGACTTTCCCAAGTCCAACTGGAATACCAGAAAATACCTCTGGATCCCTTTATTGAGATGCTTTGGTTTTCAAAAGCTGAGTTTCTTCAAGGAGGTTTTTGTGCTTTCCGGTGTAGGCGTAGGCGGGGGCTCACTCGTTTATGCCAACACCCACATGATGCCGCGCCCCACATTCTATTCCAATCCCATATGGTCATCCATTAAAGATTGGAAAAGTGTGCTGGCTCCATACTTCGAAAAGGCCCGCTTCATGCTGGGCAGCGAGAAGTTCACCAAGGAATATGAGGAAGACCGCATCCTGCAGTCAGTGGCAGAGGACATGGGTCAGGGCTCATCATATAGCCGGGTAGATTATGTCGGTGTGTACCTGGGTGATCCAAAAAAAGAAGTGGATCCCTACTTTGGTGGTCTTGGCCCTGCCCGGTCTGGCTGCACCGAATGTGCTGGCTGTATGGTAGGCTGCCGCCATGGCGCCAAGAATACGCTTGATAAGAATTACCTCTGGTTTGCAGAAAATTTGTTTGGCGCCAGCGTGATGGCTGAGACCATTGTGGAAAAGATTGAATCCATCGCAGGTGAATACCTCATCCACACCAGCCGCAGTACTTCCTGGTTTCGACGTGAAAAAAAGATTTACAGGTCCGCGGGCCTGGTGGTGAGCGGCGGTGTACTCGGCACGCTCGATTTGCTGTTAAAGCAAAAATATATCTACAGGACGCTGCCAAACTTGTCCGATAAGCTGGGAGAAAATATCCTGACCAATTCAGAAATGCTCTCGGGTGTTGTGGCGGCCGATCGTAAACTGAATCACGGCATTGCCATTAGTTCAGTTTTCAATCCGGATGAGAATACCCACATCGAGCTGTGCAAGTTCCCGGATGGATCCGGAGCCATGACACGCCTGGCGGTCATGGCAGCAGGAAACGGTACGCCCCTGGTAAGAACAGCGAAGATGATAGGCAACATCATCACAAAGCCTTTTGATTTTCTGCGTTCACTGTTCAGTTTCAACCTGGCCAAAACCTCAATAATATTTCTCATCATGCAATCTTTGCCAAATTCCATGAAAATGAAATTGAAGAAAGGCTGGTGGGGACCCAAACTTTCGTTTGATAATAGCAATGGCCAAAAAGTACCGAGCTATATCCCGATCGGCCAGGAGGCGCTTTACCGATACGCGAGGAAAGTCAATGGCGTCCCGCACAATGCCTTCAGTGAAATTGCTTTTGGTCTCGCTTCGACTGCTCATATATTGGGCGGCTGCCCCATGGGCAAAACGGTGGAGTTGGGTGTAGTTGATGAAAACTTCAGGGTACATGGTTACGACAACTTCCTGATCCTTGACGGCAGCATTATGCCGTGCAACCTGGGCGTGAACCCGTCGCTGACGATTACCGCGCTGAGCGAATATGCCATGGACAGGATCGCCCCGAAAACCGGCGGGGTGCTCCCCACCCTGTTGGAGCAGATTGAACAAAAAACAGCAAAGAAGGCCGTACAGACAGCATAATGGCCATCAAAGGCTCCCAATGGCGGAAAAGGGGGCATGACTTATGTCACCATCGACTATGACACTAATCATGTTGCACACCTGCCTGTCATGGTACTTTTAACCAAACAAAATCTGAGGCATATGAAAAAAGCAACCACCTCCATCCTGGCAGCAGGCTTTCTGGTACTCGTTGTCAGCGTTGCGCTGCTTTACGCAGTCATTTATTTTTTCCCATCGCTGATGAATGAATACTACAATCCAGTGTTTCGTTCAAGTTCATTTAGTACGGACTGGTTGTTTTATGTTCATCCATTTGTATTAAGCTGGGCATTGAGTTGGTTCTGGGACCGGTACAAAGGAATCTTCACCGGGTCCGTCATTGTGCGCGCCATTGAGGTGGCCCTCGTGTACGGCGTTGTGGCCATGGTTCCCGTACTATGGCTCACCTTCAGCGCCATTGATATCTCCGGTTACATGGTCATCACCTGGCTGGCCTACGGCGTTGTGCAGGCATTCGTTGCCGGGTTGGTTTTTGCCAGGATGAATCCCTAGGTTAGCTGTCCTTTACTTCTTCTTTGCCGTCAGCATAGCGGGCAAACCTGCCCCGGTTTCGGGCGTGTACATGATCATGGCTTGGCCACGGCCATCCGCCAAATTCCGTGCGCTGGTATTCCCGCATCACCTGCTGGATTTCTGCCTGCGTGTTCATGACGAACGGACCGTAAATTGCCACTGGCTCATCGATGGGCCTGCCCTGCAGAAAAAGCAGGTGACCCTCTTCAGGTCCGTTTTCCAGTCTGACTTCAACATCATGCTTTATTGCTACGGAATGGTAACGTCGAATTTCTTCGTCTGCCACCCTGATCATAGATCCCTTGAAAAAATAAAGTGTGCGGTTCACCTGCACATCAACCGGCGGTAACGTCCAGGTCGCTCCCGGCTCCATGTTTATTGTCCATATGGCTACACCGTTGGCCGGATCATCTGCCCATGAATTTGGAGCGGGCGAAGGGGCATGCTTTTCTCCCAGGCTCCCTGCGATGACGGTAACTTCGGTTTTCTTCCCATGAGCATCTGTCACGATGTGCCTGGGAATGGTGTCGGCCCACAACATGGCAAAATGCGGCGGAGCGAACTTCTTTGCCTTGGGAAGGTTCAGCCAGATTTGAAACAGCTCAAGGGGATTGCCTTTGTCTGGATTCAACAAAGGAAACATTTCACAATGCTGCACTCCTTTGCCTGCGGTCATCCATTGCACATCGCCATTGCCAAATCGTCCAGCCGCTCCAAGGGAGTCAGAGTGGTCTACCAGGCCCTTCCTCACAATGGTCACCGTTTCAAATCCACAGTGCGGGTGGGCAGGAAAACCGGGCACAGTCTCACCGTGGTACATGCGCCAGCCGTCTTTGACAACAAAATCATTCCCCAGGCTTCTGCCGGTCAGTGACGCCACCGGGCCCATCCTGTCATTGCCCGCAGGATATTGATCTTCATGATGAACACAAAAGAGAAACGGATCGCTCGTTTCCCAGGGGAACCCCAAAGGCCTGACGCTTAGTATGGCTTTGCTCATTTGATTTGGTGTATTTGTCCCCCCACAAACATACGGGAAGCTTCAACAGTTCGGAACATTTCCTGATTCTTAAGTAAACGTCATCTGAATATTGCGCATCGGTCACTATTCCGGGTTGAAATTGTCTCCTATCTTTAACCACATGAAGACGCCCTTTGCCACTACCGTGCGGTCGCTGAAAAAGGTGATGAATCGCTTTGATGAACCGGGCTTGCGCCAGAAGCACGAGTGCCTCACTCAACTGGCTGGCGTGAGGCTGGAGGCAGACAAAACCCTGCTTACCTGTTTTGACGTCTTGCTCTTTGTTTGCGCACATCCGGATAATTCGAAAATCCTTTCGATGGCGGAAAAACTACTGAGCCGCATCAGTAATTTGATCCGCAACTCGCCGAACAAGTCTTTGCCACTCTTTGTCAATTCCGGCCTCCCCTTCACGCCGGTCATAACCCGGTATTCCCACGATTTCGTTCAATGGCTTCTGGCCCATCCCTCATGCCGTACGGAAATCACCGGGTTTGAAAATCCCACCCTGCAGCTTAACGATGTGTTGCGGCTGACACTGCCTTCATTGGAAATCAGTGAAACAACGGCGGGACTTTCAAATGAAGGGTTACTTGAAGCACTTAAGATTTCAAAGCAACAGCAGCTTCCGTTCTTGATAGAACAGCTTGGAACGCTCGATTACATGCCCTACATCAAAGACCTCCTGTTTGACCGCCTGGATCTTTTCATCAAACTAATCCCGCGTGATCAATCCTTTTCAAGGGCGTACAACAGGTTGGTCCCCACCTCCATTTTCTTCCACGATTCCCTGCAAAGGAATTTTGATCATGAAGCTCTGTTTGAAAAGCCGCTTCCTTCACCGCTATCGCTTGACGTGCCACACCGCGATCATGTCATAGACATTATCAGGAATTCGATGGCCCTTACCGATCGTGAAACGGATCCAACCACATACCTGGATCCCGGATCACTCAGGCTTTATCAGTTGGAGCGCGGTGTCACAATCGCCCTGTACACCATGCTGCCCGGGCGCCAGCTTCCACTGGAATCCTATGTGGGATACACCCTCTTCAAAAACGGGTTCCCTGCCTGTTATGGCGGCGGGTGGGTGTTCGGCATGCGGTCGCACTTCGGCATCAATATTTTTGAATCCTTCCGTGGCGGTGAATCCGGCATGATGATGTGCCAGTTACTCCGGGTCTACCATCAGGCTTTCGGAATACAATACTTTGAAGTTGAGCCCTATCAGTTCGGTCAGGACAATCCGGAGGCCATTCAATCCGGTGCATTCTGGTATTACTACCGGTTCGGTTTCAGGCCTATGGACAAAAAGCTTCTGGCCATTGCTACCCAGGAGCATAGGAAAATCAGGACCAAACCAGGCCACCGAACTCCTGAAAAGATTCTGAAGAAATTCACTGCCGGTAATATTGCGCTCAAACTGGGAAAAGTGAAGCATGCCACCGTATCTGCCATCACCATCAAGACTACCGGGATGGTTCACAATCTGTACCACGACAGCAGGCTGGAAGCCGAACGGGATTGCATCAGGCAATTCCTTGCAAAAGCTGGTCTGAAAGAGAATGTGGATGGCTCCGCGTTGACCGTCCTCAAGGAAGTGGCTCTCTGGGCAGCCGCCTTTCACATCAATGACAAACGGAGGCTTGACTTGATGACTCAAATGATCACAACAAAACCCGTTGATTTATACCGGTATCAGAAATTGTTGCGGGAGTTTTTTGATGATTCCCGATGACTTCAGGCTTTTCCCATTTTGAAAGTGCTCCAGTCAACACCCATTCGAAATGTCTGGTAGAGTCTTCCCGTCTTAATGGAGCCTCCATAATGATTGGTGGCTGAATGCAGGGCCCCCGAAGGATAGGCCACCATCCGGTTAAACCGGTAACCGATGCGATCCACTTCTGTCCACTTGCTTCTGATCTGACTCTCTTGCTCGAGTTGTGCCCTGATGCTGGATAGCTTGCGATCAAGTCTCCTGGCATCTCCAGGTGTGGCCGGATCAATCACCCCCGTTTCTTTGTGCCTCCACAAAGAAGTGCCGCATGTGAACGGCAGGCCCGGCGTCAGGTAGATAATCGCGGTGATATCATTGTAAGGTTCATCGGAATGAACTCCCGGAATCTCCTTCGTGCTTCCTTTTGCAAATCCTTGGTAGAATACGCCGTTTTCAAGCACGGGATCCGTGTCCCAACGCGTAATTTTGATCCCCAGGATCTTCTCAAGTTTTGATTTCACGCCAGGCTGATGGTAAACCACCGTGCTCCTGAGCCCTGTAACATCTTCAGGTTGATGATAGGTGGCATTCCTGGCCGCCGCATATACGCTTTCAGGATTCTGGTAGAAATCATCCTTCACCAGGATAAATCTTTTGTACAGAAGCTTTTCCATGATTCAGGTGGCGGGGTTTAATAGTCGTCGAAACTGGTTCTCCATCCGGTCAATCCAGATCATCCTTTGGGCTCCTTGCCTTCAGCTATGAAGTCGGCAAGATTATCAAGCAGCACGCCTTGTTCATCCGGTGTATGCTGAAGATGCACATGCCACTCATTGAGATTATCAAAAGTGACAAAGAGGGAAAGTCCTTCATCATACTGATTGTATGTACAGCCCAGGAATTTCCATGTCTCCCCAATTTGATGAAAGTCCTGATCGCTGTCAAAAAACTCCCTGACTACCTGATAGTATTTTCCATTTTGGAGATTTTCCCAGCAGGTCTTGCTGTTGCCCGATGCATCGCCCGTGTACGTTCCTGAAGGTAGTGGACCGATCATGTCATCGAAGTTAATGTTTTGGGCACTATAGTTGGAAAAAACAGGATCTTTTCTTCAGTGCAGCGGGCAGTGCAATACACCCGTTAAATGAAGATCTTTGCAACATGAATCCTGTAATCCTATTCCAGCTGGAAACAGAAAACATCAAGATCACCATTGAGGCTTTTTTTGAGGCCGGCGGGGGCCTGGTGGTCGAGGGTTATGACATCGGCAAAACAGTGCAGGAATACTGGGGCGATTCCGATTATGAATATGCAGTCAGGGTTCCTCCACCGGAGGTATTCAAACTGTATGCCTTGCTGGCCGTGCCGGAAAATGACCAGGCAGGCCTGCTCGGGCGGCTTCATTCCCAATTCAATACCAATACCTGCTTCAGTGAATTCCGCGAGTTCCTGGACAGGAACGGGATCCAAAGTGAAGGTTCGTCGTGGGCCTGACGATTAGTTTGCCAGATTTAACTTCAGCGTTTCATAAGGAAGTTCCACTTCAAGGTATACCGGGGCTTCACTTATGCTTTGATAATTAAGCTCGACAATACTTTTGAGCCGGTTCTGAGGGTTTGGATATACGCGGCCTATACTCGCCACATTGACAAACATATACTTTGTATCATCCTCTTCAGCCACCGGCAATTCAATAAACTTGGTCATAGCATCTGTTCGTTTGGAAACTCAAGTTAAGGACTTTCCAGTTGATGCGGCCCGGGATACAAAAGCAAATAGGCGGCACGCTGCCAACCCGGGCATGACCTAGTAATATTTCATCTTCATGATAACCTTCTTGTCAGAGGAGAGAAAGAACCTGAAGTCCTCATAGACAGGTCTCCGCAGGGCCAAATGGTAATAATCAGAAAAGGCATGGCCTTCCTTAGGAAGAAACCAGCCGAAGTCCAGCTTCACATTATTGTTCTCATCATCCAGAAGGGCAATGGCCATATGCTGTGACTTAAATCCATGAAAAGTCATGGTAAGTGAATCGCCCGTAATTGACGTTTTGGGAACGACAACCTTCAGAAAGCCATTCAGGTCAGGGAAGGGCGTTGAGTCATCATAGAACTTGAACCGGATGACCCCCTCTTTGTTCCGAATATTCTTTACTGTAACTGTGATGGAATAGACTTCTACCGTCTTCTCCTCAGGTTTCTGAATTTCAACTGGATTGCTGCGGGAATTGGTCAACGGCTGACCGGATACCGGATCAAACTGACCGTATGAAAAGGAATGGACACAAAAGAAGAGAATAACCGCTATCCAATTCATGCAGGCAGGTGGCTATACCTGTCAGTAAATATACACAAAGGGCCGGCTTGTCTGTTGACTGGCCGGCCCTTCAAATTGCTTGTCGGAAAAAGCAGCTAACAACCTCTATTTCCTGGTTAAAGCGGAAAGTTCTTCAGGTTCTTTCTTGGCCTCTTCGCGGATATCACCGGTTAAGCTCTTCAAAAAACGAGCGATGGCCGTCAGCTCCTTATCCTCGAAGGTCTTATTCAACTGAACCTTCGCCATGATCTTGATTGTTGAATCCAGGCTCACGATGCTGCCGTCATGGAAATAGGGATAGGTCTTTTCGACATTTCTAAGACCCGGCACCTTGAATACATCCTCGTCGCTTTTCTTGCCGGTCAGTCTCATTTTGCCCTGGTCATCAAGCCGGCTCTTCGTGAGTGACCTATAGTCGGTATACAATCCAAATTTCACCATTGTTTCTCCCCCCATACCAACACCATTATGACAATTGGCGCATCCGCTGTTCAAAAAGATCTTCATGCCAGCCTTTTCAACAGAATCAATCGCATCGAATTTGCCATTCATGAACTGATCAAAGCGTGACGGCGTGAGCAAGGTTCGCTCAAAGGCACCAATTGCCATTTGAACATTCGGGTATGTAATCGGCTCCTTGACTTCAGGATAAACGGTCTTGAAAAGATCGCGGTACATCGGTTCCTTTTTGAGACGGTCTACCAGAAACCCTTTATGCGGTATTGCCATTTCACCAGGATTCAGGATCGGCATTCCTGCCTGCTCCTCCACGGTCCTGGCCCGGCCATCCCAGAACTGCATGTTGTGCAAGGCGGCGTTAAATACAGAGGGTGAATTCCGGTCGCCGAATTTACCATTATCTCCCTGTGAGGTGGCTTCATTATCAACCCCGAATGAAGCCAGGTTGTGACAAGAGTTGCAACTGTTGTTGCCGCTCTTTGACAACCTGTTGTCAAAGAACAGGATCTTGCCCAACTTCACCTTCACTGCGGTGCCTTCGTTCTGAGGATTCACGGCCTCTGCCGGAAGCGCCTTGAAAAAAAGCCTTGCCTGTTCCAGCAGGACTGTGTCTTCCTTGGTATACAACGGAGGATGTGTTACCGCTTCCTCCTTTTCTGCATTCTTTGGCTGGCATGCCATGATCATCAAGAACATCCCTGCCATCGCTAGCTTTTTCATATAAATTCAAATTAAGAGTACATGAGAATCCAAAAGGTAATGTAAACATTCGAACCAAGATGAAGTTCTTAGTTCATTTGCATCCTGGTCGAGTGACCATCACCAAGATCAAATATAGATCGGCGGCTGTGTGAAGATTTATGATATTTGTCATCAATCGGGAAGATAAAAGTCCGGTATTTTCACTGTTGATGCCCCCTATTTTAGACTTCATTATTCACATGAAACAACTCCTTGTATTTGTCCTCCTGATCCTATCTTCCTGTCAGGCCAACCAGGAAACCTATCAGTCCTTCGATGACTATCCGGCCTACGCCGGAACCGATTTAGGATTGACCTACAACCCTGAATTTTCCCTGTTTAAAATCTGGTCACCAACCGCATCAAGAGTGACCCTGCAACTTTATACAGACGGCCTTGGGGGTGAACCGAATGAGCGGCTGGACATGAAAAAGACAAAACAGGGCGTATGGGAGTTGAAAGTAAAAAAAGACCTGTCCGGTCAATTCTATACCTATCGCATTTCCGTTGATTCACTGCTCAGCGAAACCCAGGGCATCTATGCAAGGGCTGTGGGTGTCAATGGGAAACGGGCTGCCATCATTGACCTGGAGAGAATCAATCCGGAAGGCTGGGACCGCGACGCCAGGCCGTTGCTTCGGCAACCCAATGATGTCATCTTGTATGAAATGCATGTCCGTGATTTCACAATCGGACCCGGGTCAGGCAGCAAAAGTCCGGGAAAATACGCCGGCGTAACAGAATCAGGAACGAAAAACACCCAGGGCCAGTCTACCGGAATTGATCATTTGCGCGAGTTGGGCGTCACCCATGTACACCTCCTTCCGGTCTTCGATCATCAGTCGATTGATGAGACCCGGCTTGCTGAGCCTCAATACAACTGGGGATATGATCCAAAGAACTTCAATGTGCCTGAAGGTTCCTTTTCCACCGACCCTTATGATCCGGAAAAACGGATTCTTGAATTCAAGAAAATGGTAATGGGACTTCACGCCAATGGACTCAGGGTGATCATGGATGTGGTCTACAATCACACAGGAGAGACCTCCAATTCCGCCTTCAATCTCGAGGTGCCTGGCTACTACTACCGCAAGGATGCCGATGGCAAATGGTCGAATGCCACAGCTTGTGGAAATGAAACCGCATCGGAGCGGGCCATGATGAGAAAATACATGATCGAGTCTTGCAAGTACTGGGTAACCGAATATCATGTTGACGGCTTTCGTTTTGACCTCATGGGTGTTCATGACATTGAGACCATGAATCTGCTGACTCAGGAACTTCTCAAAATCGAGCCAACCCTCTACTTCTATGGCGAAGGGTGGACTGCTGGCGCCAGCCCTCTTCCTGACAGCCTTCGGGCACTGAAGGCAAACACGTCCAGGATGAAGAACATTGCGGCTTTCAGTGATGACCTCCGCGACGGGATCAAAGGCTCCGTCTTTGAGGACCTGAGCAAAGGATTTGTCAACGGGGGAGAAAACAGTGAAGAAAGTATCAGGTTCGGTATTGTTGCCGCTACCCGACATCCCCAGGTCAATTATCAAAAGGTAAATTATTCCAAAGCCCCGTGGGCCGCCGAGCCTTCACAGTGCATCAACTATGCCAGTTGCCATGATAACCATACGCTTTTCGATAAACTGGTGCTGACTGGTGAAGGCAAGGTCAGCGAACGCGACCTCGTGAAAATGGACAAGCTGGCCGCCGCGATCGTTCTGACTTCGCAAGGCGTTCCTTTTTTGCACGCCGGTGAAGAAATTCTCCGCAGCAAACACGGGGAGCACAACTCTTTTAATAAACCAGATTCAGTCAACCAGATAGACTGGGCCAGGAAATGGAAGTACGATGATGTCAACCGGTACTATCAGGACTTAATCTACCTCCGCAAATCTCATCCTGCCTTTCGCATGCCCACCGCTGACATGATACGGGCCCATCTCAGATTCATTGAGCCCTCAGAACCAAGAGTGATCGCCTACACCATCAACGGGAAGGCCGCCGGCGATTCCTGGAACGAGATCGTTGTGATCTTCAACGCCAACCGGAAAGCGGTAACCGTGGAAGTTCCCAAAGGCGCATGGAGAGTCGTGGCGGCCGGAGAAAAATTCGAATTAGAAAATCCAGGGACTGTTAAAGGCGGAACTATAACGATTGCGGACTTGAGCACGACCATCCTGTTCAGGTAATTCAAGTTGTGTTTGGCCAAAGCCCCTTCTCCTTATGTATCTTTGAACCCTAAAATTGAAATACTATGGCAGCTTCAAGAGGAACTATTGGAATTCTGACAGGCGGAGGAGATGTCCCGGGATTAAATCCGGCCATTCGCGCCGTGACTGTCCGCGCCATGCGTGAAGGATACAGGGTAATTGGCATAAGGCGGGGCTGGGCCGGCCTGATTGATGTGATCCGGGATCCCAAGGTGAGCAATGATGAAAACTTCATTGAGCTGTCCAGGAATGTTGTCGACCGCGCATCACGTACCGGTGGTACGTTCTTACACTCCTCCCGCACACGGCCCAGTCACGTATCCAAAAGCCGGGTGCCGGAACATTTGAAGGGAGAGTACAACAATGAGTATAACGACCTGACAAAAGAAGTCATCAAGAACCTTGAATGGATTGGAATTGACAACCTGATTGCTATTGGCGGAGATGACACCCTGAGTTACGCCGTGCATTTGTTCAAGCAAGGGGTCAATGTAAACGCCATTCCCAAGACCATGGATAATGACGTACCCGGCACTGATTATTGCATTGGGTTCAGCACCTGTGTTACAAGGACCATCTCGATGACGAACGCCTTGCGCACTTCCGCCGGATCACATGAGCGCATCATGGTGCTGGAGGTCTTTGGGAGATATGCCGGATTCACGGCGATGGTTCCAACGATGGCCGGGTCAGCCCACCGATGTGTCATCCCGGAGTATCCATTCAGCATTGAGCGACTGACTGAATTATTGGTTCAGGACAGGAATGAAAACCCAAGCAAGTATTCGATCCTCATGGTTTCGGAGGGCGCCATTTTTGAAGGAGGCGAAATGATGTTTGAAGGCGCTGAAAAGGATGCCTACGGCCATGCCAAACTTGGCGGAATTGGCGATATGATCTCAGCCAAATTAAAGGAGCTAACACCGAAGTACAACAATGGCAGGGTCATCGATACCATTAATCAAAAACTGGGTTACCTGGTACGCTGCGGTGACCCGGATGCCATCGATTCCATTGTTCCCATGGCATTCGGAACCATGGCGTTGGATCTTATTCTGAAAGGCATTCATGGAAGACTGGTGGTGCTGAAGAACGGGCGATACGATCACGTTCCCATCGAAGTGGTAACGAGCAAAAAGAAATTGGTCAACGTAGCCAAACACTATGACACCCATCGGTTGCATCCTATCTACCAGGATTTTGAAATGCTGCCGTTGTTCCTCATGGCGAGTGAGTAAGTTCCGCCTGAAAAACCAAAAGGGGGAGTCATCATGGCTCCCCCTTTTCTTTGACAAACAAGCTCCGGCTCTCTACAAGGAGCTCAAGTCTGTCCGCAGGACCCTGAGTTCGGCCCTGCTTGATTTCAATACTTCAAGTCGTTTGCCAGAACCAATATACCACGCATTGGGTCCATGCACCTTGTCAAACATTTCAGGCAGGTTCTCCTGCAAGTCAAATTCTTCCATTTTTTCTGCATACCGTACAGTGGCGTATGCATTTGTATTGCCGCTGTTGTTGGGCCTGAAATAGTCAATATCCATTTTGGAGCCCCCCTTTTCACGCGCTTCCTTGATCTTCTTTGCCAATTCATTAATCACATCCCACGAACCAGGATTAATCTCATTGGTTGTCGCCAGCAAGTATTTAAGTTTTCTGTCAGCCTTTAATGTGCTGATACTCGCATCCTGCCTTCTCATATACATTACCTGGGAAGACTCACACAATGCGTCCAGGGCCTGACCGTCGGCCTTCTGCAACGCCTCTCCTTTGGGGCTCACCTGGGACACATCCATGTCTTTGTAGCTCATGGGGCCCATGACAACAACATAGGCTCCTGTATTTTCTCCGCTGATAACCTCCCACATCCGGTACTTGGTTTGCGGCATGTGGGTTTTTACATACACCATCACCTTCTTCTCCCACTCGAGTTTCTTGTCCATCTTAACCTTGACCGTCATGGTCCAGTACAGGTTAGGTGCCGGCGTGGTGCTTTGGGAAAAAGTCACCGTCGCAATAAGCATGATCACGGCTGTCATCATTAAACGCTTCATAATTATTGGGTTTGGTTTAGAGAATTCAGCTAAATCCGTGATCGGAGCTATTGCTCGGGAGAACAGGATGGACGGAAGCTTATTGCGCGCGAAGAAGGACAGGGAGAACAGTCCAAGCAACGTGCATCCTCTTTACTTTAGTAAAGCTAGCCATAATACCCAAATTCGCAACTGAAGTAAAGCTGTCAATTGCTTACCATTTTTCGTTTGCCCTGAAGTAATAATGTCCTCCGACAAACTCCCATACGATACGCCTGCTCACCTTCGACATGACCGTTTCCACGGCGTATAGGTACCGGAGCAAGTGGTTCTGCTCCTGCAGACTGAACGGCAGTTCCTCGGTAAGGATAATACTAAACTCCACCTCAAGCTTGGTGCGAAGCAGCAGGTTGGACGCAATCAGGTCATCTTCAGTCGTGAACTGAGGCTCTGAAGGAAATTCCATCTTCGTTTTTTCTTTACTCAAACCTAAACGAGGATGGGAATTCTACATAGAATATCCTGAACGGAAATCAAGACAAATTTCCTGTCAGTATACCTGATCTGAATTCAGTTAAGAGTGCTGCAAATAGATATAGGCATCAATAAATACCAAAGGGACCGCACGATACAATATCGGCATCATGGTCCTGATGTTCTTTGTTTCCGTAGCAAAGCCGAAACCAAGAATCAACAGCCCGGCGGAGATCACGGTGCCTCCGATCAGAATCATCTGCAGGTATCCTTTGAACCCCAGCAAATAGAACAGCATCCCGATGGCTGAAACAGAGCAGGCAATCCCCAGAACCTTCGGCAGAATCGTAAACATCAGCAGATCCTTGAATCCCAATCGCGCCGCTCCATCTGACTCCATTGGCTCAGGAGGCAAATAGGCTGACAGAAAAAATATGGTGCCAAGTCCTGACAGGGCCAGCATGATGACCGTCGTCCATGGCAAGCCCGCATACCTGAGCAAGAGGCCAATCATGGCTAATGCCAGCAACGCTTGTTCTGCCCTGGAGAGGAAGAACCTGAGCTTCCCTGAAAAGGACTGTCTTGGGGTTTCCATGAGGGTTTTGATTTGTTCCGGTCAGAGTCCTCTCTGCCTGAATGAGCCCTTGATCATCTCTTCGCTGAATCCTGATGCAACCTTCCCGTCGTTCGCATACACATACAGTGCCGTGTTGAAGATGGTGCTGGCAACGCTGAACACCAATCCAACCAGGAGCAGTATCAACAATCCAAGACCGATTCCGATCAGGAGGCCTCTTGTTTCAAACATCATGGTCAGACCATACGTGGCAAGCCCTGCCACGATAATGATTGCCAGCATAACCATGAATTGGATGAGTCCCAATCCAATGGCTTTGATCAGACTTTCTCCCCAGGTCTTTTTAATAACCTGAATTGATTTTTTTACAGCGTCAACCGGGCCCAGCCCTTCGTACACCAGTACGGGAACAACAAAAATTGTAACGACTGTCCAGGCCATTCCAATCAAGGCAACCAATATGCCGACAATGATCTGACCGGGCCTCCCCAGCCTCCTCGCAAAGTTTTCAATGAGTCGCATGAGCAGTCCGACGGTGGCGGCCAACAAACTCCACTTGACTATCAATCCAAGGCGCGATAATGCAAATTTGAAGCTTTCTCCAAACGTTGCATTGCCACCCTCAAAACGGATCTTGGTTGTATACACCACGCAGACGTTGAAAAATGTGGCAATGAACGCAAGCCCAAAGTAGGTGATGAAAATAACAACATACTCCACCAGTTGTAAGGATTCCTGTTTAAATCCCTCATTCATGAGCGTGGTCAGTACGGTCGGGACAATCATCACGACCGCAAAAATTGTTGAGAAGATAAATGACAACAGGGCAAACCAAATCAACTCCCTGTCCTTGTTGATCACATCGAACGATACCTTGGTAAGCTCCCAGCTTCTTGAAAATGCATTCATGGCCGTAGGGTTTTAGGTTGAAAGGAGATTAGCAATGTAAGAAATTATCTTTCCTCCTGACATGCCAGGGACACTTGGATTTCAACTCTCTTCCTCTTATCTTCATCAGATTCCTCCTATTAAAGTGTGTTTTGTTGGTCTCTCTATCGAAAAACCAGTCTTACCCCAGAAAGGAATGTGCTGATGAAAATCTTAAATGGATTTCACTAATCCCGACAAAGGAATCAAGCCACCAGCCGATCCGGAAGTTGAGAGACCTTCATGATCAGTTCACTTGAATTCTTTGCATCAAACTTTGACCTGAGATTCTTGCGGTGGCTCTCCACTGTGTGAAAACTGATCACCAGCGTCCTGGCAATTTCCTTGGTAGAATATCCCTTTGCCAGCAGGTCCAATACCTCCTTTTCTCTTGTGGTTATGTTGCTCATGGTAAGTTAGGGTCCTGGATAAATGAGGTTTCGCTATTGAATCTATGCAATACCACTCGCTGCGGTAGCCCAAAACAGTTGTATTAGGTGAAGAATAAGGTAAATCACGGGCGGCATGGGACTTACTCCTAAGCGCCTGTTCTACAACGAGTTAAAAAAAGGTGAATTACCTATCACGAACGCTTTACACAGATGAAATAATATAAGTAACTTGATCTTGGTCCTGAAAAGGTCTACACCCCCGGTAGAATCTTTCTAATCGACAAAGTCAGTGCATAGATTCCTTATTCTAGTCGTAGCTATTCTTTTATTTTTCAGGGAAGGCGAGGCGCAAAAAATTGTCAGTGGAGAAGAATTTCTCCGCCACCTCTTGTCGGACACAACCCCAGTCTATGACATTGTTATCCCCAGGAATTTCACGCAGCCGCTGGCGATCGATGACAATCCATTCACTAGGGGCAATGGTACAACACCGCAAAAGCTTGTCCGTACCCGCAATAGTCTGTTTGCGCTGATTGATGGAACAGGTCGCCTGTATGAAATAAAAGAAATTAACGGGGCGCTTTCAGCACAACGCATTGATTCCACCCTATTCTTCGGATACAACTTTGGAGCCGAGGCCTTTGCCTGGCGTGATACCATTTATTCTTTTGGTGGTTACGGCTATTGGCGATATAACGGGCAGCTCCGCATGTATGTTGAAGATGCTCATGAATGGGAACTGACAGCCAGCTCCATGGAGGTTCCCTGTTACACGAATTCCGACAGCGGATTCAAAACATGGTTCGACCAATCATCCGGCCGTTTGTATGTCAACAAAATGAATGAGAAGTCGCTTGGCCCGGATTCCATTTACATGCTTGACCTGGCAACAAAAGTCTGGTCACCCCTGGGCAGGAATACGCTCCCCGTGGATTTTCTGGTTGGGCAAATCAATACGCCGTGGGGCATCTTCTGCAAAGCAAAGGAGGATTTTACCAGTTTCATCCTGCTTGACATCCGGCATAATCAAGTGCTGCGGCTTTCGGAAAGAAAGTCAAGTGATATCATACGCTATGAAAAGCCAGACTCCAAATTTTTCTTCAGCGATTCAGCATTGTACCTTTCATCCGACAGTATTTACAAAATAACATTGAGCCGGGCTGACTTCATTCCGACGGACACCAGGATTTATGAGGGGCCTGGTCAGGCCAGCCTCGTCGGTTCCATGGCCGGCATGATCCTGCAGCACTGGAAAATCACCACAGGAATGATGGCCTGCCTCCTGATTGGATTCATGGGCTCCGGACTTCTGAGGAGAAAAGGAATCCAGCCTGAGGCTGTGAGCGAGGCCCTTTCCGATAAGCCAGCCATTGTGATATTTGACGAAAAGGAAAAAGGACTGATCAAGCTAATTTCCGAGAACTCACTCCGTAAAGAAAAAACCTCGATCGACGATATCAACAGAATCCTGGGCCTGTCAGATAAGCCGCAGGACCTTCAGAAGAAACACCGCAGTGATGTCATCTCATCCATCAACCACAAATACCAATATATCACCCGGAGCGAAAACGTGCTTTTGAAGAAAGACCGGTCTGAGGTGGACAAGCGTTCATTTGAGTACTACATCAAATTCAAGGACTTTCATTCATTGGACGGGCTAATTTGAATGTGCGGTTTGCGCGGACTCAATTGCGTCCAGCGCCCCTGGACACAAACTTTCCAGGATAATTTGTCACCGCCTTCTGTTGTTCATACACAACCTGGCCGTTCACCCATACGCTGGCCACACCAGTGGAAAGTGCTTTGGGATTCTTAATCGTCGCGTTGTCGATAACCGTACCGGGATCAAACAGCACCAGGTCTGCATAATAACCTGGAGCAATAACTCCCCGGTCTTTGATGCCGACATTCTCTGCGGCAAGTCCTGTCATTTTGTGAATGGCGGTCTCCAATGGCATTAGCTTTTGTTCCCGCACATAACGGCCCAGCACCCGGGTGAAGGCCCCGTGGCCGCGCGGATGTCCTTCGCTGGAACCGTCAGAACAAATCGCGCTGAAAGGCCAGCGCAGAAAATTCGAGATGTCTGTTTCGCTCATCGAGGTCCCCACAATTACCCCGCCATCGGCCGTTTCCCGGATGATCCTCAACAGGGCCTGCTCCGGCAATTCATTGTTCATCTTCCCGATTTCCGTCACGGTCTTCCCTTCATATTCCGGATGGCCGGGGTAATTGACCATGACAGATGTGCTGGGGTCGAAAAACTCCTGCGTTGCCTGTTTAGCGGCAGCCGGACTGTCAAAATCCTTTTTAGGAAACAACACGCGTGGAGTAGAAGCCCACATCGGGTAAGGATATACGTCTGCAGTAAGATTGACACCATCCAGTCTTGCCTGCTGAAGCTTGTTGAGGATCGAAACAGAGTTTCCCCACTTCGACCGCATGGCAATCTTGAAATGGGATATCTGCACCGGGAGCTTCGCCTCCCTGCCAATCTCAATAATCTCATCGATAGCCTCTTCTATGCGCATATCTTCGCTTCGCATGTGACTGATGTATCTCCCGCCCTTCTCCCCTGCGACTTTAGCCAACGCGACCACTTCATCGCGGTTGGAATAAAATGCCTGCTCATACTCCAGCCCGGTGGATAGCCCCAGCGACCCGTTCTCCATCTCACGGGCCAGTATCCGTTTCATGGAGTCAATCTCGGCTGGGTTGCTTTTTCTGAAAAGATCCTTCTTCATGGTCATCCCCCGCAGGGAGGCATGACCCGTGTATGTTGCGATGTTCACACTCACCGGCCTCGATTTTATCATGGCCTGGATGGAATCGATGGGGGATGATCCGCCGTCCTGTCCCACAACAATGGTGGTGATGCCCTGGTTGGTCGCCGCAATACAGTCCGGACTTTCCCTGAGGCCCCGGTCATGGTGGCTGTGGTTATCAATAAATCCCGGAGCCAGCACAAGGCCCTTTCCATCCATTACATTTTCATTGGGAAGGGCCTTCAGGTAACCCACTTCACGGATACGGTCATTCAGAATCCTCACGCCACCGGAATACGAGGGCAAGCCGGTTCCATCAATGATCTTCACATTGGTGATCAGGCGGGTAACGGGAAGTTTGTTGGGTTTGCCTTCCCATATGTTTTTGGCAGCCAGGAGACCCTGGAAGTTGGTAGAGTTATCAAGTGCAATCAAAGTCTGATTCTGCCCTATGTTGCGTACGATAATGGTTCGAAATGCGACCCAGCCTCCTGTGTGGCTGACTATCTTCCCCGGCTCATCAATAAACCACCCAAATCCATATTTTGTGGATTCGCCATTGTTGAGCTTTCCGGGAGTAATGGCTTCGAGGAACGTTGCCCTGGTAACAAGTTTTTCGGTGTACAGTGCCTGGTCCCACTTGTACAAATCCTCTACAGACGAATATATGTTGCCATCACCAACAATACCATCGTACCGAATGAGGTCATTTGGCGTATGCCGCCCCCCTTCATCCTTAAATCCAAACACGCGCGATGCCGGTGAAGATTTCATCCTGATCTGGTAGACGTAGGTGTCACTCATTTTTAGCGGGCCGGTGATGTATTGCTGAAAGAATTTGTCAGCCGATGTGCCTGAAACTTTTTCCAGCACCGAGCCCAGGGTTGTGTAATTGGTATTGCAGTACTGCCATTTTTCACCCGGCTCAAAGAGAAGGGACGGCTTTTTCATGGCCAGGATTTCCAGCATGGATTGGTTGGTGAGCGTATCCATGTAGTTCATCTGCCCGCCGGCGATGTCAAAGTACTCCGGAAGTCCGGAAGTCTGGTTCAGGAGGTGCCTGATCGTAATGCCTGCGTATGGGAAGACGGGCAGGTATTTATTAACCGGATCATCGTATTGCAGTTTCCCTTTCTCCTTAAGCATCATGATCATCACGGCATAGAACTGCTTGGAAACAGAAGCAAGGTTAAAAGCTGACGTGGTGGCAAGTTTTTCCCCTGTTGTTTCATTTTTCAAACCAAAGGCCTTTTTGTAGATGACCTTCCCCTTCTCCCCGATGAGGATGGTGCCGTTGAAGAGCTGCTGCTCATGGAGGTAGGTCAACACCGAATCAATGCGCCCAACTTTCCGGGGGGTCTGGGCTAATCCGAGGATGGGGAACAGGAGCAGTAAAATCAGTTTGTTCATGGTTTCCGGGGATAAGGTTGGTCTCGAATTTAGCGGTTGCCCTGACAATAAAAAGCAATGATCCATTAATGGTCAATGACGGTGATCAACCTGTCAAAAGCCTTCAACCCATCTGTTACTAAATACCAAATGAAAGTGACTGGGCTTACCAGCTGCTGCTCGCTCCTCCTCCGCCTGAATCTCCTCCGCCATAACTGCCGCCCGAATCGGACGAAGAGTCCGAAGAAGAGCCGGAGGATGATGACGACGCAACAATCGGGAGCACCACGTTTGTTATATCCTGGTGTCCGCAGAAACTGCAGCCACGTTTCAATTCCTGCAATCCTTCCGAGGTTGTCGTGGCCGCTTTGATGGTGGTATTGCTCAAGGTGGCATAGGCCAGGGTGGCACAGACAGGGCACTCCTTGAACTTGGTGTGTTTGTTCTTGTATTGATAGGCCTGCGTTGCACCGCAAGCGGCACATTTCCAAACATCATAGTCTGCGGACCTGATCTCTTCCTCAAACGTCTGCGACTTCTTCAGGAAGGCATCTTCCGTATCTTCTCCGAGACGGACAGCCGGCTTTCCACAGCTCATGCAAGGCCGGGGGTGCGTGCGGAACGCTTCTTTTCTGCTGCCATAGGTACCAAGCATGAATGCGAATGGAACAGGAAAGAAGGCGCCCATGAGCCTCCAGTACAGATGGTCCTCATCATAAAAATTATACAAGGCATGATACTCTCCCTTTTGAAACCACGCCTTTGTTTCTTTGGCCATCCGCGCCCGCCGGGCAATAACCGCTAACAGCAGGTACAGGTAAATGCCTCCCCAGAACATCAGTGAGTCCTTCAAAAAGGAAAGCCCTACCATCAACAAAATGGGAACGATCAAAAACCAGGACAACCATTGTTTTGAACTGATCTTCACACTGGGCGCGACGGAAACATCGGCCGAATCAGTGAAGCCAGACTTCTTCTTCCAGGCAAAGAAAATAAGACCGATGAGAAGCCACGCAATCGACATGATGAAAGCAATCAGGTGATTGTCCGTTTTCATTGAATCTTCAACACCAGGAAACAGCTTCACTGTTTTTCCTTCATCGCGCAGCTCTTCCGCGTAGGCCGGGTTCGTCAGGATCCTGATGACTTCGTTCACCCCGCCAATCATCCCTTCATCAATTCTTCCTGCTTTGAAATCGGGGACCATGTGCTGCACTTCAATGCGCTTGCAGATGACGTCAGGCAGCGTGCCTTCCACGCCGAAGCCGGTATGGAAACGGATCTTGTGCTGGTCCTGGATGAACAATATCAGCAAGCCATTGTCCTTTGCCGATTGGCCAATGCCCCATTTTTCAAATAGTTTCTGCGCAAAATCAAAATCGGCTGATTCACCGATTGAAGAGAGCATGACAACGGCCACCTGGACGGTAGTTTGGTTCTCCAGGCCCCGGAGCACGGAATTCAATCTTGTTACGGTGCTGTCGCGGATGATGTGATCAGGATTGCTGACATAACTGTCGCTGGTCACCTTGGTATTTGGCACAGTCTCCACGGTGTACACAACCTGGGCGTGACCGGCGGCTGCGGCGGACATGACCAAAAACGCCAAAATTAATTTCCGAATCATGGGGCTCTTCGATGCGTAACCTAATATAAGGTTCTTTTGCATTAAGTTCCCCCAACCCCATCGGGAATTTTCAATCCCTCCGCTAAAACAGATTCCGCTTGGCGCTTTCCTAAACCTGTAGGTTATTTGCAGTTCACCACCTTATCCGGCTCCCATGAAAAAGCCCGTTTCCAAGCTCACTGCCTCTGTCCATGCCGGTTCCGTTGGCGATCCGCTCTTCGGCGGACTGGTCAGCCCCGTCTACCATGCTTCAGCCTATGACTACGAACAAGTGGTCAGGTATCCTCGGTATTTCAACACACCTAATCAGGAAGCGGTGGTCAAAAAGATCACTGCGCTCGAAAATGGAGAAGACGCCCTCGTTTTCAGTACCGGTATGGCCGCCATCATGACTTCCTTCTTCGCCCTTTTGCGCACGGGTGATCATATCATTTTTCAAAAAGATTTGTACGGTGGCACACATCATGCAGCACTCAACGAGCTTCACCGGCATGGAATTGATTACACCCTCGTAGACGCTGCCGATCCGCGCAATTTTGAAAAGGCCATCCACAAGAAAACAAAAGTCATTTATGTGGAGACACCCTCTAATCCGCTTCTGAAAATCACGGACTTGCAGGCTGTAAGCGCCATCGCCCGCCAGCATGGGCTGATATCACTCATTGATAACACTTTTGCTTCACCGGTAAATCAGAACCCGATTGACCTCGGTATTGATGTGGTCCTGCATAGCGGCACAAAATACATCGGCGGCCATAGTGACCTCATGTGCGGAGCTATGGTCAGTTCAAAAAAATTAACAACGCTGATCAAATCCAGCGCCATCACCCTTGGCGGAAGTCTCGACGCTCACACTTGCTACCTGGTGGAACGCAGCCTGAAAACAATCGTTCTTCGTGTACGACAGCAAAATAACAATGCCATGGCCATCGCCCAGTTCCTGGAGTCAGAGCCCAAGGCCGGTTCGGTTTACTATCCTGGCCTTAGAAATCATCCGGGTCACCGCGTCGCAAAAAGACAGATGCCCGGCGGCTATGGCGGAATGCTTTCCTTTGAAGTGAAGGGTGACCCTGACAAATTCCTGAAGAAACTTAAGATCATCAGGCGTGCTGTCAGCCTGGGTGGCGTTGAGTCAACAATCGGTTCTCCGGTCAGAACTTCTCACGCCAGGCTTTCAGCAGAAGAGCGGGCAGCCGTGGGGATCTCCAATAAGTTACTGAGGTTGTCAGTGGGCATTGAAGAAGCTGAAGACCTGATTGATGATATAAAACAGGCGCTATAAGTCAAATGCCGAAGACCAGGAACAGTCACTATTTCATCCATTCAAACACCGAATAGTGCTCACCGTTCATGCCAAGGCTTGCGTAAACCTTCTTTGCATTTGCATTGGTGTTGTCCACATAAAGCCTGATACCCGTTAAATCAGGATCACCCTGCACCATGGAATGGATGTGTTCGTACATTCTTTTGTAAACACCCTTCCCGCGCCAGGGTTCAGACACGTAGACAGACTGAATCCACAACACTGTGCCGCAACGCCAGTCGCTCCATTCATAGGTTAGGCTCAGGCATCCTATCACTTCTCCTTCCGCTTCGGTTACGAAATATCTTCCCTTGGAGGGATCTTTTAGCAGCTTGTGCATCCCCATGGAAAGCGTGCTGATTTCAAGCTGAAGGTTTTCCGTTTCCAGCGCCAACTTCAACTGGAAGTCGATCAAGGTCAGAATGTCTTGTTCGCTTGCTTCTCTGATGCGCATGTATGGTTGTCAGAACGATCTCAAATTGGAAGAACTGCAATGCCAGTGATCAGCAACAAGTAATCAGTTAGCCCCCTTCACAATATCCATAAAATCCCTCGCCTTCAGCGAAGCGCCTCCTACCAGTCCGCCGTCAACGTCAGGACAGGAAAACAGCTCTTTGGCATTGTCCGGCTTGACGCTGCCCCCATATAAAATAGGGATGGCATCCGCGACAAATTCTCCGTACTTCGCCGCCAATTGCTTTCGAATGACAAGGTGCATGTCCTGTGCCTGCTGGGTGGATGCAGTTTTGCCTGTGCCGATGGCCCATACTGGTTCGTAGGCTATAATTATTTTCCTGATTGCATCCGGTGACAGGTGAAAAAGCCCTTCTTCCACTTGCTTTCGTATCAACGCTTCATGAGTGCCCTTCTCCCTTATCTCCAGTGGTTCACCGCAACAGAAAATCGGGGTGATGCCGTTGGCCAACGCTTTGTCTACTTTCATTGCCAGCAGCTTGCCGTCTTCCCCAAAATACTGGCGACGCTCACTGTGACCGAGGATAACATAAGGTATGTTCATGGACTTGAGCATCGTTGCAGAAACTTCCCCGGTATAGGCTCCTGAATCATGTTCACTGCAGTTTTGTGCGCCCACCTGGACGGCAGAGTTGCCCAGCTGTGCTTTGGTTGGAACAAGGTATGGGAATGGAACACAGAGGATGATTTTGGCATTTCCCTTCAATTCACTGGCTGCAAGGGAAATCACCTCCTTTGTAAGCGCATTTGCTTCGTCGAGGGTCTTGTTCATTTTCCAGTTGCCGGCTACAATTTTGGTGCGC
Organism: Cyclobacteriaceae bacterium; assembly: GCA_043744235.1. Classification (GTDB taxonomy): domain Bacteria; phylum Bacteroidota; class Bacteroidia; order Cytophagales; family Cyclobacteriaceae; genus ELB16-189. Next base: position 12,274 of record JAYTVB010000031.1, on the reverse strand, counting down.
ATGGTGTTGTCCTATTTTTCAATAAAGATAGTGTGCCGGATGAATAAATCCTTAACAACATCGTGATAAAAGGACCTGCAGGTTCCCTACTTGCTTTCGGAACGGAAGATCTCTGTTGGCTTCTCGCGGACGAGGCGATAGCTCTTTACAGGACCTTTGTAGGTAATGTGCACCAGGTTGGACTGGTCGGCGTGTGTTTCATGGATGACATCATTGGTTACTTCGAGTGTCTTGAGTTTTTTAACATTTTCAATTTCGAGGTAACAGATCATCGCCGCATCTTCTGTCTCATGGGCCAGGTACCTGACATTCGCCGGTTTGCCGTCAATTTTTATTGTGAAGTGCTTCTTCAGGTAATCGCTCACCAGCTGGTCCGTCGTCAGCCCATTTTTCGGCTTGAGGATATCAAGCGATTCCTGACCCACCTGTTTTTGAATTGATAACTCCAGGTCGTCAATGAAGATTCGCGAAGTGATCTGCAGTGCCTTGTCTTTTTCACTGTAAGTCACCTCCGTCACGGAAACATGGACGGGGTGAAGCAGGCATATCAATAACCAATGAAGCAGCATCATGGATCAAAAGTAAACAGGAACCTTGGTACCCCCAACCGCAAATCAGGTGCCAGCCCTCAGAAAGCCATGGGAGGCTGGATTTTTTGCGCTATAATTGCCGCCATGTCCGAGTTTCAAATGTATTTCATGCTGGGCAAGGACCATATCCTTGACTATGCCAATGGCTACGACCACATCCTGTTCGTGGTTGCGCTTTGCGCGATATATGTGGTTCGTGACTGGAAACAACTCCTGATCCTGATCACCGCCTTTACCATTGGTCACTCCGTAACTCTTGCCATGGCCACCCTGAAGGTTATTTCAGTCAACACTGCACTGATTGAGTTTCTCATACCGCTCACCATTTTTGTCACTGCCGTCTCCAACCTTTTCAGAAAGGAGGGCGGCATCACCCAGGGTCCGGTACAATTGAACTATTTTTTTGCGGTCTTCTTTGGACTGATCCACGGAATGGGTTTTTCAGCCTACCTAAGGGCCCTTTTGGGGAAAAGTCATGAAATCCTTACACCGCTATTTGCCTTTAACATCGGCCTGGAATTCGGTCAGATAATAATAGTAGGGATTTTTCTGGCGGTTAGTTTTATTGCGATTGATTGGCTCCGCATTGCCAGAAGAGACTGGAAAATGGTGCTTTCATCCGCCATTGCAGGCATGTCTCTGATTCTCATGAAAGACAGACTACAGGAAGTATACACCTATATCAATTTGTAAATAAAACTAGATCTATGAAGAAGCTGCTTTTGCTTATCGGTTTGATCTCAAACTGTACCCTATTTGCACAGGAAACAAAACCCGAGCCCCCCAAGTGGAAAGGCAAGTTTGAACAGCTGGACCAGTTGCTCCCGACCCCAAATGAATACAGAACCGGTTCAGGTGCCCCCGGTCCCAGGTACTGGCAACAACGTGCCGACTATGTCATCAATGCAGAATTGAATGATGACAACCAGAGTATAACGGGATCAGAAACCATTCTCTATTACAACAATTCTCCCGATGTTCTCAAATACCTTTGGCTCCAGCTTGATCAAAACATCAACGCAAAAGGCAATAACACGCTGAAGACCGAGACGATGTCTGTCAAGGATTCGGTCACAACAAAAGCCATGGCCTCCGACCTCGGTCTTTATGACTTCGATGGCGGCTATAAAATAAAGGGAGTGAAGGATGCTACGGGCAAGAGCCTGGCCTATATAATCAACCAGACCATGATGCGCGTTGACCTGGCTCAGCCGCTTGCTGCGGGGCAGAAATACACATTCTCTGTTGAGTGGTCATTCAACATCAACGACCGCATGCACAATGCAAACCCCAATGACGGACGAAGCGGACTGGAATATTTTCCTGAAGACGGCAATTACTCCTACATCATTGGCCAATGGTTCCCGCGCATGTGCGTATACGATGACGTGGTGGGCTGGCAGAACAAGCAATTCCTCGGTCAGGGTGAGTTTACGCTGACCTTCGGAAATTATGATGTCAACCTCACTGTGCCTGCCGATCACATTGTAGCCGCCACGGGAATGGTGCAGAATCCAAAGGAAGTATTGACACCGGATCAGATCGCACGTTTTGAAAAGGCGAAAACTTCTTTTGACATGCCCGTCATTATCGCAACGCAGGCAGAAGCCATCCTGCGCGAGAAGACCAAATCAAAAGAAAAGAAGACATGGAAGTTTAAAGCTGAAAATGTCCGGGATTTTGCGTTTGCCACCTCACGCAAATTTATCTGGGATGCCCAGGCTGTAAGAATCGGCGACAAGACCCCCTTGGCAATGTCCTATTATCCCAAAGAAGGAAATCCATTATGGGAATTGGAATCAACAAAAGCAGTAAAAGCTGCGATCAGCACATATTCAAAATACTCTGTTGACTATCCTTACCCGCAGGCTACGTCCGTGCACCATGCTTCACTTGGCATGGAGTATCCTATGATTTGTTTCAACGGCGCACGGCCCAACAAGGATGGTAGTTATGGTGATCGTACGAAATGGGGATTGGTGGGCGTGGTTATTCATGAGGTGGGTCATAATTTTTTCCCGATGATCATCAACAACGATGAGCGCCAGTGGACCTGGATGGATGAGGGCGTGAATACTTTCATTCAATACCGCACGCAGATTGAAAATTATCCTGACATGGCGCAGCGCAGGGGTCCTGCCGCAGGGATTGTGCCGTATATGAAAGGCGACAACAGCCTGCAGCGCCCGCTGATGACTAACTCAGAGCAGGTGATCCAGTTCGGTTCAGAACAGTACGCCAAGTGCGCCACCGGTCTGAATATGCTGAGGGAAACCATCATGGGCCCGCAACTGTTTGATAAGTCTTTTAAAGAGTATTGCCAGCGGTGGGCGTTCCGTCATCCCAAGCCAGCTGACTTCTTCAGAACGCTGGAAGACGCCTCGGCCGTTGACCTCGACTGGTTCTGGCGAGGCTGGTTCTATTCGACTGATGTTTGTGACCAAAGCATCGACAAGGTGAAATGGTACCAGGTGCGCAAGGATGAAGCCAACGTCGAAAACAAGGGCAAAACAGTCAAGAAAGGCGATTTGGCCGCCAGTGCTGCTGCCGCCGACAAGAACACGAACGATTTCAGCGGAGGTCCCCAGCCCTTCTCGGTAATTCCCACGGATGCCCGGTTCTACGGTGACTTCCAGAACCGCGTGGATGACAAGGCGCTCATTTCTAAAATGGAGAACAAGAACTTCTATGAGTTAACCCTTACCAACAAGGGGGAATTGATCATGCCCGTTATTATTGAATGGACGTACAAGGATGGCACCAAAGAAGTGGAACGCATCCCGGCCGAAATCTGGCGCAACAATGAAAAGACCGTAACGAAAGTCTTCATGAAGGACAAAGAAGTAACCAACATCGTTCTGGATCCCAGGCTGGAAACCTCAGACATCCGCACCGATGACAATGTTTTTCCCAAAGCTGCCGCTCCCAGCAAGTTTGATGAAATCAAAAAGAAAACTAACTAAGGATTGATCAATCCATTGATTATGAAAAAGCTTATCGCATTTACTTTTTTCGTGTGCATGACCATCACCCTCACGGCACAGCAGCAACAGCAGAAGTGGCAGGGAAAGTTTGAGCAGCTGGACCAGATGTTGCCGACGCCAAACAGCTACCGAAGCAGTTCAGGCGCTCCCGGTGTTGACTACTGGCAGCAGCGCGCTGACTACGTCATCAACGTTGAACTGAATGACGAAAATCAGACTATTACCGGCTCAGAAACGATTACCTACTTCAACAACGCGCCGGAAGAACTCAAATTCCTTTGGCTGCAGCTCGACCAAAATCTCTATGCTGACGGGAGCATGACACGGCAAACCATGGGCGGCGCTATCCGGGATTCCGTTCCAGCCAAAATGATAGCCACAACGATGAACACCTTTGATTACAAGGGGGGCTATACTATTAAATCAGTGAAGGATGCGGCAGATAAAAACCTTCCCTACCTGATCAACTACACCATGATGCGGATTGATCTTCCGCAGCCACTGAAGAAAGGGGAGAAGTTCACCTTCAAGGTAGAATGGTCGTACAATGTGAACGACATGATGATGGTTGGCGGCCGGGGCGGCATGGAATATTTTCCGGAGGACGGCAATTACATCTATTTCATTGCCCAATGGTTTCCCCGAATGTGCGTCTTTGATGATTATGAAGGCTGGCAGAACAAGCAGTTTCTTGGCGCCGGCGAGTTTGCCCTGACCTTTGGCAATTACCGGGTGCGGATCACAGTCCCCTCCGATCATATTGTGGGCGCTACCGGATGGCTTCAGAATCCAAAAGAAGTGCTTACCAGGGAACAGATTGAACGTTTTGAAAAAGCCCGCAAGACTTTTGACCAGCCGGTTTTTGTTGTGACTGAGGAAGAGGCCAGGAAGAAAGAAAAAGAGCGTTCGAAGAAAAAAAGCACCTGGGATTTTGCGGCTGAGAACGTCCGCGACTTCGCATTTTCCACTTCGCGCAAATACATCTGGGATGCCATGGCCGTTAAGAACGGAAGCGGCACCCCGCTGGCTCAGTCACTCTATCCCAAAGAAGGATTTTCCCTCTGGTCCAAGGAGTCCACCAAAGCCATCAAGAACACCCTGGATGTTTACTCAGCGCGTACGGTCGATTACCCCTACCCCACCGCCTATTCCTGTAACTGGGTAGGTGGCGGCATGGAGTATCCGATGATCTCTTTCAACGGTGGCCGGCCGGCCAAGGACGGCACAATCTCCGAACGCACAATCACACGCACCGTCAGTGTCATCGTGCATGAGGTCGGCCACAACTATTTTCCGATGATCATCAACTCCGATGAGCGCCAGAGCACCTGGATGGATGAAGGGCTGAACTCTTTCCTCGAAAAAGAAACCATGCGTGAACGTTATCCGGCCCTTGATCACACCGGAAATACACCAAAAGGAATTGTTCCTTTTATGAAAGGAGACAAGAACATGATGAGGCCTGTGATGGCTACTTCCGACAACCAGGGCCGGAGTTTTGGCCCGAATGGATACAGCAAGCCGGCTGCGGCGCTCACCCTCCTGCGTGAAACGGTCATGGGGCCTGAGCTTTTCGACAAAGCATTCAAGGAATATTCCCAGCGCTGGGCGTTCAAACATCCCAAACCTTCCGATTTCTTCCGTACCCTGGAAGATGCTTCGGCCGTAGACCTTGACTGGTTCTGGAGAGGCTGGTTTTACACCACGGACAACGTGGATCTTACGTTGGATGATGTAAAGTGGTTCAAAGTAAAATCAACCCAGGTAGACCCAGAGAAGAAAGGTGTTAAAGTGAAGCAAGGAGACCTGGCTGGCAAAACAAGCCAGGATAAAGCCAGTGATTTTTCAAACGGTCCCCAGGAATTTACCGTCCTGAACACGCCGGAACAGGATTACCGCGATTTCCGCAACCGGATCGACGACAATGCCGTTCGCCAAAAGCTTGAGGGAAAGAACATTTATGAAGTCACCCTGAAAAACAATGGCGGGTTGGTAAGCCCGGTTATCATTGAATGGACGTTCAAGGATGGTTCAAAAGAAATTGAACGGATTCCCGCTGAGATCTGGCGCAACAATGAATCAGAGGTAAAAAAGGTGTTCGTCAAGGAAAAAGAAGTTGTCAGCATGATTGTTGATCCCAACCTGGAAACCGCTGATGTGAATGTGAATGATAACGTCTTCCCTAAGAAGCCTGCAGAGAATAAATTTGATCAGATCAAGAAGGGAAATAACTAGGTGTCGTCCCGACTGTCCCGCTGGAAAGCGGAGTCAGAATAAAAAAATGCCCATCCATCAGGTGGGCATTTTTTTGCCGTCGGCCTGGATTTTGGTTTACAGGGAAGCCTACCTGTCCTGCGACAAGTGGTGCTTGTGCAAGAACCGGTGCACCAGTGGCGTTAAGAAAACGGCAACAGTACTGAGAAAAGCCACGCCGCTGAAGATTGCATAGGCCGATGCAAACCACTTGGCTGCATCATTTTTCATTGGGTCTACCGGCCCCATCCCAGTCAGAATCATCGATGCATTCAACAGTGAGTCAAGCCACGGGAGTTCATTGAAGTAATGGTAGCCGACTATCCCAACGCCCAGGGAAAGGCCGATCAGAAGAAGACCAAAGCAGGCATACCGGACAAGCCTGACGATGAACAGGCGCAGCGGAAGAAGTGGCTTGGAGTGGTGTTCCAGCATCAAGGGAAGAGTTTTCCAACTCTGTTCAGGTCCACATTGCCGCCGGTAAAAATAATGCCAACCTTTTTCCCGGCAAATTTATCCTTTGATTTCAGTACCGCTGCAAACGGTACGGCGCATGAAGTCTCAATAATGATTTTGAGCCTTTCCCAGACGATCCGCATGGCGGCCACAATCTCCTCCTCGGTAACGGTGATAATTTCCTTTACATTTTCATGGATGATGGGAAAGGTTTTGTCACCCAGCGAAGTGAGCAGACCATCCGCGATGCTCACAGGCGGTGATGCCGCTTCAATCTTCCCGCTTTTCATCGAACGATAGGCGTCATTGGCCTTCTCTGGCTCACCAGCCATGACGGTCGTTTCTGGCGAGAAATATTTTGTGGCAAGGGCTGTACCGCTCAGCAATCCTCCTCCTCCGACGGGCGCGATGATAAAATCAAGCCCGGGCACTTCTTCAAAGAGTTCCTTCGCACAAGTCGCCTGACCTTCTATCACGTCGTAATTGTTGAATGGATGGATTTCAGTGGCGCCGGTCTTCTTCACCACTTCCGCCAAAGTTGATTCACGTGCCTCCAGCGTTGGCTCACACTCAAAAATTTCACCGCCATATCCGCGCACACCGCGTTTTTTGATTTCCGGCGCCGTTCTCGGCATCACGATGTAGGATTTGATACCCAGTATTTTTGCGGCCCTCGCGAGGGCCTGCGCATGGTTACCCGATGAATGGGTCGCTACTCCTTTGGCGCGCTGCTCAGGCAAAAGTTTCAATGCCGCATTCATGGCTCCGCGTGCCTTGAATGCGCCCACCTTCTGAAAATTTTCGCACTTGAAGAACAGCCGGCATCCCGCCATTTCATCAATGGATGCACTGGTCATCACCGGTGTGTGGTGAATATAGGGCTTGATGCGTATGTGAGCCGAGGCAATCGATTCTTTGGTTGGAACAGTACTCATATTGGATAGATCAGGATCCGGTGACCCATTTTGCTTTTTCCTGAATTGGTTTTCTTCTCACTTCTGTCGGCCATACTTTGGGTATTCCTACGTGCATAAAACCCAGAAGTTTATCCTCTGGCCCAAGACCAAAAAGAACTTTTGCTTGATCAAAATAGGTTATTCCGCCCGTGCTGAAGTAACAGCCTGCGCCGCTAGCCGCCGCTGTCAGGTACATGTTCTCAATGGCGCAAAATACAGCCCCCAATTCTTCCACTTCAGGCAGGCTTTTCTTCTCATCCCGCTTCATCCCTATTGCGATGATGTGCGATGACTGCATGGGCTTGGTCAGCAGCGACTGGTAACGCTCCTCCCGGTAAGTACCATTCGCATCGGTGACTTCCTTGTAACATTTAGCCTGCATGCCGGCCAATTGCTTCATGCCGTCTCCGGCAAAAACAACGAAACGCCATGGTTCTGTCAGTTTATGCGTTGGGGCCAGGTTCGCATTCTCCAGCATCTGGTTGATGACGGCGTCGCTTACCCTTTCGCCTGTATAGTCCTTGGGGAAAACACTCCTCCGCGTCCGCATCAGCCGGTTTATTTCCTCCATGTTGAATTTCATTTTTCCCTTCTTTTCAGGCTAAGGTAAGTTTTATACCTTTTGGTTTCCAAGCATTCATTCCGATGGCGAGCATTCCATTATTGATATTGTTCTTTTTCGTAGTGTTCATCTCGCTCCTGGGCTACTTTCTATCGGCCCCAAAATACACAGGGCCTGTTTCAGACCATTTTGACGGGAAGAAGTTCTTTACACCAGGCGGAAGGCCTGCCCAGGGAATGGGAGGCGCCCTGCAATGGATGCTGACGCGCCGCCGCGAACCATGGCCGGAACATGTATTCGTTCATGAAGGAGAAAAGCCTTTAGCACGGAATGGCAATGGCCTTCGCATTACCTTCATCAATCATTCCACCTTTCTTATCCAGGTCGACGGCCTGAATATCCTCACTGATCCAGTCTGGAGTGAAAGAACAAGTCCTTTTCAATGGGCCGGCCCCAGGCGCACACGGCCTCCGGGGATCCTCCTGGAAGACCTTCCTGATATTGATGTGGTTTTGCTTAGCCACAATCACTATGATCACCTGGATTTTAATTCAATGCGGTCGCTGTTTCAAAGGCACCAACCCAGGATCATCACCCCGCTGGGTGTGAAAGCCTACCTAGATAAAAATGATATGCATACGGCGACTGACCTGGACTGGTGGGACGAAATTCCGCTCAACGATTCATTAACCGTTCAATGCGTTCCCGCACAGCATTTTTCAGGGCGCGGCATGCATGACCGGGATGCAACCCTCTGGTGCGGTTATGTAATCAAAAGGCCTGGCGGAAATGTCTATTTTGCTGGTGATACGGGGTACCATCCTTCCATGTTCAGGGAAATTGGCAAGCGGTGTGCACCCGTCCAATTGTCATTGATCCCCATCGGAGCCTTCAAACCCGAATGGTTCATGTCACCCATTCATTGTTCACCGGCGGAAGCGGTTAAGATTCACCTCGAGACTGGCTCCGGTCAGAGTATCGCTACTCATTTCGGAACATTTCCACTGGCAGACGATGGCCTCCACGTACCGGTCTTTGAATTAAGAAATGCTTTGACTCAGGATGGCGTCGCTCCGGAAAAGTTTATTGCTATGAATGAGGGTGAGGTCAGGGAATTCTGACCAAGGGTTTCAGTTTCGGTTGAGCACCACGGTTTTGAGCAGGTCCTTGATGGTGGAGTCTTGGGTGATGGCTATTTCAGGCAACTGTACATTCAGCCTTTGCTCAGTTTCAAAGAGCACCCAATTTAACTCGGCGGCCGATGCACCCATAGACCTGAAGTCACTCTTGCTGGTTAACGGCATCGCACGAACACTCAGCACGTTCTGCAGGACAGATAACACTACTTTATTGTACATGGCTTTCTCATTATAGACTTTAGACAAAATCAACGGCAATTAGTTTAGTTCGGTTGTGATTAAAGACGAAAAATCCGGGGTTTTAGTTTGTTTTGACCCCAACCCTTGGCGGAATCAGCTTATTGACAACAGGTGTTACGACCCTGGAAAGCAGGGTAGAACTGATCAAGCCCCCTATTAAACCAATGGCCAAGGGGCTAATCAACGGTTTGGTGGATATCGCAACAGGCAATAAACAGCCCATGGACGCTAATCGAACCATAATTCCAAAAAAATATTTCCACCTTAGTGCCCTTAATAGTGCTTTTATGCTCCTCGCCTTCGACGTTGGCAACAGTGACATCACCATGGGTTTGTGGAACGGCAATTCCTGGCACGTCTGGCGAATTCCCTCACGGACTGACCAGCCTGAACTTTTCTACGGGATCAAGGTGCGCGACTATTTTCTCGAGGCTTCCCTTCCCATTGAACGAGTCGAAGTCATCGTCATAAGCAGTGTAGTGCCTGGCCTTACTGAAAAGATGCGGAACGTCGTTCGGTCCTTGTTCAGGCGCGACCCTGTATTGCTCAGCCCAAGCTTGTACGAAAAACTTCCCATCGAAGTTCTCAATCCGTTCGAAATCGGCTCGGACCTGGTGGCCAATGCCATCGCCGCCTATTTTAAAATGAAGCAAACATGCATTGTTGTTGATTTTGGAACCGCACTTACTTTTACAACCATATCCGGTGAGGGAAAGATTTTAGGCGTTTCCATTGTACCCGGCCTGCGTACCGCCATTCGGGCCCTTTCTCAAAACACAGCCAAACTGTTTGATGTGCCTCTCGAAATGCCCGCCTCAGCACTGGGTCTGAATACAGTGGCTGCCATTCAATCGGGAATTGTCATTGGCTACGAGGGCCTGGTCAAAAACATGGTAAATACCATTCGCCTTGAGCTCAATGCTGATTGTCCAGCCATTGCCACCGGTGGTCTTTCATTCGTGATTACTTCACTCCGGGGATTTTTTCAGATTGTCGATCCCCAGCTGACGCTGGATGGTCTCAGGATCATCGGCGAACTGGCCAGCGAAAAGAAAAGTTAATCAAAAAATTGCTGCAGGCCGGCCTTGAGGGAAAAATTCATTCCCGGTTTCGCATCTAAGTTCCAAATAATGCGTTGTAACTTTAATAAACCAATGATGAAGTCCCTGTCCCTGATATTGTTTTGGTCTCTCCTCCTGTACTCCTGCAAGGAGGTTTCATTCCCTGAGCCCCAGCCGGCAGGCGTTCCAGCCCTCAGCGAAATTCCCAAAACGCTGCAGGGGCGGTACCTGGCTGTCGATGAAAAAGGAAATGACACAGACACCCTCATCATTGAACCCTGGGGCTACCACTTCAAGGACTCAAAAGAAAATGACTGGCTCGGCCGGGGGGTAATCAGCGACTCACTGGTATTGAAATTCTATCAGGACTATTATTTCGTCAATTTCCGCTCCGGCAACCAATGGGTATTGCGCGTTGTCAAACAAAAATCTTCCGGCTCAATCGACTTTCTTTCCATCAACATTGGGGATGACGCTAAACGCAAAGAAATTCTTAGAAAGCTCGGGAAGCGATTCCCGGTCAAGGAAATAAAGAAGAAGGATGACACCTTTTACCAGATCGCACCTACCAAAGAGCAGCTGATTCAAATGATCAAAGACGGATTCTTCTTGGGCAACGAACTTTCCAAGACCAGATAATCAGTAAGCAGAATTCATATTTGAATGGGCGTTAGATTTCTCCAACTCCCCATAATTCCTTTACGGTAGCCCCGGCGCTAATCGTTCTTCTTCTTCAACAAGTTGTTCAGTTTGTTCTGTAACAAGTTGTTCAGTGGATCTGCAGGCTTGGCCGCACTGTCCTTCTTTGCCTTCTTGGTTGTATCAGGCTTGGTGCCTCCCAATAGATTATTTACCACGTCTTCAGGCTTAGTCCCCTGCGAAAGCTGCTGAATGGCTTCCTGACCTTTCTGTTCGGCTGCTTTGGTAACCGCCTGCTTTACTTGTTCTTTTTGTTCCGAAGCAATAAGCTTTGTCTTTGGGTCCTTAAAAGTGCCGCCCAGTCCAATCGTCACCGGAATCTTGTCCGTCGGGTTGGTTGTCCCGGCATATTGGTTCACCAAGCCCTGCAGTTGTGACCCCACCTGTCCGGCCGGCACCATCATCTTGATATTGTAATCAATGGTCTGGTCCAGTCCTGTGCTCCCGCTGATGGTGGTTGCGTAATTGCCAAATTTGACATCAAACGGCTTTACACTGAGCCTTCCATTGCTTATGCTTGCCGACATCAGGACATCTTTCAGCGTAACCTGTTCCGTATTGTTAAGATTGGTCAATGAGCTGATGCTCGAGACAAGCTTGGATTGCGTAAGGGCCGCTTCTGCTATTTTGACGAGACCCGCTCCATTCACCGTTGCCAGGTTCGGCATCATCTTGCTGGTGAGCTCACCATTTATTTTGAAGTCTGTGGAGAAGCTCCCATTCACCAGGCCGGCAACCGGAGCATAGGTCTTGATTACCGAAAATGATGCCGCCGCTTCCTTGATGGCAAGGTTTTGAATCTTCAGGTCAAAATCATATTTGGGATGCTTGACATCCCTGGGGTCGTAACTTCCATTCATGGCAAAAGCACCGCCAAGCATGTTGAATTTAAGTCCGCTCAGGTTGGCCGACCCGTCCTTCAGGATAATAGCGCCGCTGGCGTTGCTGATGGTATAATCCATCATCTTCACCGTCCCTACGGTGGATTGCATGGTAAAATCAATATTCCCTGGAATCGGGATAACGCCAAATGAAGTAGTGTCAGCAGGGGCAGCCGGCTTGCCCGAATCCTGCATGAATTCATTCAGATCGAGCAGGCTGGAATTGAATTTCATCGTCCCGGTCAACACTTCATTCTTCATCGCATAGGCAACATAGTTGGAAAGAACGCCACTCACAGCGAAGTCGCTTTTTCCGATTGTACCGGTTACACCGCCAAGCTCAACTTTCTTTGCGTCCATTGAGGCGTCGGCCCTGGATATGGTCAAGGTCGGAATGTCCTTCGCAGCATATTTGAAATCAGTCAGCGACATGGTAGCCGCGACAGCGGGAAT